>NZ_JBHXOX010000035.1:0-35963 GCF_042718795.1 Streptomyces cyaneofuscatus
CCGTTGGTGTCGAGCTCGGTGCTGAACTCGCGGTAGCGGGTGTTCTGCGCCGGGATCTTGTACGGGGCGCAGAGGACGCCGCCGTTCTCCGGGACGCCGGTGAAGATCTGGGTGGCGGTCCACGGCGTCGACGACGGCGGCATCTGGGCGGCGGCGAGGAAGGCGGGCTGGGCAGCGGCCTGCACCGGGGCTGTCACGAGAGCCCCAAGGCCCAGTGCGGCAGCGGCGGCGGTGGCGAGTGCGGTGCGGAGCTTGTTCATGGTGGTGGATCCCCCGTCGGGTCGTTCGTTCGGTCAGTGCTCCACCAGCGTGGGGCCGGCGCCCGCCGGCTGCAACGAACACGCGACCACCCGTTGTCCTGGAACCATTCCACCCCCGCTGACGTGCAAAGACGTGAACGATTGGGACGCGGGGTCGAGGGGATGGAATGCCGAAGGACGCCGCCGTCCAGGAGTTCGCGGAACTCCTGCGCGCGCTGAAGGCGCGGGACGGGAGGAGGTACGAGGCGCTGAGGGCAGCGGCTGAGCATCAGCGCGCCCACCCTCCACCGCTACTGCTCGGGCGCGACCGTCCCGGAGGAGCTCGCCGTTGTCGACCGCCTCGCCCTGCTCTGCGGGGTGGACAAGGGCTCTATGAGCGGTGCAGCCTCCCGTGGCCCGTAGACCTGTCTCGGCCTCGCGCTTGTGATCTCACTTCGTCCACGTGAGGCCCCGTCGTGTCGATGAGGGATCAGAAGGTGCGGCTCCGGTGTTCCTTGGCCTGAAGTCCGGGTACCAGGCGGGCACGGCTGAACCGGCGGACGAACAGGGAGATAGCGAGATGGCGAAGAAGAAGGCCTCTGGCAGCACGGGCCCGAAGGCTGCCTCGGCAGCAAGCCGTTCCACACGGAAGGGCACGACCAAGAGCAGCAGGAAAGCCGCCGCCAGCGCACTGTCGCAGACCCCCGGCAAGGCGGGCGCGGGCGCAAAGAAGACGACAAGGGAGCAGTCGGCATCCGCTGCGGGTAAGACGGTGGGGTCCAAGAAGGGGTCGAGGTCCGAGAAGCGGGCTGCGGCAAGCGCTCTTTCCCAGGCGTCGACCACGTCCTCGGGCCGACCGCGCAAGAAGATACTCACTGCGGCCGCCAAGGTGCTGGCTGACAAGAAGTCGACCAAGGCCGAGCGCTCCGAGGCGGCGAGCACGCTCGCGCAGGCAGCGGCGTACGCGCTGAGGTAGCCGCAGGCCTCCCAGCAGCATCGTGGATCAGCGCGGCGTACGCGCTGATCCACGATGCAGGTCAGGCCACGGGTGGTCGGACAGGTTCGTCAGCCGCCGGTCTCGACGCCCGGCGTGAGAGACGGATTACGGGCCGACCGCCCCTACGTCCGATGACGCCCTCGATCAGCCGGTGGATGGGCCGTCGCGGGGAAGGTGATCATGGGCGTCGAGGCCCGTCCATCGGCGGAAGCAGGGCCTGCGTGAGGGGACCTGCTGATCGGAGGAGTCGTGTCATGGGCGAGCGTCGTGTGGTGGTGTCCGGGGCGAGTATTGCCGGGTTGTCGGCCGCTTTCTGGATGCGGCGGCTCGGTTGGCAGGTGACGGTGATCGAGCGGGCGCCCGCTTTCCGCGATGGGGGTCAGAACGTCGATGTGCGGGGCGTTGCGCGGGAGGTCTTGGACCGCATGGGGCTGTTTGATGCGGTGAGGAGCCAGAACACGACGGAGACGGGGGCGGTCTTCGTCGACGCGGACGGCCGGGTGACGGCCGAGCTGCCTTCCGATGGTCCGGACGGTGCGACGGCCGAGCTGGAGGTGCTGCGCGGTGACCTGGCACGTACCATTCACGATCACCTGCCGCCCGGTGTCGTCTCCGTCTACGGTGACACTGTCGAGACGGTAACGGAGTCCGCCGAAGGTGTCCGCATCGTCACGTCCGCCGGACGTCGGATCCGCTGCGATCTCCTGGTGGTTGCCGAGGGTGTGCGCTCGGCGACCCGCGACCGCGTCTTCACAACCGGCGAGGTGACCAGGACCGACCTCGACGTGACCATGGTCTTCGGCACGATCCCCCGCACCGAGCACGACGACAACCGGTGGCGCTGGCATACCACCACCCGGGGACGGCAGATCCATCTGCGCCCCGACCGCCACGGCACCACCCGTGCAGTCCTCTCCTTCAGCCCGGGCAACGATCTCACCGCTGTGGACCGCACGCTCGCCCTGACCCGGCTCCGGGAGCGGTACGCCGGAGCGGGCTGGCAGGCACCCCGTGTCCTCGATGCCTTCGATGCCGCTGAGGACCTCTACATCGACCAGTTGACCCAGATCAGGATGACGACCTGGCACCGTGGGCGCATCGTCATGGCGGGCGATGCCGGATGGTGTGTCACACCGATGGGCGGTGGAGGCGCATCACTCGCTCTCACCAGCGGATACGTCCTGGCCGCGCAGATCGCCGCACACCCCGGGAACACCGAGGCCGCCCTGCTGGCTTACGAAGCCTGGATGCGGCCTCTGGTCGACGATGTCCAGCGTCTGCCGCGCGGAATCAAGCACTTCGCCTATCCGCAGACCCGGACCGGCCTGGCTCTACGTCGCCTCGCCGACAGACTCCTCACCTCGTCGCCGCTCAAGCCCCTGACCGCGAAGCTCACACAGGTCGCCGCCACCGAACGCCGGTTGCCTGAGTTCCCCGATGCCGGCCGATGACACCGGCACGAGGCAGGTCGTCGAGAACTCCTCGGCCTCCTGCCGAGAGGCGCCTCACTCCCCGGCCTCGTTCCCGGCCTCTTTCCCGGCCGGGGCCTTGGCCGCGCGACGGTCGAGGTACGCCGTCACCGGGGTCGCCGCCACGCCGTGGACGACCACGGAGATCAGGACGGCGAAGACCACCACCGCCCACATCTCCCCCTCGTACCGCCCGAAGCCGCCCTCCCCCACGGCGTAGGCGAGGTAGAAGAACGAGCCGATGCCCCGGATCCCGAAGAAGGCGGTGGCCGCCCGCTCGGTCGGCAGCCCGGGACCCCGCAGCTGGGCGAGCCAGCCGGTGGCCGGGCGGATGAGGAGATGCAGGAGTACACCGATCACCGCGCCCCGCCAGGTGAGTGCGGCCAGTCCGCCCGAGGCCACGAACGCGCCCACGGCGAAGAGGAGCAGGGCCATCAGCAGGCGTTCGACCTGCTCGACGAAGCCGTGCATCACCTTGTTGTAGCCGTGGTCGCGTTCGGACCTGCGCAGGGCGCACGCGGTGGCGAAGACCGCCAGGAAGCCGTACCCGTGCAGCGCCTCGGTGACGCCGTACGACAGGAACATCGCCGCCAGCGCCACGAACCCCTCACCGTGTTCGGCGAGCCGCAGCGAGGTGGCCCGGGCCCGGAAGAGCACCCGGCCCAACAGGAGCCCGATGGCGACGCCCGCCGCCACACCCACCCCGATCCGCACGAGCACGTCACTCCACGCCCAGTGCGTCAGCCAGCCACCGGTCCAGCGCTCCCCGGCCGCCGCGAGAGCGACCGCCGCGAGGACGAAGGGGAAGGCCAGCCCGTCGTTGAGCCCCGCCTCACTGGTCAGCGCGAAGCGGACCTCGTCCTCGTCGTGCTCGTCGTCGGACGGCTCCCCCACCCGCACCTCGGAGGCGAGGACGGGGTCCGTCGGCGCGAGGGCCGCGGCCACCAGGAGCGCGGCGGAGACCGGCCAGCCCAGCAGCCACCAGACGGCGAGCGCCGTCGCCCCGATCGTCAGCGGCATCGCCACCCCGAGCAGCCGCCAGGTGGCGGCCCAGGACCGCCACCCGAAAGGGCGGTTGATGGCGAGACCCGCCCCCATCAGCGAGGTGATCACACAGAGCTCGGTGAGGTGCTGCGTCCAGACCCGGTCGGCGACCGGGTCGATCTCGGGCAGCGGCAGCGGCGCGAGGTAGAGGAGCACACCGGCGGCGAGGAACACCATCGGGACCGAGACCGGCAGACGGGAAAGCAGCCGAGGCAGCGCGGCGGCGAGGAAGGCTCCTATGCCGAGACACCCGTACACCGCACCCACGGTGGTGATCGACACGTAAGCCCTCGACTTCTGATCTCGTCCGGGCGGTTGCCCGGTGCGGTCCGGGAGCGGGCCGTCAGACCCCGGGAGTCTCTCGGGCAGGGCAGCGGGAAACAGGGGCGCCGCCTTCAAGGCGGTCATCGGAGTCCAGCGCCAGATCGTCATCGGGGCCGTAACCTGGGTGCCCGCGAGCGCAAGTTCGAAACTGCCCGCGTCCGGTGAGCCATAAGAAGGAGGGGATCGACGTGGCGCTCTTCGGCGCCACCGGGGATGCGACGCCCTTCACGAGGATCCTGATGGTGATGTATCTGGTCATGGAGTTCCCTTCGAATCCAGTGGCGCGCGGAGAATTGCCCTGAGGGATGATGTCTGCAGGGTGTGGTGGTGCGTGGTCTCGGCCGCCGACCCCACCGAGACCGCCGACGCCAAGGCACGCATGACCACCCTCCGCGACCTGCTCAGGGCTGTCCGAGGCCGACGGCCGCAAGTCCCCTGGTTCGGCAACACCCGGCGCAGCTCGCCGCATCGATGGGTGAGCAGGCGGTCGCTGCCGAAAAACGTGCGGGGATACGGACAACCCTGCCCCCGACTCACGAGTCACACAGGCGCCTGACTTTTCCTATGATCCGACTTGGTCCGAAAGGCGCCTTTTCTCTGTGATGACTCCTACCCGGCTGTCCGCGTTGGCCGCGACGGCCGCGCTCGCCACCACCGGTGGCCTGGTGACCGCCGCCGCCCCCGCCTCCGCGGCGGTCACCTGCACCTCTCCCGTCTGGAAGGCGCAGTACTTCGGCAACTCCACCTTCAGCGGCACGCCGAAGCTCACCGCCTGCGACACCGCCATCAGCGAGAACTACGGGACCGGCGACCCGGCCGGCGTCACGCTGCCCAAGGACAACTTCTCCGTCCGTTGGTCCCTCGACCGTGACTTCGGCTCGGGCGGACCCTTCCGGCTCTCCGCCGCCACGCAGGACGGCATGCGCGTCTACGTCGACGGTGTGCGGAAGATCGACCTGTGGAAGAACGTCTCCGCCACCGTCCGCAAGACCGTCGACCTGACCATCCCGGCAGGCAAGCACACGATCCGCGTGGACTTCGTCGCCTGGACCGGCGTAGCCAACGCCGCCTTCACGTACACCCCGCGCACCGAGGCCGCCGTCGACACGGTCAAGCCGCTCGCCCCGACCGGGCTCACCGCCGCGTACGACCGGACGACGGCCAGGGCCACCCTGCGCTGGGCCGCCAACAAGGAGATGGACCTCGCCGGGTACCGCGTGTACCGCCGGCTGGGCACCACCAGTTGGGCCAAGGTCAGCGGGACATCCGCGCTGACCACCCGGTCCTTCGTCGACGCCCCGCCCGCCACCGGCCAGACCTTTCTGTACGAGGTCCGCGCCGTCGACAAGGCGGGCCGCGAGTCCACCGGCAGCCCGGACGTGACGGCGACGACCCTCGACCGCACCGGGCCGGCCGCCCCCACCGGACTTGTGGTCACCACCGGCGACGGGTGGTACGACACCCTGCACTGGCAGAGGGCCGCCGACGCGGCGAAGTACGAGGTGTACGCCTCCCCCACACCTACCGGACCGTTCGAACTGCGCGGTACGACGACCACGACGTCGTACCGGACGGATGGCGCCGTGAACAAGAACACGTACTATCGGGTCCGGGCCCTTGATGCGGTCGGCAACCCGGGTGCGCACGCGGCGGTCACCAGCGACGGCGTCGACCGGATGCCGCCGACGTCCCCGACCGACCTCAACGTCTACGCCCGTCCCGGCTACACCGACCTGCACTGGCACCAGCCCGACAGTTTCACCGAGGACTACGGCAACGGCGGGTACTACCGCGTGTACCGCTCGCCCGGCAAGACGTTCGACCCGGCAGCGCGCACCCAGGTGACCTGCGTCGCGGAGGAGAGCGACGACGCCGGCAACGGCGGCAACTGCTACGACGTGGACATGCCCACGAACACGTACGTGACGTACGCCGTCACGGCGGTGGATCCGTACGGCAACGAGTCGGCATACTCCGCCCCGCTCGTCGTCCGCACCGGCGACACCGTGGCACCCGGCCCGGTCACCGGCGTGAAGGTCACCGCGCGCAATGACGGGATGCTGGTGAACTGGGCCGCCTCGCCCGAGGACGACATCGACGAGTACGTGGTGTGGAAGGGCGCCCGGCAGGCCGACGGCACGGTCAAGTGGCTCGGTCCCGACACCTGTTGGGAAGGTACGAGCGACTGGCTCGCGATCCTCTGCGGCAATCTGCCGGACGGCCAGACGCACGTGTACGCGGTGGTGGCCAAGGACCACTGGGGCAACACGCTGCACCCGAGCGACCCGGAGGTCACCGTGGTCGAGGCCACCGAACGCGACGTCCGGCCGTCCGTGACCGTCACCCGGGACTGGAGCCTCGGCCCTCTGGGCCACAACCGGACGGCCACTCGCCCGTCCGTCGACTGGCAGTGCACCGACACGGCCCGCTGCGCCACCGTCACGGGCTTCCGCGTCAGCCGGTGGAACCCGACGGCCAAGGCGTACGAGCCCCAGCACGACGGACTGCTCCCGGCGGGCGCCCGGACGTGGGAGGACGCCACGGCGACGAAGGGGGACACGTACTTCTACACGCTGGAGGCCGTGACGGCCGACGGCACCGTGGTGGGGACGTACCCGTGGTACATCGTCTTCCAGGACCGCGTCTGAGGAACCTGGGGGTCAGACCGAGGGGAACAGCTTCTTCGCGGTGCTGCAGTGGGCGGTCCTCATGTGGCGCCACAGTTGGACGATCGTCAGGCTGAACAGGGCCGTGAACGCCAGGAGGATGATGGTCATGATCTCCATCTGGCGGCCGCCGCCCCCGTCTCGGTCCAGTTGGAGGAACAGTCCCAGCAGGGAGAGCACCATGCCGCCCAGGTAGACCGAGCGGACGCGCCGTAGCTGACGTACAGCGCGAGGGGCGAGGGCTACACGCTTCATGAAGGCCATGTGCGCCTGATACCCCGGGGGCGCCCGGCCACTCACCGCCGTTGCCCCAATGGGGTGGGGGGTGCGTCGGCGAGGTGGCAGCCGTTCGGGGGTGCGGGCCGTCGCACCCCCGAACGGTGCAGGTGAGGGCCGGTGCCTTGGCCCTCAGGGGGTTATTCGGAGCTGCGGGTCGATCGGATGGGTCCGGAGCGAAAATCAAGCCGGCTTGCGCCATACGGAGATGTGTTTGGTGGAGTCCTGGGTGAACGGCGTTCCGGTCCAGTCCGCCACCCGGCGTTCCAGGCCCAGGCCCGCGATCCTCGCCATCAGGTCCAGCTCCGCCGGCCAGGCGTACCGGTGGTGGGAGTTGCCCCGACGGTAGCGGCCGTCGTCGCCGTCGCGCGTGAAGTGGTGCGAGACCTGCATCTGTGCGACCAGGTCGAACGTGTCGAAGCCGAGATGCCGCTCGGATACGTCGAACGGCACCGCGCTCTGGCCGGGAGGCAGCGACCGTAGCGGCGGTACCTGAAGCTCGATGACGAAGCGGCCACCGGGCTCCAGATGGCGGGCCGCGTTGCGGAAGCACTCCACCTGCTCGTCCTGCGTGAGCAGGTTCGAGATGGTGTTGTAGACCAGGTAGACCAGGGTGAAACCGCCGGGGACGACCGTGGTCGCCATGTCCCCGATGGTCACCGGGAGTGTGTCCTCGTCGATCTTGTGGCGCAGTACCGCCGCCATGGGTTCGGACAGTTCGATGCCCGCCACCGGTACGCCACGTTCCCGGAGCGGTACGCCCACGCGGCCCGTTCCGATGGCGAACTCCAAGGCCCGTCCTTTTCCAGCCAGTTCGGCCAGGAAGGTGAGCGTCGGGACCAGGGCGGTGAGTGAGGAGTTCTCGGCCTCCTCGGTGTCGTAGCGGTCGGCGGTCTCACGGGTCCATAGTTCGCTGCTCGTCACGGGCAGGCACTCTGCCGGGCGTCCTGGGGCGCTGTCGACGTATTAAGCCGTCGTCCGAGTCGCGCCCGCATCCGAGTCCAACGGGGTCAGTTGGCGAGCCACAGCGCCAGGTTCAGCGCCGCCGCGTAGCCCACCCACAGCAGGTACGGCACCAGCAGCCAGGCCGCGCGCCGGTCCACCCGGGCCGAGAGCAGCGCAGTGGTCACCACGGCCGCCAGCAGCAGGGCGATGTCGACGAAGGCCAGCCCGTACTGTTCGGCGGCGAAGAACAGTGGCGTCCACAGCGCGTTCAGTGCCAGTTGTACGCCCCACGCCACCAGCGCCGGTCGGCGGCCCGGGGCGGGGCGGCGGGTCACGAGCCAGGCCGCCACCGCGATCATCCCGTACAGCACCGTCCATACCGGGCCGAAAAGCCACCCGGGCGGCGCCCAGGCAGGTCGGTCCAGGGCGGCGTACGTGCTGCCCGCGTCGCCTGTCGCGAGCGCTCCGGCCGCGGCGACGCCGTAGCAGAGGGCGAGCAGCAGGAGGAGCGTGAGCCAGCTCCTCCGGCGGGATGGTGCCGCTCCGGTGGTCGGGGTGGTGGGGGTTGGTGGCATGGGCGTACTCCTGTTCCTGTTCCTGGGAGGTTCCTCCCGGGTTCTTGGGCGGGCGCGCCCACGGCGGGAGCGCCGCGCGTAAATCGGTGGTCCGCCTCCCGTTCCCGTTGTTACGGTGCTTCCGCCTTGTCGCGGTGCCGACCGCAGGTGACCTCTGGGCCGTGTGCCCTGGAAAGCAGTTGATGTATGCCCCGGTCAGTGACTCCGAGCCTCCCTCGTCGCGCCCACGACGCCGGGGTGACCGGGCCTGACCGCCTGCGCAGCCGTACGTTCACCGTCTGCTGACGCTCCACGGCCTACGGCTTCTCCCCCACGCCCTTCGGCACTCCGCCGCGAGGGGTGCTCGGTACTTCCCTGCTGCTTTCTTCCTCACCTTCGGCAAGGAGTATCCGGGTGTCCTACGACCACCCCCAGCACCGCTCAGCCATGTCCTCCCTCTCCAGCTTCACCTGCGTCCGCTGCGGCCTGACCGTCGCCGCGTCCGCGCCCGACGGCAGTCGGCGCAACCACTGCCCGAGCTGCCTGCACTCCCAGCACCTCGTCGACCACGTCGAGGGCGGTCCCTCCGACTGCGAGGGCCGGATGACTCCGATCTCCATCGCCGTGCTCCGCACCGGTGACTGGATGGTCGTCCATCGCTGTGTCCGTTGTGACGAGCTGACCTCGAACCCCGTCTGCGGGGACGACAACCAGCTCATCCTGATGCGGATGGCCGTACGTCCCCTCGCGCAGCCACCGTTCCCGCTCGAAGCGTTCGGTGACCTGTGACCCGGCGCGGAGCCCGGTCGGGCGGGGCGCGTCGTCCTCAGCGTCCTAAGGACGTGCTGCACGGGCCCGCCGGGGCGCGCGGTGACGCGTTCCGGTGCGTTGGCTGCCGGCTCGATGTCTCGCTCGTCGCGCCGGGCACCGCCCATCGCAACCACTGCCCGTCCTGCCTGGTCAGCCTGCACGTGGACCGGCGGGTGCCGGGTGACCGGGCGGCGGGCTGCGGTGGGCGGATGGCGGCGCTGAGCCTGTCCGTACGGACGGACGGGGAGTGGATGCTCATCCACGCCTGCCTGACCTGCGGCGAACTCAGCGCCAACCGCATCGCGGGCGACGACAACGCGCTGGCCCTGATCCGGCTGGCGCTGCGGCCGCTCGCGGACGCCGGTATCCCCGCGCGGGTCATGCTCGCGCTGTGATCCGGGGAGAGTGTGAGTGACCGGGGCCGTCCGGTGTCTGCCGGGCGGCCCCCGGAACCGTGGTCCGTCACCCGCCGGTCCAGAAAGCAAAGGGCCGGGAAAGCAAAGGGCCGGGAAGCAAAGGGCCGGGAAAGCAAGAATGGGGCCCGGCCTTGCGGCCGGACCCCCCTCGCTTTCCCCCCCGTCGGGTCTTCCCGTTCCCCCCGGACCCCTCCCCGGAAGTCCCGACGCCATGTGTGACCCGGGAGGGTACGCAAAGGTTGCAGCCCTTTACGATCTCTTTACTTTCGGTCTCGATCAGGGCTCTCAGCAGGCATGTTGCAGATAGCGCTCCGCGACCTCCGCCAGGACTTCGGCCCCGTCCCGGGCCCACAGCGCCTCGTTGAAGATCTCCACCTCGATCGGGCCGCCGAAGCCCGCCGCCTCCACGTGCCGGCGCCACGCGCGGAAGTCCACCGTGCCGTCGCCCAGTTGGCCCCGGCCCAGCAGAACGCCCGCCGGGAGCGGGGTGATCCAGTCGGCCAGTTGGAAGGAGTGGATGCGGCCGCCCGCCCCGGCCCGGGCGATCTGCGCGGGCGCCCGGTCGTCCCACCAGACGTGGTACGTGTCGACGACCACCCCCACCTGCTCGGCCGGGAAGCGTTCCGCGAGGTCCAGGGCCTGGGCGAGGGTGGAGACCACGCAGCGGTCCGACGCGAACATCGGGTGCAGCGGTTCGATCGCCAGGCGTACGCCGCGCTCCGCCGCGTACGGGGCGAGTTCGGCCAGCGCCTCCGCCACGCGTTCGCGAGCGCCGCACAGGTCCCGGCTACCGGGCGGGAGACCGCCGGAGACCAGGACCAGGGTGTCCGTGGAGACGGTCGCCGCCTCGTCGATCGCCCGGCGGTTGTCGTCCAGGGCGGCGGCCCGTTCCGCCGGGTCCGGGGCGGTGAGGAAGCCGCCCCGGCAGAGGCTGGTGACGGTGAGCCCGGCGTCCGCCAAGAGCCTTGCCGTGCGCTCGACGCCGTACGCCTGGACCGGCGCCCGCCACAGGCCCACCTGGCCGATGCCCGCCTTGACGCAGCCCTCCGCCAGCTCGGGCAGCGACCACTGCTTGATCGTCTCCTGGTTGAGCGAGAGGCGGGCGAGGCCGTCGGTCATCGTGCTCCTCCATGGACCGCCAGGAGCCCTCGCATACGGTGTGCCGCCAGCTCCGGGTCCGGGAACAGGCCCAATCCGTCCGCCAGTTCGTACGCCTTCGCCAGGTGCGGCAGCGAGCGGGCCGACTGGAGGCCGCCCGCCATCGTGAAGTGGTCCTGGTGGCCGGCCAGCCAGGCCAGGAACACCACGCCCGTCTTGTAGAAGCGGGTAGGGGGCTGGAAGAGGTGGCGGGAGAGTTCGACCGTGGGGTCCAGGAGGGTCCGGAAGCCTGCCGTGTCGCCTGTGTCCAGCACCCGTACCGCGTGGGCCGCCAGCGGGCCCAGCGGGTCGAAGATGCCCAACAGGGCGTGGCTGAAGCCGCGTTCGTCCCCCGCGATCAGCTCCGGGTAGTGGAAGTCGTCGCCCGTGTAGCAGCGCACCCCGCCCGGGAGGCGGCGGCGTACGTCGATCTCGCGGGCCGCGTCCAGGAGGGAGATCTTGATGCCGTCGACCTTGTCCGGGTGTTCGGCGATCACCTTCAGGAACGTGTCCGTGGCCTCGTCCAGGTCGGCGCTGCCCCAGTAGCCCTCCAGCGCCGGGTCGAACATCGGGCCCAGCCAGTGCAGGATCACCGGCTCCCTCGACTGGCGCAGGAGGTGTGCGTACGTGGCCAGGTAGTCCTCCGGGCCCCGGGCCGCCTTCACCAGGGCGCGGGACGCCATCAGGATCGGCTGTACGCCGTTCGCCTCGGCCAGGGACAGTTGTTCCTCGTACGCCGATCCGACCTCGGCCAACGTCGGCTCGGAGGAGGGTAGTAGCTGGTCGGTGCCGACTCCGCAGGCGATCCGGCCGCCTACCGCCCTCGCCTCCGCCGCCGACCGGCGGATCAGCTCGGCCGCGCCCGCCCAGTCCAGGCCCATCCCGCGCTGCGCCGTGTCCATCGCCTCCGCGACGCCCAGGCCGTGCGACCAGAGGTGGCGGCGGAAGGCGAGCGTGGACTCCCAGTCGACGGCCGCCGGGTCGTCCGGGCTGACGTCCGCGTACGGGTCCGCGACCACGTGGGCCGCCGCGAAGACCGTACGGGAGGTGGGGGGCGTCCCAGCGGCCGCCAGGTCCAGCGGGGTGGCGCGCGGGGTGTACGGGCCCTGGGGCAGCGGGACGATCGCCGTCACAGCGTCAGCTCCGGGATCTCGAAGCGGCGGCCCTCCGCCGACGACTTCAGTCCCAGCTCGGCGAGTTGGACGCCCCGGGCGCCGGCCAGCAGGTCCCACGTGTACGGCTCGTCCAGCGCCACATGGCGCAGGAACAGCTCCCACTGCGCCTTGAATCCGTTGTCGAACTCCTGGTTGTCCGGGATCTCCTGCCACTGGTCGCGGAACGGTTCCGTGACCGGCAGGTCCGGGTTCCAGACCGGCTTGGGCGTCGAAGAGCGGTGCTGTACGCGGCAGTTGCGCAGGCCCGCCACCGCCGAGCCGTGCGTGCCGTCCACCTGGAACTCCACCAGCTCGTCGCGGTTGACCCGGACCGTCCAGGAGGAGTTGATCTGCGCGACCGCCCCGCCCGCCAACTGGAAGATCCCGTACGCCGCGTCGTCGGCGGTCGCCTCGTACGGCTTGCCGTGCTCGTCCCAGCGCTGCGGAACGTGCGTCTGCACATGGGCCGTTACGGAGGTGACCTGGCCGAACAGCTCGTGGAGCACGTACTCCCAGTGCGGGAACATGTCCACGACGATGCCGCCGCCGTCCTCGGTCCGGTAGTTCCAGGACGGGCGTTGGGCCTCCTGCCAGTCGCCCTCGAAGACCCAGTAGCCGAACTCCCCCCGGATGGACAGGATCTCGCCGAAGAAGCCGCCGCCGATCAGACGCTTCAGCTTCAGCAGGCCCGGCAGGAAGATCTTGTCCTGGACCACGCCGTGCTTGATACCCGCGTCCCGGGCTAGGCGGGCCAGGTCGAGGGCGCCCTCCACGTCCGTGGCCGTGGGCTTCTCCGTGTAGATGTGCTTGCCGGCGGCGATGGCCTTCTTGACCGACTCCACCCGGGCCGAGGTGACCTGGGCGTCGAAGTAGACGTCGATGGTGTCGTCCGCCAGCACCGCGTCCAGGTCCGTCGACCACTCGGTCAGGCCGTGCCGGGCCGCCATCTCCTCCAGGGCGTGGGCGCGGCGGCCGACGAGGACGGGCTCCGGCCAGAGCACCTCGCCGTCGCCCAGGTCCAGGCCGCCCTGCTCGCGGATCGCGAGGATCGAACGCACCAGATGCTGCCGGTATCCCATGCGACCCGTGACGCCGTTCATGGCGATGCGCACTGTCCTGCGTGTCACGAAGTTCCCTCCATACAGCCGTAGCAAGCGCTTTCTATAGGAGATGACGCTAGCCTGCGGACAGCGGCCGGACAAGAGGGGCGCCGCACGTGACCTCACGGAGGAAAGCGATGACAGTCACCCTGGCGGACGTGGCGGCCCGCGCCCGGGTGTCCCCGGCCACCGTCTCCCGTGTGCTCAACGGCAACTACCCGGTCGCCGCGTCGACCCGGGAGCGGGTGCTGCGCGCGGTGGACGACCTGGACTACGTGCTCAACGGGCCCGCCAGTTCGCTGGCCGCCGCCACCTCCGACCTGGTCGGCATCCTGGTCAACGACATCGCCGACCCCTTCTTCGGGATCATGGCGGGGGCCGCGCAGACCCAGATCGGCGGGCCCGGGGACGGTTCCGGGCGGGCGGGCGGCGAGAAGCTGGCCGTCATCTGCAACACCGGCGGCTCCCCCGAGCGCGAGCTCACCTACCTCACCCTCCTCCAGCGCCAGCGCGCCGCCGCCGTCGTCCTCACCGGGGGCGCGGTCGAGTACCCGGAGCACCAGGCCGCGATGGCCGCGAAGCTGGCCAAGATGGCGGACGCGGGCACCCGGATCGTCTTCTGCGGGCGGCCCCCGCTCCCCCAGGGGGACGCGCTCGTCGCCGCGCTCGCCTTCGACAACCGGGGCGGCGGGCGGCGGTTGACCGAGCACCTGATCTCGCTGGGCCACCGCAGGATCGGTTACGTCGCCGGGCCCCCCGAACGCACCACCACCCGGCACCGTCTTGAAGGCCACCGTGAGGCGCTGCGGGGCGCCGGGCTCGGCGCGGAGGCCGGGGACGCGGAGCGGCTCACCGTGCACGGGCCCTACGACCGGCGCTCCGGGTACGAGGCCACCCTCGACATACTGCGCCGGGACCCGACCGTGACCGCCGTCGTCGCCGCCAACGACACCGTGGCGCTGGGCGCTTGCGCCGCCGTACGGGACCAGGGGCTGCGCATCCCGCAGGACATCTCGGTGGCGGGCTTCGACGACCTGCCGTTCTCGGTGGACGCCGTCCCCGCGCTGACGACCGTACGGCTGCCGCTCTTCGAGGCGGGCGCGCGGGCCGGGCGCATCGCCATGGGCAAGGAGAACCCGCCGCCCGGGGGCATCGCCACCATCGCGGCCGAGCTGATGATCCGGGGGTCCACGGCTCCGCCCCGGGTGGGGTGAGGTCCCTCCTCGACGCGACCGCCAGGCTCCTCCGCGCAGCCATCGGGGCTCGTCCGCGCAGCCACTCGGGCTCCTCCGCGAAGCCACTCGGGCTCCTCCGCGCAGCTCCCGGACCCCTCTGCGGGCCGGGGGGCGAAAGATGGGGGCAACTCCCCCATGCGCCGCGCGAGTCCCCCCTCCAGGATGGTTCGTGAGCGGTCCGGTGGGCTGCTCCCGACCTGGGAGGTGCGGTGGAGAAGGAACTGATCGGCAGCGGCGGTACGGGGGCTGCTGCCCGGCTCGCCCTCCCGGGTACCCACGGGTCCGCCGGCGCGAACGCGTCCGCCGCCCCTGTCGCATCCGCCCTGTCTGCCGCGTCCGCCGGAGTGGGCGTCATCGCCGCCGCGGCGGCCCGCACGAACCCCACGGACACGGACCACTCGTACATGGACCACGCCGACACGGACCACCCGTACGCGGACCACGCCGACGCGAACCGCCCGCCCACGAACAGCAACGGCAACGGCAACGGCACCAGCAACGCCCCCGCTCCCCGCGCCAACCCCTGGTGGCTCCCCGGAGTCGTCGGGGAGCCGCCCATGGGCGAGCCCGACTGGGTCGTCTTCGTCCGGGCCGTCATCGCCGACGCGCCGGCCGAGGCCGTCGTCCCCAGGCGGGAGTACCCGGGGCTCTCCGGATTCGCCCTCGTCGTGGCCCCGTTCGCCGAGCGGGCCGCCGGCCGGCTGCTGACCTCGCCGTCCAACAACGCCGTACGGGCCGGGACGGCCGTCGGGCTCGCCCCCGTACTGGAGGACTTCCGGTCCCACCTGGTCGGCCGGCTGGCCCGGCTCGCGGCGCGGACGCTCGTACTGGAGCTGTACAAGGCGCGGCGGGCGGGGCGGCTGGCCGGGGAGGGGCCGAAGGAGCGGTTCCGGGACTTCGTGCGGCGGACGGCGGGGCGGGACGGGCTCGCGGCCTTCCTCACCGCCTATCCCGTGCTGGCCCGCATCCTGGCCCGCACGAGTCTGGCCGCCGCCGACGCCCTCACGGAGATGCTCGGGCGGCTCGCCGACGACCGGGAGCTGCTGGCCGCCTCCGGTGTGCTGGGCGAACGGGGGCCCGGCACCTCGCCGGGGACGCTCGCCGCCGGTCGGGGTCCGGGGGCGCTGACCGGGGTCGAGGCCGGGGCGGGGGACAGTCACCGCGGGGGCCGCTCGGTGATGCTGCTGCGGTTCACCGACGGGACCCGGCTGGTCTACAAGCCGCGCCCGCTGGCGGCGCACCGGCACTTCAACTCCCTGGTGGAATGGTTCGGTTCGCTCCCCGGAACGCCGGATCTGCGGGCGCTGCGGGTGCTGGACCGGGGTGAGTACGGATGGGTGGAGTTCGTCGAGGAGCGGCCCTGCTCGTCCACCGCGGAGACCCATCTCTTCTACCGGCGCCAGGGCGCGCTGCTGGCCCTGCTCCACCTCCTGGACGGGACCGATCTGCACCAGGAGAACCTCATCGCCTGCGGGCCGCACCCGGTCCTGGTCGATGTGGAGACCCTGTTCCATCCGCCGCTCTCCCAGGCGCACTCCGCCGACCCCGCCGCCCGTGCCCTGCACGCCTCGGTCCACCGGGTCGGGCTGCTCCCCCAACTGCTGGTCGGGGACTCGGCCGCGCTCGACGTCTCCGCGATCGGCGGCGGCCGGGCCGCCCCCTCCCCCATCGAGACCGCCGACTGGGCGGACGCGGGCACGGACACCATGCGGCTGGTACGGCGCTCCGCGCGGTTCACCGAGTCCGCCAACCGGCCCCGGCTGGACGGGGTCCCCGCCGATCCGTCCGCGTACACCGACGCCCTGTGCGAGGGGTTCCGCGCCGGCTACACCGCGATCAGCGACTACCGCGACGAACTGCTCGGCAAGCGCGGCCTGTTGACGGACTTCGCGCAGGACGAGGTACGGGTCGTGCCCCGGCCGACCTGGGCTTACACCACGCTGCTCGACGAGTCGACCCACCCCGACCTGATGCGGGAGGCCGCCGAACGCCATCAGGTCCTCTCCCTGCTGCGCACCCCCGCCCTGGGCGTGCCCGCGCTGCCCGGTCTGGAGGACGAGGAGATCGAGGAGCTGTGGGCCGGCGACGTGCCGGTCTTCCTCACCCGGCCCGGCTCCCCGGAGCTGTGGAGCGGCACCGGGCGCGAGGTGCCGCCCGCACCGGGGCCCACCGGTCTGGCCCGGGTGGAGGCGAAGGTACGGGCCATGGACACGGTGGACCGCCTGGACCAGGAACGGATCATCCGGGCCGCCATGGTGTCCACCTCCCCCGAACCGCCGCACCGGGCGGAGGGCGGCGCGCGGCCCCGGACGGCCGCGACGGCCCCCGAGCCGGAGCAACTCCTCTCCGCCGCACGCTCGGTGGGCGACCAGCTCGTCTCGCTCGCCTACCGGCACGAGGCCCGCACCAACTGGATCGGCCTGGAACTGCTCGGCGAACGCTACTGGCGGCTCGCGCCGATGGCGGCCGATCTCGCCGGCGGCTACACCGGCCCCGCGCTCTTCCTCGCCCAACTGGCCGCCCTCACCGGCGCCGACCGGTACGCCGAGGCGGCCCGTGAGGCGCTGGCCCCGGTGCCCGGGCTGCTGGACGCGCTGCACGGCCGGGTCGACGACCTCGCGGTGCTGGGCTCGGGCGCCTTCGCGGGCCTCGGCGGCATCGCGTACGCCCTGGCCGAGGTGGGAGGGCTGCTCGGTGACCGTACGGTGCTCGACCTGGCGGGCCCGGCCACCCGGCTGGCCTGCGCGGCGAGTGCCGCCGAGGAGGGGTACGGGGTGCGCGGCGGGGCGGCCGGCGGGCTGGTCTCCCTGCTCGCGGTGCACCGCACCACCGGGCGGCCCGAAGCCTGGCGGGGCGCCGAGCGCTGCGCCGAGCGGATCTCCGTGGCGCCGCACCCGGCGGCCGGGGGCTTCGCGGAGGGGGCCGCGGGCATCGGCTGGGCGCTGCTGCGCTTCGCCGCGGCGGGGGGCGGTGAGCAGTACCGTACGGCGGGGCTGCGGGCCCTGCGCCGGGCGACCGTCGAGGTGGCGGGGGGCCGGGCCTGGTGCGAGGGGGCCGCGGGGGTGGCCCTCGCGGTCGCGGACAGCCCGGACGCCCTCGTCGATCCCGACCTGCGCGGCTGGCTGGCGGAGCGGGCCGGTGAGCTGGCCGACTGCGCCCCGCTCGCCGACGACAGCCTCTGCCACGGCGAGCTCGGGCTGCTGGAGCTGCTCGGCCACCCGGCCCTGACCGGCGACCGCACCCCGTGGGTGCGCCGGGCCGGGACGCTGCTGGCCGCCGCCGACCGGGAGGGGCCGCGCTGCGGGACCCCCGGCCACGTACCGCACCCGGGGCTGCTCACCGGCCTCTCGGGGATCGGGCACGGACTGCTGCGGGCGGGGTTCCCCGACCGGATCGGCTCCGCGCTGCTGCTCAACCCGTCCGCGCCGCCACCCAACGCGTCCGCGGGGGTCGGGTGAGAGGCCCTCCCGCAGCCGGTGGCGGGCCCCCGCATCGTTCTTATCCCTAGCCGATTCACCGTCAGAAACCTTTGGTTCAGCGTTCATTCCGTTCAGGCTTCAGCACCCAGCAGAGAATGAGGCAGACATGACGCACATCAGCGAATCCGCGATCCAGGGATCCGGCCCGCTCGCCCACGAGGGCGCGTACGACCACCCGGCCGGGCAGATCTCCCTCGGCATCGGCGGCGGGCTGGGGATGCGCAGCAGGCTCCTGAGCGCCTCGGAGGGCGAGGCCGGCAACACGATCGACCTGCCGTGGACCACCATGATCCCCCTTTAACCGCACCTCGGCCCGCATTGTGGCGCATTGGGCCACTGCCGCATGAGTTACGACTCAAGTAGCCTGCGCCCATGCGCGCCACTTCGCCGGTCATCGTCGGGCGGGACGAGGAGATCGGCCTGCTGAGCAGCGCCCTGGACGCCGTGCAACGGCGTTCAGGGCGCGCCTTGTTCTTCGTCGGCGAGGCGGGGATCGGGAAATCCCGGCTGGTGGGTGAAGCCGCCTACCGGGCCTACGGTCTCGGCATGCCCGTGCTGCGCGGCCGGGCCACGTCCACCGGTCTCGTCGTCCCTTTCCGGCCACTCGTGGAGGCGCTCTCCTCCCGCTTCCGGGCCGCCGGCACCCCGACCGACCCCGAGCTCGCCCCGTACCATCCCGCGCTGGCCCGGCTGGTCCCCGAGTGGCGCCAGGAGGCCTCCCCCGGCTATCCGGAGACCGTCGTCGAGCTGGCGGAGGCGCTGCTGCGGCTGCTGTCCGTGCTGGGCCGGGAGTCCGGCTGCGCGATCCTCCTGGAAGACCTCCACGACAGCGACACGGAGACCGTCGCGGTGGTCGAGTACGTCATCGACAACCTCGCCGACCTGCCGATCCTGCTCCTGGGCACGCTGCGCCCGGAGGCGGGGGCCGCGCTCGATCTCGTACGGTCCGCCGAGCGGCGCCAGGCCGCCTCCGTAAGGGAGTTGAAGCCGCTGGCCGACGAGCAGATGCGGACACTGACCGCGGCCTGTCTGGAGGCGGCGCCCGAGGAGATACCCCCGGTGGTGCACCAGCGGCTGGCCGAACGGGCGGGCGGCAACCCGTACTTGGTGGAGGTGCTGCTCGCGGATCTGCTCGACACCGGCCAGTTGCGCCGGGCGGAGGGCGGCTGGGAGGCGGCCGAGCAGCCCGGCGGACCGGTCCCCTCGGGCATCGTGCGGAGCTGGACCCGAAGACTCGACCGGCTGGACGAGCCGGTCCGGGACCTCTTACTCGCGGCGGCCACCCTGGGCGGCCAGTTCTCGGTCTCCGTCCTCCAGACCGTCACCGGTTTCGAGGACCGGGCCCTCTTCACCCATCTGCGGTCCGCCGTCGAGGCGGGCGTGATCGCCCCCGACGGCGCCGCCCCCGATCGGTACGCCTTCCGCCACTCCCTCACCGCCGAGGCCCTGATCTCCTCGCTCGCCCCGGCCGAGCGCGCCTCGCTCGCCCGCCGCGCCGCAGGGTCCATCGAGCACTCCGGCCACCCGCTCGACGAGGACGGGCAGCAGCTCGTCGCCTCCCTGCACCTGGCAGCCGGCAACCGTGCGGGCGCGGCCCTGCGGTTCGCGGAGGCCGGACGGCGAATGCTCGCCTCGGGGGCCCACGGTTCGGCCGTGGTGCTGCTGGAGCGGGCCTGCCCGCTGGCCGCCGACGCCGACCGGGCCGCGATCTCCGAGTCGCTGGCGGTCGCCCGGGCCGAGGGCGGTGACCTGGACGCCGCCCTGGAGCTGGCCGATTCGCTGCCGCCGGTTCCGGCACGCACCGAGGCCGCCGAGCGGCGCGGCGAGGTCCACATCAAGATCGCCTGGGTGGCCGTGATGGCCGAGCGGGCGGCCGACGCGGCCCGCCAGATCGAGGCCGCCCGCACCCTGCTGGGCCACGATCCGGCCCCTGGCCGCCATGCCGCGCTCGCCGTCGCCGACGCCCATCTCGCCCTGCTGCCCGGCCAGGAGCACCGGCGCCCCGGGGAGACCGAGCAGGCCGCGCGCGAGGCGGCGGAGATCGCGGAGGCGGAAGGCCTGCCCGTAGTCGCCTGTCAGGCCTGGCAGTTGCTGGCGCTGCTGCTGCGGGAGAAGGGGTTCGACGCGGCGGACGGCTGCCTGGAGCGGATGCTCGCGCTCTCCACCGAGCACGGGCTGCCCGTGTGGCGGGTGGAGGCGCTGGTGCGGCTCGGGGCGAACGCCTTCATGCGGACCGGGGACGCCTCCCGGCTGCGTTCGGCTCGGGCCGCCGCCATCGAGCTGGGCGCGCTGCTGCTGACGCAGACGGTGGACGGGCTGCTCGCCATGAACGCGGTGCTGTGCGGGCGTTGGGACGAGGCGCAGGGGATCATCGACCGTTCACTGGAGGCCAGCGCCCGGGTCGGCAACCACTCGGCGCTGCGCTATCTGCTGCTCTCCGCCGCCACGATGGCCGCGCACCGGGGGCGGCGGCGGGACATGGACCGCGCGCTGGCCGCCTTCCGGCGGGCGGGCGGTGAGCAGTCGCTGCTCGTGCCGCACCAGTTGGGGCTGTGCAAGGCGATCGGCGCGCTCCTGGAGGAGGACCGGGAGCGGGCGCTCGCGGGGCTGGACGCGGTGCTGGCCTGGGAGCGGGACCACCCCAGCTACTTCTACCTGAGCGGGAGTTACGGGCTGCGCCCCTTCCTGCGGGTGCTGGCGGGGGCGGCCGACCGGGCGGAGTACGAGACGGTACGCGCCTCGCCCGGGGCCCAACTGGCCTGGAACGGACAGTTCCTGGAGCTGGCCGATGCGGTGCTGCTGGGCCGGGCCGGCGACCGGGCCGGGGCCGCCCGGCTGGTGGCCTCCTTCGACGCCCGGGCCCTGCCCTTCCCGGTCGCCCGCCACCTCGGGCTGCGCCTGGTCGCGGACGCGGCCCGCGCCGACGGGTGGGGCGAGCCGGTGGCCTGGCTGCGGCGGGCCGAGGAGTTCTTCTACGGGGTCGGGGCGCAGGCGGTCGCCTCGGCGTGCCGGGCGGCGCTGCGGCAGGCGGGGGCGAGCGTCACCCAGCACCGGGGCGGCTGGGACCGCATCCCGCTGCCGCTGCGGACCAGCGGGGTGACCCCGCGCGAGTACGAGGTGTTCGTGCTGCTCCCGGAGCGGCCGGGCAACCAGCAGATCGCCCGGCGGCTGTCGATATCGCCGCGCACGGTGGAGAAGCACATGGCCAGCCTGCTCAGCAAGACGGGCCGGGCGGACCGCTCGGCGCTGTGCGAGTTCGCGGCGGAGTGCGCGGTGGAGCCGGCCTGAGGAGGGCAGAGGTGGCCTGGGGGGCTGAGGGCGTCTGGGGGCCTGGGGCCCGGGGAGGCCTGGGGGCGTGCTCCCACAACATGGGGGTGCGGAGCGCTTTCGGTCGGGTGTGCGGGCGGAACATACGCGCAGTGCCCCGATGTGCGCGTGCCGTGACGGCGGCAGGATCGGAAACGTGCGTACGGCAGTCCGCCACCCGTCCCCGCTACCGGAGGCCCGCTGATGATCCGACCTCCCGCCCGCCCGGCCCCCGCCGGTACGGTGTACTTCTCGCTGCTCGGCCCGCTCACCGCCGTACGGGACGGCCGCCCGCTCCCGCTCGGCCCGCGCAAACAGCGCCTCGTCCTGGCCACCCTGCTCGCCCGCCCCAACACCCCGGTCCCCGTGGACGTGTTGACGGACGCGGTGTGGCCCGAGGACCCTCCCCGTACCGCGCGCAAGAACCTCCAGGTGTACGTGAGTGCCGCCCGCGCCCTGCTCGGCTCCCCCGGTGACGACGGCCGGGACCGGGTCGTCCACGGCTGCGGCGGCTACCGGCTCACCATCGACGAGGGCGAGCTGGACACCCTGCGCTTCCGCTCCCTGGCCCGCGCCGGGCGGGCCGCCCATGAGCGCGGCGACCTGCGGAAGGCGGCCCGGCTGCTGCGCGAGGCGCTGGACCTGTGGGAGGGGCCGCCGCTGGACGACCTGCGGGACTCCACCGGGGTGGCGGAGGAGGCCGAGCGGCTGGAGGCCCGCTGCCTGACCGTGTACGAGGACTGGGCCGAGACCGAGATCGAGCTCGGCCGGGCCGCCGTCGCGGTGGACGGCCTGCGTGACCTGGTGGAGCGCCACCCGCTGCGGGAGCGGTTGCGGGTGGCCTGGATGAACTCGCTGCACCAGTCGGGGCGGCAGGCCGAGGCGCTGGCGGTCTACGACGACTACCGGCAGTTGCTGGCACGGGAGTTGGGGCTGGAGCCGAGTCCGGCGATGGCGGCCCTGTACCGGGCGATGCTGGGCCGGGGCCGTACCGCCCGCCCCTCGGCGGCCGGCCGGGACACCGCGCACGGTACGGCGCTGCCCGCCGCACCGAGGGACTTCACCGGCCGCCGCGAGGAGCTGCGGGAGCTGCTGGCGCTGCTGGGGTCTCCGGACGAGCGGGTGGTGGTCGTGTCCGGGCCCGCGGGCTCCGGCAAGTCGGCGCTGGCCCTGCGGGCGGCTCATCTGCTCGACGACGGCTTCCCCGACGGGCGGTTCCACGTCCAGGTCCGGCGGGAGGACGGCTCGGCCCGTACCCCGGCCGAAGTCCTGGGCGAGCTGGGGAGGTTGTGCGGGATGCGGGTGCCGGCGACTTCTGCCGTTCCGGTTGAGTCGACCGTAGCGGCTGATGCGGCGGTGCCTGCCGGGCCCGAGGGCGGCGCGGTGACGGCGGCCGTGTCGCAAGAGGCGGCGGACGCCTGGCAGCGGTGGCTGTCGCTGCACCGGGCGCTGATCGTCCTCGACGACGTACCGGACGAGGCTTTCGTACGAGGGCTGCTGCCCCGGTCCGGGCCGTCCTCGGTGGTGCTCACCGCGCGCGGGCAACTGGCGGGGCTGGCCCCCGTGCACCGGATCGCGCTGGGCGCCCTGGCGGACGGCGAGGCGTTGGAGCTGCTGGGCAAGCTGATCGGGGCCGGGCGGTTGCGGACCGATCCGGCGGCGGCCCTGCGGATCGTCCGGGCCTGCGGCGCGCTGCCGTTGGCGGTGGGGGTGGGCGGGATGCGGCTGGCGGTCCTGCGCCATCTGCCGCTGGCGGAGTACGCGGACCGGCTCGGCGATCCGTCGGCCGCCCTGGACGAGCTGGTCGCCGGGGACGTCTCCGTACGGCTGCGCATGGCGTCCGGGTGGCAGGACCTGTCGGCGGACGACCGGCGGGCGCTGGGGCGGCTGGCGGGGCCCGCGCAGGAGGGCGGCTTCACTCTGGACGGGGCGATGGAGGCGCTGGGGTGCGGGGAGCGGGCCGCGATCCGTACCGTCGAGTCGCTGATCGACGCGGGGGCGGTGACCTCGCCGGCCGGGGAGGTCACCGCCCACGCCGCGCTGTACGAAGTGCCGCGGCTGCTCTGTCTGTACGCGCGCGAGCGGGAGGAAGGGTGAGGAACCCGGGGCCCCTCACCCCGGGACCGTCACCCCAGGGTGAGCAGTTCCAGCAGGCCGGGCGTTCCCGTTCCGTCCGTGCCTCCGGAGAGGCCCCCGTCCCCGTCCCCGTCCTCGGACAGGAAGTGCAGCGCCAGCAGCAGGCCCGCCGCGCCCGTCGCCAGGTCGGCGGAGCAGCGCCGCAGCCGTGATCCCGGGACCAGCAGCCGGTCCTCCTGGGCGATCAGATGCCAGGAGAGGTTGCGGGCGGAGGCCAGGACGTCGGGTTCCGTACGGCCCTTCGGCGACAACTGACCCGCCGTGGCCATGAGCCCCGCGCGGCCGCTGAACAGGCCTGGCTCCCGGACGAATTCGAGGACGCAGCCCTGCCGCACCCCCGGCAGCAGGGCGGAGAGGGCCGGTGCGGCGCGGCGGGCCAGATACGCCTGGGCCACCAGCGCGACGCCGCCGCTCCCCTGGTCCAGGTAGAGGAAGTGGCGCCGCCCGTCCTTCACCTGGACCGTGCCGCCCGGCATCGTCACGCAGTGCCCGGCCTCCCGCTCCAGGGCCCGGCCGGCCGCCCGCAGGAACCGGTCCTCGCCGGTCAGGGCGTGCAGTTCGAGGTGGAGCAGGGCCGCACCGCTCAGCCCGCGCAGCAGCCCGGCCGACGCGGGCGCGGCCAGACCCGCCACGGACTCACCGCGCACCAGGCGGTCCAGGTCGTCGGCGGTCCGTACGGCCATCTCCACCAGGTCCTGGTCGACCTTGGCGTCGGCGTCCGGCGCCGCGCCCCCCTCACCGGCCGGCCGGGCCAGCCGCAGAGCGGCGAGGGCGATGCCCGCGCGGCCGGTCAGCAGGTCGGCCGAGGCGGACGGGGGTGCGGCGGCGGCCCGTTCGAAGAGCTCCCGGCCCTCATCGCGCCGGCCGAGCAGGGACAGCACGACCGCCGTGCCCGGCAGCCCGTCGTAGAGGCCGCCGGGGGCGCCCGGGTCGCGGCGCCGCGCGGCGTCGGCGAGCCAGTCGGTCCAGGCGGGCTCGACGGGGGCACCGACGCGGTGCAGGGCATACAGCACCCCGGCCGCACCGTGGGCGAGGTCGGTCCCCCCGGTCGCGAAGGCGGCCGGGTCGCCGGGGAAGAGGCGGTCGGTGCGCTCGGGGGTCGCCCCGGCGCGGATGCCCGCGAGGAGGCGGGTCCGCAGCTCCGCCCAGTCGGGGGCGGGCCCGTCGAGCAGCGCGGCGATACCGCTCTCGCCGCCGAAGCGGCTCTCCGCCGCCACCAGCGCGGCGGGGCGCGGAGGTCCCGCGTCGGAGGACAGGCCGTACCTCTGCCGGGCCCACCGCTCCAGGGTGAGGGCCTTGGCCCGGTCGTGGCCGGCCATCTCCATGAGCGGCATCAGCATGGAGAGCCAGGTCGCCCAGAGCGCGTAGGCGTCGGCCTCGGCCCCGGGGGTCCCCGTGGGCGCCTGGAGGCCCGGCGCACCCGCCACCGGGGTGTCCTGGTCGTCGAGGGCGGTGGCGTACTCGAAGTCGATGAGGACCACCCCGCCGTCGGGGCGGATGATGACGTTGGACGGGTGCAGGTCGCCGAAGCGCAGCCCGCGCGCGTGGATCGCCGCCAGCGCCTGCGTGAGCCGCTCGGTCACGGAGTCCACCCAGGCGGTGTACGTGGCGAGTTCGGCGTCCGTGCCCGATCCATGGAGCAGGGCGAAGCGGGCGACGATCTCCTCCAGGAGGGTGGCGCCCTCGATGTGCTCCTCGATCAGGAAGTGGTGCTCCCAGACGCTTCGTACGCCGTACACCTCCGGTACGCAGTCGAGCCCGGCCAGCGCGGTCAGCGCCCGGTGCTCGCGGTGCAGCCGGGTCACCGCGTCGTCGCCGACCGCGTCCAGACCGCAGTGCGGCCGGGCCTCGCGGAGCACCACCCGCCGGTCGGTCTCGCGGTGCCGGGCCAGGTAGATCCCGCCCGCGTTGGAGAACTGGAGGGACTCGGTGACGGTGTACGGGAACGTGGTGTCTCCGGTGGCGGCGCGGGCGGCGAGGTGCGGGCGCAGCACCTCGGGAACGGTGACCCACGGCGGCACTCGGAAGACGACGCCCCGCTCGTCGGGCACCAGCTCGCCCGAGGGGTGGCGCAGCGCGTGGACCCGCTCGCCGTCGGCATCCTGGCACCAGCGGGCGACGAACGCCCCGTACCGGACATATACCGGGGCGTCGCCGATCCGCAGATCGCTGAGGATGTACGGGCCGCGGCGGCCGGTGAGGGTCTGGGTCAGCTCGTCCAGCACCCGGAGGAAGACGGTCTCGTCCGGCGGGTAGAGCGTGAGGAACTTCCCCGCGCCGGAGCGGGCCATGTACTTGTCGGACATCAGCAGGAGCGCCTGCTCGCTGCGGAGGAACTTGAACGGCACCCCGCGGGCGAGGCAGATCCGGGCGGTGTCGCGCAGGGTCGCCTCGGCCTCCTCCGGGACGGTGGAGACGTGGATCTTCCAGCCCTGCTCGGCGAGTTCACGGCCCTGGGGCAGCAGCGAGGTCCACAGTCCGCCCCGGACGCGGCGCCAGCCCTCGGGGGCCGGGGCGGAGTCCAGCGGATAGCGGGTCTTCTCGTCCGGGAGCCGGGCCGGGGTCTCGTAGTACGTGGGGTCGGCGAGGCAGTAGAGCTGGGTCTGCTGGATACCGGACACGGACACGGTGTGCCTCCTCAAAGTGCGCCGGGACCGGCGGCGGCGTCGTGGACGGGGCGGGCGGGGGGCTCTTCGGTCGTCTCCGGCCGCTCCGGTGGCGGGGCCGCCCCGGCCCGGACTGCGGCGGACAGCGTCACCACGGCCGCCGAGACGGCCAGCACGCAGCCGATGACGCCGAAGGCGGAGCTGCTGCCCAGGGTGGCCAGCAGGAGCCCGCCCGCCAGGGGTCCGAACGGCTGGACGATCGAGGACAGGAAGCCCGCGGCGCTCTGCACCCGCCCGATCCGGTCCTCCGGGGTGACGATCAGCAGGGTCGAGAGGAAGCCGATGCTGGCGATCGTCGAGAGGGCCATGCAGAGCGCGCAGAGGACTCCGGCCAGCACCGCGCTGCTGATCCAGGCCAGGGCGGCGGCCGTCAGGACGCAGCTCCAGCAGGTGGCGATGATGAGGGCGCGGGCATGGCGGTCGGGCGCGATCCTGGGGGCGAGGAGCGCGCCGACGAGCGAGCCGGCCGAGACGCAGGTGATGACGAAGCCGCTGCCGAGGCCGGAGGTCCCGTTGTCGGAGAAGACGGCGAGCGCCGTGAAGGTGAGGGCGCCGAACGCGAAGTTCATGCCTAGGCCGAAGACGAGCAATACCGTACGGAGGTACGGGAGTTGCCAGAGGAAGGCGAGCCCGGCGGTGAGTTCGCGGCGGCTGAACACCGAGCCGGCCCGGGTCTGGGCCGCGGAGCGGGTGCGGACGAGGGCGATGCAGAGCGTCGACAGCAGCAGTCCGAGGAACTGGGCCGCGAAGGGCAGCGCTTCGTGGATGCCGAAGAGCGCGCCGCCGACGAGTGGTCCGACCATCTTGACCGTGGCGGTGCGCGCCTGGAGCCGTGCGGTGGCCGTGCCCATCTGGTCCGGCGGTACGACCGCGCGCATCAGCCCGAAGGCGGCGGGGGCGTAGACGCTGCTCAGTACGGCTCCCGAGGTCGCGACCAGGAGGACGAGCACCATGGGGGCGTGCCCGTACCAGACCGCGATGGTCAGGGCGGTGACGGCGGCGAGGCTGCCCGCGTCGCACAGCCGCATCAGGCGGCGGCGCTCGACGCGGTCGGCCATGACCCCGCCCGGCAGCATCGTCACCAGCAGCGCGCAGACGGAGACCGTCCCCACGGCGCCGGCCTGTACGGCGGAGCCGGTCGTCCTGAGGATCAGCAGGGGCAGGGCGAGGGCGCTCATCTGGCCGCCCAGCACGGCGAAGAGGCCGCTCAACCAGAGCAGCCGGAAATCCCGGTTGGAGCGGAGCGGCGTTGCCATCGGGGGCTCCTGTCGTTCGTCTTGTCCGTGCTTCTTCTTGGTGTCTCTTCGTGGTCCTCTTGTTCTTCCTGTGCGCCGAACGCAGGGCGGGGCGGCCTCCGCGGTGTGCGGAGGCCGCCCCGGCTCCGGTCGATCAGCCCAGGACGAGGCTCACGGTGCTGACGCAGTTGCCGGGCACGATCTCGCGGTCGATGACGCCCGGGGTCTCCTGGAGGTCCAGCACGGAGTGCGCCTCGACCTCGGGGGTCTCGGTCTCGTTGTTGTCGCCGGCCGCGGGCTTCGTGTTCTCGGACATGGTGGTCTCCGTCCACTCGTGGTGTGCCGGCCCGGTTCTCGTGGCGTGTGCCGCGGCCCGTTGCCTGCCGTTGCCGAGAAAGTTAGGAGCGCCGGCCTGGGAGACGCTTCGGCCGCGGTATGGGGCCGGTATGGGGCCAGTACGGCGGAGGTCGCGGGTGCTCCACCGAGGGCCCGGAGGCCTGCCCGACCTAGCTGACCTGCACGTATACCGGTCCTGAAGCGATGGCAGACCGCCGGTGAACCGGTACGGCGGAGCCTGGGCGGGTGCGCACCGGCCCCTGGAGTCCGGGCGCGCCCCAGCCCCCGAAGGAGGCGGCCCGTATGGAACTCGCCGAACTCGTCGGACTCCGGCCCTTCCCGGCCGCCGGTCTGCTGCTCGGCCTCACCCGCCGCTGCCCCCTGCGGTGCTGGCACTGCTCGACCGGGTCGGACCTGACCGTGCGGGAGGAGCCGGACGCCGGTCAACTGCTGCGCTTCGTGGGCTCGTTCACCGCCGAGAACCGTCCGGACGTCGTCCTGCTGACGGGCGGGGAACCGCTGCTGGTGCCCACGCTCGCCGGCGAGCTGAGCTTCCTGGCACGACGCGCAGGATCGCGTACGGCGGTGCTGAGCGGGATGTTCTTCGCCCGCTCCAAGGAGATCCCGCCCGCGATCCTGCGCGCGATCGCCCAGGTCGACCACTTCTCCGCGAGCCTGGACGTGCACCACGAGCGGGAGGTGGCGCGCGCGGAGGTGTTCCGGGCCCTGCACCGCATCCGCGATTCGGGCGTCCCCGTCAGCTTCCACCTCACCGGGACCGGCGCCGACGACCCGTACCTGGCCGACATCACCCGGGCGATCGAGAAGGAGTTCGGCGGCCGGGTGCCGTCCCTGGTCAACGAGGTGCGGCCGTTCGGCCGGGCCGCCGCCTGGGCCCGGCCCGCGCGCACCGGCCCCGACCCGTCGGCGGCGGCGCCGTGCTCGATGGCCGCCTGGCCGGTGGTCGCGTTCGACGGTACGGTACTGGCCTGCTGCAACCAGGACACGGTGGACCGGCGGCCCGCCCCGGCCCATCTGGACCTCGGGCACATCGGCTCCGACGACTGGGAGACCGTACGCCGACGGGCCCTGGAATCGCCGGTGTTGCGGATGATCCGTACGGTCGGGCCCACCCATCTGGCCGCCCGCTCCGGCGCCGCGCCCCACGCGGGCTCCTACTGCGACGGCTGCCGCGCGCTGGGCGGCGACGAGGCGGTGGCGGCCGGCGCCCGTGCGGTGGCGGCGGGCCCGGCGGGCGCGCTGCTCGACCTGGCCGCCGCCGAGCGCGGGGCGCGGGGCGGGCCGGAGGGGATCGTCCGGCGGCACGGCTGCTCGGCGTACGCGCCGCTGGTGGGCGCCCGGAGCGCGCGGTGAGCATCACGTGGACGAGCACCGCCGCGCCCACCTCCACCGCTGCCGCTGCCGCCGGCGCTCCCATGAAGGCTTCGACGCGCCTGCGCACCAAACTGCTACTGCTGGAACCGGAGTTCCGGGGCGCGACCACCCATATGTGGCGTCCGGAAGGCCTGTTGCCGCGCTACCGGACGTACCTGTGCACCATGCACGCCGTGATCCGGGCCTCCGTGCCGCTGATGGAACTCGCCCTGCGGCGTACGGCGGAGAGGCCCGGCGACCCGCTGTCGGAACCACTGGCCACCTATCTGGCGGAGCACATCCAGGAGGAGGCCGGGCACGACGCCTGGCTGCTGGAGGATCTGCTCGCGGCGGGCGCCGCCCCCGAGGATGCGCTCGGCCCACAGCCGCCACCGGACGTGGCGACCCTCGTCGGCCCCCAGTACTACTGGATCGAGCACCACCACCCGGTGGCCCTGCTCGGCTACATCGCGGTGCTGGAGGGGTACGCGCCCGCCCCCGGGCTGACCGACCGCATCGGCAGGATCACCGCTCTCCCCGCCGCCGCCCTGCGGACCGTACGGGAGCACGCGGCGCTCGACACGGACCACCTGGACGCGCTGCACGCGCTGCTGGACCGGCTGCCGCTGGCCCGGGACCAGGAAGCGGCCGTCGCGGTCAGCGCGCTGCACTCCCTCGACGCGCTCACCCGGCTGTTCGTCCGGCTCGGGCGCTCCGCACCGGCGCCGTCGCCGCGGGGAGCCGGACCCACCCACCGACCGGACCCACCCCACCGACGGGAGTCACCCGATGACCGGACCACCTCCGCACCCCAATGATCCCGAACAGCTGCCGGTGGAGGCGGTGTTGTACGAGGCGGGCTTCCCCGTGGACCTGCTCACCGAGGAGCAGCGCCTGGTGCTGGGCGAGCTGACACCGCAGGAGCTCACGCTGCTGCTCGACGTGAAGAACCGGCTGGACGCGGTGGGCCCCGAGGTCCAGGCCCACGGCGAGATCGCGGGCGGCGCGCTGTTCTAGGGCGCGCCCGGGGCGCTCGCGGTTCTGCGGCGCCAGGGGCGCTCGCGGTTCTCGCGGCGTCAGGGGGCGCTCGCGCCAGGACGGGGGTCCGGCGCGGGCGCCCCAGGACCGGATCAGCCACCACCCCGCCTTCCGGGGCGCGTGGGACCAGGAGAGTTGAGGACCCGCCATGACCTGCCCCTCGTGCCGACAGGAGCTTCCCTCCACGGCCCGGTTCTGCTCGTCCTGCGGGACGCCGTGCGCCGGTCCTGCGGCAGCCCCCGCCCCCGCCCCCGCCCTCGTCGCTCCGCCCGCCGAGGACGAACGCAAGCCGGTCACCGTACTGTTCTGCGATCTCGTGGGCTCGACCGCCCTGTCGGGGGTGCTGGACCCGGAGACCCTGCGGGCGGTGACCCTGCGGTACTTCGAGGCGATGAGCGCCCAGATCGTGGCGCGCGGCGGCACCCCGGAGAAGTTCATCGGGGACGCGGTCATGGCGGTGTTCGGCGTGCCGGTGGTCCGGGAGGACGACGCTCGGCGGGCCCTGGCGGCGGCGCTCGGGATGCGCCGGGCGCTGGACGCCCTCAACGACGAGCTGTACGCCTCGCTCGGCATCCGGCTGACGACCCGGGTCGGGGTCAACACCGGTCAGGTGGTGGCCGGTTCGGATGCCACGGCCCGCCAGGCCCTGGTCTCCGGCGAGGTCGTCAACATCGCCGCACGCCTGGAGCAGAACGCGGGCCCGGGCGAGATCCTCATCGGCCCGCAGACCCTCCTCGCCGCCGGCCCCACGGTGACGGCCGAGCCCACCGGCCCCCTCCAGCTCAAGGGGAAGCGCGAAAGCGTGGAGGCGTACCGGCTGCTGGCACTGGGCGCGGACGACCCCGAGCTGCTGCGCCGCTTCGACGCCCCCTTCGTCGGCCGCGCCACCGAACTGGAGTCGCTGGAGCGCGCGTTGGAGACGACCGTACGTGATGACCGCCCCGGACTCCTGCGGGTGACCGGCGAGGCGGGCATCGGCAAGACCCGGCTGGTACGGGAGTGGCTGACGCGCCGGGGCGGCGCGGGCGCCTTCGCGTACGGGGCGGGCCGCTGCCGCACCTACGGGGACCACGGCACGCTGGCGCCGCTCGCCGACGCCGTACGCTCCCTGCTCCCGCACACCCACACCCACACCCACACCCACACCCACACCCAGGCCCTCGGGGACGAGGCCACCGACGACGCCATGGCCCTGCTCTCCGGAGGCCTCCTGCGCGACGGCACGCCGAACGCCCCCTTCGAGGACATGTGCGCCGCGCTGACCGTGGTCCTGAAGCGGACGGCCCGGGACCGGCCGGTGGTCCTGGTGTTCGACGACTGGCACGCGGCGGCGCCCCTGCTGGTCCGGACGGTGGACCGGCTGACGGGTGACGCCGGGCCCGCACGGGTCCTGGTGATCTGCGCGGGCCGCCCGGAGGAGGCGGCCGACGAGAAGCGGGAGCACCTCACGCTCACCGGCCTCCCCCGGGAGGAGGCGGCCCGCCTGGCCGCCGGCCTGGCCCGGCTGGACGGTCATGCCGCCCCGGCCGACGAGCGGCTCCTGGCCCGCGCCGAGGGCAACCCGCTCTACCTGGAGCAGCTCCTCGTCGGCGACGGGACCCCCGCCGCGTCGGGGCCGGAAAGGGAGCTGCCGCCCACCCTCCAGGCCCTGCTGGGGGCCAGGATCGGCGCGCTGGCCCGGGCCGAGCGCGGGGTGGTGGACCTGGCCGCCGTGATCGGCCGGGAGTTCGCGGCGGCGGAGCTGGTGCGGCTGGAGCTGTCCGTACGGACGGCGGAGCGGCCCGGAGCCATCGCCGACGGGTACGGACACGGGACCGCCACCGGACACGGACACGGACACGGGCACGGGCACGGGCACGGGCACGGGACCGTCACCGGGCCCGGAAACGCGGCCGCCACCGGGCAGCCGCCCGAGGACCGCCGCCGCGTCGACGAGGCTCTCGCCGCGCTGGCCCTGCGGCGCCTCGTGGAGCCCGCGCCGTCCGGGTCCGGGGAGCCGTCGGCGTACCGGTTCAGCAGCGGGCTGGTCCACGAGGTCGCCTACGCCTCGCTCTCCAAGCGGGCCAAGGCGGAGCGCCACGCGTGGGCGGCCGAGCTGCCGAGCGTGCTGCGGACCGGCGACGGCGCGGTCGGGGGCCATCTGGAGCGCGCCTACCGCTACCGCACCGAGCTGGGGCTGCTGGACGACCGGGCCCGGCTGCTGCGGGACCGCGCCGCCGCCGCGCTGGGCCGGGCCGGGGCCCAGGCCGCCGCCCGCTCCGACCTGCACTGGGCGCACGGGCTGCTGGAGCGGGCGGTGGAGCTGCGGCCGGACGCGGCGGGGGCGCTGCTGGGGCTCGGCGAGGTACGGGTGGCGCTCGGCCGGGTCGCGGAGGGCGCCGAACTGCTGCGCCACGTCAGGGACTTGGGCCACGCGCCGGTGGAGGCCGCGCACGCCCGCCTCGCGCTGGCGGTGCTGGACCCGGCGGCCCGCCCCGGCCCCGCCGCCACCGCCCGCGCGGTGCTGCCGGTCTTCGAGGCGGCGGGCGACGCGGTCGGCCGGGCCCGCGCCCACCTCCGCCTCGCCCAGCAGCTCCAGCAGTCGGGCCGCCACGAGGAGGCGGAGCGCGACCACGCGCGGGCCCTGGAGCACGCGGTGGAGGCCGGGGCGGAGCCGGAGCGGGCCGGGGCCCTCGGCGCGATCGGGATCTCGCTCTGGCGCGGGCCCGTCCCGGTGCCGGACGCGGTGGAACGGTGCCGCGCCCTGCTGGCGGCCCACGGGTCCGGCCGGCCGACGGTCCGGGTCACGCTCAACTGCCCGTTGGCCGTGCTGTACGGGCTCCAGGACCGGGCCGACGACGCGTACGCGTGCCTGGCGGAGGCGGAACGGCTGGCCGGGAAGCTCGGGTTCGCGGAGGCGAAGGTGTTCCTGCCGGTGTTCCGGGCGACCGTGGAGGGGCTGCTCGGCCGGGGCGAGGAGGCCCTGGTCCTGCTGGCCCGGGCGGACGCGGCGGCCCGGCGGATGGGGGCGGCGGGGATGCGGACGGCCGTGGCGCTGGACGCGGCCCGGCTGGAGCTGGACGCGGGCCGTGCTGGCCGGGCGGCGAAGTGGCTGGCGGGCATCGGCGACGCGTCGGGGCTGAGCCGCGCGGACGCCGTCGACCTGGAGGGGCTACGGGCCCGGCTGGCGGCCCGGACCCGCCCGGACGAGGCGTTGCACCACGCCGACAGGGCCGTACGCGCTTCGCTCCTCACCGACTCACCGCTGGTGCAGGCGTCCGCCGAACTGGACCGGGCCCGCACGCTCGCCGCCCTGGACCGCCCGGCTGCCGCCGAGGCGGCGGCCCGGAGCGCCGGGGAGCACTTCGCGGGCAAGGGGCACCTGCCGGGGGCCCGCCGGGTGGCGGCCTTCCTCACGGCGCGGGCGGGACCCACGGCCATGGTCACGACGAGGGAAGGGAGCTGACCGATGGGCGGCACAGGAGAGACGACAGCTGATACGAGGCCGGGGCAGGGCCTGACCTGGAGCCTGCGCGGACGCGGCCCCGAGGACGTCCCCGTACTGGGCGATCCGGGACCGCCGGGCGGACACCCCGCCGGGCCCGCCACCGGACGCGGCGTACGCGTCTGCGTGGTGGACTCCGGCGTGGAACGCGACCATCCGCTGATCGGCGACCTGGCCGCCTCCTGGGTGGTGGTCAAGGACGCGGAGAGCGGCGAGATCACGGTCGAGCCGACGACCACGGGCGACACCTGCGGCCACGGCACCGCGTGTGCGGGGATCATCCGCCGGACCGCGCCGGAGTGCGAGATCCACAGCGTCCGGGTGCTGGGCGAGCGGTTCTCCGGCACCGGGGACATCCTGATGGCAGGGTTGCGCTGGGCGGTCGAGCAGCGCTTCGACGTGGTGAACCTGAGCCTGTCGACCACCCGGACCCGGTTCGCGCAGGAGCTGCACTCCCTCGCGGACAGCGCCTACTTCGCCCGTACGGTGATCGTCGCCTCGGCCCACAACACCCCGGTGGAGAGCTTCCCCTGGCGGTTCGCGTCGGTGATCTCCGTCGGCAGCCACCAGGAGGACGACCCGGCTCTCCACCTCTACAACCCGCAGCCGCCGGTGGAGTTCTTCGGCCCGGGCCAGAACGTCTCCGTGCCGTGGCTCGGCGGCCGGACGATCCGCACCACCGGGAACAGCTTCGCCACGCCGTACGTCGCCGGGCTCTGCGCGCGCATCCTGTCGGCGCATCCCCGGATGACGGCCTTCCAGCTCAAGAACGCCCTCTATCTGTCGGCGGCCAACGTGCGCCACGAGCCGAGCGCCCAGCGCCCCCCGCGTCCCTCAACAGCGGCAGGAGATACCCGCGATGACACCGAAGACTGAATCCGCCCCGGCGTCCCCCCTCACCCCCGCCCCCTCCGACGCCCCCCGCAACGAGCTGCTCCAGTCGGTCGTCGAGGTGGCCCGGGCCATCTTCGGCGCGGCCGCGAGCTCGGTCCTCCTGCTCGACGAGGAGACGGACGAACTGGTCTTCGGGGCGGTCTCCGGGGAGGGCCAGGAGTTCCTGGTGGGGCGCCGGTTCCCGGCCGGGCGGGGGATCGCCGGCTGGGTGGCCACGTCGGGCGAGCCGATGGTGGTGGACGACCTGTCGACCGACCCGTCCTTCGACCGCTCACTGGCCGAGTCCACCGAGTACGTCCCCGACTCCCTGATGGCGGCCCCGCTGATCAGCGACTCCCGCGTCCTGGGGGTGCTCGAAGTGCTGGATGCCTCCCCGCAGGCCCGCTCCGGCGTGCGGGAGCTGGACCTGCTGGCGATGTTCGCCCGGCAGGCGGCGGCCGCGCTGCGGGTGATCACCCCGGAGCCGGTGGCCGCGCCCTCCGCCGGGCGGGCGCTGGAGGGCGCGGAACGCGAGGACGCGCTGCGGCTGCTCGGTAGCCTGGAGCAGGTGCTGCGGGGCACCGCCTGAGACGCTTGCCGTACGCGTACGGGCACGGCTGAGACGCTTACCTTGCGCATACTGGTACCCGGCTGAGACGCCTGCCGTACGCGTACGGGCCCGGGCTGCGGGCAGGAGCCGGGGCAAGGCGCCGGACACGCTCCCGCGCGGTCACGATGGGAAGGACACGCACGTGAAGCTCGCTTTCTCCACGCTCGGGGTGCCGGGAATGCCGGTGGCCGAGGTCGCCCGGCTCGCCGCCGAGCACGGTTACGAGGGCGTGGAACTGCGCGCCCACGCCGAGGAGCCGGTCCACCCGGGCCTCTCCTCCCTGGAGCGGGCCGATGTGGTCGAGGCGTTCAAGGCGGCCGGGGTGGAGATCCTGACCGTGGCCGGGTACGTCCAGGTGGCGGCCGAGGGCGACGACAAGGCCATCTCCGCCGACCTGGCCGACCTGGTGAAGCTGGCCAGGGACCTGGGTGCCCGCTACGTCCGGGTCTTCCCCGGCGGCGGCGACCAGGACCCGGCGGACGCCGACGCGACGGCCGCCCGCCGCCTGGGCTCGGCCGCCCCGGCCGCCGCCGACATGGGCGTCGGCATCCTGCTGGAGACCCACGACTCCCACCGCGCCGGCGCCGACGTGGCCCGGATCGTGGGCACCGTCGGCCACCCCAGGATCGGGGCCATCTGGGACGTCCTGCACACCTGGCTGGCCGGCGAGGACCCGGCCGCCGGCCACGCGGTGCTGGCCCCGCACCTCGGCTACGTACAGGTGAAGGACGTCGCCTCGGCGGACGACCTCACTCCGCTCCCCCTGGGCACGGGGACCCTGCCGCTGGCCGCCTGCCTGGAGCCGCTGGACCCGGAGACCTGGGTCTGCTGGGAGTACGAGAAGCGCTGGCACCCGGCCGCGGCGGACCTCCCGGGCCTGCTCAGCGCGGGCCGGGACCACCTGCTGCGGCTGGGGGCGCCGAAGCAGTAGAGCCGACGACCGGGGCCGGGGGCGCCGAGAAAGCCCCCCCCCCCCCGGCGACGTCACGGTGCTCGACCTGTCCCGGCTGCGCGCGCTGCACGCGGTCTCCATCCATGGCTCCGTCGCCGGTGCCGCGAC
>NZ_JBHXOX010000035.1:36062-74407 GCF_042718795.1 Streptomyces cyaneofuscatus
GCCCCCCCCCCCCGGCGACGTCACGGTGCTCGACCTGTCCCGGCTGCGCGCGCTGCACGCGGTCTCCATCCATGGCTCCGTCGCCGGTGCCGCGACCGCGCTCGGCTACACGCCGTCCGCCGTCTCCCAGCAGATCACCAAGCTGGAGCGCGAGACCCGGACGACGCTGCTGGAGCGGCGGGGCCGCGGGGTCTCGCTGACCGAGGAGGCGCTCCATCTGGTCGACGCGGCGCAGCAGTTGCTGGCCATCGTGGAGCGGACCGAGACGGTGCTGGAGGAGCGCCGGGGGCTGCCGACGGGCCGTCTGACCATCGGCGCGTTCGCCTCGGCGGGGCGCGGACTGCTGCCCGGAGTGCTGGCGGAGCTGGGCCGGGACCACCCGGCGCTGGACGTACGGCTGGACGAGGTGGACCCGCACCTGTCGGTGGACCTGGTGGCGAAGGGCGTCATCGACCTGGCCGTGGCCCACAACTGGGACATCGCCCCGCTGCCCGCCCCGGACGACCTGGCCCAGGCGGTGATCGGCCTAAACCGGTGCGACCTGCTGGTCCCGGCGGGCCACCCGCTGACCGGGCGGGAGGCCGTGCGGCGGGAGGAGCTGGCGCGGGAGCGGTGGATCTGCACCGGACTGGGGGTCGCGATGATCCCCAGACTCGGGCGCGGGTTGCTGCCGGCCGGGGTGGTGGCCGTGCGGCTCGACCCCGTACCGGAGCGACGGCTGTACGCGCTGTGGCGTACGGAGGCGGCCCGGCGGCCGGCGATCACGGCGGCGGTCTCCGCGCTCCGGGCCCATGGGGCGGCGGCCGGTCTGGAGTGAGCGCCGGGGGTGGTCCGGCGTGGACCACCCCATCGCGCGCGTGTCGCTGCTGGTCCACTCCCGCCCCCTTGACCGAAAGTTACTTTCCCTATATCCGTATCATCTTGGAAGTTTCTTTCAGTCAGGGAAGGAGCTCACGTGCCCCACCGCACCTCACGACGCACCCTCCTCACCGCCACCGCCGCCGCCACGGCGGCCGCCGCCACCGGCGCCCTCCCGCTCGCCGGCACCGCGTCCGCGCACCCCGCCGATGGCTCCACGAACGCCTCCACCGATCGTCGGCTGCGGCGGATCATCGCCGGGATGAGCCTGGAGGAGAAGGTCGGCCAGCTCTTCGTGATGCGGGTGTACGGGCACTCCGCCACCGACCCCGACCAGGCCGACATCGACGCGAACCTCAAGGAGATCGGGGTCCGTACCGCCGCCGAGCTGGTCTCGGCGTACCACGTCGGCGGGATCATCTACTTCGCCTGGGCGCACAACACCCGCGACCCGCACCAGATCGCCGCCCTCTCCAACGGCATCCAGGAGGCCGCCCTCGGCGAGCGCTCCCGGGTGCCGCTGCTCATCTCCACCGACCAGGAACACGGCATCGTCTGCCGGGTCGGTGAGCCCGCGACGCTGCTGCCGGGCGCGATGGCGCTGGGCGCGGGCGGTTCGCGGTCCGACACCCGCCGCGCGGCCTGGATCGCGGGGGCCGAGCTGGCCGCGCTCGGCATCAACCAGAACTACGCGCCCGACGCCGACGTCAACGTCAACCCGGCCAACCCCGTCATCGGGGTCCGCTCCTTCGGCTCCGACCCGCAGGCGGTGGCCGAGCTGGTCGCGGCGCAGGTGAAGGGGTATCAGGGCGCCGGGGTCGCGGCGACCGCCAAGCACTTCCCCGGGCACGGCGACACCAGCACCGACAGCCACACCGGGCTGCCGGTCATCAACCACACCCGTGCGCAGTGGGAGGAGCTGGACGCGCCGCCGTTCCGGGCCGCGATCCGGGCCCGTATCGACTCCATCATGACCGCGCACATCGTCGTCCCCGCCCTCGACCCGTCCGAGGACCCGGCCACGCTCTCCCGCCCCATCCTCACCGGCATCCTCCGCGAGGAGCTGGGCTACGACGGGGTGGTGGTCACGGACTCGCTCGGCATGGAGGGCGTGCGCACGAAGTACGGCGACGACCGCGTGCCGGTCCTCGCGCTGCTGGCGGGCGTGGACCAGCTGCTCAACCCGCCGAATCTGTCGGTCGCGTGGAACGCCGTGCTGGAAGCGGTCCAAGGGGGCGAGATCAGTGAGGCGCGGGTCGATGAGTCGATCCTGCGCATCCTGCGGCTCAAGACCCGGCTCGGGCTCTTCCGCGACCCCTTCGTCAGCGGCCGGGAGGTGGACCGTACCGTCGGTATCCGCAAGCACCTCCTCGACGCCGACCGGATCGCCGAGCGCACGACGACCCTGCTCGCCGACCCCGGCGCCCTGCTCCCGCTCTCCCGCCGCACCCACCGCCGGCTGCTCGTGGTCGGCGCCGATCCGGCATCACCGTCCGGTACGACGGGTCCGCCGACCACCACCCTGGCCGGCGCCTTCACCGAACTGGGCTTCGCGGCAACGACGTTGTCCACCGGTACGGCCCCGAACCAGGCCAAGATCGCCGAAGCCGTCGCCGCCGCACAGGGCAGGGACGCGGTGGTCGTGGCCACGTACAACATCACGGCGAACAGCACGCAGCGCACCCTCGTCGACGCCCTCGTGGCGACCGGTGTCCCGGTGGTCGCCGTCGCGATCCGCAACCCGTACGACGCCGCCCACCTCACCGGCCGGGGGGTCGCCGCGATCCTGGCGTCCTACTCCTGGACGGACGTCGAACTCCACGCCGCCGCCCGGGTGATCGCGGGCCGCGCCCGCCCGGAGGGCCGGCTCCCGGTCCCGGTCCAGCGGGCGGACGACCCGGCGCGGGTGCTGTATCCAGTGGGCCACGGGCTGTCGTACTGAGGCGCACGGCCGCCGGCTCCCCTCCGGACGGTACGGAGGGGAGCCGGCGGGCACGAGCCGCTACGGGCGGAGCACCGCCTCGTCGCGCTCGATCTCACCGTTCAACTGGTCCAGCCTCGTGTCGAACTTCGCCAGCGGCTTCGCCTTCGCCGGGTCCGCCTGGACGGCCGCCGGGGCGACCCCCGCCCAGCGCTGGATCGCGGCGGTGGCCTTCGCCTTCCCGTCCTCCGTCAGGCCGGAGATCCGAGCGCCGTGGTTGGCGCCCGGCACGGTGTAGACGTAACTGTCCTTGGCACCGCGCCCGAGACGGAAGGGCTCCGCACGCCACGGGTCGTTCTCGCCGTACACGTACAGCATCCGGTGGGCGTTGTTCCGGACCCAGGTGTCCACGTCCCGCATCGCGCCCCGGTCGAACTTCATGGGGATGGAGCGGGGCACGAAGTTGCGCGGCGGCTGGTAGCCGTAGCGGCTCAGGTTGCCGAGCCACGGCTGCTTGATGTCCGGCGAGCCGAGCTGGGTGCCCGCCTGGTAGTAGTACGGGATGGACGACTCCAGCTCCTGGTCCGCGTAGAAGCCGAAGCCGGAGATCGCGTCGATGGCGTCCCAGATCTCCTCGTCGGTGGCGTTCCTGGCGTCGGGCAGGATCTCGGAGCAGTCGGCAAGCGTGCTGTACTGCCAGAACGCCCACAGGTAGTCCATGACGGCGGCCTCGTAGGCGCGGTCGAAGGAGCCGAGCGTGGTGTAGGTGAGGCCGTTGGCGGCGGCGTGCTCCTCGAACTTCTTCAGGAGCGGGGCCCGGCGGACCAGGCCCTCGCGCTGCACGGCCTGCAGCTTGTCGCGGCACTCCTTGGTTCCGACGTTCCGGAAGAACCGGTCGTACGCGGAGTCCTCGCGGTCGTCGACGTCGTTGGGCGCGACGTACGCGACGACGCCGTCCATGTCCTTCGGGTAGAACCGCTCGAAGTACGTGGCGGTCATGCCGCCCTTGGAGCCGCCGGTGGCCAGCCACTTCTTGGCGTAGATCTTCTTGAGCGCCGTGAACACCCGGTGCTGGTCGGTGGCCGCCTGCCAGATGTCTAGCTTGGACCAGTCGGCGGGCGCCGGGCGGGACGGGGTGAAGTACCGGTACTCCAGGGAGACCTGGTTCCCGTCGATGATCTGCGTCGGCTCGCTGCGACCGGGGTTGGTGGAGACGTTGTAGCCGCTGGTGAAGAAGACCGTGGGACGGGCGGTGTCCTTGTGCAGCAGGGTGATCCGCTGCTGGAACGTGCCCTTGGACGGGCGCCGGTGGTCGACCGGCTGGGTGTAGTCGAGGACGAAGTAGCGGTAGCCCAGGTAGGGCTTCTCCTCGATCAGGCTCATGCCCGGGATCGCCAGGATGCGGTCCTTGATGTCCTCGTCGCTCGCTTCGCCACCGTGTACGGCGGCGGTGCTGTTCTGCTTCGTGTCCGGTTCCGCGGCGGTGGCCGCACCGGCCGAGGCTCCCGCCGCGCTGACGGTGCCGATGAGCACCGCGAGCGAGAGAACCCCTGTGAGCGCCTTGCGCATGCACCCTCCCCTTGATTCACAACAGTCGCCGTGAACCTAGCGAGGGCAACGCGCCACGCGCCAGACCCCGTTGCGCGTGTCCTGGTTCCTCACGCGTTTCCCGTACGGAGTCCTACGGTGCGTTCAGCACAGGATCCAGCCGGTGGCGGCCGACTTCCCGGCGACCGCTCCGGTGGCCCGGACGCAGCGGTTGAGGGCGTTCACCGTGACCGGACCGGCCATCCGCGTGAACGAACCGCTGTCCTTGACCACGCGTCCGCCGCGCGGCTGGAGCGTGACGCTCATCGCCCGCCGCTTGCCCGGCTTCTTGGCGATCGTGACGGCACACGCGTGGGTCCGGCTCTTGTAGACGCGCAGCTCCCCCGTGGCGAACGTGATGGTCTTCGCGGGGCGGCCGGAGCAGCCGGGAGCGGCCTGGGCGGCCGTGGCCGGGGCGCCGACGAGGAGGACGAGACCGGCCAGCAGCGGCATGACGAGGAGCCGCGCCACCACCCCCTCGGGTCGGACCGGCCCCTGCGGTGCCCTGGTTCCCGCCGCCCTGTCGAACACGTTCGCCCCCACCTGACCTCTGTACGCACCTGTGCGTCCCTGGCTACGACGCAGCAGACCGCCGGGAGGTTGCATACGTGGGTGCGGGGGTGTGTCAGACGCCCGCGGGCTCGGCGGGCGTCTCAGACGCCCGCCGGCTCGTCCTCCCCTATGTCCTCGCCCAGGCCCTCCCCTATGAACGTGCGCCACAGCCGCGCGTACCGCCCGTCCCGGGCCAGCAGCTCGTCGTGCGTGCCGTCCTCGGCGACCCGGCCCTGGTCCATGACCACGACCCGGTCGGCGCGGGCGGCGGTGGTCAGGCGGTGCGCGACCACCAGGGTGGTGCGGCGGCCGGTGAGGCGGTCGGTGGCCTGGTTGACCAGGGCCTCGCTGGCCAGGTCCAGGGCGGCGGTGGCCTCGTCCAGGAGCAGGATGTCCGGGTCGACGAGTTCGGCGCGGGCGAGCGCGATGAGCTGGCGCTGCCCGGCGGAGAGGTTGCGGCCGCGCTCGGCGACCTCGTGGAGGTAGCCGTCCTCCAGGGTGGCGATCATGTCGTGCGCGCCGACCGCGCGGGCGGCGGCCTCCACCCGGGCGTCGGTGGCGTCGGGCAGCCCGTAGGCGATGGCGTCGCGGACCGTACCGGGGAAGAGGTACGCCTCCTGGGGGACGACGCCGAGGCGGTGGCGGTAGGCGGTCATGTCGAGCCGGCGCAGGTCCGTGCCGTCGGCGGTGACGCGCCCGCCGGTGGGGTCGTAGAACCGGGCGACCAGCTTGACCAGGGTCGACTTGCCCGCGCCCGTCTCGCCGACGAAGGCGACCGTCTGTCCGGCCGGGATGCGCAGGTCGACGCCGGTGAGGGCCTCCTCCGACGCGTCCTCCGTGTCGTACGCGAAGGAGACGTCCTCGAACGCGATCTCGCCGCGCAGGGAGAGCACGTCCAGCGGTTCGTCCGGGTCGGCGGTGGAGGTGGGCTCGCGCAGCAGCTCCTGGATGCGGCCGAGGGAGACGGTGGCCTGCTGGTAGCCGTCGAAGACCTGGGAGAGCTGCTGGACGGGGGCGAAGAACAGCTCGATGTAGAGGAGGTAGGCGACCAGGGCGCCGACGGTCAGGGTGCCGTTGTCGACCCGGCCCGCGCCGACGATGATCACGGCCGCGGCGGCGACCGAGGCCAGGAGCTGGACGAACGGGAAGTAGACGGAGATCAGCCACTGGCCGCGTACCCGGGCCTGGCGGTAGCTGTCGCTGCGCTCGGCGTAGCGGGCGGCGCCGTCGTGCTCGCGGCCGAAGGCCTGGACGATACGGAGGCCCGAGACGGACTCCTGGAGGTCGGCGTTGACCCCGCTGATGCGCTCACGGGCCAGTTCATACGCCTTGACGCTGCTGCGGCGGAAGAAGAAGGTCCCGATGATCAGCACGGGCAGGGTCGCGAAGACGACCAGGGCGAGCTGGATGTCCAGGACGAGCAGGGCGACCATGATGCCGAAGAAGGTGACGACGGAGACGAACGCGGTGACCAGGCCGGTCTGGAGGAACGTGGAGAGCGCGTCCACGTCCGTGGTCATCCGGGTCATGATCCGGCCGGTCAGCTCGCGCTCGTAGTAGTCGAGGCCGAGCCGCTGGAGCTGGGCGAAGATCTTGAGGCGGAGCGAGTACAGGACCCGCTCGCCGGTCCGGCCGGTCATCCGGATCTCGCCGGTCTGGGCCGCCCACTGGACGAGCACGACGGCCAGGCCGATCGCGGAGGCCGCCCACACCGCGCCCATCGCCACCTGGCTGACGCCCTCGTCGATGCCGTACCGGATGAGGACCGGCAGCAGCAGGCCCATCCCGGCGTCGACGGCGACGAGCGCGAGGGCCAGGAGCAGGGCCTTGCCGAAGCCGCGCAGCAGTCGGCGCAGCCCGTAGGACTCCTCGGGACGTACGGCGTTCGCCTCGTCGACCTGCGGGGTGTCCGTGGCGGGCGGCAGTGCCTCGACCTGGGCGAGCAGCTCGGGGCTCGCGGGCATACCGGCGACCGTGGCGTCCCGGTCCTCCTCCTTGCGGATCCACAGCTCGGGCGTGATGCCGCGCTCGGCGTCGAACTCGGCGTCCAGCTCCTTCTGGAGGGCCCGGTCGTCATCGGGGTCCGCCTCGGTGTGCGGTGGCCGGTGGCCGGGGGACGTACCGCCCAGCTCGTCTGGGTCGGTGAGCAGGCGGCGGTAGAGCGGGGAGGTGCGCTCCAGCTCCGCGTGGGTGCCGATCGCGGCGAGCTTGCCGCCGTCGAGGACGGCGATGCGGTCGGCGAGCTGGAGGGTGGAGCGGCGGTGGGCGATGAGGAGGGTGGTGCGGCCCTCCATGACCTGTTTCAGCGCCTCGTGGATCTCGTGCTCGACGCGGGCGTCGACGGCGGAGGTGGCGTCGTCCAGGAGGAGGAGGCGGGGGTCGGTGAGGATGGCACGGGCGAGGGCGACGCGCTGGCGCTGGCCGCCGGAGAGGGTGAGGCCGTGCTCGCCGACGGTGGTGTCGTACCCGTCGGGCAGCGCGGAGATGAACCCGTGGGCCTGGGCGGCGCGGGCGGCCTGCTCGATCTGCTCCTGGGTGGCGTCGGGGAAGCCGTAGGCGATGTTGGCGCGGACGGTGTCGGAGAAGAGGAAGCTGTCCTCGGGGACGAGCCCGATGGCGGCGCGCAGGGACGCCTGGGTCAGCTCGCGGACGTCGTGGCCGCCGATGAGGACGGCGCCGTGGGAGACGTCGTAGAAGCGCGGCAGGAGGAGCGAGACGGTGGACTTGCCGCTGCCGGAGGCGCCGACGATCGCGAGGGTCTCGCCGGGTTCGACGGTGAGCGAGAACCCGTCGAGAACGGGCCGGTCCTCGTCGTAACCGAACCGTACGTCGTCGAACTCGATGCCGGCCGGGGCGTCGGCGGGCAGCTCCTTGGTGCCGTCCGTCATGGAGGGCTCGGTGTCGATCAGCTCCAGGACGCGCTCGACGCCGGCGCGGGCCTGCTGGCCGACGGTGAGGACCATGGCGAGCATCCGGACCGGGCCGACGAGCTGGGCGAGGTAGGTGGAGAAGGCGACGAACGTGCCGAGGGTGATCTCGCCCCGGGTGGCCAGCCAGCCGCCGAGGGCGAGCATGGCGACCTGGCCGAGCGCGGGCACGGCCTGGAGGGCGGGGGTGTAGCGGGAGTTCAGCCGGATGGTGCGCAGCCGTCCGGCGAAGAGCCGCCGGCTGACCTCGCGGAGCTTTCCGGTCTCCTGGTCCTCCTGGCCGAACCCCTTGACGACCCGGACCCCGGAGACGGCCCCGTCGACGACCCCGGCGACGGCGGCGGCCTGGCCCTGGGCGTACCAGGTGGCGGGGAAGAGCCGCTTACGGGAGCGGCGGGCGATGGCCCAGAGGGCGGGGGCGACGGCGAGGGCGACGAGGGTGAGCGGCAGGGAGAGCCACGCCATGATCACCAGGGAGAGCAGGAAGAGCAGGACGTTCCCGATGGTCATCGGGAGCATGAACAGCAGCCCCTGGATGAGCTGGAGGTCGCTGGTGGCCCGGCCGACGACCTGCCCGGTGGAGAGCTCGTCCTGCCGCTTGCCGTCCAGCTTGGTGATCGTCGTGTACATGTCTGTACGCAGGTCGTGCTGGACGTCCAGGGCGAGCCGGCCGCCGTAGTAGCGGCGGATGTAGGTGGCGATGTAGACGAGGACGGCGGCGCCGATGAGGAGGCCGGTCCAGAGCGCGAGCGAGCGGGTGTGGTCGGTGACGACGTCGTCGATGATCACCTTGGTGATCAGCGGGACGAGGGCCATGACGGCCATCCCGGCGAGCGAGGAGCCGAGCGCGAGCACGACGTTGCGCCGGTACCGCCACGCGTACCCGGTCAGCCGTCGGCCCCACCCCTGTTGCTCTGCGCCCGTCACGCGTCGCCTCCTGCTTCCGAGCTGTACGACCTGATCTTCCGGAGGCGCCAACACGGCGGGGAGCGGATTTCATCCCTCCGCAACAAAAGGGGCACCGCCGGGGCCGCGGTATCCGTCGAACGGCAACCGCCGAGAGGGGATCACCCCTCCGAGTGACTGCGCGGCGAAGACAGGTGACATACACTGGAGCGTCTATACGTTTCGATATATGGATACGCCCTATGTGATCGAGATCGAACCCGAGGTTCGGCTATGGCTGATGAACCTGCCGTACAACGACTTCCTGGTGGTGGAGCACGTCGCCGAGCTCCTGCGGGAGCGCCCCACGACGCTCGGGGAGCCGTACTCCCGGCACCTTGGCGACGGCGTCCGCGAGCTGCGGTTCAGTCTTGGCCGGCAGGGGGTCGCGACCCGGATTCCCTATTGGCTCGCGCCGGATCGCCGGATCGTTCTGCTTACCGTCTTCCGCAAGACCCGACAGCGGGAGACGGCCGAGGTCGCCCGCGCCAAGCGCGCCAAGGTGCTCTGCCAGACCGAGCATCCACCGGCTCACGATGTGTACACGCGCACAGCCGACGAGGAGAAGGAGAAGCGGTAATGGTCAGCCACGCACGCTGGAAGCTCGCCCGCGACGAGAAGGTCGCCCAAGGGATCGCCGAGGATCCCGAGGTGGAGCGGCGCCGCGAGGAGATCTCTCTCGCGTTCGACCTCGGACAGTCCGTGTACGACCGGCGGGTCGCCCTCGGCCTCTCGCAGACCGAGCTGGCACGGCGCGCCGGTATGACGCAGCCGCAGGTATCGAAGCTGGAGCTCGGCGGCACGGTCCCCACCGTGCCGCTGCTGGCACGGCTGGCCCGCGCCATGGAGGCGGTGTTCCGGATGGAGCTGTTCGGAAGCAGCATCCGCGTGACGTTCACCGACCTGGACGGAACCGCACCGGTAGAGGCCGGCACGGAGCCGCCCTCCACGGAACACGCGCCCGTACCCGCGTCCGCGTCCGCCGCCGAAGCGGAGGCGGAAGCGGACGCGGACGCGGACGCGGGGAGGGCGGCGGCCACGGGCTGAGGGCCCCGCCGTAGCGGCCTACAGAGGCCTCGGCGTCTACAGATGCGTCGGCTCGAACATCCGCAGCAGGGCCGGGAGCACGACGACGGACGGTCCGGGCGTAGCCAGGGCCTTGCCCAGGTCCGCGGCGAGCGACTCCGGTGCCGTACGGACGGCGGGTACGCCGAAGGACTCGGCGAGGGCGACGAAGTCCGGGCGGGACAGCTCGGTGCCGGTGGCCTCGCCGAAGGCGCCCGTCATGTACTCGCGCAGGATGCCGTAGCCCCCGTCGTCGACGATCAGCCACGTCAGCGGCAGGTCGTACTGGCGCGCGGTGGCCAGCTCCGCGATGGAGTACATCGCCCCGCCGTCGCCGGAGACCGCGAGCACCGGGATCGTCGGGTCGGCGGAGGCGGCGCCGATGGCCGCCGGGAAGCCGTAGCCGAGGCCGCCCGCGCCCTGGGCGGAGTGCATGGTGTTGGGGCGCCGCGCGTCGAACGCGGACCAGGCCCAGTAGGCCAGGATCGTCATGTCCCAGAAGCTGGGCGATCCGTCGGGCAGCGCCTGGCGGACGGCGGCCAGGACCTGCTGCTCCAGGGTCAGCTCCTGGGCGTCGATCCGGGCCCGTACCTTCTCCAGCACCGTGACCACGCGTTCGGCGGCGGCCGGGTCCTCGCGCCGCTCGACGGCGTCCAGGAGGTCGGCCAGCGCCTCGCGGGCGTCGGAGTGGATGCCGAGAGCGGGGTGGTTGGACTCCAGCTTCCCGGCGTCCGCCTCGATCTGGATCACCCGGCCGCGCGGGCGGAGGGTGTGGTAGTTCGAGGAGAGCTCACCGAGCCCCGAGCCGACGACGAGCAGGACGTCCGCGTCCTCCAGGAAGTCGGTGGTGTGCCGGTCCTCCAGCCAGGAGCGCAGCGAGAGCGGGTGCTCCCAGGGAAAGGCGCCCTTGCCGCCGAAGGTGGTGACGACGGGCGCGTCCAGCTTCTCGGCCAGGGCGCGCAGCTTGCCGGAGGCGTCGGAGCGTACGACTCCGCCGCCCGCGATGATCACCGGCCGTTCGGCGTTCGACAGCAGGTGGGCGGCGGCGATCGTCAGCTCGGGGCGCGGGTAGAGCTCGCGCGGGGTGGCGTCCATGGCGCTGACGACGGGGAGAGTGGTCTCGGCGAGCAGCACGTCCTGCGGGATCTCCACCCAGACCGGCCCGTGCGGGGCGGTCAGCGCGGACTCCCAGGCGGCGGCGATCGCGGAGGGGATCTGCGAGGCAGCGCGCACGGTGTGGACGGACTTCACGATGTCGCGGACGGAGGCCTGCTGGTCGCGCAGCTCGTGGAGGTAGCCGTGGCGCCCGCCGCCGAGGCCCGCCGACGGGATCTGGCTGGAGATCGCGAGGACGGGCGCGGAGGCGGCGGCCGCCTCCTGGAGCGCGGCGAGCGAGGTGAGCGCGCCGGGCCCGGTGGAGAGGAGCAGCGGGGCCACCTCACCCGTGATCCGGCCGTACGCGTCGGCGGCGAACCCGGCGTTGTTCTCGACGCGGAGTCCGACGTACCGGAGGGAGGAGCGGCGCAGGGCGTCGAACATGCCGAGCGCGTGCTGGCCGGGCAGGCCGAAGACGGTGGTCGCGCCGAGCCCCTGGAGGGACTCGACGACGAGGTCACCGCCGTTGCGGCCGGGCGGCGGGGTCAGGACGGCGGCGGCCTGCGCGGCGGTGAGCTGCGGCCGGTCGTCGTGGTCGTGGCTCACTTGGCGTCCTTGGCGTCCTTGGCGTCCTTGGCGTCCTTGGTGTCCCTCTGCGCGGCGATCTGGCGGGACATGATCGTCGTCAGCTCGTACGCGGTGTGGGAGGCGGCCACGGAGGTGATCTCCGCGTGGTCGTACGCGGGCGCCACCTCCACCAGGTCCGCGGAGACCAGGTGGCAGGAGGAGAGCCCGCGCAGGATCTCCAGCAGCTCGCGGGAGGTGAGGCCGCCGGCCTCGGGGGTGCCGGTGCCGGGGGCGTGCGCCGGGTCCAGGACGTCGATGTCGATGGAGATGTAGAGCGGCCGGTCCCCGATGCGCTGGCGGAGCTGGTCGGCGATCTCGTCGACGCCGCGCCGCATGACGTCGGCGGAGGTGACGATGCCGAAGCCCATCTTCTCGTCGTCGGTCAGGTCCTGCTTGCCGTAGAGCGGGCCGCGGGTGCCGACGTGGGAGAGGGCGGAGGTGTCGAGGATGCCCTCCTCGACGGCGCGGCGGAAGGGGGTGCCGTGGGTGTACTCGGCGCCGAAGTAGGTGTCCCAGGTGTCCAGGTGCGCGTCGAAGTGGAGCAGGGCGACGGGCCCGTGCTTCTTGGCGACGGAGCGCAGGAGGGGCAGGGCGATGGTGTGGTCGCCGCCGAGGGTCATGAGCCGGGCGCCGGTGTCCAGCAGGTCGTCGGCGGCGGCCTCGACGGTCTCCACGGCCTCGTTGATGTTGAACGGGTTCGCCGCGATGTCCCCGGCGTCCGCGACCTGCGCGAGGGCGAACGGGGAGGCGTCCTGGGCCGGGTTGTAGGGGCGCAGCAGCCGGGACGCCTCACGGATGGCGTTGCCGCCGAAGCGGGCGCCGGGCCGGTAGGAGACCCCGCTGTCGAAGGGCACGCCGACGACGGCGACATCGGCCCGCCCGACCTCGTCGAGCCGGGGCAGCCGGGCGAACGTCGCGGGCCCGGCGTACCGCGGGACGCGGGAGGAGTCGACGGGGCCGCGCGGCGATTCGTTGCTGCTCATGGGGGTGGGGTGCCTTTCGTTCGGTTTCGTACGGTGTCAAGTGTGCGGGCTTGCCGGCCCGCCCGGCGATTGAGGGCGTCCTTCAGCTCAGCCACCCAAGTCCGGCCACCCCCAGCCCGCCCGGCGATTGAGGGCAACTTTGGGCTCGGCCGATCCGGCAGCAGGGTTCCGTCCTCAAACGCCGGACGGGCTGGAGTGGTCCGGCGCGAGGGTTCTGTCCTCAAACGCCGGACGGGCTGGTGGTGGAGGCGCCGGACGGGCTGGGGGAGGCCCCGGACGGGCTGGGTGCGCGCCCCGCCAACCGCTCGCGCCAAGCGGAAAGCACGGCCGCATCCGTAGGCGGCGTGGCCAGCGACACGACCACGTACACGGCCAGCGACGCCAGCAGCCCGTAGTAGATCGGCTGGTTGGCGAGGATCCCGTACACCGCCATCAGCCCGATCACCGCGACGCCTCCCACACACACCGCCGACAGCGCCCCCGCCGCCGTCCCGCGCCGCCACAGCAGCCCGCCCAGGATCGGCACGAGGAGCCCGCCGACCAGCAGGTTGTACGCGACGGTCAACGCCTCGACGACGTCGTTCAGCGCGATGGCGATCAGAACGACCGCGATCCCCATGATCAGGATGAACGCCCGGTTCCCCTTGACCTCGTCATGCGGCTCATCGCCGTCACCGCCCCCGTCACCGCCCCGGCCGACCGCTCCCCGCAACCGCGACCAGATGTCGTTGTTGGCGACGGTCGCGCAGGCGATCAGCGCGCCCGACGAGGTCGACATCACGGCGGCCAGGGCCGCGGCGAGCACCAGCCCCCGCACCCCCATCGGCAGCTCGTCCTTCACGATCGTCGCGAAGGCGGAGTCGGCGCTCGCCAGGTCCGGGTACATCACCTTGGCCGCGGTCCCGATGACGGCCCCGGCGATGGCGTACACGAGGCAGTACGTCCCCGCCACCGTCCCGCCCCACCGCGCCGTGCGGTCGCTGCGCGCGGTGAACACGCGCTGCCAGATGTCCTGCCCGATGAGCATGCCGAAGGTGTAGATCAGGACGTACGTGAAGATCGTCTCGCCGCCGATGCCGAGCGGGTCGAAGTACTCGGTCGGCAACTGCGCCTTCATCTCGCTGAAGCCGCCCGCCTTGACGACCGCGATCGGCAGCAGGAGCAGCAGTACCCCGATGGTCTTGACGACGAACTGGACCATGTCCGTCAGCGTGATCGACCACATGCCGCCGAGCGTCGAGTACGCGACGACGATGGTGCCGCCGAGGACGATGGCGACGGTCCGGTTCACGTCGAAGAGGACGTCGAAGATGGTGGCGTACGCGATGGTCGAGGTGACCGCGAGCATGAGCGTGTACGCCCACATGACGACGCCGGAGATGATCCCGGCCCGTCCGCCGTACCGCAGGTCGAGCATTTCGGAGACGGTGTAGACCTTCAGCCGGGCGATCCGCGCGGAGAAGAAGACGGAGAGCGCGAGCAGGCCGAGGCCGATGGTGAGGACCATCCAGGCGCCGGAGAGCCCGTATTTGTAGCCGAGCCCGACGCCCCCGATGGTGGACGCGCCGCCGAGGACGATGGCGGCCATGGTGCCGGAGTACATCCAGGGCCCGAGGCGGCGCCCGGCGACCAGGAACTCAGCTTTGGACTTGGCGCGGCGCATGCCCCACCAGCCCATGGCGAGCATGCCGGCCAGGTAGACGACGATCACGGCGTAGTCGACAGCCATGGGCTTCCCTCCGTCTCGCGCAACAGGTGCAGTGCGGGTGGTGCAGGTGGTGCAGGTGCGAGTGGTGCAGGTGCGAGTGGTGCAGGTGGTGCAGGTGGTGCAGGTGGTGCAGGTGCGAGTGGTGCAGGTGGTGCAGGTGGTGCAGGTGCGAGTGGTGCAGGTGCGAGGAAGACGGTAGGTGGCCGAAAGCCGACGTTGAAGTGTACGTTTCCTCCACTCTTGCCTCCGAGAACGGACGAACCCTCCATGTCGACGACGCCTGCAACCGGACCACAGCACCCGGCCCCGCCCATCCCCCTCGCCGAACTCCTGGCGAGCAAGGACCTGGGCCTGCGCCGGATCGCGGGCCCCGCCGAGGCCGAGCTCCTCTGGGTGCACACCTCGGAGATGGCCGACCCGTACCCGTACCTCCTCGGCGGTGAGCTGCTGCTGAGCGCCGGGGTGCTGCTGACGGACCCGGACCGCTATGTGGCGCGGCTGGTGGAGGCGGGGGCGGCGGCGCTGGGTTTCGGCGTCCGGCCGGTGTACGAGGCGGTCCCGGACGACCTCGTCCAGGCGTGCGACCGGTACGGGCTGCCGCTGCTGGAGGTGCCGCCGGAGACCCCGTTCACGACGATCGCGCGGGCGGTGTGGCGGCTGATGGCTCAGGCCCGCCACCGGGAGCTGCGCCGGGTGACCCGGGCCCAGCAGGCCCTGGCGACGGCGGCGGCCCGCCCCGACCCCGTACCGGCGGTCCTCCACCAGCTCGCCACGCAGCTGAGCGGCCGGGCGGTGCTGCTGACGGCGCGCGGCGAGGAGGTCCACGCGGCGGGCCGCCGCCCGCCCCCGGAGGCGGCGGCAGCGCTGACCCGCCTGGCCCGGGTGGTGGCCCGCGAACGCCCCGGCGCCCCGTCCTCCGCCACCGACGCCCACGGCGACACGCACCTGGCGGCGTACGCGCTGGGCGGCGGCGAGGGCCTGGTCCTGGCGCTGGCCACCGGGCAGCGGGAGTCCGGGGACCACACGGTGGCGGGCATCGCGGTGGTCCTGCTGTCCCTCCTGGCCGCCCCGCACCAGGGCGCGGACGCGGCGGGCCGTTCGGCGGCCCTGGTACGGATGCTGCTCGGCGCGCCACCGGAGGAGGTGGCCCCGCTACTGGGCCCCGACGGTCCTGACGGCCCCACCGGCCCCACCGGCCCCTGGACGGTGATCCACGCGCGCCGCACGGACGGCTCTCCGGCGGACGCGCTGACGGCCGGGGCCCTGGGCGCGTCGCTGGGCACGGCCCTGGTGGACGCGGGGCGCGGGGGCGGCGAGGCGGTACGGGTGCTGCTGCCGGGCGCCCCCGGGACGGAGTCGGATCCGGCCCGGGTCACCCCGCAGCCCGGCTGGACCCTCGGCGTCTCCGCCCCCACCCCCGTCACCGACCTCGACGCCGCCGACACCCTGGCCGCCCGCGCCCTGGCCCATGCGCAGGCGACCCGCGCCCCGCTGACGGTGGACACTCCGGTGAGCGGCCTCGCCGCCCTGATCCCGCCCGACCAGGCGGCCGCCCACGCCCGCACCCTGCTCGCCCCGCTCACCGCACCGTTGACCGACACCCTGCGCTGCTGGCTCTCCCTGCACGGCAGTTGGGACCGTACGGCGGTGGCCCTGTCCGTCCACCGCAACACCGTCCGCCAACGCATCGGGCGGTGCGCGGAGTTGCTGAACGCGGACCTGGACGACATGGACGTACGGGCGGAGTTGTGGTTCGCGCTGCGGCAGGGGTGAACGCCCCCGGGGCCGGGGCCGGATGTCCCCAGGGGCCGGATGTCCCCAGGGGCCGGGCCCCAGAACGTCTCCTGCCCTGATCCGCCGGACACCCCTATATCCCTTCGCGCACCCCGCCCCGCGCTGGCTACTGTCCCGCCCATGACCTCCTCGGCCTCCCCCGTCACGCGGCGCGCCCTGTCCTCCGCCGAGACCCCCCGGGCACTGCGCGCGCTCAGCGCGTGGACACCGGCCGACGCCCCGGCCGGGGGCCTGCACCCCGGGGACGTGGGCTGGTTGCTGCGCCACGCGGACGCGACGGTCCACCTCTGGGTCGACGCGCGGGGCGCAGGGCGGCCCGAGCCCCGGCTCGACCCCCGGTACGACGCCGCGGCACCCGTCGCTGTGGGCTTCCTCGACGGCCCCGTACTGCGGGTGACCGCGGCGCCCGACGCCGATCTCGGGGCGCTCGCGGCGGACGCCGAGGAGCTGCTCGTACCGGGCAACGACTGGTGCGACGGCCTGCCCGTACCGGGATGGGAACCCGACGGGGAGGAGACCTGGCTCGTCCTGTCCTGGGCCCCGCGGCCGGTGACGACCCGTGCCGAGCGGGTGGAGGAGCCCGACGCGGCCGACCGGGTGCTGGTGCACCGGCAGGCCTTCTCCGGGTCCACGTTCGCCCTGAAGCACTGGGAGACGATGCGGGCGTCCCCGGCGGGTCACCTGGCCGTGGAGGCGCTCGTCCGCACACCCGCCGGAGACCCGGCGGCCGCGGCGACCGGCTGGTTCGCGGGTGCGGGCAGATGCGGACTGCTCGAACCGGTCGGCACCCACCCGGACCACCGCGGCCACGGCTACGGGCGCGACGCCGTCCTGGGCGCCTGCGCGGCCCTCGCCGACCGGGGCGCGAGCGCGGTGGCCGTCCTGACGCCGGCGAGCAACGAGGCGGCCGTGGCCCTCTACCGATCGGCCGGATTCACCGTCGTACGCGAGAACCACGACTGGACACGCGCCCGCCGGGCGTGAACCCCGCGCCCCCTCGATTCCCGGCCACCCGGTGTGTACCCCACGGCCGACTCTCGGTATGTTGCAGTGGCAAAGGGGGATGGCATGGCAAGGGATTACGACAGCCAGCTACTGGAGTCCGTGGGGGTACGCCGGCGCCGGATGCGGGACGCCCTGCTGTTCGGCGTGGAGCGCGCGCGGCGGACGGCGGACGAGCGGCTCGGCAAGGTATTCGCGGGGATCGCGATCACGGCCGTGCTGTGTGCGGGGTGCGTGGGGTGGTCCTTCCTCCAGCACACCCTGGACAAGCAGAAGGCCGAGCAGCAGAAACAACAGCAGCGACAGGCGCAGCAGTACGAGCAGCAGCAGCAGTGAGTGGTGAACACCGCTCCGCATCCCCTGGGCGCACAGCGCCTTATCGGTCAATTGGCCCGAAATTTCGGAAAATCACGATGATAGGTTTCCGTAAGTGGTGAGCACAGCAATGACGTCCCGCTCGGAACTGAGCCGGGTGACCCTGGTCGGCGAGCGGCGCCGGGCCGACATCGTGCTGCCGTCGGACACTCCCATCGGCCAACTCCTGCCGGACATCCTGCAGTTGCTGGACGACCGGGCGGCCTCGCGGCCCCTGACCAGGCAGTTGCTCACCTCCGACGGCTCGGCCCTGCCGCACGACAGTACCCTGGCCTCGGCCGGCGTCAGCGACGGTGCCGTACTCCGGCTGGTCAGGATCCACGCCGCTCCGCCCGCCCCGGTGGTGCACGACGTCACGGACCAGGTGGCCGACACCCTCGATCTCCAGGCCTGGCGCTGGCGTCCGGCCGCGCGCAGGGTCGCCGCGGGGGCGTCGACCGTGGCGTTCTCGGTGGTCGCCGCGCTGCTGGCCCGGCGCGAACTCCCGCTGGACACCCTGGCCGGGGCGCTGGCGGCCGTCACCGCCGTCCTCCTCGTGGGGGGCGCGCTCTGCGCCAGGATCGGCGCGGGCAACCGCGGGCTGGCGACCGCGCTGCTGTTCGTCTCGGGCGGCCTCGACGTTCTCACGGCCTGGACCGCCGCCGACGCCTACGACTGGTCGGGCCCGGCCCGGCTGGCCGCGGTGGCGGCAGCGGTGGCCCTGGCCCTGTTGCTGCTCGGGGTCTTCTCCCCGCTGGGCCGCGGCGGCCTCATCGGAGCCGGGGCCACGGCCGCCCTCACCGCGGTGTGGGAGGCCGTCGCCGCGGTGGAGTCGGATCCGGCCCGGCTCGGCGCGGTGATGGCCGTCTTCTCCGTGGTGCTGCTCGGCATGCTGCCCCGGCTGGCGCTGATGGCGTCCGGACTCACCGCGCTCGACGACCGGCGCTCGGGCGGGGTGTCGGTCAGCCGCCACGACGTGGCCAACGCACTGGCCGCCACGCACCGCGGTCTCGCCCTCGCGACGGTGGTCACCGCGGTCTCGGCGACCGGGGCGGGGTGGCTGCTCACCCTGTCAGCGCGGCCGACGGTGTGGACGGTGCTCCTGCCCTCGGTGGTCGCGGTGGTCCTTCTGTCGAGGGCCCGCGCGTTCCCGCTGGTGGCCGAGGTGGTGGCCCTGTTCGCCGCCGCGGCGGTCCTCCTCGTACGGCTCGTGATGCTGTGGATGGAGCAGGCCCCCGGGGGCGCCGGTCCCGTGCTCCTGCTCGGGGTGGCCGCCCTGCTGCCCCTGCTGGCCCTGTCGGTGGAGCCTCCCGAGCATGTACGGGTGCGGCTGCGGCGCACGGCCGATCTGGTCGAGTCCATCGGCATGGTGGGGCTGTTCCCGCTCGCGATCGGTGTGTTCGGCATGTACGGGCAACTGCTCAACAAGTTCTGACAGGGATGCGCGGGTGCTCCGGTCGGAGCATCGCGGCGGAGGAGAAGGGCAGACATGCCGAACGGGGACAACTGGCAGGGCGATGTGCTGCGCGATCTGCGGGGCGCGTCCGGGCCGCCTGCGGCGGGCACCGGCGGACCGTCGTCGTCCGTACCACCGGCTCAACCCACTCCGCCCACTCCACCCACGCCACCCGCAGCGCAGGCCTCCGGAACGGAACGCATACCCGCGCCGACGCAGCCGCCCACACCCGCACCGGCCCCCACCCCCACCCCCGCGCCCCAGCAGATACCCACCCCGCCTCGCCCCCGCCGCCCCACCGCCCCCGATTCGCGTGCCGTGGTGGACAGCGCCCTGAGCGGCACCGCTCGCCGCCCGCAGCGGGGTGAGCCGGTCGCCGTACGGGCCGCGCGAGCGGTACGGCGGATCGTTTCCTCCTCGGCGGCACGCGAGGTCGCCGAGCTGACCCGTACCGCCGAGGCGCTCCAGCAACCGGTCACGACCGGCCGGCAGATCGCCGTCACCTCCATCCGGGGCGGCGCGGGCAAGACGACGGTGGCGGCCCTGCTCGGCACCGCGTACGCGCACTACCGCCAGGACCCGGTCCTCCTGGTCGAGGCGGACCCGGCGCTCGGTTCGCTGCCGCTGCGGCTGGGCGCCGAGACGCTGCGCTGGACCACGGCCGATCTGGCGGACATCGTGGAGCCGCAGATGTCGCTGCTCGACGTCACCGGCTACCTGGTCCAACTCCCGCAGAACGCCTGGCTGTTGCCGGGGAGCCAGGGGCAGATCGGGGCGATGCTGGACACGTCGGCGTACGAACGGGTCATGGTGGCGCTGCGCCGCTACTTCGGCGTGAGCGTCGTGGACTGCGAGACGCTGCCGGCCGAGGTCGCCCGGGTCGCCCTCTCCGCCTCCCAGGCCCGGGTGCTGGCCGCTCCCGCGACCCTGGACGGCGTCACGAGCACGTACGCCGTACTCCAATGGATGCAGGGGCTTCCCCGCCACATGATCGACGGAACCGTCGTCGTGCTCTCCACCATGGTCGCCCGGCCCGGGATCGACGTCGAGGCGGCCGCCGAGAAGCTCCGGTCCACCGGTGCGGGCGTCCATGTCCTGCCGTACGACCGGCACTTGGCGGCCGGTGGCGCCCTGCGTACCGAACTGCTCGCCCGACCGACGCGTCTGGCCGCCGCCCGGCTCGCCGCCGAGGTCTTCCAGCTCTCGCAGAAGCGCCGGTGACCCCGATGGAGTCCGAGTCCCTGAACCACGAGCCGACCGCGAACGCCGGACGAAGCCGATGAGCACCCGCCTGATCCACCGCCCCGCCCGGACCACCCGCCCGGCGGCGGCGCCCGCGCCCCGCACCATCGAGGCCCCGCCGAACCTCCCCGAGGGCAAGGCGGGCAACATCGCGATGTCTCTGCTGCCGGTCGCCGGGGTCATGTCGTCCGTCGTGATGATGACCGTCGTCCGCAACAGCCAGTTCGCCGCGCTCGGCGCGATCATCCTCGTGGTCACCGTCATCGGTTCCGTCGCCCTGCTCTTCTCCCAGCGCGGCAAGGCCCAGCGCACCCGCCGCACCCAGCGCGAGGCCTATCTCGCCTATGTGGAGGAACTGCGCGAGGAGTTGTCGGCCGAGGAGCGGGAGCGGCGCGAGCGGGCGGACGTGCTGAACCCGCCTCCGTACGCCCTGTACGACATCGTGCGCGACCCGGCGCGCCTCTGGGAGCGGCGGCGGGTCGACGACGACTTCCTGCGGGTGCGGGTCGGCACGGGCGAGATGCCCGTACGGGATCTCCAGATAGCCGAGCCGGGGTCGTCGGTGCTCACGCCGCCTGACCTGTTCATGCTCAACGAGGCGTCGGCGCTGGTGAAGCGGTTCCGCAACGGCACCGAACTGCCGCTCACCGTCCCGCTGGACCGGATCGGCAACGTCAGCGTGATCGGCCCCCGTGAGGACTGCCTGCGGGTCGCCCGCGCACTGCTCGTCCAGACCGCCGCGCTGCACGCCCCCGACGACGTGGCCATCGCCCTGGCGGCGCCCGGGGACCGGATGGCCGACTGGGAGTGGGCGAAGTGGCTGCCGCATCTGCTCGACACCGAGCAGTTCGACGGCCCGGTCGCCGCCCGCCGCATCGCCCCTTCCGCCCCGCAGCTCGCCCGGCAGCTCGGCCCGGAGCTGCGCCGCCGGGCCTCGTACGCGGCCGAGGTCCGGCGCGGTCTGGCCGGGCGGGACGCGCTGTCCATGAACTCCCGGCTGCTCGTCGTCACCGACGGGCACGGTGAGGACGCCGTGGACCTGCCGCGACCGGACGACGCCGTCGGCCTGAGCGAGATGGGCGTCACCGTGCTGCACCTGCTGGAGCGGCGGGTGCAGGAGCCGGGGCAGGTCAGCGTGCGGATCACCGTCGACGGCACCGCCGTGGCCATCGAGGACCTCAGGGCCCCGGAGCCCTTGGAGGCGCACGGCACGGTGGACGAGGCGGGGATCCCGTTCGCGGAGGGGCTGGCCCGGATGCTCGCGCCGCTGCGCCTGTCCGCCGAGTCGCTGGCCGACGCCCCGCTCTCCGGGCCGGTGGAGTTCGCGGCGATGCTCGGCATCGACGACGTGGCCCGCCTCGACCTGGACCGGCTGTGGGCGCCGCGCGGCGAACGTGCCTTCCTGCGCGTCCCGATCGGCATCAGCGACTCCCACGAGCCGGTGCTGCTGGACCTCAAGGAGTCCTCGGAGCTGGGGATGGGCCCGCACGGCCTCTGTGTCGGCGCGACCGGTTCCGGGAAGTCGGAGCTGCTGCGGACACTCGTCCTCGCCCTGGTGGCCACGCATCCGCCGGAGGACCTGGCGCTCGTGCTGGTCGACTACAAGGGCGGGGCGACGTTCGCGCCGTTCGCCGACCTGCCGCACGTGGCGGGGGTCATCACCAACCTGGAGAACCAGGCGGGGCTCGTCGAGCGCGTCCACTCCTCCCTCGCCGGTGAGGTCAAGCGCCGCCAGCAGGCGCTCAAGGACGCGGGGAACGTCGCCGACATCGGGGACTACGCGGCCCTGCGCGCCGAGAAGCGGCCGGACCTGGACCCGCTGCCGCACCTGTTCGTGGTGATCGACGAGTTCGGTGAACTGCTCACCGCCAAACCGGACTTCATCGACCTGTTCCTCTCCGTCGGCCGCATCGGCCGGTCCATCGGCGTCCACCTCCTGCTCTCCAGCCAGCGCATCGAGGGCGGCAAGCTCAAGGGCCTGGACACCTACCTCTCGTACCGGCTCGGGCTGCGCACCTTCTCCGCCGACGAGTCCCGTACGGTCCTGGACACCACGGACGCGTTCCACCTGCCCCCGCTGCCCGGCTTCGGCTACCTGAAGGTCGACACGAGCCATTACGCCCGCTTCAAGGCCGGTTACGTGTCGGGGGGTTACCGCGGTCCGGTGCGCAGCACCGAGGACGAGGAGACGGGTCCGCTCGCGCTGCCGTACGAGGCGTTCAACACCCTGGCCGGCCCGGGCGAGGCGCAGCAGACCGCCGAACCGGCCTCGCGCCGCCGCGAGACGGGCCCGACCGAACTCGGCGTCATGGTCGACCAGTTGACCGGCGCCGCGCCGCCCGTACGGAGCATCTGGCTGCCCCCGCTGCCGACCGCCACCGCCCTGGACACCGTCGCCGGTCCGCTGGACATCGGCCCGCGCGGGATGCGGCTCGCCGGGGCCGGATCATCGGGCAGGCCGCTGCGCGTCCCGGTCGGGCTGCTCGACGACCCGGCCAAGCAGTGGCAGGGGAAGTGGTTCCTGGACCTCACGGTGGCGGGCGGCCACGCGGCCGTGATCGGCGGACCGCAGTCCGGCAAGACGACACTCCTGCGCTCCCTCGTCCTCTCCCTCGCCCTCACCCACACACCCCGCGAGGTCGGCGTCTACGGTCTCGACCTCGTCGGCGGCGGCCTCCAGGCGCTCTCCGGACTCCCGCACGTCGGCGGCATCGCGAGCCGCGCGGACCGGGAACGAGCGGCCCGCACCGTCGAGGAGGTCCGCACCATGCTCGCGCTGCGCGAGGACCTCTTCCGTGAGCACGGCATCGACTCGGTGGAGCAGCTCCGCACCCTGCACGCGGCCGGCCGGCTGCCCGAACTCGCCTCGGCCGAGATCCTGCTCGTCATCGACGGATTCGGCGCGCTGCGCGACGACTTCGACGAGCTGGACGACGCGATCGCCGACATCCTCAAGCGCGGTGGCGGTTACGGCATCCACGTGGTGGCGGCCATGCTGCGCTGGAACGACGTACGGATCGCCACCCAGTCGAACTTCGGCACCCGCGTCGAGCTGCGGCTCAACGACCCCAGTGAGTCCGGCATCGACCGCAAGCTCGCCGAGACCCTGTCGCCCGACGAGCCCGGCCGCGTCCTCACCGACGGCAAGCTCTTCGCCCAGGTGGCCCTCCCCCGCACGGACGGGATCGCCGACACGACGGACCTCGGTGCGGTCCTGGAGCGTACGGCCCGCTCGGTGCGGGCCACCTGGAACGGCGAAGTGGCCCAGCCGGTACGGGTGTTGCCACACATCCTGGAGCCGCACTCACTGCCGGGCCCGGCGGCCGAGCCCACCCGCGTACCGATCGGGCTCGACCAGTCGGCGCTCGCGCCCGTCCTGCTCGACCTGTTCCAGCACGACCAGCACCTGCTGGTGCTCGGGGACAGCGAGTGCGGCAAGACGAACCTGCTGCGGACGGTGGCGCACGGCCTCATCGACCGTTACGGCGAGGACGAGTTGGTGTTCGCGGTGATGGACCCGCGGCGCTCGCTGCGCGGTGCGATCCCCGAGGAGTTCAACGGAGGCTACGCCTACAACCCCAAGCTGTGCATGGGCCTTTCGATGGGCATCGCCACCGAACTGGAGAAGCGGCTGCCCGACGAGAACGCCCGCCTGGAGGACCTGGAGCCCGGCAACTGGGGCAAGGGCCCGCGGATCGTCGTGCTCGTCGACGACTACGACGTACTGACGACCGCCGGACAGTCCCCGCTGGCCGCGTTCCTCCCGTACATCCCCTCGGCGGTCGACATCGGCCTCCACTTCGTGCTGACGCGCCGGGTCGCCGGCGCTTCGCGGGGCATGTACGAGCCGCTGGTGCAGGGCCTGCGGGAATCGGGGGCCTCGGCGCTGCTGATGGCGGGCGACCGCAGCGAGGGCCAACTGTTCCCCGGCGTGTACGCCTCCCAACAGGCGCCGGGCCGTGGTGTGTTCATCCGCAGGGGTCAGCCGAACCGCCTGATCCAGACGGTGTACGCGCCGTGATGACGTACACCGCCGCCGGGACCACGACCGCCCACCACCGCACCCGACCCACGAAGGACCGGACGACCACCCCATGACCAAGGACGTCATCGCCCTCACCCCCAAGATGCCCGACCCGTGGGCCGTACTGGCGGGCCTGCTCTCCGGTGGCCCGGACAAGCTGGTGGGCACGCGCGGCGAGGGCGCGGTGATCCAGCTCTGCGACCCCGAGGGCCGGCCGCTCGTCTCCGTGGAGGCGCCGCTGCTGGTCTCCGTCGAGGGCGAGGCCGAGCGGCTGCTGGGGGCCACGGCGCCCCCGGTCCCGTACTGGTGGACGGAGGCCCGCGCCACCACGGGCGTCGCGGAGGCGGAAGCGCTCGCGGGCACGTTCGCGGCCCGGCTCGCCTCGCTGGTGGGCGGCTCCGCCTGGCCCCCGGACGCGGCGGGCTCGCTCACCGTGGTGAAGACCGACGGCGTGAGCGTCGCGCCGGAGCCCGCCGCCGCGCAGCCCGCGATCGACGTCCTCACCGAGCGGGTCGCGGTCGTCATCCAGGACCGTCCGGTGGTGGCGATGACGGCGTGGCTCTCCGACGCCTTCCGGGCGGCGGCCGAGGCGGGCCTCGGCCTCCAGATCGTCAGCCCGGCGGGGACCACGCTCTCCCCCGCCGTGCGGGACACGTTGGGCGGCTGGCCGTCGCGCTGGATCGTGCAGGACGAGCGGGACGGCTACTACGACGGCCTGACCGGGGCTGTACTGCGCTGGCGGGACGGCATGTTCGCCCCGGCCGCCTCCCCCGACGCGACGGAGGACGACCCGCGCACTCCGGTGGCGGCCACCTTCCAGCAGGTCCACGACACCGGCGAACGCCAACTCGCCCTGACCTTCCGCATGGTGCACCCGGCGGACGACCGGCTGGTGCTGGGCGGCGGGTTGGAGACGGTGTGGCGGGAGCTGACGGGCGAACCGCCGGCCGGCTGGGGCACATCGGAACCGGCGACCTTGCCGTGGTCGCCGCGGCGGCTGACCGACGTGGCGCACGAGCGGGCGCCGGAACCGACCTGGTTCGTCGTGGTCGGCAACCGGGACCGGCCGGCCCTCGCCACCGTACGGATCACGCGTACGGAGGCGGGGGTGGAGGAGCACGTCACGCTCGCGTTCGGCTACGGCAGCGCCGAGGAACCGCCCCTCGGAGCCCTGCCCGCCGCCGCCGAGGCGCTCGCCACCCGCCACCGCCTCCAGTCGATGCTCGTACAACTTCGCAAAGCACGCCGCGATGTGGCCGTGCCGCCGCGCTTCGAGGGCCCCGGGGTCCCGCTGGCCTTCGTGCTGGGCGCGGAGGAGGTCCGCGCGATGCCGGGAGACCGGGCCCGCCGCACACCGCTGGCCGAACAGCCGGTGACGCTCGGCCCGAGGACCCGACCCGCGCTGTACTACCCGCTGCCGGGCGACCCTTCGGATCTGGCGGGCTGGCAGGAGTACGAGCGGCTGGTGCGCCACCTCAAGGGTGCGTAGGGCGAGGGGTTCGATGTCATGGATTGGTCACAACGGCACTCTGGCCGATTGCAGATTGCAGTCGTGACGCAAGGATTGATAGACATGAATCCGAACACTCATGCGTTCGTTCGAGGTGTTGGGGGAAGACGATGAAGTTCGACATGGGGGCCTCGGTCCTGTCCACGCTGATCTCGCATTCACAGGGCGCGAGTACGGACCTGGGGACGCTGATCCGCCAGCTCATCGCGGCGGCCGAGCCGCTGGAGGGCAAGTTCAACGGAGCGGGGAAGGTCGCCTTCGACGACTTCAAGAACCGCTCCGACGAGATCACCGCCGCGCTCAACGCCTCGCTGTCCGGGATCCTGGGTGGCCAGTCCGGGATGGACGCGGCGTTCGGTACGGGTGACCAGGAGCAGGGCGAGAACGCGAAGACGCAGATGGCGTCGGCCAATTTCGACGCGGCACGTTTCGGCGGCCGCTGAGCCTGCCTGCGCACAGGTCTTCGGGTATTTCGGAGTTTTCGGTTTTCACCACGGGGAGTGATGGTTGATGGGCAGCACGGACCGGCGTTCGTACGACACGGGTGCCTCGACGGAGGTCCAGGGCAACATCCAGCTGGTGATCGCCCAGCTGGAGCAGGTGATCACGGCGCGCGACACGCAGGTGAAGGCGGCGATGAACGACTTCGCGGCCGACGGCGTGGCGGATGAGTACCACGGCAAGGAACTGCGGTGGAACGCGACCTCGCAGGAGGTCAAGAACATCATCCAGTTGCTGCGGACGACGCTGGAGAAGAACGACGGCACCGCTTCGCAGACACTGGCGCGCGCGAAGGCCGCGGTCGACGGCATCGGCTGACGCGGCGGCCGGCGTGAGCCGGTGATGGGTTGTTCGAGGACTGTTCCGGGTGGTACGGGGGTGGGGCGTCGGTGACGGCGTGGGATATCAAGCCGCAGGGTGTGCAGGGCCAGTTGAAGGTCGTCGGCACGCATGCCGGTGATCTGGAGAAGGCGCTCAGCGCGCTCATGACGCATCTCTCGCAGGCGGCGCAGGCGGCGGGGACGGCGGTGCCGGGGACGGCGGCCAGTACGCCGCTGCACGGGCCCGTGGCGCCGGGGCAGGAGCCGTTGTCGCGGGGGGCGATGGGCCCGGTGGCGGCCGCTTTGGGGGAGTACGCGCAGGCACGGCAGCCCCAGTTGAAGTCGTTGGCGGAGCGGATCCAGGCAGCGGTGCTCGGGGCGGCGACGGCGACGAACGAGTACGTCGAGGGTGATCTGGAGACGGCCAAGCAGGCGCAGGACGCGGCGAAATCGGTCCGTCTGGACCTGCTCAAGGACATGAGGGCCGGCAAATGAGCGAGAACCAACCGGTCAACCTGGAGGGCATACCGGTCTTCACCGGGAAGCTCGCGCTGCTGGACACGAAGGTGACCGAGCTGACCAAGGACGGGGAGAAGATCTCCTCGGCCGCGGCCGACATCCACAGCAGCTTCGGTGGGCTGCAGGCCTTCTACAAGGCGCCCGAGGCCGACCAGCTGTTCGCGACGACGAAGCCGGTCGCCGACCGCGGGGCCTCGCTCAAGTCGGACCTGGCCACCATCACCAGCGCTCTGAGCACCTACTCGGACGACGCCCACCCCTTGGTCGAGAAGCTGAAGCAGCTCAAGCGGGAGGCGGGCGCCTTCCTCGTCAAGGCGAACGCGGACGACAAGTGGCGCGAGGACGGTGACCTGGTCGAGGAGAACAACAACCGCCGCGCGGAGATCGCCGAGACCTGGGCGGCGTTCCAGGCGGTGGAACGCGCCTGCCACAACAAGATCATCTCCCTGGTGCCGGGCGGCACGCAGCTCAAGACGGACGACGGCTCCGGCGGCAAGGGCATGTACGGCTACGACGCCGAGGCCCTGAAGCACGCCAAGGGCCTGCCCTGGGGCGACCCGGTGAAGGAGTCGACGCGCTGGTACCAGATCCACGAGCACCTCTGGGACTTCGGCAAGGGTGTCGTCGTCGACGGCGTCTGGGGCACGATCAAGGGCCTGGGCACCCTGGTCGGCACCGACGGCTGGGAGTCCATGAAGCAGGCCTGGACGGGCCTGGCCAAGCTGACCACGGGCGTCATCATCTCCACCACCCCGCTGGCAGCCGCGTTCTGGCTGACGCCCGAGGACAAGCTCCCCTCATGGCTGCGGGACTCGCGCACCGCGATGAAGGAGACCGGCAAGGCGCTGCTGGCCTGGGACCAGTGGAGCGAGAACCCGTCGCGCGCGGCGGGCGCGGTCACCTTCAACGTGGTGACCACCGTCTTCACCGGCGGCACCGGCGGCGCTGTCGCGGGCGGCGGCAAGGCGGCCCTCGCGGCGAAGGCCCTCTCCTTCGCGGGCAAGGCGGGCCGGGTCATCGACCCGATGACGTACCTCTTCAAGGGCGCGGGCGCGGGCCTGACGAAGATCAGCGACGTGATGGCCGGCCTCAAGGGCCTGGGCAACATCGAGATCCCCACCCTTCCGCCAGGCTCGATCACGCTCCCGGACGGCGGGTTCAAGCTGGCCGACGGCACCCTGCACCTGCCCGAGGGCGCGGCGATCCCGGACGGCGCGTTCGAGATCCCGAAGGGCGCGGTCAAGCTTCCCGACGGCATGGACATCCCCGCCGGAGCGGTCGACCTCGGCGACGGCGTGGTCCGCCTCCCCGACGGCATGGCCCCGCCCGCGGGCTCCCTGCCGATCCCGGAGGGCGCCCTCAAGCTCCCGGAGGGCACCACCGCCCTTCCCGAAGGCACCGTCCGAGGCACCGACCAGGACGGCAACATCGTCCACCTCGACCGCGAGGGCAACATCCTCAAGGAGGACGGCACCCTCAAGCAGCACCACTCCGCCGCCCCCGACGGCAACCCGACCGACGGCGCCCCCATCAGGACCGACGCGGACACCCCCCTGCCCCGCACCCCTGCCGAGGAATCGGCCTTGGTCGGCGCGGGCGCCCGCACCGGCGGCGACAGCATCCGCCTGGGCTCCGACTTCGGCGACACGGGCCGGCTCGGCGACGACGCAGCCCGTACGGGCGACAACGCCCCTGGCGTCGACAGGACACCGGGCGGCACCGCGAACAACCTTCCAGGCGGCACCGCGAACAACGTCCCGGGCGGCTCGACCCCGGACAACCTGCCGACCAACAGCCTGGACAACAGCACCCCGGGCGGCACCCCGCGCGGTGGCCCGGGCGACCATCTCCCTGCCAACAATCTCGACAACGGAACGTCGGGTTCACCCCGACCGGACGGTACTGGTACCGGCAACAGCCAACCGGAAGCCCCCTCGACAGGGGCCAACCATGGATCGCCGGCCGGCTCCACAGCGGATGGCTCGGTCCCGGGCTCACCTGCAGCGGACACCGGCGCCCGTAGCAGCGGCATCCCCGCTCGAACTTCTGACGAAGCCGCGGCGATCGCGGAGTTCGAGGCAGCTCGTGACGTACCTCTGAGTGAGCGAACTCCTGAGCAGCGTGCTGCGATCACTCGCGAACACGTGCGACTGGCGAACGAGGGCGGATCTTGGTTCAAGGCGAACTACGACGAGATAGGCCGTCGAGAGAATTCCCGTCGGAAGGTCGACGGACAGCTTCTGCCCAAGCTCGCCAGACGAGAAGGGGGCGGCTGGATGGCGGCGGACGACCTACCGTACGCAAATCCGGAGGGCTACCGGCTGGAACCCGCCCACCGAGGGCGTGACACCGTTGGTCGTGACGACCTCGCACACTTGGACAGTGTTTCGGAGAAACGCCGGGCCGGCATGGCCCTCACCGCCGCGACGGAGAGATTCAAGGCCGACGCCAGCATCGATCATGCCCACGAACTGGCCAAGGCACAGAAACAGTTCAATCTGGTGGTGGGCGAAGGAGTGGCGAACAACAGCAAGCTGGGGGAAGCTCTGGGCGAGGAAGCGGCCCGCCGCCACATGATGCTCCAAGAGTTCTCCGGCGCCCGGGAGGTCACAGACCTTCCCTCTACGCCCAACGGCTCCAGACGGTTCGACCAGCTCTGGCGGACCGAGGACGGTCGCCTGGTCATCGTCGAAGCAAAGGGCCCGAAGGCCGACCTGGACTGGCGCCGAGGAAACGGAGATCTCGACAGTGGCACGATGGTGAAGCAGGGCACTGTGGAATACGTCCGCACCATACTCGCCGACATGGAGTCGCGGGCCCTCGTTTCGCCACTCGATGCCAAGTACGCCCAGCAGATTCGCACCGCACTGGACAAGGGGACATTGCAGTACGTTCTGGTTCAGGCCGCAGAAAATCAAGGCAAGTATGCTGGGGCCCAGATGAAGTACTTCAAGATCTTCTGAGGAGAAGCACGTTGACAGTCAACGTTTCCCGCCACCCCTTTCCGACGGAGAACGCGGCGGCAGGGATTTCCGTGCTCCAGGAGAGTACGGAAAATGTGATCGATGGTTTGGAGGCCGACTCCACCCGACTGGGTGACGCTTTTCAGTTGTCGCTCACGCTCGCGAAGTCCCGCTGCCTCCTGGACCCCGAGGCCTCCAACCTCTCCACCTGGCAGGCGTGGGTCAACACCATGCAGGTGGGTTCGGCGACGTTCGCCACGACAGTGGTGCCAGAAGGCGAGATCCGCTGCCGCATCGCAGAGAAGGAGCGAGTGCTACAAGCCACGGGGCCGCAGCGGTACTCAAATCCAGGGTCGTGGCTGACAGCGTTCTACCTTGCGGTGATCTGCCGGGAGAAAGACCGGCTTACCACCCTGTGCCAAGTTCCCGTGTCCCTTCTTGGGGAGTCGGGCGCACCCTATGACGAGTTCGTCTATTCCTGGGTGGAGACGCTTCAGGCCTACTGGCTCGGAGGACCTGACCTGGGGACCAAGTTGGTAGCGGCGATCGATGGCACCGCCCCCCAGAGCTCACACATCAGCGACCCGGAGACGACAGCTAAACTTCTTTACCCGCCTATGGAAATTTTTCACCGCCTGGTACGTGAAGATCATGCAGGCTTCAACAGAGCTTTGGCCGAATCCGTCCAGTGGCACAAGGAATACTGGAGCACGGAGGACAACGCCCTCCAAGCCACCGGTCTGGTCGCCCTTGCGCCCCTGGCCATGGCGTGTCTCGCGTACGACGCATCTTTTCCCATCGAGGTGGAGTCGGAATATCTTCCGATCGCCCTTATGGAGCGCGACTGGCCGGGCGAATTCGCGACCTGAACGAGACTTGAGCACAGCAGGCTTTGAACCGAACAGGGGTGCTTCGTGACGGCGACCGTAAATCGGCACGTAATCCCGCAGATCCACGAGTAGGCAACCGAGCGCCTTAGCAAAGAGCTTGCAAGAAGCATCCAGAACCTTGATGCCTCTCCTGCGATTTTCGGCATGGCATGGAACGAAGCGGTCCTGCAGATGCAGGTGCACCAAGCCCTCAACCCAAGAGGTGATCGTTTCGCTACGTGGGACGCCACCGTCTCGGCCATGCAGGTTGACACGGCGGCCTTTGCCGCCGCCAGCACAACCGAAGGCCCGGTTGAAACACGCATCGACCACGAGATGCGGACCATCAACGCTGCGGGCCCTCAATTCTACGCAAATGCGGGATGAGCAACGGATGGACCAGATGTGCCAGGTTCCACTCGATCTCCTTCGAGCATCCGGCGCCGAAGGTGATGAATATGTATTCCACTGGGTAGATGCTTTGCAAACATACTGGCAGGAGCGGCCAGGGCTGTCGGAGAAACTGACGGCTGCGATCGAGCAGTCTCAACCCGACATCGCCACCATCGCGCCGCGCGACCTTATTCAGTAGGTGCTGTACCCGCCGATCAACCTGTTCTACCAGTTTTTCCGCAAAGACCACGATGGCTTCAATGAAGCGCTCGTGGAGGCTCTGGAACTGCACAAGGCGTACTGGAGCGCACCGGAACGCGCCGGGGACATCGCTGGCTTCCTCGCTCTCGGTCCGCTTGCCATGGCGTGCCTCGCCTACGATGCCGGCTTCCCAGTCTGACTACCTGCCCATTCGCCTCCTGGACCGCTCCTGGGTGGGCGAATTCGACACGTAATGACGTCGAGTCGAAGGACGGTGAGCAAATGAGTGGCCAGCATTCACGTGACGTGTCGGACCTTCTGCGAGCGATCGACTGGGATGACGACGGCGCCGCCTTCCGCCACGCCCATTCACGCGCTCTTCTCATGCGGGAGTACCTACGCCGGACGGCTCTGTGGGCCCAGGCGTACGGGGCCGAAGAGCGCTGGTCGTTCTTCGACATCGCCGAGCGCGTGGACGCGGCCATCACGACTCCGCCCGATGTCGCCGTCGAACTGGAGCATCTGCTTACCAACCTCGCCCCAGCCTCCCTCCGCACCACCTGCCGCGGAGCCGTGCGGTGGCCGGCGCTGCTGGCCTCCCACCGTGGCCTGCCGGTAGACCTGCCGGATCCGTACGAACCGCTGCTGCTCATGTACGAGCGTGGCGGCGGCTACCACCTCGGGGAGTACCTCGACCTCAACGGCGTGATGATCCCGCTGCGGGACGTGGAGAGCAACGCCTCCGCCACCCCCTTCGTCACGCTCGCCCTGACCACCCTCGACGCTCTCGACGCCGAGGGCGAGATGACGTACTTCGCGAAGATCAGCGACGGCTATCCCCGGCCCAGCCCGCGCGGCATCATTCGGCGCCGCGTCGAAGACGACGGCCGGACGCACGATGAGGCGTTCACCCGCAATCTGCGCTGGGAACCGACCGAGTACCTCAGGCTGTACGACCTCGGGCACAACGACATCGACCACGTCCGCATCAGCGAGATCGAGGCAGCCGCATTCATCCAGGGGGCTCTTCCGTGACCACGACTGTCGCCCGCCACGATCTGTCAGCAGGCCCCGATGCCGAGCGCCTCGCGGAAGGTCTTGACGAAGACCTGATCGAGGAAATCGATGACCTTGAGACGACTGCGGCGCTCATCGACTCGGCCTTCAGCTCCGCCCGACTGTCCTTGCATGCCAGGTGCGTGGCAGACCCGCGAGCATCGGCCATCGAGACGTGGGAGTCCACCGTCAACGCCCTACAGCTCGGCTCGGCACTGTTCGCGGTGACAGGTACGCAGGACGGCTCGGTCGAATGTCGGATCAACCGAAAGCTGCGAACCGTCCCAGCGATCGGACCGATGTCCACTGCTGACGCAGGCACCTGGCTTTCCGCCTTCTGGCTGGCTGTCATCTGCCGTGACCAGGACCGTATGACGCAGCTCAGCGAAATCCCACTGGAGCGGCTGCGCTCACCGGAGGGCTCCTACGACGAGTACATCTACCACTGGGTGGACACCCTCCAGAGCTGGTGGCTACGGCGACCGGACCTCGCCGACAAACTCATCGCCACCATCGAAGCCTCCGACCCCGCCGCGGCACGCATCGCACCACAAGACCTGCTCCAGTGCGTGCTCTACCCGCCGATCAACCTCTTCTACCACTACGTCCGCAACGACCGCGACGGGTTCACCCTCGCCCTCTTGGACGCTCTGAATCTCCACAAGACGTACTGGACCCTGACCGAGGACCGCGCCACGGACATCGACGGCAGCATCGCCCTCGGCCCCCTCGCCATCGCCTGCCTCGCCTACGACGCCGAATTCCCCCTCGAAATCGCATCCGACTACCTCCCCAAACACCTCCTCCACCGCACCTGGATCTGCGAATTCCCCACCTGATCGCGCCCGCAGGCCGTTGACCTGACTACTGATGCCCCTATGGCCGTTCGTTCACTCGTTAAGAATTTTCACTGACCGGCGAGAATTGAATCTCCCGATGGGTTCAGCAAAGAGAATCGACATAGACGATCCCGCAGTTGACGAAGACGGAGGCGGTAACCTGTTTTTCGAGGGTGAGCCCTTCACTGGAGAAGTAGCAGAATACTCTGGAGAGTCACTCGTAAGCCTGGATGAATACGTCGATGGCGTTCTGCACGGAAAGAGTCGGGAGTGGTATGCGGACGGGGCCCTGCGATCTGAAGGTCAGGCCAGCATGGGTCGGCCGGTAGGAACGTCGAAGGAGTGGCATCCCAACGGCTCGATGGCCGAGCAAAAGAGATTCTCGCGAGACGGCCTGAGCTTGATTTCAAAACAGTCATGGGATGATCAAGGAAACCTGAGAAAAGAATAACGAAAGAACTAAATAGCACTTTTAGCGACTGGGTCTTTGAGGGGCGGGAGCTTTGTCAAACGCAAGCACCGCAACCATTCGGATCGAATTCTGACGGCTAAGGGGTGTCCCGTAAACGATCACGTGAGCCGACAGCCCTCGTTCAGACAGAGACGGTGTGTACGTCGTCGATCGCTTCAGTACTGGTCTGGGGGCTGCTCGTGGAGCTGTCGTATCGAGCACGGGTGTCAGAGCTTCTTGAGGACTCGCCCCTGACATCGGAAGCCGTCGTCACGGACGTCCCCCATCTGCTCTCGCACGGCGAGGAAGCCCTGGCTTTCGACACCATGTGCTCGTGGATCTATGAGGACGCTCTGCCCGTCACGCGTCAGTACCTCGCCCGACTGGTGACGCTGGCCAACGAGATGGGAGCTTCGAGGTCCGTTCAGCGTCTCGACGAGCTACTGATCGACTGGCGTCCGGCCCGTGGACAGTCTTGCTGAGGGATGATCATTCCGTGACTGGTGTGATCACGACGTCGGAGCCGTCCTGGATAGCCCCGTTCACCGGGCTCAGCCCGCACTGCTTCGGCAAGTTGATGACCGTGGTGCGCCGCGTAGTCTCGGACGAACCGCGGCGCGGGCGGCCGTGGAGCCTGCCCCTGGCAGACCGGGTGCTGTTGGTCACGGCCTATTGGCGCACGAACTTGACTTTGCGCCAGCTCGCTCCGCTCTTCGGCATTTCCAAGTCGGCGGCCGATCGGATCATCGATCATCTCGGGCCGAAGCTCGCGCTCCAGCCGCGCAAGCGGTTCGCGAAGGGCACTGTGCTCATCGTGGACGGCACGCTCGTGCCCACCCGCGACCACGCGGTGGCCGAGCAGTCGAAGAACTACCGCTACTCGACCAACCACCAAATCGTCATCGACGCCGACACCCACCTCGTCGTCGTGGTCGGCCGGCCGCTGGCCGGCAACCGCAACGACTGCCGGGCCTGGGCGGAGTCTGGGGCTAGGGACGCCGTCGGCAAGACGATGACCATCGCGGACGGCGGCTACCCGGGCACCGGTCTGGTGATGCCGCATCGCCGGGCGAAGGGCCAGGGTGATCTCCCCGACTGGGAGCAGGAACACAACCGCTCTCACAAGCAGATCAGAGCCCGAGTCGAGCATGTCTTTGCCCGCATGAAGGGCTGGAAGATCCTGCGCGACTGCCGTCTCAGAGGTGATGGCGTGTACCACGCGATGCTCGGCATCGCCCGCCTGTACAACCTCGCCCTGGCCGGCTGACGAACAAACCGTCCGGCGGGCATCCATGTCACCGTCTCGACGAAGATCATTTACGGGACAACCCTTAGCTAAAAGGTGCACTGGATTGTGTGCGGGTGAAGGTCACAGGCAACCCATTGCCGATCCATCTCGTCATTTTGCTGGTGTCTTTCGGGTCCACCTTGAGCCTGATCGGATCCATGTCGTAGCAGTCGTCACTTTTCTGCTCGGGGTTGATCAGGATGGTCCGGTCGAAATACAAGGTGGCGCCGTCGTTGGATACGCTCAGAAGCTTATTTTTGAATGCGCATCGGTAGCGGCCGCCGCCTTCTTTCTTAGGGCCTTCGATGTCGAGGCGAAGGAGATATTCACCCACCTTTCCTTGCTTGATGTGTATTTCGCGCGGATGGTCTCGATTGTTCTTCCTGACAACTGTTTCCCACTTGTCCAGAAAATGTTGCGGAATCGCCTTGTCTCCGGCATCAGATTTCAGGTTGTAGGCCAACACCCCGGAGGTCAGTGCCAGGACGAGGGTGGAAATCAGCAGGTAGATGATGTTTTGCTTTCGGGAGCGAGGGCGTGCGAGTGAGAGAAGCAGGCGGGGAGGCGCAGAGCCCGGGTTCGTGGTGGGGACGGACGGGCGATGTGGTGGGGCAGTGCCGGTGGCCGAGGCTGTGTTCTGCGGTTCACGCCGTGGCGACATGAACCGCGAGCGCGCCGGTGAACCGGGGGCTGCCTTCCCGGCCGTATGTGCCGCCGGCACCGCATCCGCGACCGAGGCCGTTTCCGGAGCAGGCGCCCGCACTGGAAATACGCCAGGAGCGGCCACGGGTCCTTGTGTCTCCGGGCTTTCCGTGTCCAGGAGGCCTACCGCATGCCGGCCCAACTGAGCCACTAGGGGACCGGGCAGCCACGGCTCCTTCGAGCGGCCATCGGCGATCGACTCCTGCGCGCCCGTTCTCCGCAGGACCTCGTCGAGACTCGGACGCGCTGCGGGATCCTTCTCTAAACAGTCCCTGACGAGAGCCAAGCCTCCGGCCGGAAATCCCTCCAGGTCGGGCTCTTCGTGGGCGATGCGGTACATGAGTACGTGTGCTCCGGTCTGGGCGGAACCGAAGGCCATCTTGCCGGTGGCCGCGTAGACCAGGATCAGCCCGAGGCAGAAGATATCGCAGGCAGGCGTGATCCGGTCGCCGCGCACCTGCTCGGGCGCCATGAACCCGGGCGAGCCAATGAGTGCGCCTGTCCGGGTCAGACGGCCGTCAGTCACGGTCTTCAGGGCCCGTGCGATCCCGAAGTCGATGACGCGCGGCCCGTCGATCGTGACCAGGACGTTGGACGGCTTGAGATCACGGTGGACCATCCCGGCGGCATGGATGTCCCGCAACGCCAGAGCAAGACCGGCAGCGAGCGTACGCACCGAGTACTCAGGCAGTGGGCCGTTGTCGTGCCCGACAACCTGCCGGAGGCTGGGACCGGCGACGTAGCCGGTGGCAACCCACGGCACGGCGGCTTCGGTGTCGGCGTCTAATACCGGCGCCGTCCAATACCCGCCGACCCGTCGCGCCGCCTCCACCTCGCGCCGAAACCGTGTCCGGAACTCCTTCTGCGCGGCCAGTTCCTCGCGCACCAGCTTGACCGCGACCGTACGCCCACGGCCCGAGCGGGCGAGGTACACGTCCCCCATGCCGCCTGCGCCTAGCCGCCCCAGTAACCGGTACCCGCCGACCTGCCCCGGCTCTCCGTTCCCCAGCCCCCGCATCTCGCCCGGCCCTCCCCGCCCGTGAGTCCGCGTGAACAACACTGCGAGGATACGGCGGCACCGTCGCACGAGGATGCAGAAAGCTCCATCACGGCCTGCGTCCAGGTCCGGCTTCGCCCGTTATGGAGAGACAACGGTCGCGTCCAGCGAAACGGGCAGCACGTGCGAGGTATCCGATCGGCATCCTGCAGCCGCGTTGACATGCGCGCGCTGCGCTGCGGCGGCGGCCCGGTTTTTGCAGTCGTCGCACCTGCCCGGTGATGCCCTCGGCGCCGCGGCGCAACCGATACGTGTACTGCACCCGTATCGCGGTCATGCGAAGTGAGTGAATCGCACGCCGATCACCGGTCTTGCCCTGATCGCCCCCATGAGCGCGCTCTGTGCTCTGAGTTTGAGTGCGTGCGGAAGCGACAGCCACACCGACGCCGAATCCAGCCCGGCCGCCCGCACGGCCAGTGCCCCGGCGACTGCGTCATCGCCGGGCAACAAGCCGTCCACCACCGTGGAGACGCAAAGGTCTGCATCACCCTCGTCGCCCTCGGCGTCGGGCGACGTGCGCTCGGACTGCACCAGCGACAACTTCACCGGCGTCAAACTGGTCGCCACAGGTCAGGAGATGAACTCTCTCTACTACGACCTTCAGCTGACCGGGAACAAGGCCACCTGCCGCATCGACGGCTACCCCGGTTTCTCTCCTGGACGCCGACGGCAAGCAGATCGGCAAAGCCGCCACCCACGCAGGCGGCACTTCTGGCGGTTCGGTCACACTGAAGCCGGGTCAGCCCCTGCATGCCCAGGTGAAAACCCCGAACAAGGGCGTGGCCGACGGCAACTGCGATGCCAAGCCCACCAAGATCAAGGTCTACCCGCCCAACAACACCGCCACCCTCACCAGCACCGAGACCGCTGGGATCCGCGCGTGCGCAAACTCCTTGTCCGTCACGAAGGTTTCGGCGTCCGCAAGCCCTAGCTGACTTAACATCAAAGGCCAACGGCTGGTCCGCACCCTCACACGGACGTGCCGCGCCACCGCCTTTCCCTGAAGCCTTTCGCGCCCCGTACGGTCGCGGCCATGGTGTCCTACGCGAAAGACGCGCGGGCTATCGCGCCGTCGAAGTTGATCGTGCCGCTCTTGGAGCTGAGCTACCTCGAGGGCAGCGGCAGTTCTGGAAGACGCTTCCAGTCGATTCCGAGATCCCGGGAGACGACTGATCTGGGTGGAGCAGATCTGATCAGGGCAACGCGGCGGCGTGCACACTCAGCATGTCCGACCACCATCTGCTGCGGAGGCTGGGGCGTGGAAGCGGTAAAGGACACCGTCAAGAGAGCCGACCTCACGTCCCTTTGACCGAGGAGCGAGGGATCTTGGCCCGCAGCCCAAGGGCAAGGCGGGGATCCTCCACCACATCAACCTCGCCGATAGGAACACAGGCCACCGTGCGGGCCAGCCGCATCGGTCCCCGAGATTTACGGGACAAGCCTTACAGCGGCTAACACAATGAGTTGATCTGTCGGTGGGTGATGAGGCAGCAGGCGAGTTTGAGGAAGGCTTCGTGGATGTCGGCTCGGCGTTCC
>NZ_JBHXOX010000036.1:0-70578 GCF_042718795.1 Streptomyces cyaneofuscatus
AACTTCTGGTCCATGGGCGTCCCCGGACCGTGCGGGCCGTGCTCCGAGCTGTACTACGACCGGGGCCCGGCGTTCGGCCGGGAGGGCGGTCCGGCGGTCGACGAGGACCGGTACATGGAGTTCTGGAACCTGGTCTTCATGCAGTACGAACGTGGCCCGGGCCCCGGCAAGTCCGGCTACCCGATCCTCGGCGAGCTGCCCCGCCGCAACATCGACACCGGCATGGGCCTGGAGCGCATGGCGACCCTCCTCCAGGGCGTGGACAACCTCTACGAGATCGACCAGACCCGCCCCGTCCTCCAGCGCGCCGCCGACCTGGCCGGGCTCCGTTACGGCGCCGATCCGGAGGTGGACGTACGGCTGCGGGTCGTCGCCGACCACGTACGTACGGCCCTGATGCTCCTCGCGGACGGCACCGCCCCCGGCAACGAAGGCCGCGGCTACGTGCTCCGCAGGATCCTGCGCCGCGCCGTCCGCTCCATGCGGCTGCTCGGCTACGAGGACCTGGCGCTGGCCGAACTGCTGCCGGTGGCCCGCGACTGCATGGCGCCGAGCTATCCGGAGGTCGCTGCCGCCTATCCCCGCATCGCCGACCAGGCCGGGGCGGAGGAGGACGCCTTCCGCTCCTCGCTCCGACAGGGCACCACGGTCCTGGACACCGCCGTCGCCCGGGTCAAGGAGAACGGCGGCCGGTCCCTGCCCGGCGCGCAGGCGTTCCTGCTGCACGACACGTACGGCTTCCCCATCGACCTCACCCTGGAGATGGCCGCCGAACAGGGCGTCGAGGTCGACCGCGAGGGCTTCACCGCGCTGATGAACGAACAGCGCGAGCGGGCCCGCGCGGACGCCCGCGCCCGCAAGGCCGGCGGCACGGCGGACACCACAGCCCTGCGTACGGTCCTGACCACGCACGGCCCCACCGACTGGCGCGCCTGGGACACCCTGGAGACCGAATCCCGCGTCCTCGCGCTGCTCGGCCCGGCCGGCCCGGTGCCGGTGGCGCGTACCGGCGACGTCGTCACCGTCGTCCTGGACCGCACCCCGTTCTACGCCGAGTCCGGCGGCCAGGACAGCGACGCCGGGCTCCTGTCCGGTACGTCGGTGGAGGCCGAGGTCCTCGATGTCCAGCGCCCACTGCCCGGCCTGGTCGCGCACCAGGTCCGCGTCACCGCGGGCGAACTCGCCCCCGACGACACCGTGCACGCCGCCGTCGACCCGGAGTGGCGGCTCGGCGCCCGCCAGGCCCACTCCGGCACCCACGTCCTGCACGCCGCCCTGCGCGAGATCCTCGGCCCGAACGCCCTCCAGGCCGGCTCCTACAACCGCCCCGGCTACCTCCGCCTCGACTTCCCCTGGCGCGGCGCCCTGTCCCCCACCGTCCGCGGCGAGATCGAGGAGGCCGCCAACCGCGCCCTGCGCCGCGACCTGCCGGTCGGCGTGCGGTGGATGACCCTGCCGGAGGCGAAGGAGCTCGGCGCGCTCGCCCTCTTCGACGAGACGTACGGGGAGAAGGTGCGGGTCGTCGAGATCGGCGGCGCCTGGTCCCGGGAACTGTGCGGCGGCACCCACGTGGACCGGTCCGCGCAGATCGGCACGGTCGCGCTCACCTCGGAGGGCTCGGTCGGCGCGGGGATGCGCCGCCTGGAAGCGGCCGTGGGCATCGAGGGCTTCGGCTACCTGGCCCGCGAACGGGACCTGGTGGCGCAGCTCGCCGAGCAGCTCGGAGCCCCGCGCACCGAACTGCCCGACCGCGTCGCCGCCCTCTTGGACCGCCTGAAGACCGCCGACCGGGAGAACGCCCGCCTGGGGCAGCAGGCCACCACCGCCCGCGCCGCCGAACTCGCCACCACGGCCACCGATGCGCACGGCGTACGGACCGTCACCACCACGACGCCCGGCACCCCCCAGGAGGCCCGCACCCTCGCCCAAGCCATCCGCGACCGCCTCCCCACCGACCTGCCCGGCGCGGTGGCGGTCGGCACGCAGGACGGGGCCCTCGTCCTCGCCCTCAACAAGGCGGCGCAGGCCACCGGCCTGAACGCCTCTCAGCTGGTGAAGCAGCTCCTAGGCGGCCGCGGCGGCGGCTCCGCGGAGGTCGCCCAGGGCGGCGGCCTCCGCCCCGAGACGGTCACCGCCACACTCGCGACCCTGCCGACGGTGCTCGCCGCGCACTGACGCGAGCGCCCGCTCTTCCTGACCGGCAGGCGGTAGCGTCCCCGGGAGACCGACTGCGAGAGGGGTCGAACGCCGGATGTCGTCCAGCACAGAGGTCTCCCACGGGCGTGAGCAGCGCGGTCTGATCCTCGACTTCGCCGGAGTGCTCACCGCCGGTCCCGTCGACGTCCACCACGCCTGGTGCGTCTCCCAAGGGCTGTCACCCGGAGCGTGGCACAGCACCCTCGGCGATCACCTCCCGGCTCACCGCCGCCCGTGCTGCAGGAGACCGCGCAACACGTCCTGATGCGTGAGGCCATCATGAAGACCAGCGGATTGGCCGAACGGCTGCGCACCGCGCAGGAAGCTCTGCGCGGGAGCGCCGGCTGAGAACGGGCAGGAGTGAGAGCCGATGGACATCAGCAGTGCCGCACTGGTCGTGATCGACATGCAGAACGGCTTCGTGAACCACCACAGTCGCCACGTCGTGCCCGCCGTCGCGGAGCTCGCCGCCAGATGGTCCGCCGCCGGGCGCCCTGTCGTCTTCACCCGCTACTTCAACTATCCCGACAGCCCCTACGAGCGCTCCTTCCCATGGCGCCGGCTCCAGGAACCACCCGAGACCGACATCGTTCCCGAGCTCGCCGAGGCGGCGGGCCACGCGCACGCAGGCGTCGACAAGACCGGATACACGCTCTTCACACCCGAGGCCGCAGAACTGATGCGACGGGCCGGCTGGACCGACCTCGTCTTCTGCGGAATCGCCACCGAGAGCTGCGTTCTGAAGTCCGCCGCAGACGCCTTCGAGCACGGATACGCGCCCTGGATCGTCACCGACGCCTGTGTCGGCGACGCCGGCCCGGACGTCCACGACGCCGGCCTGCTCGTCGCCCGGCGCCTGATCGGAACAGGCCAACTCGTGGACGCCGAACATGTGATGAGCCAACTCGATACGCGGGTGGCCGACCCGGTGCTGGAATAGCCTCATGGCCGGCACACCGCTCGACACCGACCTGATCATCATCGGCGGAGGACCGGCGGGTTGCGCCGCCGCCCGTATGGCCGCCGGCGTGGGCATGCGCTCGGTCCTGGTCGAGCCGGACCGGCTGTGCCGCAACCTCTACCGGATCCCGGCCCTGAACAATGTCCTCGGCGGCCACACCAACGGCACCGACCTGGCCGACGCCATCGTGGCGGAACTGAAGGGCACCGAGCTGTGCCGCCTCGAACTCGGCAGGCGTGCCACCGAACTCCGCGCCGATGAGGACCGGGTGACCGTCACGGTCGACACCGGTGCGCGTCTCACGGCTCCGTACGCCGTCGTCGCCACCGGCGTCCGGCCCCTCCAGCCCCACGACGTCACCTGGATCACCGCCCCCGGCGGCCTCACCTTGGCTCCTCTCTGGGAGGCCGAAGCTGACGACGCCCAGGGGCGCACCCTCCTCGTCCTGGGTGGTGACCGCCCGATCGGAACGTTCCTGCGCGCCCACCCGACCACAGACACCCGCCTGCTCGTGGTGTACCCGGCAGCCGACGCGTACAAGATCGAGGAGATCCGAGACGATCCCCGGGTCACCCTCGTTCCCGTCGAGCACCTGACGTTGAAGGCTGCAGAGGGCACATCGGTGTCGGCGGAAGCAGTGGGCCAGGACGGCACGAGGCGGAAGATCGCAGCGGATTCGGCCTATCTCAGCATCGGCAACGCCCCGACCGCCCCGCCCGGCGACCTGACCCGGGCCCCGGACGGATACTGCCCGCCGACCGACCAGCACCCCCGCATCATCGTGGCCGGCGACCTCCGCTCCGCCCGCTTCCAACGGATCATGACCGCCCTGGGATCAGGCAGCGAGGCCGCACTGCACGCCTACTACGCGACCAGGGACGTGCCGATCAAGGGCTGAGAACCCTGCGGCGGGGGCGTGACGGCCACGCACTCAGCGAGAAAGTCCTGTACGAGGCAGGCTCACGGTCGGCGAGTGGCTGGACGCCTGGTTCGCGTCGAAGAAGCACCGCAGGACCGCCCTCAGCGGCCACGTGTCGCGCATCCGCATCCACCTGAAGCCCCGCGTCGACCCCCGCCACTCCCCGTGTAACTCGGCGGCAAGACATCCCCTCCGCCTCGACAACGGAGCGCCCCGACCGATCAAACCCGGTCGGGGCGCTCCACCGCAGTTCAGGAGCCTTCCGCTGCCCTGCTGTCGGTAGGCCGTGTGGGACTCGAACCCACAACCAACGGATTAAAAGTCCCCGCCGGGTTCGGGTGGGTGGTGCCGGGCGCTGCCGCCGCGTCCCGAAACGACTGGTCGGAGGGGGTGGTCGGTGCCGCGCGGTCCGGACGCGAGCGGGCTGTGCCGGAACGTCCGCTCACGCATCGCTCACGCATGGACGGCGTTGCGGCGTGCTCGACGCCGACCCCAACGGGACGGATCCGGGGCCCGATCCGTCGGACGCCGGATCCCCGTCGGCGGAGTGGCACCTCGGGCGGTCTCGGTGGAGCGGTGGACCCGGCGGAGGGGTGTCCCGGGAGAACCGCCACGCAGGCCAGGCCACCGGCGACCGAGCCGTATGGCAGGGCGTTCGGGCCGGGCGTACCGTGAGAATCAGGGAGGAATACGGCATGTGAGGGCTGCGTGCACCGATCCGACTTGCCGGGAGGTCGCGGCATGGTACGGGGTATCCGCAACACCGTGGGGCTCGTTCTAGCCGTACTCGGCGCGGCTGCGGCGCTCTGGGCTCCCTTCCGCAACTGGAACGACGGCCGGCTCGGACGCGACTTCCGGGTATGGGAGCTGTTCACCGGCGCCGGCGTCACAGATTCTGGCGCGGGCCTCTTCGCATCCATGTTCCTGCCGCTTCTCGTCGGAGCGCTTCTCACCGTTCTCGGCGTCGCGTTCCGGTCAAGACTTCTTGTTCTGGTCGCCGGGATCATCACGCTCGGATTCGCCGTTCTCTGGATGGTTCGCCAGGCGCAGGCTCAAGGCAGCCTGACGGTGACGGGCGACAGTGACGGGCTCGGCAGCGGTGTGGGGCTGGCTCTGCTGGGTGGTCTCCTGATGCTGATCGGCTCGGCTGTCATGAGCGGGCGCGAGCGCAGGGCGGTGCGCCGTGCGCGGCGTGAGCAGGAGGGGCGGGCACAGGACGCGCTGGACCGTGAGGACGCGGAGCGTCATCGCGCCGGGGTCGAGGACTCCTACGGTACGGCCGCGCGGGACGTGGCAACGGGGAGCGAGGCCGACCGCCCCGGCGCGGCCGGTGCGCAATCCGACACGAGTGCCGGCCCCCGTCGGAGCGCTCCGGTCCGGGACGACGCACCGCCGCGCACCGTCCGTCCGTCCCGGGAACAGGCACCTGCGCCACGCGGCCGACCGGTACCGGCGAGGGACGCCGACGGTGCGGGGCCTCCGCGAGGGGAGGCGGACCGGACACAGTACGAGCAGAGCGACCAGCCCACGGGATCCCACCGGTCCGATCCTGGACGCGGCCGGACGGGCGGGACGCACCCTGGTCGCGAGGACCAGCGGTAAAGCGCTCGAACAAGCCCCTTGCCCAGATCTGCGTACCCCGTCCCGATACGGGTAGGTGGCCCGTATGCCGTCGGGTCTCCGCGGCAGCTTCTGGGGCAGGGGAATCATCGCAATGCCGATATCCACGACGGCTCCGGCCTTGGCCACGGATGCGCCGCACGCACCGCTCCCGCAGATCCGCGACCCTCGCAAGGTGGCTCCGAAGGACGCTCGCGTTCTCAGCACCATCTTCTTCGAGCGGCTGAGGGTGCTGGAAGAGGGCACGCACGAGTACCAGTACGCGCGTAACACCCTGATCGAGACGAACCTGTCACTGGTCCACTTCGCCGCACGCCGGTATCGCAGCCGCGGCAGCGGCGAGATGGAGGAGATCGTCCAGGTCGGAACCGTGGGCCTGATCAAGGCGATCGACCGGTTCGACCTCAGCCGGGAGGTGGAGTTCACCTCCTTCGCCATCCCTTACATCGTCGGGGAGATCAAGCGTTTCTTCCGCGACTCCACCTGGGCGGTCCATGTACCGCGCCGCCTTCAGGAGCTGCGCGTCACCCTGGCCAAGGCCAAGGAGGAACTCGCCGGACGGCTGGACCGGGATCCCACCGTCCAGGAACTCGCCCGCCATCTGGAACTCAGCGAAGACGAGATCATCGAGGGCCTCGTCGCCTCGAACGGATACACCGCGGGATCCCTGGACAAGCCCGTCGGGAGCGAACGGGACAACGCGTCGGCCGTCACCTACGGCGACACCGAAGGGGACATCGATCCCGCCATCGAGAGGGTCGAGGATCTCCATGCGCTGGCGCCCCTGCTCGAAGACCTGAACGACCGCGACCGGTCCATCGTGGCCATGCGCTTCGGCCAGGAGATGACCCAGTCCGAGATCGGCCGGCAGCTCGGCATCTCCCAGATGCACGTCTCCCGGCTCCTGACCCATCTGCTCGGCCGCCTCCGCACCGGGATGCTGGCGCACGGATGAATCCTGCGGAGTGAGCCTCACATACCCGAGCGAGGTCCACCGCCCCGCCGGGCGGCCACTCCGATCCGAGGGGAGTTGGCCGAGGCCGCGCCCCTTCGACCCACCAGTCCAGCGACAGCGGTCACGTCCTCGGCTGTTCCGTTCCCACCACATCGCGGTGACCGCCCAACGGCTGTCCGGTGTCGGCCACGAGAGGTTCGTACCCATGACCGCAGATGTCTCCGTCCGCCCCGAGCGGACGACCGGGAGCGATTTCGCCCGGCTGTCCAAGAGGATCGTCGATCACGGCCTGATGGCCCGGCGACCCCGCTACTACGCGGTCCGGATCGTGGCTGTGGGTGCCCTGTACGTCGCCGGCTGGACCGCGTTCGTCCTCGTCGGCGCCTCCTGGTGGAACCTGGCCGTCGCCGTCTTCCTGGCCGCGGTCTTCGGCCAGGTGGCGCTGCTGGCCCACGACATCGCCCACCGCCAGGTCTTCCGTCTGCGCAAGGCCAGCGAGAGGTCGGGGCGCATCACCGCGAACGTCGGCATCGGCATGGGCTACGGCTGGTGGCAGGACAAGCACACCCGCCACCACGCCAACCCCAACCACGAGACACTCGACCCCGACATCGAGCCCGATCTGCTGGTCTGGTCGCAGGACCAGGCCCGCGCGGCCAAGGGCCTGCCCCGGCTGATCGGCCGCTCGCAGGCGTACCTGTTCTTCCCTCTCCTCACCCTGGAAGCCTTCAACCTGCACGTGTCGGGCCTGCGGGCGCTGGCCGACCGTTCGCTCAAGCACCGGCTGCTGGAGGGGTCACTGCTCGTGGCGCACTGCGCGGTCTACCTGACGGCGCTCTTCCTGGTGCTGCCGCCCGGCATGGCGATCGCCTTCCTAGCCGTCCACCAGGGCCTCTTCGGTCTGTACCTCGGCTCCGTCTTCGCCCCCAACCACAAGGGCATGCCGATCCGGACAGGCGACGACCGCCCGGACTTCCTGCGCCGCCAGGTCCTGACGTCACGCAACGTCCGCGGAAATTGGTTCACCGACATCGCCCTGGGCGGGCTGAACTACCAGATCGAGCACCATCTCTTCCCGAGCATGCCCAGCCCCAACCTGCGCAGGGCCCAGATCGTCGTCCAGCGCTACTGCGAAGAGCTGGACGTCGCCTACCTGGAGACAAGCCTGATCGCCTCCTACCGGCAAGCACTCCGCAGCCTCCACCAGGCAGGCGCTCCCCTGCGCCGGGCGGAGGCACGCCCCGCATGATCGGTGATCCCTCACCCCGCCCACGGGGCCGTGCCCGCCACAACGGCGCGACGCTCCCGCCGCACGCGGCCGTAGGCCCCGGCCACGAGCCACGGGAAAAGCCCTCCCGCCGGGGGTCTGCGACGATGGCGGGCATGGACGTGCGGAGCAGGAACCATGTCAGGGTGACCGGGCGGACCGGTGCACCGGTGGTGATGCTGGCGCACGGGTTCGGGTGCGACCAGAACATGTGGCGTCTGGTGGTGCCGGCGCTGGAGCAGCATTTCACTGTCGTCCTCTTCGACCATGTCGGCTCGGGAAACTCGCAGCTGTCTTCCTGGAGCCGGGACCGGTACGGATCGCTGGACGGGTACGTAGCCGATGTCCTGCAAATAGTTCGGGAGTTGGCGCTGGGGCCGGTCATGTTCGTGGGGCATTCGGTGAGCGCGATGATGGGCGTGCTGGCCGCCGCGCACGAGCCGGAGGCGTTCTCCGGGCTGGTGCTGCTCGCACCGTCTCCCTGTTTCATCGACGATCCGGCCACCGGGTACCGGGGTGGCTTCAGCGCCGCCGACATCGATGAGCTGCTGGAGTCGCTGGACGCCAACTATCTCGGCTGGTCGGGCGCGATGGCACCGGCGATCATGGGGAACCCGGGGCGGCCCGCGTTGGGCGAGGAGCTGACGAACAGCTTCTGTCGTGCGGATCCGGAGATCGCGCGAGTCTTCGCCCGGGTGACGTTCCTGTCCGACAACCGCGCCGACCTCGCGGCGGTGCGGGTGCCCACGCTGGTCGCCCAGTGCTCCAGCGATGCGATCGCACCGCCGGAGGTCGGCGCATACGTCCACGCCCAGATCCCGGGAAGCCGACTGGTGACGCTGAACGCGACGGGGCACTGCCCTCAGCTCGCCGCACCGGAGGAGACCGCCGCGGCGATCGCAGCGTTCGCCGGGACGGCGCGGTGATGTGCGGGACGGGCGAGGCTGCGGACAGCAAGGACCAAGCACCGGTGGATGAGGAGGCCCGCTTCTCCGAACTGCTGGAGGACAGTGCCGAGGACCTCTACGAGCGCGCCCCGTGCGGCTACCTCTCCACCCTGCTGGACGGCAGGATCGCGAAGGTCAACGCGACGCTGCTGGACTGGCTCGGCTACCGGCGCGGCGACCTGGTGGGCCGCATGGCCTTCTCCGACCTTCTGACCGTCGGGGGCCGGCTCTACCACGAGACCCACTTCGCCCCGTTGCTCCAGATGCAGGGCGAGATCAGCGGCATCGCCCTGGAACTCAAGGCGGCCGACGGCTCCCACCTGCCCGTCATGGTCACCTCGACGGTCAAGACCGGCAGCGACGGACAGCCCCTGCTGATTCGCACCACCCTCTTCGACGCCCGCGACCGCCGCGCCTACGAGACGGAACTGCTGCGCGCCCGCCAGGAGGCCGACCAGGAACGCGACCGCCTCAAGCTCCTGAACACCACTCTGCAGAAGACGCTGCTGCCCCCCACGCTGGCCAACGTACCCGGCCTCGACGTCTCAGCGCACTACCACATCGCCTCCGTCGACGAAGTCGGCGGCGACTTCTACGACCTGTTCCCCCTCGCCGCCGGCACCTGGGGCCTCTTCCTGGGCGACGTCTGCGGCAAGGGCGCCGCCGCCGCAGCCGTCACCTCCCTGGCCCGCTACACCCTGCGCGCCGCTGCTGTCTACAACCCGGACCCGGCCGCCGTTCTCGCCAACCTCAACACCGTCCTCAACCACGAGTACCAGGGCACCGACCCCCGCTTCTGCACCGTCGTCTTCGGCCTGCTCACCCCCGACCCCGACCGCGGCGGGTTCCACATAACCCTGGCCAGCGGCGGCCACCCCCCGGCCCTGCTGATGCGCGCCGACGGCACCGCCGACTACCTGCCCACCCCCGGCGGGCAGCTCATCGGCGCCCTGCCCAACGCCCACATCGCCACCACCACCGTCCACCTCTCCCCCGGCGACACCCTGCTCCTGCACACCGACGGCCTCACCGAAGCCCACACCACGGCCGCCGGCGGCGATGACCGCTACGGCGACGACGCTCTCCTCGACTTCGGCCGCGACCTCGCCCCCACCACCGCATCGGACACCATCGGTGCCGTTCGCGACCTGCTCGACGCCTTCGGCACCGGCGTGGACGACGACACCGCCGTCCTCGCCATCCACGTGCCCCGACCCCTCAGTGAAGAGCAGCAGTGACCCAGCACTTGACCCTGAGCACCCGCACCACCGCTGCCGGCCCGGTCATGGAACTCGCCGGGGAACTCGACCACCACACCGCGCCACGGGTCCGCGACGCCCTGGCCGGTCTCGCTCTGCGCCCTGGGCAGCAGCTCGTCGTGGACCTCAAGGGCATCACCTTCTGCGACTCCAGCGGCCTCACCGTCCTCATCGCAGCCCGCAACCACGCTCTGGCCGCCGACGCGACCATCGCGCTGGCAGCCGTCCCCGAACGTCTCTCCCGGATCCTCGGCATCACCGGTCTGGACGATGTCTTCCCCAGCCACCCCACCGCACAGGACGCTGAACACGCCTGGCGAACCACCTCGGACTGACCGCCGGACCGCACGTACGAGTCACGCGGTGGTCGTAGTACCCGCTCCAGCCAACGCCCTGTCAGGTGCGGAGGGTGCGGAAGAAGGCACGGATGTCGTCGACGAACAGGTCGGGAACCTCGAAGGCGGGAAAGTGCCCGCCCTCGGCGTGCTCGCGGAAGAAGGTGGTGTCGTCACGCGGGCCGAGGACCTTGCGGACCAGCGGGTCGCTGGAGAACAGCGAGGAGGCCATGGGCACCCCGGAAGGACTGCCCCAGCCCGGGTCGTCGGCGTGGGCCAGCTCCCAGTAGAAGTCACCCGCCGCCGGTCCGGTCCGGGTGAACCAGTACAGGCTCGCGGTGATCAGCACGTTCTCGCGGCTGATCGGGGTGGCGGGATTGGCCCATTGCACGAACTTCTCGGCGATCCACGCCAACTGCAGGACCGGAGAGTCGGCGAGGCCCGCCGAGAGGGCGTTGGGTGCGGTCATGTGCAGCACCTTGTAGCCCTTCATCTGCGACCAGTTGCGCTGCGCCGCTTCGAGCCCGGCTTGCTCGTCCGGGCTCAGCCCGTCCGGCACGGGGAGGTCCTCGCCGGCCATGCCGAGCTGGAGCCGGTCGCCGTGGGTGTGCGCACCGATGACCCGGTCCGGCATCAGGGTGACCACTCGACCGGTCACGCCGGCCCCGAGGTCGCCCCCTTCGACGCCGAATCGCCCATAGCCCAGGCGGGTCATCAGCTCGCCGAAGGCCAGGGCGGTGCGCTCCAGGTTCCAGCCGCGCGCCGAGAGAGGGCTGGAGAAGGCGAAGCCGGGCAGCGAGGGAATGACTACGTGGAACGCGTCGGCGGGATCCCCGCCATGAGCGCGCGGATCGGTCAGCGGCCCGCTCGCTTCCAGGAACTCCACGAACGAGGTCGGGTAGCTGTGGTTCAGCAACAGCGGCGTGGCGTCCGGCTCCGGCGAGCGCAGATGCAGGAAGTGGATGGTCTGCCCGTCGATCTCGGTCAGAAACTGCGGATAGGCGTTCAGCCTGGCCTCATGTGCCCGCCAGTCGAATCCGTTCCTCCAGTGGTCGGCCAGTTCGTGGAGGTGGTCCGGCGAGATGCCGTGATCCCACTCCGATGCGGCGCCGGGTACCGGGTACGGCGATCGGGTGCGCGCCAGGCGGTCCTGTAGATCGTCGAGAGCGGCCTGCGGGATCTGGATCCGGAACGGGCTGATGTCAGCAGACATAATGCTGAACATATACATATATTCATTGGCGTGTCGCCATGAAAGAGTCATACAGGTGACGGCATAACCACCAGGTCCGGAGTCGCGCGGGTCCCTCAGGCAGATCGCGATCAGGGACAACAATCAGCTCGTCTCGCTGTCGAGCCGCATCGCATCAGTGCCCGCCCCGGAGCCCGGGTATTCGATCTGTGCTGACGACCTGCGCGGGATCACATGACTCGCCACTCGGCAAACTGCCATGGTGACTTCGCAGCAGCCACGAAGGCGGAGGGGCCCCTGAAGGCGGGCGAGGACGGCCAGTTAACAGGGTGCGGGAGACGCTCTCCCCGTGCATCTCAGCGGCAAGGCAGTCCCTCCGCAGGAGAACCGGTGACGATCCGCTCACGCACGAACCCCCGAACACCAGAACGCCTCGGCCGGCTTCCGCCGGCCGAGGCGCTAAGTAGCAGGTCAGAGGAGGTTTCCCCGCCCTGCTGTCGGTAGGCCGTGTGGGACTCGAACCACAACCAACGGATTGAAAGTCCTGGTCAGGGGCGGTCGGGCAATGTCGGCCGATGCCGCTTCGTCCGGAACGGCCTGGCCAGACGGGCTGCCCGGTGCCGCGCGATCCGGAAGAAACCAGGCTGTTCCGGAGCGTCTGCTCACGCGTTGCTCACGCATCCTGCGCATTGACGAGCAAACTGAGCTTGCCTGTGCAGCGCAGTCTCGTTGCACCAAGTCGGCGCCGTGACCTTCGAAGCTTCACAGTGCTCCGGTCCCGGCATGGGGGAATCAACCAGGGCTACTTCGCCTGGACATCCCAACAGCCGGACTGTCGCCCGAGACCAAATGCCCTGATGTCGGCGAACCACATCAACGTCGGCATCAAGTCATGAAGTCAATCGATCACTCATCTACTTGGTCAAAAGTCATGACTGACCTATCAGGACCGAATGTGCGCACCTTCATGCTTGCTGGGCGTCCCGGGGTGGAATCCAAAATCCCTGTTACAACGACTCGCCGCCGCTCACCATGATATTGGGCAGCGCGCCTATAGGTTGCGAGATCCAATTCGAAAGAGACGGAACGTCGGCGACCGTCAATAACCGTCTCGAGCGCGACGCGACCGCTCTCCTCGTTAGCCTTGAGTGACATTCTCCTGATCACACCATAAAGAACTGTATCTGAAGGGGTTTCCGAATCTTTAAGTTCTTTACTGATACTGGAGAGGATGGCTTCATGCTCCCGTGCGAAGAAGACATGACTCCTCAAGTCGACTGGAACGGGCGATGCGGGCGCCCAATTGAAGGCTACGTCAAAGATTCCAACCTTTCCCTTTCCGATTACCTCCAGAACTGCAGCACATAGCTCACTTGAAACTCCCTCGCCAACCGAATCAAGAACTTCACTTCGCGATGGCACCCTGTCTCGATCGACTGACATTTCAGAAAGTGTTTCCAGTGAGCGAGATAGCGTAGCAAGCACCCTTCGATCGAAGTATGTGTCCTCCGAATGGACCTCCAGGAGCGGAATCCCGTCCTCATTCCGAGCAGTGGCACCGAAACGAGCACTGCTGATGATCGGAACTACATAGGAACCTTCTCTTGTCTGACCGAGGCGGAGTCGCCGAGCATGAGCGTGGGCAGCCTTCGGAATGGAGGTGCCATAGTAACTTTGGCGATTAATTGTCGCAGCGGCAGCCGAAACCATTAGATGGTTAGCGGCATTAAAGAGTCCCATTCCCGCCTGAAGCGAGATAGTCCCCTCCGCAATATCCTCCCCCTGAGCGCGGAGATCCGTCACATCGAGAAACTGCCTAGAAATATCTCGAAGAACATCCTCCGGCAGCCTCTGCTCTCGCCTAGCGACCTCATCAGTGAGAATATTTACAATCTTCCTAAAATCTTCGGCATCTGCAGAGCGTGGAACCAGGACGGAAGAACCTGAATCTCCGTTTGGCTGCCAAAGCTCCGCCAAAGGTCCAGCCTTGGCGCGCCTCCATCCGGCGCGACTCAGATAGCTGACCATTTCGTTGAATCCCACGTCGGAGGTAATCACGCGATAGCCTCCCCAATCGAGGCACGCGGCCCCCAAAGTCGCTCGTCAGAGAATTCAAGCATTACGTCAAGGCCGAAACTATTGAGCCTCTGAGGCTGCGGAAGGTGGATTCTCTTGGTTACGCTACCTTCAGCCTCGGGAAGATCTTGAATCTGAGCGTAGAAACCGGAGCAGCGCATCAATACAGAATCGAGGCTGTGCTCAAGCCAGGTGTCAACATCGCGTGGAACGACCACCAGCCCTAGGTAGCCTGCTGCGGTCCGTCGGGGTCCACGCAGCTTGTTGTAGGTAGCTACATCAAGGTCAAAAGTGTGCGTCGTACCGTCCGCGAGGAGCTGAGGGTCGAAGGTGCACTTCATCTGCAGCTCGACGAGGGTGTGGTCACGCTTGAGTGTCACGTCGACGCCGTCCTTGTCAACGTTCCAGGTCGCGATCGTGGCGTTCGCCTGCGTAGCCACGCCAAGCACATAGGCAAGGCTGATCTGCTCCTGTTGCCAGGTTGCAGGCTCCCCCATATGGCCCCCTCCACGCTGCCCCAGCACAGGTAGCCAGAGTAGCGGCCGACACTCGCAGCAGTGAGGGTAGGGCCAAAGATCCCGCCCTGCCCACGCGATTCGACGTTCCCCATGCCGCTCTGCCTGTGCTCACAGTGCAGTCACCTCCCGGAGGCTCGGCTTTGCTACTCCCTAGGTTGGCATGCGGGTCGGACAGGTGCCTTGAGAGGCACGACAGGCCAGAGTCTTCTACCTCGTGCCCGTCGACAATAGGTACTACGCACTGGGTAGAAGCAGGGGTGGGAGCAGCGCTTTGTCTCCTATGGCCTGCGTGGATCGGCGGCAGTGGTGGGCTCTGCGCGCGATCGCTGTGGTACGCGGTAGCGTCCTCGGGAGACTAACTGCGGCAGGGAGAAACACGGGATGTCGTACAGAGCAGAGGTCGCCAACGTGCACGAGCAACGTGGGCTGATCCTCGACTTCGCCGGCGTCCTCACCGCCAGCCCCGTCGACGTCCACCGCGCCTGGTGCGTCTCCGAAGGACTAGCCCCCGGAGCATGGCGCAGGACTCTCAACGATCACCCTGAAGGGCGCCGTCTCTACACGGCGTTGGAGATCGGCGAGATAGGGCAAGCCGAGTGGAACCAGAGCACGGCCCCGCTTCTCGGTGATCACGTCGATCCCGTGAACCTTATGGGGCGGGCCTGGGCCAAGGTGCCTGTGGCTAGTCGTATGGTGGCGCTTGCCCGCGCCGCGCGGGCGGCCGGTCATCGGCTCGCGTTGCTCTCCAACAGCTTCGGCCTCGATCCGTTCAACCCGTACGAACATGTCGGCATCTGGGACCTGTTCGACGTACACGTGGTGTCCGAGCTCGTGGGGCTGGCCAAGCCCGACTCCGCCATCTATCAGCTCACTCTCGAACTCATCGGCGTCCCAGCCGAGCAGTGCGTCTTCGTGGATGATCACGCGGTCAACCTCCCGCCGGCTGCCGAGCTGGGCATCACCACCGTCCACGCGACTGACGAGGACATCGCGGTGGGCGAGCTGGAGGCGCTCCTCGGCGTGACGGCGACGACCGTCGCATAGGGCCAACTACTGTCCGGTCAAAGCCTGTCGGCACGATCGTTCCACCCAGTACTGTCCGTGTGGATCCCATCACGCGGAGGTTCTAGATCATGCAATGGTCGGAATACACCACCGCGGAGCGTATGAAGGCGCTCCGCGGCGCCATGACCCAAGAGCAGTTAGCCGAGGCCGCCGCTGTGTCCGTCGGTGTGGTCCGCAAGCTCGAACGCGGAGGAACGGCGTCCCTCCCCTCTCTGCTTTCGATCGCCGACGCGCTCGGCACGGACATCGCCGTGCTTCTCGGGCAGCAGGCTCCCCGGCGGTCCATGGACCGCGACGAACGCGCCGCTCTGCGCCTAGTTTCGGCAGCCACCCATGACGCTGCCATCGGTATCCCCGCCGATGTCGAGCCCGGCACCACCGAAGAGCTCCGTGCAGTCGTCCGTCGCGCGGACGCCGCCTACTGGGGAGGCAGGTACACCGAGCTCGGCACCCTCCTGGGCCGGCTCCTGCCCGAGGCGCGAGCCAGGCTCGACGCTGCAAGCAGCGTCGAGCGGGAAGCGGCAGCAGGCGTTCTGATCGACACCTTCCAGACTGCGGGCATGGCGGCCAACGTGCTCGGTTCGCGCGATCTCGCGTACGCGGCGCTGACGTACGGCCGCCAGATCGCCGTGCAGACCGGGGACGATCTACGGGACGCCCACCTCGCCGCGACGACCGCGTGGGTCAACCTTCGAGACGGCCGTACGAAGCAGGGCTTCCTTCTCGCCGCAGCCCAGGCCGACCGGATCGAACCCAGGATGAGCGAGCACGATCCGGACCGGTTGAGCGTGTACGGCCAGCTCGTCACGAACGCTGCTGTCGCCGCGTCCCGAGGCGGTGCCGGAGCGGACAGTGCCCGCGAATATCTGTCTCAAGCCCATGCCGTTGCCGCCCGCATAGGTGAGGAACGGGCTCGTGGCTCCCATGCCCAGCCGTACGGGCCCATGTACGCCGCCACGCAGGCCATGAGCATCGCAGTGGCGCTCGGCGACACTGCCGGAGCGCTGCGGCTGATGGATACCGTTCGCCTGGACGAGGCCGTCCCCCTGGCAACCCGGGCCCGCTACGGCTTGGACGTCGCCCTCACCCAGGTCGAATGTCGGCGGTGGGACGCCGCCGCCGACACGCTCCAAAACGTCTGCACGATGGCTCCGGGATGGGTGCGCCACCAGATGCTCCCCGGGGTAATCATCAGTCGGCTCGCCGGAGTGTCCGTTCACCGGCTCAGGGGTCTCGCTGACTCCGCAGGCGTCCCACTCGCTGTGCGCTGATCCTGGTCGGCACTGCAACGGTCCGTAGCAGTCCGGTTGCTGACATCTGCACGACTGACACGGATCGTTGCACCTAGCCAAGCTGGCTTCCCTGCCATGCCACGAGGCGTGGCAGGGCAGTTGAGTACGGGCCACCGTCGGAGTCACGGGCCGTGTCTGGGCCTGTGCCTGACAGCCCAGCAGCCTTGTGGGCATGCCGATCAATCCATCAGGCGCTCTGGGACACGTTCCCGTTGCCGTCTACGTCTGCGCCCTCGCCCCCACCGCCGTCCGTGAGGGAGAGGAGCGGGGTCGCTACTACGCCGACGCACGCCACTGGCACGTCGCCGGCGCATGGTCCGACTCCGACCCGGGCCTGCCACTCGCGGAACGCCCCGGTTGGCAGGCAGTCACGGCCGCCCTGTCCACAGGCATGATCCGGGGGATCGTCGTCGGTGCGCTGACTCATGTCGCGTCCGATGCGGCCCAGTTCGCCAGCCTCGGTGTCCTCATCCGCGAACGAGGCGGGTTCCTCACCGATGTCGCCGGGGCCTTGCCGACCCGCTACACGCCCGGCCAGCGCGAGCGGCGACGCGACATCGCAGACGCGGCCTCCGGATGGTCACCACAGAGCCAAGCGGCCGAAGAAGGTGCTTCGTGACTGCGGCAAGGGCGTGGGTCGGCGACCTCGTCAGGGACGGATGCGGCACGCGAGCGATCGTCACCGATGTCCGAGCCCGCGGCACCGTCTGGGTGTTGCGACCGCCGGTCGGCGGCGGCCCCCACTGGGAGACCGACGACCCCGACACCCTGGAGATCATCGCCCGCCGCGGAGTCCACGACAGCCCGTAGGCCCCTGCTGCTCGTCTCCTCCGACAGCCTTCGACCCGTTCGTCATGCCCGTGCACCACTCCCGGAAGGCGGATCACCCATGTACGCGTTCGGCCTGTGCATCGACCAGCAATACCTCGTCCCCGGTCTCGCCGCCCTATGCGGGCTGGCGGACGGACTCACTCCTGCGGCCCGCCGCAGCGCCGCCGTGCGCGTGCTGACGCTCGACCTCACCCGAACACAGGCCCTGCTCTTCTCCGACCTCGCCAAGCGAAGGGGCTTCGGCTCCTTCGACATTCGCCGTTGCGTCCCGTTGCGGACCTTGCGGATGGCTGACGCCTCCTACATCAGCATCACCACCTATCTGCGTTTCGAGTTCACCAGGGCCTTCGTCCATCGGCCGTACCTGATCTACGTGGACGCTGATGTCCTCGTGCAGGGAGACCTCACCGTTCCGCTGGGCTCGCTCCGGCCGGACGAGACCGGTGCCGTACGCGACGAGTTCAACCCGACCATCGGGGCATGCCCGGCCCTGCCCGGAGCTGCCGAACGCTGGCCCCACCTGCGTGGGCGCCCGTACTTCAACGCGGGCGTGCTCTGGCTCCACACCGAGCACATGCCCCGTGTCCGCCGAGGCGTCGAGCACGCCCTGACGCACACGCGGCGCCACATTCTCCACAACGACCAGGACGCCCTGAACCTGTGGCTCCTGCGATCCGGCCGAGTGCGCCCGGTGACCGGCGGCTTCAACCGGTTCGAGGTCGGCCGGTTCCTCGAACGCGGGAACTGGGTGCGCCGGGTCGTCATGCGATCGCCGAAGCCCGATCCGGCCGCCGCTCTCGTGCACTTCGTCGGTCCCGAGAAGCCGTGGCAGGCCGACTGCCCCGCCACGGAGGACGTCGTCGAGTACCGCCGGCACCTGGCGGGTGTTATGAGGCAGGTCCGTCGGCTGGGCGCCGTCGGCGTGGAACCGGCGGGTGTGCGGTGAAGGGGGCAGTCCCGGCCGTCGTCTCGCGCGCCGCCCTCGCTCTGGTCGGTGCCCCGGTTCGTACCGCGTGCCGTCTGTCCGCCCGCTCGCGCACGGCTGTGTACCGGGTGGGCCTGATGGACGGGCGAAGCGTCGTCATCAAGCTGTACGCGGCCACCGCACGTCGAAACGCGGCAACGGAGAGCGCCGCGATCCGATCGGTGGCGCACCACGTCCCTGTACCGACTGTCGTCGGATACGGCCACGTCCCTGGTCACGAGGCGACCGCCCTCATCACCTCCGACCTGGGGCCACTTACCCTCGGCAGCGCCATGCGATCTGGTCTGGTTTCCGACGAGCGAACCCTGAAGGACCTGGCCGGCCTGCTCGGGCGCCTGCACAGGGCACCCGTCCAGCCGTGGGCACCACGTCGGCCGTTCTACGAACAGGTCGCCTCGCTCGGCCGTCGCTGCCCGCCCAGCGGGCTGGACCGCATCGGTCCCGCCCTGGCTGCCATCACCGACGCCTCCCCCACGGCGCTTGTGTGGTGCCACGGCGACCTGCACGGCGACAACGTCGTACTCGCCCGCCCCCGGGCCGTCCGCCACTTGGTCGACTTCACCGACGCCGCAGCCGGTCCCCGCGAGTCCGACGTCGCCCAGACCCTGGTCATGACCGATGCCCTCTCTCCGCTCCTGGCCCGGACGGTCACCGACGTCTACCCCCTCGCCCTCGACCACCGCCTGCTGTCCGCATGGGCCGTCTTCCACACCACGCGCTCCTGGGCGTACTCCTCTCCGGGCGACGACCGCGCCCTGTGGGAACGCCGCCTGGACGACCTGAGCCGACGCACCCCGTACCTCTTCCGCAGCCACCGCCCGGAAAGGACGCACCGATGACCACACCTGCCCTGTCGGTGGTGATCCCGGCCTACAACGAGGCCGCCTACCTGCCCCGCTACCTCCCTTCCGTCCTCACCTCGCTCGCCCGCTGGGAGGAGGCCACGGGCCACATGGGGGAGGTGATCGTCGTCGACAACGCCAGCACCGACGCCACCGCCGACACGGCCGCCTCCTTCGGCGTCCGCGTCGTGACCGAGACCGTCCGCAGCATCGGCCGGGTCCGCAACACCGGAGCGACCGCGGCCCGCGGCGATCGGCTGTTCTTCACCGACGCCGACGTAGCCCTTCCCCTGGAGGCGGTCACCGCAGCTGCAGCCGCCATGAACGCCGGGGCCGTCGGCGGAGCCATTCCTCCGCTCTACACGCCCGAACGTCTCGGCGCCCGCCTGCTGTGCGCCTACTGGGACCACTACCGCACCCGGCGCGGGGGAGCCCAGGGCGTCAACCAGTTCTGCACCGCCGACGCCTTTTACCGCATCGGCGGGTACCGGGACGACCTGTTCATGAGCGAGGACGTGGAGTTCTTCGCCCGGCTCACCACTCACGGCCAGGCCCTCGGCCGCCCCGTGACGATCCTCGACGAACTGCGCGTACGTCCGTCGACCCGTCGCTACGACCAGTGGTCGAGCCTGCGGATGCTCTGGTGGCAGAACCCCGTGACCGCCCGTCTGCGCCTCCGGTCGCCCCGCAAGTGGCGCCACTGGTACGAGACCACCGTGCGATGACGAAGGAGTCCCCTGTGCGCCCGCCCTTGCCCGTGCCGGACGGCCACGGCATCTACACCTTCCCCGACGACCTCCACCGCGCCCACCAGGAGCACACCCGGCAGCTCGCCGACCGCCACCACGCCGACGACCACCACGTCCTGGAGGTGACCGCACCTCACACCCGCGTCTCTTACTACATCGAGGCCCGCGCCCCCGCCGGCCGCCCGGTCCTCGTCGTCGAACCCCACCACGACGACTTCGCCCTGTCCGCCTCCGGCACCTTCCTCGTTCGCCCCCGACCGCTCACCGTCGTGACCGTCTTCACCCGCTCCCGCAGCGTTCACCCCGCCCTGGAGACCACGTACACCGACATCGAGGCGGTGTCTGGACTGCGCGACCGCGAGGGCGCCACCGCGCTCGCACCGTTCGGCGCCCGCCGGTACCTCCTCGGCCACAAGGACGCCGACCCTCCGTACCAGCCCTACGCCCCCGAGAGACTCAACCGGATCACGGAGGAAATCCACCGGATCGCCGCCGCCCACCCTGGCGCCGAACTCCTGGCGCCCGCCGCTGTCACCCGCCACCCCGACCACCTCCTCGTCCACGAGGCGGCTGTTCGTCTCGGGTGCCGCTGGTTCTGGGAGGACCTCGCCTTCTGGTCCACGTATGCGCTCGCCGGCTGCGACCAGCACCTCTTCCATACGCGTACGGGGGCGACGATGCGACCCGAGCCTGTTGACATCACCGACGTGGTCTTGGACAAGGTCACCGTCCTGCGAATGCACGGCTCCCAGATGCACCCGGCCCGGAAGATGTACCGGCCGATCCGGCACGCCTTCACCACGGCCGCCGACCTCGTCGACCTCCCCGGCCTCGTCGACCCACCCGGCCTCTACGCCGAACGCTTCTACCGAACGGAGCCGTCGTGCTGATCGTCGCCCTGGAGGGACCTTCGTACGCCGGGAAGTCCACGGCGATACGCCACCTGCGCCGCACCGCCCTCGGCACCCGGGCGTTCTTCTCCGACTGCTATGTCGAGCACATCAGCCACCGCGACGACATCCCCCCGGCCCGCACCGCCTCTGCGGCTGCTCAACTCGGCGCCTTCGAGAGGTTCATGGAGATCGAGACCACCAGAGTCTCCGAGGCCGCCGCGAGCGGCAGACGCCTGGTGATCCTCGACCGTTCCGTGGACACGCTCCTCGCCCACGCGTACGCCTTGGACGCCCTGTTCGGGTACGGCGTCCATCACCAGCTCCGCCATCGACTCCAGACGCTTCCGTTCCTGCGCCCCGACCACACCCTCTACCTCCACGTTCCGGCCGAAGCCCTCCGCCTGCGGCGCAAGGCCGTCGGCCACACGGCCGCCGAGTCCGACTACTTCCTCCACGAACCCGACTTCCTGCGCCACGCCCACGACTACTTCGCCCACGCTGCCCAGGAGCCCTTGACACGCGAACTCACCGTCCTGGCTGCGGACACCGACCCGGACGAAGTCGCCCAGGCCGTGGAAGCCCTCGTCTCCTTCTGGGCCAGGTGATCGCCGGTGCCCACCGCCCTCTTCGCCTGGCGCCGCACCCCGCCCCCGTTCCTCATCGGCGGCGCCGAGGTCACCCAGCAACTCCTCGCCGAAGAACTCGCCGCCTCGGGCTGGCACGTCACCTACCTCGGGTCGCACGAAGCCCCCTGGAACGGGAGGACCCAGCTCCCGGAAATGCGCGCCCACCTGGACCTGCATCGCGTCCCGCACGACGAGGAAGCGGGCGCCCTGCACTACCGGTGGAACGGGGTCGCGTGCTCCGCGTTGACGCAGAACAACGTGGAGCACGCGTTCGGGAGTCTGCTGAGCACGCTCCGTCCCGACGTCGTCTTCACCTCGCAGGAAGGCTCGGCGCAGCTCGCCGTACAAGCCCGTTCGACCACACTCGTCGTCGGCCTCCTGCATTCCGTCTCCGCCACGGGTCTGAGCGTCCTCGCCGGCCGACCCCACTACGGCCTCGCCGTGTCGGAGTTCGTCCAGGCACGCGCACCTCACGCCGCCGGAACCCGCCTTGCCGTGATGTACCCGCCGTTCGCTCCACCCGGGCCGAGCACAGACGAGAACCGCTCCACGTCCGTACTGATGATCAATCCCATCCCGGCCAAGGGCTCGGATCTGCTCCATCAACTCATCCGCCTCATGCCGGAACAGCACTTCACCCTGGTCGAAGGCTGGTGGGACACGGCCGCCGACTTCGCCGCGCACCGGAACGTGACGTACGTGCCCCGCGTGTACGACATGGGGCCCCTGTACCGGAGCCACCGCCTGCTGCTGGTCCCGTCCGTCGTAGAAGACGCCTTCCCTCGCGTGATCGTCGAAGCTGCGCTGCACAGGATCCCGAGCATCGGGACCAATCGGGGCGGCATCCCTGAAGCGATCGGCAACGCGGGCATCGTCTTGCCCGGCACCGCCGGCCCTGAGACATGGACGCAAGAGATCCGGAACGCCGACTGCGAGGGCCTGGGAACAAGGGCCCTGCGCCGGGCGACCCGGTTCACACGACCGTGCCTTCCCCAACTTCTGGAACTCGGTATCCAGAGCTAGACAGTCCCGGCGAACGCCCGCTCCACCGCGTCGAGCCGCTCCGTCCACCAGTGCAGGAGTGCCTCGTCGGCAAGGAAGAGGTCGTCACAGGAGTGGTCACCCCGGTCGTAGTGGAATTCGAGCTGCCAGAAGTCCGTCATCCGCTTCCACCACAGCCGCCGGGCGGCATCGACCAGTACGGCCGGCTCCAGCCGGATCACCGACCGGTAGCCGGCCGTGAACGCCGACACCCGCTCCAGGTCGAAAACACCCTTCACACCGAACTGCACCTGCGCCGTACGCACGACCTCCTCCGCGTACGAACGAATGCCCAGTCGGTCCCAGTCCAGAACCGCGACCAGCTCACCACTCGCCCAGAGAAGGTTCCGGTACTGGAAGTCACCGTGGGTCCAACCGTGTGGCCCCGCATGGACCTCCCCCTCGGGGCGCAGGTGGGCGTGCTTGTCGAGAAGGAGCTTGCGCTCTTCGAGGGCAGCGGACGCGGCCACATCGAAGACGTCGCCGACACCCCCGGTCGGCACCGCCCCCGCAAGCCGATCGGCCTTCTCCACAGCTCGCCCGGCCTCCGTCACCTCCGCGGTGACCGATGGCGGCACGGCGGGCAGCCCTGCGCCCTCGGCAGCGCGGTTCAGTACCGTATGGAGCCGCGCGAGGTGTGCGCCGAGATCGGACACCTGCGACAAGCACAGGTCGATTCCACGCACATGTTCACCGTCCGACCAGGGGAACAGGCAATAGCCGCTGCCGCCGACTTCGGCGATCACATCGCCCGAAACGGTGGGTAGCGGAGCATGTACGGGGACGCCGTGCGAAACGAGGACGGGGAGGACCGCGAGGTTGCGCCGGAGCAGGTCGATCGGCACATCCGTGACCCGCTTGAGGGCGAACCTCCCGACCGGGGTGTCCAGCCGCCAGTTCACGTTCATCAGGCCATCGGCCAAGTGCCGCCGGTCCAGCACCTCGCCGATGTCGAACACTTCGATCAACTCGGCAAGATCGTCTACAGGGATGTGCGTCCTGCCCGCCACGTTCGCGTCGGTCACCTGGGCGACGATACGGGAGCCAGCTACCCAGGCGCACAAGGATCACTGACTGCTTCTGCGAGGCCGGACGTCTAAGGCGGGAACCACTCTGACCACCGTGATCAACGTCGCCGTACATGTGGCTGCTGCGGTGCAGCGGCCGGTGTGGCCGTCGCAGGGTGGATCGGAGTGCCGGGGCGTCGTGTGGTGCTGCGGGCCATGGCTGCTTGGGCGCGTGGGCTGGGGGTGTGGCGTTGGCCGAGGCAGCGGCAGCGCTCATTCCTCGACGGCGCCAAGAGCCGCCCGCAGTAGGATGAGGTCGGATTTCGACATCACCCAAATTCCCTCACCACCAAGGGCATTGAGGATTTTGGCTGTTTTCTTCCCCAGGACGGCTCCGAGCGGCATGCTCAGGACCATGGGACGAAACAGCCAGCGCCGTCGGAGCGCACGCGACACCCGAGCCGCAAACAACCTGACGCCCGACCTCTCCGAGATCTCCCGCGTCCGGACGCAGAGGCGCCTGCGAGCGGACATCGCGACCTGGATGGCGAACCCCTCGAAGGGACCCGGACGGTCCTTCCTCGAAGGTGAGCATCCTTCCGACCCCACCATGGTCATGGCGATCCTCATGGCCTGGCTCGTCGGGGCGAGGGAGCAAATCACCGAGGACCAGGCCCGAGATACCGTCCTGTGGGTGTCCGACAATCTGGGAATCCAGCACGACGACCTACTCCAAGTGGCGGGGTTCATCGGCCACCCGGACGCCCCCAACCTGACCCTGAACCAGGCGGTGGAGGGCTACGGAGACCCGATGGCCTTCGTTCTCTCCATGGTGCTGCTGTCAGGCGGCTTGGTCGCCGCAGTCGGCGGCGCGGACCCGGACTGGCTCAAGCAGTTCGACCTGGCTTCCTGAACAGGTTGGGCCCTTTGCGGCAACCATTTGACCTGCCTCCTCACGTACAGCCCCCGCACACGCCCCTCACAGCAGACGGTGGACGCACAGCGAAACCCGCATACGGGGTGCTGTACTGAGGTGCCAGGTCAGTCAGGTGCTGCGGCTACGCCATCACCGCGCTGCCGCCAAGGCTTCTGACGTTTTCCAGCATGGCGTGGAGCAGGAACGGCGCGTCCGTCGCCACGGTGCGCGTCGTCTCCAGGTAGGTCGCTGCATTCTTCCCGTCGACGCCTTCGCCCGAGCGCACCAACTCCCTCCTACGGAGATCCCAGGCCGGCCAGTGCTGGCCAAGGTAGCTTTCCAGGTTGTCCTCAAAAACCGTGTACCTGGCGGTGCTCTCATCCGGTGGCTGGGGTGCGGGCGTAGTACCGAGGTATCGCAAAAGGTCGGCGTTCTTCTGTCGAGTTCGCCGGGCCTCTCGCTCATACTCCAGGTCCTTCTCCCGCCGCTGTTGCTCCGGGATCGTGTGCTCTGTCGACTGCCGTTTGCGCTCTGCTTTACGCGCATCCCCGTCGAAAACCACGTGACAGGGCACACCCAGCGTCCTGAAGAGCACGTCAGAGATCATCAGGTTGTCCTTACCGGTCACCTCGACGACGCTAATCCCTTCCGCTCCGAGGTTGATGCCGGCCCGCTCCGCGCAACCCACGATCACCCCTTCGTCCCCCTTACCCTCAACCAGCACCACCGCGTGGGCAAAGAAGCCCTCGGCGAATACCCCAGTCAGTCTGCCGACCGTCCGGCTCTTGACGGTGTTCGGATCGATCATGCCGTCGAGAGCCCGACACAGGTCGTCCTGAGATGCCTGACGCACCTGGGTGACGGGATGCGCCTCGCCGACGACACGGCACAGACGGCGAATTTGGTGGTAACCCGCTGGGTCGAGGAAGACAGGGCTATGGGTGGCGTACATGACCTGAGTTCGTCCCGCAGGAGAGGTGGCCACCAACTCGCGCAGCACCTTAGCAAAGGTCCGTGCCTGCGGCGGATGCTGGAAAAGCTCGGGCTCCTCGATTGCCAAACACAACGTTCGCGCGTCGCCCTCTGGACGCCGACGATCGGCCAGGTACTTCAGAGCGGCGATGATCAAAGCTCGCTGGAAGCCATGTCCCTGCCGGTGGACTGAGGTCTCTGCTGCACCGTCGCGGATACTCACCTGAAAGGTAGTTCGAGCCGGCCTCGGTGCATGGACTGTGGGGGTCACCACTACCTGACGTCCCGTGGTGAACTTCGCGACCTCGAAAGACAGAGCAGACGAGATGTCATCCAGCACCGGCCCGTACACCTTCGCGTGTACCTCCTGCCGGGCTACGTGGGCGCTCTCCTCGATCTCGCCAAGCCGCTCATTCGCCTCTGTTCGATCCACGGCGTGGTCCAGAATTCGGCCGAGCGCTGTGGTCTTCTGGTCGTCCGCCTCCTCGTACGCCCGAAGGTCCGCAGAGACAAAGACGAAGTCGATCAGTTGGCCGAGCTTGCTCTGCCCTGCGAAGCCAAAGAAATGGGTGTCCTCGATCTCCGACTCGGTGAGTTGCTCCCGATGGGCCAGCTCCCAAGCCCGCATGGCGTCAAGCGCCTTGTCCTTGCTCCCAACCTTCGGCAGATCCAGACCGGCATCTCCCTCACGCAGCTCGTCGTACGCCTGGCGAAGGTCAGTTGCTTTCTCGCACTTCCTCACCTCCTCGAACGGACGGTATGCAAGCGCCTTCCCCGTGATCTTGTCCTCACCGTTCTGCCAGGTCCGCCATACGCTCACGCTCTCTGCCCCGTCGGGCGCGTACCGCCCGAGGACCTCCCGGTCATGAGCAGTGAGTCCATCGAACTCCACCTCGACAACAATGCGGCCGCCCTTCGCCGCCGAGTGGACGTCGTCGTCACTCAGCGAGAGCGACCTTTCGCCGTTGAAGAACCAATCGAGTGCGCGCAGCACGGTGGACTTGCCAACACCAGTCGGCCCGATGAAGGAGGTGATCTCTTCGAAGGAGACATCCACGTTGTGCAGACAGCAGAAGTTCTCGATGCGTGCGCGCTTGATCTTCACGATCGTCCTGAGCATGAGGTGCCGGATGGGGTGAGTGATCCCCAAGATGATGATCATCACGCTAGCAGCCGACTCGGTACGAGATGAGCGGTTTTCCGGAACCCGATCTGCCACCAAAAACAGCAACGCTATCCGCCTCCGATCTGGTAGTAGAAGCTCGCAACGCCGCGTCCGTCGCACCTCCTGCCGGGCCATCCGCTCACGCATCGCTCACGCACGAGGCCGGAAACGACGAAGCGCCCCGGCCGGCCGAAGCCGGTCGAGGCGCTAAGTAGCAGGTCAGAGGGGGTTCCCCTGTCCTGCTGTCAGTAGGCCGTGTGGGACTCGAACCCACAACCAACGGATTAAAAGTCCGCTGCTCTGACCAATTGAGCTAACGGCCCCTGCAACATCACCCCCGAGCATAGCCCGCCCGGTCCCGGCAGCCGATCCGGTATCCGTGTCGGGCCCTGCCACCCTCCCGAGATGCCCCTTTCGTTCCGGTTTGCGCCCTTGGTGTGCCCCTCTGCGCGTCGGGAGGCGAGCCCCTGGGCTTGTGAGCGACCCCGGGGAACAGCAACAGGGCCCGTACGTCACCGAGTCGGTTCGGTGGCGTACGGGCCCTGCCGGTCTGTCAGGCGGACCTGCCCGGCCGGGAGTCGGCCGGTGCGGGGTCAGCCGTTGCGCTTCCAGCGCGGCTTGTCGTCGCGGCGGCCGAAGGTGCCGGTGTTGGTGCCGGTGTTGGCGCCGCGGTGGTCATCCCGACGGCCGGTCGGGCGGTCGGTGCCACCCGAGCGGAAGCCGCCCGCGGGGCGGTCGTCGCGACGGTCACGGTTGAACGGGCGGTCGCTGCCGCCGGAGCGGAAGCCACCCGAGGGGCGCTCGTCGCGACGGTCGCGGTTGAACGACGGGCGGTCGTTGTCACGACGCTCGAAGGGGCGGCCACCACGGTCGTCCCGACGGTCACCGCCGCCGGAGCGGAAGCCACCGGACGGGCGGTCGCTGCCGCCGGAGCGGAAGCCACCCGAGGGGCGCTCATCGCGACGGTCGCGGTTGAACGACGGGCGGTCGTTGTCACGACGCTCGAACGGACGGCCACCACGGTCGCCGCCGCCGGAGCGGAAGCCACCCGAGGGGCGCTCGTCGCGACGGTCGCGGTTGAAGGAGGGGCGGTCGTTGTCCCTGCGCTCGAAGGGGCGGCCACCACGGTCGTCCCGGCGGTCACCGCCGCCGGAGCGGAAGCCACCGGACGGGCGGTCGCTGTTGCCTCGGTAGCCGCCACGGTCGCCACCGCGGTTGTCGCGGCGCTCGTAGTTGCCCCGCTCGTCGCGGCGCTGCTCGTCACGGGCGGCTGGCTGCTCGGGGACGGAGATGGCGGCCACCAGGGCGGCCTCCGCCTCGGCGGTGACCTCGGCCACCGCCGCCTCCGGGTCGTCGCCCCGCTCGCGCGCGGCACGGGCGACCAGGCGGTCGGCCTCCTCGCGGAGCTCGACGGCACGGCGCTGGACGCGCTCCAGCTGCTTCGTCAGGTCGGCGGCCTCGCGCTCGGCCTGCTTGGCGGCGTTGTTCGCGGAGTCGGCCTGGACCTCGGTGAGCGAGCGGGCGCCGGTGATCTCGGCGACCTCCGGCTCGAAGACGCCCGCGCCCTGGACGATGTGGCGCGAGGCGTCGACGCCCGCGTCTTCCATCAGGCGGAAGATCTGGCGGCGCTGGTGCGGGAGCGCCAGCGAGACGACGACACCGGACTTGCCGGCCCGGGCGGTACGGCCCGAGCGGTGCAGGTAGTCCTTGTGGTCGCCGGCCGGGTCCACGTTCAGGACCAGGTCGATGCCGTCCACGTGGATACCGCGCGCGGCCACGTCGGTCGCGACGAGCGCGTTGACGTAACCCTTCTTGAAGTCCTCCAGGACCCGCGTACGGGCGCCCTGGGTCATGCCGCCGTGCAGCGCGTCGGCCTTCACGCCGGACTCGATGAGCTGCTCGGCGATGCGGTCGGCGCCCAGCTGGGTGCGGACGAAGATGATCGTGCGGCCCTTGCGGGCGGCGATCGCGGAGGTGACCGGCGCCTTGTCCTTCGGCTTCACGACGAGGACGTGGTGCGACATGGTCGTGACGTTGCCCTGGGCGCTGTCGACCTCGTGCGTCACGGGGTTGGAGAGGTAGCGCTTGACCAGCGTGCCGATCTCGTTCTCCATGGTGGCGGAGAAGAGCATCCGCTGACCGCCACCGGGGATCTGGTCGAGCAGCTCGGTGACCTCGGGCAGGAAGCCCAGGTCGGACATCTGGTCGGCCTCGTCGAGGACGGCGACCTGGACGTTCTCCAGCGAGCAGGCGCCGCGGTTGATGATGTCGCGCAGACGGCCCGGCGTGGCGACGAGGACGTCGACGCCGCGCTCCAGCGCGTAGATCTGGTTGCCCATCGACGTACCGCCGCAGACGACCTTCATCTTGAGGCCGAGCACGTCACCGTACGGCTGCAGCGCGTCCGCGACCTGCATCGCGAGCTCACGGGTCGGGGTCAGGATGACCGCGCGCGGCTTCTTCTTCTCGGTGTGACCGCCGGCCAGCGCGGCCAGGGTCGGCAGGCCGAAGGAGAGCGTCTTGCCGGAGCCCGTACGGCCACGGCCGAGGATGTCCTTGCCGGCCAGGGCGTCCGGGATGGTCGCGGCCTGGATCGGGAAGGGGGTGGTGACACCGTTCTGCGCGAGCTTGCGGACGATGCCGTCGGGCAGGCCCAGGTCGCCGAAGGTGATGGTCGGCTCGGCGTCGGCGTCAGCCTCGGGAGCCTGGTCGGAGGACGCGTCAGCCTCGGGCGCCTCGTCGGAGGCCTCGGGGGCCGCGTCGGTCTCGGCGGAGGCCACGGGAGCCTTGGCCGGCTTGTCCTCGGTGATGAAGTCGGCGACGGACTTCTCGGCCGCCTTCTCTGCCACCGGAGCCTGCTCGGCCGCGGCGGCCGCCGCACCCGCCGGGGCCTCGGTCACAGCGGACTCGACGAGCTCGGTGAGCTCGTCGGTGTCGATGTTCTCGGGCATGACGGTGCGGTCAGAACTGGAAATTGACATGCGAAATGCGAAACCTTCCGGAGTCTCGGCACGCGCCCATAACTCCGTGATTCGCAATTTCGACCGCCTCAATGCGGTCCAGCCACGGCAAGGGAGAGTACGCGCCACACGGCGCTCTTCTGTGTCGGCGCCGGGCAATGGGATCAAACGATCTACCACCATACGCACTCTCCCCCACCTTGCGCAACCCGGCCCCTCCGCCGCCTCCGCTACACCGGCCTCACCTGCGGTGATGCCTCCGGAGTCCGCAGCGGTCGGCTCTCCTCCGCGCCGCCCATCGACTGCGTCCGCAACTGCGCGGCGGGCGAGGCGGAAGGCGGCGGTTCGGCAGGCTCGGTGGGCGCGGGCGGTTCGGGTTCCGGGTCCGGGTCGGGCGCGGGCGGCGGAGCGGGCGGCTCCGGGACGACCGGCGGCGGCTCTCCCGGGCCCGGCGCGGAGGGCGTCGGGGCCGGCGGGCGGCCGGGGCGGGAGGGCTGCGGGGCGCCGGGCTCGGGGCGCGGGGCGCCCCTCTTCGGTGTGGCCGACGGCACAGCGCCGGACGCCTTCGGGCTCGGCGTGCCCTTGGGGTTCTTCGGGTCGGCGTCGGCGGCCCCGGCGTTGTCGGAGTCGGAGTGGGGGTGGGCGTCACCGCCTCGGTGTCCGGTGCCGCCGGATCCGGTCACCGTCTCACCGTTCGGCTCGACGACCCGGCCCTTCGAGTCGGTGGAGCCCGAAGGCCCCGGCTCGGCGCCGTCGTCGCCGACGCTCATACAGCCGGTGGACGCGGCGATCGTCAGCGCGGTGACGGCTGCCCAACGGGCAGGGGCGGACAGTGTGCGCACGGGTGGCACCTCCGGGGCGGGGAGAGCGGGACGGAGAAGGGGGCGGGGCCGGGCGAGGAAGGGGGCGGGGGCGGGGGCCGGGCGAGCTGTACGACACGGAGCACGCCGTACGCGGTGGCGGTTGCCGTGCCCAACTCCCCGGACCCCGCCGGAGACACGCCCGAAGCGCCGACCGCCCGCACCGCCCCGGGCCGAAGTCCCCTCCCGAGGCCCCCGCCCTACCCCCCGAACCCGCCCGCCAGCTCCGCCCCCAGGAACACCGCTCCCAGCCCCACCAGCAGCGACGCCACCACGTTGGCCGCGGCGAGGAAGGCCCGGCCCGTCTCGGCGAGGCGCAGGGTCTCGTAGGAGAACGTCGAGTACGTCGTCAGCGCCCCGCACAGCCCCGTCGCCAGCAGGGCGTGCACCGGCGAGGAGACCGCGGCGCCGGTCAGCACCCCGAGGACCAGGCTGCCCGCCGCGTTGGCCGTGAACGTGCCCCACGGGAAGACGTACGCGACTCCCCGCCCCTGGTGCGCCTGGACCGCCCGGTCCGTCAGATAGCGCAGCGGCGCGCCCACCGCCCCGCCGACCACCACGAGCAGCCAGTTCACACGACCCGCCCCCGCTCCACGGACCGTTCACCCCGGGCCGGCAGACGCCGCGTCACCACCGCCCCGGCCCAGACGGCCGCCAGCGCCGCCACGACCGTCGCCGCCATGTACGCCACCGCCGCCACCGGCTCCTGACGCACCAGCAGGCCCGAGACATCGGCCGCGTACGTCGAGAAGGTCGTGAACCCGCCGAGCACGCCGACCCCGAGGAACGGCCGGACCAGCGGGTGCGTCACCCGGCCCCGCTCCACGGTCAGCACCATCAGGACGCCGATCAGGGCGCAGCCACTCACGTTGACGGTGAACACCGTCCACGGGAAGCCGCCCTCGGCCGCCGGCCACAGCACCAGCGCCCCGTACCGCGCGAGCGCACCCAGCGCGCCGCCCGCCGCGACCGCGCCCAGCACCCGTCCCTGCGAGGCGGCGGGCGGTCCGGGTTCCGGGAGTTCGTCCGGTGCCTGCTCGCTCATCCGTAACCCAGGGCGTGCAGCCGTTCGTCGTCGATGCCGAAGTGATGGGCGATCTCGTGGACGACGGTGATCTCGGTCTCGGCCACGACGTCCTCGTGGGACTCGCACATGCGCAGGGTCGGGCCGCGGTAGATGGTGATCCGGTCCGGCAGCACCCCGGCGTACCACTCGCCGCGGTCGGTGAGCGGCGTGCCCTCGTAGAGCCCGAGCAGGTCGGGGTCGCCGGGCTCCGGCTCGTCCTCGACGAAGACCGCCACGTTGTCCATCAGCCGCATCAGCTCCGGCGGAATCCGGTCAAGTGCCTGGCTCACCAGCTCTTCGAACTGCTCCCGCGTCATCTCCAGCACACCGCCATTGTCACGTACCGGGGCCCGCCACGGGCAGGTGGCGGCGCTCCGCACCAGGCTCTCCGCACCCGGCGCTCGGCATGGCCGGGCCCTGACCGGGGCATACGCGCCCAATGGTCCGCGCCCCGTTCCGTGCCGCTGCCGACCGCGTCCGGCACCTCCTCAGCCCGTCCGCCCGCCCGAAGTCCGCGTCACGCAAGCCCGTCCCCGGCGATCTGACGGAATCCGGCCACCCCAGGCCGTACGTACGCGCCCTCTCGATGCTCGCCGTCGTCGTGCTCGGGGCCTGGCTCGGGCTGCTCGCCGTCGGGTCCATCCGTACGCCGGTCGGCCCCATGGACACCAACATGACCCTGCGGCCGTCCCTCACCGGCGGCAGCAAGATCAACGTGTCGCCGCTCGGCGCGCTGGAGCTGGACTCGCACATCGCCCCGCTCCGCCTCGACGTGGACGTGGACCGCCTCGACCCGGTGCGCTCGCAGGCCCTGGTGGACCAGCCGGAACGGTTCTCCGGCCTCCAGGACGAGGTCACCCGGGACGTCGCCGCCGGCACCCGGGAGCTGGCGTTGCGCTCCTGCGTCGCCGTGATCTCCGGGGCGACCGCGCTCGGCCTCGTCGTCTACCGCCGCCCGCGCCGCGCCCTGGCCGCCGGGGGGCTCGCCCTCACCCTGCTGGCCGCGTCGGGCGTCAGCGCGTACGCCACCTGGAACCCGAAGTCCGTCCTGGAGCCCAAGTTCTCCGGGCTGCTCTCCAGCGCCCCGTCCCTCGTCGGCGACGCCCGGTCGATCGTCACCGAGTTCGACATCTACCAGCAGGAGCTGGCCCGCCTGGTCACCAACGTCACCCGGCTGTACGACGCCACCTCCACGCTCCCCGTCTACCAGCCGGACCCCGGGACCATCCGCGCCCTGCACGTCTCCGACATCCACCTGAACCCGGCGGCCTGGCACATCATCGCCTCGCTCGTGAAGCAGTACGAGATCGACGTGATCATCGACTCCGGCGACACGATGGACCACGGCTCGGCGGCGGAGAACGGCTTCCTGGACCCGATCCGCGACCTCGGGGCGCCGTACGTCTGGGTGCGCGGCAACCACGACTCGAAGGTCACGCAGGCGTACCTGGAGAAGTTCCGGAACGTGCGCGTCCTGGACAACGGCCGGACCGTGAACGTGGCCGGCCTCCGCATCGCCGGCACCGGCGACGCCTCCTTCACCCCGGACCGCACCAAGCCGGTCGGCGGCAAGGCGGCCGCGGAGCTGGAGGGCGCGCGCCTGGCGTCCGCCCTCCGCGACCAGGAGCAGGCCGGCACCCCGGTGGACATCGCGGTCGCCCATGACCCGAACACCGCCCGGCAGACCGACGGCACCGTTCCGTTGGTCCTCGCGGGCCACCTCCACAACCGGATCAACAAGCAGCTCGCGCTCGGTACGCGGCTCAAGGTCGAGGGCTCCACGGGCGGCGGCGGGCTGCGCGCGGTGCAGAACGACAAGCCGGAGAAGGTACGCGCCTCGGTGCTCTACCTGGACCGCGAGAGCCGCCGCCTCCAGGCCTGGGACGAGATCACGCTCGGCGGTCTCGGACTGACGACGGCCGAGGTCAGCCGCCATCTCCCGGAGGAGAACCTGAAGAAGGACGCCCCTGCCTCGCCCTCCCCCACGCCCTCCCCGACGGGCTCTCCGACGCGGCCGACGCCCTCGCCGTAAACCGTTTTGGCGATAGCTCCACCCATCCCATATGCTTCTCACGTCCCCGACGCGCTGCAAAGCGAACAGGCGGGCCAATAGCCCTCATCGTCTAGTGGCCCAGGACGCCGCCCTTTCAAGGCGGTAGCACGGGTTCGAATCCCGTTGGGGGCACGTTTCACCGTGTGCGAGACTTGTTTCGCACATTGCTTGGTCCTGTGGAGCAGTTTGGAGTGCTCGCCACCCTGTCAAGGTGGAGGCCGCGGGTTCAAATCCCGTCAGGACCGCTTGCAGCCCCAGCGGCTGCGTGGCTGGGTAGCTCAGTTGGTACGAGCGATCGCCTGAAAAGCGATAGGTCGCCGGTTCGATCCCGGCCCCAGCCACCTCTCGAAGGCCCCGTCCGCTGGACGGGGCCTTCGCCGTTCTCACCCCTCCCCGGCCTTCCCAGCCTCCTTCACCGCCGGCTCGCGCCGCCGCCAGGTCCGTACGCCGAGAGCCAGCAGCACCACCAGCACCACCGCCCCCAGCAGTACCGCGTCCGAGACGCGCTCACCCAGCTTCTGCGCCCACTGCTCCACCGCGAACGAGGCGTCGACCCCGAGCAGGCCGGGGAGCGCGGTCGTCCCGTCGTAGACGAGGAACAGCGCGCCCAGGCCGATGAAGAACAGGCCCGAGAGCAGCGAGGTCGTGTGCAACTGGAACCGGCCGCCGAGCCGGACGGTCCGGCCGCGCAGCCAGGTGCGGCGGCCCAGGTCGAACCGCTCCCAGAGCAGGGCGAGGACGAAGAGGGGGACCGCCATCCCGAGCGCGTAGACCGCCAGCAGCAGCCCGCCGTAGACCGGGCTGCCGCTCACCGCCGCCACGGTGAGGACGCTGCCGAGGATCGGGCCGGCGCAGAAGCCGGCCAGGCCGTAGACCGCGCCCAGGGCGTAGACGGAGAAGGCCGTGGTCGGACGGATGCGGCCACTGAGCGCGGCCATGCGGCGCGAGGCGAAGCCCAGGCCGACGATCTGCGCGACGCCGAGCGCGATGATCAGCCAGCCCGCGCCCGTCACCAGGGCGTCGCGGTGCCCGTAGAAGAGCCGGCCCGCGTACGAACCGGCGGCGCCGAGCGGGACGAGGGTGGTGGCGAGCCCGGCATAGAAAATGCCGGTACGGGCGAGCAGGCGCGAGGTGGAGTCGATGGAGTACGCGAAGAAGGCCGGGAGCAGCAGCGCGCTGCACGGGCTGACCAGGGCGAGCAGCCCGCCGAGGAAGGCCGCGAAGTAGCCGATGTCCGGGCTCACTTGGCGGAGTCCTCGGAGCCTGCGGAGCCCTCGGAACCGTCGGAGTCCGTGGAGCCCGTGGAGCCCGCAGAGCCCTCGGAGCCCGTGGAGTCCTCGGTGCTGCCCGCCTTGCCGGTGGTCTTCGCCTGTTCCGCCGCCGCCTCGATGGCCTGGGTGAACGCCTCCTTCGGCTGCGCCCCCGCGATCGGGCGGCCGTTGATCAGGAACGACGGGGTGGACGTCGCGCCGATCCCGTAAGCCTGCTCCTGGTCCTTCGCGACGGCGGCGCGGGCGGCCTCGCCGTCCAGGTCCTTCATGAACCGGGCGAGGTCCTTGACCCCGGCCTCCTGGGCGAGGGCCTTGACCCGGTCCTTGGAGAACCCCTTCTCCTTCGCCCCCTCGGCGTAGGCGGCCGCGTGGAACTCCCAGAAGCGGTCCTGCTGCCCGGCGGCCCAGGCTCCGCGCGCGGCGTTCTCGGACTCCTCGCCGAAGATCGGGAAGTTGCGCCACTCGATGCGCAGGGTGCCGTCCTCCACGTACTCCGTGATCAGCTCGGGCTCGGTGTCCCGGGCGAACTTGCCGCAGTAGCCGCACTTGAAGTCGGCGTACTCGATCAGGACGACGGGCGCGTCGGCGCGGCCGACCGCCAGCTTGTCGCCGGCGTCACGGCGGGCGAGCTTCGCCAGCTCGGGGTAGACGCCCGCCTGCGGGTCGGCGGAGACCTCGGCGGCGGGGGTGGTGGACGTGTTCGTCGAGGAGCTGTCAGGGGCGGTCGCCTTGTAGGAGGCGAAGCCGAGGAGACCGGCGGCGACGACGATCACGGCGCCGTAGACGAGGGGCTTCCGGGAGGACGGCTTGGTGCTCTTGGGCAGGGGCTTCTTGGGCGTGGGCATGCGGCACTCCGTGCTGGTGGTGCGGAAGGAAAGGGAGAGGGAGGGTGCAGGTCAGGCGGTGGCCCGGCCTACACCCGCAGCACGGAGAGCTCTACGGGGGTCGGGGTGGCCGGCACCGGGGCCCGGACCCGTATCCCCGACGGCGGCTCGGCCGGCAGGGCGCCCGTCGCGGCGGGCAGGCCCCAGGGCGCGAGGCCGGGGGCCTGGTCGTGCGCGGCGCGGGCCCGGGTCGGGACGGCGGGCTCGCTTTCGTGGTCGCCGGACTGCCCGCAGCCGGGGACCGGGGCACCCGCGTCGAAGGCCTCCACGACGGGGGCCGGGGCGGCTTGTCCCACAGTGACCACGACGCCCTCAGAGGGTGACGCGTCAGCATAAGAAGGAGCCGCGCCCGCAGGTCCGCCCAGAAGCCCCATCACGAGCGCGAGCAGCGCCGTCAGGCAGCACCACTGCGTACGGGACACGGGACCGGCACCTTTCATGCGGAAGGCGGAAGGCGGGAGGCGGAAAGCGGAGGGCTGAGCGTTCGACTGCCCGAAATGGTACGTGGCACGTGACGCAGTCCGCGCGAAATGAGGTCGCCACTCCTCACACCCGGGTGAGATCCTGGGATCCGTATGTCTACTTCCTTCGCCGATCTCCAGTCCCTGCTCGGACAGCTCTCGCTCCGTGACGCGAACCGGCTCGGCCGGCGCCTCGAAGGAGCGCGCCGCATCCGCAAGCCCGAGGCCCGCCAGTCCGTGCTGGACGAGATCGCGGCCGAGGCGGGCAAGGCGGCGAGACGGCTCGCGGCGCGCGCGGCCCGGCTGCCGGCCCTGTCGTACCCGGAAGAGCTGCCGGTCAGCCAGAAGAAGGACGAGATCCTGGAGGCGATACGCGACCACCAGGTCGTGATCGTCGCCGGTGAGACCGGGTCCGGGAAGACCACGCAGATCCCCAAGATCTGTATGGAGCTGGGGCGCGGCGTCCGGGGCATGATCGGGCACACCCAGCCCCGCCGCATCGCCGCCCGCACGGTCGCGGAGCGCGTCGCGGACGAGCTGAAGACGCCGCTGGGCGAGACCGTCGGCTGGAAGGTCCGCTTCACCGATCAGGTGAACCCGGAGTCGACGTATCTGAAGCTGATGACGGACGGCATCCTGCTCGCCGAGATCCAGACGGACCGCGAGCTGCTGGCGTACGACACGATCATCATCGACGAGGCCCACGAGCGGTCGCTGAACATCGACTTCCTGCTCGGCTATCTGGCCCGGCTGCTGCCGAAGCGCCCGGATCTGAAGGTCGTCATCACCTCGGCGACCATCGACCCGGAGCGGTTCGCGCGCCACTTCGGCGAGGCGCCGATCGTGGAGGTCAGCGGGCGGACGTATCCGGTGGAGGTCCGCTATCGGCCGCTCCTCGAAGGGGCCGACGAAGACACAGCGGACTCCGACCGCGACCAGATCACCGCGATCTGCGACGCCGTCGACGAACTCTCGGGCGAGGCCCCCGGTGACGTCCTGGTCTTCCTCTCCGGCGAGCGCGAGATCCGGGACACGGCGGACGCGCTGAACAAGCGCAACCTCAGACACACCGAGGTGCTCCCCCTCTACGCGCGCCTCTCGCACGCCGAGCAGCACCGCGTGTTCCAGCGCCACACGGGCCGCCGCATCGTCCTCGCGACGAACGTCGCCGAGACCTCGCTGACCGTCCCCGGCATCAAGTACGTGATCGACCCGGGCAACGCCCGTATCTCCCGCTACAGCCACCGCACCAAGGTCCAGCGGCTGCCGATCGAGCGGATCTCCCAGGCCAGCGCCAACCAGCGCAAGGGCCGTTGCGGCCGTACGTCGGACGGCATCTGCATCCGGCTGTACTCGGAGGACGACTTCACCACCCGGCCGGAGTTCACCGACCCGGAGATCCTGCGGACCAACCTGGCCTCCGTCATCCTCCAGATGACCGCCGCCGGGCTCGGCGACATCGAGAGGTTCCCGTTCATCGACCCGCCGGACCACCGCAACATCCGCGACGGCGTGCAGCTTCTCCAGGAGCTGGGGGCGCTGGAGCAGGGCGAGAAGTCCCCCCAGGAGGGGAAGAAGGGGCAGCGGCTCACCCCGCTCGGCCGCAAGCTCTCTCAGCTCCCCGTCGACCCGCGCCTGGCCCGGATGGTCATCGAGGCCGACAAGAACGGCTGCGCCCGCGAGGTCATGGTCATCGCCGCCGCGCTCTCCATCCAGGACCCGCGTGAGCGGCCGCAGGAGAAGCAGACGCAGGCCGACCAGAATCACGCCCGGTTCAAGGACGAGACGTCCGACTTCCTGGCGTACCTGAACCTCTGGGCCTACGTCCGGGAGCAGCAGAAGGAGCGTGGCTCGTCCTCGTTCCGCCGGATGTGCAAGCAGGAGTATCTGAACTTCCTGCGCATCCGCGAATGGCAGGACATCTACGCGCAGCTCCGTACGGTCGCCAAGCAGATGGGCATCGTCGTCGAGGAGCCCAAGGGCGACGCGTCGATTCCCGAGCAGGCGGTGCACACCTCGCTGCTGGCCGGTCTGCTGTCGCACATCGGGCTGAAGGACACCGAGAAGAACGAGTACCTGGGCGCGCGCAGCGCCAAGTTCGCGATCTTCCCCGGATCCGCGCTGTTCAAGAAGCAGCCGCGGTTCGTGATGTCGGCGGAGCTGGTGGAGACCTCGCGGCTCTGGGCGCGGGTCAACGCCAAGGTCGAGCCCGAGTGGATCGAGCCGCTGGCGCAGCACCTGCTGAAGCGCACCTACAGCGAGCCGCACTGGGAGAAGGACCAGGCCGCGGTGATGGCGTACGAGCGGGTCACGCTCTACGGGGTGCCGATCATCGCCCAGCGCAAGGTCAATTTCGGCCGTATCGACCAGGAGGCCTCGCGGGACCTGTTCATCCGCAACGCCCTGGTCGAGGGCGACTGGCGCACCCACCACCAGTTCTTCCACGACAACCGCAAACTCCTCGGCGAGGTCGAGGAGTTGGAGCACCGCGCTCGGCGCCGCGACATCCTCGTGGACGACGAGACGCTCTTCGACTTCTACGACCAGCGCATTCCGGAGCATGTCGTCTCCGGGGCGCACTTCGACTCGTGGTGGAAGAACAAGAAGCGCGAGGAGCCGGAGGCGCTCGACTTCGAGCGTTCCATGCTGATCAACGAGAAGGCCGGGGCCGTCACCAAGGACGACTACCCGGACTCCTGGCGGCAGGGGAAGCTCAAGTTCAAGGTGACGTACCAGTTCGAGCCCGGCGCCGATGCGGACGGCGTCACCGTCCACATCCCGCTCCAGGTGCTCAACCAGGTCACGTCCGAGGGTTTCGACTGGCAGATCCCGGGGCTGCGCGAGGAGGTCGTCACCGAGCTGATCCGCTCGCTGCCCAAGCCGATCCGCCGGCACTACGTCCCCGCGCCGAACTACGCGGACAAGTTCCTCGACCGGGCGGTCCCGCTCCAGGAGCCGCTGCCGTTCACCCTGGCGCGGGAGCTCCAGCGGATGGTCGGCGTCCCGGTCACGGCGGACGACTTCGACCTGTCCCGTGTCCCGGACCATCTGAAGATCACGTTCCGGATCGTCGACGAGCGGCGCCGCAAGGTCGCCGAGGACAAGGACCTGGAGGCGCTCAAGCTCCAGCTCCGCCCCAAGGCCCGTCAGGCGCTCTCCCAGGCCGCCGCGGCGACCGCGGGGCCCTCCGGCGAGTCCATCGAGCGGTCCGGCCTCACGGACTGGACGATCGGCACGCTGAACAAGGTCTTCGAGACCAGGCGGGCCGGGCAGCCGGTGAAGGCGTACCCCGCCCTCGTCGACCAGGGCGACACCGTCGCCGTACGCCTCTTCGACACCGAGGCCGAGCAGCAGCAGGCGATGTGGCGCGGCACGCGGAAGCTGATCATGCTGAACATCCCGGTCAACCCGGCGAAGTTCGCGTCGGACCGGCTGAGCAATCAGCAGAAGCTGGCGCTGTCCCGTAATCCGCACGGCTCGGTGCAGGCCCTCTTCGAGGACTGCGCCACCGCCGCGGCCGACCGGCTGATCGCCGCGTACGGCGGGCCCGCGTGGGACGAGAAGGCGTTCCGGACGCTCTACGACAAGGTGCGCGCGGACCTGGTGGACCTGACCGTCCGCACGATCGACCAGGTGCAGCAGATCCTGGCCGCCTGGCAGGCCTGTGAGCGCCGGCTGAAGTCGACGAACAGCCTGACGCTGGTCGCCAACGTCGCCGACGTACGGGAGCAACTGGCCCGTCTCGTACCGCCCGGTTTCGTTACGGCGACGGGGCTGCGCCGGCTGCCCGACCTGATGCGGTACCTCGTGGCGGCGGACCGGCGGCTCCAGCAGATGCCGACGGCCGTCCAGCGGGACACCACGCGGATGGCGAAGGTCCACGAGATGCAGGACGAGTACGCGTGGCTGCTCGAACAGCTCCCGCAGGGACGGCCGGTGGGGCAGGAGGTGCTGGACGTCCGCTGGATGATCGAGGAGCTGCGGGTCAGCTACTTCGCGCATGCCCTGGGCACGGCGTTCCCCGTCTCGGACAAGCGGATCGTGAAGGCGATCGACGCGCTCGCGCCCTGAGACAGGGGCGGTGAGGCGGTGACGGTGTCACCACCAGGAGTGAAGTCGACCTGGGCCTCCCACCTCCTGTACAGTCTGGTTTCGCAGCAAGCCGCAAGGCAAGCGGCGAAAACCTGGTCCTGTGGAGCAGTTTGGAGTGCTCGCCACCCTGTCAAGGTGGAGGCCGCGGGTTCAAATCCCGTCAGGACCGCAGTAAGAGAAAGCCCGGATCATTTCGATCCGGGCTTTCTCGCGTCCTGACCGGTTCTCGCACCCTTGACGGCGCCTTCCGCCGCGGGTACCCCGTAGGGACGAGGCTGTCCCTGTTTCCCTCGGCGAGGGGCGGCCGGGTCCACCGGGAGGTGGCTCACATGTCCGCGTCCACAGCACGACACGAGACCCGCGCACTGCTCCGCGCCCATCTGGCGGCCGCCTACGGCTACGGACACCTCACCCGCCACTGCCCGGTCTGCCACCGGCTGCTGCGCCTCGCCATGGAGCCGGGAGACGGCGGCCGTGACGGAGCCCGGGACGGTGCTCGGGACGCCGCCCGGGACGGTGACAGGGAGGCGCGGGGACCGGGAGCGGCCCCGGGCCCCGGTGCGGCCCCGGAGCCCCCGAACGAGCCGCAGGAGCCCCGGAGCCGGGCCGGAGGCCCCGCAGCTCCGGAGAGCGCCGCCGCGCCCCCGGAGGCCGCGCCCCTGGAAGCCGCACCCCCGGGAGCCGCACCTCTGGAAGCCGCGCCCCCGGACGGCGCTCCCCCGGACGGCGACAAGGACGAAAGGCCCGTCGCTCCGTGACCATCGGCCGGATGATTCCGCGTCCGGACAGTGGCAGGCTCGGAGTTGGCAAGCATCAGGCGGTGTGACGGGTGTCACCGAACGAGTTTTCAGACCGGGGTAGTTTACGCCTCCCCTACAACTGGCGAATTTAATATGTGCAATTGCACCGGGGCACCTCTTCGGCCGGACCGTTCCGTCCGGGGCTGTCCCACCGAGTCCGGGACGCTCACCCACACTCCCGCACAGACCCGCTCACAGACCCACGAAGGGCGCCGGGACGGACGGCAGGTCGGCCCGCCGGACGCCGCGTGAGGCCGGGAAGCCGACCGACCACCCGGTTATTCGGCCCTCCGCCCAGGAGCCGCCCAGGGGGTGTGGGAACGGCCTACGGGGGCACGAGAGCCCCGGCGGAGCGCCGTCGGCCGAGGCTGCCGGGACAGGGGTGCCGGGACATACAAAGATCGCGCTGGACCCGGCGGAGTCCAGCGCGATCAAAGACGACGTACCCGTACACAGGTATGACGCCCGTTGGGGCAGGCGTCCGTCGAGTGGAGCTGTATAGGGGCGGCCTGAGGTTGGGGGACCTGGCGGCTGCCCTGTGGTGATGCGGTGCTGCTACTGCGTTGAGCTGCGAGGCAGGGGTGTGTCAGGCCTCGCTGCGCTGCTGCGGAATACCCGCAAGCAGTGCGCGGACCTCTGCCTCGCGGTACCGGCGGTGTCCACCGAGCGTGCGGATGGACGTGAGCTTGCCAGCCTTGGCCCAACGGGTGACCGTCTTCGGGTCCACGCGGAACATCGTGGCAACCTCAGCCGGGGTCAGCAGCGGCTCGGCATCAGGGGTGCGAGCGGTCATGAGCGGCCTCCTCGGGAGAACCGAACCTTCTCGGTTCTTTCCTCTAAATTCTGCACCTTGACCCGCGTTGCCCGAAATGGCGGACGCGGGCCGAGTCGGTTATAGGACGAACGGCTTGTCCTCGGCACTACAACTACACCATCCGTCCAGCCGCGTCGGCCAAACCGATGGAATTGCCCTCCCAGGTGTTCATCAGCGACGGAAGCCGATGGACCATGCCATAGCGGACAGTCACACCACCGTGACGATCAGTCACAGAGCGATCAGGAGTCCTCAGACCCCCCATAGCGTGCAATGCTGAGTATTCCGCCCTTACTTGGACAGAAGGAGCCCTCCCCGGACTCCTTGTCCTATTTTGGCACGAGGAGTAGGGATGAGCGCAAGGGCCCCGTTAGTGCTATCCATCACGCTTGAGGCAAAGGCCCGGTTCGGGACGTAGGTCCTGGGTCGAGAGACGTACTCTTCTGCCCCACCCACCACACGTGTCCCACGGGACGCAGGTTCACGGCCCGTCAGCTCTCTCCTCCTTCCCGCACTTCACTCGGTCCGCCGGTCCGGCCGGCCTTCCGGTCCGTCCTGGATGAAGGATGCCCCGGTTCCGTCACGTTGATGCCGCTGTGGGTCTTTTCACGTCAATTGGTGAACTGGCGGTCCCGCACCGCCCGCCACCGCTCCGCGAGCCGCGCGTACGCCTCCCCGGCGCCCTCACTGTCACCGCTCCCCAGCGCGGCGAGCCTCTCCGCCACATCCGCGGCCGACCGGTCCCCGGCGAGCTGTCCGGCGGGGAGCGCGTGCACCAGGCCCCCGTAGTCCAGCTCCACCAGCGAGCGCGGATGGAACTCCTCCAGCCAGCGCCCCACGTCCACCAGCCCCTCGGTGAGCGGGCCGTCGGCGGCGTGCTCGCGCAGCGTCCGCAGCCCCCGGGCCAGCCGGCGCCGGGCCTCCACCATCGGCGTCCGGTAGCGCAGCACCGGCTCCCCGCCCTCGCCGTCGGCCGCCACGTACTCCCGCTCCTCGTCCCGGAAGAGGACGAACCACCGCACCGGGACCTGCCACACCGTCGTACGGATCCACGGCCGCGCGTCCGGGTTCCGGCGCTGCCAGCGCTCGTGGTCCGCCCGCGCCTGACCCCGCACCACCCCGGGCAGCAGGGCGTCCAGCACGTTGGCCGGAAACATTCCCCCCGGCCCGCCCGACCCCTCCAGCTCCTCCAGCGCGAGCCACCCCCGCAGCCGGGTCCGCCACGGGCAGACGCACACCACCCCGTCCAGCTCCGCCACGAACGCGTCGCCGCTCTCGTGCACGGGCACCCCGACCGGCGGGGTCGGCACCAAGTCGGCCAGCGCACGGCGCAGTTCGTCCTGGGCGGTGGGCAGCACCGGGCGCTGCGCGTAACGGGCCCAGTGACTGCGCTCGGGCTCCGCGAAGGCGGCGAGCGGCTCGTACACCCGGAGATAGGACGTGTAAGGGACGACCACGGAAGACACCACCGACATGCAGCGCATCGTGCCACGCGCGTACACCCCCTTGGGGTGATCCTCGGCACGGGGGCAGATCCGCGCCGCCGGAGGACTTACGCTCTTGCCCATCGGTCCGGCCGTGCCGGCCGGACCGTGGCCTGTCCGACGACAGGTCCCGAGGCCCTCCCCACCCCTAGGAGGGCATCGCCGCCGCTTCGTACTTGGGAGTCACCACCGTGACCGATGTGACTAACGGCGTCCTGCACACCCTGTTCCACTCGGATCAGGGAGGCCACGAGCAAGTCGTGATCTGCCAGGACCGTGCCACCGGCCTCAAGGCCGTCATCGCCCTCCACAACACCGCCCTCGGCCCCGGCCTCGGCGGCACCCGCTTCTACCCGTACGCGACCGAGGCCGAGGCCGTCGCCGACGCGCTGAACCTGTCGCGCGGGATGTCGTACAAGAACGCCCTCGCCGGGCTCGACCACGGCGGCGGCAAGGCCGTCATCATCGGCGACCCCGAGAAGATCAAGACCGAGGAACTCCTCCTGGCCTACGGCCGGTTCGTCGCCTCGCTCGGCGGCCGGTACGTCACCGCCTGCGATGTCGGCACCTACGTCGCCGACATGGACGTCGTGGCCCGGGAGTGCCGCTGGACCACCGGCCGCTCCCCCGAGAACGGCGGCGCCGGCGACTCCTCCGTCCTCACCGCGTTCGGCGTCTTCCAGGGCATGCGGGCCTCGGCCCAGCACCTGTGGGGCGACCCGACGCTGCGCGGCCGCAAGGTCGGGGTCGCCGGGGTCGGCAAGGTGGGCCACCACCTCGTCGAGCACCTGCTCTCCGACGGGGCCGAGGTCGTGATCACCGATGTCCGCGAGGAGTCGGTGCGCCGCATCACCGATCTGCACCCCGAGGTCACCGTGGTGGCCGACACCGAGACCCTGATCCGCACCGAGGGCCTCGACATCTACGCGCCCTGCGCGCTCGGCGGCGCCCTGAACGACGCGACCGTGCCGGTGCTCACGGCGAAGGTGGTCTGCGGCGCGGCCAACAACCAACTGGCCCACCCGGGCGTCGAGAAGGACCTGGCCGACCGGTCGGTTCTCTACGCGCCGGACTACGTGGTCAACGCCGGTGGCGTGATCCAGGTCGCCGACGAGCTGCACGGGTTCGACTTCGACCGGTGCAAGGCGAAGGCCACGAAGATCTTCAACACCACGCTGGAAATATTCGCACGTGCGAAGGCGGACGGGATTCCGCCCGCCGCCGCGGCCGACCGGATCGCCGAGCAGCGGATGGCCGAGGCGCGCGGCCACTGACGCGCGGCCGTACCGCACCCGTACGGCACACGTACGACCCGGGTGCGGCACACGTACGACCCGCGTGCGGATACGCGTACGACCCGCAGGCCGGCGGGAGACAAGACTCACGCCGGTCGGCGGGTCGTGCGTGCAGAAGAGGTTAAAATCGCAGTTGACCAGCGGGGACGGGGCTCCTCGTTGACCCTGCACCGGGGCGCAAGACGCGGGCGGCGTACCGTATGGCCACGGAAGCAGGTACCGTTAAAGCCCTACGGGCGCGGTCTCTCTGTCGAGAGTCCGTCCTGAAACATGAACGCGTGTCAAGACTCTGGGGCCGTCGAGCCCCGTCACCGAGGGGGTCGAGCCATGGGGCGCGGCCGGGCAAAGGCCAAGCAGACCAAGGTCGCCCGCCAGCTGAAGTACAGCAGCGGCGGGACGGACCTGTCGCGTCTGGCCAATGAGCTGGGCGCATCGCCTTCGAGTCAGCCACCGAACGCCGAGCCGTTCGAGGACGACGACGAGGAAGATGACCCGTACGCACAGTACGCGGATCGCTACAACCAGGACGATGACGAGGATCAGGACGACCAGTCCGGTCCGTCGTCACAGCGCCGCGGCGCTTGACCTCGCGCTGACACATCAACCCGGTCCGGGCCTGCCCCGGGCCGGGTTCTGTGTGTCCTGATCCGGGTCCGGCGCCTGCGGTGTGCGCCGGGCGGGGAGCCCGGCGCACACCGCACCGTAGTCACGGATCAACGGTTCAGCGGGCGTAGCTGCCGGTCAGCTCGGCGCCCGTGGTGTGCTCCCCGCGGTCGGTGATCTCACCGGCGACCCAGGAGTCGACCCCGCGGTCGGCCAGGGTCGTCAGCGCGGCGTCCACCGAGTCGGCCGGGACGATCGCGATCATGCCGACGCCCATGTTCAGCGTCTTCTCCAGCTCCAACTGCTCGACCTGACCGGCCTTGCCGACGAGGTCGAAGACCGCGCCCGGCGTCCAGGTGGAGCGGTCCACGGTGGCGTGCAGCCCGGCCGGGATGACCCGGGCCAGGTTGTTCGCCAGGCCGCCGCCGGTGACGTGGCTGAAGCCGTGCACCTCGGTCGTGCGGGTGAGCGCCAGGCAGTCCAGGGAGTAGATCCTGGTCGGCTCCAGGAGCTCTTCGCCGAGCGTCCGGCCGAACTCCTCGACCTCGCGGTCCAGCGTCCAGCCGGCCCGGTCGAAGACCACGTGGCGGACGAGCGAGTACCCGTTCGAGTGAAGACCGGAGGACGCCATCGCGATCACGGCGTCACCCTTGCGGATACGGTCCGGGCCGAGCAGTCGGTCGGCCTCGACCACGCCCGTACCGGCGCCGGCGACGTCGAAGTCGTCCGGGCCGAGGAGCCCCGGGTGCTCGGCCGTCTCGCCGCCGACCAGGGCGCAGCCCGCGAGGACACAGCCCTCGGCGATGCCCTTCACGATGGCCGCGACACGCTCGGGGTGCACCTTGCCGACGCAGATGTAGTCGGTCATGAAGAGCGGCTCGGCACCACAGACGACGAGGTCGTCCACGACCATGCCGACGAGGTCGTGGCCGATGGTGTCGTACACGCCCATCTGACGCGCCAGGTCCACCTTGGTCCCGACGCCGTCGGTGGCGGAGGCGAGCAGCGGACGCTCGTAGCGCTTGAGCGCGGAGGCGTCGAAGAGGCCGGCGAAGCCGCCGAGCCCGCCGAGGCCCGCGACCTCGGGGCGCTGCGTCTTCTTCACCCACTCCTTCATCAGCTCGACGGCACGGTCACCGGCTTCGATGTCGACGCCGGCCGCCGCGTAGGAGGCACCTGTTGTCTCAGACATGGCCTGGGATCTTTCGTGTGGAGATACGGGGCTGGTGGGAGGGGCGGCGGCGCCGTCCGGGTCACGGACGGCGCAGCGCGTCGGCCGCGGCGGTGGCCGCGGGTCCTGCCGCCAGCTCGGTCTCCAGGAGCTGCTTGCCGAGCAGCTCCGGGTCCGGGAGGTCCATGGGGTACTCACCGTCGAAGCAGGCGCGGCACAGGTTGGGCTTGTCGATGGTCGTCGCCTCGATCATGGAGTCGATCGAGATGTACGAGAGGGAGTCGGCCCCCATCGAGGTGCGGATCTCGTCGACGGTCATGCCGTTGGCGATGAGCTCGGCGCGGGTGGCGAAGTCGATGCCGAAGAAGCAGGGCCACTTCACCGGCGGCGAGGAGATCCGGATGTGGATCTCGGCGGCACCGGCCTCGCGGAGCATCCGGACCAGGGCGCGCTGGGTGTTGCCGCGGACGATCGAGTCGTCGACGACCACCAGGCGCTTGCCCTTGATGACTTCCTTCAGCGGGTTCAGCTTGAGCCGGATACCGAGCTGGCGGATGGTCTGCGAGGGCTGGATGAAGGTCCGGCCGACGTAGGCGTTCTTCACCAGTCCGGCGCCGAACGGGATCCCGCTGGCCTCCGCGTAACCGATCGCGGCGGGGGTGCCGGATTCCGGGGTCGCTATGACGAGATCCGCCTCGACGGGCGCCTCGGCGGCCAGCCTGCGGCCCATCTCCACGCGGGAGAGGTACACGTTCCGGCCGGCGATGTCGGTGTCGGGACGGGCCAGGTAGACGTACTCGAAGACACAGCCCTTGGGCTTCGCTTCTGCGAAGCGGGAGGTGCGCAGGCCGTTCTCGTCGATGGCGACGAGCTCGCCCGGCTCGATCTCGCGTACGTAGCTGGCGCCGCAGATGTCGAGTGCGGCGGACTCGGAGGCGACCACCCAGCCGCGCTCCAGGCGGCCGAGCACCAGCGGGCGGATGCCCTGCGGGTCACGGGCAGCGTAGAGGGTGTGCTCGTCCATGAAGACGAGCGAGAACGCGCCCTTGACGTCGGGGAGCACCTTGGCGGCGGCTTCCTCGATGGTCAGCGGCTTGTCGTCCTCGTCGCGCTGCCCGGCGAGCAGCGCGGTCACCAGGTCGGTGTCGTTGGTCGCGGCGACCTGGGTGGCGCGGCCGTCCTTGCGCGGGAGGTCGGCGACCATCTCCGCGAGCTGGGCGGTGTTGACCAGGTTCCCGTTGTGGCCGAGGGCGATCGAGCCGTGCGCGGTGGCACGGAACGTCGGCTGCGCGTTCTCCCACACCGAGGCACCGGTGGTGGAGTAGCGGGCATGACCGACCGCGATATGGCCCTGGAGGGAACCCAGAGACGTTTCGTCGAAGACCTGCGAGACCAGTCCCATGTCCTTGAAGACGAGGATCTGGGACCCGTTGCTCACTGCGATGCCCGCGGATTCCTGTCCGCGGTGCTGCAGGGCATACAGTCCGAAATAGGTGAGCTTGGCGACCTCTTCACCCGGAGCCCAGACACCGAAGACGCCACAAGCGTCCTGGGGGCCTTTCTCTCCGGGGAGCAGGTCGTGGTTGAGTCGTCCATCACCACGGGGCACGACACCGAGTGTAGGCGAGATCGACCACTGGTCCGAATTGGGTACCGGTCGGCAAAGCCGGTACGGAACACGGGGAACGGCTCGGTGGGACGCAGGGGGGACGCGGGGAGCGGGTGATTCGCGGGGCTTCGGGTGGTCACGGTGCGTGATCATCGGATAGGGGTCGCGGAGCCCGCGGATCGGGTGCGGCGCTCACTGCCGGGCCGGGAGGCCGGTTACCGATGGGTAGGAGCGGTGGGCGGGGACCCGGCGGCGGCCGTCCGGCCGTGGCGCTCGGTGAACCCGCCCCGAACCCGTCCCGAAGCCACCCCGGCCGCCGTCCGAACGCCCGTTTCGTGGTGAGCCTCACACCGGGGCGCCGGATTCAGCCGTGCTCCTGGGTGCCCTCGGTCGTCTGCGTGCCCTCGGTCGGCGGCGTGCCCTCCGTCGTCTCGGGGGTGGCCGTGGCGGTCGCGGGGGTGGCCGTGGCGCCGACGCCCTTTCCGTCCTTCGAGGTGACGGTGAGCGTGGAGCCCTTGATCGTGTACGTCGCCGGGCCGTCCAGAGCCGCGAGGACCGCGCGCTCCGTCGCCATCTCCACCTCCGGGCACATCTTCCGGGTGCCGGCCGGCGGGCCGAAGGTGATCGTGGAGCCCTTGACCTCGGCCTTGCCGTGGAAGGAGTTGCAGCCGGAGTTGCCGTGCACGGTGCCGTCCTCGCCGAAGGTCAGGTGGGGCACCCGCTCCTTCGGGAGGTCGGCGGGTACGGAGGTCGCCGTCTCGCCGCTGAGCAGGGTGGTCACCGCCCACCGGGTGCCGGCCAGGGCGGCCGGCTTCTCCTCGCTGAGCGCGAAGGTGTCGCCGCCCCCGGTGGTGAGGGTCAGCTTCTCGCCGGAGAGCTTCGCGGTGAGTTCGCCGTCCATCGCGGCGAGGGCGGCCTTCTCGAACTTCTCGGACTTCTCGTCGCACGCCACCTGCGTGGAGACGGGCTTGGCGAAGGTGATCCTGTCCCCCTCCACGCGGGCGTCCGCGCCGATCTGGTTGCACCCGAAGCCGGCCTTGGCCCGCCCCTTCGGGTCGAACTCCAGCCGGGAGCCCTCCGGGGCCTCGGTCGTCTTCCCGCCGACGGTCATGGAGTCGACGCTCCACGCCACCCCCGTGACGGGCACATCGCTCTGCACGGTGTCACTGCCGTCCCCGCCGTCGCCGCCGGAGCCGGAACCCGGCTCCGTACCGCAGGCGGCGAGGGTGAGGAGGGCCAGGACGCTGACGCTGACTGCCATACGTTGTGTGTGCATGGCGATGTGACGGGCCGAGCCCCCGATCCGGTTCCGTCGCCTCCGGTTCCGCGTCCGGTTCCGTCGCCTCCGGTTCCGCCTCCGCCTCCGGTTCCGCCCTGGCTCCCTCAGCGCAACAGGGGCAGCCACTCCGCCAGATCGGCGCGCTCGCCGCTCGCGCTGACCTCGGCGTCCGCCAGGGCCCGCGCCCACTCCGTACGGCCGGTGGCGAGCCGGATCCAGGTCAGGGCGCCGGTCTCCACGACGTTGGGCGGGGTGCCCCGGGTGTGCTTGGGGCCGCCGATGCACTGGACCACCGCGAACGGCGGGACCCGCACCTCGACCGAACCGCCGGGCGCCCGGTCCGCGAGGGTGTCCGCCAGCAGCCGGGTGCAGGCGGCCAGCGCCTGCCGGTCGTACGGGATCTCCGCCCCGAGCGCCTCGTTGAGGTCATCGGTGTGGACGGTCAGCTCGACGGTCCGGGTGACCAGGTAGTCGGCCAGCCGCATGGATCCGACCCGGGTGGGCAGCAGCCGGTCCCCCGTGGAGGAGTCCGGGACGTCCGTGCGGAAGGCCGCCTCCACCTCCGCGTACAGCGCGAGGAGGTCGGGGTGGCCGGCCGCCGGGGCCGGGGCTTCGGGGTCCCTGACGACCGCCGCGACGGCCGGCGGCCACTCCAGGAGGGTGGTCGCGGGCTTGGGCCCCGGCGGCTCCGGCAGGGCCAGGTCCCGGCTGACCGAGCCGAGCCCCTGCGCGATGTGCGCGACCAGGTCACGCACCGTCCAGTCGCCGAGCCGGGTCGGCAGGGCGAGCTGCTCGGGCGTCAACGCGGCGACGGCATCGCGGACATGGGCGAACTGGGCGAGGACCGCGGTCCGGGTCCTGAGGTGGTCGTAGGCGCGCGGGCGCTTCTTGGCCGGGGGCATGGGGGCGAGACTAACCGGCCGCACCGACATCGGTGCCGACGGTGAACGTCTCCCCGTTCGCGGGTACTCCGACGCCCCGCCAGGTGAACGGGATGCCCCGGGCGGAGTCCGGATCCGGGCCGTCCATCAGGTGGAAGTGGAGGTGGGGCTCGGTGGTGTTGCCGGAGTTGCCCACGCGCCCGAGCTCCTGCCCGGCGCGGACCCGGTCCCCGGCCGCCACCTTCAGCGAGCCGCGCCGGACGTGGGCGTAGACCGCGTGCGTACCGTCGCCGAGGTCCAGGATCACGTGGTTGCCGAGGACGCGGTGCACGCCGAGCGCCGAGCGGACGCTGCCCTCGATGACCATCAGATAGGCGAGGGCGGGGAGCGAGGTGCGGCTGAGGTGGTCGCGCTGGCCGTCGCTCGCCGCGACCACCGTGGCGTCGGCCACCGCGAGCAGCGGGGCGCCGAAGGCCGGAAAGGCGCGGTTGCGGCGGAAGAGCGGCCACACCCAGCGGAACGGCGGCCGGGCGGGGGGCTCGCCGTCCGGCACCTCCGGCTCGGCCACGATGTCGATCGCGTACGTCTGCCCGTACAGGTGCACCCCATGGCTCGGGACCTTGTCGGCCGGGCTGTTGAGGGCGCTCCAGCGGCCGCTCACCGGCGGGGCGACCTCGACCGGGTCACGCGGTTCGCCCCGGGGTGCTCCGGCCCTCGCCTGGAGCGCCAGCACCGCCATCAGAAGGAGGAAGACGAGCGTCGCCGGCAGCGACGTCGTCACCCAGCCCGGGCCGGGCAGGTCCACGAAGAACTCGGCGATCACCAGCGCGATCAGCACCACCCAGGCGATCCGGTGGGCCTTCTCCACAACAGTGCGGACGGACATGTCTCCCCCATGGCGTCGGTCGGTCGTTCCTGGCGTCGTGTCGGTCGTTCCTGGCGTCGCGACGGTCGGTCGAGGCGCGGCGTCGGTCGGTCGAGGCGCGGCGTCGGTCTCTCCGGTCAGGGCCGCGCCGCCGTCAGCACCACCAGCAGCGGCACGACCCGGGCGGGCGGCACCTCGTACCTGCCGCGCCCGGCCGCGTGCAGCCAGCCCGCGCCGGTCAGTTGGCGCAGGTGGTGGTAGATCTGGCCGGTGGTGCCGACCGCGTCGAGCGCGGCCAGTTCGGCGGCGGTACGGCGGCCGCCGAGGATCTCGCGGAGCAGGCGCAGCCGTACCGGGTGGCCGAGCGCGGCGAACGACTCGGCCGCGTCCGTCCAGTCCCCGTCGAACAGGGCCTCGGTGAACGCGCCGTACTGCCACCCGTACTGCTCGCCGGTGGGCAGCCGGACCGAGCCCGTGTAGAGCACTCCCCCGTCGGCCCCGGCCTCCCCGACGCCCGCGAGCTGCTGTTTCAGCCCTTCCAGCGCCCAGAAGTCGCCGTCGCCCAGGCGGGGGGACCCGGACTCGGAGTCCTGCTGCTCCAGTGCCGTGAGTCGTCGCTCCAGCTCGGCGACCCGCTGCTCCAGCTCCATGACACCAACCTTACGTAATTACGTAATCCCTATCAAGAGGACGGGGAAGAACTGCCGAAGCCCCCGCCCGGAGGTCCGGGCAGGGGCTTCGCAGACGCCGGTCGGCGCGCGGCTCAGGCGAGCAGCGCGGGGATCGTCGCCTCGTGCGCCGTACGGAGCTCGCTCAGCGGGATGCTGAACTCGCCCTGGATCTCGATCTCCTCGCCGTCCACGACACCGATCCGGGCGACGGGCAGACCCCGCGCGCCGCACATGTCGTTGAAGCGGAGCTCCTCGCTGCGCGGGATCGCGACGACCGCGCGCCCCGCCGACTCGGAGAAGAGGAACGTGAACGTGTCCAGGCCGTCCGGCACGACCAGCCGGGCGCCCTTCCCGCCGCGCAGGCAGGACTCGGTGACCGCCTGGATCAGGCCGCCGTCGCTCAGGTCGTGCGCGGCGTCGATCATGCCGTCGCGCGAGGCGGAGATGAGGATCTCGGCGAGCAGCTTCTCGCGGCCGAGGTCCACCTTGGGCGGCAGGCCGCCGAGGTGGTTGTGGACGACCTCGGACCAGGCCGAGCCGCCGAACTCCTCAGCCGTGTCGCCCAGCAGGTAGAGGAGCTGGCCCTCTTCCGCGAAGGCGACCGGCGTACGCCGGGTGACGTCGTCGATCACGCCGAGCACGGCCACGACCGGCGTCGGGTGGATCGCCGTCTCACCGGTCTGGTTGTAGAGCGAGACGTTGCCGCCGGTGACCGGGGTGCCCAGCTCCAGGCAGCCGTCCGCGAGACCACGGGTGGCCTCGGCGAACTGCCACATGACGTCCGGGTCCTCGGGGGAGCCGAAGTTGAGGCAGTCCGAGATGGCGAGCGGCTTGGCGCCGGAGGCGGCGACGTTGCGGTACGACTCCGCCAGCGCGAGCTGCGCGCCGGTGTACGGGTCGAGCTTGGCGTACCGGCCGTTGCCGTCGGTCGCCATCGCCACGCCGAGGTTGGACTCGGCGTCGATGCGGACCATGCCCGCGTCCTCGGGCATCGCGAGCACGGTGTTGCCCTGCACGAAGCGGTCGTACTGGTCGGTGATCCACGCCTTGGAGGCCTGGTTCGGGGAGGCGACCAGCTTGAGGACCTGCTCGCGCAGCTCGGCGGCGTTCGCCGGACGGGCGAGCTTTCCGGCGTCGTCCGCCTGGAGCGCGTCCTGCCAGGACGGGCGGGCGAACGGGCGGTGGTAGACCGGGCCGTCGTGGGCGACCGAGCGCGGCGGTACGTCGACGATCTGCTCGCCGTGCCAGAAGATCTCCAGCTGCGAGCCGTCGGTCACCTCACCGATGACGGTGGCGATGACGTCCCACTTCTCGCAGATCTCCAGGAAGCGGTCCACGTGCTGCGGCTCGACGATCGCGCACATGCGCTCCTGCGACTCGCTCATGAGGATTTCCTCGGGCGAGAGGGAGGAGTCGCGCAGCGGCACGGTGTCCAGCTCGACGCGCATCCCGCCGGAACCGGCGGAGGCCAGCTCGCTGGTGGCGCAGGAGAGCCCGGCGCCGCCGAGGTCCTGGATGCCCGCGACGAGCTTCTCCTTGAAGATCTCCAGGGTGCACTCGATGAGGAGCTTCTCCTGGAACGGGTCGCCGACCTGGACCGCCGGGCGCTTGGCCGGGCCGGTGGACTCGAAGGTCTCGCTCGCCAGCACCGAGACGCCGCCGATGCCGTCGCCGCCGGTACGGGCGCCGTACAGGATGACCTTGTTGCCGGGGCCGGAGGCCTGCGCGAGGTGGATGTCCTCGTGCTTCATCACGCCGATGCAGCCGGCGTTGACCAGCGGGTTGCCCTGGTAGCAGGAGTCGAAGACGACCTCGCCGCCGATGTTGGGCAGGCCCAGGCAGTTGCCGTAGCCGCCGATGCCCGCGACGACGCCCGGCAGGACGCGCTTGGTGTCGGGGTGGTCGGCGGCGCCGAAGCGCAGCGGGTCGACGACCGCGATCGGACGGGCGCCCATGGCGAGGATGTCGCGGACGATGCCGCCGATGCCGGTGGCCGCGCCCTGGTAGGGCTCGATGTACGAGGGGTGGTTGTGCGACTCGACCTTGAAGGTGACCGCGTACCCCTGGCCGACGTCCACGACGCCGGCGTTCTCGCCGATGCCGACGAGCATCGCGTCGTTGGCGGGGACCTTCTCGCCGAACTGCTTCAGGTGGACCTTGCTGCTCTTGTACGAGCAGTGCTCCGACCACATCACCGAGTACATGGCGAGTTCGGCGCCGGTGGGACGGCGGCCCAGGATCTCGCGGATCCGGGCGTACTCGTCCTCCTTGAGGCCGAGCTCCTTCCAGGGCTGCTCGGCGTCCGGGGTCTCGGCCGCGTGCTTGACCGTATCCAGGCTCATGCGTTGACCAGCTTCTTGATGATCGAGGTGAAGAAACCGAGGCCGTCGGTGCGGCCGGTGCCGATGAGCGGCTCCACGGCGTGCTCCGGGTGCGGCATCAGGCCGACGATGTTGCCCGCGGCGTTGGTGATGCCCGCGATGTCGCGGAGCGAGCCGTTGGGGTTGCCGTCCAGGTAGCGGAAGGCGACGCGGCCCTCGGCCTCCAGCTCGTCGAGCGTGTGCTCGTCGGCGGTGTACCGGCCGTCCATGTTCTTGAGCGGGACCTTGATCTCCTGGCCGGCGCTGTAGTCCGAGGTCCAGGCGGTCTCCGCGTTCTCCACCCGCAGCGACTGGTCGCGGCAGATGAAGTGGAGGTGGTTGTTGCGCAGCATCGCGCCGGGCAGCAGGTGCGCCTCGGTCAGGATCTGGAAGCCGTTGCAGATGCCGAGGACCGGCATACCGCCCTTGGCCTGCTCGATGAGCGGCTCCATCACCGGCGAGAAGCGCGAGATCGCGCCGGCCCGGAGGTAGTCCCCGTAGGAGAAACCGCCGGCCAGGACGACCGCGTCGACCTGGTGCAGGTCCTTGTCGCGGTGCCACAGCGATACGGGCTCCGCGCCCGCGATCCGGACGGCCCGCAGAGCGTCCTGATCGTCGAGGGTGCCGGGAAAAGTGACGACGCCGATACGGGTGGTCACTTCTCCTCCTCCACCTTCACGGTGAAGTCCTCGATGACGGTGTTGGCGAGGAAGGTCTCGGCCATCTCGTTAATACGGGCGAGGGCGGCGTCGTCGACCGGTCCCTCGACCTCCAGCTCGAAACGCTTTCCCTGACGAACGTCCGCGATTCCCTCAAAGCCGAGACGGGGCAGCGCACGCTGCACCGCCTGTCCCTGCGGGTCGAGGATCTCCGGCTTGAGCATGACGTCGACTACGACGCGTGCCACTGGCACTCCCGGTGTGGTGGTGTGGTGCGGCTGTCTCTCCGGGGGGTTCCCCAGACCCCCGCGGGTCCACTCAGCGTACCTGGCCGAAAATTCTACGCGGGTAGATATCGGACGGAACGGAGGCCGGGCGCGGACGCCGCCATCCCGGCGCAGATCACGCCGCGATATCGACCGCGACAACGTGCGGGAAAAGTCCTGGAAAAAAATCATGCCCGGATTGCCTGCGGACACGCGGAAGTAATTGGCTGGGCTTCACAATGCGGTACCGACCGCTGTACAAATGATTACCGGGGAAAGCAGCATTGCTCCGGGACACCGAACGACCGGAACAACCCGGAACACACCGGAACAGTCGACAGCAGTCGATCCGTATCCGTATCCACATCCGCATCCGCCTGACAGCCGGAAGGCCGGCCCATCGGCGCACGCACGACGCGCCGACGCCGTAGGAAAGGACCGATATCCGTGGCTCAGCGCGTAGTGGTTACGCTCTCCGACGACATCGACGGAGGAACAGCGGCGGAAACGGTCACCTTCGCCCTGGACGGGAAGACGTACGAGATCGACCTCAATCCCGCCAACGCGAAGAAACTGCGGAAGGCCCTGGCCCCTTACGTGGCGGCCGGCCGAAAGCAGACAAATGCCGGTAAGCACGGCAGGACCCCCGCGTCGTACCACCACACCTCCCTCGCCCCGGACCCCGCGGCCGTCCGCGCCTGGGCCCGCTCGCACCGGATGGAGGTGCCGGCCCGCGGCCGGATCCCGAAGAAGGTCTACGAGGCGTTCAACGCGTCCGGTTGAGCCCGGGGCGTGAGCGTCCGTCCGCCGCGCGGCGGACGCTCCGTCAGGCGCCGTGCGGACGGGGTGCGCAGGGGCGGGACCGGGGTCCGGAGAGCCGGCCGGCGGCGCGCTCCGGGGGACCCGCCGGGAGCCGACTTGCGCGACACCCCCGCAGGTCGGCTAGAGTCTGGAGCACGCCGAGGGGCGAGGCCGAAAAGCCGGATCCCGAGCCGCGTGCGGGTGTAGTTCAGTAGTAGAACATCCCCCTTCCAGGGGGAAGGCGCAGTGTGCAATTCCTGTCACCCGCTCTGCACGACTCTTCAGACCACTCCGTTGGATCAGGTAGAGTAGTGCTCGCTCCACCGGTGAAAGCCGAGTGGCTGCACTGCGGACGTAGCTCAGTTGGTAGAGCGCAACCTTGCCAAGGTTGAGGTCGCCAGTTCGAACCTGGTCGTCCGCTCCGGAAGACAAAGGCCCTGATCGATTTCGATCAGGGCCTTTGTCGTGTCCGTCTGTCGTGTCCGTCTGTCATGTCCGTCTCCGCCATGACGTTTGTCATGAGCAGTCGTGACAGCGCGCACTGCTCGCGGGCCCGCTCCGGCGGAAGACTCGAAGCATGACCAGCCAAGACTTTCTCAGCGACCGAACGACAGGTGGCCCGGCAGACGCGGAGACGGTGATCGCGGCGGACGGGGTCCGCCGCAGCTACAAGGACGGCTTCGAGGCCGTGTCCGGGGTCTCCTTCTCCGTGGCACGGGGCGAGCTGTTCGCCCTGCTCGGGACGAACGGCGCGGGCAAGACCTCCACCGTGGAGCTCCTCGAAGGACTGGCCCTCCCGACCGCCGGGACCATCAAGGTCCTCGGCCACGACCCGTACCGCGAACGCGCGGCCGTCCGGCCCCGGACCGGGGTGATGCTCCAGGAGGGCGGCTTCCCCTCCGACCTCACGGTGATGGAGACCGCGCGGATGTGGTCGGCGTGCACCACCGGCGCCCGCCCCGCCGCCGAGGCCCTGGAGATGGTCGGCCTCACGAGCCGGACCGGGGTGCGGGTCAAGCAGCTCTCCGGCGGCGAGAAGCGGCGCCTGGACCTGGCGCTGGCCCTGACCTCGCGGCCCGAGGTGCTCTTCCTGGACGAGCCGACGACGGGGCTGGACGCGGAGGGGCGGCGGGACACCTGGGACCTCATCCGGGCACTCCGGGACGGCGGCACGACCGTACTCCTGACCACGCACTACCTGGAGGAGGCCGAGGCGCTCGCGGACCGGCTGGCGATCATGCACCAGGGGCAGATCGTGACGGCAGGGACGACCGCCGAGGTCACCGCGTCGCAGCCCGCCAGGATCCGGTTCACGCTGCCCGACGGCGTACCGGCAGGGCACCTTCCGCTCTCGCTGCGGGCGGCGGCGGAGGGGCAGCGGATCGAGATCCGTACCTCCGGGCTCCAGGAGTCGCTGCACGAACTCCTCGGCTGGGCACGGGAGTCGGGCGTGCAACTGCTCGGGCTTGACGCCCGTTCCGCCTCCCTGGAGGAGGCGTTCCTCCAGATCGCGAACACCCAGCTCCGCTCCCGCGCCGACGACCCGCGCCGGGCGGGGACCAGGCCCACGGACGGCACGAAGAAGAACACGGACGAGAACACGGACGACACGACGAAGAAGGTGACGGCATGACGACCCCGACCGTCCTCGCAGGCCCCCGCAAGCCCCCTTCGCAGGCCTCCGCCTCCGCACGGCGGCTCACCGCGCTCGCCCGCGCCGAGCTGATCCTGCTGGTCCGCAACCGGTCCGCGATCTTCGTGGCCCTGGTGCTGCCGATCGTGATGATCTTCTCGATCCGGGCCTCGCTCCAGCAGATCGACCTCGCCGGCACCGGCCTCTCCATCGCGGGCGCCGCCCTGACCGGCGGCATCGGCATCGTGCTGGTCCAGGTCGTCTACATGACCCTCGTCACCGGGTACGTCACCCGGCGCGAGGAGCTCGTCCTCAAGCGGTTGCGCACCGGCGAGGTCACCGACCGCGAGATCCTGACCGCCAACGCGCTGCCCGCCGTCGCGCTGGCGCTCCTCCAGGTCGTGCTGCTGGTCGCGGCCGGCGCGGTCGCCTTCGACCTGAGCGCGCCGAAGCGGCCCGAGCTGTTCCTGGCGGGGCTGCTGGTGGGCCTCGTGATGATGTCCGGCCTGGCGGCCGCGACCTCCGCGGTGACCCGGACGGTCCAGACCTCGCAGCTCACCACGTTGCCGCTGTTCTTCGTCTCGCTCTTCGCCTCCGGGATCTTCGTCCCGCTGGACATCTTCCCGGACGGCCTGGCCTCGGTGTTCGAGCTGCTGCCGCTGACCGGCGTGATGACCCTCATCCGGCACGGCTGGCTCGGCGGTGTGGAGGGCGGCGACCTGCTCACGGCCGGGGTGGCGGCGCTGGCCTGGACCGCGTTCGCGGTGTTTGCTGTGCAGCGGTGGTTCCGCTGGGACCCGCGGGGCTGAGCAGGGCGGTTCAGGGCGGTGGGTCCGCTGGGACCCGCGGGGCTGAGCAGGGCGGTTCAGGGCGGTGGGTCCGCTGGGACCCGCGAGGCTGAGCAGGGCGGTTCATGGCGGCGACAGGATGAAGGGGCTGGACGAGGTGATCGGTCGAGTACGGGGCTTGCGGCGCGGCTGGAACGAGCGGACCAAGCTCCAGCGCATCGACCTCTACACCCGCCTCACGCTCTGCGCGCTCCCCTGGGTCTTCCTCGTCACCTGGGGCCTGCTCCCGCTCGGCAAGGCCTTCGGCCAGGGCCCGCTGCCGGTATCCCTGGCGGCGGCGTTCGTCGCGGTGAACGCCGCCCAGTGCGTGCTGAGCAACCGGAACGTGGACCCCGCCTTCGCCCACTACCGGGGCGTGGAGCCGTTCCCGCTGCGGCGGCTGCGGCTTCCCGCGGTGCTGCTGGCGGTGCTGACCGGCCTGCTGGTGGCCCTCGCGGCGGTGGGCGGGGTCGAGGACGCGGGGCTGAGCCTGCTGGTGCTGGACCTGCCCCTGGCGTTCGCGACGCCGTACGTGCTCCTCGTCCCGGCCCGGACGTACCTGCTCCGCTGCGCGGGCTGCGGGGTGGCGGTGGTGGGGCTGCTGGGGGCCGTCGGGGTGCCCGGCCGCACGCTGTTCGGGTCGGCCGTCTCGCTGCTCGTCGGCACCGTGCTGGTGCTCATCTCGACCCGGCCGAGCGCCTGGAGCCTGTCCGTGATGTGGCAGGCGGAGGAGGCGCGGGACATGCAGGCGCGGCTGGCGGTGGCGGAGGAGCGGCTGCGGTTCGGCCGGGACATGCACGACGTGCTGGGCCGGAACCTCGCCGTGATCGCGCTGAAGAGCGAGCTGGCCGTGGAGCTGGCCCAGCGCGGGAACGCGACGGCCGTGGACCAGATGGTCGAGGTGCAGCGGATCGCCCGCGCCTCCCAGCAGGAGGTACGTGATGTCGTACGGGGCTACCGCGAGGCCGACCTGCCCACCGAACTGCTCGGCGCCAAGGGCGTGCTGGAGGCCGCCGGGATCGCCTGCACCGTCGAGGGCGCCGACGGCCCGGCGGGGGTCGGGGCGCCCCCGGCCGTCCAGGCGGCCCTCGGCTGGGTGGTCCGTGAGGCGGCGACCAACGTGCTGCGCCACGGCGACCCTCGGGTGTGCGTGATCCGGCTCCGGACGGTGGGGGGTGCGGTGGTGCTGGAGGTCGAGAACGACGGGGCGGGGGCGGCCCCTCCGGGTGAGGGCGGCTCGGGTCTGGCCGGGCTGCGGGAGCGGCTCGCGGCGCTGGGCGGGTCGCTGGAGGCCGGGGCGGTCGGGGACGGCCTGTTCCGGGTCACGGCGACGGTCCCGCTGACGGCCCCCCGTAACCGTTCCGACGCCGCCTCTCCGGACGAACGCTCCGCCTCCCCGGACGAACGCTCCACTTCTCCGGACGAACGCTCCATTTCTCCGGACGAACGCTCCACTTCTCCGGACGAACGATGACCACCGAGGGGAACATGACCACCGAAGGATCCGAAGGCCCTGAAGGCCCCGAAAGCCGTGGAAGCCGACCCCTGCGGGTGCTGCTCGCCGACGACGAGCACCTGATCCGGGGCGCGCTGGCCGCGCTGCTCGCCCTGGAGGAGGACCTGGTGGTGGTCGCGGAGGCGGCAAGCGGACCCGAGGCGCTCGCGATGGCCCTCGCGCACCGGCCCGATGTCGCCGTCCTCGACCTCCAGATGCCGGGCGCGGACGGTGTGAAGGTCGCCACATCGCTCCGCAGTGAACTGCCCGGCTGCCGCACCATGATCGTGACCAGCCACGGCCGCCCGGGCCATCTGAAGCGGGCGCTGGCCGCCGGCGTACGCGGGTTCGTGCCGAAGACCGTCAGCGCCCGCCGGCTCGCCGAGATCATCCGTACCGTCCACGCCGGAAACCGCTATGTCGACCCGGAGTTGGCGGCCGACGCGATCTCCGCCGGGGACTCCCCGCTGACCGCCCGGGAGGCCGAGGTGCTCGAACTGGCGGCGGACGGGGCGCCGGTCGCGGAGATCGCGGAGCGGGCCTCGCTCTCGCAGGGGACGGTCCGCAACTACCTCTCCTCGGCTGCCTCCAAGATCGGTGCGGAGAACCGGCACACGGCGGTGCGTCTCGCGCGCGAGCGGGGTTGGGTATAGTGAGCATCGCGCTTCGGCGCAACGCGGACGTAGCTCAGTTGGTAGAGCGCAACCTTGCCAAGGTTGAGGTCGCCAGTTCGAACCTGGTCGTCCGCTCAAGGTAGGCAGAAGGCCCCGGTCCAGACGGACCGGGGCCTTCTCCGTGTTCCCTACGACCAGTTGGAGCCGGTCAGGACCTCGTACGCCTCGATGTACTTGGCGCGGGTCGCGTCCACGATCTCCTGCGGCAGCGCCGGCGGCGGCTGCTCGCTCGCGCGGTCCCAGCCGGAGGCCGGCGAGGTCAGCCAGTCCCGGACGAACTGCTTGTCGTAGGACGGCTGCGCGCTCCCCGGCTTCCAGGTGGCGGCGGGCCAGAAGCGCGAGGAGTCGGGCGTCAGCACCTCGTCGGCGATGATCAGCCGCTCGGTCCCGTCGCCGCCCTCGTCGGGCCTCTCGAATCCGAACTCGAACTTGGTGTCGGCCAGGATGATCCCGCGCTGGTGGGCGATGTCCCGGGCCCGGCGGTAGACGTCGAGCGTCGTCCGCCGCAGCTCGGCGGCGGTCTCCACACCGACCTCGCGGGCGATCTCCTCGTAGCTGACGTTCTCGTCGTGGTCGCCGACGGCCGCCTTCGTGGCCGGGGTGAAGATCGGCCCGGGCAGCTCGGAGCCGTTGACCAGCCCCTCGGGAAGGCCGATGCCGCACACCGTACGGGAGGCGTTGTACTCGGTGAGCCCGGAGCCGGTGAGATAGCCGCGGGCCACGCACTCGACCTGAACCATGCGCAGGGACGTGCAGATGAGAGTGCGGCCCTCCCAGTCCGCCGGGGCGCCGGTCGGCAGCTCGGTGGAGAGGACGTGGTTGGGCACCAGGTCGGCGAGCTGGTCGAACCACCAGAGCGAGAGCTTGGTGAGGACCCGGCCCTTGTCGGGGATCTCGGTCGGCAGGACCCAGTCGTACGCGGAGATACGGTCGCTGGCGACCATCACGAGGTCGCCCGCCTCGTTCCGGTACAGGTCACGGACCTTGCCGGTGTGCAGGTGGGTGAGGCCCGGAACCTGTACGGGCTCGGGCTTTTCTACAAAACCGGACACGGTGCCTCCGCGTAGATTGATCCAGGAGCGGTTCCGATTGTCCCGTATCCGCGAGGCGGCGGCGGGAGCGGGTCGGTGAACACGCCCGGCAACCGTCAGTCCCGCTCGCAGATCCGGTCAGTCGCGCTTGCAGATCCGGTCGAGGAGGTTCGCCGTCGCCCGTTGGATCCGGCCGTCGGTGTGGCCCGGGCGGTCCAGGGCCGGGGACCAGGCGAAGGTGCCGGAGGCGAAGACCAGCGCGCCGGAGGGGGCCTGGTAGAGCGAGGTCTCCTGGTGGCGGGTGGCGCCCTCGGAGTCCTGGTACGGGGAGTGGGCGAGCAGGATCCGGTTGTCGTGCTCGGGCAGGCTCGTACGCGGGAAGTAGCGGTCGGCCTCACCGGCGACCAGGCCCGGGATCTCGTCGCCGTCGGCCGCGCCCGTGGCGTCCCAGAGCCAGTGCTCGGCGTTGCGCACGACCAGCGGGCCGGCCTCGGGGACCCGGCCCGCGTACTGGATGCCGAGGAGCTGCTGCTCGGGCCGGTCCACCTCGCGCCAGAGCGCGGACTTCCCCGGGCCCCGGCGCTTGCGGCAGGTCAGCAGGCGGTCGGGGATGCCGGAGGCGGAGGGGGCGAGGCCCACCTGCCAGTACATGGTGTTGGCGGAGAGGAAGACGAGCGAGGTGCCGCAGTCGCGGGCGCGCTCGGCGGCGCGGCGCATGGGCGTGGACCAGTACTCGTCGTGGCCTGGGAAGACCAGGCCCCGGTAGCGGCTGGGGTCGATGCGGCCCGCGTGCAGGTCGCGGGCGTCGGCGTAGGCGAGGTCGTAGCCGTATCTCTCGGCCCAGCGGATGAAGTCGTACGCGTGCCCCACGTGCAGCGGCAGGCCGGCCCCGGCGTACGGGCGGTCGAAGGAGATCGTGACGGCGGCGTCCTCCTCGCCGAGGAGCCGCCCCCGCTCGTCCCACGCGTGATAGAGGCTGGCGCCGGTCCGGCCGTCCTCCGGATAGAGGTTGTACGCCTGCCAGGTGATGTCCGGGAGCAGGAGCAGCAGGTCGGCGGGGTGGTCGTGGCGGACGGTGAACGGGATGTGCGAGCGGTACCCGTCGGCGGTCGTCAGGACGGCCACGTACGCGCCGACCGACCAGTAGCTGGGGATCTGGAGCCGCCAGGACATCCACCAGTGGTGGCAGGAGACGGTCCGGTCGGCGGCCAGCGGCGGCGGCTGGACGATGCCGGAGAGGCGCGGGCTCGTGGTGATCTTGGCCGCGCCGTCGCCGCCGTAATGACCGATCCGGTAGACGTCCACGGAGAACTGCTGGGGCGGGTCCACGGTGATGTGGAAGTCGACGGCCTCGCCGGGGGCGGCCGCTCCGGGCGAGACGAAGCCCTTGATCTGGCGGTGCACGTCGTCGGCGGGGCGGGTGCCGCCGCCGGTGGAGCGACCGAGGTCGGCGTACCAGGGGACGACCTGGCCGGTGTCGTCGAAGTAGTTCTCACTGCCGCGCAGCCAGGGCAGTGGGCCCTGGCCGAAGGGGTCGCTCACCGCGTGCGCGAGGGCGCCCGACTCCCACCGGCGAATCTGCTCCGCCCCCATGCCGCGCCCCTCCCTCAGGTCCCCCGGACAACTCCGGCGCGCACGATGCCAGCGCCGATCCCCAGCACATCACATAACGCACGCACTCCGTCACCCTTCGTCGCTAATTGACGTGAACGGAACCATCCCTTCCGGCCCGTGCGCGTTCTGGCTTCAGGGGTCACACCAGCCGCACCGGTTTGTCGGAGCGGACGCCCACCTCGGCCAGCCAGGACCGCAGCGGATCCGGGTCGCCGTCCTCGACCAGGCTGAGGACCGGCACCGCGAGGTCCGCCCGGCGCTCGCCGTCGACGAGCAGCGCGGGGCCGTCCAGCCAGTCGAGGCCGGGGGCCGCGCCGGCGGTGTCCACGGCCGCGCAGCAGACCATCGCGGCGACATGGTCGGCGAGCAGCTCCGTGCCCGTACGCGGCGGCTGGAGCGGGAAGAGGGGGAGCGGGTCGGGGCCCCAGAGGTCGAGGGGGTCGGCGCCGGCGGCGGAAGCCGTCTGCTGGGCCGGACCGGGCGCCGGGGCCTGGGCGTCGTCGCGGGCGACCGCCGCCCCGATGCCCGCCGCGAGCTCTTCCCCGGGCCCACCGGGGCCGCCGGGACCGGCCAGGTGCTCCATGACGCGGGCCAGGGTGGGCACCGCGGGATCGGTCACGGTGGCCGGGGGTACGCCCATGGCGTCGAGCACCCGGTGCAGCCGGGCCGCCTCCGTACGCCACTTCCGGTCGACGACCTCGTCCGGATACTGCTGCCAGTCCACCGGCGCCCAGTCCGGGCCGCTCTCCGCCGGGCCGCCGTGGAAGAGGCGGGCGGCGAGCAGGGAGGTGGCCTCGTCGGCGATGCCGGGCTCCTCCAGCAGGTCGCAGGCGGGGCGCTCGCCGAGGCGCGAGGTGAAGCCGTCGGCCAGCCGGTCCCGGCGGGAGAGCTCGGTGAGGGCGGAGACCACACCGGCGTCCAGCCGGGAGGGCCAGCGGCCCATCCGCCAGGCGGGCAGCGCGACCCGGGTCAGCAGCCGGTCCCAGCCCGCGTAGGCGAGGCCGACCTGCTCCTGGGCGGCGATGCGGAGCGCGTAGTCGACGCCCTGGGCGCGCATCGAGGCCGTGGCCGCCACGCACCGCTCCATCTCGGCGGCGTGCTCCCGGCAGGCGCGCAGCAGCAGCCGGGCGACCCAGCCGGTGAAGGCGGCCGGGGCCCCGCGCAGCGCTCCGCGGCCCGGGGCGGCTCCGTCGGCCACCGCGGCGTCGAGGCCGCGGACGAAGCGCCGGGCGGCGGCTATGTCGGGGTGCGCGGACGAGTCGGTGCCCGCCACGACGGGGGCGAGGACGGCGCGGAGCTCGGCGACACGCATCCACCAGAGGAAGGGGGAGCCGATGACGAGGACGGGGGCCGCGTTCTTGGCTTCGGGTGCGGCTTCTCCGCTGCTGCTGTGGTGGGTGCGGGTGGTGCCGGTGGTGCCGGTGGTGCGGTGGGTGCGGTTGCTGCGGTGGGTGCGGTCCTCCAGCCAGCTGTCGCAGTCCGGGGTGAGCGCTATGGCCGAGGGCGCGGGGACGCCGAGCCGGTCGGCCAGGTCCCGGACCAGCCGGTAGAGATCGGGGGCCCCTTCCTCCGCCACGGGGACGGTGGGACTCACGGCGGGCCGCGCCCGCGCGACGGACACCGCGACGGCGGCGGCCACCAGCAGCACCACCACGGCGACCGCGAGCACAGCCCAGCGAACGCCGTCCCAGACGGGCCCGCCGAGGTGCCCTTGGGCGCCCGCGGCGAACAGCACGACGGCCACGGCCGCGGGCGTGATCACCACGGCCAGTGCCCTGCTGCGGATCCGCAGCAGGGCGAGCGCTCGGGCCTGTGCGGCCCGCGCACCCAGCTCCTCACCCACGTCGATACCGGACACGGCCGGATGTCACCCCCTCTGCCCCGCGACGGTTGCTCACTCCCCCACTGTGGCACCCGTCACCGACATCGCAATGCCGGTGGGCCAAGTGCCGGAACGCCTGCGCCGCACCCTAGTTGGGGGTTTGGCGGCCGTCATCCGTCTGGCCCAGTCGTCACCCGATGGAATGGCTTTGGGCAAAGCTGCTGACGTGTCCGCGTCCGTAGGGCAGAGCTGCGCCTCCTGTGCCCGCACGGGACGGCCCCTCGCGCCTGCCCCGCGTACGCCGGTGGCGTTCGGGGGCGGCGGGAGGGGCCGGGTGGAGCAGGTGGAGCGGGTGGAGTGGGTGGAGCGGAGGATCAGCCTCCGGCGGCTCCGGGGGCTCCGGGGGCTCCGGCGGCCTTCAGGGCGATGTCCGTCCGGTGCTGGGAGCCGTCGAGGCGGATGCGGCCGAGCGCGGTGTAGGCGCGCTCACGGGCCGCGGCGAGGTCCCTGCCGGTCGCGGTCACCGAGAGGACCCGGCCGCCCGCGCTGACGACGGAGCCGCCTTCCGTACGGGTCCCGGCGTGCAGGACGTACGCGTCGGGCGCATCCTGCGCCGCGACCTCCGCGAGCCCGTCGATCGGGTCGCCGGTGCGCGGGGTGTCCGGGTAGTTGTGCGAGGCGATCACGACGGTGACGGCCGCGTCGTCGCGCCACGTGAGCGGCGCGAGGACGTCCAGGGTGCCGTTGGCGGAGGCGAGGAGGACCCCGGCCAGCGGCGTACGGAGCCGGGCCAGGACGACCTGGGTCTCGGGGTCGCCGAAGCGGGCGTTGAACTCGATGACCCGCACGCCGCGCGAGGTGATCGCGAGGCCGGCGTAGAGCAGCCCGGAGAAGGGCGTGCCGCGGCGGCGGAGCTCGTCGACGGTCGGCTGGAGGACGGTTTCGAGGACCTCGTCGACCAGCTTGGGATCGGCCCACGGGAGCGGGGAGTAGGCGCCCATGCCGCCGGTGTTCGGGCCCGCGTCGCCGTCGAGCGCGCGCTTGAAGTCCTGGGCGGGCTGGAGCGGCAGCACGGTGGTGCCGTCGGTGATGGCGAAGAGGCTGACCTCGGGGCCGTCGAGGAACTCCTCGATGACCACGCGGTCGCAGGACAGGGCGTGGTCGCGGGCGGCGGCGAGGTCGTCGGTGACGACGACGCCCTTGCCCGCCGCGAGACCGTCGTCCTTGACGACGTACGGGGCGCCGAAGGCGTCGAGGGCCTCGTCGATCTCCGCGGGGGTGGTGCAGACGTAGCTGCGGGCGGTGGGGACCCCGGCCCCGGCCATGACGTCCTTGGCGAACGCCTTGGAGCCTTCGAGCTGGGCGGCTTCGCCGGAGGGGCCGAAGCAGGGGATGCCGACCGCACGCACGGCGTCGGCGACCCCGGCGACGAGCGGCGCCTCCGGGCCGACGACCACCAGCCCGGCGCCCAGCTCGGTCGCGAGGCGCGCGACGGCGTCACCGTCGAGGGCGTCGACCGGGTGCAGTTCGGCCACCTCTGCGATGCCGGCGTTGCCGGGGGCGCAGTACAGAGCGGTGACATCGGGGTCGAGGGACAGAGAGCGGCACAGGGCGTGTTCGCGGGCGCCGCCGCCGATGACGAGGACCTTCACGGGGTGCAGCCTAGCCGCCGGGGGCGGCGGGCCCGGACGGCCGCCGGTCCGTGGACGGCTGGTACCGGTGCGGGGAGACGGGGCCGTCGCCTCATGGCGCGCGGCCTCGCCCCCGGTCGCCTGGGGCTGCTTGTCGGGCTTGGCTGCTTGGCTGCTTGGCTGCTTGTCGGGCTTGGCTGCTCGTCGGCCTGGCTGCTCGTCGGCCTCACTGCTCGTTGTTGAACTCCTCCACCACGGTGGCGCCCAGCTCGCGGACGATCAGCTCGTGGCCGGAGAGGGCGGAGTCGACGAGATCCGGGTCGTCGGCCTCCGCGAAGTCGTCCTCGGGGGCGACGGCGTACCCGCCGTGGGAAGGCTCAGGGGCGGGGGGAGCAGCGGGGCTGGGATTGTGGGAGGTCTGGTGAGACTGCTGCGACTGCTGCTGCGACTGCTGCTGCGCGGCGGAGGACGGGGAGGTGGTCGGCCGGGACTGCTGCTGATGGTGCTGCTGGGGGGCGTGCGCCGGGGTGCCTTCGTACGCCGTCGGGGTCGGGGCGGAGGGTGAGGGCGTCGGGGCGGGCGTGTACTGCGGGGCCGGGCGTCCGCCGACGGGGGGCAGGGGGGCCGCGCCGCCGCCGGAGGTGTCGACGACCGCCTCGACCCGCCACTGGGCGTTGAACCGCTCGGCGAGTGCCTGCTTGAGGACTTCCTCGCTGCCGCTGCTGGCGAAGTTGTCGCGGGCGCCCGCGTTGATGAAGCCGATCTGGAGGGTGGTCCCGTCGAACCCGGTGACCTGGGCGTTCTGGCTGAGCAGGATCCAGGTGAAGCGGCGCTTGTTCTTGACCGCCTCCAGGATGTCGGGCCACATGTTCCGGACCTGGCCGGCGCCTTGGGCCATGCCTTGTCCGCCCGCTGCCGGGGCGGCCGGGGCGGAGGGGGCCGCAGGGCCGGCGGGGGCCGGTGCGGGTGCGGCGGGGGGCGGGGTGGCGGGGCCGCTGCCGGGGGCGGACGCGGTGGGCCAGCCGCCGGGGCGCCGGGCCTGCTCACCCCCAGCGGCGGTGGGCCAGGACCCGGGCCGCTGGGCGGGGGCTTCGGCGGGGGGCTGCGGGGCGGCGGCGGGCGGCGCGGCAACGGGCTCGGCGGCGGGCGCGGGGGCCGGCGCCTCGCCCCGTACGGCGGCACGGGCGGCGTCCGGACCGGCGGGGGCCACGGGTGCGGCCTGGGAAACGTGCCCCTGCGGGACGTGGCCTTGCGGGGCATGGACCTCGGGCCCGGGGACGTACCCCATGGGCACAGCGGCGGCGGGCGCGACCGCGAACGAGCCGGCAGCGGCGGCGGACGCACCCCGCTCCAGCCGGTCGAGCCGGGCCTGCATCGACCGCTCGTCGTCGAAGGCGGCGGGGAGCAGGACCCGGGCGCAGATCAGCTCCACCTGGAGGCGCGGCGAGGTGGCACCACGCATCTCGGTGAGCCCGTCGTTGACCAGGTCGGCGGCGCGGCTGAGCTCGGCGGCGCCGAAGACGGAGGCCTGGGCCTGCATGCGCTCGACGACATCGGCGGGGGCGTCGATGAGCCCCTTCTCCCCCGCGTCGGGCACGGCGGCGAGGATCACCAGATCGCGCAGCCGCTCCAGCAGATCGGCCACGAACCGACGCGGGTCGTTGCCGCCCTCGATGACCCGGTCCACGACCTCGAAGGCGGCGGCCCCGTCACCGGCGGCGAAGGCGTCGATGATCGAGTCGAGGAGCGAGCCGTCCGTGTACCCGAGGAGCGAGGTGGCCATGGCGTAGGTCACACCGTCGTCGCCCGCGCCGGCCAGCAACTGGTCCATGACGGACATGGAGTCACGCACGGACCCGGCGCCGGCCCGCACGACGAGGGGCAGGACACCGTCCGCGACGGCGCTGTTCTCCCTCCCACAGACATCGGCGAGATAACTGCGCAGGGTCCCCGGGGGCACCAGCCGGAACGGATAGTGGTGCGTACGCGACCGAATCGTCCCGATGACCTTCTCGGGCTCGGTGGTCGCGAAGATGAACTTGAGGTGCTCCGGCGGCTCCTCGACCACCTTCAGCAGGGCGTTGAACCCGGCCGGGGTGACCATGTGGGCCTCGTCGATGATGTAGATCTTGTAACGACTGGAGGCGGGGCCGAAGAACGCCTTCTCGCGCAGATCACGGGCGTCGTCCACACCACCGTGCGAGGCGGCGTCGATCTCGATGACATCGATGGACCCCGGCCCGTTGCGCGCGAGGTCCTGGCACGACTGGCACTCCCCGCACGGGGTCGGCGTAGGCCCCTGCTCGCAGTTCAGGCAGCGGGCGAGGATGCGCGCACTGGTCGTCTTTCCACAGCCACGCGGCCCGCTGAACAGGTACGCGTGATTGACCCGGTTGTTCCGCAGGGCCTGCTGGAGCGGGTCAGTGACATGCTCCTGACCGATGACCTCGGCGAACGACTCGGGGCGGTAGCGGCGGTACAGCGCAAGGGACGACACATCTACGAGGTTATCGGGGCGGACTGACAACCAACCCCACACGGCCCGCACCGGACCTCCGGCCGGGACTCCGTCCCAGGCGAACCCCACGCCCCCCGGAACGCAAAGGGCCCCCCACGCACCCGCCAGAGCCAACCTACCCTTGCTGCCTTCCGGCCCTGGGGGAGTTCAGTCAGATAGCGCCACGTGAGGGGCTGACGCCCACCTTAGCGGATCCCCACCCCGTCCGGTCCACCCACCCGTCCACCCGGCCACCCCGCCGCCCGACCTGCACCCCCCTCCGAACGATCTCCGGGGAACGTGTTCGCGAGCACCCTCCAACGTCTTGTATTGTTTGCGGCGGAGGATTCGCCTAGTGGCCTAGGGCGCACGCTTGGAAAGCGTGTTGGGGGCAACCCCTCACGAGTTCGAATCTCGTATCCTCCGCCATTGCTCTCACCGGGCAATACGTCGAAGGCCCCCACTGCGTGCAGTGGGGGCCTTCGACGTTGGCGGTCTCAGTTTTGGTCTCAGTTGGCCTCGCGCCCGGGTAGTGGACCGGCCAATCACGGTGGCCATCCGGGAGGAACGGGCGAGGCACGTACGTAGCAGCAGGTCAGTGTCGAGGTTCTCCGTCGTCTTCACGGGGACTCCGTCAAGATGGACGCAGAGCCCTCGCCTCCAGGCCGGTCCAGTGGTGCACGGTTGCCACGCCTTGCTCCCTTCCACCGTCATCGAAGCAGATGCCCGGGTACGGCGGGACGGAAGTGGAACGGAAGTAGAACGACGGGTGATTGGCGAGGAGTTCAGGGGCCGCCATGCTCAGGAGCGTCACCACCTGCCGACTCCTTGGACGGTCCCCAGCATGGAACCTCTCACGGAACATCGCATGGTCAGCGGGCCTGTCGTCTACGGATTCCTGCGGCTGGTGCGGGTCTCCGAAGCCCGGCAAGGAGCGCTGGCCGCCTCGCTCGCCGAGTACTGCCGTAGGCACGAGCTGGAGCTATCCGGCGTCTTCACGGATCGCGAGGCGAGTGCCGACCCCCGCTCGTCGGCCTTCACCGGTCTGCTCGACGTGTTGGCACTGCCGGACGTCTACGGCGTACTCGCCCCGGCCGCTTCCCACCTTGGCCCGAGGGCGATAGCCGCTGAGCGCCGTCGGCAGATCGAGGCGGCCGGCTCCCGGCTGCTGCTCGTCCGACGGCCCCGCCCTGCGCGCCCGCCAGGAGCCTCCCGGGGTGCAGCTTCCCGCCACGGCTGCAGGCCCGCTCACCTCCTGGACGCCGAGTCATGAGGACGACCATGATCGAAACGGACCAATGCTTCTTCAAGGCCACCCCAAAATCCATCCAACAGGCGCGGGATTCGCCACCGCCACCCTGGCCGGGTGGGGCCGTGGTGAACGGATCGAAGATGTCCGTCTCTGCGTCTCCGAGCTGGCGACTAACAGCGGCTAACACAATGAGTTGATCTGTCGGTGGGTGATGAGGCAGCAGGCGAGTTTGAGGAAGGCTTCGTGGATGTCGGCTCGGCGTTCCCAG
>NZ_JBHXOX010000037.1:0-70368 GCF_042718795.1 Streptomyces cyaneofuscatus
ACCGTCGCCCTGGTCGGCAAGTACATCGACCTGCCCGACGCCTACCTCTCGGTCACCGAGGCCATCCGGGCCGGCGGCTTCGCCAACAAGGCCCGCGTGAAGGTCAAGTGGGTCACCTCCGACGACTGCCGCACCGCCGCCGGCGCGGCCGAGCACCTCGGCGACGTCGACGGCATCCTCATCCCCGGGGGCTTCGGCGAGCGCGGGGTCGACGGCAAGGTCGGCGCCATCCGCTACGCCCGCGAGAACAAGGTCCCGCTGCTGGGCCTGTGCCTGGGGCTTCAGTGCATCGTGATCGAGGCGGCCCGTTCGCTGGCCGAGATCCCCGACGCGAACTCCACCGAGTTCGACGCCGCCACCTCCCACCCGGTCATCTCGACCATGGAGGAGCAGCTCGCCTATGTCGAGGGCGCGGGCGACCTGGGCGGCACGATGCGGCTGGGCCTCTACCCGGCCAAGCTCGCCGAGGGCTCCCTGGTGCGCGAGGCGTACGCGGGCGAGCCGTACGTCGAGGAGCGTCACCGCCACCGCTACGAGGTCAACAACGCCTACCGCGGTGAGCTGGAGAAGAAGGCCGGGCTGGTCTTCTCCGGCACCTCCCCGGACAACAAGCTCGTCGAGTACGTCGAGTACCCGCGCGAGGTCCACCCCTACCTCGTCGCCACCCAGGCCCACCCCGAGCTCCGCTCCCGCCCGACCCGCCCGCACCCGCTCTTCGCCGGCCTGGTGAAGGCAGCCGTCACGCGCAAGGTCGGCGCGGGCGAGTAGTTCCGAGGCATTACGGTTGACCGGGGTACGGATCCTTCGCGGATGCGTGCCCCGGTTTCTCGTTTGGGTACGTGGCACGTGGGAGGACGCAGTGGGTATCCAGGACACGCCCGAGGAGTGGCAGGTCACCGCGACCACCACCCCCTTCACCGGCAACAAGACCAGCGTCCGCACCGACCAGGTGGTCATGCCCGACGGCTCCGTGCACGGCCGTGACTACCAGGTCCACCCCGGCTCGGTCGCGATCCTCGCGGTCGACGAGGACGACCAGGTCATCGTCGTACGCCAGTACCGCCACCCGGTCCGCCAGCGGCTCTGGGAGATCCCGGCCGGACTGCTCGACGTGCCCGGCGAGAACCCGCTGCACGCCGCCCAGCGCGAGCTGTACGAGGAGGCGCACGTCAAGGCCGAGGACTGGCGGGTGCTGACCGACGTCTACACCACGCCCGGCGGCTGCGACGAGGCCGTACGGATCTTCCTCGCGCGCGGCCTCTCCGACGTGGAGGGCGAGCGGTTCGCGGTCTCCGAGGAGGAGGCCGACATGGAGCAGGCCCGTATCCCGCTGCCCGAGCTGGTGCGTTCGGTGATCGCGGGGGACCTGCACAACAACTGCCTGGCCGTCGGGGCGCTCGCGCTCACCGCGGTCCTCGCGGGCGACGGCGTCGACTCGCTGCGGCCCGCCGAGGCGCCCTGGCCGGCCCGCCCGTTCGAGGCCTGACGGACTGTCTGCCGCCTTACTGCCTCCCCTTGGTCCGATGATCGTAAGAAATGCTGATCCGATCGGGGGAAGTTGTCCCGGGCTCCGCCCCGCTCCGCAGTGATCCACACCACCGCTGAACTACGCTCGAAAGGCCCCGACCGGAGTTCCGGCGGGCACCGCGTGCAGCGAAGTGGAGCGTGGCCCGTGACCGATCAGGCGGTGGACACCAGCGGCCCGGCGGAGGCTGCGGGGACCGAGGAGCCGTCCGGCGCCGCCCCGCCCCGATTCTTCGGCCGGGAACGCGAGTTGAAGGCCCTGCGGGCGGACATCGAACGCGCCGGCCTGGACACCCTGGCCGGCCGCAAGACCCCCCGCGCCCGGGTCCTCCTCATCGCGGGCCGCCCCGGCTCCGGCCGCAGCGCGCTGGCCGCCGAGCTCGCGGGATCCCTCACCGGTACGGGCACCGCCCCGGCCGACGCGTCCGGACCCGGAACCGGAACGGGCGCCCTGCCCTGGGCCGTTCCCGGTACGGGCTCCGGCGACTACCCCGACGGGGTGCTCCGGGTCGGGCTCACCGAACCCGGCGGCGAGCGCGTCCCCACCGAACGCACCGCCGCCGAGATCCTGGACCTGCTCGGGCTCCCCGTCCCGCCCGGCGCGGATCAGGACGAGCTCTCCGAGATGGTCCGCGAGGCCCTCGCCGTACGCCGGCTCGTCCTGCTCCTCGACGACGCGGCCGACGCCGAACAGGTCGACCCGCTGCTCCCGGAGAACCCGGACTGCCTGGTCGTCGCCGTCGCCACCGGCCCGCTGACCGGCATCCCGGACGTCCGGCCCTGCACCCTCGGCGGCCTGGAGGCGGGCGCGGCCGTGCATCTGCTCGCCCGCGCCATCGGCCAGGTCCGCATCACCGTCGACCCGCGCACCGCCGAGAGCCTGGCCGAGGAGTGCGGGGGGCAGCCCGCCGCGCTCGCCCTGATCGGCGGCTGGCTCGCCGCCCACCCCATGGCCTCCGTCGCCGACGTCACCAAGCAGCTCCACGACCTCCCCGACACCGGCGACCAGCAGCCCACCGGCGCCCGCCCGCTGGCCCGCGCCTTCCGCCTCGTCCACGACTCCCTGCCGGAGGCCGCCGCCCGGATACTGCGCTTCCTCGCCCTCGCCCCCGCCGGACTCGCCGACGCCCACACGGCCTCCGCGCTGGCCGGCTGCTCGGTCTCGGCGGCCGAGCAGACGCTGGACGACTTCGTGAAGCTCGGGCTGTTGCGGACGGACGGCGCCGCCCACCCCCAGTACGGCATCCCCGGCTGCCTCGCCCCGATGCTGCGGGCCCTCCTGGAGGACCGGGACCGCCCGGCCGAGATCCAGCTCGCCCGCGCCCGGATGCTGGAGCGGACCGTGCGCAGGCTCCAGGCCTGCCGGGCGGTCACCGAGGCGGAGGGGACCACCGCCCACCGCAAGCTCGCCGGGCTGCCCCGCTCCCTGCGCTTCCCCAGCGCCGAGGAGGCCGGTGTCTGGCTGCTGCTGCGGCAGCCCGCCCTGCTCGCCTCCGCCCGGCTCGCCGTGGCCGACGGCGAGCTCGACACCCTGGCCCGCCGCCTCGTCGCCGCCCTGGTGCGGGCGCTGGCCGCGCACCGGGGCACCGAGGCCGCCGCCCCCGAGCTGTACGGGCTGCACGGCCTGGTCCTGGACGTGGCCGAACGCCGCGAGCTGCCGCGCGAACAGGCGGCGGCCCTGCTGAACCTCGCCGACCTGGACGCCCGCACCGGCCGCCCCCGCGACGCCCTGACCCGCTACCGGGCCGCGCTGGACGCCGGAAGGGCCGCCGGCGACCTGTACGCGACGGGCCGCGCGATGGAATCCGTAGGCAGTACGTACGCCGAGCTCGGCGACTACCACCGGGCCTCCGACTGGTACGGCCGGGCGCTCGCCCAGCGGCTCACCCAAGGGGAGCGGGCGGACGAGGCACGCCTCTACGGACGGCTCGGCGCCGTCCACAGCTACGCCGGGCGGTACGGCGAGGCCCTGCGGAACTGGCGGGCCGCCGCGGCCGGCCACCGCAGGCTCGGCGACCTGGCGGCCCAGGCGCGGGCGCTCAGCGAGGCGGCCCGGGTGCAGGAGTACGCGGGGCGGCCGCAGGAGGCGCTGCACACCTGCCGGGAGGCGGCCGAGCTGGCCCGTCGCGCCGATGACGTGCGGCTTCAGGCGGCACTCCAGCTCCGGCTGGCCGACACCCTGGACCGGCTCGGCGACCCGGCGGCGGCCCGGCTGCACCGGGCCGCCGCCGACAGATTGTTGGGCGAGGAGGGCTCTGCCTACGAAATCCGCAGTGCTTCGACAGAAAGTTAATGCTTTGTAAGGCTAGACAGCGCGAAGTCCTTCATTAGACTGGCTCTGCCGCGCTCGTTCGTGGCGTCTCCATTTAAGCTGTATATATCCGGGTCTGTCCTGTCGTGCCCGGATCACCCTCCGAGCCAAGGACCGTGATCGACGTGAAGGTCGGCATCCCCCGCGAAGTCAAGAACAACGAGTTCCGGGTGGCGATCACCCCCGCCGGAGTGCATGAGCTCGCCCGCCACGGCCACCAGGTCGTCATCGAGAAGGACGCCGGCGTCGGCTCGTCCATCCCGGACCAGGAGTACGTCGCCGCCGGCGCGCAGATCCTGGGCACCGCCGACGAGGTCTGGGCCACCGCCGACCTGCTGCTCAAGGTCAAGGAGCCGGTCGCCGAGGAGTACCACCGCCTCCGCAAGGACCAGACCCTCTTCACCTACCTGCACCTCGCCGCCTCCCGCGCGTGCACCGACGCGCTGCTGGCCTCCGGCACCACCGCCATCGCCTACGAGACGGTCGAGACCGTGGGCCGCGCGCTCCCGCTGCTCGCCCCGATGTCCGAGGTCGCGGGCCGTCTCGCCCCGCAGGTCGGCGCGTACCACCTGATGCGCTCGGTCGGCGGCCGCGGCGTGCTCCCCGGCGGCGTCCCCGGCACCCACGCCGGCCGTGCCGTCGTCATCGGCGGCGGTGTCTCCGGCTGGAACGCCACGCAGATCGCCGTGGGCCTCGGCTTCCACGTCACGCTGCTCGACCGCGACATCAACAAGCTGCGCGAGGCCGACAAGATCTTCGGCACCAAGGTGCAGACCGTCGTCTCCAACGCCTTCGAGCTGGAGAAGGCCGTCGTCGAGGCCGACCTCGTCATCGGCGCCGTGCTGATCCCCGGAGCCAAGGCCCCGAAGCTGGTCACCAACGAGCTCGTCGCCAAGATGAAGCCCGGAAGTGTTCTTGTCGACATTGCGATCGACCAGGGTGGCTGCTTCGAGGACTCGCACCCGACCACCCACGCCGAGCCGACCTTCCAGGTCCACGGATCGGTCTTCTACTGCGTCGCCAACATGCCCGGCGCGGTCCCGAACACCTCCACCTACGCGCTCACCAACGCCACGCTTCCCTACATCGTGGAGCTGGCCAACCGTGGCTGGGCCGACGCCCTGCGCCGTGACGCCTCCCTGGCCAAGGGCCTCAACACCCATGAGGGCCAGGTCGTTTACCGCGAGGTGGCCGAGGCGCACGGTCTCCCGCACGTCGAGCTGAGCACTCTGCTCGGCTGACGGGTCAACACCTTTCGTCAACATCGCAACTCCGGCCGGACCTTGCCGAGCAAGGTCCGGCCGGAGGCGTATCGGGCCCTCTGAGGCCCTTGTGCAACTCGCCTCGAACGTAACCCTTTACCCGTTTCGTGCAGCGGCGAAATGTGCGGCTTGGTCGCTGTGCACCCTTGACAGCGAGGTGTTCGATTGCCGACACATCGGGCCGGGTCCGGCGGATTGTGTTGCTGCGGACCGGTGACACGCCATAGAGTCGCCAATCGTCGGCATGGTGCCACGCTGACCTATCGATAAGTTTCCTGGTCACGTCCAAGGAGGTAAGACGACTTGTGAATGAGTCGACAATTACTCCCGGGGGTGGTCAACCAGGGATGCCTGCACGGGGTCTGAGCCCGATCGGGCTCGAAGCTGTCGGCTCCGTCGCTGTCCGCACCTTCGCCACCCAACAGCACATGACGACAGCCCCCCAGATGATGGACGGCCTACACGTGAACGCCACGGCCGGCAACGAGAGTGGCCGGAACACCGACCGCTTCGCCGACTTCGCCGAGGTGCCCGAGGGGCACTTCTACGACCCCGACGCCGAGTACGAGCCCGATCCGGAGTACGCGGCCACGCTCGCGCCCGACGCCGCACGCCAGCGCCGTGAGCGCATCGGCCCGACCGGACGGCCCCTGCCGTACTTCCCGATCCCGGGCCCCCTGACCGACCACGGCCCCGCGAAGATCATCGCGATGTGCAACCAGAAGGGCGGCGTCGGCAAGACCACGTCGACCATCAACCTGGGTGCCGCGCTCGCCGAGTACGGACGCCGCGTCCTGCTCGTCGACTTCGACCCGCAGGGCGCCCTCTCGGTCGGCCTCGGGGTCAACCCGATGGAGCTCGACCTCACCGTCTACAACCTGCTCATGGAGCGGGGCATGGCGGCCGACGAGGTCCTGCTCAAGACCGCCGTCCCGAACATGGACCTGCTGCCGAGCAACATCGACCTCTCGGCCGCCGAGGTGCAGCTCGTCAGCGAGGTGGCCCGCGAGTCCACGCTCCAGCGCGCCCTGAAGCCGCTGATGGCCGACTACGACTACATCGTGATCGACTGCCAGCCCTCGCTCGGCCTGCTCACCGTGAACGCCCTGACGGCCGCTCACAAGGTCATAGTGCCGCTGGAGTGCGAGTTCTTCGCGCTGCGCGGGGTCGCGCTGCTCACCGAGACCATCGAGAAGGTCCAGGAGCGGCTCAACCCGGAGCTGGAGCTCGACGGCATCCTCGCCACCATGTACGACTCCCGAACGGTGCACAGCCGCGAGGTCCTGGCGCGCGTCGTCGAGGCCTTCGACGAGCACGTCTACCACACGGTCATCGGGCGCACGGTCCGCTTCCCGGAGACCACGGTCGCCGGTGAGCCCATCACCACGTACGCCTCCAACTCGGTCGGTGCCGCCGCCTATCGCCAGCTCGCCAGGGAGGTGCTCGCCCGGTGTCACGCCGAGTGAGTCTGCCGGGGGCCGACGAACTGTTCCGTACGACCGGGGGAGGGATGGGCCTCCAGTCCTCCTCCCCGGCGGACCGGCGACGCAAGGCGAACGGCGAACCCCGGGTGCCCGCACCGGCAGGGGAGAGCGACCCCTCGGGCCGGTCCTCCGAGGCCGGTGAGGAGCACGCCTCCGCCGACGACGCGGGCGACGCGCGCGGCCGGGGCGCAGAGGGCGACCGCCAGGCCGCCGCCGCGCCCGCCCCGGCCCCGCCGTCCGGCGACCGGTCCGCCGCCTCCGCCCCGGCGGAGCAGTCCCCGGCCGTCCAGCAGCAGCGCAGGCGCGGCGGCGGCCGCGGCGCCAACCGGCGCCCCAGCGGCCGTGAGCGCCACGACGAGAAGATCACGGTCTACGTCTCCGCCGAGGAGCTGATGGACCTGGAACACGCCCGGCTCGTCCTGCGCGGCGAGCACGGCCTCGCCGTCGACCGCGGCCGCATCGTCCGCGAGGCGGTGGCGGTGGTCCTCGCGGACCTGGAGTCCCGGGGCGACGCGAGCATCCTCGTACGGCGGCTGCGCGGCCGCTGACCGGCGCCGCGCCGGTAGCCTGCCGGAGGGGACCCGCCGCCCGGCGGGGCCCGTCCGCGTTTCCCGCCCCCCTCTGGACCACCATGCCCCCGCCCCACGACTCCGCCGCCCCGCGCCGCCGTGCCCTGGGGCGGGGGCCGGGGGCGGAGGTGCCCGTGGAGCCCGTGGAGGTGGCCCCGGAGCCCGTACGGGAGACGGAAGCCGTTCCCGTACCGGAAGTGCCGGAAGTGCCGGAAGTGCCGGAAACCGCGCCGGAGCCCGTACAGGCGCCCGATTCGGAGCCCGTGCAGGCCGGGCCTGAGCTTGAGCGGACCGGGTCCGAGCCCGCAGAGGCGCCGGAAGCGGTCGACGACAAGCGGTTCACCGTCCGGCTGGTGAACTTCGAGGGCCCCTTCGACCTCCTCCTCCAGTTGATCTCCCGGCACAAGCTGGACGTGACCGAGGTCGCGCTCTCGAAGGTCACCGACGAGTTCATGGCGTACATCCGCGCCATGGGCCCCGACTGGGACCTCGACCAGACCACCGAGTTCCTCGTCGTCGCCGCCACCCTGCTGGACCTCAAGGCCGCCCGGCTGCTGCCCGCCGCCGAGGTGGAGGACGAGGCGGACCTGGCGCTCCTGGAGGCGCGGGACCTGCTCTTCGCGCGGCTGCTCCAGTACCGCGCGTACAAGCAGATCGCGGACATCTTCAGCGGCCGGCTGGAGTCCGAGGCCCGCCGCCACCCCCGTACCGTCGGCCTGGAGGACCACCACGCGGAGCTGCTGCCCGAGGTCGTCATCAGCATCGGGCCCGAGGGGTTCGCGAAGCTGGCCGTCAAGGCGATGCAGCCGAAGCCCAAGCCCCAGGTGTACGTCGACCACATCCACGCCCCGCTGGTCAGCGTGCGGGAGCAGGCGGGCATCGTGGTGGAGCGGCTGCGCGCGGCCGGGGCGGCGGTGAGTTTCCGCACGCTCACCGAGGACGCCCCCGACACCCTCACCGTGGTCGCCCGCTTCCTGGCCCTGCTGGAGCTGTACCGCGAGAAGGCCGTCACCCTGGACCAGGACGAGGCGCTGGGCGAGCTGCTGGTGGCCTGGTGCGGCGGGGAGGGCGCGGAGCCGGTGGTGACGGACGAGTTCGACCAGGAGCTGAACGGGACGGCCGAGCAGGAGGAGGACGTACGGGAATGAGTGAGCAGCCGGTCCAGGGGGACGGCACGGGCGCCGTCGCCTCGCTCGACCTGAAGCCCGCCCTGGAGGCGGTCCTCATGGTCGTCGACGAGCCCGCCACCGTCGATCAACTGGCCAAGGTGCTCCAGCGCCCCCGGCGGGCCGTGGCGGACGCGCTGCGGGAGCTGGCCGACGAGTACACCGTGCAGCGCCGGGGCTTCGACCTGCGGCTGGTGGCGGGCGGCTGGCGGTTCTACACCCGCCCCGAGTACGCGGCGGCCGTCGAGGGCTTCGTCCTGGACGGCCAGCACGCCCGGCTGACCCAGGCCGCGCTGGAGACCCTGGCGGTGGTCGCCTACCGGCAGCCGGTGAGCCGGTCAAGGGTCTCGGCGGTGCGCGGAGTGAACTGCGACGGCGTCATGCGGACCCTCCTCCAGAGGGGCCTGGTGGCCGAGGCGGGCGCGGAACCCGAAACAGGTGCGATCCTGTACAGGACGACGAACTACTTTCTGGAGCGAATGGGCCTGCGCGGCCTGGACGAGCTCCCGGAACTCGCGCCCTTCCTCCCCGAGGCGGACGCGATCGAGGCTGAGACGCTAGAGGGTGTGCCGTCGTTCGATCCGGACGCACCGGACACCCCGGATACTCACGCAGACGACAAGACGGAATTTTGATGCGAAGCAGTGGCAGGAACAGCGGAAGCGGCAGCGGCGGCAGCGGCCGGAGCGGCGGCGGCCAGGGCGGTCGTCCCGGCGGCCAGGGCGGCGGCGGACGCGGCGGCAGCGGCCAGGGCGGGCGGCCCGGAGCCTCGGGCGGCCGTCCCGGCGGTCAGGGCGGTCGTCCCTCCGGCGGTCAGGGCGGACGCGGCGGCAGCCAGGGCGGGCGTCCCCAGGGCGGTCGTCCCGGCAGCCAGGGCGGGCGTGGCGGCTACCAGGGCGGGCGCGACGAGCAGGACCAGCGCCCCCGCCGTCCCCGCCCCGAGGAGCGCCGCTACGACGTCGGCAACGACGCCCCCGGCGCCCGCGAGGCCCGCGAGCAGGACGGCCCCCGCAAGGGCCGCGGCTCGGCCGCCCGCGGCGGCGCCAAGGGCGGCCCGAAGCCCGCACAGGGCGGCGGCAACCGCAGCGGTGGGTTCCGCCGCGGCGGCAGCCCCTCGCGCCCCCGCGAGCTGGACGCCAAGATCGAGCAGCGCAACCGCGACCGGTACGCGAACAAGCCCGAGATCAACCTCCCCAAGACCCACCCGGGAGCCGAGGAGGAGGGCGAGCGGCTGCAGAAGGTCCTCGCCCGGGCCGGCATGGGCTCGCGCCGCGCGTGCGAGGAGCTGATCGAGCAGTCCCGCGTCGAGGTCAACGGCGAGATCGTCGTCGAGCAGGGCATGCGCGTCGACGTCCACAAGGACGAGATCAAGGTCGACGGCCTGACCGTCGCCGCGCAGTCCTACCTCTTCTTCGCGCTGAACAAGCCCGCCGGTGTCGTCTCCTCGATGGAGGACCCGGACGGCCGCCAGTGCCTCGGCGACTACGTGACCAACCGCGAGACGCGGCTGTTCCACGTCGGCCGGCTCGACACCGAGACGGAGGGCATCATCATGCTCACCAACCACGGTGAGCTGGCCCACCGCCTCACGCACCCGAAGTACGGCGTGAAGAAGACCTACCTGGCCGCCATCCAGGGCCCCCTGCCGCGTGACCTCGGCAAGCGTCTCAAGGACGGCATCCAGCTCGAGGACGGCTACGCCCGCGCCGACCACTTCCGCGTCGTCGAGAACACCGGCAAGAACTACCTGGTCGAGGTGACCCTCCACGAGGGCCGCAAGCACATCGTGCGCCGGATGCTGGCCGAGGCCGGCTTCCCGGTCGAGCGGCTGGTGCGGACGTCCTTCGGGCCGATCCCGCTGGGCGACCAGAAGTCCGGCTGGCTGCGCCGCCTCACCAACACCGAGGTCGGCATGCTGATGCGCGAGGTCGGTCTCTAGACAGCTCCAGCTCCTCACCCAGGCCCGCGGCCGGTATCCGTTCGGAAAGTTCGAACAGAACCGGCCGCGGGCCTTTTGCTGCCCTCGCCCACCCTTTATAGTCAGAGTGACCATTAAAGAAGGAGGCGGGCCCGTGAGCCTCGCGGACATACTCGATCCCCTGCAGCAGCCCCTGGTGACGGTCCTGGACACCCCGGTGAGCTGGACCGAGGTGCTGGGATTCGGCAGCGGGGCGCTCTGCGTCTGGCTCGTGGCCCGCCAGCACCTCGCCAACTGGCCGATCGGCATCGCCAACAACGTCTTCTTCATCCTGCTCTTCGCCCAGGCCGGCCTGTACGCCGACGCCGGCCTCCAGATCGTCTTCATCACCCTCGCCGCGTACGGCTGGTGGACCTGGACCCACGGGGGTGGACCAGGGACCTCGGTCCTGCCGGTGCGCAGGACGACGCGCATCGAATGGGCCTGGCTGCTCGCGGCGGGGGTGGTGGGGACCGCCGGGCTCACGCTGCTGCTCACCCGGGCCACCGACTCCACCGTCCCGTTCTGGGACGCGTTGACGACCTCGCTGTCGCTGATGGCGACGTACGGGCAGTGCAGGAAGCGGCTGGAGTCCTGGTGGCTGTGGATCGCGGCGGACGTGGTCTACATCCCGCTGTACGCGCACAAGGGGCTGTACCTGACCTCACTGCTGTACGCCGGGTTCCTCGCGCTCTGCCTGGTCGGCCTGCGCAACTGGCACCGCGACCTGACCGCCCGCACCTCCCGTCCGCTGGAGGCGGTCACGGCATGAAGACCTACGAACACGGCCTGGTCCTCGGCAAGTTCTACCCGCCGCACGCGGGCCACCACCACCTCGTCCGCACCGCCCAGGACAACTGCGAGCGGCTGACCGTGCTGGTCTGCGCCGCCTCCGTGGAGTCCGTGCCGCTCGCCGACCGGGTCGCCTGGATGCGGGAGATCCACCCGGACGTCACGGTGGTCGGCGCGGTCGACGACACGCACATGGACGTGACCGATCCGGCGGTCTGGGACGCGCACATGGCCGTCTTCACCGCCGCCGTGCCCGAGCGGGTCGACGCGGTCTTCACCTCGGAGGCGTACGGGGAGGAGCTCGGCCGCCGCTTCGGCGCCGCGGCCGTCCTCGTCGACCCCGACCGCACGCTCTTCCCGGTGTCCGGCACCGCCGTGCGCAAGGACCCGGTCGGCTCCTGGGACTTCCTCCGGGCGCCGGTCCGGGCCGCCCTCGCCCGCCGGGTCGTCGCCCTCGGCGCCGAGTCCACCGGCACCACCACCCTCGCTCGGGCCCTCACCGGCCACTACCGGGCGCGCGGCGGGGTCTGGGCGCGGACGGGGTACGTCGCGGAGTACGGGCGCGAGTACAGCGAGCACAAGCTCGCCGCCCTGCGCGCGCGGTGGCCCGGGGCCGCCTGGGAGGACGTCACCTTCACCACCGACGACTTCCCGGTCATCGCGCAGGCCCAGAACGACCGGGAGGAGGCCGCCGCCCGCACCGGCTCCCCGGTCCTCTTCTGCGACACGGACTCCTTCGCCACCACTGTCTGGCACGAGCGGTACGTCGGCGGGCGCAACCCGCTCGTCGAGGAGATCGCCGACCGGACGGCCCACCACCTGTGGCTGCTCACCGACCACGAGGGCGTCGCCTTCGAGGACGACGGCCTCCGCGACGGCGAGGAGCTGCGCCCCTGGATGACCGACCGCTTCCGCGCCGAACTCACCCGCACCGGGCGCCGGTTCATCGAGATCACCGGCCCGCCCGAGGCCCGCCTCGCGCAGGCCGTCACCGCCGTGGACGAACTCCTCGCCACCGGCTGGGACTTCGCCGCCCCGCTCCCGGAGAAGCGATGAGCACCGGCGTACCCGAGGGGTACGACCCGCACGCCTTCCCGCCGTTCGCGGTCACCGTCGACCTCGCCGTCTTCACCGTCCGGGACGAGGCGCTGCACGTGCTGCTGGTGGAACGCGGCCAGGACCCGTTCCGGGGGCGCTGGGCGCTGCCGGGCGGCTTCGTCCTGCCCCGCGAGTCCGCCGACGAGGCGGCCCGCCGCGAGCTGGCCGAGGAGACCGGCCTCGGCCCGGACGCCGTGGGCGCCCTCCACCTGGAGCAGTTGCGCACCTACACCGACCCGGACCGCGACCCGAGGATGCGGGTCGTCTCCGTCGCGTACGCCGCACTCCTGCCCGACCTGCCCGAACCGCACGGCGGCGGCGACGCGGCCAGCGCGAAGTGGTGGACCGCCGGCTCCACCGGACCACTCGCCTTCGACCACGACCGCATCCTCACCGACGCCCGCGACCGGATCGGCGCCAAGCTCGAATACACCTGCCTGGCAACGGAGTTCTGCCCCGCCGAGTTCACCCTCGGCGAGCTCCAGCAGGTCTACGAGACGGTCTGGGGCGTCGCACTGGACCGCCCAAACTTCCGGCGCAAGGTCCTGAACGTGCCGGGCTTCGTCCAGCCGGTCGAAGGACCGCCGCGCCGCACGGGCGGCCGGGGCAAACCGGCCGCGCTGTACCGGGCGGGCGGAACCACGACCCTGCACCCGCCCCTGCTGCGCCCGCCGCTCACCGATCCAGCCGATCCACCCCTCTCGCGCCCGGAAGGACGAACGCCATGACCATCGCCACCCGAAGGCTGACCAAGCAGGCGGCCACCGGCTCGCTCACCGGACTCGCGCTCGGTGACGCGCTGGGCTTCCCCACCGAGTTCGACGACGTCCCCGCCATCCTCGCCAAGTGCGGCTCCTGGCGGGGGATGGGCCTCCCGACCCCCGCGATCGTCACCGACGACACCCAGATGACGATCGCGCTGGGGCGGGGGATCCGCACCGCCATGGACAGCGGACTGCTCACCCCGGAGCGCCTGGTGGACCCGGTACGGCGGGAGTTCATCGCCTGGTACCACTCGCCGGAGAACAACCGCGCCCCCGGCAACACCTGCCTCACCGCCTGCCGGATGCTGGAGGCCGGCCCGGTCTGGCAGGAGGCGAGCCAGACCCGCTCCAAGGGCTGCGGCGCCAACATGCGGGTCGCCCCCGTCGGTCTCGTCCCCGGCCTCAGCGACGAGCAGCGCGCCGGCGCCGCCCAGCTCCAGGCCGCCCTCACCCACGGCCACCCCACCGCCCTCGCCGCATCCGACCTGACCGCCCGCGCGGTCCTCCTCCTCGCCCAGGGCGCCGAACCGCTCGGCCTGGTCGGCCAGTTGCGCAGCTACGCGTACGAGAACAGCGGCCGCTACCACACCCGCTGGCTCGGCGACCTGTGGCGCTACGCCGGGGCCACCTCACCCGAGGCGTACATCAGCCACGGCTGGGACGAGTGCCAGGGCGCGCTGGCCGCCCTCCAGGAGGCCCTGCGCGACCCGTCACCGGAGACCGACCCGTGCGAGCGGACCGGGGACGGCTGGATCGCCGAGGAGGCCCTCGCCACCGCCCTGCACTGCTTCCTGCTCTTCCCCGAGGACCCGGTCACCGCCCTGCGCCGGGCCGCCTGCACCCGGGGCGACTCCGACTCGATCGCCTGCCTGGCGGGCGCCTTCGCCGGGGCCCACCTGGGCGCGGGGGCCTGGCCCCAGGAGTGGTCGGAGCGCATCGAGTACCGGAGCGACCTGCTCTCCCTGGCGGCGCTCTGGGACGCTTGAGCCATGAGCACCCCACCTCTCACCCTTGCGCGGGCCGGTCTGCCGGTCGCCGACCTGCGCCCGGACCTCGCCCACGCCCCCGGCCCGCTGGTCTTCGCCACGGTCTCCGGCGCCCACCTCTACGGCTTCCCCTCCCGGGACTCGGACGTGGACCTGCGGGGGGTCCACGTCCTGCCCGCCGAGGACCTCGTGGGGCTGCGCGAGCCGGAGGAGACCCGGACCCGGATGTGGGAGCGGGACGGGGCCGAGCTGGACCTCGTCACCCACGACCTGCGGAAGTTCGTCCGGCTGATGCTCCGGCCGAACGGCTACGTCCTGGAGCAGTTGCTCTCCCCGCTGGTGGTGCACACGAGCAGCCTCCACACCGAACTGGCCGCCCTCGTCCCCGGCGTACTGACCCGCAGCCACGCCCTCCACTACCGGGGCTTCGCCGGCACGCAGTGGAGGCTGTACGCGAAGACCGGTGAGCTGAAACCGCTGCTCTACACCTTCCGCGCCCTGCTCACCGGCATCCACCTGATGCGCGGCGGGTCCATCGAGGCCCATCTGCCGACGCTGCTCGACGAGGTCGACGCCCCCGCCTACCTGCCCGGCCTGATCGCGGCGAAGGCGGAGGCCGAGCACGCGGCGGCGTCGGACCTGGACGGGGGAGCGGTGGCCCGGGACATCGAAGAGCTGCACCGCGTCCTGGACGCGGCCCAGGAGCGCTCCCGGCTGCCGGAGGCCGCGACGGCCTTCGGCGACCTGGACGACCTCGTCGTACGGGCGAGGCTCGCGCCCTGACACACCTCTAGGCCGACGCCCGCCGGACCCGTACCAGGAAGTCCTCCACCGCCGCCCGGTCCGGTCCGGGCGGCAGCGGGGAGGTGTCCGCCGCCGCGTCGTTCTCCTCGGCCAGGCGGTTCATCCGGCGCTCCACCTCCGGCCAGGGCACCTCGCCCCGTTTCACCGCCAGCAGCTCCTCGCGCGCGTCCCCGACGTGGATGCGCAGCTCGCCGGTGCGCAGCAGGTCCCGGCCGCTCGCCAGCAGCCGCAGCAGGTGCATGGCGTGCTTCCAGCGGGGCTCCCCGTACTGCCGTACGTCGGCCTCCAGCTTCTTCCGCTGGCCCAGCGCGTAGCGGACGAACGTGGCGTGGGCCAGGCGGGAGAGGAACGCCCCGCGCAGCTCCAGCAGTTCGCGGCCGGTGTCGTCCGCGTACTCCACCAGCGGGGAGTGCAGGCACTCCAGCACGTTCGGATTGGCCCGCAGCGCCAGCTCGCAGAAGCGCTCCAGCTCCCAGGAGAACTGCTCGGGTGCGGGGCCCTCGATGTGCGCCGGGGGTTTGTCGAGCCGCCAGAACAGCGGGGTGGGGGCCACGAACACGCCCCGCCGGTCGGTGTCGCTGTCCTCCGTCGCCAGACCGAACGCGCGCGAACCCATGACGCACGCGTAGACCGTGTGGTCGCGGACGAGAGCCTCGTGGGTGGGAGTGATCATGGCGGCGAGAGTACGGGGGCGGCGGGCCTCCCCGCCCCCGAATTCCGGCCGCCGCTCCCGATAGGCCCCGGCCCTCAGCCCAGCCGGATCGCTCCACCCTCGACGGTGATCCGCTCGGCCGGCAGCGGGCGGGTCGCCGGGCCGGCCTCGACCGCCGCGTCCGTGATGGAGAACTTCGAGCCGTGGCACGGGCAGTTGATGGTGCCGTCGCTGACCGTCGAGACGAGGCACCGGGCGTGCGTGCAGACGGCCGAGAACGCCTTGAACTCGCCCTCCTCCGGCTGCGTCACCACCACCTTCTGCTCCTTGAAGACGGTGCCCCCGCCGACCGGGATGTCACCGGTCGCGGCGAGCTGCTGACCGCCGCCGGGGGAGGCCCCGGGCGACGCGGTGTCCGACGCCGCACCCGTCGGCGTACCGCTCGCGTCCCCTCCGCCGCTCTCGTCGCCGGACGATCCGCAGCCGGTCACCAGGGCGGCGGCGCCCGCCGCGCCCGCGGTCAGAACAGTCCTGCGCCGTGCGTTCGCGTTCATGGGCATGGGCATGGGCTCTCCAGTTGTCGGGCGTGGGGGGCGATCTCTGGTGGCCATGGTGGTGCCGGGGAGCGCGCAGGTGAAGCAACCGGGCGGGCCTGAGGCACTTCCTGTACAGTTGTTCAGGAAATCGCCACCGGGAGGCCGACCGCCATGCACATCACCGCTCAGGTCCTGGTCGCGCTCGTCGCGCTGGTCCACGCCTACTTCCTCGTCCTGGAGATGTTCCTCTGGGACACCGACCGCGGCCGCAAGGCCTTCGGCACCACTCCCGCCTTCTCCCGCGAGAGCGCCACCCTCGCCGCCAACCAGGGCCTCTACAACGGGTTCATGGCCGCCGGTCTGGTCTGGGGCCTCCTCGCGGGCGACCCCGTCGCCTTCCAGGCACAGGTCTTCTTCCTGAGCTGCCTGATCGTCGCCGGGGTCTACGGGGCCGCCACCGTGAGCCGGAAGATCCTCTCCGTCCAGGCCGTGCCGTCCGCACTGGCCCTCGGCGCCGTCCTGCTCGCGGGCTGAGATCCTGGGCCGATGAGCCCCGCAGTGACCGACGGCAGCGCCGACCCCCGTACCGCACGCACCCGGGCCAAGCTCCGCACCGCCCTGCTGGCCGCCTGCGAGCACCGGCCACTCGAACAGGTCAGCGTGGCGCAGGTGGTCCGCGGGGCCGGCGTCGGGCGCGCCACCTTCTACCTCCACTACGACGACCTGCACGCCCTCGCCGTGGACGCCTGCGCCGAGGTCGTACGGGAGGCGGTCGACGCCCTGCACGCCTGGGACGGCGCACCGCCGGGACCGGACGCGCCCCCGGCCCCGCTCGCCGCCCTCCTGGCGTCCGTCCACACCCGGGCCGCCGTCTACCGCGGCCTGCTGCGCGAGGGCGGCGGCGGGCCGCTCGGCGAGCTGCTCCACCGGGAGCTGCGGCAGCGCAGCCTCGACGAGCTGTCCGCCCGCCGCCCGGCGGACACCGGCCACGACCTCACCGCGAGCGCCGTCGCCGGGCTCTTCACCGGGGTCCTGGCCGACTGGGTGCACGGGCGCACCACCGCGACACCCGAACACCTCGCCGGCCGGATCTGGCGCACGCTCCTCGCGGTCCACGCCACCGCCCGTCTCACCCAGGGAGCGCGGTGACCAGGCCCGCCGCCGCCCCTCTAGGGTGATCAGGAGCAGCGCGGAAGTGAACGAGCGAGGAGTACGACGTGGCGGTACGAGCGGTCCGAGGCGCCGTCCAGTTGGATCGGGACGAGGCCGGGCACATGGACGAGCGGGTCGGTGAGCTGCTCACGGCCGTCCTGGAACGCAACGAGCTGGTCGCCGACGACCTGATCAGCATCTGGTTCACCGCCACCCCGGACCTGCACAGCGACTTCCCGGCCGCCGCCGCACGCGGCCTCGGCATCGTCGACGTCCCCCTGATCTGCGCCCAGGAGCTGGACATCGAGGGCGCCATGCCCCGCGTCGTCCGCCTCCTCGCCCACGTCGAGACCTATCTCTCGCGCGCGGAGATCAGCCATGTCTACCTCGGCGCCACCGCCGCCCTGCGCAAGGACATCGCCCAGTGAGAACCGCCCTCGTCATCGGAACCGGCCTCGTCGGCACCTCCGCCGCCCTCGCGCTCTCCGCCCGCTCCGTCCACGTCCACCTCGTCGACCACGACCCCGAGTCGGCCCGCACGGCGGCCGCCCTCGGCGCCGGCACGGACGAGCCCCCGGCCGGCCGGGTCGACCTCGCGGTCATCGCCGTACCGCCCGCCCACACCGCCACCGTCCTGGCCCGGGCCATGCGGGACGGGGTGGCCCGGGGCTACCTGGACGTGGCCAGCGTCAAGGGCGGCCCGCGCCGCGAGCTGGAGGCGATGGGCCTCGACCTCACCCCGTACATCGGTACGCACCCGATGGCGGGCAAGGAGCGCTCGGGGCCGCTCGCCGCCACCGGCGACCTCTTCGAGGGGCGCCCCTGGGTCCTCACCCCGACCCGGGACACCGACACCGAGGTCCTCAACCTCGCGCTGGAGCTGGTCGCGCTCTGCCGGGCCGTCCCCGTGGTGATGGACGCCGACGCCCACGACCGGGCCGTCGCCCTCGTCTCGCACACCCCGCAGCTGATCTCCTCCATGGTGGCCGCGCGGCTGGAGGAGGCCGACGAGAGCGCCGTACGCCTCTGCGGCCAGGGCATCCGCGACGTGACCCGGATCGCCGCGTCGGACCCCCGGATGTGGGTGGAGATCCTCTCCGCCAACCCCGGCCCGGTCGCCGATGTGCTGGCCGGGGTCGCCGCCGACCTGGAGGAGACGGTACGGGCGCTGCGCGGGCTGCACTCCGCCGACGAGGAGAAGCGCCGCGCGGGCACCGACGCCATCGAGGACGTCCTGCGCCGGGGCAACGCGGGCCGCGTCCGGGTCCCCGGCAAGCACGGCGCGGCCCCCGCCGCGTACGAGACCGTGGCCGTCCTCATCGGCGACAAGCCGGGCGAGCTCGCCGCGATCTTCGCCGACGCGGGCCGGGCCGGGGTCAACATCGAGGACGTCCGCATCGAGCACGCCACCGGGCAGCAGGCGGGCCTGGTCCAGATCATGGTCGAGCCGAGCGCGGCCCCCGTGCTCGCGGCGTCCCTGACCGAGCGCGGCTGGTCGGTCCGCAGCTGAGGCCGGTACGGGGGCGGCTCCCGGCGCCACCCCCGTACGCTCCTGGCGCCACCTCCGTACGGAGACGGTGGTACCCGCCCGTACGGGGACGGAGCCTCCCCCGTACGGGGTACAAGGGCGCGCCCGGCACTCGGTAACCTGGTACAAGGCCGCCTCCAGGCCCGTCCGTCCCCACCCCGTGTACCAGGAAGGTGTCCACCACCGTGGAAACCGCAAGCTCCGCCGTGATCGTCGCCATCGACGGGCCGTCCGGCACCGGAAAGTCGAGCACCTCCAAGGCCGTCGCCGCCAAGCTCGGCCTGAGCTACCTGGACACGGGCGCGCAGTACCGGGCCATCACCTGGTGGATGCTGACCAACGGCATCGACGTGAACAGCCCCGCCGAGATCGCGACCGCGGCCGCCAAGCCCGTGATCATCTCCGGCACCGACCCGACCGGCCCGACGATCACCGTCGACGGCGAGGACGCCTCGGGCCCGATCCGCACCCAGGAGGTCACCTCCAAGGTCAGCGCCGTCAGCGCGGTCCCCGAGGTGCGCACGATCATCACCGATCTCCAGCGCTCCATCGCCGCGGGCGCCGTCGGCGGCATCGTCGTGGAGGGTCGTGACATCGGCACCACCGTGCTGCCCGACGCCGACCTCAAGATCTTCCTCACCGCCTCCCCGGAGGCCCGCGCCGCCCGCCGCAGCGGTGAGGTCAAGGGCTCCGACCTGGCCGCCACCCGCGAGGCCCTGATTCTGCGGGACGCCGCCGACTCCGGCCGGAAGACCTCCCCCCTCGCCAAGGCGGACGACGCCGTCGAGGTGGACACCACCGAGCTGACCCTCCAGCAGGTCATCGAGTGCGTCGTCACCCTCGTCGAGGAGAAGCGGACCGCCGCGTGAGCGACGCCCCGGGGGCGCCCACACTGCGCGGAGCCGCGGTCGGGCGAGGGATCGGCATCGGCCTGATGTACGGGCTGTGGAAGCCGCGCGTGCTCGGCGCGTGGCGCGTGCCCGCCGCCGGACCCGTCATACTCGCGGTGAACCACTCCCACAACATCGACGGACCGATGCTGATGGGGACCGCACCACGGCCGGTGCACTTCCTGATCAAGAAAGAGGCGTTCGTCGGCCCCCTCGACCCGTTCCTGCACGGGATCGGCCAGATCGAGGTGGACCGTACGACCGTCGACCGCACCGCCATCGGCCACGCGCTGGGCGTGCTGGCCGATGGCGGGGCGCTCGGGATCTTCCCGGAGGGCACCCGGGGCGAGGGCGACTTCGCCTCGCTGCGGGCCGGACTCGCGTACTTCGCGGTACGGGGCCGGGCGCCCATCGTCCCCGTCGCCGTCCTGGGAAGCACCGAGCGGCGCGGACGGTTGATACGGGGGCTGCCCCCGCTGCGCAGCCGGGTCGACGTCGTCTTCGGTGACCCGTTCGACGCGAGCGCCGGCGACGGGCGGCGCACCCGCAAGGCGCTGGACGAGGCGACCCTGCGGATCCAGGCGAAGCTCACCGCCCACCTGGAAAGTGCCAAGCGCCTCACCGGGCGATAGGCCAGACTTGACCTGACTTGAGTAGTGGACGGCGCTGATCGCGGTCCATCGATGATGATGCAAAGAGGAACGGACTTCATGAACGACCAGATTCACTCCGGCGGCTCGGACCACGAGCACGGAGAACTTGGCGACGCCGAGTACGCGGAGTTCATGGAGCTCGCCGCGCAGGAGGGCTTCGACCCCGAAGAGGTCGAGGGCGCCCTCGGTGAGGCCGGTCACGGCCCGATCCCCGTGCTCGCCGTCGTCGGCCGCCCCAATGTCGGCAAGTCGACCCTGGTGAACCGGATCATCGGCCGCCGTGAGGCCGTCGTGCAGGACAAGCCCGGCGTCACCCGCGACCGCGTCAGCTACGAGGCCGAGTGGGCGGGCCGCCGCTTCAAGGTCATGGACACCGGCGGCTGGGAGCAGGACGTGCTGGGCCTCGACGCCTCCGTCGCCGCCCAGGCCGAGTACGCCATCGAGACGGCCGACGCCGTCGTCTTCGTGGTCGACGCGACCGTCGGCGCCACCGACACCGACGAGGCCGTCGTCAAGCTGCTGCGCCGGGCCGGCAAGCCCGTCGTGCTCTGCGCCAACAAGGTCGACGGCCAGAGCGGCGAGGCCGACGCCACCGCCCTGTGGTCGCTCGGCCTCGGCGAGCCCTACCCGGTCTCCTCGCTGCACGGCCGCGGCACCGGCGACATGCTGGACGCGGTCCTCGAAGCCCTCCCGGACGCCCCGGAGCAGAAGTTCGGCACCGCGCTCGGCGGCCCCCGCCGCATCGCGCTGATCGGCCGTCCGAACGTCGGCAAGTCCTCCCTGCTGAACAAGGTCGCGGGCGAGGACCGGGTCGTCGTCAACGAGCTGGCGGGCACCACCCGCGACCCGGTCGACGAGCTGATCAAGCTCGGCGGCATCACCTGGAAGTTCATCGACACGGCCGGCATCCGCCGCCGCGTCCACCTCCAGGAGGGCGCGGACTACTACGCCTCGCTCCGTACGGCAGCCGCCGTGGAGAAGGCCGAGGTCGCCGTCATCCTGATCGACTCCAGCGAGTCCATCAGCGTCCAGGACCAGCGCATCATCACCATGGCCGTGGAGGCCGGGCGCGCCATCGTCGTCGCCTTCAACAAGTGGGACACCCTCGACGAGGAGCGCCGCTACTACCTGGAGCGCGAGATCGAGACGGAGCTCGCGCAGATCTCCTGGGCCCCGCGCGTCAACGTCTCGGCCGTCACCGGCCGGCACATGGAGAAGCTCGTCCCGGCGATCGAGACCGCGATCGAGGGCTGGGAGACCCGCGTCCCCACCGGCCGGCTGAACGCCTTCCTCGGTGAGATCGTCGCCTCCCACCCGCACCCGATCCGCGGCGGCAAGCAGCCGCGCATCCTGTTCGGCACCCAGGCGGGCACCAAGCCGCCGCGGTTCGTGCTCTTCGCCTCCGGCTTCCTGGAGCACGGCTACCGCCGCTTCGTCGAGCGCCGACTGCGCGAGGAGTTCGGCTTCGAGGGCACCCCGATCCACATCTCGGTCCGCGTCCGCGAGAAGCGCGGCCGCAACAAGTAGCACGCACGGGAACGCGGGAGAGCCCCGGCACGGACCGTACGGTCCGTGCCGGGGCTCTCCCGCGTCCGCTCTCGGGCCCTGTCCGCTCTCAGGACTCCCGGGACCCCGGCGGCAGCGCCGCGGGCCGGGGACGCCCGGCGTGCCGGCCGACGCGCTGCCAGGAGCCGAGGGTCCCGGTGTGCTGGCTCTGGACGCTGCTGCCGGTCCCGGGGTGGCGGCTCTGACCGGCCGGGACGGAGTGGCCGCCGCCCAGCGGGGCCCGGGTGGCGAACAGCCCGGCGCCGAAGGCCGGGAAGCGGAGGTTCTCCTCACCGCTCCGGTCACCCGGCAACGCCCGGAACGAGCGCCGGTACTCGGAGTACAGCGCGTCGTAGATCGGGGTGGCGGACGTGCCCACCGATGGCTCCTGCGAGGGACGCATGGCAGGAATCTGGCTCTGGTGCTGGCGGGAGGAGTCGTATGAGTGCACGTAGGTGCCAACGACCTCATCGCCCGTCGGATGCGGCCCCGCCGGAGAAAACGCTGTTCGACGGGGGTGCCCGAGCGGGGCGGACACGATCAGGTCCCGGCCAGCGGCATGGACGCGGCGACCAGGACCCCGTTGACCGCGGCCTTCTCCAGGGCGTCCCGGAGCAGGTCCTCGCGCGGCTGCTGGCCGATGGTGCCGGCCGGTGCGGCGAAGACGAGGACCGTCTGCGACTTGTTGACCGCGGCCCGCCAGCCGTCGGTCACCTGGAGCGGCTGATGGGCCTGCCACCAGGCGACCGGGTTGCCGCCGCCGGAGCCCGGCTGCAGCACGGCGTGCAGCTGGCCCACGGCGAGCAGCACCGACCAGCCGGGCAGCGGCGCGGGCAGCGCGGTCAGGTCGGGGGCCCGGTGGAAGCCCTGCTCCAGCAGGAGCTGGAGGAACTCGTCGCCCCCGCTGCCGTCGGTGCCGGGCCGGGCGACCGGTCCGGTCGGTTCGACGACGAGGGCCGGGCGGACATCGTCCTCGATGAGAACGAGACCGCTGGTGATGCCGAGGACGGCCTGTTCGGGCATGCGCCCCTCCGTGTTCTTCTGCTCGCTGCCGGTGATACTGCGCACCGCGCCCTGGAGCTGGTCCTCCGCGACCTTGACGACCTGCGAGGGGATGCACGTCGCGTGGGCGAACGCGAGTACGGCGGTCTCGTCCCCGATGAACAGCACCGTGCTGGTGCGTTCCTGGTCGGAGTCGCCGGGAGTGCGGCAGGAGGTGCAGTCGTAACTGCCGGGGGTGTCGTCGCCGACGAGCAGCCGGTCGGCTTCGTCGTCGCCGATCTCGGCGCGTACGTCCTGGCTGACGTCGAGCATGCGCGGCACGGGTGGCTCCTCGAACTCGGTGCGTGGGCCGGGGGGTTCCCGGCTCATGAAGAGACAACGCGGGATCCGTGGCCGGGGTCACGCACCGGCGGCGACGGAAGTGAGGGTCATGTCGACAGATCGCTGGATCGATGAGTCGACCTTCCGGTGGCCGGGATATCCGCCGCAAGTTTTCGCCGCACGCAGGCAACCCGCCTGCCTTTTCCTCCGTCAAGCACGGAGGGAAGCGTCGCCGGGACGAGTGGCGGGCAGGCGGCCGGAGAGTGAACCGGCCGCCCCCGGCGTATGCGCGGGATTCCGGTCGCCGACGGTGAAGCGGATTCGCGAGTTCCGTAAACCTGCTGGTCAGTCACGGTTCCGGCGGTGCGACGGGAGTAGGGCGGAAGCACGACGGGAGTATTCGGACACCGCGGCGCATTCCCCGGCGGAATCCAGCCGGATTCCCGCCGCATTCCGGGGGTGAACCGCCGGGACGTACAGTCGCAGGAAACGGCCAGACCAGGGGGAAACGGCAGCGCCATGCATATTTCATTTCTTCTGCACAACGCGTACGGCATCGGGGGGACGATCCGCACCACCTTCACGCTCGCCCGCACCCTCGCCGAACAGCACGACGTCGAGATCGTGTCCGTCTTCCGGCACCGCGAGGCCCCCGCGTTCGGCACGCCCGACGGTGTGACCCTGCGCCACCTCGTCGACACGCGGAAGAAGAGCCCGACGTACGACGGTGACGACGCCGAACACGCCCGGCCCGCAACGGTGTTCCCGCGCGGCGACAGCCGGCACCAGCAGTACAGCAAGCTCACCGACGCCCGGATCGCCGCCCATCTCCAGAGGCTCGACGCCGATGTCGTCGTCGGCACCCGGCCCGGCCTCAACGTGCACATCAGCAGGCAGACCCGCCGGGGCCCGGTGCGCGTCGGGCAGGAGCACCTCACGCTCGACAACCACGGCTACCGCCTGCGGCGCGAGATCGCCCACCGCTACACGCTGCTGGACGCCCTCACCACCGTCACCCGCGCCGACGCCGAGGACTACCGCAGCCGGATGAAGCTGCCCGGCGTACGGATCGAGGCCATCCCCAACGCCGTTCCCGAGCCCGCCTGTCCGCCCGCGGGCGGCGACCTGAAGTGGGTCGTCGCGGCCGGCCGGCTGCACCGGGTCAAGCGGTACGACCTGCTGGTACGGGCCTTCGCCCAGGTCACCGCGGTCCGCCCGGACTGGCGGCTGCGGATCTACGGCGGCGCGGACGCCTCCGGCGACGAGAGGACCACGCTGCGCGCCCTCATCGACCAACTGGACCTGCACAACCACGTGTTCCTGATGGGCTCCGCCACTCCGCTGGAGGCCGAGTGGCCCAAGGGGTCGATCGCCGCCGTCACTTCGGACCGCGAGTCCTTCGGGATGACCATCGTCGAGGCGATGCGCGGCGGACTGCCGGTCGTGGCCACCGACTGCCCGCACGGACCGGCCGAGATCATCGAGGACGGCACCGACGGCCGGCTCGTGCCGGTGGGCGACCCCGACGCGATCGCCGCCGCGCTGCTCCAGTTGATCGAGGACGACGGTCTGCGCCACCGGATGGGCCGGGCCGCCCTGTCCGCGTCGGAGCGCTTCGACCCGGCGCGGATCGCGGAGCGCCACGAGCGCCTGTTCACCGAACTGATCGCCCAGGGCGCCCGGAGCCGGCGCCACGGCCCCCTGCGCACCGCGCTGCACCGCACCCGGGGCACCGTGCTCGACGGGGCGTACGCGCTCCGCTACAAGGCCGCCGACGTGCTCCGCAAGGGGAAGACCGCATGACCGCCACCACCACCGCAGTCACCACTGCCGCCGCCACCGTCCGCGCCGACTGCGCCGCCGATCCCGCCGGAGGGCTCACCTTCGACCTCGCCCCCACCGCCACCGCCACCGTCCCCGGCCCGGAGGCCGTGCTGCTCCTGCGGCGCAGGGGAGCGGCGGGCACCACGGTCCGGCTCCCGCTGACCAGCACCGCCCCCGGGCGGCTGCGGGCGGTGCTGCCGCCCTCCGCCGACGTACCCGAGGGGCGCTGGGACGCGTACGTGGAGGAGCCCGGCTCCGAGCACACCCTGACCGTCCTCCCGGGGCTGCGGGATCTGCGCGCCCTCGTCGACCGCACGCCCGACACCGGCACCGCCACCATCCGCTCCCGGGTCCCCTACCCCACCCTCGCCGGCCGCCTCGCCCTGCGCTGCTGGGTCCGGGCCCCGCACGCCGAGGCCGGGGCCATCCGCGTCGGCCCGTCCGGCATGAGCGCCGAGGGACGGCTCTACGGGGTCGAAACGGGGGAGGGGGCCATGATGGAGGCCCGGCTGCCGGGCGAGCCCGCCCGGGTCCACCGGGTGCCGCTCACCGCCTCCGGGCAGCCGGGCGGCGGCTTCGCCTTCACCCTGCCCTACGCCCCGCTGGCCGACGGGCCCGTCACCGAGGACCGGCTCTGGCGGCTGTGGGTGATCCCCTCGGCCGGTGCGAAGGCGGTCAGGATCTCCCGCATCCTCGACGACGTCTGGTCCCGGGAGCACACCTTCGTCTACCCGGGCCGCCCGGTGGCGGACGGCGTCCTCGCCACCCCCTGCTACAGCGCGGCGAACGACCTCTGCGTACGGGTGGTACCGGCGACCGCCTGATCCGTACGCGTCCGTACTGGTGTGTACGCGGACGTACGCAGACGTACGCGGACGTGTTCGCCAGGGCTCGCGGACAGGAGCTGTCCGCGAGCCCTGGCAGACTCGTCCCCATGTTGGAGACCTCGGCACGACTGCTGCGCCTGCTCTCGCTGCTGCAGGCCCACCGGGACTGGTCCGGCGCCGACCTGGCCGAGCGGCTCGGCGTCACCCCGCGCACCGTGCGCCGGGACGTCGACAAGCTCCGCGAGCTGGGCTACCCGGTGAACGCCAGCCCCGGCACCGGCGGCGGCTACCAGCTCGGGGCCGGGGCCGAGCTGCCGCCGCTCCTGCTCGACGACGAGGAGGCCGTCGCGGTCGCCGTGGGGCTGCGCACGGCCGCCGGCCACGGCATCGAGGGCATCGGCGAGACCTCCGTACGCGCCCTGGCCAAGCTGGAGCAGGTGCTGCCGAACCGGCTGCGGCGCCGGGTGAGCGCGCTCGGCGCCTTCACCGTGCCGATGCTGCGCGGGGCGGACACCGACACCGTCGATCCGGCCCTCCTCACCGAGCTGGCCGCGGCCTGCCGGGACAGCGAGCGGCTCCGCTTCTCCTACCGCTCCCACGGCGGCGCGGACTCCCGCCGGACCGTGGAGCCGCACCGGCTCGTCTGCACCGAGCACCGCTGGTACCTGGTCGCCTGGGACCTGGACCGGGCGGACTGGCGGACCTTCCGGGTGGACCGGATCACCCCGACCCCGCCGCACGGCCCCCGTTTCACCCCCCGGCCGCCCCCCGCCGAGGACCTGGCCGCCTATGTCTCCCAGGGCGTCTCCGTCTCCGCCTACGCGGCGCGGGCGGTGGTCCTGCTGAAGGCTCCGGTGGAGGAGGCGGCCCGGCGCATCTCGCCCTCCGCCGGGGTGCTGGAGCCCGTCGACGAGCGGACCTGCCGGCTGACCGCGGGGGCGCCCGATCTGGAGGTCCTGGTGATCCATGTGCTGCTCATGGGGATCGACTTCGAGGTGCTCGAGCCGCCCGGGCTCACCGAGGTGTTGATCCGGGCCCGGGACCGCCTCACGCGGGCGCTCGACGCATCCGGATCGTGAGATACCGCCCGCCCGCGGCGGAGACGGGACTCGGGGAGAGAACGTGAGGAAATGTAAGACGGATATAAGGGAACATGAAATGCAGGTGTCCCCGCCATTCGGGTGACAAGCCCCGGACGGTGAAATCGGCAGGTCACCCAGGATGCTTCCGGAGCGTGCGCACCGGCCTCGCCGCAAGGCCGCACGAGGCCGCGATCCCTTTCGTATCCGCGCTTCCGGGCGGGCCGTTCGGGTGAATAGGCCGGGATATCCGGGTGTGGGGATTCTGTGACACAAGCGTGACCGCGACGGCACGCGGGGATGCCAGGGGGCGGCGCACGGGGATGCCGGGGCCCGGCCTTCCGTCCTCGTCCGCGGCCGCCTACGGTGAGGGGTATGGCCTCTGAACCGACCCCTCCCGCACAGCCGGACGACGCCCCCGAGTCGTACGTCGGCCTCGGCGCCGACACCGCCGAACAGCAGGCGAGAAGCCGTGGCTGGGACACCGTCCGGGCGGTCCCGCCGGGCACGATCCTGACGATGGAGTTCCGTTCCGGACGGATCAACTTCCAGGTCGAGGACGCCACGGTGACCCGCTGCTGGGTGGGGTGACCCCCGCACGTCCCTCCCTCTACGCCGGTACGACGAAGGCCCCGACCACGTCTTGGTCGGGGCCTTCGGCGTACCGGGAAGGTGCGCAGGGCGGTTCCCTAGCCGCCCGTCATCGGGCCCACCGGAGCCGACTGCGGCCGCTCCGGGCAGACCGTCGGTGCATGGTGCGCCCGCGCCCGGGCCCCGGTCGCCAGGTGCGCGGCGGGAGTGCCCGCCCCGGCCGTGAGGGTCGCGCCCTCGGCGGCGATCGACTGGGGGAGCAGCACCGGCTGCGGGACGACCTCGGGGGCCCGCGCCGGGCGGCCCGCCCGGCGCCGCGCGCGCCACTGCTCGCGCACGTCGAAGATCCAGCTCTCCGCCCGGGCGATCAGCGGCTCGAACCAGGGCAGCGCCAGCAGGATGAGCAGCCCCGCCGCCCAGCCCAGCACCACATCGCTGAGCCAGTGCGTGCCGATGTAGACGGTGGTGAGACCGACGCCCAGCGAGACCGTGGCGGAGACCGCCGACAGGTAGCGCCTGGCCCGGGGCGTGGTGGCCAGATAGGCGAGGATTCCCCAGGTCACGACGGCGTTGGCGGTGTGTCCGGAGGGAAATATATCGCCGCCGGCGAACATCTCGGCCGAGCCGATCTGCGTCGCGTAGTGCGGGCCGAGCCGCCCCAGGCCCAGCTTGACCGCGCCCACCGTCACGTTGAGCAGCAGCAGCGAGGTGCCGAGGACCAGCAGCGGCCGCAGCGTGTGCTGACGCCAGGAGCGCCAGCCCAGCCAGCAGGCGACCATCACCGCCGTCGGGCCGCGCTGGCCGAGCACGACGTAGTAGTCGAGGAAGGCGTGCAGCTCGGGCCACTGCTGGTAGGGCCGGAACAGCATGACCTTCCAGTCCAGGACCACCAGCCAGGACGTCACGAGCACGGCGAAGACGATGGCGAGGTAGAACGCCAACGTCCCGCCGAAGAGGGCGGCACGGTGACGGCTCATCCGCGGTGCCACTATCTTCGGCGGTTCCGGCTCCCGGTCCAGGCGGGCAAAGATGTCGGTACGCACCCAATCGACGTTACAGCGAGTGAGTGTGTGTGCAGGCCAATCCGGGCGCTTTGTGATGACGATGTGATGTGGACTTCGTCTCAGAGCGGTTACTTTTTCCGGGCGCGGAGAAGAATGTCCGTGATCTTGCGGTCAATTTCCCCGGGGTTCCGTTCGGAAGCATGTTTGATCTTCCGGGCAATTTCGCACACGGGAATCCGTGGGAATTGATCCGGCCGTTCGGGGCAGGCGCACGCCGTTCCGCGGGGCCCGGCGGGGGCGGTGCGAGGGGGTCCGCCCGAGGGGGTCCTGTGGCCTACGCCACACCGGGTGGCGGACCGGTGTATGAGGTGCACCACGTGTCACCAGGGCGAACTCGCGTACGCTGACGGCGCACTCGCCCGTCGATGCCGGGCCCCGGGAGACACGTCAGACCAGGTCCCCGCCGGTCCACCGAGCGCGAGGAACCCCATCGGGAGGTAGGTAGATGTCCGGGACGATCACGGCCGGAGTCCGGCTGCGCCGAGCCGCCGACGGCGCCAACCGCTGGGTCGTCCTCGTCGTCCTCTGCCTCAGCCTGCTGGTGGTCGCCCTCGACGCGACCGTGCTCCATGTCGCAGTCCCCTCGGTCACCGAGGACCTGCGCCCGAGCGCCACCGGACTCCTGTGGATCGTCGACGCCTACCCCCTCGTCTGCGCCTCGCTGCTCATCCTCTTCGGCACGCTGGGTGACCGGATCGGCAGACGACGGGTGCTGCTCCTCGGTTACGCGCTGTTCGGTGTCGCCTCCCTGCTCGCCGCGACCGCCGACACCCCCGCCGTCCTCATCGCGGCCCGGGCCCTGCTCGGCGTGGGCGGCGCGATGATCATGCCGGCGACCCTGTCGATCCTGCGCCAGGTCTTCCCCGACCGGCGGGAGCGGGCCCTCGCCATCGGCGTGTGGACCGCTGTCGCCGCGATCGGAGCCGCCACCGGGCCGGTCGTCGGCGGCTTCCTGGTCGAGCACTTCTGGTGGGGCTCGGTCTTCCTGATCAACATCCCGCTGATGGCGGTCATCCTGCCGCTCGGCCGCTGGCTGCTGCCGGAGTCGCGCGGCGCCGACGACGGTCCGTGGGACGTGCTGGGCGCGCTGACCGCGGTGGCCGGAGTGCTCGGCGTCGTCCTCGGCGTCAAGCGCCTGGGCGGCGGCGCGGGGCTGCTGGACCCGGTCTCGCTGGGCCCACTGGCCCTCGGCCTGACGCTGCTCATCCTCTTCGTGCGCCGCCAGAAGCGCCGTACGCACCCGCTGATCGACATCACCATGTTCGCCCGCCCGGCCTTCTCCACCGCCGTGGGCTGCATCGTGCTCGCCATGCTGGCCCTGGTCGGCCTCCAGTTGATCGCCGTCCAGTACCTCCAGCTCGTGCTGGGCCTCAGCCCGCTGGAGACCGGGCTCCGGCTGCTCCCGCTGACCTTCGCCGCGATGGCCGCCGGCGCCACCGGCTCGTACACCCTGCGCCGGGTGGGCCCCCGCAAGATGGTCGGCTGGGGCTTCGTCCTGACGGCCTCCTCCGTGCTGCTGCTCACCTCGATGGGCCACCACGACCGGCCCGCCCTGCTGACCTGCGCCTTCGTCCTGCTCGGCTTCGGGCTCCAGACCACGCTCTTCGGGGCGTACGAGTCGATGCTCAGCGACGCCCCCGCCGAGCGGGCGGGCGGGGCCGCGGCGATAGGGGAGACCTCCTACCAGCTCGGCGCGGGCCTGGGCATCGCCCTCCTCGGCAGCGTCATGAACGCCGCCTACGCCCCCGGCCTCGCCTCCCTGCGCGACCAGGGCGTGCCCGCCCGCGCGGGCGCGGAGGCCTCCCACTCGCTGGGCGAGGCCTACCAGGTGGCCGCACAGCTCGGCGGCCCGACGGGTGAGCTGCTGCGCTCCACGGCCCGGCACGCCTTCGTCGGCGGGCTGCACGTCACGCTCTTCGTCAGCGCGGGCCTGCTGCTGCTCGGCGCGCTGGCCGCGCTGCGGCTGCCGAGGGAGATGGACTGCCCGCCGCCCAAGGAGGCCTGCCTCCTGGGAGACCGCCCGGCCGCCGAGCCCGGGACCTCCGCCGGCCGCCCGGACGCCGGCCCCGCGGCCGGCGAACACCTGGCCGCCGAGTCCCCAGCCCCCGCGACCGAGCCCCGACCCGCCGCCGTCCCGGCCCCGGCACCCGCTCCCGAGCGCGGAACCCCGCGCCTCAGGCTCCCCGCGCGGCGCGAACCGGCCGAGGCGACCGGCTCTGGACGAGCGGCACGCTGAGCCGTAACGTCTCCACGACGTTTCGACTACCACTGCTAGTTTTCGGAGGGCCGCGGCCGACCCCCGCCCCTCCGGACCCCGTGCGAGCCGCCGGAGGCACCCTCATGTCCAGCACCGATTCCGCGAAGCCGTCGAAGCTCCCGCCGTTCGACGCCACCGACCCCCTCGGCATCGACGACCTGCTCGGCCCCGACGACCTCGCGATCCGCGACACCGTCCGCACCTGGGCCGCCGACCGGGTCCTGCCGCACATCGCCGAGTGGTACGAGAAGGGGGAGCTGCCCGGCATCCGGGAGCTGGCCCGGGAGCTCGGCGCGCTCGGCGCGCTCGGGATGTCCCTCGACGGGTACGGCTGCGCCGGGGCGAGCGCCGTCCAGTACGGGCTGGCCTGCCTGGAGCTGGAGGCCGCCGACTCCGGGATCCGCTCGCTCGTCTCCGTACAGGGTTCGCTCGCCATGTACGCGATCCACCGCTTCGGCTCCGAGGAGCAGAAGCAGCGGTGGCTGCCCGGCATGGCGGTCGGCGAGATCATCGGCTGCTTCGGGCTGACCGAGCCCGACCACGGCTCCGACCCGGCCGGGATGCGGACGTACGCCAAGCGCGACGGCGAGGACTGGATCCTCACCGGCCGCAAGATGTGGATCACCAACGGCTCGGTCGCCGGGGTGGCGATCGTGTGGGCGCAGACCGACGAGGGCGACGAGGGCCGGGGCATCCGCGGCTTCGTCGTCCCGACCGACACGCCTGGCTTCTCGGCGCCGGAGATCCACCACAAGTGGTCGCTGCGCGCCTCGGTCACCAGCGAGCTGGTCATGGACGGCGTGCGGCTCCCCGCCGACGCGGTGCTGCCGGACGGCAAGGGGCTGCGCGGCCCGCTCAGCTGTCTGAGCCACGCGCGGTACGGGATCGTCTGGGGCGCCATGGGCGCGGCGCGGGCCAGCTTCGAGTCGGCCCTCGACTACGCGAGGAGCCGGGAACAGTTCGGCCGCCCGATCGGCGGCTTCCAGCTCACCCAGGCCAAGCTGGCGGACATGGCCGTGGAGCTGCACAAGGGCATCCTGCTCGCCCACCATCTGGGCCGCCGCATGGACGCGGGACGGCTCCGCCCCGAGCAGGTCAGCTTCGGCAAGCTCAACAACGTGCGGGAGGCGATCGAGATCTGCCGTACCTCGCGCACGATCCTCGGTGCCAACGGGATCTCGCTGGAGTACCCGGTGATGCGGCACGCGACGAACCTGGAGTCGGTGCTCACGTACGAGGGCACCGTCGAGATGCACCAACTGGTGCTGGGCAAGGCGCTCACCGGTCTCGACGCCTTCCGGTGACCACGGCCCGTCCGGAGGGACGCGCCGACCGGAGACGCTGACCGGAACTTTCCGGCGAGCGCCCTGCTCAGCTCTGGTTGAAGAATCCGCCGGCCTTGCGGCCGGCGGATTCCCCGGCGACCACCTGGGTGTCGGCCGGGGAGAGCAGGAAGACCCGGGTGGCCACCCGGTCGATCGAACCGCGCAGGCCGAAGATCAGCCCGGCGGCGAAGTCCACCACACGCTTGGCGTCGGCGGGGTCCATGGCCGTGAGGTTGACGATCACCGGGACACCGTCCCGGAACAGCTCACCGATGGCCCGTGCGTCCCGGAAGCTGTCCGGGGTCACCGTGGCGATCCGGCGGTCCTGCTCCTGCGCCGCCTCGGCGGCCACCTGCACCCGCGGGTCGGTGACCCAGGCCTGGTTGCCCGTGCCCGTCTCCGTACCCTCGGCGTACTCGTCGTCGTAGTACCGCTCGTCGTTGTCCTCTACGAGCCCCAGCCACGCACTCGCCTTGCGCACCGATCCCATGGACGCCTCCTCTCAACCGCGGTTCCTTGGTGTTCCGCATCTCTTTCGTATCCCTATGGTCGTCCATGATGCGGATACCGCGCCAAGTGGATAGTCGCCGCACAGGTGATTCGTGACGGTACTGGTGCAGAAGATATGGCGGTTCGTCAAGGTTCCTCCTGCGTAAGGCCTGCCCCGTTGGGAAAATATGATGCGCCGGTCCGTACGGGTGACATGGGGGACGTACGGGTGAACGGATCACTCGATACGATGCACGGCGCTCAGGTGCGCGAGTGGCGCGCACAGGTTGGAACGGCTCGCGGGGGATCGGCATGTTCGGAATCGTGAGGCCCTGCACGCACCGGCTCTCCGAAGGTCTGCGGACCGAGTGGATGGCCCATCTCTGCGGTCTCTGCCTGGCCCTGAGGGCGGATCACGGGCAATTCGCCCGGATCGTCACGAACTATGACGGTCTGATCGTCTCCGTCCTGACGGAGGCTCAGACCGGCACCACGCCTGCGGGCCGGCGCACCGCCGGGCCGTGCCCGCTGCGCGCCATGCGGACCGCCCCGGTCGCCATGGGGGAGGGGGCCAGGCTCGCCGCCGCCGTCTCGCTCGTCCTCGCCTCGGCCAAGGTGCGCGACCACGTCGCCGACCGGGACGGGCTGTTGGCCCGCAGGCCGGTCGCGGCGGCGGCGCGGCGGGTGGCGGCGGGCTGGGACCGGGCGGGAGCCCGTACGGGGGCGGCGCTCGGCTTCGACACCGCCCTCCTGGTGGACGCGGTCGACCGGCAGACCGGCATCGAGACGCTCGCCGGGCCCGGCACCCCGCTGCTGACGGTCACCGAACCCACCGAGACGGCCACCGCGGCCGCCTTCGCGCACACCGCGGTCCTCGCCGGGAAGCCGCACAACGCCGCCCCGCTCGCGGAGGCCGGACGGCTCTTCGGGCGGCTCGCGCATCTGCTGGACGCCGTGGAGGACCGGGAAGCTGACGCCGCGTCGGGTGCCTGGAACCCACTCACGGTGACCGGGACCTCGCTGACCGAGGCGCGCCGGCTCTGCGACGACGCGCTGCACGGCGTACGGCTCGCGCTGCGCGAGGTGGAGTTCACCGACGGCACGCTCGTCCACGTGCTGCTCGCCCACGAGCTGCGGCGCTCGGTCGACCGGGCGTTCGGCACGTCGTCCTGCTCGCACACGGGGCTTGAGGTGCCGCAGGGCCTCGACGTACCCGGGGGGCTGCTGCCGCCCGACGCCTCCTTCGGGCCGCCGCCCGGGAACCCGTACGGCCCGACCCCCGGCAACCCCTACGGTCCAACCCCCGGTAGCCCCTACGGCCCCACCCCCGGTGGTCCCGCCGCCCCGCCCCCGCCCCGGCCGCCGCGCGACCGGCGTGGGCTGATCGCCGGGTGCCTGGTGTGGGCCGGGCTCGCCTGCACCTGCCAGCTGTGCTGCGGGAGCTTCGAGGACCCGTGGAGCCGGGAGCGGCGGGAGGCGCCGTGCCAGAGCTGCGGCGACTGCTGCGAGGCGTGCAACTGCTGCGGCCAGTGCGGCGAGGGGTGCTGCTGCTGCGGCGATTCCTGCGGGTGCGACTGCTGAGCGGCGGGAATCACCGGCCCCGGGCTACTTCGGCTCGGGGCCCTTCAGCTCCGGCGGCGAGATCTGGGACTTCTCGATCGCGGACTCGGTGGTCCCCCACTTCTCCAGGATCCGGTCGTAGGTCCCGTCCTTCTTGAGCTCGTTGACCGCCGCCTGGAAGGCCGGCGTCAGCGGGCTGCCCTTCTTGAAGGCGAAGCCCACGTCGAGCCGCTTGTACTCGTTGAGGAAGCGCAGTCCCTCCTGCTGGGTCACGGCGTACCGCAGTCCGTTGATGGTGGACATGTTCACGTCCGTGCGCTTCTGCTTGAGGGAGAGCCAGACCGCCGCCGGATCGGCGTAGGTCTTCACCTCGTAGGGCTTCCTGCCCTTCTCCGCGCACCGGGGCAGGTTCTCCTGGAGTGCGACCTCGAAGGTGGTGCCCGCGCCGGTCGACACGTTCAGGCCGCACAGGTCGGTGAGGTCGGTGATCTCCTTGAGCGGGCTGTCCTCGCGGACGGCGAAGCCCTGGCCGTCGTTGATGTACGTCACGAAGTCGATCGTCTTGCGGCGTTCGTCGGTGACGCCGAAGTTCCCCGTGCCCAGGTCGTACTTCCCGCTGCCGAGCGCCGGCAGGATCGCCTCGAAGGACGCCACCTCACGCTTCAGCTCCACGCCCAGCACCTTGGCCACCGCGTCCGCGAAGTCGATGTCCGCGCCGGAGAGCGTGGTGCCGTCCTCCTCGTAGTACGCCCCGGGCGGGGAGCCGGTGGCGGCCGCGATCCGCAGGGTGCCGGCCTTCCGGACGTCCTCGGGCAGCAGCTCCGCCACGGCGTCGGACTTCTTCACCGAGGACACCACGTCCGTGGTCGGGGTGTCCCCCTTCTCGACCCCGCCCTCGGCGGTGCCGGCCCCGGGCTCCGCCGGGTCCGCGCAGCCGGTGAGGGCCAGGGCGGCGACGGTGATCAAGGCGAAGAGGGCACTGTGACGCGATCTGGGCATGGCTCTGTCTTCTCCGGGTTCGTCAAGGCAGGCCGACCTGCCCCGGGCCCGGGAGATGGGGGCGCGGAGCGGCGGCGACGGGTTCAGCGATGCGTGAGGGCGGTTCGGTGGTGCCTGGGCACGAGGACGTGCGGTGGAGCGAGGGGAGGGCGACGCGGTGTGGTGGAGGGTGAAGTCACGCGGGGAACGCTGCTCGAACGCCCTCGGAGCAGGCGTGAGCAGGGAAATCCGGACAGCAGGCGGTCAGCTCAACAGGAAGAGGACCACACGCGACCGAAGTCGATGTGGGAGCGGGTGACCAGCCACTGCTGCGAATGCATGGGGCCAGTGGAACAGGCATCCGGGTGTGCGTCAACCAAGATGAGACAAGCCGATCAGAGTGTGGACAGGCTTGACAGCGCGCCGTGTTCACCGCTTATCTCGGAGGCGGACCGGCGCTGAGGGGCCCGGTCCGTGTGGTTTCCGGTGTGAAGGTACGCCCCGTGTTCGATCTCAGCATCCACGGAGCCCTCGCATGCCCCCGCAGACCGATCTGCTGCCTCCCTCGTCCTCCGCACCGCCCCCCGTCAAAACCGACGGCGAGCGTGCGGTCCCCCGCATCGTCCCCGTACGCCGAACGGGCCGCTGGACAGCCGCTGTCGCCGTGCTCGTCCTCCTCGCGCTGGCGCTGAACTCGGTCATCCGCAACGAGGCCTTCGAGTGGGACGTCGTCGTCTCCTACTTCGCCACCGTCTCCGTCCTGCGCGGGCTCTGGCTCACGCTGTGGCTCACCGCCGTCGTCATGGTGCTCGGCTTCGCGCTCGGGGCGCTCCTCGCCGTGCTGCGGCTTTCCGGCAACCCGGTTCTCCAGGGGGTGAGTTGGGGGTACGTCTGGCTGTTCCGGTCCACCCCGATCCTGGTCCAGCTGCTGTTCTGGTTCAACATCGGCGCCCTGTACCCGCAGATCCTAGGCGTCGACACCGTCACCCTGATGGGCCCGGTCACCATCGCCGTCATCGGGCTGACCCTGCACGAGGCCGCGTACGCCGCCGAGGTCGTCCGCGGCGGCATCCTCTCCGTGGAGGGCGGCCAGATCGAGGCCGCCCAGTCCCTGGGGCTCGGACCCTGGCGGCGCTTCCGGCGGATCGTGCTGCCGCAGGCGATGCGCTCCATCGTCCCGCCGGCCGGGAACATGCTGATCGGCACCCTCAAGGGCACCTCGATCGTCAGCATCATCGCCGTGCAGGACCTGCTCTACTCCGTCCAGCTCGTCTACCACCGCACCTACCAGGTCATCCCGCTGCTCCTCGTCGCCACCCTCTGGTACGCGCTCGTCACCTCGCTGCTGAGCATCGGCCAGCGCTATGTGGAGCGCTACTACGCCCGCGGTACGGCGGGCGCCCGATGAGCACCGCACCCACCCTGGTGGTGATCGGCGGCGGCCCGCGCGGCACCGGCGTCATCGAGCGCATCGCCGCCAACGCCCGTGAGCTGTACGGGGATCTGCCCCTGGACATCCATCTCGTCGACCCCTACCCGGCCGGCGGCGGCCGGATCTGGCGGCCGGACCAGTCGCCGCTGCTCTGGATGAACTCCATGGCCGAGGACGTCACCATGTTCACCGACGAGACGGTGGAGCTGGCCGGACCGGTCGTCGCGGGGCCCGCCCTGCACGCCTGGGCCGAGGACGTCCGCGCCGGACGCGTCACCCCCGACGCCGAGCCCGCCGTCCTGGCGGAGATACACGGCCTGACCGGCCAGGACTTCCCCAGCCGGCGGCTCCAGAGTGCCTATCTGCGCTGGACCTACGAGCGCGCCCTGGCCGCTCTGCCGCCCTCCGTCACCGTCCACGAGCACCGCACCACCGCCCTCGCCGTCACCGGCCCGCGCGGCTCCCGCCAGCGCGTGCGGCTGAAGGACCGCACCGAACCGCTCCTCGCCGACCTCGTCGTCCTGACCGTCGGCCACCTCGACGCCGAACAGGAGCCGGAGCAGGCAGAGTTGGGCGACTTCGCGGCGCGGCACGGGCTGATCCACCTGCCGCCCGACTTCACCGCCGACACCGACCTCGCCGCACTGCCCGCCGGTGAACCGGTCATCGTCCGCGGCTTCGGCCTTGCCTTCATCGACCTGATGGTCCTGCTCACCGAGGGGCGCGGCGGCCGCCATGAGGACGGGGTCTACGTGCCCTCGGGGCGCGAGCCCGTGCTGTACGTGGGATCGCGGCGCGGGGTCCCGTACCACTCGAAGATCGGCTACACCTGGATCGGCGAACACCAGCCCCTGCCCCGCTACTTGACCCCGGAATGGGCCGACGGGCTGCTGAGCCGCCCCGGGCCGCTCGACTTCCGGCGCGAGGTGTGGCCGCTGGTCGCCAAGGAGCTCGGCCACGCCCACTACCACCGGCTGTTCACCGCCCATCCCGAGCGCACCACCCTGGACCCCGAGGTCTTCGACGCGAAGTACGCCGCCGCCGACCCCGGCAGCCCCGAACTGGCCGACCTGGTCGCCGGTGCCGTACCCGACCCCGCCGACCGGCTGGACCTGGAGAGGCTCGACCGGCCGCTGGACGGGGTGACGTACGAGAGCGTCGAGGCGCTCCAGGACGGGCTGCGCGACTACATCACGGCCGACCTGACCCGCCGTCATGACCCGGACCACAGCCCGGATCTCGCCGTCTTCCTCGGGCTGCTCTCCGCCTACGCCCAGCTCATCCGGCTCGGGGACATCGGCAACTGGTGGCACGGCTTCTTCAGCTACCTCGCCTCCGGTCCGCCGGGACCCCGGCTGGAACAGCTCCTCGCCCTCTCCCGGGCCGGCGTCGTCCGCTTCCTCGGCGCCTCCGTCGCCGTCGAGGCCGATGAGGAGCGCGGCTTCTTCCGAGCCTCCTCCGCCTCCGTGCCCGGCGAGCACATCGAGGCCCGCGCCCTGGTCGAGGCCCGCCTCCCGGACCCCTCGCTCCGGCACACGGCCAGCCCGCTGCTGCGCACCCTGTACGAGGGCGGGGCCGCCGTCACCGACGCGGGCCTGCTCTCCGTGGACCCGGGCGACAGCCGCATCGTCGACCGCGAGGGCCGGCCGCACCCGCGCCGCTTCGCGCTCGGCCCGTTCACCACGGCACGCAACAGCGGGGCCTTCACCCGTCCCCGTACGGGCGGGCCCGCCTTCCGGCAGAACGACGCCGCCGCCCGCGCCGCGCTCGGCTTCCTGCGCGACCTCTCCTGTAGCGGCCGCATCGCCTCCTGAGCCGCCGCACCCGCGCTCCTTCCCGTACCACTGCGCCCGCGCTCCTTCCCGTACCACCGTCACCGCTCCCAAGGACCCCGCCATGTCGCTGACCAGCGATCCACCCATCGATCCAGCCGCCGGGACCGCCGACGGCCCGCCCGCCGAAAAGGCCGCCGACGAGGCCGTCGGCAAGGCCGCCGACCCCCGCACCGACTACGGAGAGCTGACCGTCGTCCCGGCCCGCCACCCCTGGCGCTGGGTCGCCGTCGCGGTGACCGCGGTCCTGGTCGCCCAGTTCATCAACGGGCTGGTCACCAACCCCGGTTGGGAATGGGACGTCTTCGCGCAGTTCTTCTCCGCACCGGTCATCCTCAAGGCCGTCTGGCTCACCCTCCAACTGACCTTCTACGGAACGGTCCTCGGCTTCGCGCTCGGCATCGTGCTGGCGTTCATGCGGCTGTCGGCCAGCCCGTTCCTGCGGACGGTCGCGTACGGCTACATCTGGGCTTTCCGCTCGATCCCGCTCATCGTGCAGCTGCTGTTCTGGTTCAACCTCGCCTACCTCTACAAGGAGTTGCAGTTCGGCATCCCGTTCGGGCCGGGCTTCTTCACCTTCGACACGATGAACCTGGTCGGCGCGGTGAGCGCGGCGGTGCTCGGCCTGGCGCTGCACCAGGCGGCGTACGCGGCGGAGATCGTGCGCGGTGGCGTACTCGCCGTCGGCGGCGGGCAGTTGGAGGCGGCGGCCGCCCTCGGCATACCCAAGCTCCGGCAACTGCGCCGGATCGTGCTCCCGCAGGCGATGCGCTCGATCCTGCCCAACGCGGCCAACGAGATCATCTCGCTGTTCAAGGGCACCTCGATCGTCTCCGTCATGGCGATCGGCGAACTCTTCTACCAGGTCCAGGTCGTCTACGGCCGCAGCGGCCGGGTCGTCCCCCTGCTGATGGTCGCCACCGCCTGGTACATCCTCCTGACCACCGCCCTCTCGATCATCCAGTACTACGTCGAACGTCACTACGCGAAGGGGGCCGTGCGATGAGCGCGCCCAGCGAAGCCATGGTCGAGATCCGCTCCGTACACAAGAACTTCGGCTCCCTGGAGGTGCTGCGCGGCGTCGACCTGTCGGTGCGGCCCGGCGAGGTCACCGTCATCCTCGGCCCCTCCGGCTCCGGCAAGTCCACGCTCCTGCGCACCATCAACCACCTGGAGAAGGTCGACCAGGGCTGGATCAGCGTCGACGGCACCCTCGTCGGCTACCGCCGGGACGGCAACAAGCTCTACGAACTCCGCGAGCGCGAGGTGCTGCGCCAGCGCACCAAGATCGGGTTCGTCTTCCAGAACTTCAACCTCTTCCCGCACCTGACCGTGCTGGAGAACATCATCGAAGCGCCCGTCTCCGCGCTGCGCCGCCCCCGCAAGGAGGCCGTCGAGTCGGCGGAGAAGCTGCTCGCCCGGGTCGGGCTCGCCGACAAGGCCTCCGCCTATCCGGCGCAGCTCTCCGGCGGCCAGCAGCAGCGCGTCGCCATCGCCCGCGCCCTGGCGCTGGAGCCCAAGCTGCTCCTCTTCGACGAGCCGACGTCCGCACTGGACCCGGAGCTCGTCGGCGAGGTCCTCGACGTCATCAAGGGCCTGGCGCACGGCGGCACCACGATGATCGTCGTCACCCATGAGATCGGCTTCGCCCGTGAGGTCGCCGACACCGTCGTCTTCATGGACGAGGGCCGGATCGTCGAGCAGGGTCCGCCCGCCGACGTCCTGGACCGCCCCACCCAGGAACGCACCCGTGCGTTCCTCTCCAAGGTCCTCTGAACCGCCCTTCCCGCCCCACCCCGTCCGCACCATCCACAAGGAGTACGTACGTGTCCGTCCGCCGCAGCATCACCCTCGCCATCGCCACGCTCACCGCCACCGGACTGCTCACCGCCTGCGGCAACCCCGACGCCTCCACCGATGTGGCGGCGCCCAAGGGCAGAAAGGACACCGGGATCAACATCGGACCCGATCAGGACCGGATCAGAGGCAAGAAGGTGGACGACATCGCCGCCCTCGTGCCCGAGGCGATCCGCGAGCGCGGCACGCTGAAGGTCGGAGCCAGTGCGGGCGCCGTGGCGCCGCTGGGCTTCTACGCCACCGACGACAAGACCCGGATCGGCTCCGAGATCGACATCGCCACCCTCGTGGTCGACACCCTCGGCCTGAAGCCGGAGTTCGAGGAGGTCTCCTGGGAGAACCTCTTCGTCGGCCTGGACAGCTCCAAGTTCGACGCGGTCCTCTCCAACGTCACCGTGACCGAGGAGCGCAAGGAGAAGTACGACTTCGCCACCTACCGGCTCGACAACGTCGCCTTCGAGGTCAAGAAGGGCGCCGGCTGGAAGGTGGACGGCCCCTCCGACGTCGCGGGCAGGACGGTCTCGGTCTCCTCCGGCACCAACCAGGAGAAGATCCTCGTCGAGTGGAGCAAGGAGAACGTCAAGGCCGGACGGAAGCCGGTGGACATCAAGTACTTCCAGAACGAGAGCGACTACTACCTGGCCCTCCAGTCGGGCCGCATCGACGCCCACCTCGGCCCGAGCCCGTCCGCCGCGTACCACGTCGCGTCGGCGGGCCAGAGCGAGATCGCGGGGCAGATCTCCGGGGCCGGCGGTGACCTCCAGGGCAAGATCGCCGCGACCACCAAGAAGGACAGCGGCCTGGTCAAGGCGTACGCCGCCGCCATCGACCACATCATCGAGGACGGCTCGTACGGCAAGGTCCTCAAGCGCTGGGGGCTGACCGGCGAGGCCGTGGAGAAGTCCGAGATCAACCCGCCCGGCCTGCCCAGGACCGAGAGCTGATCCGGCCCGGCCTCGCGGTACATCCACCACGTCCCGCGAGGCCCGGCAGCTCTCCTGCCACGGGGCCTCGCACCGCCGATGACCACCGCCGATGACCACGACCACTGACCACGACCGATGACCACGGCCACTGACCACGACCGCCCGCGAGGCCCCCGCCCGACCGTCGACCCGAGAGGTCCCGCAATGTCCGCCCGTACCCCCCTCCACCTGGCCGCCGAGATCGGCGGCCCGCCGCACTACGACGCCGGCCACTACCTCCGCCTCGCCCGGCTCGCCGAAGGCGGCGCCCTCGACTACGTCACCCTCGGCGACTCCTTCGCCCGCCCCGGGCTCGACGCGCTCGCGGTCCTCGCCCGCGTCGCGCCCGCCACCGACCGCATCGGGCTCGTCCCGACCGTCACCACCACCCACACCGAGCCCTTCCACGTCTCCTCGGCCGTCGCCTCCCTGGACTGGGTCAGCAACGGCCGGGCCGGCTGGCACGCCGACGTCTCCACCACCGAGGCGGAGGCCCGGCTCTTCGGCCGCCGCTCCGCCGCCCCGCCCGCCGCCCTGTGGCAGGAGGCCGGAGAGGTGGCCGACGTCTCCGCCCGGCTCTGGGACAGCTGGGAGGACGACGCGGAGATCCGGGACACCGCGACCGGACGCTTCATCGACCGGGACAAGCTGCACTACGTCGACTTCGCGGGCTCCACCTTCACCGTGAAGGGCCCCGCCATCGTGCCGCGCCCGCCCCAGGGCAGGCCCGTCACCGTCATCGACGCCGTCGGCGCCCCGTCCAAGGAGGCGGCGGCCCGGCACGCGGACGTCATCCACATCCGGGCCACCAGCCCCGAGCAGGCGGCCGCGCTCCGGGACGAACTGCGTGCCAAGGCCTCGGCCCACGGGCGCGACCCCGACGGGCTGCGGGTCCTCGTCGCGCTCGCCGTCGACCTCGGGGACGCCGAGAGCGCTCCCGAACCCGGACTGGAGAGCGGACCCCGACTCGCCGGGCGCGGCACCTACTTCCGGGGCGGCCCGGTCGACCTCGCCGACCTCATCGCCCGGTGGCACCGGTCCGGAGCGGCCGACGGCTTCCACCTCACGCCCATCACCCCCGAGCGCGACCTCGAAAGGATCGTCAACGGCACCGTGGCCCTCCTCCAGCACCGCAGCCTCTTCCGCACCTTCCATCCCGGCGGAACCCTGCGCGAACACCTGGGGCTTCCCCGCCCCGCCAGCCGCTACGTGGCCCCCCAGGCCGCGGCAGCCGCCTCGGCCTCATCCGTCCCGTCGGCCGCGTCGAGGGAGGCCTGACCATGCCCCGCCCCATGCATCTGGCCGCGCACTTCCCGGGCGTCAACGCCACCACCGTGTGGGCCGACCCCCGCTCCCGCAGTCAGATCGACTTCTCGTCCTTCGTGCATCTGGCCAGGACGGCGGAGCGCGGCAAGTTCGACTTCTTCTTCCTCGCCGAGGGGCTGCGGCTGCGCGAGCACAACGGCCGCATCCACGACCTGGACGTGGTCGGCCGCCCCGAGTCGCTGACCGTGCTCAACGCGCTGGCCGCCGTCACCGAGCGGCTCGGCCTCGCCGCCACCGTCAACGCCACCTTCAACGAGCCCTACGAGCTGGCCCGCCGCCTGGCCACCCTCGACCACCTCAGCGCGGGGCGCGCCGCCTGGAACGTGGTGACCTCCTCCGACGCCTTCACCGGGGAGAACTTCCGCCGCGGCGGCTACCTCGACCGCGCCGACCGGTACACCCGCGCCGCCGAGTTCGTCGCCACCGCCCGCGAGCTGTGGGACTCCTGGACGCCGGACGGCGCGTCGCGGCCCTTCGCGCACGAGGGCGAACAGTTCACGATCTCCGGCGAGTTCACCGTACCCCGCTCCCCGCAGGGCCACCCGGTGGTCATCCAGGCAGGCGACTCCGGCGAGGGCCGGGAGTTCGCCGCATCGGCCGCCGACATCATCTTCACCCGGCACGGCACCCTGGAGGCGGGCCGCGACTTCTACGCCGACGTCAAGGCCCGGCTCGCCGCGTACGGGAGGCAGCCCGACGACCTCAAGATCATGCCCGGGGTCACCGTGGTGACCGGCGACACCGACGCCGAGGCGCAGGAGCGCGCGTACGAGATCCGCCGGCAGCAGGTCTCCCCGCAGAACGCGATCCTCGCCGCCGAGCAGCTCTGGGGCCGCGACCTCTCCGCGTACGATCCCGACGGCCCGCTCCCCGACGTCGACCCGGTCCTCGACTCGGGCCTCGTCAGGGGGCGGGTCCTGCACGGGGACCCGGTCGGCGTCGTCGCCCGGTGGCGCGCGATCGCCGAGGCCAAGGGACTCTCCCTGCGGCAGACGGTCATCGAGACGACCACCCGGCAGTCCTTCATCGGCTCCCCGCGGACGGTCGCGGCGGAGCTGACCGCGTTCGTCGACGAGCGGGCGGCCGACGGCTTCATCCTCGTACCGCATCTCACCCCGGGCGGTCTGGACGACTTCGTCGACCGGGTCGTCCCGCTCCTCCAGGAGAGCGGAGCATTCCGCTCCGAATACTCCGGCTCCACGCTGCGGTCGCACCTCGGCCTGGCGGAGCCGGTGTGGAAAGGTTGATCGCATGAGCACGGACGCACAGCAGCACCAGCAGGCCGGGGAGCCGGACGCCGCACAGGAGTGGCAGGGGTGGCACGAGGGGCGCGTCCTCGCGGTCGCGGCCCCGTACGGCCCGCTCTCACTGACCGGAACCCACTGGCTCTCCGATCACCCGGACGGACGAATTCCGGCCGTCCCGGGGCAGTGGCGCGAGGACGGCGACGAGGTGGTGCTGACCGCCACCGCCGAGGACGGCATCGTTGTCGACGGCAAGCCGCTGACCGGCGAGGTCCGGCTCTCCGCCGACCGCGGCCCCATCGACGACTCCCGGGTGGCGCAGGGCGGGCGTCGGCTGGTGGTGCTCCGCCGCGAAGGGCTCTGGGCCGTACGGGACTTCGACCCGGCCGCACCCTCGCGGCACGCCTTCTCGACCATCGACGCGACCCCGTACGACCCGGACTGGGCGCTGCCGGGGACCTTCCGGCCGTACGGCGAGGAGCGGGCCGTACGGGTGCCCAACGCCGACGGGGTCGAGCGGGGGCTCGGGCTCGGCGGGGAGATCGCCTTCACGGTAGCCGGGGACGAGCACACGCTCCAGGTGGCGGTCGAGCCGGACGGCTCGCTGTGGGCCGTCTTCGCCGACGCCACCAGCGGAAACGGCAGCTACCGCTTCCGCTTCCTGCGCCCCGGTCCGCCGGCCGGGGACGGCAGCGTGAACGTCGACTTCAACCGCGCGCTGCTCCCGCCGTGCGCCTTCGCCGATCACTTCATCTGCCCCTTCCCGCCCCCGGGCAACACCCTCACCGTGCCGGTCCCGGCGGGGGAGCGGAACCGCCTGGACGGCTGAGCCGCGTTTTCCGTCACGGCCCTCCCGGCCCCCGGCAGCCCGCGCGCTGTCGGGGGCCGGATGCGTGTGGGGCGTGGGTGGCTGAAAGGCATCCTTGCGTCTGCTGTCCGGACGCCTCGATACTCCCGTCAGCGATTGTCAGGGGCACGGCAACTCCGAAAACCGGACAGGCCCCCGACTGCGCCTCACGGGCCCGCCACCCCACAGGAGGGCCCCCGATTCCCCTCGGAGGAACCCGAAGTGAGGATCAAGCGCACCAACCCCCGCCACACCCAGGCGAGACGCGTCCGTACCACGGCCGTCCTCGCCGGACTCGCCGCCGTCGCGGCGCTCGCCGTCCCCACCGCCAGTGCCGAACCCACCGGTACGTTCAGCGCCACCCAGCTCTCCACCGCGAGCGACGCCGTGCTCGGCGCCGACATCGCGGGTACCGCCTGGAACATCGACCCGAAGACCAACCGCCTCCTGGTCACCGTGGACAGCACGGTCACCCGGGCGGAGATCGCGAAGATCAAGAAGGCCGCGGGCGCCAACGCCTCCGCCCTCACGATCGAGCGCACGCCCGGGACGTTCAACAAGCTGATCTCCGGCGGCGACGCGATCTACTCCAGCACCGGACGCTGCTCGCTGGGCTTCAACGTCCGCAGCGGCTCCACCTACTACTTCCTGACCGCCGGGCACTGCACCGACGGCGCGACCACCTGGTGGGCGAACTCCGCCCGCACCACGGTGCTCGGCACGACCTCCGGCTCCAGCTTCCCGAACAACGACTACGGCATCGTGCGCTACACGAACACCACCATCCCCAAGGACGGCACGGTCGGCGGCCAGGACATCACCAGCGCCGCCAACGCCACCGTCGGGATGGCCGTCACCCGCCGCGGCTCCACCACCGGCACCCGCAGCGGCTCGGTCACCGGCCTCAACGCCACCGTCAACTACGGCGGCGGCGACGTCGTGTACGGCATGATCCGCACCAACGTCTGCGCCGAGCCCGGCGACTCCGGCGGCCCGCTCTACTCCGGCACCCGGGCGATCGGTCTCACCTCCGGCGGCAGCGGCAACTGCTCCTCCGGCGGTACGACGTTCTTCCAGCCGGTCGTCGAGGCCCTGAACGCGTACGGCGTCAGCGTCTACTGACCGGTCCCCGGGCCACCCGACCGGCGCACCCGGTCCCCCTGCCGACGTACCGGTCACGCCCGGCGCTGTCCGTACATACGAGCCCCCGTCCGGAATTCCGGACGGGGGCTCCCGTGCGCCCCCCGGCTCTTGAGAGGATGGCCCCACGACCGGTCGCACCCGAAGCGCCGACACCAGGGGGTCCCAGCTCCGTGAATCGCATCGGAATCACCGGTCACCGCTCCATCCCCGCCGGCGCCCGCGCCCATGTGCTGGCCGGTCTCCGGGCCGCGCTCTGCGGCCTCGACGGCGCCACCGAGGCGCTCTCCAGCCTGGCGGTCGGCGCGGACCAGCTCTTCGCCGATCTCGCCCTCGACTGCGGCGCCAAGCTGACGGTGGTCATCCCCAGCGCCGACTACGAGGCCTGCTTCGAGTCCACCGCCGACCTGGACCGCTACCGCCTCCTCAAGTCCCGCGCCGCCCAGGAGGTCCGGCTGGACTTCCCGCACTCCACCGACGAGGCGTACTACGCGGCCGGCGCGTACATCGCCGACCACTGCGACCTGCTGCTCGCCGTCTGGGACGGCCGCCCGGCCCGGGGCCTCGGCGGCACGGGCGACATCGTGGACTACGCCCGTACGCTGGGCCGCCCGGTCACCGTCATCTGGCGGGACGGTGTGGAGCGGGGATGACTTGTGCCGGATGGCGCATCAAGTGCGGTGCCGCACCAGCCAGTCCGTGTGCTCCGGCGAGACGATCCGCTCGGTCTCGAAGACCGCCACCGGCCACTGCCGCTCGGTGAGCGTGGTCTCCATCGCCGCCTGCATCGACTCCAGGTCGTCCTCCACCAGGGAATGCGCGGAGATCAGCGGGTGGTGGCGGCGCAGCTCGTTCCAGGCGAGACAGGCCGCCGCCGCCGCGGACAGCACCCCGGTCAGCCCGAGGGAGCGTCCCACCCCGAAGGTCTGCGCCACGCTCAGCGCCAGCGCCGGCAGGGTCAGCGCCACGATCGCCCCGGACCAGACGAGCGCGCCGCGCCGGGAGACCAGCCGCCGTCTGCGGTACCACCGCCGCTGCTCGATGAGCCGGTCCCGTACATAGGTCTCCTTGCGCACGGTGAAGGCCTTGTCCCGTAACTCCCGCATGGATTCCGTGATGACCGCCCCGTCGGCGTCCGTCATCTCCTCGCGCGGGTCGGCCCAGCCCACCTTCCGCAGTTCCTGGAGTCCTTCCTCCAGCCGGTTGGCGAACAGCGCCTCGGGGTGCGGGGCCGCCGTCTCGAAGGGTGAGCCGTGGACCGCGTAGCGCCAGCAGAGGGACTTGATGAACTCCGCCGCCGAGCGGTTGAGTTGCCAGTGCGACTTCGCTTTGCGGCGGGAGGCGAGGTAGGTCGTGAACAGGACACCCAGGTAGGCCAACACCGCCGCACCGTAGAGGAGTTGGACGGCGAGGTCGTCCTCGGCGTGCCAGGGGAGCGCGGCGGGCACCGTGCCTGCCACGAGCAGCGCCAACTGGACCCTGGTGGTGTTCACGGCCTCGCGCTGGCGGGACACCGCGATGGCGTCCGTACGGTGGAAGAGGGCGGGCAGGTCGGCGTTCCTGAAGACCATGCTCTGAAGAGGTCCGGGAATCGCCGTCATGTTCACTCCCGTATCCCATGTAGTCGGGGCTCCGTTGTCGGAATGAAAGATTCCGGACCATTTGGAGCAGTCCCGTATGTCACTCGGCTTACGAGGGTGCGACACGAGTTGCACACCTAGGTCATGAGGGTAAAGTCGTGCCGCCAGGCACTGCAATGGTGCACCTGCCGGTGTTGTCCACCTGACCGGAACGAGCCCCCCTAGGACGGCCGTGAAGACCTACGAATCATCCCCTCTCTTCGCTGATGCGAAGACGCGCCGTGTGCCGCTCGCCAAGATCGACATTTCCGGTGGCTCCACCGCCCGGAAGCTTGCGCGAGTGATCCCCACGGCCACCGGCCGCCCTCCTCGCATTTCCACCTTCAACTCTGCTCTCTGAGGCGCACCTCACCGTCGGATTCCGGTGCGGAACGCTGGACTAGACTGGCGGAATGACAGGACCCGCGGTCCCGTTCCGCGAAATCGTTCTGAAGGTTCACAGCAGGTGCGATCTGGCCTGCGACCATTGTTATGTCTACGAACATGCTGATCAGAGCTGGCGAACCCGGCCCAAGGCAATCTCTGACCATGTTGTTTCCCGGACGGCTCAACGCCTGGCCGAGCATGCCAGGACCCACGCCCTGCCCTCCGTGACAGTGATCCTGCACGGAGGGGAGCCCCTGCTCGCCGGACCGGCCCGACTGCGCCGCGTCTGCGAGGAGTTCACCTCGGCCCTCGCGGGCGTCGCCGAGCTGGATCTGCGCATCCACACCAACGGCCTCCAGCTGAGCCCCCGTTACCTCGACATGTTCGACGAGTTCGACGTCAAGGTGGGGATCTCCCTCGACGGCGACCGCGCCGCCAACGACCGCCACCGCCGCTACGCCGACGGGCGCAGCAGCCACCCCCTGGTCCTCAAGGCCGTGGAGCTGCTCCGGCAGGACCGCTACCGCCACCTCGATCTCGGCCTCCTGTGCACGATCGACGTCGCCAACGACCCGGTCGCGGTCCTCGACGCGCTCACCGGACTCGAACCGCCGCTCATCGACTTCCTCCTCCCGCACGCCACCTGGGACGATCCGCCGCCGCGCCCGGACGGATCGCCCACCGCGTACGCCGAGTGGCTCCTCGCGATCTTCGACCGCTGGCAGGAGCAGGGGCGACCGGTGCCGGTCCGCCTCTTCTCCTCGGTGCTCTCCACCCTGAGCGGCGGCCCCAGCCTCACCGAGTCCCTCGGGCTCGCTCCCACGGACCTGGTCGTCGTCGAGACCGACGGCCAGCTCGAACAGGTGGACTCCCTCAAGAGCGCTTACGAGGGTGCCGCGGCCACCGGGTTCGACGTCTTCACCCACAGCTTCGACGAGGTCGCTGCGCACCCCGGGGTCCGGGCGCGCCAGCTCGGCCTGGCCGGCGTCAGCGAGACCTGCCGCCGCTGCCCCGTCGTACGCTCGTGCGGCGGCGGGCTCTACACCCACCGCTACAGCCCGGCGAACGGCTTCGACAATCCTTCCGTCTACTGCGCCGACCTGGCCGCGCTGATCCGGGGCATCGAGGACCGGACGGCCGCCGCCACCGAGTCGCCCGCCGTCCGTGACCCGGACGAACTGCTCGCCGCCCAGCACGATCTGACCCGCACCCTGCTCGCCGCCCTCCACGACGCCCTCGACGGCAGCGGCGGGGAGGCCTGGGAGTCGGCGTGGGCGCTGGCCGCCGAGGTGGAGAGCGACCCGGCCGGGCAGACGGGCCTCGACCTGGTCCTCGCCCACCCCTACACCCGCACCTGGCTGCTGGAGACCCTGGAGGCGGTACGGGCCGGCCGGCCGGTGGCAGGCCCCCCGGTGGAGCGGCTCGCCGCCTCGGTGGCCGCCGCCGCCGTGCACGCCGGGCTCGACCTGGCCGTCCCGGTGGTCCACCGCGAGGGCCGCCTCTTCCTGCCGACGCTCGGCGAGGTCCGGGTCGGCGGGGCGGGGGAGACGGGGGCGGCTGTGGTGCGGGTCGAGGGTGAGGGGTTCGCCGTCCACGTCGAGGGGGGCGCGGTGCTGCACGTCGTGCGGGGGGCCGGAGAGGGCGCGCACTGGTCGCCCGTACGCCGTTTCCGGGAGGCCGGACCCGTACACGTACACGAACTGGACGATCTCGATCCGTACCGCTCCTGCTTCGGCACGCCCGCCGCCGAGCGGCTCTCCCCGCAGGCCGCCGACGCCTGGTCCGCCTCCCTCGCCCAGGCCTGGGAGCTGCTGGCGGAGACCGTCCCGGAGCAGGCGGCCGAGGCGGCGGCCGTGCTCACCACCTTCACGCCGCTCACCGGGGGCGCTCCGGTCCAGGCCGGCCGCCACGGGTACGGGGCGCTCGGCATCGCGGCCGGGGGTGGTGGTGCCCACGCCCTGGCGACCGCCCTGCTGCGCGGGTTCCGGCAGACGAAACTGCGGGCGCTGGCCGAGGTCACGGACCTGTACGCGTCGGACGGTTCCTGGGATCATCGGATGCCCTGGCAGGCGGAGTGGGAGGAGCCCGTTCCGTTCTCCCGGCTGCTGTCGGAAACGTACGAACGGGTCGGGCTCGGCCTCTTCGCACCACGGTTCCACGCCGGGGTCCCGCAAGCGCTCGACCTGATCGAAGAAGCGGCCGAAACGACCGTCGACGGAAAGCAATTGCTCGCCGTGATGCGTAAAGAGATCAACGGTACACACGGGACATCCGGGAGGAACGGTTGCAAGACCGATGCGGAGTCCGCCGCAATGCGGTGAACAGGGGAACGCTTGACTGAAAAATAGCGTTCAATGACCGAACGGCAGGGGGGTGGAGTGCAGTCCGCTCCGGAATGATGAATTCGCTCGCATTTCCTTTCCTCCTCCTCGGATGCGAGTGCTCACACAGGACGGGGGTCGTGTGCACGCATCGACGCAGCAGCGAGCGGCGGACCATCGGCCGTACTTCTTTCTGAGCTACGCCCACACGCCGGGCCACGGCGGCGGAACGGACCCCGATATGTGGGTCGAACGCCTTTTCCGTGACCTGTGCGGCCATGTGCTGGCCATGACGGATCTTCCCGCCGGCGCGTCCCCCGGCTTCATGGACCGCGAGATACGCTCCGGCGAGGGCTGGTCGGAACGGCTCGGCGACGTCCTCGCCACCTGCCGGGTCTTCGTCCCGCTGTTCTCGCCGCGCTACTTCGCCAGCGAGATGTGCGGCAAGGAGTGGCACGCCTTCGAGCAGCGCGCCATCCACCACCGGGCCCGCTCCAACCAGCCCGCCGAAGCGATCGTCCCGGCCCTGTGGGTGCCGGTGCCGCCGAGCCAACTGCCGGGCTCCGCCGAGCGGTTACAGTTCAACCACCGCGACTTCGGGGACCGGTACGTCACCGACGGCCTCTACGGCCTCATCAAGCTCAGACTCTTCGCCCAGGAATACGAACGGGCCGTCTACGAACTGGCCAAGCGCATCGTCCGCGTCGCCGACACCGTACGCATCGACACCGGCAGACCCGTCGACTACCGCCTCGCCCCCAGTGCCTTCGGCTCACCCAGCAGCGGGGTCGGCGCCCCCCGCCCGATGCGGATCACCATCGCCGCACCCACCCGCCACGACCTGCCCGACGGGCGCGACGGCGACTACTACGGCGACCACCCGCAGGACTGGAACCCCTACCACCCGGCCGCCGCCCGCCCGCTCGCCTATGTCGCCGAGGAGCTGGTGCGCTCGCTCAACTACCAGGCCCAGATCACCTCGTTCGACGAGGAGTCGGGCCGGCCCGAGGGGAAGTCGCCGCCCACCACCCCCGAGATCCTCCTCGTCGACCGCTGGGCCCTCCAGGACGAGGACCGCCGCCGCAGGCTCGCCGCCTTCGACGCGGAGGACCGGCCCTGGGTGACCATGGTCGTGCCGTGGAGCCGCGAGGACCACCAGAGCCGGGCGGCGGAGGCCGAACTGACCGAGAAGCTCGAAGCGACCATGCCGGCCAAGATGCGCCACGGACGGACCTTCTGCCGCGCCGCGGCCAGGGGGGTGCCCACGATGGAGGCGTTCGGCCAGATCCTGCCCCAGGTCGTCGAGGTCGCCGCCCAGCAGTACCTGAAGCACGCGAAGGCCTACCCGCCGGTCACCGGCGGCGGGCACGGCGAACGGACCCGGCTCACGGGCCCCATGGGCCACACCAGCTACACACCCGACCCGCACGACCCTGCGACGGAAGCGGAGGACCTATGAGTGCCGGTCGTGACGGGCGCATCGTCACCTTCTACTCGTACAAGGGCGGCACGGGGCGCACCATGGCCCTGGCCAACACCGCCTGGATCCTCGCCGCCAACGGCAAGCGGGTGCTGGCCGTCGACTGGGACCTGGAGGCACCCGGACTCCACCGGTTCTTCCACCCCTTCCTCGATCCCGCCACCCTCGGCGCCACCACCGGCGTGATCGACCTGATCACCGAGTACGCCTGGGCCGCGACCAGCCCCGCCCAGCGCGCCGAGGACTGGCACCGCGACTACGCCCGCATCCAGCCGCACGCCGTCTCGCTGACCCCCGAGGCGCTCGGCTGGGAATTCCCGCAGGGCGGCACCCTCGACTTCGTCTCCGCCGGGCGGCAGAACCGCGAGTACAGCGCGACCGTCTCCACCTTCGACTGGGACAACTTCTACGACCGGCTCGGCGGCGGCCACTTCTTCGACGCGCTGCGCGAGGACATGAAGGCCAACTACGACTACGTCCTCATCGACAGCCGGACCGGCCTCAGCGACATCGCCGACATCTGCACCGTCCACCTCCCCGACATCCTCGTCGACTGCTTCACCCTCAGCGACCAGTCCATCGACGGCGCCGCCTCCGTCGCCCGCCAGATCGCCGAGCGCTACACCGGCCGCCCCATCTCCATCTTCCCCGTCCCCATGCGCATCGACGAGGGCGAGAAGGAGAAGGCGGACGCCGGACGGGCGCTGGCCCGGCTCAAGTTCGACCGGCTGCCCCGCGACCTGTCCGGCGACGAACTCACCGCCTACTGGGGCGCGGTGGAGATCCCCTACCGCCCGTACTACGCGTACGAGGAGACGCTCGCCACCTTCGGCGACGAGGCCGGGCTCACCAACTCCCTCCTCTCCGCCTTCGAACGGCTCGCCGCCGTCATCACCGACCGCGCGATCACCTCGATGCCCCCGGTCGGCGAAGAGGTACGCCTGCGGATCCGCGACGCCTTCACCCGGCGCCGGCCCGCCCTGCCCGCCGACCTCTTCCTCAGCTATGTGGCGGAGAACCGGATGTGGGCCGACTGGATCGAATCGGTCCTCACCCGGGCCGGGTTCCGGGTCGTCCCGCGCGACGTCTCCGCCGAACCGGTCGCCCCGGAACCGGCCATCACCCCCGTGAACGCCGCCCGTACCGTGGTGCTGCTCTCCAGCGCCTACCTCAAGTCGCAGCGCGCGGTCGACCTCTGGGAGCGGGCCGTCGCCGAGGACCCGGGCGGCGGCCGGCGCCAGTTGCTGCCGCTGCGCGTCGGGGACGTACGGCTGTCCGCCCCGTACATCGACCGCAACCCGGTCGACCTCTTCCGGCTGGACGAGGTGCACGCCACCACCGCCCTGATGCGCGCCCTGGACCGGCCGGTGCAGCCCGCCGACGGGGTCTCGCCCGGACCGCGCTTCCCCGGCACCGTCCCCAGGATCTGGAACGTACCGCCCCGCAACCCGGGATTCACCGGCCGCTCCCTCGTCCTGGAGCGGATGCGCGACCAGCTCGGCGGCGGCATGGCCGTCGTCCTGCCGCAGCCCCAGGCCCTGTACGGACTCGGCGGCGTCGGCAAGACCCAGGTCGCCCTGGAGTACGTGCACCGCTTCATGGCCGACTACGACCTGGTCTGGTGGATATCGTCCGAGCAGGGCGACGACGTGGTCGCCTCGCTGGCCGAACTCGCCGTCCGGCTCGGCGCCCAGGGCGGCGAGGACATGGCGGCCGCCTCGCAGGAAGCCGTCGACCTGCTGCGGCGCGGAGTGCCCTCGGAGCGCTGGCTGCTGGTCTTCGACAACGCCGACGACCCCGAGACGCTGCGCCGCTACTTCCCGCAGGGCGGCTCCGGCCACATCCTGGTGACCTCCCGCAACCAGAGCTGGTCCCAGCACGGGGACGCGCTGCCCGTCGACGTCTTCCTGCGGGAGGAGTCGATCGAGCACCTCCAGCGCCGGGCCTCGGGGCTGAGCGACGAGGAAGCCGACCAGGTGGCCACCGCCCTGGGCGACCTGCCGCTCGCCGTCGAGCAGGCGGCGGCCTGGATCGCGGAGACCGCCACCCCCATCGACACCTACCTCGAACAGCTCGCCAGCCAGGCGCCCCAGGTGCTCTCCCTCAACCAGCCCGCCGGCTACCCGGAACCGGTCGCCGCGACCTGGAACATCTCCATCGCCCGGCTCAAGGAACGCTCGCCCGCCGCGGTGCGCCTCCTCCAGCTCTGCGCCTTCTTCGCCCCCGAGCCGATCTCCGCGAACCTCCTCTACAGCAAGGAGATGATCGAGGCGCTGAAGCCGTACGACTCCTCGCTCCAGGAGAAGCTGGTGCTGGGCCGGGTCATCCGGGAGATCGGCCGGTTCGCCCTCGCCAAGGTCGACCAGGTCTCCAACTCCATCCAGGTGCACCGCCTCGTCCAGGCCGTCATCAAGGCGCAGCTCAGCGAGGAGGAGCAGCGCGAGGCGCGCCACGTCGTCCACCGCATCCTGGCCGGCGCCCGGCCCGACGACGACGAGCCGATCGACAACCCGGAGACCTGGCCGCGCTTCGCCGCGATCTGGCCGCACCTCGGCCCCTCCGACGCCCGCCACTGCAAGGAGCCGGAGACCCGCAGGCTGTTGATCGACCGGGTCCGCTACCTGTGGAAGCGCGGGGACGTCAGGACCGCGGGGGCGCTGGGGGAGGAGCTGCGGCAGACCTGGATGGAGATGCTGGGCGAGCGCGACCTGCAGTACCTCTACCTCTGCTTCCACCTCTCCAACATCCTGCGCACGCGCGGGCGGTACGTGGAGGCCAAGGAGCTCGACGAGTTCACCCTGCGCCGGCAGCGGGAGGTGCTAGGCGCCGAGCACCCGCACACGTACATGACCACCAGCAGCCTGGCGATCGACCTGGGACTGCTCGGGGAGTACGGCCGGGCGATCGAGCTGGCCACCGAGGCCCACGACGGCTTCAGCCAGATCTTCCACGACTCGCACCCCAGGACCCTGGCGGCCGCCAACAACCTGGCCCTGAACCTGCGGAGCATCGGCCAGTACGCGCGGGCCCGCGAGATCGACCAGGACGTCTACGACCGGCGCACCGAGGTGCTCGGCGCGAAGCACCCGTACTCCCTCTCCTCCGCGATGAACCTCGCCCGCGACCTGCGCGAGGTCGGCCGGTACGAGGACTCCGTGGGCCTGCTCAGCCGCACCTACGAGAGCTTCAAGGAGACGCTCGGCCGCACCTACCCGATGACGCTGAGCGCGGCCAAGAGCCTGGCGGTGTCGCTGCGGCGGGCCGGCCGGTTCGAGGACGCCCACCGGCTGACGGTCGCCACCCGCGCCCGGTACCGGGCCAAGTACACCTCCGCCAACCCGGACTCGCTGGCCTGCGACCTCAACCTGGCGGCCGACCTGTTCGCCGCCGGGGACGCGGTCCAGGCCCGGGACACCGCCCAGGAGGTGGTGGACCAGTACATGAAGGTGCCGGGGGAGAAGCACCCGTACACCCTGGCGGCCCAGAACAACCTGGGCGTCTACCTCTCGGGGACCGGGGAGGCGGAGCGGGCGGAGAAGATCCTGACGCTGGTGGTGGCCTCGATGCGGGAGCAGTTCGGCCGGGAACACCCGAACACGCTCTTCTGCGTCATGAACCTGGCCAACGCCACGGCGGGCCGCGGCGATCTGCCTCTGGTGCTGGAGACGGAGCAGCGGCTGGCGACGCAACTGACGGCGGCGCTGGGGGCGCACCACCCCGAGACCCTGGCGATGACCTCGAACATGGCGGTCACGCTGGACGCGATGGGGCGCGAGGAGGAGGCGGCACAGCTGCGGAGTGAGCTGCTGGGCGAGCTGTCCCGGCAGCTCGGCGACGAGCACCCGCTGACCCAGGTCGCCCGGGACGAGCGGCGCTTCCGGCGGGAGCTGGAGCCGCTGGCGGTGTGAGGGCGGCTCGACCTCCCGGCGTGGGGGCGGCCGGGCTGGCCCGGCCGTTCGGTCACGCGGGGCGGCCGGGGCCGGCTCGGCCGTTCGGTCACGCGGGGCGGCCGGGGCCGTCGATGTGGCCCCGGCTGTTCGCTCACCCCGGCGCCGTGGCGGGCAGGGGTGCGCCCGGGTCCTCCCGCTCGTCCAGCAGCCAGTTGAGGATGCGGGGGAGTACGGCGAGCGCGTCGAAGTGCGCCGCCGCCGGTTCCAGTACGGCGGTGGCGCCCGGGATCTGCCCGGCGAGCCAGCGGGAGTGGCCCACCGGCGAGAACACGTCCTTCACCCCGTGCCAGAGCAGCACCCGGCCGGTGATGTGGGCCGGTTCGAACCCCCAGGGGCTGCAGAACGCGATGGCGTCGTCGATCCAGCCGTACGCCGAAGTCCGCAAGCCCTCGCTGTAGTTGCGCAGCAGCATGGACCGGATCCCCGCGTCGTTGACCACCATCCGGTCGGAGTCGGTCAGCTCACGGCGCAGATCGTCCAGGAGCCGGACCGGGTCCCGCCGGATCTGCGCCGAGCGGACGATGAAGGACTCCGCGAGGGAGTCCGGGTCGGCGGCGGCCGTGGAGTACGCGAGCACGTTGGACGCGGCCATCCCGTCGAACCAGTCGAGACCGGCCGCACCCCAGGGGGCCAGTGTGACCAGGGCGGCGGTACGGGTCACCCGCTCGGGCAGCAGCGCCGCGCAGGCCAGCGCGTGCGGGGCCCCGCCGGAGCGGCCGACGACGGCGAACCGCTCCAGCCCCAGCGAGTCGGCGATCGCCCGGACGTCCTCGACGACATCGCGGACCCGGCGGCCCTCCTGCCGGTCGCTGCCGCCGTACCCCGGACGGTCGTAGGTGATCAGTTGCGTACGGCGCTGATAGAGGACCATGCCGCGGGGCGCGGGCCCGAGCCGGCTGCCCGGCGTCCCGTGGAGCAGGAACACCGGTCTGCCCCGGGGGTCCCCCCGGCGCTCCACCATCAGATGCCGCCCGTCCGCCGCGCGCACCCGATTGCGCACCCGCGCCTCCTCAGCTCGGTTCCCCCCGGCGTGTGCCGACCGTTCGATGATGACCCATCAGGGCGACAACCGGCACTCCTTGTCGGTTCCTTGTCGACGGCCGGCCAGCCCGTCGTGGGGGCGAAAACCGGACAGGACTAGTCCTCACCCAGAGGCTGCCACCGGTTGCACCGGGTGTTCGCAAACGGAACCGACATGGCATGACCCTGGGTAAGTGAACATGGCGCGGGTGAAGCGTCGGTGTCGTGTGCACGTCCGGAAGTCGGCCTTGTGTGCTCCTGGGCCCCTCGGAATAGTGGGCGCCCCATCCTCCGTGTACGAGCACCCCACTTGCTCCGTGCACGGCCCCACAGGAGGTCGAAGTTGAAGCATCGACGCATATCCAGGAAGCGCGCGACGGTGGCCGGATCGGCCGTGGCCGCCCTGGTCGTAGCGGGTTTCACGTTCCAGAGTGCGAACGCCAGCGATGACGTACCCGAGTTCACGGTCAAGACGCTCGACGCGGACGCGGCCGGAAAGCTCGCCACCACGCTCGACCGGGACCTGGGCGCGGACGCGGCCGGCTCGTACTACGACACGCAGACGAAGGCCCTCGTCGTGAACGTCGTCGACGAGGCCGCCGCCGAGCAGGTCCGCCAGGCGGGCGGCAAGGCCAGAGTCGTGGAGCACTCCCTCGCCGAGCTGAAGTCGGCCCGGCAGACCCTCACCGACCGGGCGACGATCCCGGGCACCTCCTGGGCCGTCGACCCGGTGACCAACAAGGTCCTCGTCACCGCCGACAGCACGGTGGACGGCACGGCCTGGAAGAAGCTCTCGGCCGTGGTCGAGGACCTCGGCGGCAAGGCCGAACTCAACAAGACCGAGGGCGAGTTCAAGCCCTTGATCGCGGGCGGCGACGCGATCTTCGGCTCCGGCTCCCGCTGCTCACTCGGCTTCAACGTGGTCAAGGGCGGCGAGCCGTACTTCCTGACCGCCGGCCACTGCACCGAGTCGGTCACCAGTTGGTCGGACACCCAGGGCGGCTCGGAGATCGGGGCGAACGAGGGCTCCAGCTTCCCGGAGAACGACTACGGCCTGGTCAAGTACACCTCGGACATCGCGCACCCGAGCGAGGTCAACCTCTACGACGGCTCCACCCAGGCGATCACCCAGGCGGGCGACGCGACGGTCGGCCAGGAGGTCACCCGCAGCGGTTCCACCACCCAGCTGCACGACGGCGAGGTCACCGCGCTGGACGCCACGGTCAACTACGGCAACGGCGACATCGTCAACGGCCTCATCCAGACGACGGTCTGCGCCGAACCGGGCGACAGTGGCGGCGCCCTCTTCGCCGGTGACACCGCACTCGGCCTGACCTCGGGCGGCAGCGGCGACTGCTCCTCGGGTGGCACGACGTTCTTCCAGCCGGTCCCTGAGGCGCTCGCCGCCTACGGAGCCGAGATCGGCTGACGCAACACGGCACGGCAGCAAGGAGAGGCCCCCGGCTCGCGCCGGGGGCCTCTCCCATGCGCGTGCGCCCGTGGTCATGCGGTCCGGGCCGGGCCGCGCCCAGCCTCACAACTCGGTCGTCGGGATGCCGAGGTCCTGACGCATGGCGTGCTGCATCGCCAGGATCGCCTCCCACATCTCCATCAGGGAGGCGTGGGCCTCCTGCCACTTCCGCTGATCGTGCTCGGCGCTCCCGGCCAGCGGCGTCAGGAGCTTCCTGGCCTCCGCCAGCGCCACCCGTACCGTCTGGCACCGCCGCAGGACGTCGTCGGGGACGAGCATCTGGGCCTTGGCATAGGTGTCCTGGAACTCGACGCGGGCGACCTCCGTCGCGGGGTCCGGGTCCGCCCCGGAGCGGATGGCGTAGAGGTCTTCCATCATCTGGAACCGATACCGTCGGGCACCGGAGTTCAGGGCGACGTAGGTGTCGCGTCGGCGCTCCAGGTTCGCCTGGGCGTCGTCCATGTGCCGCTTGGCCAGCTCGGAGCGTTGCTGGAGCTCGAACTCCTGGCGGCGGGAGCGCGAACTCACCCACGCGGTGGTGATCGGTGCCAGCAGCGTGCCCGCCACACCCACCACGGCCACCAGTAACGCCACGGTCCCCGTGCTCATCTCTCCCCCCTGCGATGCGGCCCGGATCAACCTTCGGTGAAACGAACACACTCAGGCCCCCGGTGCGGGCAGTCAAGGCCGCCGCCGGGGAACGGGGAGTTGCGCGGCCCCTTCGGCCGTGGTGAGCGGGCCCGGGCACGGACGGCGGAGCCCGGACCGCGATGCCGCGGTCCGGGCCCTACGGGGCGGGTGCCGGTCAGGTGGGGTCAGGCGGTCGGGGCCAGGCTGCCGGAGTCCGCCGCGGCCGGGGCGATGCCGAAGGCGCGTACGGCCTGGTAGTAGGTCCAGGCCGTGCTGTTGCAGGAGGTCCGCTTGGCGCCGGAGTAGGCGGCGCACACGCGCTTGAGGTCCTCGTAGAAGGCGGAGTCGATACGGTCCTTGTTGGCGGAGAACGTGCCGGCGGCCTTGTAGTTCCGGTAGCCGAAGTCGTGGCGGGCACAGGCGGTCTGGAAGGGGAAACCGAAGGGGTTGTCGGGGGAGCTGCTGCAGTAGTCCGTCGACCAGTCGAAGCCGTACGCGGCCCAGGCGCCCTGGTTGTTGCGGGCCGCGTTCCAGGCGTTGTGGCTGGAGGCGCTCGTCTGGGTCCAGGAGCTGAGCACCTGGGGCTTGTCGGCGGGGGCGGCCGAGGAGGGGGCGGCGCTGAGCAGGGTGAGCGGGAGCGACAGGGCGACGGCGGCGAGCGGAGCGGTGAATCGACGACGCATGAGCGATCTCCGTGGGGGTGGGAAGGGGCTGTCCTGGCCGTGCTCCTCGTCGGGTGTACGAGGCCGCTCCAGAATGTCGTCATGAACCTGTCATGCATAGCCGTTGTGCCGACCTGACATCAGGAGTTGGGTGGAACGTCAGATGGGGCCGCCGGAAAGGCGGCCCCATGAACGGATGGCGGGAGCTTTCAGACGGCCGTCGACCCGCCGGACGGCGACGGTGACGACGTCACCTCCGCGCTTCCGTCATCGAGCCCGCCCCGCCGCCGCATCGACAGCAGCAGGGTCAGCGCCGTCCCCGCCACCGCCCAGGCGGAGAGCACCAGCAGCGGGCCGGTGACCGCGTTGCCGCGGAAGTAGGCGATCGAGCGGGCCACCCAGGTGCCCGCGCCCGGGGGGAGGGCCGGGCCGATCGCCCGCCAGAAGTCCGGGAGCATCGGCAGCGGGAAGGCGCCGCCCGCGCTCGGGTTGCCCGCGATGACGATGATCAGGACGGCCAGGCCGATGCCGACGATGCCGGTGAGGGCCTCCAGGGCGAGCGTGGTCATGCCGACCGAGAAGACGACCAGGGCCCCGAGACCGGCCAGGCCCCAGACGCTGCCCGGCAGGGCGCCGAGGATCGGGCCGATGATGATCGCGCCGCCGATGCCGCCCGCGACCGCGTACACCGCCATCACGGCGGTCCGGATCAGCGCGCGCTGCCGGTTGGAGGGCTTGGTCCCGGCGCTGATCGCCAGGATCGAGGCGCAGAGGTAGCCGCCGACGCACCAGCCGACCACCAGGTAGAAGGACGAGAGCCCGTCGAAGTCGTCGGGGGAGGCCGGCGCCACGTCCACGGTCCGTACGGTCCGCTGCTGGCCCGCCTCGACCTGGGTGAGGATCCGCTCCAGGGCGCTGGAGAGCACGGTCCCGCCGCCGGAGGCGACCAGCAGGGTGTCGGTGCGGCCCTCCGGCGAGACGATCAGGGCGCCGTCGATGTCACGGTTCATGATCTGCTCACGCGCCTCGGCCGCGCTGCTCACCGCCCGAGGGTCCAGCGGTCCGCCGGGAAGCCCGTCGAGTTGGCTGACGAGCTGCTGGGACATCTGCTGCGGGGCCACCACCCCGAAGGCCACATCCGTCGGCTTCGGCTTGTGCAGCGCGCCGACGTAGGAGGCGATGAACAGCAGTTGCAGCCCGAGTACGCCGATGACGAGCAGGGCGGCCCGTGGAGTGACGGCGTTCTTCACCTCGTCGACGAAAGTCATGCCCCCACCGTCCGGGCGGGCCGGTGGGGGCGCAGGCGGGGCGGGGCCGAATGGCTCAAGGCCATGCGGCCCCGCGTGCGGGAGCCGCCGCCGGTCGAAGGGTGCACACTGGATATCGTACGAATGTTCGAAGCTGGTCTATGGTGGAGAACAGGGGGTGGTGAGTGACAGAACGGTCGGAACGGTCCAGGAGGTGCGCATGTCCGGTTTCACGCATCTCCATACCGTCTCGGGGTTCTCCCTGCGGTACGGCGCCTCGCACCCCGAGCGGCTCGCCGAGCGTGCCGCCGAGCGGGGGATGGGCGCTCTCGCGCTGACCGACCGCGACACCCTCGCGGGGGCGGTCCGGTTCGCCAAGGCCTGCCGGGCTGGAGACGCCGAGGTCCGGCCGGTCTTCGGGGTGGACCTCGCAGTGGCCTCGTACGAGGAGGGGGCGGGGCGGGCAGGTCGAGCTGCCGTGCGCCCGCGCACTCCCGCGCGCGGCGGTGCCTTTGTCGATGAATCCGCACCCCGTGTGACCTTCCTCGCCCGGGACGGCGCACGCGGCTGGGCCGAGCTGTGCCGGCTCGTCACCGCCGCCCACGCGCGGGGCGTCGGGGGTGCCGGTGACGCCATCGGCCCGCTCCGCGTCACCGGGCCGCCCCTGGTCGGCCCCGTCGCGCTGCCCGCCGACGGGCTGACCGTGCTGCTCGGGCCCGCCTCCGAGGTGGGCCGGGCGCTCGCCGCGGGGCGCCCCGACCGGGCCGCCGCGCTGCTCGCGCCCTGGCGGGAGATGTACGGGGACGACCTGCGCCTCGAAGCCGTCGACCACGGCCGCCCGGGCGCCGGGGCGGGATCGCTGCGGCTGGCCGCCCGTACCCTCGGCTTCGCCGCCGACCAGGGCGTACGGGCCGTGCTGACCAACGCCGTCCGGTACGCGGACCCGGGGCAGGGCCCCATCGCCGACGTCCTCGACTCCGCCCGCCGGCTCGTCCCCGTCGACCCGCGCCGCTCGCCTCTGGACAGCGGCGAGCGCTGGCTCAAGGGCGAGGACGCGATGCGGGACACCGCCGAGCGGATCGCCGCCGCCGCCGGTCTCGGCCAGGGCGCCGCCGCCCGGCTGCTGGCGGAGACCCGGGACACCGCCGACGCCTGCCGGGTCGACCCCGCCGCCGACATCGGGATGGGCTCCATCCACTTCCCCGAACCGCGCCTGGTCGGCGCCGGCCGGCGTACCGCCCAGCGGGTGCTGGCCTCCCGGGCCGCCGCCGGAATGGTGCGGCTCGGCCACGACCGCGACCGCGCGTACTGGGACCGGATGCGTGAGGAACTGGACATCATCGCCCACCACGGCTTCGCCTCGTACTTCCTGACAGTGGCTCAGGTCGTCGACGACGTACGGGAGATGGGCATCCGTGTCACCGCGCGCGGCTCCGGCGCGGGCTCCCTGGTCAACCACCTCCTGGGCATCGCCCACGCCGACCCGCTCGAACACGGGCTGCTCATGGAGCGCTTCCTGTCCAAGCGCCGCTTCGTCCTGCCCGACATCGACATCGACGTCGAATCGGCCCGCCGGCTCGACGTCTACCGCCGGATCATCGAACGCTTCGGACCCGAACGTGTCGCCACCGTCGCCATGCCCGAGACCTACCGGGTGCGCCACGCCATCCGGGACGTCGGCGCCGCGCTCTCCATGGACCCGGCCGAGACCGACCGGCTCGCCAAGGCGTTCCCGCACATCCGGGCCCGCGACGCCCGCGCCGCGATGGAGGAGCTGCCCGAGCTGAAGGAGGTCGCGCGGAACCAGGACCGGTACGGGCGGCTCTGGGAGCTGGTGGAGGGGCTGGACGCGCTGCCGCGCGGGGTCGCCATGCACCCGTGCGGGGTGCTGCTCTCGGACGCCGGGCTGCTGCACCGTACGCCGACCATGCCCACCAGCGGCGAGGGCTTCCCGATGTCCCAGTTCGACAAGGAGGACGTGGAGGACCTCGGGCTGCTCAAACTCGATGTGCTGGGCGTACGGATGCAGTCGGCGATGGCGCACGCCGTCGCCGAGGTGAAACGCGCCTCGGGCGCGGTGGTGGACCTGGACGCCGTACCGCCGGGCGACCCGGAGACGTACCGGCTGATCCGCACCTCCGAGACGCTGGGCTGCTTCCAGATCGAGTCGCCCGGCCAGCGCGACCTGGTCTCCAGGCTCCAGCCCGCCACCTTCCACGACCTGGTCGTCGACATCTCGCTGTTCCGGCCCGGGCCGGTCGCCGCCGACATGGTGCGGCCGTTCATCGAGGCCCGGCACGGCCGCGCGCCGGTCCGCTACCCCCACCCTGACCTGGAAGAACCCCTGCGCGGCACCTACGGCGTGGTCGTCTTCCACGAGCAGATCATCGAGATCGTCGCCATCATGACCGGCTGCGGCCGGGGCGAGGCCGACCGGGTGCGGCGCGGACTCTCCCACCCCGAGTCGCAGGGGCTGATCAAGGTCTGGTTCGCCCGGCACGCGGCGGCCCGGGGGTACGACGCCGAGGTGATCGCCCGGACCTGGAAGATCATCGAGGCGTTCGGCAGCTACGGCTTCTGCAAGGCGCACGCCGTCGCGTTCGCCGTACCGACGTACCAGTCGGCCTGGCTCAAGGTGCACCATCCGGCCGCCTTCTACGCCGGTCTGCTCACCCACGACCCCGGGATGTACCCGAAGCGGCTGCTGCTCGCGGACGCCCGGCGGCGCGGGGTGCCGGTGCTGCCGCTGGATGTGAACCGGTCGGCGGTCGCCCATCGAATCGAACTGGTGTCTGATGAGGGGGATCGGAAGGAGGCCTGGGGGCTGCGGCTCGCGCTCTCCGATGTCCACGGCATCAGCGAGGCCGAGGCCGCCCGGATCGAGGAGGGGCAGCCGTACACCTCGCTGCTGGACTTCTGGCAGCGGGCCCGCCCGGGCCGCCCGGTCGCCGAACGGCTCGCGCAGGTCGGTGCGTTGGACGCCTTCGGCGCCAACCGCCGCGACCTGCTGCTGCACCTCTCCGAGCTGCACCGCGCCCACCGGAGCACCGGCTCGGGTGCCCGCGGTGGGCAGCTTCCGCTGGGGGACGGGCACCGCACGGGCTCGCTCGGGCTGCCCGACCTCAACGAGACGGAGCGGCTGAGCGCCGAGCTCGGGGTGCTGAGCATGGACGTCTCCCGCCATCTGATGGGGGATCACCAGGTCTTCCTGGACGAGCTGGGCGTGGTCTCCGCCAAGCGGCTGCGCGAGGCCCGGCACGGCGAGACCGTGCTGGTCGCGGGGGCCAAGGTGGCCACCCAGACGCCGCCGATCCGCTCCGGCCGCCGGGTCGTCTTCACCACCCTGGACGACGGCACGGGCCTCGCCGACCTGGCGTTCTTCGAGGACAGCCACGCCGCCTGCGCACACACCGTCTTCCACTCCTGGCTGCTGCTGGTACGCGGAGTGGTGCAGCGGCGCGGCGCGCGCAGCCTGAGCGTGGTCGGCGCGGCCGCCTGGAACCTCGCCGAACTGGCCGAACTGCGGCGCACCGGAGGGCTCGACGCGGTGGCGGCGCGGCTGGCGGAGGAGACACCGGAGGAGGGCGACGAGCAGGAGGTGCCCGGGACCGGACGTCGTATACGGATGGAGACCGGTTACGAGATGAACCCCTGGGCCGACCTTCAGCCACCCGGCGAAGGGCCGCCCACCGGAAGGAAGTTGTGGCACCAGTCGCAGGGGAGCGCGGGATGACGGAAGTCTCAGGAGGCGTCCTGTACCTGCGGTTCCGCAGGACCACCGGCGGGCCCCCCGACAGCGCCGGCTACACCGGGCTGCTCGCCCTGCTCGGCGCGTTCACCCCGGTCGTCGAGGCCGCACCGCCCGACGGGGCGCTCGCCGATGTGGGCGGCGCGCTGCGCTACTTCGGGCGGGACGCGCAGGGCCTGGCCTCGGTGATCCGGGTCCGGGCGCTCGCCCTGCACGGGGTGGACTGCGCGATCGGGGCGGGGGCCAACCCCATGGTGGCCCGGATGGCCGCTCGGCGGGCGGCGCCCGGGACCACCTTCGTGGTGGACCGGGGCGACGAGGCGGCGTTCCTCGCACCGCTCCCGGCCGCTGCCCTGGACGGTGTCGGGGCGGCCACGGCGCGCACCCTGTGCGGTTACGGGCTCGACTCCGTCGGCCGGATCGCCGCCGCACCCCTGGCCACGCTCCAGCGCATCACCGGCGTACGTACCGGGCGCGAGCTGTGGGAACGGGCGCGGGGCATCGACCGTACCCGGGTCGTCCCGAACGCCGCCGCCCGCTCCCTCGCCGCCGAACGCTCCTTCCCGCGCGACGAGTTGTCCCCCGAGCAGCACCGCCGCGCCCTCCTCTCGCTCACCGAGGAGCTGGGGGCGCGGCTGCGGGGCGAGGGGCAGGTGTGCCGGTCGCTGGCGGTCTCGGTGCGGTACGCGGACCGGACCGGTTACGCGACGCTGACCCGGAGCCGGACGCTGGGGGAGCCGACCGCGCACTCGGCCGCGCTCACCGCGCTCGCCTACCGGATCCACGAGTCCTTCGGGCTCCAGCGGGCCCGGGTGCGGGGGATCGCGCTGCGCGCGGAGGGGTTGACCGACGCGGGCCGGGCCTCCCGCCAGCTCACCTTCGACCCGGCGGACGAGCGGTCGCGCCGCATCGAGGAGGTGGCGGACCGGCTGCGGGAGAGGTTCGGGCCGGGTGCGGTGAAGCCGGCGGGACTCGCGGCCTGAATGGCGGGATTGACGTCCGTACTCGATCTACGGTGAGACCGCGCCACTTTTTACCGACGCGTAACTTCCCACCGAACCTTACTCGTGCGTAATTTGGCATGAGCACATAAAGCTTGTGGTCCGGGCCACAGGGCGCACCGCCATCGCACCTCCCTTGAGCCGCAAGGAGACCACACGATGCTGCCCTGGTTCCGTGCTGCGCGCGTTCCCCGCACGCGCAGCGTCTTCGCCGCCCTGCTGTTGGCCCTCACCCTCCTGGTCGCCCCCACGGCGACAGCGACGGCGGCCCCCAGCGCCGCGGCGGCCACCTCACGTGGCTGGAACGACTACTCCTGCAAGCCCTCCGCCGCCCATCCCCGCCCCGTCGTCCTTGTCCACGGAACCTTCGGGAACTCGATCGACAACTGGCTGGTCCTCGCCCCCTACCTGGTCAACCGGGGCTACTGCGTCTTCTCCCTCGACTACGGCCAGCTCCCCGGCGTGCCGTTCTTCCACGGCCTCGGCCCCATCGACAAGTCCGCCGAACAACTCGACGTGTTCGTCGACAAGGTGCTCGCCTCCACCGGAGCACCGAAGGCCGACATCGTCGGTCACTCCCAGGGCGGCATGATGCCGAACTACTACCTGAAGTTCCTGGGCGGCGCCCCCAAGGTCAACGCCCTCATCGGCCTCGCCCCGGACAACCACGGCACCACGCTGCTCGGCCTCACCAAGCTGCTGCCGTACTTCCCCGGCGTGGAGAAATTCATCAGCGACAAGACCCCCGGCCTCGCCGACCAGGTCGCCGGATCCCCCTTCATCACCAAGCTCACCGCGGGCGGCGACACCGTTCCCGGCGTCCGCTACACCGTCATCGCCACCAAGTACGACCAGGTGGTGACCCCGTACCGCACGCAGTACCTGGACGGACCGAACGTACGTAACGTCCTGCTCCAGGACCTGTGCCCGCTGGACCTGTCCGAGCACGTGGCGATCGGGACCGTCGACCGGATCGCCTTCCACGAGGTGGCGAACGCGCTCGACCCGGCGCGCGCGACCCCGACGACCTGCTCCTCGGTCATCGGCTGACATACGACATACGAAGCACGACGGGCCGAGGCCACTGTCCGGTGGGGGCGGACAGCGACCTCGGCCCGTTTTCATGTCCTACGGCGTGGGTCAGCGGCTGTGGCGACCGGTGGAGGCGGTGGCCCGGCGACGCTGCGAGGAGAACAGCACGGCAGCGCCGACGGCGAGTACGGCGGCCCCGCCCATCGCGAGGTAGGTGCTGCTGCTCGACCCACCGGTCTCGGCGAGCACATCGTCCTGCCCGGCGGCGTTGGCCTGCGGCGCGTTGCCCTCGCCGGCGGTCCTGGGCGCAGCCTCAGCCTCAGGCTCGGCGGCCGGAGCGGCGGCGTTGACCTTCGCCCCGGTCTTCGCGTCGTCGTCACCGTGCCCGTTGTGCTCGACGGAGGACTTCTCGGCGCCCTCGGTGATCGCGTCCTCGGAGGGAGCGGAGGGGGCGGGAGCCGGCGCACTCTCCTGAGGCTTGGGCGCCTCGCTGGCGGGCTTCTCCTCCTGAGCGTCACCGCCACCCGCACCGCCCGTCCCCGCCGAACCGCCGCCGAAGACCACGTCCGAGCAGGCGTAGAAGGCCTCGGGGGAGTCGGAGCGCTGCCACACCGTGTAGATGAGCTGCCGCCCCGCCGCGTCCGGAATGGTCCCGTCGAACACGTACGAACCGTCCACCAGCGCCGGGTCGGTGGCCTCGGCGAAGGGCTTGGCCTCCAGGTCGGACCAGGCCAGCGGCTTCGTCGGGTCGTAGCCCGGCTTGGTGAGGTACAGCTCGAAGGAGCCCTTGTGCGGGGCCGTGGCCCGGAACTTGAAGGTGTGCTTGCCCGCCTTCACGGGGGAGGCCGGCCAGTCGGCACGCGGCAGGTCGAGCCCCTTGAACTTGTCGTTGGCCGCGCTGCACAGCTTGCCGTCCGGGATCAACTCGCGGTGCTTGCCAGCCGCGTTGGCGATGTTGACCCCGTTCCAGTCGTACAGCGCCTGCGTCCCGCCCGCCGCGACCGCCGCCTTGCACGCCGCCGACACCGGGCTCTCCGGCCCCTCCGCGAAGCACGCGGACACCCGGCTCACCGGGTCGGTGAGCGAACCGTGGGCCAGCGCCGGAGAGGCGGTGAGTCCGGCCAGCGCGAACGGTGCGAAGCCGAGGGCGACGATCCCGGCGGCCTTGCGACGAGCGGTCATGGAGGGTTCTCCTTCGGAGCGGCACAACGGTGGGGCGCCGGGCCTTCGATCCGTCCCGGCGATCAGCAAGCTAGCCGCTCTGAAGGGCCAAAAAGCCTGCTGGATGGGGTGAAGGGCATCCTTATGGTCGCTTTAAGGAGGGGCTAAGAGGGCGCTGAGGTGGAAGCTTGCTGAGCGGGAGCGAAGCCCACGTCAAAGCGTTTCACCGTCCATGACCGTTCACGTGCGTGCGCCCTCCGTCGCGGGTAGTGGCTCCCCACCTGGCTCCCCCTCCGTTCGTGCGGAGCAATCCTGATGAGAGTGGTCAGTTCATCTACTTCTGGCCCCTGTGCACGGGGACATCGATCCCGGAGGACCTGTGGCGGGACCGGATGTGGCTGGATACGCGGGTGTAGCTGGGAGAACGGTGGGCCCGGCACCTGGTGGCGCCGGCCCCGCCGTGGTCGTTGGTGGCTGTTGGTCGTCGTAGGCCGTCCGCTGACGGCCCCCAGACGGCCCGGGGGAAGCCATCCATGCAAAGCCCGTCTACTGACGCCAGCGTTCCCGATGGTGGCGGACACACTCCAAGTGGACGGCAGCGGATGTGCCGTCGATCGAGACCAAGGCTGAGAGGTCGCGCGGCTCCGCTCGTATGGCTGAAGCACTCGCAGTATCAGTGGCCGGGCAGCACTGGCGTTGACTGACGGAAGAACCGTCTTTCTGCCCACGGATCCCTGCAGGGACAGTACAATCGCGAATAACCGAAGCCAACACGCATTGCACATTTGAAAGGTGGCCGCAACGTTGACCGCAGCATGGCCGATCGAAGTCCAAATCACAATCACTAACGCCAGCAACAGAATGCAACTTGAGTCCCTGGATTCATGGCTCCGACTGGACCCCGCTTTCCGTGGGCGAACGAAACTTTCCGGCAATCCTTCTGATGGCGATCTCGGAACTGCGATTGAACTTCTCGCAGTTGCTATCGGCAGCGGCGGCGTAATTTCCGTTCTGGCAACCTCCCTTAGTTCATGGTTTCAGCAACCAAAGAAATCCGATATCACACTGAAAGTAACTGGACCAAGCGGTTCAAGTGTCGAGATTGAGGCAACGAGAGCGACCGTACAAGAGGTCACGGATCTGCTGAAAAATGCGCTTGAGGCCAGCAAAGCAGAGGGCGAATGAGACTACCAGATAGCGAGAAGTCTCGAATTGTCCTAATCGGCTGTTCTGAATACAGGTCACCTGAACTGGCAGATGTGCCCGGCATCAAGAACAATGTATCAGCGCTTTCCGAGACTTTCACAAATGAAATTACAGGTATCATTGCGCCTAAAAATTGCACCACTCTGCTAGATCCTGTAGATCAGTCCAGCGTTGGGGAACTGGTAACTACTGCGGCAGAGCAAGCCGAAGATCTTCTACTAATCTATTATGCGGGGCATGGTTTGCTGAGTTCCGCGCGGCACGAGCTTTTTCTATCCACCGTAAACACGTCGCCCGGGTTGCGACTCCCTTTCACTGGGGTCGACTATTCATCTATTCGTGACGCCTGCATGGAGAGTAGGGCCCGTACGCGAGTAGTAATTTTGGACTGTTGCTATTCCGGTCGGGCGATCACGGGATCACTCTCTACGTCCGAATCGGATGCAGAATTCTTCAACCAAGTACGAGTGGATGGCACTTACGTGCTGGCCGCCTCGCCGGGGCACGGGGTAGCGAAGGCTAACCCCGGAGATCGCTTCACGGTTTTTTCTGGCGAGCTTCTCCGAATCCTCCGAGAAGGGATCCCCGAGGGAGAGAGTCTCCTGACGCTCAACTCCATTTACAAGCATCTACAGATCTCGCTTCGCGCCAGCGGAAGCCCCATCCCGCAGCAGCAAATCACCGAAAATTCTGACGTGATGGCCCTGGGTAGAAATTCCGCAGTCAGTCATGATGGGGTTTCCGACCGGTACGCCATCGTAACTCCGGTCATCGATGAAGTCACCATTAATCCCCTCAGCTCAGGAACGTTCGTTGACGATGTGACACTCAATGTTCCAAAAGTTCCCCTGACGCTTGCCGGCCGAGATGAACTAATCCGCACCAAGCCGCCGCAATGGGATTATCTTCTCTATGCCTCTTCCCTGAGGCTCGGCATGGACTCTCTGAGCGAAAAGTGGGCGCGGTATGAGGCCGGTCGCTCATCCAAATCACGGAGAATGAGCGTAGCGCAGCTCTGCCACTACGTAGATAACTCTCTCGATAAGATCCAGAAAATAACCAGCAGAATTGACGAATGCCTCAGTCAGGAGCTGCAAGATAAGGCATTCGAAGTATCTCCCGACCACGCGGACCCCGAGCTAATTAAGCGCATGGCGAGCGAGCTGGTCGGCGTCTATGAAGATTACATGGACTGGGCTATGGCAATCAGAGGCATCGTCGCGCCACATAGAGCGGCACGCTTGATCGAGATGACTGCGCTAATCGCGGACACCCCGGTCCGCCAGGTCAAGGATTTCATCAATCAGTACTTTTCTGAGATCGACGCCTTGGGTGATCGATACGCCACGGGAGAAGCAGCATCTATCAGCGTCAACCTCACACTTGAAATCACGGTGGACAACGGCATTCTTGAGGCCTTTCTCGATGAACGTAAGCGACTAAACTGACTCATCGCGCCAGAGATTCACCACCATTCACTCAGCTCGGGGACGGAACGGTGCCCACTGCCAGCAGGTGAGAGCTCGCGGCAAGGAGTTCCCGGGTATGGCTCTGCCATGCGGGCCGCATCCATGGCGGAGGCGATCAGCTCGTCCGTGGGGCCTTCGCCCGGCTGCTGTTCTGCCGCCTTACAGCGGCTAACACAATGAGTTGATCTGTCGGTGGGTGATGAGGCAGCAGGCGAGTTTGAGGAAGGCTTCGTGGGTGTCGGCTCGGCGTTCCCAGCGGATGCGGAGGCGTTTGAAGCCGTGGAGCCAGGCGAAGCTGCGTTCGACGACCCAGCGGTAGGTTCCCAGTCCG
>NZ_JBHXOX010000038.1:0-66678 GCF_042718795.1 Streptomyces cyaneofuscatus
GTGCAGTCGGCCATGTGAGCCACCATTACGCGAAGGCGTCACCCCTGCGGGCCGCGCTGTCGTACCACCCGGAGTGCGACAACCTATTCATGACGAACAGATCTACGTGGTGCAGGCACAGGCCCGCGCTGACGACGGGCCTGCCGCAGGGGGCGCTGTAGCCGGGGCAGGTGCCGTCCTTGGTCTCCTTGACGAGCAGCCGGTCGCCGACGTGCACGTGGTAGTCCCTCTCCCGGCAGCCGGCGCACTGGTCACCGACCCCTACGAGGCGAGCACCGCCGAGGAGATGGCGTCCTTCGCCGCCGGCCTCACCATCCCCGAGCCCGGCCTGGGCCCGATCAACCGCTGGTACCGCGAGGGCGAGACGACAGTGCTATGACCGAAATCAATCCACCATGCGTCTCCCGCTCGACAGCCTGACGGCCGCCGGGTCAGGGGTTGATGGTGAGCTGGGCGGCGCCGGGGAGCGGTGCACGGCGGCGGGTGGGCAGGCATTGGATGGAGCGGTCAACTCCGGCGACGAGGTCGGGGACGGGGATGCCGTAGTGGGCGGAGAGCCGGTTGAGGTAGTCCAGTGTCCAGGTGGCGGCGCCGGACTGCTTGCGGCTGATCCGTGTCTGACACGGGCCAACGGCAGGCCCACGGGTCACCTTGCGGTGGCCGAGCGGGCACGAGGGGATCGGTGATCGCCATGGGCGTACGAGTCGATTCGTATGCTGCCGGGTGCGCTCGTCCGGGAACCGACCGGTGCGGACCGCATCCCACGCCTCCACGGCGGGGCGCTCCGCTCTTCGCCTGGCTTGGCGCGGCCATGCTGCTCACCGTTGTCCTGAGGGGACGGTGAGTGGCGCTACTTACTCTTCCTCTTCTCCCGGACGATCACGACGGTGGCCACCAGAGCTCCGAGCACGAGCATGCCGATCGTGCCCACCGGGTCGTCCGAGTTATATGCGGCCAATGGCATATCTGTCTCCTCGTCTCTCCTACGTGGCCTCCTGCCCGCACCGCCGTACCCGAAGCTGACTCTGCGGGACATCGGCTTGCTCACCTTGCGGAAATCTGAGGCGAGGCCGACCTTCCCGCCGACGAGGCTCTTTCTCACCGCCGGGCAGGAGCCCCGGCGCACCTTTGCCGGCCTGGGCCAACACGCTCAGAGCCGATCCCCAGCTCTCGTCGCCGCGACGCCCGCCTCGACGAGCGGCCTTGACGCCCACGTCGGCCGCCAGGGCTGACCCCGCCATCGGGCGCACACAGATGAAAGTGGAGGGCGTGCCCCGTCGCGGCACAGGCCCTTCGCTCATGCCGTCCCTCGACGATCAGCGTCGGCCGCCCGGAGCGACCATCACGAAACGGGGCGTGCGGGTCTTGCCCTCACCCCCATGCCCAGGTTCGGTGTCGACGGGCGGCGGCGATCAAGGGCCGCGATGCTTTCGGGCGCGGTTGGAGTCGGTTCCGGATGCGGCTGGGCGTGGTGTCGGTGGCGATGAGGGTGCGGATGTGGTCGGTGAAGTCGGGGTCAGTCAAGGGGAGGTCGAAGTCGTCGACATAGCCGACGGCGGCAGGAGCGTAGTCGATGACGGCTCCGACGGTGGCCGGTACGGAGGCGGGTCCGGTCCTGAGGGCGCTGAGGATGCGCAGGGCGGTGGGCAGCAGGTCCGCGTCCGTGGCGGAGACCTCGTTGAGCGCGGTGGTGACCGCGTACGGGACGTCGTCGGTTTCGATGCCGGGCTCTGCGCGGGTGCTGGGGCAGTCGGTCGAGGGGGCGTTCTGCAGGAGTTCGGCCTGTTCGTGCCACCAGCGGGCGGGTGCGTGTTCGCCGAGGGCGCGGTGGTGGAGGTAGAGGCAGTAGGAGGCGGCCGGGTCGCCGGCTCCGGCGGCGTACTGCCACCAGAAGCGGGCGTTCTCCTCGGATTCGGCGAGCTGGAGGATGCACCCGAGGACGCGGGCGCCGGGGGGTTCGGGGAGCTGGGGGGTGAGGAAGGTACGCAGGGTGCGCAGCGCGGTGGTGTGGGTGACGACGGCTGCGCAGAGGTTCTGGAGGTTCTGGGCGGCCTCGATGGCGGTCGGCTCGTTCGCGGCCACGGCACCTTTACCAGCAGGGGCGGGATCCGAGCTCACGGCAGCGGGGGCGCTGGTGGGAGCGGGTGCATGGAAGCGGGCAAGGACGCGGGCTTCGGCGGCGTCGACGTCGGCCTGGGTGTACGGGGTGGAGACGAGGCGGGCGCGGGAGAGGAACTCGTCGATGTGCGGGGTCATCGCTGTCCTTCCATGGTGCGGTCGGGTCCGAGGATCTCCCGTAGGCGGCGCAGGGAGTGACGGACCGTGGATCGAACGGTGGCGCTGGTCATTCCGAGTACGGCGGCAACCTCGGGGGCGTTCATTCCCTGGAGGTAGGTCATCACCATGACGTCCTGCTGCCGGTCGGTGAGCTGGCGCAGCGCTCGGAAGAGGGCGAGCGACTCGGTGATCTGGCCGATCGGGTCGACGGCGCCGAGCAGCGCCACGGTGTCGAAGGCGGCTTCGTCGATCAGCGGGGGCCGGCGGGTGCGGGCGCGGGCGTGGTCGATGACCTTGTTCCGCATGATGGTCCAGGCGTACGCGGCGGGGTTCTCCGTGAGGAGGACCTCATCCCAGGCACGCAGCAGGTGCTCGAAGGTGCTGTCGATGGCTTCTTCGGCGTCCTGGCGGTGGCGGAGGTAGGTCTCGGCGTAGCGGACGTAGCTGGCCCGGTTCATCTGGTGGAACGCGGTGAAGGAGAGGTCCGGGCGATCTGCTGCGGTCACGGCGGGGGCGTTCCGGCGTCGGCTTCGGGTCACCGGCCGTCTCCTCGCTCGTGACGGGTCATCTCGCTGACGCCGGCGCGCACACCGGCGGCGGCGAGGCGACGGAGCAAGGCGACGGCGTCCGCGCCGAAGACGCGTGCCAGCAAGGCGAGGATCATCAGATCACCTACGAGTTGGGTCGTCACAGACGTTGGCCCCTCTCCTGGGGAAGGTCCGGGCAGCGGCTGGAGGTGCCCGGGAGTGCGCCGGAGTGCGCTTTCACCACAACGACGATCCCGAACGCGCTGGTGTGCAGCGGCAACCCGAAGAATGTCACCCAGAGCGAATCTCTGGTGACATACAGATGTTCTCGATCGCTTATCCAGCAACGACAACCATCCCGCGCCACCTCAACGCCAACCTCGCCACCAGCGATTTTCCCGAAGAAGCCCACCAGAGCGTGAGTTAGCGCAAAGGGAGCAAAGATCCGGAGTGACCTACATCACCGTCAGTCGATGCGGGAGGCAAGCGCGCCAGCGCGCCGACCCGGCGTCTCGTCCATCTTCGCGGTCCATGCCAGCTCACCCAGGCCTTGGCGGCATCGCCCCGTACTCGCAACCGACCGGGCGCGCGTCGACCTGGAGGTGCACCGTCGCGACGAGTCGATGCGGCTGCGCCTCGCGGACTCGCTGGCCGCCGCCATCGCCGCCCTCGGCGTACCGGAGGCGTCGACGGACTGCCGGACCGTCGCGCGATTCGTGATCGACGCCTCCGCACTGGCCTGCGAGGCAGCCGAGTCGCAGGACGCGGTGGACGAGGTCTTCCAGATGATCGAGGCAGCCTGGGGTCCTCGCTGCTCGCCCGAGCCGCCCATCGTCCGGGTTCTGATCGGTGGGAAAAGGGACGCCGCCTTCGGGCCCCGCGGCGACTGGGTAACCCCAAGAGCAGCGACAGGCGGGCGCTGGCCCGGGTCAGCGGCTCACCTCCGCTCGCGCGGAGAGCACGTGGGCCATTACGCGGCCTTCCGGCTGAGCGCCGGCTCACCTCCGCTCGCGCGGAGAGCACCGGTAGTTCGCGTCCAGCTTGTCGACGCGGACCGGCTCACCTCCGCTTGCGCGGAGAACACCCAGGCGGGCCCAGAGCCCGCCGGGCGTTCGAGCGCCATGCCGTCCTGCCGGTCGGTGATCGGCTCACCTCCGCTCGCGCGGAGAGCACGTTGCCGCGGGCGTCCAGCCCGATGTCCTGGGCGGCTCACCTCCGCTCGCGCGGAGAGCACCGCGTCACCCGGTTCGTCGGGGGCATGGGCGTCGGCTCACCTCCGCTCGCGCGGAGAGCACCACCCATGCCCTCGGCCTCGGTACCCTGTCGGCGGCTCACCTCCGCTCGCGCGGAGAGCACAAGCCGCTGCCACACCCGACTGGGTGGTCGAGCGGCTCACCTCCGCTCGCGCGGAGAGCACGTCTCCAAGCAGCGGTACATCAGCTTCCACGTCGGCTCACCTCCGCTTGCGCGGAGAGACAAGCCTTCGCGAACTCGTCGTCTTCGTACTCGCGCGGCTCACCTCCGCCCGCGCGGAGAGCACGGCAGCAACCGATCGACGTCCTTGCGGACCTTCGGCTCACCTCCCCTCGCGCGGAGAGCACCGTGCCCTTCGCCACCGCGATCTCGCGGTCCAGAGGCTCACCTCCGCTCACGCGGAGAGCACTACTGGCGGGACAGCACGAATCTGGAGTCCCACGGCTCACCTCCGCTCGGGCGGAGAGCACGGTAGTCACCCTCCCGCAGAGAGCACCTCGCCCGCTGGTTCCGGCTGTGGCGGGTCGACGGCTCACCTCCGCTCGCGCGGAGAGCGCGCCGCGGCGACCTGGCCCTGGGCTGCCGCGATGCTCGCAGCCGGCTCACCTCCGATCGCGCGGAGAGCACGCCCCCGAACTGTTGGCCAGCTCCGCCGAAGCCGGCTCACCTCCGCTCGCGCGGAGAGCACGGCGGCGGGGACGGGCAGGTGGCGTGATGCGGCGGCTCACCTCCGCTCCCGCGGAAAGCACCAGAGGGTCTACGCCCAGGAGGTCACGCCCTCCGGCTCACCTCCGCCCACGCGGAGAGCACCGGGTGTAGACAGCGGGGAAGCGACGGCGGCGCTGGCCCTCCGCTCGCGCGGAGAGGACTGAACCAGGTCAGTGGCCCGAGTGGACGCCTTCGGCTCACCTCCGCTCCCGCGGAGAGCACTCCCGACCTGTTCGACGTAGGGGTGAATGTTCGGATCACCTCCGCTCGCACGGAGAGCACTTCCCGGCCTCGGCGCGGGCGTCCGTGAGCGCCGGATCACCTCCGCTCGCGCGGAGAGCACCTGGCGATGCATGGCAACGTCCCCGTCCTGTACGGCTCACCTCCGCTCGCGCGGAGAGGACGCATCCCGGGTCCACGTCGGCCACGCCGAGAGCGGCTCACCTCCGCTCGTGCGGAGAGCACGTCACGAACCCCTGGACGGTGGGCAGGAGGTCCGGCTCACCTCCGCTCGCGCGGAGAGCACAGGCCGACCTCGGCGGTCCCCTTGCTTTCCATCGGCTCACCTCCGCTCGCGCGGAGAGCACACCGGGTCAGGGCACGGGATCCGGAAGCACGGCGGCTCACCTCCGCTCGCGCGGAGAGCACAAACCCATGACGTACGGGCCCCTCCGGAACACCGGCTCACCTCCGCTCGCGCGAAGCGCACGTCATCAAGCGGATGCGGCACGTGCAGTACTGCGGCTCACCTCCGCTCGCGCGCGGAGAGCACGTGGTCCCGATCGTCGGAGGGAACGTGGCTGGCGGCTCACCTCCGCTCGCGCGAAGAGCACCTGGAGCGACGCCTTGTGAGCGACGGAGAACACGGCTCACCTCCGCTCGCGCGGAGAGCACATGCCCTTCGCCCAGACCTCCTTGAGGACGTCCGGCTCACCTCCGCTCGCGCATGGGGACAACAATCACGCTCTTCACGTTTCAAGGAACGGACGTCGAGGCAACGCGCCGCGCAGTGTGTCGCGCAACACTGGCTGGCCCCCGCTCACGCGGAGCTGACTCCACGACGGAGAAGGGTAGGGACCCATACCTCATGCGTTTGGGTCTACCTCGCTCGCGCGAAGAGCTTTGCTGGACGCGCGGGAAGACAGAGCCGTAATGGGGAAACATCGGAAGCCAGCGGGACATCCTCGCCATGTAGGAGGCGACGGACCTCTGGGATCCGTCGCCGTTGGCTCAGAAGAGCCAGCTGACGAGTTCGTTGATCAGGACACGGAGTACCGTGCTGACCACCACGCGCGATACCTCGAGGAGGACCTCGCGTCGCAGAACGAACTTCCGCAGGAACCGAGACACTGCTTCTCCAGAGCGCAGACACGGTCGAGGTTGCGCCACATCCCTCGAGAGGGTCGTGCGTTCATCTCGATGTGCTGTCGCCTGAAGAGCCAATGGGATTCCGCGCACCTCCCAGAGAGGCGTGCAGCAGTAAGTACCCTACGGGACGACGAACTTGGTGTACCTGCGGTTGTCCGAACTCCCCCGCGCCGGTCTTCACAGGGATGCTGCAAGGCGACGAGGCATTGCGAGACAGCTTCTTCTGCTGCGTTCTTCGGAAGTCCGATCTCGTGACAAGGAGCACCGTGCCTCTGGAATCCCGCCTCTGGGGCAAGGCTGCCGGGCTGGGCGAGGACGCCCGCGGTGCAGACCATACGCATCCTCTGATCTGCCACCTGCTGGACACGGCCGCCGTCGCTGAGGTCGTCTGGGACGAGCTGCTGACCGTGCACCAGCGGAGCACGGTAGCGGAGGCGCTGCAGGTTTCGGATGAGCAGGCGCGGGCGCTTGCGGCATTCTGGGCGGGGTTGCATGACATCGGGAAGATCAGCGTGCCGTTTCAACTGCACCGGAATGGACCGAAGCACGGGGGGAAGCTGCTGACTCAGCAGCTGGGCGGTGAGCCGGGGTACACGTTCGGTGCCGACGCCGTGCAGGACCGGCAGTCGCACGAAGCGGCGGCACACTGGTGGCTGGTGGGGATCTTCAAGGAGATCGGCTATCCGTCATCGAAGCGGCGTCCGCAGTCCCAGCTCAGTCACGCGGTGGCGCAGCTGCTCGGCGGCCACGGTGGCCGCTTCCACCCGGTGGTCTACGACAAGGACTCGCGGTGCCCTGCAGCGCGTCACCCCGGTATGGGCGTGGGGAGTTGGGAAAAGCAGCGACGGCTCCACTTCGATGAGGTGCGCAGAGTGGTCGGAGTGAGGTCGGTTCCGCAGGGTCGGATGGCGCCAGGAGCGGCCGTCGTCCTGACGGGGTTGGTGACCTTGTCGGACTGGCTGGCCAGTATTGAGGAGGAGATTCGGACCCGGCTCAGGGAAGAGGCATGGGCTGGAACTCCTGACGATCTGGACTCCTACTGGCAGATCGCCCGCTGGGCCGCTCCTCGCCTGTTGAAGCGGACGGACCTGCTCGGGACCGGGTTCGCCCGGCCGCCGGAACCTGCTCAGGGTGTAGGAAAGCCTGGTCTTGGGGCGAGTATGGCTCTCCAGGTGCCCGATCTGGTGGCCGAGCACGGGCCGGGCATGGTGGTCGTGACGGCTCCGCCGTCGGAGGAGCGTACGGAAGCGGCCCTTCGCGCAGCGGCCGTCCTCGGGCATGCAGCGGGCGCGCGGGGCCTCTTCTACGCACTGCCGACCGGTTCAGCGGCTGACAGCCACATGGCGCAGGTGCATGCGTTCGCCGAGCAGGCACTTACCGGCCCGTGGCGGTCGTTGCTGCTCCACAGCTCTTCGCGGTTGAAGCCGGCGGAAGCTGCGGAGCAGTGGGCGCACGCCAATGCGGCCGGCGGAGTCAGTCCGGAGCCTGGTGAAGAGTGGGCCCCGACAGCGAACAGCTGGCTCAACTCCCATCACCGCGCGCTATTGGCTGCGCTCGGCACGGGGACGGTGGACGAACTTCTGCAGGCTGTCATGCCGGTCAAGTTCAACGTCATGAGGCTCTTTGCTCTTTCCGGCAAGGTCGTCGTGGTGGATGAAGCCCATGCCCGCGGCGCCTGGGGGCATGAGCTGATGCTGCGGTTCCTGGAGTGGGCTGCAGCGTTGCGGATCCCGGTTGTCCTGGCCGCGATGGCTGCGGACAAGTCGGTGGACGCGATGCTGGCGGCTTACCGCCATGGCGCAGGAGGGGGCAGGGAGCCAGTGACGCAGCCCCGCCGGTCGCCGGGGTGGTCGTTCGTGGATGCTCAGTCCGGAGGCGGTCACCTGCCCCAGCAGCCTGCCGATGCCGCTCGTGCGAGCACGCTCAGCGTCGAAGTCGTTGACGGTACGCCGTACGGCGAGATCGAGGCGGCTCTTGCACCGATCGTCGCAGCCGGAAGCGGAAGAGCCGCCGTCTACCGGGCGACGCCTGCGGAAGCCATCCGCACGTTCCATCAGCTGACGAAGGACTTCCCCTCTCTGAACGTGACCCTGATCCATGAACAGATGCGGAACAAGGACCGGTGGCAGCGTCTCGCAGCCTGCCGGGGTGCCTTCGCCCCGAATGGTGGAGTCTCCGGTCCCTCGGTGCTGGTGACGACGTCGATGCTGGAGCATGTCCGGGGCCTGCATTTCGACCTCGTCCTATCCGGACCGGCGCCGCTCGCGGCCTTGCTGGCCCGTGCGGTGCAGAGCGTGGGTGACCGGTCGAGGCTGGTGGTGCTCCGAGCGGACAACGCGTCGGAACTGGACGATGCCGCGCTGGTACGGCGCACTGACCTGCTCCTGGGGACCGGCAGGACGGTTGCCTTGCCCGAAGAGCTGCCCCGAGTGCTGGATGAGGTGTATGCCGACGAGTTCGCCGACAGGCTGGAGCGGCCGGCGGCGCGTGAGCTCCAGCAGCTCGACAACCAGCGCACGGTCCGTAGACACCAGGCCAGCGGTACTGCGCGGTGGCTGGCGGTGCCTGGACCGTGGGAGCTCGATGGCGACCTCGGACTGCTGAGCCGCGACCACGCCGGTATGGAGCCCGAGCTCCTCTCCTCCGTTCTCGGGGAGGAGGTGGTGCAGGTGGTCTGTCTGTACGAGCACGGCCGGCCGGGGAACCGGGTGTATCTCCTGGAGGACAGCGTCCCGGAGCGGAGACTTGAGCACGGTCTCAAGAGGAGACCAGTGCCGGGCCAGCTGGTCCCGTATCTGATTCCGGTACCGAAGCGACTCGTCGAGGGCGTGGAGGGGGATGCCAATAATGCCTGGCGCGGCATGGCCGCCCTCAAGAATGTTCTCCGGCTGAATCTGAAGAAGTCGGAAGACGGTAGGTGGGTGTACACCGGCCCGAAGCATCGGTTCTGCATGAGTGAACACGGCCTGCTGATCGACGAGTTGCCGTAAACGGGTACTCCGTCCCGTGAGTCCGTCTAGCATCTAGAAGATGTCCGACCACGGGGGGAGGGGCGTGGCTACGCCTGCGTCCGATTTGATCGATCAGCCATGGATTCCTGTCGCATGGCTGGAGGGGAAGTCGGGTCCGCCGTATGTGGGTCTGAGGAGTCTGTTCCTGCGTGCCGGGGAGATTCGCACGCTGCTGGTTCCGGAAGCTCCGGCTCACTCGGCGCTGCTGCGCTTGCTGTACGCGCTGACCGCCCGGATCACCGCTCTGGACGAGGCCGGTCCCGGAAGCTGGGGCGATCGGCGGGAGGCAATCCTTGAGCAGGGTTTTCCTGAGCAGAGCATCGAACTCCCCGGCGGCCGCAAGGCGGGCATCGCGGGCTACTTCGACCAGTGGTCTCATCGCTTCGACCTGTTCGACCGTGATCGTCCCTGGCTCCAGGACCCTCGTCTCCCCGACCAGTGCGACAGGAACCAGACTGCCGGGATCCACAAGCTGGTCATGAGCCGGTCAGCGGGCAACAACCACTCCTGGTTCGGGCACTGGAGCCATGCCGAGCTCGTTCTTCCCCACCTTTCGCAGGCGACGCTGTCGCTGCTGACCTGGCACTACTGGGGAGCCCCCGGGGCCCTCTCGAGGCGTGCAGTCGGCCATGTGAGCCACCATTACGCGAAGGCGTCACCCCTGCGGGCCGCGCTGTCGTACCACCCGGAGTGCGACAACCTATTCATGACGCTGCTGGCGGGCCTGACCCCGCCGGACGGCAACGTCAGCCGGCAGACCGACCTGTGCCCGTGGGAGCGAGAGGATCTTCCGGACCCGCTCAAGCCGATGCCCGAACCGCAGGGCCCCTGCTCGCGGCTCACCGCCTGTTCGCAGCACGCCCTGTACTTGGTCGCTGCCGAGGACGGCGAGCACACCACCGACGCGTACATCACCTGGGCCTACGATGCCGGGCGGATCCGCCCGGAGGACGACTACCTGATCTGGGACATCGGCAAGGACGGAGAGACGTTCCCCCGGCTCGCTCGCTCTTCCCGTTCCCTCTGGCGGGACATCGACGCCCTTCTGCTGAAGCAGCTGGACGACGCCAGCCCCATCCAGCCGAAGGTGATGGACCACGCCTTCGACGTCAGCGAGTACCTGCGAGTGCGTGCGCTCGGCTTCGAACAGGACGCCAGCCAGGCGGCCAACCATCAGTACGTCGACTCCACCACCCCGGTACTCCTCTCCCGCGTAGAGGAAGACGTGGTGAGCAGCGAACTGCCCGTACGCCAGCTCCGCGAACTTGGCGAGCTCTTCGGGCACCGGCTGGAGCAGGCCACGAAGGAAGCGTGGCTGAAGTACACGGATGACAAGAAGAACGACCCTGGGGCCTGGCTGGACGCGGTCGCGGCACGGTACTGGCCGTCGGCGGAGGACGAGTTCTGGTCGAGGTTCCGGCAGTTGACCCGATCTGACGGCGCTGTGGACTCCGGTTTCGATTTCGAGGCCGCATGCCGGGCCTTCGGGCGCCACGCACTTGACGCGTACGAGGCGGTGACCGATTCCGTGACACGCACCCCGCGGGGCGCGAAGGCCGTCACCAGCGCGAAGGCGATCATCCTGGCCGCCCTGAAAGACCCGCTCAAGGCGATGGAGCAACCGAAGACGACCAGGGCGGCCAAGAAGTCGTGAGCGTCGCCCACCGACCCGAGGACAGGCAGTGACCCCCGAAGCTCCTGAAGCAGGCAAGCGCCAGAGGACTCGCGCCTCGTATGCCGCTTTCGCCCTGAGTATCGAACGCCTGTGCCACGCTGACCCCGGAGCGCGTGCCGCGCTGCGCGCGGGGCTGCGCCGCGATCTGGACCACCCGCGCGCCCGCCCCATGCACCGGCTGCTGACGACGCGCCTGCCGGAAGAGTGTGATGGCCAAAAAGCGCAGGCCCATTACACAGTGGCTTCACTGATCGCAGCCCAGCCACGACACGCTTTCGCACCCGGCCAGGAAGACGACGAAGACACCGCCGCCGAACATGGCGAGCAGGCTCTTCCAGAGAACGGCGAACCGGACGAGGCAACCACCCCGTCAGAAGCCACCCCGTACGGGTCCTCGTTCGGTGCAACTCTGGGACAAGCCGTCATGGCGAAGGGCGCCTCCATGCGGATGAGCGCCGCAGAGAACCGCATAAACCTCCTCACGCGCCAGAGTCTCCGCGGTATCCACCTGCACCTCCCCGCTGCGGTGAATCAGGTGCGCTCCGCCGGTGCCCCGATCGACTGGGGACAGTTGCTGGCAGACCTCGTCAACTGGCCCTACCAGTCGGGGCGTATCAGTCGCCGCTGGCTGCAGGACTTCTACCGGATCACGGCACGTGCCGACCGGGACTGACCCTCTCACCCACAGGAGCTCCTGATGGTCCTCAAGCCACGCTTCCTCGATATCCACGTCGTTCAGCCCGTTCCCTACGCGAATCTGAATCGGGACGACACCAACTCGGTCAAGACCATGCTCTACGGCGACGCCCTGCGGACCCGCATCTCCAGCCAGTCCTGGAAGCGGGCCATCCGAGAGCACTTCCAGGAAGCGCTCGGTGACAGCGCGCTGCGCACACGCCGCATCGGTGAGCGGGTCGCCGAAGTACTCCGCGACCGTGGGTGGGATGAGGCGCTTGCCGGACGCGCCGGTGCCCATGTTGCGGCGGGAAGCAGCATCAAATGGGAGGTGGCCAAGGGGAAGGACAAGCAGCCCATCACGAACAAGGTTCTGACCAACGCGCTCATCTACCTCCCCGAAGACGCTGTCGAGGAACTGGCGGACATCGCCGAAGCCCACAAGGACGCGCTCACGACCGACTTCACCGGCAAGGGAAAGACGAAGCCCGAGAGCGCCCTGAAAGGGAAGATCGACAAGATCCTTCTCAAGAGGAACGGCGTCATCAACCTTTTCGGCCGCATGCTCGCCGAGGTCGACCAGGCCGGTGTCGACGGCGCCGTCCAGGTCGCGCACGCCTTCACCACCCACACCACCGAGGTCGAACTCGACTACTTCGCAGCCGTCGACGATGTCACCGCGACAAAGGGCGATGAGACAGGCAGCGGCCACATGGGCACCGCCGAGTTCAGCACCGGCACCCTGTACCGGTTCGCCACAGTCGACCTGAAGGAACTCACCAAGAACCTGAGCGACGACAACGACATCGCCGTCGATGCCGCCCGCGAACTCGCCGGCCAGTTCCTGCTCTCCTTCATCGAGTCACTTCCGCAGGCCAAGAAGAACTCCACCGCCCCGCACTCGCTCCCGCACCTGGTCCACCTGGCGGTCCGCTCCGACCGGCCCCTGTCCTTCGCCGCAGCCTTCGAGGAGCCCGTACGGTCCGCCCAGCACGGCGGCTACGTTGCGCGCTCCGTGGAAGGCATCGACGCCTACGCCCAGGCCGCCAACACCCTCCTCGGCCCCAGCCGCGTTCTCCACGCGGCGCACGCCTCCCTCCACTTCGACAAGCTGGAGCACCTCGGAGAGCGTCACGCGTCCTTCGAAGCCCTCGTCACCGCCGCCGTCGACGTGGCGTTCGCCGAGGCTCCGCAGTGACCGAGCAACCCGCCCGCGGGCTATTGCTGCGCCTGGCCGGCCCACTGCAGTCCTGGGGCACCCACAGCAAGTACCTCCTGCGTGACACCGCCAGATTCCCCACACGGTCCGGCGTCGTAGGCATGCTGGCCGCAGGTCTCGGGCGGGAGCGCGGAGGACCCCTGGACGACCTCACGGCACTGTCGATGACAGTACGGGTCGACCGCCCCGGCGTAGTCCTGTCCGACTTCCACACCGTAGGCGGTGGGCTACCCGCCGACGAAAAAGTGATCACCGTCGACGGAAAACGCAGGGCCGAGGACAAGGGCACTCTGGTCTCCAAGCGTCAGTATCTGGCCGACGCCGCTTTCACCCTCGCGCTCACCTCCGACGACGCAGAGCTGCTTCACATGTGCGCCGATGCCCTCCGTGACCCGGACTGGCCCCTGTTCCTCGGCCGCCGGTCCTGCCCGCCGGAGGGCCCGATCCTGCTGGGAACCGTAGAAGATCCACTGCACCACCTCGTACGGCTGCCCCTGGCAACCAAGAGGCCGCGCCGCGGCCCACACGCAACCGACTTCTACAGCGACAGACCGCTCGGGGCGCTCCCCGTGGACACCGACGCCCCCGACAGAGGCGACGGCGATCACCACAGCGGCGAAGTCACCGACGAGCCGCTGTCCTTCGCACCGCTGGAGCGCCAGTACCGGCCCCGGCCGCTGTACCGGCGAGCCGTACACCTGCCGGAAGCCGCATACGAAGGCTTCGGCACCGGCTACCTGGAAAAGCTCCAAACCTATATCGACACCCATTTCGTCAAACCGGAGAGGAGCGCCCGGTGACTTTGTGGCTGACCCGCATCGTACCCTCGCCCAATTCTCGCGAAGCCCGAAGGGACCTCGGTGGCAGCGACCAAGGCATCCGGCTGCACCAACGCATGCTACAGATGTTTCCCGATGGAGTCGAAGGCCCGGCCCGGGCCGCATTCGGGGTTTTGTTCCGAGCCGAGGAGAGTCCACGGGGACCACAGATCCTGCTACAGAGCCACATAGAACCTGACTCCGCACGCCTGCCAGATGCTTACGGCAACGCCGAAACACGATCCCTCGATTCCTTGTTGTCAAACCTGCACAAGGGGATGGTCGTCAACTATCGCTGCGTCGCCAGCCCCGTGCGGAAGCCAGGTGCCACCTCTCGGGAAGCTTATAAGCTCCCCCCGGTTATGGCCTTGAGCGGCAATTCCGCTGTTGAATGGTGGGAACGCCAGTCCAACGCAAGCGGGCTGGAGCCGCTGCACATCACCGCCCACCCGCTCGCCACTGTACGAGGCCAGCAGGGTTCCAAGGGTCCTGTTGCAAAACAGAGAGTTCAGCATGCCCGCACGCAATTCGATGGGACGGCTCGAATCCTCGACGCCGAACTGCTTCGCGAGAAGCTAGCTACCGGCATCGGGCGTGGCAAGGCATACGGATGTGGACTTCTCAGCATTGCTCCCGTTCAATGAATTCGACTGTGCACCGATCAGACCCGTATTAGACTCCTGGTCGCAGGGATTCTGCAGGACTTCTGCATTTCTCCATGACCACCCAGGCAGGGAAGTGAGACCAAGTCGCCACCAAGTCAGTATCAGAAGGAGGTGTCGCCGTCCGCGTGCGAATTCTGCGAACCGGCAACCGCCCGATACTCTGCGTGACCACCTCCGGTCAAATTCCGCTCGCGCGGAAATCAGCGGAATGACGCGAGGCTCTCAAGTGGAGGCAGCGAAGAGAGCTTTCTACACGAACGGGCGTGAGCCGGTCGTCGCAATGTCAGCGAGGAATTCCGCGGTGTGCTATGCACAGGAGCGGAGCTGACCCGTTCGTCAATGACTACACCGCGCAGCTCTCAGCGAAAGCGGAGGTAAGCCGACGGAGGCGGCGCTGTTCGCAGCGTCGCTGCTGTGCTCTCCGCGCGAGCGGAGGTGAGCCGTACGACCTGGAAAACGTCGGAAAGGACATCACGTGCTCTCCACGCGAGCGGAGGTGAGCCGGTCATCACGGACGCGACCGGGGTCAAGGCGCCGTGCTCTCCGCGCGAGCGGAGGTGAGCCGCCCGCCTACCGGACCCGCCTGGAGTTCTACACGTGCTCTCCGCGCGAGCGGAGGTGAGCCGCCCGGCGGTCACGGACGTGAGCCTGCCTACCCGTGCTCTCCGCGCGAGCGGAGGTGAACCGTGGTCGCGACGTGCGGAGACTCCGATGAGCGCGTGCTCTCCGCGCGAGCGGAGGTGAGCCGCTGGCCAGCTCGGCCGGGGACTGCTTCGCCTTGTGCTCTCCGCGCGAGCGGAGGTGAGCCGCCTCCGTCCGGCGGCGGCACGCCTCCGACCTCGTGCTCTCCGCGCGAGCGGAGGTGAGCCGCCGAGCTTGCCGACCCCGTGGGTGAGCGATGGGTGCTCTCCGCGCGAGCGGAGGTGAGCCGACGTTCCCGGCCTTCTGAACGGATGCGGCGCGGTGCTCTCCGCGCGAGCGGAGGTGAGCCGATCCTGTATCAGCGGCCTGCACTGCTGTAGGTGTGCTCTCCGCGCGAGCGGAGGTGAACCGTACCGGCCCAGGGTGTAGCCGGGCTGGCCCGGTGCTCTCCGCGCGAGCGATCCGTTCCCGGCGGACCATGGCCTCGCTGTCCAGACGGATCTTGCACCTACCAGCGGCGGACTGGCGTCCCGGTCCGCGGGGGCCATGCTGTGCTGCCACCGGACGACGAGGGAGCCCAGAGGCCCCGGAGCGGGAACAGGTGACGGTGGCCTGCTACCGACCAGGTCGTCTGAGAGGTGCTCGTGCATGGCTGCAGGAGCTTCGACGCCGTCTGCTAGCTGTTGGTATCACGGAATAGCTATGATGGTGGGTATGGCAAAGCAGACGAATATCCGCTTGGACGACGCAGTCAAGGCCGCGGCCGAGGACCGGGCCAAGCGCCGCGGTCTGACCTTGCAGGGGTACGTGGCCGACTTGATCGAGGCCGATGTGAATCAGGCACGTGCCGCTTTCATGGCCGGCGCTGCGACATTCCTGGCCCAGTACGCGGACGAGTTCGAGGCGGAAGTCGGTGAAGACCGGTACCCCGGTCTTCCGGAAGGTCTGGCTAAGAGCGCGCCGCGGGACGCCGCGTGAATCTTCGGATCGATCTCGCCTGGATGTTGGCGGTGGCGCAGCAGGTCCCGGGGGATCCGCAGGTCGTCGACTACGGGGTGCCGGTAGCAGCTGAAGCACGTCATCGGGCGGAGGTCCTGGACCACGAGGTGTATCCCGAGCCGCATCACAAGGCCGCGGCTCTGTTGTGCGAGCTGGCGCGGAACCCGAGCCTGGAGAAACGGAATCTGCTGTTCGCGGCCACAGTGGCTGCGGCCTACCTGTCAGCGTGCGGGATGCCGGTGAGCCCTGGCCTGGACACCGTCCTCCCGCTAGCCAACGCCGCCCGGGACGGTCTCCCGGTGCGCGAGGTCGCTGCTCAGATCAAGACCTGGACGAGCTGACCCTCTCGTCGGGTGGCATCTCTCCGGACGCACAGGCCGGCTCGGTGCCGTCGCGACCTACCGGTCGACGGCGGCGGGGCGCGGGGTGCCGTGGCTAGAGATAGCGCCCCCACTGACACCGGCCCCCAAATACCCCGAGGCAGAACCGAGATGAGCAGCGCGCCTTTACACTCGCTGCGCAACGGCAACGAATCGGGATCCGTGGACGAAAACGATCTGCAAAGAGATGGCAAAGCGCCCGAGTAAGGGCAGGTCGCGAAGGGTCCTCTCCGCGCGAGCGGAGGTGAGCCGCGGTTCCTGTCCACCTGACGCCCTGCCCGGGGGCCCTCTCCGCGCGAGCGGAGGTGAGCCGGAGCCGTCATGTCCTCGCTGGAGCGCACGCCCGTCCTCTCCGCGCGAGCGGAGGTGAGCCGGCCGAGTACCCCTCGACGCTCCGTGCGTCGGCGTCCTCTCCGCGCGAGCGGAGGTGAGCCGTCCGGGGCGTTCGGCAAGGCGATCGGGTCGGCGTCCTCTCCGCGCGAGCGGAGGTGAGCCGTCGTTGGAGATCTCCGGCGACGTGGAGGTGAAGTCCTCTCCGCGCGAGCGGAGGTGAGCCGCACCGTGCTCAGGCGGCCGCCATGGGCCCGGCGTCCTCTCGCGCGAGCGGAGGTGAGCCGCAGCTCGACCCGGCCCACTCCTGCCGGCCGGAGTCCTCTCCGCGCGAGCGGAGGTGAGCCGCGGTACGCGACCATGGCGGCCCGCGCCACATCGTCCTCTCCGCGCGAGCGGAGGTGAGCCGGTCAGGATGTTCCGGCCGGCCGTGCTGGTGGAGTCCTCTCCGCGCGAGCGGAGGTGAGCCGCCGCCGCAGCCGCCAGCGCGGTAGGCCACGGAGTCCTCTCCGCGCGAGCGGAGGTGAGCCGTCCTCTGGACGTGCCGCACGATCGAGGAGCACGTCCTCTCCGCGCGAGCGGAGGTGAGCCGCGGCAGCACCCGGACAGGAGGAAGCCACGGCCGTCCTCTCCGCGCGAGCGGAGGTGAGCCGGCGGCGACCTCTGCCTCGGCCGGGGATCCGGCGTCCTCTCCGCGCGAGCGGAGGTGAGCCGTCAACTCCCCCGAGCTGGCCACCTACGTCGACGTCCTCTCCGCGCGAGCGGAGGTGAGCCGGTGGGGGAGCAGCGCCCCGACCTCCTGCTCTGGTCCTCTCCGCGCGAGCGGAGGTGAGCCGCCGTCAGAGAACGCACCAGCACAACCGGAGGAGTCCTCTCCGCGCGAGCGGAGGTGAGCCGCAGCCGTCCGGGGGCGGTGGCTCGCAGGGGCTGTGCTCTCCGCGCGAGCGGAGGTGAGCCGACCGTGATGCGGGGCCGCCGGGGGCTGATGTCGTGCTCTCCGCGCGAGCGGAGGTGAGCCGCCGATGATTCCTATGAGGTAGAGCAGGGTGAGGTGCTCTCCGCGCGAGCGGAGGTGAGCCGTAGAGGGGTGAGGGCACCCTTAGGGCCGTGGCGTGCTCTCCGCGCGAGCGGAGGTGAGCCGGACGCCAAGGCCGCGGCCAGCCCCACCGTGCTGTGCTCTCCGCGCGAGCGGAGGTGAGCCGCCCCGAGACGGACTCCACTGGACACCCCGGCAGTGCTCTCCGCGCGAGCGGAGGTGAGCCGATGGTCGACGTCGCGAAGGTCTTCGGCACCGAGTGCTCTCCGCGCGAGCGGAGGTGAGCCGCGGCACGGGCAGGTCCTCGTCCGCGAGACGCGGTGCTCTGCGCGCGAGCGGAGGTGAGCCGAGGCCCAGCTCCGGGGCGTCAGCCAGCTTGAAGTGCTCTCCGCGCGAGCGGAGGTGAGCCGATGAGCGCGCTTGGCTCCGTGCGCAGATCGCCGTGCTCTCCGCGCGAGCGGAGGTGTGCCGACGAACTGGGCGTCCCGCTCGGCCGAGTCGTCGTGCTCTCCGCGCGAGCGGAGGTGAGCCGTTGCAGGTTGCGGTCGACCGGACGGAGGGGGCGTGCTCTCCGCGCGAGCGGAGGTGAGCCGCACGTGGACCTGGCGTATGCGGGCACGATCCAGTGCTCTCCGCGCGAGCGGAGGTGAGCCGTTCTCGGGCCCGTCCGACTTCCGTGCCTTGTCGTGCTCTCCGCGCGAGCGGAGGTGAGCCGCCACAATCAAGCTGCGGAGGAACGACGGGAGTGTGCTCTCCGCCCGAGCGGAGGTGAGGCGTGACAGAACCGTGACGACGAGGTGCCGCCACCGTGCTCTCCGCGCGAGCGGAGGTGAGCCGCTGGCACCGTGGCAGCGATCCTGGTGCTGACCGTGCTCTCCGCGCGAGCGGAGGTGAGCCAGCCCGCCGCCGGCCATCGGTGCACCGGGGAGTGCGACTTCCACCCCATGGCGTGCAGCGAGGAGGAGGGAATCGTCGCGCCCGCACCCAAGCAGGACGTACCGATCCGGCTGGCCAAGGAGAACGAGGCATGGTGCACCGTCTGCCTCGCGCTCGTCCGTCAGCGGTAGACCACAACCGAAGGAGAACGCCATGAGCGGCATCTACGACGACGGAGCCACCTACGGCCCAGACCCCACCGCCACCGTCAACGAGCCCCAGACCGACCCCATCTACGACGACGGAGACGTCTACGGACAGCCCACCACCCAGGAGCCCCCGCGATGACCGCCGACGCCCGCGAGTGGGCCGGAACGACCGAGGACATGTACGACCTCCACCGCTTCAACGATGACCAGCAGGCAGCCTGCAACCCGGCGATCCGCACCTACAGTCTAATCATCGACCGCGACGAGTTCCGCGAGCCCTACATGACGCTCCGCACTCGGTCGCAGATCGAAGGCCACTGGGCCGCCTACATGTACCGGTTCTGCGCCGCCTGCGCTAACACCGCCCAGGAGCCCCCGCGATGACCTCCCCTCCGACCGTCACTTCCTGCCGAACCTGCGGAGGCCCCACCCAGGCCGACGTCCGGGAAGGCTGCACGCCCTACACCTGCACCACCCCGTGCACGGCCTGCAGCCACCCCGGAGACGTACACCGCGACTGGTACCGCAAGCAGTACGGTGCCGGATTCTCCCGCCGCTGCCACGAAGGCCACCGACACGACTTCAGCACCCAGGAGCCCCCGCGATGATCCAGCCCGGACAGGCCCGCGACAGGGCGCGCTGGCGCACCGGATACGTCCTGGAGGACACGTGACGGCCGACGCGGTGACGACGAAAGGCCCCGTCCGGTAAGGTCGGGACCAGGCGGTCATCTTCAGGATGGGCCCGGTTCATCACCGGAACCGCCACTGTGCGGAAGATCCCGGTGCAAGTCCGGGCCAGTCAACGTTCGCGTCGACTCGTAGCTCAAGCAGAGCGTCCGCTCCTAACGGACCGCATCCCGGCCGGCCCGCAATTCGGCAGGGGTCATTGCCAAGTCGCTGTAGTACGTCAGCGCATGCCCCTGAAGCCGCTGCACCACCCGATCCAGTTCGGGACCTGCCACCCCGTGACCAGCCGGCGCGGCGTTGAACCGCCGACGGCCAACCGTCGTTGAGTCACGGTAGTCACGAGCGATAACCTCCGCCCACTGGGCGCGAGTGAGAGCGCGCCGGACCCGCCCATTCATCTCATGGGCCGACTCCTTCGTCACCGCCAACGTGGCCATGATCTCGGGCCAACCCAGGGTCGGCAGCACACCGACCTTCGTGTACGTGAACGGTCGACCCGCCAGGCTATGCCATCGAGCTTTGGCTGCCGGAGGAAGGTTCTTCCATACCTTCTCCAGTTCCTCGTCGACCTTGCCCGCCCCGTGCATCATTGTGTTGCGCAGCTTCAGGACGAAATCCAGCAGGTGGCCGGCGGCGGTCTTGTGCTCACCAAACCGGACCGTCTTGTGCAGTAGTGGTACCGACCACCACCCGGGCTCTTTGTCATGCTGCTTGATCCGGCCAGCGAAGTACTGACACTCAACGATCGTCTCGACGCAAAGCTCGATGTGGAGCGCCACTACCTGGGGGATGGCGAGAAAGGCCATGTCCGTTGCCGCAGACTCGAAGATCCTCTTTGCCTCGGCAGCCGTGACGTCAAGGCGCTCCGTGAGGGGTACCGCGTTGAGCAGCATGCGGGCCTTGATCTCTGGGTCCGGTGCCTGGCCCATCTCCCGCCGAGCGTGCTTCGCCCCCACCGACAGCGCCAGGATGCTGTTGTTCGACCGCTTCTGCATGGCCTGCCACGTCCGAAACGCGCTGTACTGGATCAAGTCGCCCCCTGGCAATCGGTGTTGGCACAGCCTAGTGCGCGCGACTCCACGCACGCCCACCATGGGCCCGCCCTGAACCATCAGGCGGGCCCGAGGCGTTGGCGCCGTGTTGCAGACTTGCCCCAACCGAAACTTCCCAAGGAGAGACCATGACCACGGAAACGATCCTCACTCTGCACGGCGCAGAGTGGCGGCTACTTGGTCTTGAGCTCACGGAGTTCGCGGACGAACTGGGCGTTGTCTGCTTCGATGAACCGGATTCGGCGCTGCGCCAGGGCTGAGTGCTCTCCGCGCGAGCGGAGGTGAGCCGTCGGTCTCACCGCCCGCCCGGGTACCGGCGGTGTGCTCTCCGCGCGAGCGGAGGTGAGCCGGCCTCGGTCTCGATCCGTTCCGGGCGGACCGTGTGCTCTCCGCGCGAGCGGAGGTGAGCCGTCGGAGGAGTCCTGGCCCGGTATTTACGTCTCGTGGGCTGGCCGAGAGCGCGCCGCGGGACGCCGCGTGAATCTTCGCATCGATCTCGCCTGGATGTTGGCGGTGGCGCAGCAGGTCCCGGGGGATCCGCAGGTCGTCGACTACGGGGTGCCGGTAGCAGCCGAAGCACGTCATCGGGCGGAAGTCCTGGACCACGAGGTGTATCCCGAGCCGCATCACAAGGCCGCGGCTCTGTTGTGCGAGCTGGCGCGAAACCCGAGCCTGGAGAAACGGAATCTGCTGTTCGCGGCCACGGTGACCGCGGCCTACCTGTCAGCGTGCGGGATGCCGGTGAGCCCTGGCCTGGACACCGTCCTCCCGCTAGCCAACGCCGCCCGGGACGGTCTCCCGGTGCGCGAGGTCGCTGCTCAGATCAAGACCTGGACGAGCTGACCCTCTCGTCGGGTGGCATCTCTCCGGACGCACAGGCCGGCTCGGTGCCGTCGCGACCTACCGGTCGACGGCGGCGGGGCGCGGGGTGCCGTGGCTAGAGATAGCGCCCCCACTGACACCGGCCCCCAAATACCCCGAGGCAGAACCGAGATGAGCAGCGCGCCTTTACACTCGCTGCGCAACGGCAACGAATCGGGATCCGTGGACGAAAACGATCTGCAAAGAGATGGCAAAGCGCCCGAGTAAGGGCAGGTCGCGAAGGGTCCTCTCCGCGCGAGCGGAGGTGAGCCGTCCTCGAGCGGCGCCAGCGCCCGGGCCAGGCAGTCCTCTCCGCGCGAGCGGAGGTGAGCCGGACTCCCAGTTCCTGGAGTCCCGCATGTTCCAGTCCTCTCCGCGCGAGCGGAGGTGAGCCGTTCGGGGGCCTTCATCCCGTGTTCCGCCATCCGTCCTCTCCGCGCGAGCGGAGGTGAGCCGCCAGGCCGCATGACAAGGGCGGGCCACCACACGTCCTCTCCGCGCGAGCGGAGGTGAGCCGTCATCACGGGATTCCGCACCATGCTTGTGGCCGTCCTCTCCGCGCGAGCGGAGGTGAGCCGGACATGGTGCCATGCGCGACCGCTATTCCGCTGTCCTCTCCGCGCGAGCGGAGGTGAGCCGCCCGCCGCCGCAAGTAGCACCCCACTGACCGCGTCCTCTCCGCGCGAGCGGAGGTGAGCCGTCGGTGTCCGCGATGTGGCGGCGGGAGACCACGTCCTCTCCGCGCGAGCGGAGGTGAGCCGCTCCTGGGGCCCGCGATCGGAGACTTGTTCAAGTCCTCTCCGCGCGAGCGGAGGTGAGCCGAAGGCCAAGGACGGCCAAGTCACGGAGAAGGAGTCCTCTCCGCGCGAGCGGAGGTGAGCCGCTGCTCACCAGCCCCGCCTGGGACGACCGGGTGTCCTCTCCGCGCGAGCGGAGGTGAGCCGCGGCCGAGCACGTCGCTGGACGCCTGATACTCGTCCTCTCCGCGCGAGCGGAGGTGAGCCGGAGCCCGGGGCCGCCGCCTCCGATCGGTAGCTGTCCTCTCCGCGCGAGCGGAGGTGAGCCGTCGGTCCGCCCGGCCGAGAAGGGCCACCGGCAGTCCTCTCCGCGCGAGCGGAGGTGAGCCGCCGCGGTGACCGAGTCCGCTCCTGCGGTCCCGGTCCTCTCCGCGCGAGCGGAGGTGAGCCGCGGAGGTGCGGCTGATCCTCGCGGCGGCCGTCGTCCTCTCCGCGCGAGCGGAGGTGAGCCGCAATGGGGAGCGGCTGCGCCGCACGACCTTCGGTCCTCTCCGCGCGAGCGGAGGTGAGCCGGTCGGAGAGGCCAACCGGCGCTCCGAGACCCGGTCCTCTCCGCGCGAGCGGAGGTGAGCCGGTCCGGTTCCTCCGGGGCTACCTCCGGGCGGCGTCCTCTCCGCGCGAGCGGAGGTGAGCCGGAGGGCAGTCACCTGATCCAGTTCCGGACCAGGTCCTCTCCGCGCGAGCGGAGGTGAGCCGATCAGCCCGGTGTCCACGCGCTGGATCATGTGGTCCTCTCCGCGCGAGCGGAGGTGAGCCGATCAGCCCGGTGTCCACGCGCTGGATCATGTGGTCCTCTCCGCGCGAGCGGAGGTGAGCCGCGGGTCGTCGTGCCGATCGGCGCGGACCCCTCGTCCTCTCCGCGCGAGCGGAGGTGAGCCGGCGCTCGGCATCGCGTCGCCGTCGAAGGTGACGTCCTCTCCGCGCGAGCGGAGGTGAGCCGTTCGAGGACGTGGATTTCGGGTGGGACGAGCTGTCCTCTCCGCGCGAGCGGAGGTGAGCCGGCCGTCGGCCTCGGCGACGGCGTGTACCTCCTGTCCTCTCCGCGCGAGCGGAGGTGAGCCGTCCCGGGGCATCTCGGTCTGGGACGGACCCCAGTGCTCTCCGCGCGAGCGGAGGTGAGCCGCGGTCCGACTCGGTGACGGGCGACCTGGACGCGTGCTCTCCGCGCGAGCGGAGGTGAGCCGATCAGCGGATCGCTGGAGACCGACTACGTCGCGTGCTCTCCGCACGAGCGGAGGTGAGCCGTGCTGGTCGTGCTCGCTCCGACGGGTGCGGCGTGCTCTTCGCGCGAGCGAAGGAGCCGTGACGCAGTACACCGTCTCCCCGGGCCACAGGGTGCTCTCCACGAGCGGAAGTGAGCCGCAGGAGGGCCCCCGCCGACGTCGGCGGGGGCCGTGCTCTCCGCGCGAGCGGAGGTGAGCCTGAGCGCCTAACGCACCCCGCCCTCGCAGAAATCGGGGGAGCCGAAGGCATGTCTGGAGGCCGTAGAATCCACGATCGCGCGACACAGCCCATGAAGGAGCACACCGAGCCATGCGCACAGCTATAGCGGCGATCACCGCGTTATCCGCAACCCTACTGCTCACCGCCTGCGGCGGCAGCAGCCCTGAGTCGAAGGCCGAAGCCAGCGCTACGGCCGCGCCCACGATCACCCAGGCCCCGGCGATCACTCCATACATGGACGGTTACGCCCACGGTCAGGAACGTCGCACCGACCCGGAGTTCAAGAGCACGGAGAAGGCCATCATCTTCGACCCGGTCACCGGGCAGCCCAAGGCGAATCCGAAGGACGACACCCTCACGGTTGCCCTGCAGGTCGCAAGCCACTGCCGTGACTGGTCACAGCAGGAGTACACCGACTCTGCCGACCAAGACGCCTACTTCGAAGGATGTCGCGCCGGCATCGACGACAGGCCGCCCACCAAATCCTAACGAAGATGATGTAGCCGACGGCAAGATCGGCGCCATAAAGCACGTTCTGCCCGCTATGAGCACGTAACGCGGTCATGACCGGGGCTTCTTGAGGCGTCTGAAGCAGATCAGGCAGCAGGCCAGGGAGACTTGACGGTCGGGCGGCCCTTACGCGAGGTGACAGGCCATCAGCTTGTCGTGCTCTCCGCGCGAGCGGAGGTGAGCCGAACCCACTGATGCTGGGACCGCAGTTCGGCCTGTCCTCTCCGCGCGAGCGGAGGTGAGCCGCATGGCCAGGAATCCGAGGCGTAGTGGTCACCCTGTGTGGCGACCGAGGGTCGCAGCCGCGCCCAGGCAACCCCGTTCATGCGGTGCCCCCAGAATCCGGGGCTCGGTCGCCGGGGCGATGGTGGACAGCCCGGCCCGTTCAGCCTCGAGGCGTTGCAGGGCCCGTGCCCGGGATGCGTCGCTGGGGCGCACCTGCTGCTCGGCGGCCGCTTTGGCGCGGAGCTCCTCGAGGGCCTGGCGGCCGTCGGCGAAGTTCTCCTCCGGTTCCCGGATCCGGTCGCGGAGCTGCCGTTCGGCGGCCGCCTGGATCTCGGGGCTGGTGCGCTGGCGGGTGGCGTTCCAGGTGGCGCGGTGGGCGGTGATGGCTTCGCGGTAGCCCTCCGGCGGATCCGCGCGCTGCATCGGTGCGTCGGGTGCGGTCGGCTACGGGGCCGGTTCGGAGGCCGCCGTGGCGGGGCCAGCCTTTGCGGGGGCGGGTGCCAGGACGTGCAGGGCGCGGACGTTCGCGCCGGGCACCCGCTCGTTGGCCGCCGCGATCAGCTTCGGCGCGCTCCAGCGCAGCTGCGTACCGGCTGCCGGAAGGTCGGGGACGACGTCCAGGCGACCGGTCTCCGCGTCGAAGGCGACGGCCTGGACCCGCCCGGCGAGCTCGGGCACGACCGCGGCGAGGATGGCGTCGAAGCTGGCGAGGACGTTTCCGCCGGCGACGGAGGCGGCCATGCCGCGCTCGGTCATCATCATGCCGATGGCCGCACCGAGCCCGAGCGGCTCGCGGCCGTCACGGCGTACGACGGTGGTGGTGCGCCGCTTGGGCTTCTTCGTCTGGGTGGCGCCGTTCTTCCTCGCCGCCTCCCGGGCCGCGATGAGGCCTGACGGGCGAGGTCGACGCCGCTTAGCTCGCCGGTCATGCGATCACCGCCCCGGTGGCGTCGCCGCCCAGCGGGCGTCCGGCGAGTCCGGGCAGCCGCTCCGTCCACGACGCGGGCCTGCGGGCCGGGGCGGCGGACCGCTCGTGCAGCTGCTTCAGCCGTGCCGCCAGCAGTTGCTCGGCTACGCGCTCCCTCGCCGTCGCGGCGGCGTTAGTCGCGGCGGCGACGGCGTCCGCGCCGGTCGGGTGGTGCTGGAACCAGGGTCGGCCCTGCTCGGCCCGGTACGCCCGGCGGGCCTCGGCTTCGGCCTCCGGAGTACGGCACAGCACCGCCAGGGCGTCATCCTGGTACGCGCCGACAGCCAGCTGCACGGCCTGGAACGCGGTGAACGCGTACGCGTCCGCAGCGGCCTGCGGATCGGCCTCCAGGGTGGCCACGTCGGTGATCTGAAGGAACTCCTGCCACGCGGCGGCGGTGCTGTCCTCGATGGCCGTACGGGCCCCGGCTACGGCGGCCGCGATGCTGGCCGGGTCGCTCAGGTCGGCGACCCCGGCCGCCGCGAGAAGGCCTGCCTCGCCGATCAGGGACTCGGTCTGACGGCGGTGGTCGCACGCCTCGCACAGCCCGGCCGCCTGGCCGCGCCCGCAGTCCTCACACGCCAGCACCCGGCGGACAACGTCGGCGGCGGCCGCGGTCTGCCGCTCGCGTTCCGCCTGCTCAGCGGCTGCCGCACGGGCCGCATCGCGCCAGGCCCGCTCCGCACGGGCCTGCTCCCGGCGCCAGGAGAGGTCCTCCGCCTCAATGGCGGCCCGCTCGCGCAGCCGCTCCTCAAGGACGCGGCGGCGCTCGCCGTCGGCCAGGCCGGGCAGCTCCCGGTCGATGTCCGCGCCGATCCGGGCACGCCAGGCACGGCGCAGGTGGATGACGTTGCCGCAGTTCTCGCAGTCCTCGCCAGTGTCGAGCCGGACACCGTCGTCGCACTTGCGGTGCGAGCAGGCCCGACGCTGGGGCAGGCCCCGGCGAATCAGCCACCCGTACGGCCCGGTGACCATCGCCTCGCCACCGGTCTCCGCCAGGCGGTCGGTCAGCCGGTCGGCCAGCAGCCGCGCCGCGCCCTCCCGCGCCACACCCAGGCCCGCCATCTGCGCGAGCTCCGCCTTCGCGGCGGCCTCCACCTGGTCCTGCTGCCACCCCGACAGCCGCTCCCACAGCCACGTCACTGGCCCCAGCGCTACCCGCAGACGAAGATCAGCCGGAAGGGCGACCCGCCTCCGCTGCTGCGCCGTTGCCCACCCTGCGGCCTTCGGCCTGCTACCGGCCCCAGCCCCCGCAGCAGGCTTCTCCCCCCGCTCATCGACCGGGGACTTCTGCGGCTTTTCCCCGCGGAGCGGGCCGCCCCCTGCCACCGGCGACCCGGTCTCGGCAGCGACGCTCTCGCCGTCGACGGCCCGGTCCTCGCCCGTGCACGCGCGCTCCGTCCGACGGCCTTCACCCCCACGGCCGTAGCCGGAAAAGCCACCAGAGAGCGACAGAGGAGAGCCGGGAGTAACCGGAGAAGGGTGATCAGTGTGAAGGGCTGCCGCAACGTCGGGGTCTGCCACATCCGCGACACCCGTCACCGGCACGCCGTTGATCTGCGACTCTTCGGCCAGCTCCGGCACTTCACCAGCCCCTGCCACACCGTCGGGGTCTGAAAACTCGGGCTCCGGGGCCCGCGCACGGTCCTCCAGGACGTCATCGGCGACCGTACGGCCGTGAGCGGCGGCGACCGCCGGCACCATCAGCCGCGACCGGTTCCGCAAGCCCGAGCCCGTCCGCACACGCACCCGCAGCACCAGCTCCCGCTGCTCCAGGCGCTCCAGCACCCGCTCCCCCGCCGACGCGGTGCACCCGAGCAGCCGGGCCACCGTCGCCGCCGCGCGGCCCCGCTTGGTGTCCACGGTCCCGCCGCATTGCCGCACCCGCCCGGTTTCCCGCGCCACCAGCACCAGCAACAGCAGCGCGAGACGATCCGTCGCGGCGCCCCGACCAGTGCGTGTACCGAGCAGCCCGGCCGGAGTGACCCGGCCGTCCCGGTGCTTCCACCCGGGCCCCATCACGGCCTCCATCAGCCGCTTCAGCGTCACGTACTCCTTCTTGCCCAGCCTCAGCGGGTGCCCGAGCACGCCCTGCGCCCCCCACAGCGGCCGCACCTTGCACTCCAGCCCGGTGTCCTGACCGAACTCGCCCTCCGCCGTCTCCACCGACACCACACCCGAGTCGCGCAGCCCCGGCACCACCACCGAGGCCGCGTACGACGCGGACACCCCGATCCACCGGCCCAGCTCCGAGGTACGGATCTCGACCACACCCGTCTCCGACGGCGTCCGCGACGCCAGCACCAGGACCGCCAGGCGCACCGCGTCCGACGCACCCTCCAGCCCGGCCGCATCCAGCAGGGCCCGTACCGCTCCGCCCAACCGGGCACGCGCGTCCCGGCCGAGCGACAGCGGATGACCCGCCGCCCGCTTCGGGACCGGCCCGGCCTGCGCCGGGACCGACCGCAGCCGACCCCGGCCAGCCCCACCGGCGAACGTACGAGGGCGCGGGAGCGCCGCCGGTGCCGCCGCGGCGCTCACCGGCCCACCGCCCCGGCGAGAGTGGAACCCGCAGGGGCCACGATCCTCTGCGGGCGTACTCGTACGGCGCATCGGATGGAAGGCGGGGAACCGGACGGGACGAGGACGAGGCGAACGTGCATACCCAGCCCAAGTCCGAAGATCGTCTCCGGTGTGACAGGGCTGGAGGAGAAAGCGGTCAGCGAATCGACCAGAACGGCCGTACGCCACTGCCGTACGCCAGCCCCGCCGGTGCGGGAACCCGCGTACGGGACATGCCGAGGAGCCCGCCGAAGGGCGGGAACAGCCGTGAAATCGGTCACATGGCCGAGTGCCGGGCGTTGGAAATACGCCCGGATCTGGAGCGCGCGGGCATGCCGAAGCTGGCCGCCGCACGAAACGTCGTGCACAATGACTCCCGTGTCGGGGGCATCGCCTCATGGCACGACGAAGCCCCAGTGAGGGCTTCTGGTTTCGTCCCGAAACCTGATGTTGAACCGCTCGACCGGGTGGCACCGGACGGGCAATCCCTTCAGAGGGGCCCTGGCAGGCTCCTCCGGTGTCAGAAGGGCGCTCCAGGCGAAGCGACTGCAATCGCTTCGCGGCTCGGAGGCCCGGGGCGGCAGACCCTATGGGTGCCGCCCCAAGAGGACCTACTGCATCCCGACCCCCTCGACAGAGGCGCGGGCGGGGGCGTTTTCAGGCAGCACGAACACCCCGTCGAAGGACCAGCGACCGAGGTCGCTGACCCCACGGCGGGGTGCAGTGTGTGCGCGTGCGGGTACGGGTACCCTGAACACGTCGCCACCTCCTGGGTTGTAGGAGCAAGCGGCCGGCCAAACGACCCCCACTACAAGGTCTTTGGCCCGAGTGGTCCCTCCCGGTTGCCAAGCCGGTCGACGGGACCACTCGCATTTCTGATCTAGGTCAGAGGCCACCCTACCGCTGGGAACCCATCCCGCCGGACCTTGGGTGAGTCGTGTCGATACCACTACCTCAACGACCTGCTGACGTCATTTCACCTCTGTCGCGGAGAGGGTTCGGTCCGCGTTCCGAGCGAGACTGGGCTTACGGCCCGGTGTGCCACATCCCGGGGCGGAGGATGTCCTCCCAGACTTCAAGGGGACCGTCATCGTCCGAGAAGACCGTGCGGAGAACAAGCACGGGAACGGGGACGTCGGGTGGCACGTCGATACCGAACTCGGCGAGCTCGTTTGTTGATGCGAACCGGGCAGCGCTCCTCTGGGGGCCAGCCGTCAACTGGCGGCCTGTGCGCTCAGCGTAGAGATCGTGGCGGAACTTCGGCATGGGCCCGGAGTCCATCAGTTCAGGCAGAACAGCCAGCGCTCGAACGTGAATGCAGTTAAGGGCCAGGGCAATTGCTCGTTCGCCGCGCATGAAGGTACGGCTGCGGATGACAATTTCGTCATACAGCTCGATGCCCAGAAGCGTCGCGATCTCCGCATCGGCACAGGAGCGAATGGTCGACCGGGCATTCACGTAGGTCTCGCCCGGCGTCAGCGGTTGTCCCGTCCGGCGAAGCCGCTCAAGCCGAGCTGCGCCTGTAACCACAGTGTGCGGCGAGTCGCCCGGGCCGAGCACTACGGTGCCGCTCCCGAAAACCATTCGCACCAGTCCTTCCGCCTCTAGTGCCTGGTATGCGCGATGAACCGTAGCTGTGGCTCCCCTTCCCGCCGCGACCTGCGCTTGTACCGAAGGGAGTCGCTGGTCAGGCCCGTAGCGCCCATCCCTAATCTCTGCGGCGATCTCGTCCGCGATCTGTCGCCACTTCGGCGGCTGCGTAGGTGAAGACACTGCGACTCCTCTAGTTGATGCTGCTCAGTGAACATGATTCTAGAAGGGTTGACAACCCTTCTAGAAGGGTTCATTGTTTGGGGCGTCACTACGAAACAGCAGGTGTCACCACCTCCCATGGTGGCGGCAAGGGGTTGAGCCCGCGCTCCCCCGGTCGGCGACTCCTGTACCGAATAGCTCCACCCGTTTTGCCTTTGAACAGCGACGTTGCGCTGTCCGTCAGCCAGGACCGCCCGGTACTCCGGTACTCGGTCGGACCTGGAGGGCGGAGAGAGCAGCACCGCACCTGGCTCTGAACGAGGAGGACCGATGTCCCGTACCCGCCCCGGCCGCGTCCGCACCAGGCGCGACAACCGACGCCCCCCGCTGCTGCTCAGCATGATGAAGCCTCAGAACATCAACCTCCGCGAGGGAGAGACCAAATCGATCGTCTGCCCCGACTGCGAGCGCTGGTGGCGGCTGATGGGAGAAACGCAGCTCAAGATCCGCGAGCACTGCGCCCGCGGATGCACGGGCGGCGGCACCGACTGCCAGGAGCACACCCGGTGCCCCGGCAGCAACCAGTCGGTCCTCCTCGACATCACCGTCGAGCGGTGGGCTGAGGCGATGCTCGCCGCCGACAGCACGGCGACGGGCCGCCGCTCCGCCCGCCAGCACTACAAGCCGATCCCGGCGCCGGCCGAGCCGATCGCGAGGATGTCCTCGGCCCCCGGCACGCCGGTCGAGGCTCTGTCCGCGTACCGCTCCCACCTGCGGAGGTGCCGGGACAGCGGCAAGACCGGTAGGTGCGCGGGCTTGCACCGGTGTGTGGAGGGGGCCCGGATCGCCGCTCTGTACGCCGAGCGGGAGCAGGCCGAGGGCCAGCGAGTCCGCGATGCCCGCGTTGATGCCTTACTTGCGCGGCATCGGACGGCCCGGACATGGAGCCGGTACACCGAGACCACGGCCAAAACGAGGAGTTCGTTGACGAAGCGTGGCGGTACGGCGGTCGAGGAGGCCAACAACGTTGTCCGGGAACGCAGTCCGGGCTCCGTCTCGGAGTTCCGTGGCCCGGAGGTTCCGCTTTCCCCGCCGAACCAGCAGGTGCACGACCAGCGGCAGGCCGTACTGGGTCAGCAGTACGCCCGGAAGACCACGGCCGCGCCGTCGATCTGACCCGTTCACCGAGACGAACGACCACGGCCCCGGCCATCCCCCGTCGTACGGGATGGCCGGGGCCGTGGCTGCTCGTATAGCAGCCGTGGGGCTCACCGGCCCCGAACAGCGACGCACCCCCAGGGATTACGGCCCCGGGGGTGCGTCTTCGCAGATCACCCTCCAAGAAGGGCAACATGCGCATGCACAGGATGACATCAGCCACGGCCCGGCACCTGCGGCGGGGTGTACTCCAGGCGGCGGTCGACGCCGGTGCGGCCTGCACCAGCATCGACATCGACGCCTTCTTCCGCATCGACGGTGAGACGGACATCGAGTGGGCCCCGCGCCGTACCGCCGCGCTCCGCACCTGCGCGGCCTGCCCGGTCCGCGCCGCGTGCGAGGAACTCGCCCTCCGCGTCGGCGAGGGCGACCCGGGCGCCGACGAGATCGTACGCGGCGGGCTGACCGGTCCCGAGCTGGCCGCCGCCCGAGTCGCCCACGCCGTACGGCTGGCCGTCGCGGTCGACGCCGACCGGGACACCGAAGGCAGCCAGCTCGACATGCTCATGGCGCAGCGGCACGTCGTGGCCACCACGTCCACCGAGCGCGTACGGGACGGCAAGCGTGTGCCGGCGGCCGTGGTCCAGCAGGAGCACAATGTCCGGATCCGGTCGCTGAGCCTCCAGATCGCCAAGGTCCGTACCGCCCGCCGGGCGCGCGCCGGTTGGGGGGTGGCGGCATGACGACCGCGACCCTTCCCACCCGGCCGTCGGCCACCGGTACGTGCCCGAACTGCGAGGGGAACTTCGAGACCTGCCGCTGTGGCATCCGGCCCGGCCTCTCCGCCCACCGGCCGCGCCTCGCCTCCGTGGCCGGGGGCGGCTGGGGCGGCATGGAGGACGAGGACAACCGTCGCGGGTACGAGCGCGACGAGTCCGATACCTCGCACCACCAGCTCGTCCAGCGCCTCGTTGCCGACGGGGACCACCGAGCTGGGACCGCAGGCCGCCGAGCGCGACGCACGCTTGCCGAGATGGACCCCGGCCTGACCCGGCAGCCCGTGCTGCGCATGACCCGGGAGCTCACGTTCGTCCCGGCCGTCTCGAAGGCGAGCGCGGACGACGCGTGCGTGCTGTGCGGCTGGTGGCGGTGCCGCTGCGGCCGGGCTGCTCCGGCGCCGACGGCGTCTCTGCGGGCGTCTGCCTCATGAGCAGCTGCGGACACCCCCCACGCCTGGTCACGGTCAACAGCACCGGTGCTGACGGCAAGCCGTTCCAGTCGGTGCGGCACGAGCCGTGCCAGTGCGGCGGCAAGAAGTAGACCACTGATGCCCCACCGGATAAGGGCGGCCCGGACCGCTCAGCGCGACGCGGTCCGGGCCATCACCGCTTACGGACTGGCTCACCCGCTCACTCTCACGCTCCTGGTGGTCGCCTCAACGGCGGCCGCCAGGGCGTGGGACCGGGGACATCGCGTCGCCGACACCCACCCTTCCCCCACTCCTGCACAGGAAGCCCGAAGTGGCTGACCTCTACACCCGTTACATGGCAACCCATCGCACCTGGGCTGACCATGCCGCCCACTGCGGCACCTGCACCACCACCCAGCCCAACTGCCCCGCCGGGGCGCAGCTCTGGGAGCGGTTCACCCGCTTGCAGGACGCCTACCTCACCCACCTCCGCGAGAAGAAGGGCACGTCATGACCGTCACCCCGATCAGCTCCGCCAGTCGCACCGCCGGGACGGAGGCCGAGTACGTCTCCCCGCCGGCCCCCGTGCTCCTGTCCAGCATCCCCACCGGGGGCGGGGCCGACGTGCACGTCTACCAGGACAGTGACGGCTCCCTGAGCAGTGACTGCACCGGCTGGGGCGAATACGCCTGGGCCCTCCTCAGCCTCGAGTTCGCCAGCGAACACGCCGCTACCTGCATCCGCCCGCCCCGCCCGGCAGCGGCCTGACGGTCTGCCAGCTGCCTGATCCGCCGCGCCCCGCCCACCCCGCCGCGCCCCGTGCGCGTAGTCGGGGCGGGCGGGGCGCGGCGGTGAAGGGGAGCCGGACAGCCCGCTCCACCTCGCCCCCCTTCCGGAGGAGAGCCCATGCGCAACACCACCCACCCCGAACCCGCGACGACCACCGGGCTCCCCGACTCGCTGTGCCAGCACACCCCCCGATGCCCGAGCGCCGACAGCCCCGACCGGGAAGCCGCGCACGTCGTAGCTGCCCACCCGGAGCAGGGCTGGAGCCTCTTGTGCAACTCCCTGCTGCTCTGGGAGGACACCGGAGCGCTGCTCCCCGACGGCCAGGTCGTCTACCCGCACCGGCCCACCGACACCGTCGGAAGGACCCCGCTCCTCCGGGGCGCGGACACCGCCTCGTTCATCGGAGGCACGAGCCGCAGCGGCAAGAGCAATCTGGCCGCGCTCGACGCGGTGATGGCGGCCCGGGTCACCGGTGCCGCGTGGCCGGTCTGACGGCTGCTGCGCCGAGTGGATGTCCGGGGGACTCAGCGGGGTGCCGATGACCGGCGAACTGATCGCCTCCCACGCCGAGGCCGCCGCCGACTGGCTGCGCGCCGCGGGCTGGGACCCCTCTTTCATGGCCTGTCGCGGTCTCGGCGACGCCTTGGCCCACGCGGTGCGCACCGACCCCGAGCAGCGGTTCACCACCGACACCCGCTACGCGCTGCGCCGCATCTTCGAGCTGCTGATCCGGGCCCTGACCGGTGCACCGGCCGCCGACTACGAGGCATGGGACCAGCACCCGGCCCGCCCGGCCGAGGAGGTCTTCGGTCTGCTGGCTGCCGCTGCCGTCTTCGCCCGCACCTACGGACCCGCACAGGCCGCAGCGGCCTGACCCCCTCGGTATCCGAGCCGAGCCGTCCCGCGTTCCGGCCCCGGCCCTCTGCGTTTCGTATCCGCCCGGCAGCGTTTCGGGAGCACCGGCCACCCGCCGTCCAGGCGGCCGGTGCTCCCGCCGCGCTGAACCTCGCGGAGACAGACCTGAGCCAGGAGCGGTGAGCCACGTCGACCCCCGTTTCGTCTCCACCCCGCCCCGTTTCGGGAGCAGCCGCCCGCGTTTCGGGGGCAGCGCCTCCCGATTCGTTTACGCCCTGCATCCCTCATTCCGGAGGCCTCCATGACGATCACCGAGTGGCCGCACACCGCGGCCGAACCTGACCCCGTTTCGCCCGCGCCGACCGCCGTTTCGGAGACACCGGCCGCCGTTTCGGGAACGCCCGGACCCGTTTCGGAGACGCCGGATTTCGGTTCGGAGATGCAGAAGCGGAATCCGGACGAGACCGCTCCCGCCGTCCCGCGCGGTCCGCTGACGGGTATGCAGAAGCTGGCGATCGGCGGGATCATCGTCTTCGCCCTGGTGCTCGCCGGCATCGGCCTCTACCTGTCGTTCGCGCACGTCGCGAGCTTTGCGCACGAGGAGCTGCGCTTCGGGTCGCTGGAAAAGGGCCAGCTGTTCGCGGTCGGTGTCGACGTCGGGATCATGGTGATGATCGCGGTCGACCTGCTGATGGCCTGGCTCAAGCGGCCCATCACCTGGATCCGCTACCCGGTATGGCTCCTGACCAGCGCAACCGTCGTCCTCAACGCTGCTTCCGCCGCGCCGAAGAACCGGCCGTGGGAGCTGGTGGACTACGTTGCCGCGTTCGCGCACGGTGTCGTTCCGGTCCTGTTCATCATGATCGTGGAGGTCGGCCGGGATGCGATCGACCGGATCGTGCGCCCCGGCCGGGAGGGCCGCGATGCGATTCCGCTGATCCGCTGGGTGCTGGCGCCGTTCGCCACGCCCCGGATCTACCGGCGGATGCGGCTGTGGGGGGTGGCCTCCTATCCGGAGATGGTCCGCCGTGAGCAGGACCTCCTGGCCTATGAGCAGTGGCTCAAGCGCAAGTACAGCGGCGACCTGTCCAAGGCCACCGACGATGAGCGCCTGCCGATGAAGATGGCCCCCTACGGCTACACCGTCCGCGAGGCCCTCGCCATGCCTGACCAGCAAGAAGCTGACGCGGAGCAGCGCGAGGAGGAGGCCGAGCGGCGGCGCCTGGAGGCGACGACGCGCAAGCAGCTCGCCGAGAAGAGGGCCGAGGCCGAGCGCCTGGAGGCCGACGGCCAGCTCGAAACGGTGAGGGCCCGGGTGGACAGCGAGAAGGGCATGGCCCGCGCGCACTCCAAGGCCCAGATCAGCGCCGCGGAGAAGGCCGCCGCCCGGGACGAGGCGGCGCTGGAGACCGTCGTCCAGGCAGAGGCCCGCACCCGCGTGGCCGAGGCCGAGCGCGAGGAGGCCGAAGCCCGCGAGGCGACGGCCGACGCTGACCTCCGTACGGCCGAGCTGGAAGCCGCTGCAGCCGAGAAGCGGAAGGCGGCGGCGGAGGCCGACCGGGTCGCCGCCGCCGAAGCGCAGGCGGTCGAGACCCGGACCATCGCCGAAGCCCGCCGGGCTGCTGCCGAAGCCGACCGGCGTGCTGCCGAAACGGAGAAGGCTGCTGCCGAAACGCGGCGGGCTGCTGCCGAAACGGCGCGCCTGGAGGCGGAGGAGATCGAGCGGCAGGAGGTCGCCGCCGCCGGTATCGAGGCCGCCCGCAAGGCTTCCGCCGAAACGGCGATGGCCGCTGCCGAAACGCGGCGGGCTGCTGCCGAAATGGAGCGGGCCGCGGTCGAAGCCGAGGACATCGCACGGCTCAAGCCGCGCGAGCGGGGGCTGCGCAAGGTCGCCCGGATGATCCTCGCCGTCGGCGGCGACGCCGAGAGCCTGCCCCTCGCCGACATCCAGCACGAGCTGCTGCTCAGCTCCCCCGGCACTGCATCCGAGTACCGCGCCGAAGCCGCCCAGCTGCTGGCGGACGGCTACGTGCCGGGGCAGTGACCTGCACCAACAGGCCGTTCGACGGTTCCACCGGCCCCCGAGACGAAGACAGCGCCTCGGGGACGCGGTGAAGGCGCCGCAACGCCACGACAAAGCCTCCCAGATCGCCCCCGCCCCCAGAAGGAGAACCCCCTCATGGATATCAACGCCCTGTTCACGGATGAGGGCCTGCGGGCCTTCACCGCGACCGTCCGCGACCAGCACGTTCGTGACGCCCAGCAATACGGGCAGATCGCCGGCATCGTGCGCAGCCGCCTCCAGCAGACGCCGATCGAGGGCGACCGCTGGATGGCCAAGAGGCTGCGGGCCTGGAAGGTCGCCCGGCAGCTCAAGGCCATGGAGAAGGCGTCCACCGAGGCCGCGGCCAAGGCCGAGGCCCTGTACGCGACCTACGTCAACGAGGTCCTGGAGCTCCCGCAGCGCAGGGCGGTCGCGGAGGCCAAGCGCCTGGAGCGCAAGCAGGGCCGCCAGGCCGCCGTCGGCGCGGCCGTCGCCGGGTCGCTGAACCGCACGGTGACCGCGCTCAACACCCCCCAGGAGCAGCCCGGCGGCACGGTTCCGCAGGCGAGGCCGGCGGAGTTCGTGGCCCCGGACAACCCCTGGCAGCAGTGGCCGATGGCGGCCGGCGGTGAGCGGCCGACGAGCACGATCAACGACTACTTCGCGAAGGGAGAGGGGCAGTGACGACGACGCCTCGGCAGACGCAAAACCGTGCGAAGCACTGGAACGGGCGGGTTGCCGAGGCCACGACCGATCAGGAGCGGGCCGGGGTCTGGTACGACGCGTGCCGGACCCTGGCCCGCCAGGCCGAGCGCGAGGGCAGGCCGAGCCTGTGGCCCGCGCTCACCCAGGTACTGCACGACTTCTACAAGCAGCACGGAGGGTGACGAAGTTCTTCTTCATCACCGCCTCCTCCCCACCGCCCGGAGCACCCCAAGGCGCGCGCGTGTCGTGCGCGCGCGAGGGTGCCCCAGGCGGTGACCGTCTGTCAACTCCGAGAGGGAGACGTCATGGCCGACGACGACGGCCCCAACAACGTGATCAACTTCCCCCGCGTGGGCTTCACGGCTCCCACCGATCCCCCGGCCGAGCCCCCCGCCCCGGCACCCGCCGACGTACCGTTCGCCGCCCCCGCAGACCCCGCCCCGGCCGCCCCGGAGGCGTTTGCGCCCGCGACGCGGACCGACCCGATGGGCGTCATCGCGACCCTCCCGGACCCCGGTCAGGGAGCCCCGTTCGCCGCCGCTCCGGGGCCCACCGCGACCCCGGCTCCGACCGGTGCGGCGGTGCCGTCGACCTTCCGCTCGGAGGGCGCCCCGGCACCCGCAACGCCGGGGCTCGGCTCGCTGTCCCTGGCGGCGGTCCTCGCAGTCTCCCTTGCGGCGATGCGCGGGATTCACTCCAGCATCGCCACGGGCCGGGCCAGCCGGGAGCAGCGTGAGGCGGTCGCGAAGACCGCGAGCAGCGGCAAGGACGGCTCCCTGAAGGACGGTTCGAAGAAGCCGGTGCCGTCCGGACCGGAGTACGGCCGCAAGGCCCTCCAGAGCGGTCCTGGCGGCTCGTCAGGACGCTCCGGCTCCGGTGGTCCGGGCCGTTCCGGGCGGGGCGGCAGCGGGTCGCTCAGTGGCTCGGGAGGACGGGGGCGCGGCGGGTCGACGACCAAGTCGCCCAGCGGCTCCGGCAGCGGTTCCGGTGGTGGCCGAGGACGGGGTCCGGGCGGTGGTTCAGGCTCCGGCGGTGGCGGCGGTCGCACCAACTCGCCGAAGAAGAACAGCTCCGGAGTCACCCCGCTGACGCGCACCTCGCAGGGCGGCGGCCTCAGCCTCAAGAAGAACCGCAACCCCGGCTCGTCCGGGGGCTCGGGCGGTTCGGGCGGCGCCGGTAAGGGGCCGAACAACAGCGGCGGTGGCGGCGGCAGGAAGAACCGCGGCCCCGGTGGCGGGTCCGGCTCCTCCGGAGGTGGCTCCGTCCTGAACCGCAAGCGCGGACCCGGCAGCACCGGGACCGGTGCCGGGGGGTCCGCGGGTGGCTCGCACAAGAAGCACGGTCCGGGCACCGGCAAGACGACGGGCCCCAACCTGGGCAAGGGGAACAAGACCACACCCCCTACGAAGGGGACGGGCGGGAAGTCCACGTCCGGTCCGTACGGTGCGTCCGGCCCGAAGGTTCCGAAGGGGTCGGGCACCGGGAAGGGCACAGCGTCCGGGCCGAAGAGCGGCGCGAAGAAGTGGCCGCGCGGGACGACCGGCCCGTCGGGGATCCTGCGCAAGAAGCCCGGCTCTACCACCTCGGGCACCGGCCCGAAGACGAAGCCGAAGTCGAAGGGCGGCAGCGGCTCGGGCACCACAGCGCCCGGCAGCAAGCGCGGCGGCGGGAAGAAGGGCAAGGCCCGCTCCGGCAAGGGCGGGACGGGCCCGGCCTCGGTGCCCGCGCCGGTTCCCACGGCACCGGGCGGGAAGTCCCGCAAGGGCAAGAAGCAGGTACTGACGCCGGGCATCGCGCACGGCACGTTCGCGTCATCGGTGAAGCAGGACTGCCGCTGCCGCGCCTGCCGCCGCTTCAAGAAGGAGTACAGCCGGAAGGTCCTAGGGGCGATGAAGTCCGCCGCCCGGGGCCGGACGACCTTCAGCGAGGCTGTGCACGAGACCGCTGAGAAGCGGCTCAAGCGCCGCCGCAAGAAGATGGGCCCGCCGGTCGTCACGAAGGTCAAGGTCAGGAAGCCGAAGAAGAAGTCCGGCCCGAAGACCAAGACCACCAAGCCCGGCAGCACCAAGCCCGCCGGCCCCGCCGGGAAGGCTCCCTCCGGGCCCGCAGCGAAGACACCGTCGGGTCCGGCCGCGAAGGCCCCGACCCGCCGCACGCCCTGGTCCACGGCCAAGGCGCGAGCCCGCAAACGCGCCCGGATGCGCACCACCACGGTCCCCACCCCAGCGACCGGCACCACCACCACGCCCCCGTCCGCGCCGCCGGTCCCACCCAACCCCCCGGCATCTGCACCGGCCCCGGCCGTCGCGCCCGCCGCGCCGGCCGGAACTGCCGGTGCTGCCACCGCTTCGCCCCCGTCTCCGGCTCCGCCGGGTCCTGCTGCTGTACCGGCCCCGGCCGCCGCAGCCACCGGACCCGCTACGGCTCCGGCCTCGGTGGGCGGGGGCACGGTGCCGGGCACCGGTCAGCAGCGACTGACGCCGTTCGAGGCGATGGGCATGGCCACGGCGGTACCCGCCCAGGCCGGGCCGATCACGGTCGAACGCGCCGATACCCCCGGGCCCAGCCCGGCGTCCGGTGCGGGCGGTCCCGCCGACCACCCGAGCACGAAGGAGAACAGCGTGAGCACTGCGCCCGACACCCGCGACAGCTGGATGGCCCAGTGGGGCAGCGGCGGCATCGCGGACATGGACGCCCAGCACCAGACGGAGGTGACCCTCGACGACACGCTCGACGTCCTCGAGGAGCTCACCGCGCAGTCGTTCACGGCGCACGAGACCTGCAACAAGCTCTCCGCCAAGGCCAGGCAGATCCGGTACGAGCTGGAGGACCTGGCCGCCGACCTGCGCTCCACGCACAACGTCATCGGTCGCCTGACCGGCGCCGCGATGGCGAAGCTCGCGGAGTCGATGGAGGTGCTGGACCGCAAGGCCAGGGAGATGGCCACCAAGTCCCTGACGGCCGCCGAGCTGTCCGAGAGCGCGGAGAACGCCATGTTCGACGCCTACCGGCCGCTCCAGCAGGCCACCGAGGACACCGGCCTGGCCGTCCCCGCCGCCCGCATCCACAACCAGAACTAAGAGAGGAGATCAGAACGTGAGCGACAACCTCCCCGCCATCCCCGGCATGAACAACACCGTCGCCAGCAGCACCGGCGGTACGGGCGGCGGCGGCCTCGGCTTCCTCGCCCTCGCGGGCCGCACCGCGAAGCTCGCCGCCTCCGCCCTCTTCCTCAAGGAGGGCATGCACCGGCTCCGCTCCCACATGGAAGCCAACTCCACCGCCGCGCTGCGCCTGGCGGAGATGTGCGGCCAGGCCGAGGTCGAGCCGCGCTTCACCTCGATGATCGAGGACGTCTCCACCGCCCTCACCGGCGTCGCGGAGGCCTCCGGCGACATGGTCAACGCCGCCGACTCCGTCGACACCGACGCCCGCGGCTTCAACGGCGCGCACGAGCAGGAGTACCGCCCCGGCTACGAAGCCTCCAACGGCTCCGGAGTCCAGCAGGCCAAACCCGGCTTCTACCGGCGCACCGGCCGCCGCAACTAACCCCAACCCACCCACCGCAGCAGGGGCCGCACCCACACCGGGCGCGGCCCCTGCTGCGCCCTGCCCAGACACGGAGGCTGCGTTGAACACCACCGACCAGGCGGCACCGGCCGTCGATACCACCAAGCGCGTCCCGACGCACGTCCTCTACCGGCGCGTCCTGGCCGAACGCACCTCCTACGCCCTCGCCGCCGCCGGGATGGCCGTCGGCCCGCAGCTGGACGACAGCGCCTGGTCCTACCTCGCCTCCGGCGGCATCGGACTGGGCACCTTGGCCTGGCTGTACGCGAAGACGAAGAACACCGACCAGGGCCTGAGCGCCATCACCCGGGCACAGCGCGCGATCCCGTTCCTCACGGCCGCCGGCACCTACGTGGCGAACCTGATCACCCCCGGCTTCAACTGGTGGGAGATCGTCGACGCCGCCGCGTGGGCCGGGCTGATGGGCTGGATGGCGCCGCTCACCCGCAGCGCCTCCCTGGTCCTGGAGCTCACCGACCACCAGGTGCCGACCGGCACCGGACTGGCGCCCCGGGAGCTGACGTACACCGAGTTCCTCGCCGCGAAGTGGGCGCAGGCCACCGGCGACGGCACCCGGCTCGTCTCCATCGCTCCCTTCCGCGCCGACCGGCCGGACTTCGAGGCCGTCGTCGTCGCCCAGGCCGGGAAAGCCGTCCCCACCTTCACGGAGGTGCAGCTGGCCGCCGCGTTCGACTTCCCGGTCGGCACGGTGCGGATGCGCCCGGTGCAGGGCTCGGGGCCCGGCCGGATGCGGCTGGTCGCCCGCCCCACCTCCGAGGACACCGAGGCCGTCGCCGAAGGCATCCGCGGCCTGTGGGAAACCGCGGTCGCCGCCCCGGGCAAGGCAGCCCCCGGCGTCGACCTGATCGACCACCGCACCGAGAAGGACCGCATCGTCCTCCTGGTCGCCTCCCCGCCCGGCAAGACGATCTACCTGCCGCACACGGCGATCTGCTCCGCGTTCGGCATCGACGACCCCTCCCGCCTCGTCATCGAGACCGACGGCATCCGGCAGGGCGTCGTCTCCGTCTACAAGACCAACCCGCTGATGAAGGTCCGCAAGGCCACCATCGACGACCTGACGATGGACGACAAGGGCCGCATCACCATCGGCGTCTGCCACGACGGCAAACCTGCCCGGATGCGCCTGTGGGAACCGGGCCAGGGCGCGCTGCGCGGCATCACCGCCGGCGTCACCGGAGCGGGCAAGTCCGTTCTGCAGAACCTGATCCTCGCCGGGGAGAAGCGCTCCGGCATCGTCTCCTGGGTCGGCGACGTCCAGGGCGGCATGAGCCTCCCCGAGGCGGAAGGCAGGGTCGACTGGTTCGCCAAGGGCCCGGTCGAAACGCTGCTGATGCTCACGGCCGCGCACGCGGTCATGAAGTACCGCGAGCGGCTGTCCAACGAGATGGGGCGCGGCGACTTCGCCCTCGGGCGCCCGTGGCCGCTCATCAACATCACGCTGGACGAGATCAACCGGCTGCTGTCCCACCCGGACGAAGCGATGCGCAAGGCGACCGCCTACCTCATTGCCGACATCCAGAAGACCGGCCGCAAGGTCGGCATCGGCATCCGGCTCGCCGTACAGTCCCTGCACCTCAAGGACCTCGGTGACGACGACGCGATCCGCCAGCAGGGCAAGGTCGGCGCCCTGTTCCTCATGCGCACCGCGAGTTCGTCCACCAAGGAGATGGGCCTGGACGGCATCGCGCCAGCTGGTTTTCAGATGGAGAACATCCCGGCTCGGATCTACGAGAACGGGCAGATCGAAGCCTTGTTCTCCGGCCAGGACGACGAGGACGGCGAGTCCACGGCGGGGATGGCGTACATGTTCCTCGACGGCCGGGCCAAGTTCATGCGCACGTTCTTCGCCGAGAAGGTCGACGGGGTCTACCCGGACCTGATCGCCCTGTACGGCGAAGAGCCGGCCAACGGACTCACCGCCGGTGAGGCGGCGGCCGCGCAGGCCAAGGTCGGCCTCTACGACCTGCGGCACACCAACCCGTACGCCGACTGCGACACCCTCGCCCAGGCCTTCTCCGACGCCCCCGGCAGCACCCCAGCAGCCCCGGCCCCCGCAACCGGCACCGACGGCGAAGGCGAAGCTCCTGCATCTGCTCCCTTCGGGGCGCCGTTCGGGGACATCCCCTTCGGCCTTGACAACGATCCCGGCGAGGAGCCCGGCCTCCAGGACCAGATCCTCGAACTCCTCGCGGAGGGGCCCAAGCCGCTCAAGGACCTGCGCGCCGCGCTGCCCGGCTTCCAGCCCTCCAGCGTCAGCAACGCCTGCTCCCAGCTCAAGGCGAAAGGCCTGGCCACCACGCGCAAGCGCGGCGTCTGGCAGCTCACCGACAGCTGACCTGCACCCCTGGCACCCCAACTCACCGAAGGAAACGAACCGTGGCCCTGTCGATCTCCCTGGTCGTCCTGCTCGGCATCATCGTCGTCATCCTCGTACGCACCGGCTACCAGCGGATCCTGCCGGGCACCGCCGTCGCCCTGTTCGGCTTCTTCCTCGCCAACACCGGCATCGCCCCCACGATCACCAGCGCCGTCTCCTCCCTCACCGGCTGGATCAGCAGCTTCTGACCAGCCCCAACCCTCGCCCACCCCGAACGCGAAGGAGAGCACGATGACGAACCGCCCCCTGGTCCTGGTGGCCGACGCCGCCGACGTCCTCGCGGCCAGCCCCGAAGCTCGCGCGCTCGTCACCGAGCTGCTGCTCACCGGCCGCCGCAACGGCCTGGTCGTCCGCACCGCGGACCGCCGGTCGCTGACGCAGTACCCGACGCCCGACGCCCTCGACGAGGCCGCCGCCGACCAGCAGTAGCCCCGCCCCGCTCCCCCACCCCCTGCGCCCTCCCCGCCCACCTGGCGGGGAGGGCGCCCCGCTTTCCCCCTCCCGGAGATCACCGTGGACTTCGAGCCCATCACTCGCCCGCTCACCGACGACGAAGCCCGCGCCGAGGCTGAGCGGATCATCACCCAGTCCTTCCAGCCCGCGGCCCCGCCCGTACGGCACTTCCCGACGTCGTTCCGCGACGACACCAAGGTCCCGCCGTACGGCGACACCCCGCCCGTCCATCAGGACGACAAGCGGATCGTCCCGGCCTGGGCCGCCGGAATCGCCGTCGCGAGCATCGGTGTCGGCGCCGGGTCCGTCGGTCTCGGCTGCTGTGCCTGGCTCGTCCTCCAGGGCCTGGCCTCCGTCACGCTCTACGGCGTCCTGATGGTGACCCTGCCGTTCGCCGGGCTCGCCATGGTCGCCACCGCGATCGGCGGCGCGGTCAGCAAGGCCCGGTCGGTATCCAAGACGGTCTACGAGGGCCCGGTCACCCAGAACACGCAGATCACCAACACCAGCACCACGCGCGGGATGTTCTCCCGCACCCGCAACGACGTCCGCTGACCCGGGCGCCCTGCCTCGCATCCGACACCGCCCGCTCGCCGGGCCTCGGGTGCGGGACAGGCCGTCCGGCCTCACCGGTCAGTCGTAGTCGATCCAGATCCGCCCGTAGTCATCGACCTCGGCACCCCGGATCTGCCCGTCGACGATCGCCCGGTTGACCGTCACCTCGACCTCGTAGTCGACGTCGATCCACAGCACACCGTCGTCGTCGGTGAACGCGGGCCAGATCGTGTCGTCCGTATCGATGACCTGGTCGAAGACGATCTCCACCGGCTCATCCCGGGTGAACCACCCCATCGCAGCCGCCCCCTTTCACCCTCTGTCGATTCCGTCGCTCACCCACAGCTTGGCCCACTCGCACGCTCCGTGAACCCTGCATCACCAACAAGGAGTTGCCCCGTGCAGAACGACAACGCGCCCCGCACCGAACGCCAGGAGCTCGCCCCCCTCCCCGTGCCCTTCCCGAAGGCACCGACCAAGGACCGGCCGTTCGCGGCGCTCCGTGCTTGGTGGGACAAGGCGTGGGAAGACGACGGCGTCCTGAACCTGATGTGGATGGACATCCTCAACGTCCCCCAGGACGGGCCGCGACACATGGCCCCCTGGATCCGGGCCGTCCTAATGCTGGTCGCAGCGTCCTTCGTCCTCCTGGCGGTCCTGGCCGCCGGTGAAGCCGTCCTCCGCACCGTGCACCAGCTGCTCGCCGCGGTGCCCACGGTGCAGGTCGGCGTCGACACCTCCGACAGCGTCCTCGCCATCGTCGACCAGCCGGTCCGCACCTACATCGCCCAGCACTCCGCCGGCCTCCCCATTGCCGCCTCCACCGTCTACACGCTGTGGCTGGCCACCGGCATCACCGCCGTGGTCCTCGGCTACTTCACCCGCAGCAACGCGCTGCGCGCGATGTGGACCGGATGGGGCGCGGCCACGGTGTTCATGGTCTGGACAGCCACCCCGGACACCAGCCGCACCATCGCCGTCGCCCTGACGGCCCTGGGCTGGACACTCCTGTCCGCGCTCGCGCTGAACGGCCTGACCCTGCGCCGCACCGTCGGCCGCCCGGCCCACCCCGCGAAGACCCCCACCCGGCCCGACGTCCACATCCACATGCCCGCCCCGGCCCCGGCCGTCGACCAGAACAGCAACTGCCCCTTCCGGAACTGATCCGGTCGCTCCGCCTGGCCCTCGCCCACCCCGGTGGGCGAGGGCCGGACAGGCCGACCGGCCTGACCCACACCGAGAAAGAGGCGCCGCATGAGTCCCGAAAGCCTTGACGAGACCATCCGCTACACCGCCGACGTCGTCCTGCTCGCCGCCGGCCACGTCCTGCTCATCCAGCGCCGCTGGAACCCGCACGCCGGATCCTGGGCACTGCCGGGCGGCCATGTGGACGCCGGGGAGACGTCCCTCCAGGCCGCCGTACGCGAGCTGAAGGAGGAGACCGGCATCACCCTCCCCGTCGACGCCCTGGGTCAGGTTGGTGCGTTCGACGCCCCCGGCCGAGACCCGCGCGGCCGCTACGTCACCGTCGCCTACACCGCGACTCTCCCCGAGCCCGACGCCCCGACACCGCTGGACGACGCAGCCGACGCCCGCTGGTGGCCGCTGACCGACCTCCCGCCCCTGGCGTTCGACCACGCCGACATCCTCACCGCCACCACCCGCTGACCCGGCCACCTGCCCGGCCCTCACCCACCCCTGGCCCCCCGGGGGCCGGTGAGGACCAGGGCAGGCCGCCCGGCCACCCACCACACCCCGCGCCCCGCCGACACATGCCGGTGGGGCGCAGCGCTGCCCGCACCCTCACCCGCCCGAATACGAAGGAGCCCGCAGTGGCGCTCATCGACCTGTTCACCCGCAAGCACGCCGCCTCCGCCCCGCCGGCGGAGGCCCCCGAGCCGGAGGCGTGGCCGGAGATCGGCGAGACGTGGAAGCCCGAGGGCCTCCCCGTCGCCGAGCGGTACTACAACGAGGCCCAGGCCGTCGTCCTCGTCGCCCGCACCAGCCAGGACCCCTACGGCACGGCCTACTACCTCGTCGCGTGCCTGGGCTGCCACTTCCTCAGCACCCGCACCAAGTACCACAGCTTCTACATCCGCTACGCGCTGGGACAGGCCGCCGAGGCCGCCAACGCCCACGCGGACACCTGCCGGGCGCTGCCCCGCGAACTCCCGCCCCGCCCCGACGAGGACACCGCCCGGAACCTGCTGCGCTCCTGGGTGACGGCCATGGCACGCCGGAACCTCCTGCACCCCGATATCGACCTCGACCTCGCGGAGTTCGACTCCGGCCGCCTGGAGATCCAGCGCACCAACGAGTGGATCCAGACCGAGCTGGAGGCGCTCGCCGCTGAGCGGAGCGACCTCTTGGTCGTCCGTCGCGACGACCGCACCGGCACCGTCCGCTTCCGGGCCCGGCCTCTCCCCCGCTGACCGGCCCCCGCTACCCGCTGCCCCAGCGCCGCCTCCCTGGTACCTGGAGCCGGTGATGCCCCGCACCCGCAAGAAGCGGCGTGAGGTGACCCGGGTGCCGCGCGGCGCGACGGCCCTGCCCGAGTTTGATCGTGGCGCTGTCCCCGAAGGCCTCGTCACGCGGCGCGCTTTGCGGGAGATGGGGTTGAGCCCCGGCGACAACGAGGGTCCGGTCGCGATCCTGCGGTGCCGCCTGTGCACGACCCGCCCGAACTGGTCGTGCCGTCACCCGACCCGCGGCTTCCTCCTCCGGGTCGACCTGGCCCGGCCCAAGCGCACGCCGACGTTGGCTCAGGAGCTGGCACTGGACCGCGCCATCGCCGCCAGGAGCACCTGCCCGAAGTGCGCGCGCCGGTACGTCTACTGCCTGCCCTTGCGCACCGTCGGTTCCTGCGACCCGTGCGCCCAGGGCTACGAGCCCAGCCCCGACACCTACTTCACCACCATCGCCATGCCGGTCACGCACCGGCTGGCCGCCTGAACACCTCAGCCGAAGGAGCGATCACACCGTGACCGAGACCCTCACGCAGCCCGCCATCAGCCCGGCGGCCGGCTCTCCGCTGGCCCTCCTGTTCGAGATCGTCGCGACCACCGCCCGCCTCACCACGGACGAGGAGCGCGACGTGGCGGAGACCGCGGCCGCCGACCACATCTACACCGCCTACCCCGACACCCTCGGCCAGGCGGTGGACCACGACGCCTGGACCGGCTACCCCGCCCTGCGCGACCCCGCCGTCCAGCCCAGCTCCGTGGCACACCTGGACGGCGGGCTGTGGCTCCACCACACCATCACCGCCGACGCCGACTACCGCGACGTCCTCACCCTGCTCGTGCCCTGCACCTGCGGCCACGGCTACGTCGCATCGCTGCTGGAGGACGAGAACGACCTCCTGGAGCTGCTGGAGGAGCTGCGCCCCACCGGCGGGCACGCCGTTCACAGCGGCGACACCGGCGGCCCGTACTGCGCCAGCACCCCGACCTGCTGAGCCGGTGCGAACCCTGCCCCGCTCGCTGATGGCGGCCGCTGCGGTGCCTGTGGCGCTCGCCGCGGCCGCCGCCGTCCTCAAGGCCGGCCGCTGGCAGCTGTACGCCGACCGGCATCCCCGCCGCTCCTGCCCCGACTGCCGGGGCAAGGGCGGCCGGTGGGCTGGCGGGCCGTTCCCGGAGATGGAGGCGTGCGGCTGCTGGTCGAACCGGCGCGAGCTCCGCATCCGGCTCCTGCCCGTCCCGGCCTGGCCGGACGAACCCCCGTTCTGAAACGGACTCCGCCCCCGGCCACACATGGCCGGGGGCGGAGTCCGCTCACGGGTCGGCCGCAGCATCGGCAAAGAGCCGGCCGCCCCGCACCCCTTCACCCGCAATTCGAGATCAGGAGAACCCCAGCATGCCCCGTCTGCCCCTCGTCACCGAGCGCCTGGCCCTCTTCGCCACCCTCCTGGCGACCTTCGGTGAGCTGCATCCCGCCTGTGACCACTGGGTCCAGGGCTCGAAGACCGCGTCCCGGAAGCGCATGCACGGCGAGGACCTGGTCCACGCCGACGGCACCCCCGCCACGGAGGACTCCACCCGGCCGACCATGACCACCAGCACCCTCGGCAGGCGCGCGGTCGCCTGCCACGTCGCCTCGTACACCGTCGTGCAGCTCGGGGCGACCATCGCGGTCACCCGGGCGTTCGGCTACCGGGTCACCCCGGCCGCCCTGCTCGCCGGAGCGGCCATCAACGCCTCGACGCACGCCGCGATCGACCGCGGCGCCTTACTGCTGTGGCTGGCGAAGAAGACCGGGAAGACCGGCTACATCGAGCACTGCCAGACGGTCCGCATGGACGACGACGGCACGCTCACCCGCGAGATCAACGGTCCCGGCACCGCGTGGATGGAACTCGACGCGGCGCTCCACCGAGCGATCGGGATCGGCGCGGCCGCCGTCACCACCTGGCTCACCACCCGCCCCGGAGCGCGCTGACATGCCGAACGAGAGGGCGACGAATCCGCCCCGCGGCGAGTGCACGCAGTGCTGGTTCCACGCGTACGCCAGCCGTCAGGCCCACGCCGCTCTGGGCCCGCGTGAGGACTGCCCGCAGTGCGTGGACCACATGAAGAACGGCCACCCCGACCACATGATCGTCCGCTGACGACCCCGGGCAACGCCGCCGACCCGCTCACCCATCACGCCGGGCAGCACCCCGATCCCCGCTGCCCGGCGCCCCTTTGTTCTGAGGAGATCCGCATGACCGAGCTCATCTACCCGCCGATGCCCGAGAACAGCCTGGTGGTCCTCATCGGCCCCTCCGGCGCGGGTAAGTCCACGTTCGCGCGGACCTGGCCCGCATCCCAGGTCCTGTCCCTGGACGCACTGCGCGAGGTCGTCAGCGACGACTTCTCTGTCAAGTTCAGCGTGTTGAGGTGAAGTAGCCGCCCTGCACGGCCTCGGGACTGGTGAGCTCGCATGTTTAGGTGTCGTTTATTCCAGCTCAGAGCGCCCCGATCGGTCACTTTGGGTCATGCGGGCGGTGTCCAGGGTCCGGCCCGGAGTGAGTATGTTCGTCCGATGGCGCGTTCGAAGCGCCTCGGGAGGGGAGAGTGCCGGTGGACGTCGTCGCGATTATGGAAGCACTGGCTGAACAGGGCGTAACGGTGCTGTTCAAGGCCGACGCTGAGCGGATGGCAGAGAAGGGCAAGCCTTGGACCTTCGTCGCCAGTGGAGCGCCGTTGCGCGAGGATGTCCTTGTGCGAACCGATGCCGCGTCTGTGGAGCAATGCCTCGCAGTGTGCTTGCCCCGCCTGCGTGAGCTGGGCTTTTCGTTCCCTGAGTGAGAGAGCGGGTGTGACCGAACCGCCGCCCTGGATGTCAGTGGCGGCTGCTTACATGAGCCCATGGACACCGTGCACACGACCGCCGCCCTCCTCCCGGACCCCGCCGAGCTCCGCGCGTACCTGCGTGCGCTGGCCGTGCTGGACCAGGCGATCTGCCGCGACCCGCTGTTCTCCCGCTACTCCTTCTCCACCACCTGGGGGCCTGGGACGGAGGCGGCCCTGATGGACAACGGCTCGGGTGACGACTTCTCCGTCCTCTTCGCCCCGGCCGGTGTGCTCGTCCGCGGCTTCGACCACGAGTCGGAGATGAGCCCGTACGGCACGGACGACGAACAGGTCTGGCCCGGTGTCATCGACGAGGTGCCCGCCACGCTGCGCCCGCTCCTGGACCACCCGGCCTTCGTCGACGAGGGCCTCGGCGCCCCGCGGGTCACCGCCTGCCTGTGGTGGGAGACCGGCGGCAGCGCCTGGCGCACCGGCTCGGGCATCGAGTTCCCCTCGGGCAGCCCGGACCCGGACGGCTCCGGTCACCTCTTCCGCCTCCTCACCGACCGCTCCCCCGAGGCCGTCCACGCGCACTTCGAGGAGGACTACGGGCGGCCCGTCCCCCTCGACACCGTCCGCCACGTCCTCGCGGCCCACCCCCTGACCCCCGAGGCCGCCCACGGCCTCAACCCGGCCGCCCTCTCCGACGAGGCCCTGCTCCGCCGGATCGCCGCTGACCCCGAGGTCGAGTCCTACCTTGCCTGCGACGGCGAGTTCGACCTCGCGCGGACCGACCCCATCGAGTCGATTGCTCTGCCGGCCGGTCTCCCGGTGGAGCCCGTGGCCGGCTGCAACGCGGGAGGCACCCACTACCTCTGCGGCCCGGCCGGCTCCGACCTCGTCCGTCCCGTCCTCTACACCGACTCCGAGGGCCAGGCCTCCCTCATCGCGGAGTCCCTCGCCGAGGCCCTGACCCTGGCCATCGTCCTCCCCTCCTGGCACGACGCCCTGGCCGGCTTCCGTCCCCCCGCGCTCAACGCCGACTACCTTGAGGACCACCCGGACCACCCCGAGGTCCGCGACCGCCTCCTCGCCGCCCTCCGCCTCCCCCCGGCCACCGAGGCCGAGGTTCTGGCCCGCCTCCTCACCACGGCCGCCCGCACCGTCCCGGACGGCTTCCTCCCTTCGGTCGAGGGCGAGGAGGACGCGGCCTTCGAACCGATGCTCCGTCTGCCGGCCGAGTAGGACAGCCCCGCCGCGCGCCGCCTTCCGGACCGCCGAGGTCCTGCCGCGCTGCGGAGGGACGTCGATCTCACGCAGGTGTACTTGGAGGCTGACCGGGTTCATGGGCTGTCCTGGCTGGCGGCCGTGGGTGTGCCTGCGGCAGCTGACCGGCTACCTATCGGGGGGCGTTTGCGCAGGCAGCACGCGCACGACCGCATGGCGGTCGACGAGCTGCCGGCGCAAGTGACTGTTCTCTGCCGTGGCCTGGTGAAGGGCGCCCACCAGAGCCTCGACGTCGGCCTTGAGCTGGGCGATCTCTCGGGCGTCCGCCGTCCGGAGTTCCTTGAGCTTGCGGACCTGCTGGCGCAGACGGCGCTCGCTGTCCGGCGTGGCGCCCCGGGCCCGGACCTTGTCGTAGAACTCCGCCTTCAGGTCTGTGTGCCGCTGGGTGAGCGCGTTGCGCGGGACGCCGGCCTCCACGGCGAGGGCGACGATCGTCAGCGCTCCGTTCGAGCGCTGCGGTGTGCCGCCCAAGATGCGGTCCATCGCGGCACGGATCCGCTCGCGCTCGTCCGGGGCTGGGCTCATGACGTCGGCTCCTGAAGGGCGATGCGGTCGTGTTCGTGCCGGCCGGCCAAGCCCAGAAGGTGTTCGGCGCGGCGACCGAGCCGGTCGGCGAGCGGACCGGGCAGGGCCTCGGAGGCGGCCTGCTGCTCCAGCGCCTGTGCGTGCTGGCGAAGCTGGTCAGCGTGCTGGTCGGTGCGGGCGATGTTCGCGCAAGACGGCTGGCAGCGGTCGAGCCGCGGGGCATCGGTGATGTCGAGGCGGTGGCACAGGGCCCCGGTCGCGGTTGTAGACGCACATCAGGAAGGCGCGCGGGTTGTCGTAGACGGTCAGGGCGGGGTTCGCCAGAATGTCGCGGGCCTGGCGGTGGGTGCGGATCGACCCGATGAACGTCGGTGCCTGAGCGGCGGCGTGGATCGCGCGCCGGGCGGCCGGGCCGGAGATACCCGCTCCGTGGGTGATGTCGTCGTGGAGGGTGGTGAGGGTGTCGGCGGTGGCCCGGGCAGTCTCGATGTCGAGCAGTTCGTGGATGCCGTCGCGGCTCCGGGCGGCGTACCCGGCGCTCATCGTAGTGCGCAGGTGTCCGTACTGGACGGCCAGCGCGACCAGGCCGCCCGGGCGGCGGGCGATGTGCCAGGCCAGGGTGCGTCGGAAGCGGGCCAGGCCGATCGTGCCGTGCGGATCGTCGGGGATGATCTCGCTCTCGCGGCCCAGGCGGCGGGCCAGGTTGGAGGCCCAAGTGGCGAAGGCCTCGATACGCAGGCGCATGCCCTGATAGCCCAGGGAGGCCGTGCTGGGCCTGGGGGCGTTCACGAAGGTGTGCGTGGCCGTGTCGAACAGCAGTCCGTGGGCTGGGGCGATTTTCTCCAGCACGCGGACTGCCCTCACCACCGGTGCGATCGCCACCCAGGGGACTTCGCGTGTGCGTCCGGCCGAGTGGTGGTTGCCGTCTTCGTCGAAGGCGTTCTTGAACTCGCGCCCGTAGATGAGGTGTCGGCCGGAGACGACTTCAGGACAGCACCCGGCTTCCAGGCCGAGCACTTCGGCTGGGCGCATGCCGGTCAGGTAGGCCAGGACGATGAAGCACGCTGTGCCCAGATGTCTCATCAGCTCGCGGGTCTCGGTGAAGTCGATGAACGCTGTCCACGGCTCGCCTTCGATGCCGCCGGTGATGGGCGTGTCCAGCGGGCAGGGACCGGGGTTGGCATCGACGTAAGCAGGCAGCTGCTGCCACCGCTCGGTCATCAGCAGGCCGTTGACCTGCGTGGTCGAGCAGCCGACCGCGGCGGCGATGTAGATGTTGGCCAGGGCGTGGCGGTAGCCGGCGTTGGACCTTGCAGGTACCGGTTGTCCGCGGTCGATGAGGGCCTGCAGGTAGCGCTTCAAGCGGATCTTCGACTGAGGCGTGGCCGGCGTGCTGGCGGCCGCATCGGCCATTCGGCAGCTTTCTGACCAGGCGGTGAGGATGTCATCGGCGAAGTCGTCGACCACGCGCAGCGCCCAGATCAGCAGCGGTCCCATGGTAGCCGGTGAGATCGCCTCGGTCGTGTTCTCGCCTCGGCCGGCGCCGGGAGCCCGGGGCAGGAAGTCGTCGATGCCCAGGTGGTGCCAGGGCGGCATCGCCATCCCGCTCGGCGTGGGACCGGCGGCGTCGAAGGCCCACAGACGGGTCAGGGCCACCAGATCCTTGGTGACCTTGCCGCGGCTGGCGCCTCCCTGCCGGGCCAGGTGGCCAGCCCACGAGGCCAGAACGTCATCGGTGACCGCGTGCAGGGTGCTCAGGCCCTGCTGGTGCAGCCAGGTCATGAAGCGCTGCCAGCGCAGCACGGTGTCGTGGATCCCAGGCGGGCCCAGTCGGGAGTGCCAGGTCGGATGGCCGACCAGCACGCTCGCCGGCAGCGGTGTGTTGATCATCATCCAGGCCGCCATCTGCGCTTGGGGACGCGTCGCGGATGGGAACCGTGACCAGTCCAGCTTGGGCCGGGTGGCGCTGGGGTTGGCAACGAGCGGGGCCAACGACCACACGTCGTCGATGTAGATCGACATCGGTACGGGGCCCGGAGCCAGGATCAGGGACGGGGCGACGACCGGGGTGTCCCAGGCGGGCAGGCCCGGAAGTCCGGCAGGCAGGGCGGTCATAGGTCGAAGTCCCCTTGCAGAAGATGGCCGATGAGCACACGGTCGGTGTCGTAACGGCCTTCAGCGAGAGCTGCCAGAGCGGCTCGCCGAGCCGGCCGCGCAGGTCGGTCAACCGGGCATAGGCATCGGCCCAGTCCGCCTCCCAGATCACCGGCTCCACCACACTGCGCAGCTGGTCCAAGGCATGCAAAAGGTGAGCGAGGCGAGGGTGATGAGCGGGGGTGACCCGGGCGTTCGGGCAGGCCGTGCACAACAGGAACGACGCGGTGCAGCCCTGCCCCGCCGGGCTGAACGGGCTGTCTTCCCACCCGGCGCAAGCCGCGGTCGCCGTCTGCCGGTCCCCGGCCTCCGCCGAAGCGGCGAGGCGGGCAGTGAAGACGGCACGGTGTGCGGCATCCACCGCCTCCAGCGCGCCGTCGGCGATGACCGGCACCGCCGCCTGCTGGGCCCGCGGCTCACCCGCCACGTAGACGCGGTCGTGGGTGTCCTGGGTGTTCTGCCCGGGCTCGCGTCGGTGCAGCACGTTCACTGTTCTTCGCAGGCGCCGTAGCGGGGAACCCGGCAGGCCGACCGAGCGTCCCCAGGCGGCGCCGGCCAGCTCGTCCACGCCCAGCCCGAACGAGCCGATGCGCACCGCGTTCGGATACCCCTGCCCATCGTGCGGCGTGGTCTGGCGCCAGACCAGCAGCCGGTCGACACCGGCATCCAGCTGCTTCAGCAGGGCACGAGCGTGCGCGGTCGCCTCCAAGGCCTCGGTGATGATGCGCCCGCCGGAGTCGGCGCCGGAGTCGGTCACGTTCCGACTTTCGAAGCGGCCGCGGTGCCCTGCGCGGCGTCGCTTCTCCAGCCGTAGACGGTAGACCGGCGTGCCTGCTGCGACCGTGCCCGGCTGCGTCTCGGGCACCGGCATTTCGGAGAGCGGCGTCGCGTTCAGGCCGAGTTCCCCGACGATCAAGACGGCCAGCGCGGCCGTCTCCTTACGGCTGAGGTAGAGCCGTCCCCAGGTGTACGGCGCCGACCCGCCGCCCAACGCCACCCGGTAGCGCTTGCGGACCGTGCGCCGCTTTTCGTAAACGGGAACATCGCCGGTGCGGGCCAGCACGTCCAGCGCCTCACCCAGCAGCCACTCGGTGCCGCCGGGCTCGATCCCTCCAGCCCGCCAGGCCGCCAGGTGCTGGGTGTTCGTCCGGATCCGCAGCAGCGCTGCCCGGAACGTTCGCCGTGCCGCCACGCGGATGGCCGTGAATTCTTGCGGCGTATACGCCTCCACGCGACCCGCAGTCCACCCGAACCGCTGGGCCATCGCCTCCCGCACCGGTCGCGACAGCCGTCGGTCGTGCTGTAGGAGGCCGGCGACAGCGGAGTACTTGCTGCACCCGTTCGGGTTCGGCGGCAGGCTCAGCCGCCACGCGTTCCAGTGGCCCGCGGTCAGCCGGTCCACATCCTCGGGCGCCTGCTCCAGCCCGCTGAGAAATGCGGCGAAGGGCCGCACCATGTACCAGGTCGCCTCGCTGCTCTCCACGCTGTCCCAGCCACCGCCCGGGGTGCACTTGGCAGCGAAGAGCACGGCCAGAGACCGCTGCCACGGCCTGGGGACGAGGACGGTGCCGAAGTCGTAGCGGCGCACCCGGCCCTGCTGATCCTGGTGCGTCACCACCAGAGCGTCGTACTCCAGGGCCATCGGCCGCTGGTGCGGCCCGTCCGGCAGAGCAGCCGCGTGGCCACGGCGGCTCACTGCGATACCAGCTTGTCGTCCAGGTCCTGGATGCATTCGCTCTCCTGGGCCAGCCGCGCGAACACCGACGTCATCTGTCCCTCGGAGAGCGGACCGTCTTCGGGCTGGAAGTCGGTGAGCAGCGACCGCAGCTGCAAGTCCGCGACCGGAGCGAGGTAGATGTGCTTCGTGGTCTCCAGCTGGGCGTGTCCGAGCAGGTCCTGCACCATCCGCCACGGATCTCCGTACAGGAGCCGGAAGTCCCGCCGCTCCTGCGGTGTCAGGCCCATGCGCCGGTCCATGACGTGATTGAGGACCACGAGCATCACCAGCGCGAAGCCATGACTTGTGTCCGCAGAGGCCGTGTGCGGGTGACGCCGTGTAGCGATTGAGCAGGCGCCTCGGCGCGAGCGGTTTTCGTGACGCAGTCCGGTGCGCGTGTTGCATTCCACGAGCAATGATGTGGTGCAGATCACCTCTTCGATTGCCCTGTGTCGACCCGCGGCACGTCTTCTGCGGTTCGGTTCCTCTTGTCGGCGTTCTGCTGACCGCGCGACCGCACGGATCACAGCTCACGGGATGAGAGATGATCAAGTGAACCGTTCGGGGAGGACCTTGATGAACGTCACCTTGCAGGCGGACGCGACGCCATCTGCCTCTGCGCTCTTCCTGCGCCCTTGGAATGCTGGCGACGTCGAGCCGCTGGTCGAGGCATATCGCGATCCCACGTTGCGTCGTTGGACGAGCCTTCAGGTAGACAGCATCGAGGATGCAGCCAAGTGGCTGGAGCTTCAGAGACGCGGCTGGGAGACCGGAGAACGGCTGAGCTTCGCCGTGTATGAAGATCACTCCGGCACTGGCGAGGGCCGACTGGCTGGGAACGTGGTCATGAAGCGGACCGGTCCCAGCCCGGAATCCGCAGAGGTCGGCTACTGGACAGCAGCCCACGCCCGAGGCCGAGGAGTTGCCCCTCGTGCTCTCGAAACTCTCACCAGTTGGGCCTTCGACATCTTCGCGGTCGAGGGTCTGGAGCGTCTCGACCTGCTCCATCAGGTGGATAACCTCGCGTCGTGCCGGGTTGCGGAGAAAGCCAGATACGGGTTTCACCAGGTCCTTCCGGCTCGGCCGCCTTTCCCCAGGGACGGCCACTTGCATATACGGAAGGCCGACACTCTGGCCTGATGCCGGGGAGTCGATGCCGGCCCGCGTTGTCAGCTGCATGATCCGATCACGGTGGTGCAGGCGCCAGGGAGTCGAGTCACGGATGCCGTCTCAGTGGCTGTGGCTCGAAGGTGGACGATCTCCTCGTGCCGTGCGGCGAGCCGGGCCAGGGCCTGGGTGCGGAAGTCCGCGAGCTCGTCGATCATCTGTGGTGACGCGGTCGCCGCCCTGCACCTGCTCCTGGAAGCGAGGATGCGCCGGAGGCTCTTCACCATCGTCGACGCCACCAACACCATCCGGGAAGCCAGGGAGCCCCTGGTCGCCGCCGCCAAGCGGCACAACATGGTGCCGATCGCGGTCATGGTCACCACGCCTGCGAGCGTCTGCATCGAGCGGTAGGGCCCACGACCGGCGAACCGCACGGTGCCCGAGGCCACGATCATCAAGCAGCACCAGGGCATGGTCGACTCGCACCAGACCTTTTCCCTGGGGAAAGAGGGCTTCGCGACCGCCTTCTCCGACCGCTTCGACCGGCTCCTGCCGTTCCTGGAGCGCCTGAGCGGGGCCCGGCAGGCCGCTCTCGGCCTCGACGGCAGCGACGGGCTCGGTGACCTGAACATCCCGGCCCGGATGTTCGGCGAGGACATCGTTCCGCTGTGGCGGTGGAAGCCCGGCTCGAACGTCGCCGGCGGGGACCGCGTCGCGGAGATCCGCCTCGGCCAGCAGTACCTCACCCTCGCCCTGCGTACCGACATCGACGGGGAGGGCGACATCGGGTTCGACGTCGCCGTGCCGTGCCCGCACGACGACGAATGCACCGGTAGGGCCTGGGCGCCCGCCTACAGCATCACCAGCCTCTACCGGGCGCTGAACGGCGACCTGGACGACGACGAGGACATCGTCTGCACCGTCCACGGCCCCAACCACGCCGACGACCAGGACGACGAGGACACCCCCGGCCTTGAGGAGCGGGACCTCGAAGCGGTCCACGGCTGACGGACTCTCCGTGCCGCCCCGGCCCCGGCTCACTGCCCGGGGGCCGGGGCGGTCGCGGTGGTCCCTCAACCGCCGCGACCCGAGAGGAGATGGACGTCATGCCCCAGCCCCCGTACTACGAGGTCGACGTCCCCATACGGAACACCGAGACGCCCGGCCTGGAAGGTGTGCACGTCTTCACCGGCTGGGCGGACAGCCGCGCCGCCGCTGTACAGGCCGCCCACGCCGCCTACGACGCGGCCCGCACCGCAGCGGAAGCCGGACAGGCGATCCCTCACCGGGGTCCGGACGGCTGGTGCTGCTGCGGATACCGGCCCGGCTGGGACCTTGACTGATCCGCCGCCACCGCTGGCCCCTGGAGGAGCCCGTACAGCTGGCTCAACTCCACGACCTACGAGCTGTAGCTCCACCCCGGGACAGGCGCACATCGGCGTCCAAACCAGTTCGCCTGCCCCGGGCCACCCACCCCGTACAAGACGAGAGGGAGCCCTCAGTATGAACTCCGCCGCGCGCTTACCGGGCCGGATCGGCCCGAACGCCCTCCTGATCACCGCCGCAGCCGTTCCGCTGACCGGCTGGGCGGTCCACGCCGTCACCCTGTACAAGCAGATCGCCGCCAAGGAGAAGGACCCGCTGACCGGGCTGCTGCGCCGCGACGCCTACACCACCCGCGCCCGCCGCCTCCTGGCACGCCACGGCGACAACCTGGCCGTCGTGATGGTCGACGCCGACCACTTCAAGCAGATCAACGACAGCCTCGGCCATGAGGCGGGCGATGCCGTACTCGCTGCCTTCGGTGCCCGGCTCACCGCCTGGGCGGGCCCGCGCGCTGCCGTCGGCAGACTCGGAGGCGACGAGTTCGCCGTGGTCCTGGAGCTGGCCTCCGACCGCCGCGCGCAACGCCTGGAACAGCTGGTGCGGATGCTGCACACGCCGGTCGTCCTGGACGACGGCTCCACGGTCGACGTCGCCGCCTCGATCGGCGCCGCGACCCCGGACGCCCTGGGCACCCGCGACCTGACCGCGTTGCAGAGGACGGCCGACGCCGCGCTCTACGACGGCAAGCACACCGGCCGCGCGGTCCTCGCGACGGCACAGCACGCCACCGTGCCGTCGATCAACGGGCGCCGGGCCGGCCGCCCGGGGACCGCGACGTGGGGGCGAGCCGCATGAGCGCCACGGCGGCGCGGACTCCAGCAGCTGCCCGCCCTCCGGCCGCGGCCCGCACCCGGGCCAAGAAGCCGGCGGTCGAGCCGGGGCTGATCCCGGCACCGGGCGACCTCCTGGACTGGCGCGACGGCAGCCACTTCGACCGGTGGCAGGACCGCCCTCGCGCCCTGTGCGACCAGCCCACCCCGATGCGCTCCCACACCGGTGAGCCGGTCCACAAGAGCTGCGCCGAAGCGTGGATCGCGGCGAACCCGGTTGAGGCCCGCCGCGGGCGGTTCGCCTCCGACGCCCAGGCCGGACGCCGCCGCGGCGACGACCACGCCTGACCGTACCGATCCCGCCCGCACCACACCCTGTCTCGCCCCGCTCCCCTCGAGGAGGCTCCTCATGCCCGGCACCCGTCCCGACACCGCGACCCTGGTCACGGCCGATACCCGGATCCCCTTCCCCGAATCCGACCAGCCCCTGGCCTGCCGCACCAATCCCGCTCTGTTCGCGATCGAGGACGTCAGCACCACGGACGACCCGCGCGCCCGGGAGAAGGCCACCGCCCAGGCCAAGAAGGCCTGCTCCGGCTGCCCCGTCGCCGCCGAGTGCCTCAAGTGGGCGCTCGCCAACCCCGACCTCACCCAGACCGGGGTCTGGGCGGCGACCACGAGGCGCGAACGCAAGCGGCTGCGCAAGCAGCTCACGGCCCGGCTCGGTGACGACTGGCCCGGCGTGGTGGCCGAGCAGGACCGCCGCCGACGCGAGGAGCAGCGCGCGGTGCGCACCGCCCCGCCGACCGTCCGGGACCAGGCCCTGGCCCGGCTGGAGCTGGAGCTCGTTCCCACCCGCCCCCAGCCCTACAACCCGTGGAAGCAGCCGATCACCCCTCAGCAGGCCGCCGCCAACCGGCGCGTCCTGGAACTCGCCCTCACCGGCAAGGCGGCCTGAACGGTGTTCACCGACTGGGCCGAAGCCCAAGAAGCCGAGTCCCTCGCCCTGAACCCGAACGCGGCACGGCAGCTCGCCGCCGCGGCCCGGGTCACCGCCCGCAGCTCCCACGACAAGCACGACATGACGCTGCTCCTGGACGCCCTCGGGCTGCCCACCGACCCCGACACGATCACCGCCCTGCTCCCCCTCATCCCGGAAACCGGAGGCCAACCCGCCATGACGACCACCGCCGCCCCCCAGACCCCAACCCCGGCCCTGTCCGCGTTCGAGGCCATGGCCATCTCCATGCACGCCAACGGCGACAGCGACCAGACCATCCGCGAAGCGACCGGCCTCAGCGACACCGAACTCCGCGACCTCATCGCCGACCAGGCCCTCACCTTCCCCCGCTCCGCCACCGCCACCCCGAGCGTCGATACCTCCGCCATCGATGTCCCGGTTATTCCGCTCCCCGCCTCCCACCCCGCACAGGAGCTCCTCGACTGGGCCGCCGCCCACCCGGCGGCCCAGGTCCGCAACCGCGCCGCCCGCATCACCACCGACCTCGCCGAACTGACCGAGCGCCGCGACACCGAGGCCGCGCAGCGCGAGGCAGAAGTGAAGGTCGCCAGGGCCAAGGCCGAACTGGAGCGCGCCCAGGAGGAGCTGCGCACGGTGAAGGCCGGTCCCCGCACTACGGCCGCCGGGCCGACCTCCGGCCGTACGGGATCGGGCAGCGGCCGCAGCCGGGAGGAACTCGCTGCGATCAGGGCGTGGGCGCGCGCCCACGGCCACCAGGTGGCCGACGCCGGGATGGTGCCCCGGCGGATCCAGGAGGCGTACGACGCCGCCCACCAGGACTCTGCCCGGAAGGCCGGCTGACCTCATGGACACCAATGAGGCCATAGCCCTGGACGGCTTCCTGGAGGAGGCCACGGTGCCCGGTGACCTGCACGGCAGCACGGCCCGGTTCCGGATTACCGTCTCCCCCACCGACGAGCGCACCGATGAGATGGTGCTGCCGTGCGGGGTCACCGACCCGGAGCTGGCCCACGCCGTCATCCACGACCTGGTCGCCGGCGACAAGCTTCGCGTCACCGGCCACCTCCACCTCCCCCGCACACCGGACGATCCGGTGTGGCTGGCTGTCAGCACACTCGCCGTGCTGGAGACCGCTCCCCTTCTCACCGACCCGGGCGCCGTCACCACGGCGGTGCTGGAGCGGTACGGCTCCTACGTCTGCTGGTTCGACGCCGACACCACCGGTGTGGACGTCTTCACCGAGACCGGCACCTGGGTCGGTACCGCGCCCGCACCGGATGAGATCGGCGACCTCCTCGAAGCGTTCGAGCAGCGCCAGTCCACCAGCGGCGAGTGACCACTCCGCACCCCCGACCAACCCCGGTGCCGTGTCCCGACCGAGAGGCCGGGGCACGGCACCTTCTCTTCTCCTGCCCCGCACCCCGAGGAGCCCTTGCGTGTTAGCCGTCCTGGTCCCCGCCGCTCTCGCCGTCGTCGCCACCCTGCTCGGAGCGATCGTCTCCGGCCGTTTCCAGGAACGCGCCGCCGAGCGGCAGATCCGTGTCACCCACAGCGAGACGATCCGCCGGGACCGCCTAGAAGCCGTCACCGCTCTGGCCTGCGCCGCAAGCGACCACCGCACCGCGATGTGGAAGCGCGGCGACGCCATCCTCACCGGGGCCGGCCTCGACCGGATCGCAACCTTGCGCGGCGAGAGCCACATGACCCGCAGCGCCATCGCCCGCCCCCAGGTCGCTCTGCGCGTCCTCATCGAGGACCAGGCCGTCCGTACCGCTGCTGCCCGCATGGTCACGCTGACCTACGCCATGCGCGAGGCGTACGCCACGACCGGGGACCTCACCGCGGCGCGCGAGGCCGCGAAGGACGCCCACGACACCTTCGTGAACACCGCCGCCCACTACCTCCGCCCCGCCACCGGACAGGAGAGCACCCGATGATCCGTCGCCTGCGCCGCTGCGGACATACTCCCGGCGCCATCTCCCCCGAGGACCAGGCCGTCATCAACCAGTTCCGCGCGATGCTCACCGCCCTGCGCAACCTCAAGCCCTGGACGCCGGGCACCGGCAGCGCCCGGAGCATCGCCGTGCGCGTCGGCACGTTCGTGGAACGCGCGTAAACCCGCCCCGGCGACGACCGCGGCCCCGAGATGATCGCGCCGGTCTGGTCCACCCCGACCCACCGCACGCCGCCTCGGACGACTCACCAAATTGGACACCGTTTCAAGGCACCGGCAGATGCGGGGCCGCAGTCAGCAGGCTGCGCAGCTACTCACGACGTGCAGGATCGGCACTCAGGGAGTGCCGATCCTGGGTGGTTAACGCGGCAACGTGTAACCACGGTATTCCTGGCCGCCGGGTGGAGCCCGCAACGCTCAGGTGGTGTCGGACGAATCCGACCCCCATACCTTCTCGCGCAGCGGAAAACGTTTGCTGAACTGGCTGCTACCAGCATCCCAGGGCGCTGGTAGCGGTTCCCTCAGCAGCAGTTGGCCAGGCCAAACGGGATACGACGTTGACACCCACCTGCCGCCAGTGTTCGTTGAGGAGCGCCGGAAAGCAGGTTGAATGAGATAAACGCGCATCTACAGCCAACGCGAGTGACTTAATGATCACCAAGAGAGGCTTCAGCGCAGCTCATGGCCCGGATCGCCGTCTGCAGCGATTGATGATGCCGCTCCGTCTCATGGACATCAGTGCATCAATCAGTTTGACGGTCTGTCCCGGAGCCCGACGGCGATGCCAGTATGCGAGAGCCCATCTCGGTGTCGGCAAACACCAGTTGGGCGAAAACTTTGGAGCCCGTAGCACGCCCTGCACACAACGAGTGGGGCGGTTGATCTCAGGAGGCAGGTCATGCCCCGAACGACCCATGCGATGCAGTGCGTCGTGCACGGCACCCCCTACGGCCAGCTCGCGACACCCGACGCTGTGGTCATCATCGTCATCGCGGTTCTCGCGTGCGTGATGGAGCGTTATGGGGCGGGCGGCTTCGCGACGCTGACGGTGTTGGCCGGTGCTGGTTTGGTGTCCACGACTACGCTCTTGATCCTGCGCGGAGCCCGTTCTACGGCTCTGGCCATGCGAGTTCTGCACGCCATCTCAGCGCCGTAGACAACGACGCTCGTGGGACGCAGAGAGAAGCCGATCGTCACGTCCAACAAGGCTTTGGAACGCCTGGCTTCCTGGCTGCGCGATCACCGCGCAGCCGGAGGCTGGTCGTATGCACAGCTGGCAGAACGGTCTGGCTGCCACGCCACGACGCTTCAGCGTGCAGCGTCGGGTAAGCATGTGCCCAGCGCTCGTGCTGTCGAGGCGTATGCGCGGGCCTGCGACGCGCCTGTTTCCAAAGCTCTGGAGCTTTGGAAACAGGCGAGGGCGGGCGAGTACTACGGCGCCGCCGGGGGGCGTTCCATGCCCAGCCCGGTGTATGTCAGAGGGCTCAGTCAGCTGAAGGCTGGCCTGCAGGGTCTTCACGTCAAGGCCGGCCGACCAGCCGTGCGTGACATGGAACGACGGGCAGGCCGATGGGGAAAATTACCCCACAGCACGGCTCACCGCATTGTGCAGGGCCACACTGTGCCGCGTGACGAAGGCCAGTTGATCGGTTTCCTCATTGCCTGCGACGTCTCCGAAGCGGAGCACTTCCTCTGGGTCGATGCCTGGAGGCGCGTCCTGGACCGGGCCACCCCGACGACTGCGGATCTCCCAGAAGAGACGGCTGTGCCCGCGGAGTCTGCCCCCAGAGCATGGGTATCGAAGCAGCACATCGCCAAGGGAACAGAGGCCGCCGACTCCCTCAGGTTCACCGTCCTGGGTCCCGTACGGGCATGGCGCGGCGCGGAGGCGCTCCCCTCGGGCTCACCGCAGCAGCGCGCGCTGCTCGCCGCTCTGCTCCTGCGGGAGGGCCGGACGGCCACCGCGGGTGAACTCATCGACGCGTTCTGGGGCGAGGACCCGCCCTCGCAGGCGCTGGCCACGATCCGTACGTACGCCTCCCGGCTGCGGAAGATCCTGGGCGAGGAGACCCTGGTGAGCGAGGCCGGTGGGTACGCGCTCCGGATCAGGCGCGGCGCGCTCGACCTCAGCCTGGCGCAGGACCTAGCCGCCGCAGCGGAGAAGGCGCGCGCCGAGGGGAACCGGCTCCAGGCCCGCACGCTGATCGACAAGGTGCTGGGGCTGTGGGACGGCGAGGCGCTGGCCTCCGTGCCCGGGCCGTACGCGGAGAACCAGCGCACCCGGCTGGAGGAGTGGCACCTCCAGCTCACCGAGACCCGCATCGACCTGGACCTGGAGGTCGGCAGCCATGCGGAGGCCGTCTCCGAACTGACCGCGCTCACCGCCGCCCACCCGCTGCGCGAACGCCTGCGTGAGCTGCTGATGGTGGCGCTGTACCGCAGCGGCCGGCAGGCGGAGGCGCTGGCGGTGTACGCGGACCTCCGCCGGCTCCTCGCCGAGGAGCTGGGCGTCGACCCGCGCCCCGAACTGGCCCAGCTCCAGCAGCGCATCCTGCGGGCCGACGAGGAGCTGGCCCGCCCGGCGGACAAGCCGATCCCAGCCCCAGCCCCGGGGCCCTTTCGGCCAGCGCAACTTCCGGGGACCGTAACGGACTTCACAGGCCAGCATTCCTTCGCACGAAGTCTTGTCGAGCAACTGGTCTCCGCTCGGCGTTCGGTGGTGGCGGTCTCCGCGCTGGCAGGGATCGGCGGGGTCGGAAAGACGGCCCTGGCTGTCCACGTCGCCCACCGGGCCCGCCCGCACTTCCCCGACGGGCAGCTCTACGTCGACCTCCAGGGCGCGGGGGCACGGACGGCCGAGCCGGAAACGGTCCTCGGCTCGTTCCTGCGGGCGCTCGGCACGGCGGACTCGGCGATTCCGGACACTCTGGACGAGCGGGCCGCGCTCTACCGCTCGACGCTGGACGGCCGCCGGGTCCTGGTCCTCCTGGACAACGCCCACGACGCGGCCCAGATCCGCCCGCTGCTGCCCGGTACGCCGGGGTGCGCGGCCCTGGTGACGAGCCGGGTGCGGATGGTCGACCTGGCCGGGGCCCACCTGGCATACCTGGACGTGATGTCCTCGGAAGAAGCCTTCCGGCTTTTCACGAGGATTGTCGGGGCGGAACGCGTCCAGGCCGAGCTCGAAGCCGCCCTCGACGTGCTTGCCGCCTGCGGCTTCCTGCCGCTTGCCATTCGTATCGCTGGCTCCCGACTCGCCGCGCGCCGCAGCTGGACCATCTCTGCGATGGCTGCCAAGCTCGCCGACGAACGGCAGCGGCTGGACGAATTGCAGGCTGGGGACCTATCAGTGAGGGCCACGCTCGACCTGAGCTATCAGCAACTCACGCCCGTGCAGGCCCAGGTATTCAGAACGCTTGGATCGCGCTCTACCCCGGTGGTCTCTGTGCAGAGTTTGGGCACCTTGCTCGGTAGCAGCGCCGCTGAGGCGGAAAAGGTCCTCGAGGATCTGGCAAACGCTGGGATCTGCATCCCCTTGGAGTCTGGAAGATACCGGCTGCACGACCTTGCTTGGCTCTATGCCAGGACTGCGACTTAGACCGTGCCCTGTGGACCGAGACGCTCGCGGACCGGCCAGAGGCCGAGATGCTGGCGGGAGGAGACGGCTATACACCACAGCCCTCTGTGCGCCAACGTGACGATCAGCATGATCGGTCGGGCAAGTCCTTGTCGTCGGCGGGTACCCAGACGCCATGCTGGCAGGGTTTGAAGTCAACTAGCACCACCCGGCGTCCATCAATTGTTGGATCCTCGACACGTGACACGACGCTTTCCGGGCCCTCGTCGCAGATCGGACATGACACGAGTGCAGGATAGTCGGGTCGCTGAAGGACTCCGAGGAGCACCTCCTCCTCCGTGCACAGCAAAGCTGCCGTGAGGTCGGCCAGCCACGCACCTGACATGCGAATGCGAGTCATGTTCTTCTCCTCCGGGGCTGCTGCGGTACCGGGCGGATGCGGGGTCAAGGGGTTTGTGCTGGCTGGTCGTCCTGCCACACCCAGCGGCCGTTGGTGTCAGTTGCATAGATGCTCATGCCGCCAGGGAAAGTGCAGCCGTTGTTGGGAAGCGCAACCCAGGGATCCTCATCCGTGAGGGTCGTGGGGGGTGGTTCGCCCATCCAGGAGGCCGCCGTGCAGTTCGACTGTGATCGAGATGCCGTTATCGCTCATGTCGCTCTTCTGCCCCGACAGGTACAGACCAATTGCAGTGGTGTGTCGGCTGCGACCTGCTCGGCCGATTGCTCGCCTCGTCGGGGACTCCACAGCACGGGGGTGAGTGCACTGCAGATGAGTCGGACTCCAACTACGGCCATTGGTCTCGTCCGTGCAGAAGTGTGCCGGGTTGAGGGATCAAGCGCCCTGGCTCCGCCGTCGTCCTTGCAGCGCCAAGCCGGTCAGACCTGCAAGGCAGAGTTGATCATGGAAGAGTCTCCATTTCTCCTAATTTACCTTCAACCACGCAAAAGCGACGTCCAGAATGGGGCCTCAGACAGCCGATCTCGGAACACCTGGTATGAGTTGATGCGGAGAAAGCCGAGAGGACCTTAGCGGACCACACACGCGTTTCTCGTTCCCCGAGCAGTCCCTGAGCTGCCGTCAGGAGGCCACGAAGCCGCAATAAGACTGACCGCTTGGCTTGGCCCCTAAGTGCTCCAGGTGGCCCGCCTGAGCGCTCGATCTGGCCTGTCCCTTGCCGCAGGCCGTTGCACTCTTTCGGATTCAGCGCGTCTCCGGGGGCAGGCGAAATCCTGGTGGCCTCCGCTCGCCCTGCCGCAGAAGCCGTGGTCCGTAGCCCGGGCGCTGAGCGATTCAGATGGCCCGACAGGCCCACTCGGACGCTCAGTCACACGCAAGAGCACACGGTTAAGGACGGCGCGCGGACATTCAGGCGCGGACACCCGAGCGGCCTGGTCTGCCGGAGAAACCTCCACCGCCAACCGCGCGGAGGAACGATGCAGTCCGGCCGACCGGATCGATCCCCGCCAGTCGAAGTCGTCGTCTCCCAGACCGAGTGCGCCCTCCGGATCGGCGACGTGTTCCATAAGGCAGAGGCCGACAGACGCGCACCGACATCGAGGTTGAAGCGACGTCCCCAGCGGCGATCCCGATCCCGGAGAGCATGTGGCAAACCACCCGTACCAACGATCGCCGCACTCCCGGGACCGACGCCCGGACGCCGCGGCGACCTTGGATCAGGGCATCGCATGGGACGCAGGCGGGCGCCGCCATCTGGAAGCTGAACAAGACGCCGCTGCCGCCTCAGACTGGCATGGGCAGTCGGAGCACCGTCGCGCTGGCGGCAGCACTCGACGCCGAGTGCGCTCTGCTAGTGCCGCATCAAGCAACGTTCGCCCGGTACGGCGTGCGCCAGACATAATCCTGTGCATGAGGATGACGGAGATGGCTGTCGGGGCATCGGTCAGGACGAATTATGAGGATCCTGGGTTGCCCGAGGGCAGCGTGGGAGAAATCGTGACCGTGTACGACGACCTGGGCGACGGTGTCGATGTCCGGTTCAACGATGGGCGGCTGATCAACATTCTGAGCCATGCTCTCGACCTGGTCTCCCAGCCCCGCAGTTGACCCGATACACCGCCCTGATGGTGTGGCACAGATCCGCAAGACGAGCGTCACTGTGTGCTCATGGCAGAACGTGTACGGGTCCGTGGGATAGGCGATGACGAGGGGCGGCGGCTGCTGCGAATCATCCGCAGGGGCACCGGGTCGGTGGTGACCTGGCGGCGGGCCCAAATGGTGCTGCTGTCCGCGCAGGGCATGCCGGTGGCGAGGATCGCAGAAGTCTCGTTCACCAGCGACGACCGGGTCAGAGACGTGATCCACAGCTTCAACACGGAGGGCTTCGACTCGCTGTATCCGAAGTACAAGGGCGGCCGGCCGAAGACGTTTTCGCTGCCGGAACGCCGTGAGATCAAGAAGATCGCCAAGTCCAAGCCCACCGAGCACGACCTGCCGTTCTCGACCTGGAGTCTGACCAAATTGGCGGACTTCCTGGTAGCGGAGGGGGTGGTCGACGACATCAGCCACGAGGGTCTGCGCATCCTGCTCCACGCGGAAGGCGTCTCGTTTCAACGTCTGAAGACCTGGAAGACCTCCCGCGATCCGGACTACGCGGCCAAGAAGGCCCGCGTCGAGCACCTCTACGCGATCGCCGACGGTGAGGTCATACCTGAGGACGGCGAGCCAGACGTCATCTTCTG
>NZ_JBHXOX010000039.1:0-66159 GCF_042718795.1 Streptomyces cyaneofuscatus
CCTTTGGTGGGCAGCTTAATTTGTGTTTAAGATACAGCCCCCCCCCCCCCCGCACCACCGAAGGGCGTCCTCCCGTCAGCCCTCCCCCTCCCCCTCCACCGACTCCACCCGCGCCAGCCACGCCGTCAGCAGCCGCTCCAACTCCCCCGCCTCCCGTGCGTCCAGCGCGTCCAGCAGGTTCCGCTCGTTGCGCATGTGCTCGGTGAACGCCCGGTCGATCAGGGACCGGCCCGCCGGGGTCAGCGCCACCACCCGGCCCCGGCCGTCCGCCGCCGAGCGGCGCCGGGTCACCAGGCCGGCGCGCTGGAGGCGGTCGATCCGCTTGGTCATCGCCCCCGTGGTGACCATCGTGTGCGCGGCCAGCTCGCCCGGTGCCCGCTCGAAGGGCTCCCCGGCCCGGCGCAGCGCGGCCAGGACGTCGAACTCGCCCTCCGACAGGCCGTGGGTCCGGTAGACGACGTCGAGGCGGGCGGTCAGGAGGTGGCCCAGGCGGTGGAGCCGGCCGATGACCGCCTGCGGGGACACGTCCACGTCCGGGCGCTCCCGCGCCCATTCGGCCTGGATACGGGCCACATGGTCGAGACCCGCGCGCTCCGGCCCGTCGTCCGGAGCCCACGGCGCGTCCGGAGCATCCGAAGCGTCCGAAGCCTCCGGAGCGACGTCCCCAAAATTACCTTCCATGGAAGGCATAATAGCTTCCATGGAAGGTAACCTGAAATGGTCACTGGTCACGGCGGTGGCCCCCGTGGCCTGGGGCACGACCTACTTCGTCACGCGCGAGTATCTGCCCGAGAGCCATCCGCTGTACGGCGCCGCCTTCCGGGCCGTGCCCGCCGGGCTGCTGCTCCTGGCCGTCTGCCGGAAGCTGCCGCACGGGAGCTGGTGGTGGAGGTCCCTGGTGCTCGGCGCCCTGAACATGAGCGGCTTCTTCGCGCTCGTCTACGTGGCGGCGCAGCGCCTCCCCACCAGCCTGGCGTCGATCATCATGGCCCTCGCTCCCCTGTCCATGATGATGCTGGCCTGGCCGCTGGTCGGCGAGCGGCCCGGTTGGAAGCACCTCGCCGGGGCCATGACCGGCGTCGGGGGCGTCTGCCTGATGGTGTTCACGGCCGCCGGTTCGGTGGACGCGATCGGCGTGCTCGCCTCCGTCGGGGCCATGGCGATGTCCTCGTACGGGTACGTCCTGGCCAAGCGGTGGAGCGGCGGGGTGGACGTACTCGCCGCCACCAGTTGGCAGTTGCTCGGCGGCGGGCTGCTGCTCGTGCCGTGCGCGGCCCTCGTGGAGGGCGCGCCGCCCGCGCTGGACGGGCCCGCGCTCCTCGGGTTCGGCTACCTCGCGGTGGTGGCCACGGCTATCGCGTTCGCCGCCTGGTTCCTGGGGCTGAAGCACCTGCCGGCGGGGACGGTCGGCCTGCTGGGGCTGCTCAACCCCGTGACGGGGGTGCTCCTGGGGCTCCTGCTCGCCGGCGAGAGCCTCTCGGGCCGGCAGGTCCTCGGCCTCGTACTCACGCTGTGCGGGGTCGTCCTCGGCCAGCGCGCCGCCCGGACACCCGCGCCACCACCCGAGGCCCCCGAGCCCGCCGAGCCGCACGGCCCCGCCGAGCCGCACGAGCCCTCCGAACCGCGCGACCCCTCCGCCCCCACCGAGCACCCCTCCCGCATCACCCCTTCACCGTGAACTCCGCCCGCAGCAGCGCCTCGTCCCGCGACGACGGCCCCACCAGCAGTTCGAAGCGGCCCGGCTCCACCACCCGCCGCCCCCGCGCATCCACCAACGTGCATTCCGCAACGGCGAGTTCGATCGACACCTGACGGGACTCCCCGACCGCCAAGGCCACCTGCTCGTAGGCCTTCAGCTCCTTCTCCGCCCAGGTCACGGACGTCACCGTGTCGCTCACGTACACCTGGAGGGTCTCCAGCGCGGGCCGGTCACCGGAGTTGGTGAGCGTCACCCGGGCGCGTACCGTCTCCGTCGGCTCGACGACCGCCGTCAGCAGCTCCAGGCCGGAGTACGTGACCGTCGTATAGCTCAGGCCCTCCCCGAACGCGAACGCCGGGCTCTGCGTGAGGTCCGCGTACCGTGTGCCGTGCTGGCCGCGCACCTGGTTGTAGTACGTCGGCTGCTGCCCCGCGTGCCGGGCGAAGGAGAGCGGGAGGCGGCCGGTCGGCTCGATCAGGCCGAGGAGCAGCTCCGCCACCGCCGTACCGCCGAGCATCCCCGGGTTGGCCGCGTACACGATCGCCGCCGCACCGAGCGCGGACGGCGGCAGCACCAGCGGCTTGGAGCTGATGACCACGACGACCAGCGGCTTGCCCGTCGCCGCCAGCGCGTCGAGCAACGCGACCTGGTCGCCGACGAGTTCGAGGGTGGCGGTCGACTTGCCCTCGCCGATCAGCTCGATCCGGTCACCGACGACGGCGACGACGTGATCGGCGGCCTCGGCGGCGGCGACGGCCTCGGCGATGAGTGCCGGATCGGGCTCGGCCGGGACGACGACGTCGGGGCGCGGCTGCCCGTCGGGGAAGAACTCCCCTTCCGGGTCGGGCCCGACGTCCAGGATGCGGGCGCCGGGCGCGTACGACACGGTCCAGTCGGCGGGGACCCGGTCCCGGAAGCCGTCGAGGACGGTACGGATCATGGCGCGCGGCTGCCCGTCGGGGAGCCAGTCCGCCTGCCCGGAGGAGCCCGCCCAGTCGCCCAACTGGGTCTGCGCGTCATGCGCGTTGGGGCCGACGACGGCGACCGTACGGGGGCCGGAGGCCGTGGCCCGGGCCCGTCCGCCGCCGTGCGCGGTGAGGGAGCCCGGCTCCTCCGCCTCCAGGCCGCCCGCCAGCGGCAGCGTGCCGTCGTTGGTCAGCAGCACCAGCGAGCGCCGGGCGGCCTCCAGGTTGAGCTCCGCGTGCGCGGCGCTGCCGATGAACGCGGTCTGGAGGGCGGCGTCGGGGTGACGGGGGTTCTCGAAGAGCCCCAGCTCGAACTTGAGCGTCAGGATGCGGCGTACGGCGGCGTCGATCTCGGCCTCGGTGAGCGCGCCCTCCGCCACCGCCTCCTGGGCGCCCTCGAAGAACTTCGACGTCGTCATCACCATGTCGTTGCCCGCGCGGACCGCCGCCGCCGACGCCTGCGCGTAATCGGCGTAGATCTTCTGCTCCCACACCATGCGGCCGACGTTGTCCCAGTCGGTGACCAGCGTGCCGGTGTAGCCCCACTCGCCGCGCAGCACCTCGCCGAGCAGCCAGTCGTTGACCGTGATCGGCACGCCGTCCATGGACTGGTAGCCGAGCATGAACGTCCGGCAGCCCTCCTTGGCGACCCGCTCGAACGGCGGCAGGAACCACGAGCGCAGCTTGCGCCGGGAGATGTCCGCCTCGCTGGCGTCGCGGCCGCCCTGGGTCTCGGAGTACCCGGCGAAGTGCTTGGCGCAGGCCAGGATGGCGGTCGGGTCGGTGAGCCCCTCACCCTGGTAGCCGCGCACCATCGCGGAGCCCAACTCCCCGATCAGATACGGGTCTTCGCCGAAGGTCTCGCTCACCCGGCCCCACCGCAGGTCGCGGGTGATGCAGAGGACCGGCGAGAACGTCCAGTGCACCCCGGTCGCCGCGACCTCCACCGCCGTCGCCCGCGCGATCCGCTCCACCAGGTCCGCGTCCCAGGTGGCCGCCATGCCGAGCTGCGTCGGGTAGATCGTCGCGCCCTCCCAGAAGGAGTGGCCGTGGATGCAGTCCTCCGCCACGAGCAGCGGGATGCGCAGCCGGGTCTTCTCCGTGAGGGCGGCCGCCTCCAGCACCCGCTCGGGCGAGGCGTGCAGGATCGACCCGGCGTGCAGCTCCTCCACGAGGTGCCGCACGCCCTCCTTGGCGTTGAGCTGGAGCATCTGGCCGACCTTCTCGGGCAGCGTCATGCGGCCCAGGAGATCGGCGACCCGGTCCGCGACGGGGAGCGCGGGGTCGAGGTACGGCGGCAGCAGGCCCACGGAAGTTCCTTTCACGACGGCACTCCGCAGTACCGTACGCTCAATACCGACCGCTTGGTAAGTATTCAACCTTGTGAGAATCTGGGGCGGAGCTCGGGGGGGACGAGAGAGACGTCCGATGACAGCGGGGGAACGAGACAGACGTCCGATGACAGCGGGGAACGAGAGGGCGTCCGATGACAACGGGTGAAAGCGCGTGACCCCGGGACCCCGGCGCGGCTATGCCAAGGGCCGGGCCAAGCGGATCGAGATCCTCGACCAGGCGATGACCCTGTTCGGCGAGGCCGGCTACCGGGGTGCCTCGCTGCGCGTCATCGCCACCCGCTGCGGCATCTCCCACCCGGGCCTCCTGCACCACTTCCCGACGAAGGAGGCGCTGCTCCTCGCGGTGCTCCAGCGCCGCGACGACGTGGACGACGAGTGGCTGGCCCTGGGCGTCACCCGGGGCGTGGACCATCTGCGGCGGCTCGTGGACCTCGCCGAGCTGAACGCCAAGCGGCGGGGGATCGTCGAGCTGTTCTCGGTGGTCGCGGCGGAGGCCACCGCCCCCGACCACCCCGCGCACGCGTACTTCGAGGCCCGCTACCGTACGTCCGTCGCCAACACCGAACGCGCCTACGTCCAGGCTCGGGAGGCGGGTGCGCTGCGCGACGGGGTCGAACCGGCGCCTGCCGCACAGCAGTTGATCGCGCTGATGGACGGCCTCCAGATCCAGTGGCTGATCAGCGACTGCGTGACGGACATGGCGGGCGTCCTGCGGGCCCACATCCGGGCCCAGTTGACGGTGGAGTTCTGACCGATCGCTTCAGGAAGTCCGTTCCGGCCGGGGAGTCCGTTCCGGTTGGGGAGTTCTCGTGTTCCCGGCGGCTGATCGCCCCGGTGGCACTAACGTCGTGTGCGGATCCGGTGTCCGTCGAGCGGTGACACCGCTCGGCCGACCCGGGCCTGCTCCTCCGTACGTGTTCCGCACCCAGAACCGACGACGCAAGGGGAACCGATTCCATGACGGTTACAGCAGCACGCCGCACCTGGTCACCGCGTCGCTCCGCCGCCCGCACGGCGGCCGTGGTGGCCCTGTCCGCGGCCGCGCTCCTCGGCGGAGGTCTCACGGCCCAAGCCGCCGCACCCGACCGGACGACGGGCGGGACCGTGGAGCTCGCGCCGGCCACCGCGCTCGCCAGCCGGTGCTACTACAAGGTCAACGCCAACGGCGGTCTGCTGATCCGCAGCGGTCCCGGCACCGGCTACTCGGTCGTCGGGTCCTACGCCAACGGCGCCACGATCCTCGCGTCGGTGTCCACCACCAACGGCTTCCGCAATGTGGGCACCAACCGCTGGGTCTCCGCGGCGTACACCGCCCGTGTCGGCGGCCTTCCCTGCGAGTCCTGACAGGGACCCGCGCCGAGGACACCGTTCCCCAGCCTTCGACGGGCCCGCCGGGCCGCCGGAAATCCCTCCGGCGGCCCGGCGGCCTGTCCGCCGCCACCGGACCCGATCGCCGCGCTTCGTCGGCTTCAGGGACTCACCCGCTCGATCCCGCGCCGCTTCGCGAGCCACGCCACCCCCAGGCAGTACAGCGGGGCGAAGACGAACTCGACGACCGTCGCCTGCCACGGGGCGTCGGCCGCCGTCTCGGTGGAGGAGAGCTCGCCGAAGCCGGCCGCGAGGCCGAAGGCGAGCAGGTTGTTGGCGACGTGGAGGGTGATCACCGCCTCCAGCCCTCCGGTGCGGATGACCAGCCAGCCCCACCACAGCGCCGAGTAGAGGAGCAGGATGAACCCGCTGAGTTCGCCGAACCCGTGGGCCAGGGCGAACAGGAGCGAGGCGAGGACGACGGCGGGCCAGGGCGACCGTACGGCCCGCCCGATCACCTGGACCAGCCAGCCCCGGAAGACGTACTCCTCGGCCGCCGCCTGGAACGGCACCAGCGCCGCCAGCACGGCCAGGCTCACGAGGAAGGCGGTCCAGCCGGGAAAGCCGTCCCCCGTCAGTTCGGCGGACTCCTCCCCCCAGGTCCAGGCGAACAGCACGCCGTACTGGACGATGATCAGCGGAACGGCGACGGCGGCGCAGACCCCGAGCCACTTCCACCGCAGCCGGCCGAGGACCGAGGAGACGGTCCCGGCCGGGCGCCTGCCCAGATAGCGCGCGGCCCACAGGACGATCGGGATCCCGATCGCGATGCCGACGAGCTGGAGGGCCATGTCGGCGACCGGGTCCTCGAAGAACACCTCGCTCTCCGCCGACGTGGGCCCCGCGTCCAGCACCGCCGCGAGGACGGCCCCGATCCCGGAGACGACCAGGATCCCCACGACGACCAGGAGCAGGACGAGCGACAGCTCCCCGAGCCACGCGAACCTGCCACCCTGCCCGTTGCGCCCCTGCTGGTCGTACCGCGCCCCGGCCTCGGCCCGTACAGGCCCGCGCGGCGGGACGGGCCCGTGCGGCGGCATCTGCCACCCCGGGCCGGCACCCTGCGGCGGCCACCCGGGTCCGGGCCCCTGCTGCCACCCGGTTCCAGGCTCCTGCGGCCAGGCAGGCGCACCGGCCGAAGGCGTGGCCGGGGGCGTGGTGGCGGGCGGGTCCCAGGGCGAGGGCGGTATGTCAGGAGGCACACAAGGATCTTGCTGGCCCCCGGCACCCGAGGTCAATGCGGCACCCGCCCCACGGCCCCGGCACCACCGCCCCGTCCCCTCACTTCCGCCAGAACAAGTGGTGCGTCACCCCGCTCGCGCTGGGCACGGCCTCCAGATGGAACCGGTCGAGCAGCTCGTCGGGCGAGTCCCAGAGCCGTAGCCCCGTCCCGAGCGTCACCGGGGAGACCACCACGTGCAGGGTGTCGACGAGGTCGGCGTCGAGGAACTCCCGGATGGTGGTGACCCCACCGCCGAGCCGGACATCCTTGCCCTGAGCCGCCTCCCGCGCCTGCGCGAGGACGTCCGCCGGGTCGCCGCCGACGAAGTGGAACGTGGTGTCGGAGAGCGTGAACGACGGGCGCTCGTGGTGGGTCATGACGAACACCGGCGTACGGAACGGAGGCTCGTCGCCCCACCAGCCGCGCCACGCGTCATCGGGCCAGGGCCCGCGCTGGGGGCCGAACTTGTTCCGGCCCATGATCTCGGCGCCGATGTTGCGCTCGAAGTCCCGGGTGAAGTAGTCGTCCAGCCCCCGGCTCCCCCCGGGGTCCGTACGCATCGGCCAGCTCGCCGTGGCACCGGCCCAGGAGAACAGCCGCTCGGGCTGGACATGGCCGAAGGGCCTCTCCAGGGTCTGGTCCTCACCGGCCGCGATGCCGTCACCGGAGACGGTGAAATTCTGGACTCTCAGCAACTGAGCCATGGGTTCCTCCTGCGTTGTCGACGACGACACCCGTAGTGAACGCGGCATCGTGGAGCAGGCCGACGGTGACACGCACACGAGTCGTTCTCCTGGTGCGGTCGGCCGCCGAAGCGTTCACGGCATCGATGCTGCCAGCCGCCACTGACAACGCACTCGCTCCGGCGCGGCTCCGCGCCGGAGAACCGGGTTCAGGTCAGCCGGGCAGCGCGGCGGTGCGGGGGCCGGAGTCTTCGCCGGAAACGCTCTGGAGTCGGGAGCGGAGGGTGGCGGCGAAGTCCTCCGCACGGCTCAACTGGGTGCGCAGTTCCTCGATCTTCCGGGCTGCGGTCCGCTCGTAGCCCGCCATGCGCTCCAGAAGCTCCGCGCGTTCGGCCCGGTCGGCCGATCGGAAGGCGTCGAGGCGGTCGGTGACGTCGAGCAGGTCGCGCATCTCGTCCAGGGTGAAACCGAGGGGCTTCATCCGTCGGATGACCATGAGCCGCTGCACGTCCGTTTCGGCGTAGAGACGGAAGCCGCCCTGGGAGCGGGCGGAGGGGATGACGAGCCCGACATCCTCGTAGTGGCGGATGGTGCGCAGGGACAGTTGGGTCCGTGCGGCGACTTCGCCGATCTGCATGTGGTCGTCGTCCACGCCTGTGGCCCGCCCTTCTCGTCGTGGCGGCCGCATCGCGCACGCCCCACCCATCTCTACCCTAACGTTAGGGTAGAGTTGCCGGTGCGGGAGCGGTCGGCCCGCTCCGTCACCACCGTTTCCGGGGCCGAAGACGCCCCCGGCGAACATCCCGATTCTCGCAGGAGAGAGCGTGCGCGAGCCTATGACGCCGACAGCCGCCGCCTGCCCGCCGTGATCCCACGCACCCCGATGTGAGCCGTCGGCCGGCCCGTCCGAGCCGGGCTCCGTCCTCTTCCCTCCCGGCCCCCTTCGGGCCGTCCGCAGGTGCGCGCGCCAGCCCCTGTGTGTCCTTCCCGCACACCCCGGCCTGTCGACGGGCTGTGCCCGAGCACGACAGGTGCCTGCCCCCTTGCCCACTTCCGTACCGACTCCCACCCCACGCCTGCGCGGCCTCAAGCCCGCATGGCTGAACGACCCGAAGGTCTGGCGTACCGAGGTCCTGGCCGGCCTGGTGGTCGCGCTGGCCCTGATCCCCGAGGCGATCTCGTTCTCGATCATCGCCGGTGTCGATCCGGCGGTCGGGCTGTTCGCGTCGTTCACCATGGCCGTGGTCATCTCGGTCGTCGGCGGCCGCCGCGCGATGATCTCCGCCGCCACCGGTGCCGTCGCCCTCGTCATCGCCCCTCTGAACCGCGAGTACGGCTTCGGCTACCTGATCGCCACCGTCATCCTCGCCGGCGTCATCCAGATCGTCCTGGGCTCCCTGGGCGTGGCGAAACTGATGCGGTTCGTCCCGCGTTCGGTGATGGTCGGCTTCGTCAACGCCCTCGCCATCCTGATCTTCATGACCCAGGTCCCCGAGATGTACGAGGTCCCCTGGGCGGTATACCTGCTGCTCGTCTGCGGTCTGGCACTCATGGTGTTCTTCCCGAGGATCACCAAGGCCGTCCCGGCCCCGCTGGTCTCCATCGTCGTCCTGACCACCATCACGGTCGCTGCCGGGATCGCCGTGCCGACCGTCGGCGACAAGGGCGAGCTTCCTTCGTCGCTGCCGGTGCCGGGGCTGCCGGACGTTCCCTTCACCCTGGAGACCCTCAGCACGATCGCCCCCTACGCGTTCGCGATGGCCCTGGTCGGGCTCATGGAGTCGCTGATGACCGCGAAGCTGGTCGACGACATCACCGACACCCACTCCTCGAAAACCCGCGAGTCCATCGGCCAAGGTGTCGCCAACATCGTCACCGGCTTCTTCGGCGGCATGGGCGGCTGCGCCATGATCGGCCAGACGATGATCAACGTGAAGGTCTCCGGCGCCCGCACCCGCCTCTCCACGTTCCTGGCGGGCGCGTTCCTGATGGTGCTGTGCATCGTGTTCGGACCGGTCGTATCCGACATCCCCATGGCCGCGCTGGTCGCCGTCATGGTCATGGTGTCGTTCGCGACCTTCGACTGGCACTCCATCGCCCCCAAGACGCTGAAGCGCATGCCCGCCGGCGAGATCGCCGTCATGGTCATCACGGTGGTCGTGGTGGTCGCCACCGACAACCTCGCCATCGGCGTCGTCGTCGGCTCCGTCACCGCGATGATCATCTTCGCCAAGCGCGTCGCCCATCTCGCCCGCGTCTCCGCCGTCACCGATCCTGACGGCACCACCGTGGTGTACTCCGTGACCGGCGAGTTGTTCTTCGCCTCCTCCAACGACCTCGTCGGACAGTTCGACTACGCCGACGACCCCGACCGGATCGTCATCGACCTGTCCGCCGCCCACATCTGGGACGCCTCCTCGGTCGCGGCCCTCGATGCCGTCGAGACCAAGTACGAGCAGCGCGGCAAAACGGTGGAGATCATCGGCCTGAACGACCCCAGCGCCGACCTTCACGGCAAGCTCACCGGTGAACTCACCGGCCACTGAATCCCGTGGGCCGCTGCCGGGTGGACCGCCGGCGGCGCCGGCCTCGTCGTCATCGCCGCCGCGCTGCTGATCGTGAGCATGGCCATGTCGCAGGGATCCGCCACCCCAACCGCCGGGAACGGCGCAAGCTCGACAGCAACTGCACGGAGGCGTAAGGCGCTTCTTCGGACCCGAACACGGCATGTTCACGATATTCACGCAGCGTTTACGATCATCGTCTTTACCGAGTTCGACGCAAGGAAAGCGATGAGAATACGCGGGATCCTGGCGGCCTTCGTGGTCGCCCTCTCCGTCGTCCTGATGGCGGGTCTGGCCCAGAGCGGCGCGGACCGGCTGCGGGCGGACCGTGCAGCGGCGACGGACACCACACGTACGGCAACGGACACGGAACGTACGGCGACGGAGCCGAAACTCGCCGACGCCGGGGCCGGAACCCAGGTCCAGCTCCGGGCGGTCACCTTCAACATGTGCGGTGGCCTGTGCAACAGGGGCACCACCAACCTGCTCCACCACATCGAGAAGGAGATCAACGACTTCGCACCGGCGCACCTGGTCATGCTGCAGGAGGTGTGCTACTCGCAGTTCGAGTGGTTCAAGAGCACGTACGCGGGCACCTACGAGTTCAGTTTCACGCCCCTGCTCACCAACTACCCGACCTGTGGTGCGCCCGACTGTTCGGTGAACATGGACAGCGACCCGAACAACGACGACAAGCGCTGCTGGATCGGCCAGGTCCTCGGCGCCCGTGGCGCACTGGGCGCCAAGGACGAGATCCCTCTCGGCGGCGAGAGCTACCAGATCGATTCCGAAGGCAACCCGCTCCCCCTCCCGCGGACGTTCAACGCCCTCTGCCACGACGTGGCCCTCACCGGCATCGCCGGGAAGGTGAAGGGCTGCAGCGTGCACCTGCGCGCCTGGGACGACGCCAACGGCGTCAGCGACCGGGCCCGTTCCGCACAGGCGGCGCGCCTCGCCTCCGAACTCGACGCGGACATCGAGGCCGGCAAGGCCGTCGTGGTGGGCGGGGACTTCAACATGGTCCCGCAGCCGCACAAGGGTCCGGGCCTGGACAGCTTCTACCGCCCCGACGCCGCACCGGGCGGGGGCATCGGCCGCTTCTACGAAGCTGACTCCACCGACACCAGGGACCCCGACGGCACCGGACCCGATCCCGCCCTCTGGACCCTGCCGGACCCGGACTGCGTCGCCCCCGCCACGACCTGCCGCAGCGGCCAGTCCACCACCCTCGACCTGTCGCCGCTGGGCAACGACCAGCGCAACAGCAAGATCGACCACCTCTTCTTCTCCGAGGCCACCACCACCGACTCGCTCAGCGGCGGTCCGCGGCCTCTGTACTTCAAGGACGCCGCGCGCACGACCATCACGCAGAACCCGGCCGAGGCCGCCAGGGACGCAGGCGGCAAGTACCTGAAGCTGTCGGATCACACCTTCTACCGCGGCTGGGCGACGGTGACCGTCTCCTGACCCTCCGGCGACCGACGGCCCGCAGCGCATCCCCTGCGGCATGCGGCACGGGCCGTCGGTCCCGCCAGGGCACAGCCTCGGCCTCAGGCCTCACCCCCGGAACGGAGGCGCCCCCTCCCCCTCCGCACCCGCACCCGCACCCGCACCCGCACCCGCACCCGCACCCGATACGGCTCCGCCCTCCGCGACGGCCGCAAACCGCTCCCGCCACGGCGGAGGCTCGGGAGCCGCCTCGGCCCGGGCCGGCGCATCGGCCCAGAAGGCGCGCTGCTCCTCCCGGTGGCAGGGCCCACAGGTCGTGGCCCACGGAACGTGCGGCCGGAACATGTGCTCCTCGCCGGGTCCGGCGCAGGCGATCAGGGCCGGTGGCGGCGGCGTCGGCTCCGGCGCAGGCACGCTCTCGGGGGCGGCGGGCAGCTTCTCCCGGAGCCGGTGCGCCAGGAACCCCACGGCCGTCCGCACCCCCTCCGCCGGCAGCCCAGCGCACAGGGCCCGCCGCAGATCCGCAGCGGTGACCCCGCGCCGCAGCCACTCGGCGGCGAGTCCGGCGAGGGTACGGGCCTCACGTACGCCGAGATGCAGTTGGCGCTGCTCGTGGCGGAGGGAGAGCAACACGCGCTCGGCGACGGCAACTTCAGGCCCATCAGAGGGTTCCTCGGCGGGCTCCCCGGTGGGCTCCCCGGAAGATTCCCCCGAAACCTCCTCCAGGCCCTCCGGCTCGTATCCGCCCGCTTCGGTGGGTGGGTGGGACGCGTTCTTCCCCAGTTCTTCGTCTGCGGGTAAAAGACCACCGACCACCGGACCACTCGGAGCACCGACCGTCGGAAAGTGCACAGTCGGAACGGGCCCCGTGCTCACCAGCTCATATCCGTCAGCCGGGACCCCGGCCCGCAGCCGCGCGGCCTGGTCGTCCGTCAGCGGGAAGTTGGAGAAGACCTGCACGGTCCGCCACCGCCCACCGGCCACGGTCTCCCGCTTCCCATGGAGGTAACCGCTCGCCACCAACTCGGTCTTGGCCTTCTGGTACCGCCGCCCGGTCATGTGAAGGTCGCGGGCGTGCTCGCTGAGGGCCTTGTCGCGATCACCTTCGGGCAACCCCTGCACGTACATGACCAGGATCTTCGCGTCACTACCCAGGCGCGATTGACGTACAAGGCCGTTGGCGACCTGCGTATAGCCCCGAGGGGGCGGGATAACATGCGAAAGCATCGCGGGTGGACCTCTTTTCCACTAGTGGTGAAGGTCCCCGGGTCGGTGCTGGTAACACCGCCGGGGGCCGCTCCATATGCGCACGCGTCACCCACATGCACACACAGAACGTGATGTCGCGATTACGGTACCGCAACCTGAGGACTCAGGTAGGTGCCGATCACCAAACCACCCATCTCGTACGGCAATGGCCCAGCCTGCCCGACCACTCATGGCATGACAGGGCCTGCGATCGCCGGTTACTCCTTCACCGCGTATTCCGCCCGCAACCAGGCCATCTCGTGCAGCAGCGCGACATCCACGAACGGCTCCTCCGCCGTGGGCCGCGACCGCCAGTCCAGCGGCCAGGTCGCCCCGTCCAACGCGGGCACCCCCACGAAGGCGTCCCCTCGCGCGCTCCGGCTCATCGCCTCCACCCCGGGCGGCCACCGATGCCCGGCAGCCGTACCGGGCGCGAGCAGGAAGTACATGCTGCGCTCACCGACACCCGAGCGGACGATGGGCCCGGCGTGGAAATCGGTGAACTGCATGACCTCGTACGCGATTTCCTCGCCCAGCATGCCGTTGGCCCGTACGGCGTCGAAGTGGATGCCCACGTGACGAAGGGCGTGGCCGGAGGCGGGGATCCAGGACGGCACCGGATCCAGTGAATTTCCAAGTTCCATGCGCTCAGCTTCGCGGCGGACACGTACCGTGACCAGAGTCACAAGCAGGTTGTGAACAGTGGTGTACAGACGAGGTGACCCCGTGCACTCCAGTGATCAGGCCGAGACCGCCGCCCAGATGTTCGGCCTGCTGCTCAGGCACTTCCGCGAGCGGGCCGGGCTGTCCCAGGAACAGTTGGGCAAGCGCATCGGCTACTCCAAGTCCCAAGTGGCGATGGTGGAACGGGGTGCGCGGCCACCGAAAGGCGTCTTCGTACAGCGGGCCGACGAGGTGCTGAATGCACAAGGTGCACTGATCGTCGCGGCACCGAAGCCGCCGAAGCAGACGGAGCAGCGCAATCCGCTGCCGGGCTGGTTCACACCGTTTGCGGACGAAGAAGCCAGAGCCACGGTTCGGCATGCCTACGAGCCTCACGTAATTCCCGGACTGCTCCAGACCGAAGCGTATGCACGAGCAGTTCTCGCTGGGCAGTACCCGGCTTTCGATGACGACGAGATCGAAGAGAAGCTCGCCAGCCGGTTGGCTCGCCAGAGCCTGCTCTCCCGCCGGCCCCTGCCGGACATCAGCTTCGTGCTGGAGATGGCCTCGCTCACCCGGCCGATTGGCGGCCGACGGGTTCGCAAGGCGCAACTGCACCACCTCGCGTCACTGGCACAGTTGCGGCACCTCCAGATCCAGTTGATGCCGGAGGACGTGGAGAACCACCCGGCTCTGGACGGACCATTCGTTCTTCTGGAGAACGCGGAGCGTCACCGAATGGCCTACATCGAAGGCCAGGGAGGCAGCTTTTTCGTCACCCAACAGCCCGACCTGGGGAACCTGTTCGGAAAGTATGGACTGCTGCGGGCACAGGCATACACTCCGGACAGGACCCAGGAGAAGATCGAGAAGATGGCAGAGGAACTATGAGCACCGACCTCCACTGGTTCAAGTCCACCTACAGCGGGAACCAGGGCGGCGACTGCATCGAGGTAGCTCTCACCTGGTCCAAGTCCACCTACAGCGGCAGCCAGGGCGGCGACTGCGTAGAGGTCGCCACCTGCCCCCACACCGTCCACGTCCGCGACTCCAAGGACCTCACCGTCCCCGCGCTCGCCGTCTCCTCCACCACTTGGACGTCCTTCGTGGAGTTCGCCGCGTCCTGAGCACGGCGCCGGAGGAGCCGCCCAACGGTGGGCATCGGCCGACGTCACCCGTCCCTGAAGGTCAGGGCGAGGGAGTGGCGCCCGGTGCCGGGATCTCGGCTGACCAGAAGTCGGAGCGGACGTTGGGGGTGGGGGGCTTACCTTCGTACGTGCGGCCGTTCGCCACCTTCGTTGGGGCTCCCACCTTCGACTCTTCCACGCAGGGGCTCGTGACCTGGAGAAACGCCTGCCCCCTGTAGCCGAAGCGAACTCTGATACCAAAGCCGTCCGGGGACGTGGCGTAGACCGCCGGCAGGTCCTTGCTCGGATTCACTGTCTTGATTCGATAGCCGCTCGCCTTCCAGAAACGCTCGACCACACCGAGGAAGTTGCCGCGGCGCTGCTCGGAGACGACCGTCATCACAGTCCAGTAGCGCGTCACATCGCAACTGCCGGTCGTCGTCGTGTAGTGGACCCACTCGATATCCGGCTTGATCGCCCCGACCGTCGCGTAAAGCATCGCATCAGCGCGCTCTGCCGCTCCCTGCATGTCCATGCCTGCGTTTGCTCCTCGTCCGTCCCTGGTGCCGCCCGACAGCTCGCACCCGGCGAGCAGCGCGCCGACCATGGCCACCGCACAGGCCAGGCGAATGGTCCGTGTGATGCGCTTCATCGGTGCTTCTCCCTCACGATGTCCTCAGGACGTCCGCCGACGATAGTGGCAATGTTGTCCGCCGACACATCATCCAGCTCGGGAGTGAAGTACTGGGAGTGGGCGCCGAACAGCCCAATGTCGCGGACCATCCTGGGCCCGTCGTCGACCTGGAAGCGCTGTGCTCCGAACGCCTCACTCGCCGGATCCTTACCGAAGTACACGTCGTCGTTGCCCTGGTCGAAAAGGTCACGGCCCACCTCGACCCCCACCGGGCCCCCCAGCGCCCAGCCGAGCGCCGACTCGCCCTTCGTGGGCAGGTGGGTGACCGGGTCGTTGTCGGCGGCGCCGACGAACACGTGCTCCTTGCCCACGCCGAGTTCCGTCGCCTTCTGCGCGTCCACGCCGGGGCTGCCGAGCAGGATCACGTCATCGACGCCCGGGATCCCCCCGGACTGCTTGGCTGCAGTGCCCACGGTGAGCGAACCGTAGGAATGCCCGATCGCCGTCACATGCGGGTCCTCGTTCGCGTTCGTCGCCGAGATCCCCGCCATGAACTCGTTGTACGCCGGGGCGCCTCGTTGCGCGTCACCCTTCGCCATCACGTCCACGTTCTGCGGGGCGTCGTAGCCCAGCCAGATGATCGAGGCGACGGACGGGTCCACTTCCCCGGCACCGATGGCCGTGTGCTCGGCCCGCTTCATCGTGTCCGTGACGAAGTCGTTGTTGAGCTTGGTGCCGAGACCGGGGACGTACGCCGCGACGTGCCTCGACGCATCAGGGTTCCCGTACGAGACGATCGCACGCCCGTTGCCCTCGTCCCCGATGCCCAGAAGGAACATGGGCGGGTGACTCGACTCGCTCAGTTTCCCTTGGATCACGCGGAGGGCGTCGAGCTTGGTCCTGGCATCGTCGCCGTCCCGGCGCGCCAGCTCGTCGATGAGGACCGGCAGGTAGTTCCGGTTCGCCTCGTCGCGGGCGACCGCCGGAATTCCGTCCAGCCCGCCGATCAGGTCCGGTGCGACCTTCAGGTACTCCTGTCGCTGCTCGTCGGCCAGTCCGTCCCACCACTTCTTGCGCTCAGCGGGACTCTTGTCCTCCGGAACGTCTTCGGCGAGGTGCATGCCTGCGGTGGAGCGGACGTCGGCGGTGTCCCGGGCGACGTCCCTCAGCGTGGCCGCCGTGACATCGAGGCCCTTCTCGGCCCTCAGACCGTTGAGGGTCTTCGCGTACCGGGCGTCGATCTCCCCGGCAGACCGCACTGCCCGGGCGATACGGTCGGCCACATCCTGCGCCTTCGCCGCGTTCGGGTTCACCGGCTTGAAGCCCGAGTAGCCGGGGTACAGCGACTGCTGTCCCTGCGAGCCGAGGCCGGGCGGTTCCAGCGGGAGGCGGGAGCTGCCCTGGGACTTACCGCCCGGCGCCTCCTGCTTCGTCCCGGTCGCATCTTCGACCTCGGCGGCCGGATAGCTGACGGAACCGTCCTCATGGACGGTGAAGTTCAGGGCGGCGGCGTCCGCGAGTGCCCGCTTCAACTGGTTCTGAGGCTCGGCGAGATCGCCGGCGAGTCCGTTGAGCGCTGTACGGACGAGCCCGCACTCGGTCTGCAGGTACTGGAAGTTACGGCTGAGGCGCCGGAGCCTGCCGAGAGCCGCCTCCGCGGAGTCGCTCTCCTGGGTCTCGCGTAGCTTCGCGGACATCGCGCGGTCGACCCGTACACGGTCGGCGGCCGAGCGGCCCGACACCTCGTGCCACGTATCACCCGCCTCCGTGAGATCCGAGGTCTTCAGGTCACGCAGCAGCCGCCACGTGAGGGTCGCCGTCATCGCTCCTCAGCTGTCTTGCCGCTGACGCGAATACCTTTGAAGGACTTCTCGACCGTGGTCTCCGCCTCCCCCACTTCTTTGGCCACTGTCAGCAGGGCGCCTTCGAGCTGGTCACACTCATCCCGCACCCCCTGCAGGCGGTCCTCCCAGGACTTCAGCACGCTCTTGAGAGCTGAGACGGAGCTGAGTCCGGCGACCCCCGCCCCAACACCCGCGTGGCCGCGGCCCAGCGCGGACCGGCTGGTCTCCGTCCTGGTGCGCAAGTCGCCGGCGGTGCCGGAGGCGCTCATCCAAGGGCCCTTGCTGTGCTTGAGTTTTCCCGTTCCGCCCGCGCCCGTCCCGGGATCGGAGTCCGCCGAGGCGAGCCTCATCGCGGGTCCCTCGCCGGTCGGTCCGAACATCTCCTGCCAGCGCTCCGAATGGGACACAACATTCCCCCGTCTGTCTGCGGTCCGCTTTCGCGCCTCGAAAGGCTAACGCAGGATGCGACCCTCTACGCGATCGTGAACAGGTTCCGGACAAGGGAATGGCTGATCGACGCGGCGGCCAGGCCCATCCGCTTGCGCTTGCGCACGCAGTGGCCGTGGAGAGCGCGCGCTGTTGTTCTGTCTGGGATCATGAGCAGGGTCTTCCTCCGCCCGCCCTCCCCGTTCGTGCGGCTGCCAAGGCGACTGCCCACCACGAGGAGCCCTCGAAGTGACCTCCCATCCCCCCGACTCCCTCGCCGAGAATCTGCTCACCGATGCCCGGCGGGACGGGATCGGGAAGTTCGTCGTCGGCGCGCTCATCACCGACGAGGGCGGCCGGGTGCTGCTGCTCAGGCGGCGGGCCGACGACTTCCTCGGGGGGGCTGTGGGAGCTGCCCAGTGGTGGGGTCGATCCCGGCGAGCGGCTGGAAACCGCCCTGTGCCGGGAGGTTCTGGAGGAGACCGGGCTCACCGTCACCCAGGTCACCGGACATGCCGGGAGTTTCGACTACGCCTCCCGAAGTGGGCGCAGGACCCGGCAGTTCACCTTCGCGGTCACCGTCGGGGCTACCGGGCCCATCACCCTCACCGAGCACGACGACTCCACCTGGGCCGACCCGGGGGACCTGCCGGCCGTCAGTGACGAGACGCGCGCCCTTCTCACCAAAGGGCGCGCCCGCTGACCGGGGCGGCAGGCCGGGCCGGCAGGCGGCCATTCAGGCCGTCGTTCAGGCCCGGGTGTAGCCGCCGTCGGCGAAGAGTTCCGCGCCGGTGACGAACGACGAGGCGTCCGAAGCCAGGAAGAGGGCGGCCTCGGCGATCTCCTCGGGGTCGGCCAGCCGCCCCAGCGGCACGACGGCCTCGGCGAACCGGTCGGCGTCCGTCCCTACGGCGCGCAGCAGGGACGGGGTCCGCGTGGGTCCCGGGCTGAGGACGTTGACCCGGAAACGGCGCTCCCGGGACTGCCGGGCCCAGTTGTGCACGAGGTTGCTCAACGCTGCCTTCGAGGCGCTGTAGACCTCCAGGTTCTCGTTGGGGCGCGCGCTGTTGCTTGAACCGATGACCAGCACGGACGCGTTCTCCGCCAGCAGCGGAAGCGCCTTCTGGACGGTGAACAGGGGACCCTTGATGTTGACGGCGAGGGTCAGGTCGACGTTCGCCTCGGTGTGGGCGCCGAGCATGGCGTCCGCGGCGATTCCGGCGTTGGCCACCAGCACGTCGATGCGCCCGGCCTCCTCGCCGACTTGTGCGTAGAGCGCGTCCAGGTCGGCCAGGACCGAGGCGTCGGATCGTACGCCGGTGGCGGCGGGGCCTATCTCCTTCACCGCCGCTTCGAGGCGGTCGGCGTCCCGGCCGGTCACGAAGACCCGCGCGCCCTCCCGGACGAAGCGGTGGGCGATGGCCAGCCCGATCCCGCTGGTCCCGCCGGTGATCACGGCCACCTTCTCGTGCAGCACGCCTGACATGGCGAACCCCTTCAGTTGTGGAATGGATCGTCCACAACGTAGGCAGTAATGGACGATCGAGTCAAGAATGGGTACGCTGACACCATGGCGAGACCACGCGCATTCGACGAACGCCAGGTCCTGGAGCGGGCCCGGGAACAGTTCTGGGCGACCGGCTACGCGGGAACGCGGATGGACGACATCGCGGCGGCGACCGGCCTGGGCAAGGGCAGCCTGTACGGCGCCTTCGGCGACAAGGGCAAGCTGTTCCACCGGGTGTTCGGCGACTGGTGCACCGCGGTCGTCGAGGTGGCCGAGGAGCGGCTGGCAGGTGGCCCGGACGCCGAGGCCCTCGCCCGGCTGTCGGCGTACGTCCACCTGATGGCCGAGAACACCGCCGCCGACACCGAGCGCCGCGGGTGCCTGATGGCCAAAGGCGTGGCGGAGCTGGCCCAGCACGATCCGGCGGTCGCCGGACGGTCGGCCGAGACCATGACGGCACTGCTGGCCCTGCTGCGGATGGAGATCAGCGCGGCCCAGCGCCACGGCGACCTCGACAGCGCCGCGGATCCGGAGCGGCTGGCGGCACTGCTGCTGGCGGTGGTCCGCGGTATCGAGGCGGTGGGCAAGGCCGGCCTGACCCCGGAGGCGGTGCGGAACGTTGCGGATACCGCACTGGCGGCCCTGCCCAGAGGCCGGGGAAGCGAAGGGGCGTGACCGAGATACGCGCGCGCCGTCAGTCCCCCGCCACCGGTAGGCACTCGGCGAGCAGGCCGACGACGTCGCGCCAGGCTCGCCGCGCGTGCCGTGGGTGGTAGCCGACGCCGGGAACCGTGGGGTGGTCGACCGGCGGATGGTGGAAGGCGTGCAAGGCGCCGCCGTAGACCGTGAGGCGCCAGTCGACGCCCGCGGCCTGCATCTCGGCGGTGAACGCCTCCCGTTGCGCGGGCGGCATGATCGGGTCTTCCGAACCGACCCCGGCCCACACCGGACAGCGGATGCGCGCCGCCTCGCCCGGCCGGCCCGTGGTCGTCGCGTTGACCGTCGCGATCGCGCGCAGGTCGACGCCGGCGCGCCCGAGTTCCAGCCCGACAGCGCCTCCGGTGCCGTAGCCGACGGCGGCGATCCGGTCGGGGTCGGTGCGCGGTTCGGCGCGCAGCACGTCGAGCGCCGCACGGCCGATCCCCCGCAGCCGGTCGGGGTCGGCGAGCAGCGGCAGGCAACGGGCCAGCATCTCCTCGGGGTCGCCGAGATAGCGCCCGCCGTGCAGGTCGAAGGCCAGCGTTACGTAGCCCAGTTCGGCGAGAGCGTCGGCCCGGCGGCGCTCGACGTCGCTGAGCCCCATGCCCTCCGGCCCGAGCAGCACTGCGGGCCTGCGGTCGGCACCGGCCGGGAGCGCGAGGTGCCCGATCATCGTCAAGCCGTCGGCCGGGTACGCCACCGTACGCGTTGAAATCGTCGTGGTCGTCCTCGTGGTCGTCGTCATGAGGCTGGACTGTAGGGGTCGTCCAGCCCGGTCCGGCTCGTGTTCTGCCACCGGCAGAGCGAAGGCCGATCCGGTGCCGTCGCGGCCGCATGATCCGCCGGGCCATGCCTGGGTGGCGTGATCAGGGGCAACCACGTCCATCAGGGCTGAAGCCCGACCGATGCCACCGACGTGCCTGTCAAGCCGAGGGCGTGAGGCCGATGAGGACGGTGATCTGCTTGCCGTCCGGGAGAGCGGTGACCGCGACGTGCTGTGCGAGGCGGCAGACCAGCGGCCAGCCGAACCCACCGATCCGGCCTTTCCCCCGGCTGTCGGGATCGGTGGTCACCGGTGGGCACGTACTGGCGTCCGCGACGTTCAGGATCAGTCCGTCGTCGGTGATCCACAGGTCGAAGGCAGTGAGTCCGTCCCCGTGCCGGATCGCGTTGGTGACGAGTTCCGAGGTCACCAACAACGCGTCCGCCACCACCCGAGCACCGGCTTCCCCGTCCTGCAGATCCGGAGCGCCAAGAGTCAACTGTTCCCGTACGAGGGTGCGCGCGGCAGCCGCCGTGGCGGGCAAGCCGACGCCCGGCCCCGGCAGCGGTGCCGCCTGGGCCTGATGCGGGTCACTTCCGGCACCGGCACCGGCACCAGTTTTGGCACGCTCATCTGTCATCGCACATCGCCTGCTGGCCTCCTGCCGACACGCCCAGGTCATCCCCGCTCCGGAGCATGCGGCGCTCCGGCCGGCAGGGCCCGTCCAAGGGGCTGCGGGCGGAATCCCCGGCTCTGACCGCCATGGCCGTGTAAAGGGCAGTGCCCGCCCGAGGACGATCATACGGACGGGACCCACCCGGAGGCCTGCCCCGCTCCTGCACGACCATCAGATGACGTTTCACCCGGCCGTGGGGGCCGGCCTGGCTTGTTCAGGCCGATGTGTGGGACGGTGAAGAGACAAGAGACCGAGCCGGTGCGATCCTGTGCCGACTCCTCGGGAGCCGGACGTTGCCCCCTCCACGGGCATCCGGCCCCGCCCAGGCCGCCTGGAGCCCCGCACCCGGGGCTTTTCCTCGTCCTCGGGCTCAGCAACCCCCAGAAGGGGGGCGCACCCCATGCACATCACGACCGAACTGCACGGCCGCGGCGCCACACTCACTCCGCGCGGCGCCATCGACTTCGAGAACCTGGATCAGCTCCGGGCCTGTCTCACCGGCCTCCCCGACACCGTGGCCGAAGTCATCTGGGACCTGCAAGCCGTCACGTTCGCGGACATCGCCGGACTCCACCTCCTCAGCACACCGACCGCCCCCGCGCGGGTCACCCTGACCAACCAGACACCGCAGGTCCGACACCTGCTGGAAGTAGCCACAGCCACCTTCCCGGATCAGGGATGGGACCGACACCTTCCCACCCCGGTGGGCCACGGGGCCGCGCGCACAGCGGTCTGAGGCGGACAGGTACCGACCCGCAGGTGTGACGGGATGCCGCTCCGCGGGCGCTGTTGACATGAGGTCAACATTCCGGGGTATTGGTCTGGACCACTACGAAGCGAGGGGGTATCCCATGCCCTGGCGATCCCAGGCCCGTGTCCACGTGCGCCGAGAACAGGGCGCACTGGTCGTCACCGCTTACGGTGACTTCGACGCCGACGAGCAGGACCTGCTCCCCGCCGCCTGGAACGAGGCCGACCAACAGGCCCTGCCCGTCACCGTCCTGGACCTGTCCGGCGTCACCTTCGGCGACAGCTCCTTCCTCGACGCCCTGCTCCGCGCCCGTCTGGCGCACCACGCCGCCGGCCGCCGCCTGGTCCTCGTCGGCCCCCTCCAGCCGGCCGTGACCACGCTTCTGACCGTCACCCGGGTACTGGAGCACTTCGACATCGCCGACACCCTGGGCCAAGCCCTCGGCGGCGAACCCCTCCCCGACGGGACGGCGACGGTGTGAGCCCCGGCCACGGCGCTCCACCGCCCTGACCGGCCCCCACGGCGCGGTGCGGCGAGAGGCCCCGGCGGGACGGTGTCCTGCCGGGGCCTTTCTGGGCCGGTAGCCCTACTTCACGTCGACGTGGTCGCCCGTGGCCGAGACGGCAGTGTGCCGATCGAGGACCATGAGGACCCGACCGGCTCTCCACAAGGCCACCAGGGCCGCCGACAGCGGGGCGTCCTGCGGCGGCGCTGCCTCGGCGCCCCGTGCGAACGAGATCAAGGAGCTGCCACGGCCATCGTCTGCAAGCGGTGCATCGGCGGTGTGGGCCACCTTCGGATCCTTCCCCGCGCGTGCACCGGGAGCCCTCCTCCTCCTCCTCGCGCTCCGGCGACCACAGCCTCAGGTGGCCGCCGGACGAGTGCGGGCGGGCGGAGATGCGGGCCGTCCGCCCCGGGGCGAAGATCGGGAGTACGGGGAGCAGCCCTGTTGTCCTGTTCCCGCCCTGTTCGATACAGCTGGGCTGGGGGCGGATCTCACTGCTGTCCACCGCGTCCTCCTCCCGGAGCGCCGGGCGCACGGTCACACTCCGGACGTGGAGGGCCCCCTTACCCATCAGGACATGGCCGACGACATGGCGGCCATGCGGAAAAGATCGTCGGCGGGCCGGCTCACCTGTGGAGGGTTCACGATGATCACCTGGCGTCGGCTCACCGAGGACGACTTCCCGCTGCTGATCTCCTGGCTGGAGCAGCCGCACGTCGCCCGGTGGTGGAACCATGAGACCTCGGCCGAGGCCGTACGGCACGACTTCGGGCCCGCCGTCCGGGGCGAGGAGCCCTCGGAGGAACTGCTCGCGCAACTCGACGGCACCCCGATGGGGCTGCTGCAACGGTGCCGGCTGGCCGACTACCCCGAATATCTGGTGGAGGTCGCCACGTTGATCGACGTCCCTTCCGGGGCCATGACCATCGACTATCTGATCGGTGAGCCGCACCTCGTCGGCCGGGGGCTCGGGCCGCGGATGATCCGGTCGGCCGTCCAGGCGATCTGGGACGAACATCCCGGTGCCCCGTGCGTTCTCGTGCCCGTATCGGCGGCCAACCGGGCCTCCTGGCGGGCCCTGGAGAGGGCCGGGATGCGGCGGGTCGCCGAGGGTGAGCTGGAGCCGGACAACCCCGTCGACGACCGGGCCCACTACCTCTACCGGGTCGACCGGCCCTGACCCCGATGTCCCGACTGCGCCTGCCGTGCCGGCGCCGGCACGCTGAGCCCGAACATGATGACGCCCAGCGGGACATGGACCGACGAGATGTGCGTGATGCCGACCGCCACCTGCGCCGAGGCGAGGGCCAGGAAGCCGGTCGCGTACCAGATCTGCCGAGGTGAACCGCCGCCCGGCTTCCAGGCCGGCACCGCCGCCAGGACGTACAGCATCCGACGAGGCGCCGGGGCTGGAGCTCCTGGAGCAGTCGGTCAACGGGGTGCCGGGGCTGGTGGCCCGGCGGGACGGCACCGTGATCCGTACCGCGCGGGAAAGGCGCTGTGCCGTCAGGCAGGTGCCTGGCCCGTCTCGAAGCGGCTGATGCGGTCGCCGGTGACCGTGAAGGACCAGCGCGTCCGCATCGTGCCCCACGTGTCGTTCGTGTAGTCGACGACGAGGGTGCGGCCGTCGTCCGAGGCCTGCACGACGTCCATCCGGCCGTTCGCCTGCGGCGAGAAGATCTCTTTCTCCGTCCAGGCGGCCAGGTCCCGTTCGCTGCCGTCGTCGGACATCGTGGCGTCCTCGGTGAGGACGGCGGTGAAGGCGCTCTCGTCACCCGCGTTGACGGCGGCGACGAACCTCTCCACCACCGGGTCGCTGATCGACGTGCTCATGGTGTTCCTCCTCGGTACGGAAGTGACCGGGAACGGGCGGCCCGTCCCCGGAGATCCGTACCGAGTCTCTGCCGGTCGGCCCGCCGCCGCATGTCGAAGCGGCGGCGGGCCGAGAGGCGAACATCATGCACTCAGCCCGCGAGGACCTCGCCGAAGTACGACAGACCCTTCGGCCCGCCCACCGAACCCGCGCCGAAGTTCGTCGCGCCCGTAGCCGTGATGCCGCTCTTGCCGGTCTTGAAGAGCCAGACCCCGCCCTCACCGTCGTTCTCGGCGAAGGCGCCCACGATCAGCTCGGCCCGGCGGTCCTTGTTGCTGTCGGTCAGCCGGACCGAGGCGCCGAACTGGTCGTAGGCCTCGGCGTTGCCCGGTACGCCGGCCGTGTTCTGCGTGAAGCTCTTCGCGCCGGTACCGGTCAGCCCCTCGGCCGAGCCGCGCAGCACGACGGCCGCGCCCGCGTCGTTCCTGCCCGAGACGTCCTTGCCCGGGACACCGACCGCGATGTCCGCGTAACCGTCACCGTCGGTGTCCCCGGCGGACAGGCTCCAACCGAAGCGGTCGCCCTTCGTCGCGGAGCCGGGGACCCCGGCCGTCGCCTGGGTGATACGGACCGGCCTCGCCGTCACGTCACCCCGCCGCGCCCCCGGGGAGATCCCCCACCCACCCGAGGAACACATCCCGGTCCCGGCACGTCGTGTGCGCGGGCCACAGCGCGTGGACCGGTACGTGGACCGGCGGGTCCAGGTCGACGACGTACGCCGCACCGCCCGCCGCCGGTCCCGGGGGCGCGGTGACGAAGGCGAGGCGGCCCGTCGCGGTGACGGCGGTGATGGGCGGCGTGCCCTGCACCGGGTTGCGCCGCGTGTCGGGTTCCACGCCCGCCTGGCGGCACAGGCCGATCAGGAGGTCCGTGTACGCGGACGAGCCGGACTCGCCCCACACCGTGAGCGGCTGGCCCCTCAGGTCGGCCAGGGCCACCGTGGGGCGCGCGGCGAGCGGGTGGCCGGCGGGGACGGCGACCCGGAGGCGGTGTTCGGCGATCCGGGCGCGGGTGAGCCCCGTGTCGGCGGGCATGGACCGGCTGAGCCCCAGGTCGCAGGCGCCCGTGAGGAGTTGGTCGCGCAGTTCGTCGGGGAAGAGCTGGCGTACGTGGGCCTGGATGCCCTGCTCCTCCGTACGGGCCCGGGTCAGCAGCTCCACCACCTCCTCCGCCGTGACCGCCGGGGTGTGGCCGATGCGCAGGTGCCCGGCCTGGCCCCGGCCGATGCGCCGGGCGCGCTCCAGGGCGGCGTGGGCCTGGGCCCGGAGCGCGCGGGCGTCATCGATGAGGGCCTGACCGGCGGGGGTGGGGGTGACGTGCTGGTGGCCCCGGTCCAGGAGCTGGACGCCGACGTACCGCTCCAGGGTGCGGATCGAGGTGCTCAGCGCCTGCTGGCTGAGGTGCAGCCGCTCGGCCGCCCGGGTGAACCCGCCCTCCTCGGCGACGGCGACGAGGTGCTCCAGCTTGTGCAGGTCCAGGGTCACGCGGCCTCCCCTCCTGTACGTGCGAGCGTACGTCCGGCCGTACGTCCGACCGTACGCCTGAAGACGGTCAGCGGACCGTGTAGCCGCCGTTGGCGAAGATCGTCTGCCCGGTGATCCAACCACCCTCCGTGACCAGGAACTTCACCAGCGGCGCGATGTCCTCGATCTCCGTCAGCCGACCGCCCATCGCCTGCGACTTGTGGAACTCCACGCGCTCCGGCGTCTCCTGCGGGTAGAAGAACGGCGTGTCCATCGGCCCCGGGGCCACATTGTTCACCGCGATCCCGCGCGGGGCGAACTCCTTGGCCGCCGCCCGGGTGAAGTGCTCCAGCGGGGCCTTGGCGCCCGCGTAGGTGGCGTACCCGTCGGTGAAGGCGGCGAGCAGGGAGGTCACGAGGCTGACGATGCGCCCGCCGTCGTTGAGCCGGGTACCGGCCTCCTGGAGGAAGAAGTACGCCGCCTTGGAGTTGATCGCGAACATGCGGTCGTACTCCTCCTCGGTCGTCTCCGCGATCGGCTTACGGAGGACCATGCCGGTGGTGTTCACGGCCACGTCCACCCCGCCGAAGGCGTCGAGCGCCTGGTCGAAGAGGCTGCGCACGCCCTCGACGCGGGTCAGGTCCTCCCGTACGACGACGGCCTGGGCGCCCGTGCCGCGTACCGCCTCCGCCGTCTTCTCGGCATCGGCGGCCGAGTCCTCGCCGTGGTGGTGCACGACCACGTTCGCCCCGGCCTCGGCCAGGGTCCGGCTGATGAGGCCGCCGAGGTTCTTGGCCCCTCCGGCGACGACCGCGGTCTTCCCGTTCAGCAGGTGCTGCTCGCTCATGGTGACGGTCCTCTCTCCGGCCGCATGGGTCGGTATCGGTATGCGGCGTTGATGGGTGTTCATTGCGGTTTCCGTCGTCCACGCTAGGAGCGCCCCCGCGCCCCGGGGAAACACAAAGATCGGGTCGGGCCACCAGGAAGATGGGTCACCGCAGGTCAGCGGTGGCGTGAAGGGGCCGGAGCAGCGGCCGGGAAAGTCGTTGACGTACGCGTACGGGTCACGAAGGATCGGCCCGTGACGATCAACGAGCAGCCATCGGCCACGCAGGAGCAGGCGGCCCCGGAACCGGCCACGGCACAGGCCACCGCACCCGCCCGCCCCATCGCCCTCATCACCGGCGTCGGCCGCTCCATCGGGATCGGCGCGGGCATCGCCCGGCAGCTCGCGGCCTCCGGCTGGGACATCGCCTTCACCTACTGGACGCCGTACGACCGGCGCATGGAGTGGGGCGCCGAGGACGGGGCCGCCGTGTCCATCGCGCGGGAGCTGGCGGAGGCCGGAGCCCGTACGGCGGCGATCGAGGCGGACCTGACCGGCCCCGACGCCGCCATCCGCATCTTCGACGAGGCGGAGCAGCGCCTCGGCCCGGTCACCGCGCTGATCCTCTCGCACGCGGAGTCGGTGGACTCGGGGCTGCTGGACACCACCGTGGCGGCGTTCGACCGGCACTTCGCCGTGAACGCCCGGGCCAGTTGGCTGCTGATCCGCGAGTACGGGCTGCGCTTCCGCGGCGAGCCCGGCGCGGGCACGGGCCGCATCGTCGCGCTCACCAGTGACCACACCGTGGGCAACCTGCCCTACGGCGCGAGCAAGGGCGCCCTGGACCGCATCACCCTGGCCGCAGCCCACGAACTGGCCCACCTCGGGGTGACCGCCAACGTCGTCAACCCCGGCCCGGTGGACACCGGTTGGATGAACGACGAGCTGCGCGACGCCCTCACCCGGGGCACCCCGCTCGGCCGCCTCGGCACGCCTCGGGACACCGCACATCTGGTGGACTTCCTGTGCTCGCCGCAAGGCCAGTGGGTCAACGGGCAGTTGCTGAAGAGCAACGGCGGCGCGGCGCCCTGAGCACGCCCCGGAACGCCATACCCCGCAACCCTGCCGAGTCCTGACGGAACGTCTACTGTTTGCCTGGTCCATGTAGTGCACAGGGGGTCGCATGCAAGGCGAAGACAGGTCCGGGGCGAGTGCCGGGGCGGGTGCCGGGGGCGACGGGGCGGCCGACGGCCGTGGCATTCCCGAGGACCGCGGGACGGCCGGCGGCCGTGGCGTTCCCGAGGATCGCGGGGCGGGTGACGGCCTCGGTGTCCCCGAGGACCGCTGGGCGGGCGACGGCCTCCAGCGCGCGGACGCCGGAACCGCGCAGGAATGGCCCCGCACCCCGCCGCGCGGCCCCGCACAGGGTCGCCCGCAGGTGGTGATCGAGGGCCGCTACGAGCTGCTGGAACCGATCGGCAGCGGCGGCATGGGCGAGGTGTGGCGGGCCCACGACCGGCGGCTCCGCCGCTTCGTCGCCGTAAAAGGTCTGCTCGACCGGAACGCGATGACCGCCTCCACCCAGGCCGCCGCGATGCAGCGGGCCCGCCGGGAGGCCGAGGCGATCGCCAAGATCGAGCACCCGAACGTGGTGACCGTCCACGACCAGGTCGAGACCGACAACCAGGTCTGGATCGTGATGAAGCTGCTCGAAGCCCGTTCCCTGGCCGACCTGTTGCGGGCCGAGCGGGTGCTCGCCGTCCCCAGGGCCGCGGACATCGGCCTCCAGATCCTCCAGGGCCTGCGGGCGGTGCACGCGGCGTCGGTCGTCCACCGCGATGTGAAGCCGGGCAATGTGCTGGTGCGGGACGACGGGCTGGCGATCCTGGTCGACTTCGGGATCGCCACGTTCGAGGGCGCCGCGCAGGTGACCCGGTCCGGCAGCGTCATCGGCACGCCCGCCTACCTGGCCCCCGAACTCTTCACCCCCGGCTCCCCCGGCCCCACCCCCGCCTCCGACCTGTGGGCACTGGGCGTCACCCTGTACGAGATGGTCGAGGGCGAGGTCCCCTTCGCCGGCGGCGAGGTGTGGGAGGTCCAGGAGAACATCCGGCAGACCCCCGATCCGGCCCTCCGGTACGCCGGACCGCTCGCCCCGGTGATCCAGGGCCTCCTCTTCCCGGACCCGGCCGAGCGCCTGGACGCGGCGACGGCGGAGGCGATGCTGCGGGAGGTGTTGGGCGCCCCGCTCGCCCGGAACACCACGGCGGCGGGCGCGGCGACGCACGCACCGACGGCGGTCTCGGAACCCGCACCCGACCCCGCACCCGAGCCTCTCGGCCCGCCGACGCCGGCGCCTCACCCGGCGGACGGACACCAGGCGCGCCGCCGCCACCGCCCCTGGCTGAAGGCGGCGACGGCGGTGGTGTGCGTGGCCCTGCTGGGCACGGCGGGCTGGCTGGTCGCGCAGGGCGTCGGCGACGACAGGACGGGCACGAGCGGAAGCACCACGGCCGGTTCGGGCGGTTCGGGCGGCCAGGGCGGCGGCAGCACCGGCGCGGAGAGGTGGAAGGCCGCGAACCCGCTCCTCAAGATAGGCGTCAAGGACGACCAGCCGGGCCTGAGCAAGTACGACAGGAAGACGAAGACGTACGCCGGTTACGACATCGACCTGGCCTACGCGATCGCCGGGCACCTGGGGTACGACCGCGACGAGGTCGCCTTCACCACGGTCCCGACCGACTACCGGAGCACCGCCCTCCGGACGAAGGGCGTGGACCTCGTCATCGCCTCGTACAGCATCACGCCCGAACGCAAGAGCGCGTCCCCCGGCGGCGACAGCGTCGACTTCGCGGGCCCGTACTACGAGGCGAGCCGGAGCTTCCTGGTCCGCCAGAAGTCGAGCAAGTACACGATCGAGGACTCCAGCGACCTGCGCCGCCTGGGCGTCGAGGTGTGTACGGCGAGGGATTCGACGTACGAGACGGAGCTGCCGAAACGGGGCTTCACGATGACGGAGTCCCAGCCCAACACGTACCAGGACTGCCTGGACCAGCTCCTGGACGTGACGTCGGACGTCTACGCGGTGGCCTCGGACGACATCATCCTCGCGGGCTACGAGAAGGCGAACCCGGGCAAGGTGCGGCGCCTGGAGAACATCCAGGGCGCGGAGGGCTACGGCGTGGCGATGCGCCCCGGCTCCACGGGCCTGAAGCGCGAGGTGTGCTCGGCGCTGCGGAAGATCCTGGCCGGGAAGGTCTGGGAGGAGCTGTACGAGAAGAACCTGTCGGCCCTGATGGACAACAGGACCCCACCGGGCCGGCCGGACCTGACGGAGTGCGAGGGGTACTGAGGCCGGTGGGCGTACGGGTCCTCACCGCTCCGGAAAACGCTCCGGAAGCCGCTACGGAAACGGCTACGGAAACGGCTACGGAAACCGCTCCCCGCACCGGCTGCAGAAGACCGGCGCGGGGTCCTCGGACAGCCGCCCGCACTCCGGACAGACCCGGTCCAGCATGCAGGGCCCTTCGCCGCCCTCGGACGCGGCCTCCCCACCCGGCACCTTGATGGCGAGCCCGGGCCGTCGGCGGTGGACGGTGAGATACGTGAGCCCGCCCGCCCCCGCGACCAGGGCGCGGCGGGAGGTCCGGGGCAGCCAGACGACGGTGAAGGGCCTCAGCTCAAGATCCCCGCCCCCGTCCCCGTCCCCCCTACGGACACGCCCCCCGCCCTCCAGCACGACCAGGAGCACATCGAGCACGTCCTCCCGATGCTCCCCGACCTCCGCCCCACCCGGCAGCCGCACCAGATTCGCGTCCAACTCCCGCCCCTGCTCGGCGAGATGCCACAACGCCCCGCGTTCGTCGGTGGCGGCTGAGGCGAGGATGTCGTCCAGTACGGCGAGGACCCGGGGAGTCGCGTTCACGGCGGCAAGGGTACGCCGCTGCCGTAGGGTGGCCCGTTCACCGGAAGGAGGCATGGGCAATGCGCCGGGAACCCGACGACCTGTACCCGCCGATCGAGCCGTACGAGAGTGGCCTGCTGGACGTCGGTGACGGCAACCTCGTGTACTGGGAGGTGTGCGGCAACCCGGACGGCAAGCCGGCCCTCGTGGTCCACGGCGGCCCCGGGTCCGGGTGTACGCCGCGCGCCCGGCAGTGCTTCGACCCGGAGCGGTATCGCGTCGTCCTCTTCGACCAGCGCGGGTGCGGACGCTCGACCCCGCACGCGAGCGACCCGGCCACGGACCTGCGGCACAACACGACCCACCACCTGGTCGCCGACATGGAACGCCTGCGGGAGCACCTGGGCATCACCGACTGGCTGCTGTACGGGGGTTCCTGGGGCTCCACGCTGATCCTCGCGTACGCGCAGGCGCATCCGGAGCGGGTCACGGAGGCCGTCATCGCCGCGGTCACCACGACCCGGCGCAGCGAGATCGACTGGCTCTACCGGGGCGCGGGCCAGATCTTCCCCGAGGCCTGGCACGCCTTCCGTGAGGCGGTTCCCGAAGCCACGGACCCCGGCCAGGTGGTCGCCGCCTACGCCCGCCGGATGGAGAGCCCGGACCCGGACGTGCGGGAGCGGGCCACCGCCGCCTGGTGCGCCTGGGAGGACGCGGTCCTCTCCCTGGAGGCGAACCCGGGCCCGGCCCCGTACAGCAGCCGTCCGGGCCGTGCCCAGCAGGCGCTCGTCCGGATCTGCTCCCACTACTTCTCCCACGGCGCCTGGCTGCGGGAGAACCAGCTCATCGACGAGGCCCACCGCCTGGCCGGCATCCCCGCCGTCCTCATTCACGGCCGCTTCGACCTCGGCGGTCCGCTGATCACCGCCTGGGAGCTCGACCGGGCCTGGCCGGAGGCCGAGTTGACCGTCATCGACGACGCGGGGCACCTGGGCGGGCCCGCGACCCGGCGGGCGGTGCTGGCGGCGCTGGACCGGTTCGCGCAGTAGCCGCCCACAGCCTGTGGACAGCGCGATCGGCCGCCACCCCACACGGGGCAGCGGCCGATCGGCTCACGTCGCGAGGCGCATCACCAGGCGCGTCACGGGCGAATCACCGGGCGCGTCACCGGGCGAATCACCGGGCGCGTCACCAGGCGAAGGCCTCCGGCGAGGGGCCCGGGCCGGGGAAGATCTCGTCCAGGCCGGTGAGTACGGCCTCCGGGAGCTCCAGCTCCAGCGCACGCAGGGCGCTGTCCAACTGCTCGGCGGTGCGCGGGCCCACGATCGGGCCCGTGACGCCGGGGCGGGTCAGCAGCCAGGCCAGGGCCGCCTCGCCGGGCTCCAGGCCGTGCTTCTCCAGCAGGTCCTCGTACGCCTGGACCTGGGCGCGGACCGTGCTGTTGGCCAGGGCGTCGGCCGAGCGGCCCGAGGCGCGGCGGCCGTCCTTGGCCTCCTTCTTGATGACACCGCCCAGCAGGCCGCCGTGCAGCGGGGACCAGGGGATGACGCCGAGGCCGTACTCCTGCGCGGCCGGGATGACCTCCATCTCGGCGCGGCGCTCGGCGAGGTTGTAGATGCACTGCTCGCTGACCAGGCCGAGCGAACCGCGCCGGGCCGCCTGCTCGTTGGCCTGGGCGATCTTGTAGCCGGGGAAGTTCGAGGAGCCCGCGTAGAGGATCTTGCCCTGCTGGACGAGGACGTCGATCGCCTGCCAGATCTCCTCGAACGGGGTGTCCCGGTCGACGTGGTGGAACTGGTAGACGTCGATGTGGTCCGTCTGGAGCCGCTTGAGCGAGGCGTCGACCGCCCGGCGGATGTTGACGGCGGAGAGCTTGTCGTGGTTGGGCCAGGCGTCGCCGTCGGGCGCCATGTTCCCGTACATCTTGGTGGCGAGGACCACCTTGTCGCGTCGGCCGCCGCCCTGGGCGAACCAGGTGCCGAGGATCTCCTCGGTGCGCCCCTTGTTCTCACCCCAGCCGTAGACATTGGCGGTGTCGAAGAAGTTCAGGCCCGCGGCGAGCGCGGCGTCCATGATCGCGTGGCTGTCCGACTCGTTGGTCTGCGGTCCGAAGTTCATCGTCCCGAGCACGAGTCGGCTGACCTTGAGTCCGGTGCGTCCGAGCTGTGTGTACTTCATGACGCCCCAGCCAACTCCTTCGAGTCCACTCCAGGCAAGCACGCGTCGACCGAGTGGCCGAGGCCCGGGCCGCCGGCCGTGCCGTCAGCAGCCGCCCTCCAGTGTGATCACCAGCGTGCGCAGCAGCCGGTTCAGCTCCTCGCAGTCCGCCGCGTCCAGCTCGGCGAGCATCCTGCGCTCGTTGCGCACATGGCCCTCCACGGTGCCGTCGACGAGCGTCCGGCCGGCCTCGGTGAGCGTGACGTGCAGGCTGCGCCGGTCGCCGGGCACGGCTTCCCGGGCCACCAGGCCGCGGGCGGCCAGCCGGTCGATCCGGTTGGTCAGCGCGGCGGAGCTGACCATGACGTTCGCGGCGAGCTCCTTGGGGGTGAGCGGGCGGTCGCTGCGGCGGAGCGTGGCGAGGACGTCGAACTCCCAGCGCTCCATGTCGTGTTCGGCGAAGTAGCGGCTGACCTCCTTGTCCACGAGCCGGGTCAGCCGCAGGAGCCTGCCCACCGCACCCATGGCCTCCAGATCCAGATCGGACCGCAGGGCGGCCCACTGGTCCAGGAAGTCGTCGACCGAGTCGCGCATGTGCGCCCCACCTTGTTCATCGCCCGGCCTCACCCGCACCGGATACTTCCACGTCGAACTGTTTGACGTAAGCCTACTCCCTGCCCTACTTTTCCGTTCCACGGGAGATAGTTCGACGTCGAATGATTCTCCATCCAGCGCCCCAGGAGCCCCCGCCGTGACCGACCACCGCCTGGTCAGGATCTCCCTCCTCACCGCCCTCGCCCCCGCCGTCTGGGGCTCCACCTACCTGGTCACCACCGAGTTCCTGCCGCCCGACCGGCCCCTGCTCGCCTCCACCCTGCGCGCCCTGCCCGCCGGGCTGATCCTGCTCCTGCTGACCCGTGTCCTGCCCCGGGGCATCTGGTGGGTGCGGGCGACCGTGCTCGGCGTCCTCAACATCGGCGCCTTCTTCTACTTCCTCTTCCTCGCCGCCTACCACCTGCCGGGCGGGGTGGCGGCCCTCGTGATGACCGTGCAGCCGATGATCGTGCTGCTCCTCGGGGCCGTCCTGCTCGGCGCCCGCATCCGCCTCCCGCACATCGGCGCCTGCGCTCTCGCCGCCGCGGGGGTCGCGCTGCTGGTCCTCCAGCCGCAGGCCGGCCTGGACGGCGTCGGCGTGCTGGCGGGGCTCCTGGGGGCCGCAAGCATGGCGTCGGGCATCGTGCTGACCAAGCGCTGGGGACGCCCCGAAGGGGTATCGCTGCTGGCCTTCACCGGCTGGCAGCTCACCGTCGGCGGCCTGGTCCTGCTCCCGGTCACCCTGCTCGGCGAACCGCTCCCGGAACGCCTGACCTGGACCAACGTCGGCGGCTTCGCCTACCTGGGCATCATCGGGGCGCTGCTCGCCTACGTCGTGTGGTTCAACGGCATAGCGCGGCTGCCGGCCCTCGCCGCCTCGTTCCTGTCGTTCGCCTCGCCCCTGTGCGCCACGGTCCTGGGCTACTTCTTCATGGGGCAGACCCTGGGGCCGCTCCAGCTCCTGGGCGCGGCGGGGGTCGTCGGGGCGGTGATGCTGGCCCAGCGTGGCGAGGGGGCACCGCCGCGCACCACACCGGACACGCCCACCGCACCGGGCACGCCGCCCGCCTCAGCCGCCGAAGGCGGCCGCCACGGCGACGACGAGGAACATGAGCACGAGCACGGCCGCCATGATGCGGTTTCTGGTCTGGGGATCCACCCTTCGAGCCTAACCGCACCTCCTACCGCCCCCGCGCCCAGGCCCGTACCACCTCCCGGGCCCGGGGCGGCGTAACCAGGTCCGGGCGTGTCCGAACGACCCGGCCTATCGTTGTCCTACGCGGCTGCCCGCACGCCCGTGCGGCAGCGGGATGGAGCGGCACGATGACCGTCGCAGACCCCGACAGGCCGCCGGGGTCCCTCTCCTCCTCATCGTCGACCCGTACGTGGGCCGCTGCCTCCTCCACTCGGAGCCGAAGGACGGCGGCTACCACAAGAAGCTCGTCGTCGACTTCGGCCTCGACGTCGATCTCACCGATACCTCCATGGACCTGGTCCTGAAGACCGACGCCTTCCCCCGCGACTGACCCGGACACGCGAGAGGCGCCCTCCCCCGGAGCGGACCGGGGGAGGGCGCCTCTCGCGTGCCTCTGCCTTCTACGCAGCCGTCGCCAACTGCTCGCGCGGTACGAAGCGGACGTGCGGCCGGCCCGGGCGGAGGTCGACCTTCAGGCGCAGGCCGCCGACGCGGGCGAGGGCGAAGCCGACGGCCAGGGCGGCGATGACCGAGATCGCGCCGCCGGACGCGAAGCCGATACGCGCGCCGTACGTGTCACTGATCCAGCCGACGATCGGGGCGCCCACCGGCGTACCCCCGGCGAAGACCATCATGTACAGGCTCATCACCCGGCCCCGCATCTCGGGGTCGGCGGCCATCTGGACGCTCGTGTTCGCGGTGATGTTCGTCGTCAGGCCGAGCATCCCGATCGGGACCAACAGGATCGAGAAGAGCCAGACGTTCGGGGAGAGCGAGGCGGCGATCTCCAGCAGCCCGAACGCCGTGCCCGCCGCCACCAGCATCCGCAGCCGCGTGGAGCGGCGGCGGGCCGAGAGCAGCGCGCCGGCCAGCGAACCGGCGGCCATCAGGATGTTGAAGAAGGAGTACATGCCCGCGCCGCCGTCGAAGATCTCGTCGGCGTAGGCGGTCAGCCAGATCGGGAAGTTGAAGCCGAACGTGCCGACGAAGCCGACCAGGACGATCGGCCAGATCAGCTCGGGGCGGCCACGGACGTACGTGAGCCCTTCGCGCAACTGGCCCTTGGCGCGGCGGACCCGTACCGAGGCGTGCAGCTCGCTGGTCCGCATCATCAGCAGGCCGATGAGCGGGGCCAGGAAGGAGAGGCCGTTGAGCAGGAACGCCCAGCCGCTGCCGACGGTGGTGATCAGGACACCCGCGACGGCGGGGCCGATGAGCCGGGCGGACTGGAAGTTCGCCGAGTTCAGGCTGACCGCGTTGCGGAGCTGCGCGGGGCCGACCATCTCGGAGACGAACGACTGGCGGGCCGGGTTGTCGACGACGGTCACCATGCCGAGGAGGAAGGCGACCAGATAGACGTGCCAGACCTCGACGACGCCGGAGAGGGTCAGGACGGCCAGCGCGATACCGCACAGGCCGAGCATGGCCTGGCTGACGAGCAGGATCTGCCGCTTCGGGAGGCGGTCGGCGATGACGCCGCCGTACAGGCCGAAGAGCAGCATGGGGAGGAACTGGAGGGCCGTGGTGATACCTACGGCGGTCGCGGAACCCGTCAGGCTCAGGACGAGCCAGTCCTGCGTGATGCGGGACATCCAGGTACCGGTGTTGGAGATCACGGCGCCCGTGGCGAACAGGCGGTAGTTACGGATCTTCAGCGACGAGAAGGTCCCGCCGGTCGTGCTCTCGTGGGTGGAAGTCGGTGCGGGGGCGGAGTCTGCTCCGGATCCCGTACTCAAAAGGGTTCATCTCCTCAGGCGTCTGCGGCGTGCGGTCCGACGAGGACGTGACGACGGGCGCTCCGACGGTGATCGTCTTCCCCGTACCGGCTTTCTCATCCGGTACGGGGACGGCGTCACCGCCGTCGCGCCCGCGGGGTCACAGGTGGGCGAGCTTCTCCAGCACGGGCGCGGCGGCCCGCAGCGTCTCCCACTCGTCCTCGTCCAGGCCCTCGGCGAGCTGGGCCAGCCAGGCGTTCCGCTTGGTGCGGCTCTCCGCGAGCATGGCCTCGGCCTGCTCGGTCTGGCTGACCATCTTCTGCCGACGGTCATCGGGGTGCGGTTCGAGCCTGACGAGTCCCTTCGCTTCCAGCAGCGCGACGATGCGGGTCATCGACGGAGGCTGCACGTGCTCCTTGCGGGCCAGCTCACCGGGGGTGGCCGAACCGCAGCGGGCAAGGGTGCCGAGCACCGACATCTCGGTCGGGCTCAGCGATTCGTCGACGCGCTGGTGCTTCAGGCGCCGGCCCAGCAGCATCACGGCTGAGCGGAGGGAGCTCACGGCGGCGGCACTGTCGCCGTCGTGGATCAGGTCAGGCATGTTTGTTAGCGTAACTCATTACCCAAACTAAATACCACCCAATGATACACGCGCGAGAAACCGATCACCCGAACGAGTGAGACCGAAGCGGAAAGTGACGCGAAAAGCGCCCCCGGGCGGCGACCCTGCTCGGTATGGGATCGACAGTGCTCAGCCTGCGGATAGACGGTGAGCTGCTCGACCGGCTCCGAGACCATGCCGCCAAACGCGGAATGAGCGTCCAGGACTATGTGGTCCGGACGCTCATTCGCGACGACTTCGACGAACGCTTCAAGGCGGCCGTCGACGAGACGGAGAAGTTCTACGGGGAGGAGCAGACGATCACATGAGGCAGACGGTCACGTGAGGCCGCCGGTCACGTGAGGCAGACGGTCACATGAGGCAGACGGTCACATGAGCCGCCGGTCACGTGAGGCCGAGCGCCGGCATCGCGTAGTAGAAGACGAAGACCGCCGACACCACGTACATCGCGATCGGGACCTCACGGCCCCGGCCCGCCGCCAGCCGCAGCACGGAGAAGGCGACGAAGCCGATGCCGATGCCGTTGGTGATCGAGTACGTGAACGGCATCATCACCATCGCCAGGAACGCCGGGACCGCGAGCGTGTAGTCGCTCCAGTCGATGTCCCGTACGGACCCCGCGATGATCAGGAAGCCGACCGCCAGCAGGGCGGGCGTGGCCGCCTGCGACGGGACCATGGTCGCCAGCGGTGTGAGGAACAGCGCCACCGAGAAGAGCAGACCGGTCACGACGCTCGCCAGTCCGGTGCGGGCGCCCTCTCCGACGCCCGCGGTGGACTCCACGAAGCAGGTGGTGGCGGAGGAGGAGCTCGCACCGCCGGCCGCGACCGCGATGCCGTCCACGAACAGCACCTTGTTGATGCCGGGGAAGTTGCCGTTCTCGTCCATCAGCTTCGCCTCGTCGCCGACGCCCAGGATGGTGCCCATCGCGTCGAAGAAGCAGGACAGCAGCACGGTGAAGACGAAGAGGATGCCGGTCAGCAGACCGACCTTCCCGAAGCCGCCGAAGAGGCTGACCTCACCCAGCAGCCCGAAGTCCGGCGCGGAGACCGGGTTGCCCGGCCACGACGGCGTCGTCAGGCCCCAGGCACCCTCGGGCAGGCCGGCCACCGCGTCGATGACCAGGGCGACCACCGTCATGGCGATGATCGAGATCAGGATCGCGCCGGGCACCTTGCGCACGATCAGCGCCAGCGTGAGCAGCGCGCCGAGGACGAAGACCAGGATCGGCCAGCCGGTGAGGTGGCCGTCGCCGCCGAGCTGGAGCGGCACGGTGGTCATGGCCGCGTCCGGGATGCGCGAGACGAAGCCGGAGTCGACCAGGCCGATCAGCAGGATGAAGAGGCCGATGCCGATCGCGATGCCCTTGCGGAGCGAGCGCGGTACGGCGTTCATCACGCGTTCCCGCAGCCCGGTCGCGACCAGCAGCATGACCACGATGCCCGCGAGGACGACCATGCCCATCGCGTCCGGCCAGCTCATCCGGGGGGCGAGCTGGAGGGCGACGACGGTGTTGACGCCCAGACCGGCCGCGAGCGCGATCGGCACGTTGCCGATGACGCCCATCAGGAGCGTGGAGAAGGCGGCGGAGAGCACGGTGGCGGTGACCAGTTGACCGTTGTCGAGCTGGTTGCCGTACATGTCCTTCGCGCTGCCCAGGATGATCGGGTTGAGCACGATGATGTACGCCATCGCGAAGAACGTGGCGAACCCGCCGCGCAGTTCGCGCCCGACGGTCGACCCCCGCTCGGAGATCTTGAAGAACCGGTCCACGCCGCCCGTGGGCTGTGGAGCCGAGGGCTGCGGGGGGTCGACCGGAGCGGTGGCCGAGGGGGGCATGGGTGACCTCAGTCGTACGTAGGGAGGTGGAGGAAGAGGGCGAAAGGTGATCGAAATTGGATGTTCAGACGAACAAATCGAGCCAGCCCAAAGCAGATTCAGTATGAATACATAAGGCGAAGATCGCTATCTCCGCGCGTAGACCCGCGTGGCTCCTGGGCCGTCCAGCCCCCGGCCCGCCCCCAGCCCACCCCCGGCCCGTCGATCCGCGAGCCCCATACACTGAACTCATGGAGAAGTGGACACCGAAGCACGAGGCGCCCGAGCCCCTGGAGGGCCCCGTCGTCTCCACCGTCGTCGGCGGCACGATCCTCTGGTTCGTCCTCTTCCTCGCCCAGCTCCCCTTCTACGGCTGGTTCGCCGACCGCGGGCACACCTGGTGGGTGTGGACGCCGCTGGCCGGAGCGGGACTCGGGCTGATCGGCATCTGGTACGTCCGCGGGCGCGACGCCGCCCTCAAGCGGCACGCGGCCCAGGCGGCGGCCAAGGACGCCGCCGGGGCCGAGGCGGCGGACAGCACCTTCGGCGCCGACCGCCGATCCTGAAGACCGCCGATCCTGAAGACCGCCGAGCCTGACCGGAGAGCCGCCTCGGGCCTGACCGGGGAGCCGCCTCGAACCTGACCTGAGAGCTACCTCCTCCGTACGGCGCCTCGCCGCCCCCGTACGACCACGGGACCGACTTGCTCCTCCCCTGGTCGGATCTTCGGCCCCCCGGCGGGTGATCCGCACCTCACGCCCGTACCGTCTAACCCATGACGCAGCGGGCACTCGATTCCTCCGGGGAGCAGACCCCCGGCCCCTCCCGGCCGGGCATGATCGACGCGGGGGCGGAGCTCGACCCCGTGCACCCGGTCGAGCTACCGCCATCCGGCCACCGCGCCACCGGCCTCACCACGGCCGAGGTCGCCGAGCGGGTGGCGCGGGGCGAGGTCAACGACGTACCCGTACGCTCATCGCGCTCGCTCGCCGAGATCGTCCGCGCCAACGTCTTCACCCGGTTCAACCTGATCATCGGCGTGCTCTGGGTGATCATGCTGTTCGTCGCGCCGATCCAGGACAGCCTCTTCGGCTTCGTGATCGTCGCCAACACCGGCATCGGCATCATCCAGGAGTGGCGGGCCAAGAAGACCCTGGACAGCCTCGCGGTGATCGGCGAGGCGAAGCCGACCGTGCGCCGCGACGGGAAGGCCGCCGAGATCTCCACCCACGAGATCGTCCTCGGGGACGTGGTGGAGCTGGGCCCCGGCGACAAGGTGGTCGTGGACGGCACGGTCGCCGAGGCCGACAGCCTGGAGGTCGACGAGTCGCTGCTGACCGGTGAGGCCGACCCGGTCCTCAAGCGGCCCGGCGACCCGGTGATGTCCGGCAGCTTCGTCGTCGCGGGCGGCGGGGCGTTCACCGCGACCAAGGTGGGGCGCGAGGCGTACGCCGCCCAGCTCGCCGAGGAGGCGTCGCGCTTCACGCTCGTCCACTCGGAGCTGCGCAGCGGCATCAGCACGATCCTGAAGTACGTCACCTGGATGATGGTCCCGACGGCGATCGGGCTGATCATCAGCCAGCTCGTCGTGAAGGACAACAACTTCAAGGACTCCGTCGCCCGGACCGTCGGCGGCATCGTCCCCATGATCCCCGAGGGCCTGGTGCTCCTCACCTCCGTCGCCTTCGCCATCGGCGTCGTACGCCTGGGCCGCAAGCAGTGCCTGGTGCAGGAGCTGCCCGCCATCGAGGGGCTCGCCCGGGTCGACGTGGTCTGCCTGGACAAGACCGGCACCCTCACCGAGGGCGGTATGGACATCACGGAGGTCCGGCCGCTGAACGGGAGCGACGAGGCGTACGTCCACCAGGTGCTGCGCTCCCTCGGCTCCTCCGACCCCCGCCCCAACGCCAGCCTCCAGGCCATCATCGACGCTTACCCGGCAAGCCAGGAAGCCGCCTGGACCGTCACCGACGCGATGCCGTTCTCCTCCGCCCGCAAGTACAGCGGCGCCGCGTTCACCGAGACCGACGGCACCTCCTCCGCCTGGCTGCTCGGCGCCCCCGACGTCCTGCTCCCCGACGGTGACCCGACCCTCACCGAGATCGACCACCTCAACGAGCAGGGGCTGCGCGTGCTGCTGCTGGCCCGGGTGCCGAGCGGCGACCTGGACGCACCGGACGCGGCCGAGGGCGACGTGCCGACCGCCCTCGTCGTCCTGGAGCAGCGGCTGCGGCCGGACGCGGCGGAGACCCTCAAGTACTTCGCCCAGCAGAACGTGGCCACCAAGGTCATCTCCGGCGACAACGCGGTCTCCGTCGGCGCGGTCGCCGGAAAGCTGGGCCTCGCGGGCGCCGAGAACACCCTCGACGCCCGCAAGATGCCCACCGACCCGGACGAGATGGCCACGGCCATGGAGCAGAACGCGGTCTTCGGCCGGGTCACCCCGCAGCAGAAGCGGGACATGGTCGCCGCCCTCCAGTCGCGCGGCCACACGGTCGCGATGACGGGCGACGGCGTCAACGACGTGCTGGCCCTCAAGGACTCCGACATCGGGGTCTCGATGGGCTCCGGCTCCGAGGCGACCCGGGCCGTGGCGCAGATCGTGCTGCTGAACAACAGCTTCGCGACGCTGCCGTCGGTCGTCGCCGAGGGCCGCCGGGTGATCGGCAACATCACCCGCGTCGCGACCCTCTTCCTCACCAAGACGGTCTACTCGGTGCTGCTGGCGATCCTGGTGGTCTGCACGCAGGTGGAGTACCCGTTCCTGCCGAGGCACCTGACGCTGCTGTCCACGCTGACCATCGGCGTCCCCGCGTTCTTCCTGGCCCTCGCGCCGAACAAGGAGCGCGCCCAGCCCCACTTCGTACGCCGGGTCATGCGGTACGCGATCCCCTCGGGCGTCATCGCGGCGACGGCCACCTTCACCACGTACCTGGTGGCCCGCCACCACTACGCCGGGCCGGGCGCCCTGGAGGCGGAGACGAGCGCGGCGACGCTGACGCTGTTCCTGACCTCGATGTGGGTCCTGGCGATCATCGCCCGCCCGTACACCTGGTGGCGGATCGCCCTGGTGGCGGCGATGGGGCTCGGCTTCCTCATCGTGCTCGTGGTGCCGTGGCTCCAGGACTTCTTCGCCCTGAAGCTGGTCGGGACGACGATGCCGTGGACGGCGGTCGGCATCGCGGTGGCGGCGGCCGCGCTGCTGGAGTTCAGCTGGCGGTTGGTGGGCCGGCGCTTCGGCACGTAGGGGCAGCACGGAGAAGCCCCCGGGAGGTCGATGACCTCCCGGGGGCTTCCTCGTGTCTGCTCGCGTACTACTTCACGTCGACGAAGTCACCGGTGGACGAGACGGCCGGGGTGCTCGCCGTACCGGCGAAGCTGTAGCGCCAGTAGCCGTCGGCCGAGGCCTTGACGGTGGTCTTCAGGGTGCCGGTGGAGCTGCCCTTGACGGTCTTGACCGTCGCCCAGCTCTTGGCGCCCTTCTTCAGGAACTGCAGCTTCACGGACTGGCTGCCGTAGCCGTGGTACTTGAACGTCTCCCAGTTGGCCCGCTCCAGCTTGCCGGTGACCGTGATGGTCTTGCCCTTCTTCACGGGCTCGGGGGCCGCGTTGACCGAGAGGCGGGAGGCGCGCTGGAGCTTGAAGGACTTGGCCTTCTCCGTCCAGACGAAGTCGCCGTCGTTGGCGTCCACCCACGCGTCGACGTACCAGTTACCGGCGACACCGTTGCTGTAGTAGAGGTCGACCTTCGGGTCGACGGTGAACTTCGCCGTGCAGGTGCTGCCCGAGCACTTGATGTCGCTCGTGTCCAGGATGCCGAACGAAGGGCCCTTGAGCACGATGTCGGCGCTCTCGATGCCCGAGTTGTCCTTGGCCTGGACGGTGACGGAGAACTTCTTCACGGCGGAGGTGCCGATGACGACGTTCTTGCCGCCGTTGACCGTCACCTTCGTGATGGCGATGTCGCCGTGGCGGCCGTCCGCCTGCGCGGAGGGGGCGGCCAGGACGGACAGGGCCAGGGCGCCGACGACGGTGGCCGTCGCGGCGGTGGTGCGTATGCGCATGTGTTCCCCGAGAAGTACGGGACCGGCCTGCGGCGCTCAACGAGCCCGACCGGTCTGTCAGTTGTTCACTCGACAGAACAGACCCGTACCTCACGTGAAGGGTTGTACACAATCATGAAGATTCCATGGAGCACGTTCCTTGTCGGCGGCCCTCAGTCGAACCAGCGGTCCCGCGCCAGCTCCTCCGTACGCGACGGATCCTCCAGCAGGGCCGCGACCTCGAAGCGGCGGGGCCACTGGCCCGCCGCCCAGGCCAGCCCGGCGGCGACGCCCTCCAGGGTGGACGCGTGGACGACCCCGTCCCGGGCGCGGCGCCAGTCCAGCTCGACGCCGCCCGCGCGGAGTTCGGGGTGCTCGATGTACGTCTCCGGGGTGGCGGGGCCGAGCAGGACGCGGACGGACTCCGGTACGCGGTGCTCCTCGCCCTCACTCGTCACGCCCGCCTCGACGCTCTCGCCGAGCCGCCGCACCTGGAGCAGCTCGGCCAGCTCGGCGGCCCGGGCCGGGGCCACGGGGAGCAGCGGCAGCCCCTCCGTCAGCGGCAGCACGTCCGGGGCGTCCGCGATCACGGCGTCCGCCGCGTCGACCACGGCCACCTCCCCGTCCACCACCGCCCGCAGCTCGTCCGGCAACGTCACCTGGTCCGGGTCGAGTTCGGCGAGCGCCGTGTAGAGCGCGTGCAGCTGTACGGGGGTGACGGGCCGGTCCTCGTCGGCGAGCCGGCCCAGCAGCTCGGCCGCGCCGCCCGGCTCGTCGAGGAGGGCGGCGACCGAGGTGCGCACCCCGAGGGCCCGCAGCACCTGGGCGTCGTCGAAGCCGGTGGCGTCCACCGCGTCGTACAGCCCGGCCAGGACCGGGTCCCCGCCGGCCGAGCGCAGCCCGGCGGGGCGGCGGCCGTCCAGGACGGGGTGGTCGCGCAGCCACCACGCGGTGTAGGGGCGCACGGACTGCGTCGTCCCGTCCGGCAGCAGCACCCGCACCGGCTGCGTCAGCGCGTCCCGCAGCGGCGGCTGCGCCAGCATCGCGAGCGCCTGCGGCCAGGCGTCGTCGTCCACCAGGTCCAGATCCCGTACGGCGACGATCTCGGTGGCGACCGGCGGCACCGGGGTCTCCGGCAACTGGTCGAGGAGGTCCTCGCACCACACGTCGACGGCGTCCAGCAGCCCGGCGTCGTCGGGTTCGGCGAAGTCGCTGTCGCGGGGCTCCAGTTCGTCCGGGTCGAGGACGACGTCGGTGGCCCGGACGAGGGCGAAGGTGGCGAGCACCCCGCAGGCGGTGAGCGGCGCCTCACCCCAGCGGCCGGCCAGCTCCTCGTCCACGAGAGCCAGCTCCCCCTCCCGCATGACCTGGGCGAACGGGCTGCCGGGGAGGACGAGTTCACCGGCGGGGGCGGGCTCACCCTCCTCGTCCGGGAGGGCCAGGGCGCCGAGCCAGGGCTCGTCGCCGGGGGAGAGTTCGGCGTCGCGTACGAGGGTGAGCACGGTCTCGGCCAGCTCGTCGGCGTCGAGCGCGTCCTCGTCCCAGATCTCCCCCGCGTCCAGCGATCCGGCGACCGCCGCCCGCACTTGAGGGGTCGTCAGCACGGCACGCGGGGTGGCGGGCAGGGCGCCGAGCTTCTCCAGGAGGGGGTGGGCGGCGTCCGGGTGGGCGACCTTGAGGCCGAGGCGGGCCAGGCGGGCGAGTACGGGGCCGGTGAGGGCGTCCGGGAGGGGCAACAGCACCTGGCGGGGGCCGATGGTGGTGCGCGGCGGGCGGCCCGCCTGCTCGTCCTCCGGGGCACCGGCGAGCGGGACGGGGAGGCCGGTGAGGCGGTCGGGGTCGATGCCGGCGAGGCTGTCGTAGAGCCGGTGCCACCAGGCGGGGGCGCGCTCCAGGCCGGCGAGGCGGTCGATCGCCTCGGTCAGGGGGACGCGGGCGACGCCGAGCGTGCGGAGCTCGGGGCGGCGCTCCAGGCCTGCGGGCAGGAGGCAGGGCAGCACCTCGGCGAGGACCCGTACGGTCTCGGCACCGACACCCTCGACGACCTCGGCCTCGACGGGTCGGAGGGCGGTGGTGGCCTCCTGCGTACGGTCCCGGTCCCAGTCCTCCCAAGGGTCCTCGGCCTCAGGGTCGCGGGGCGCCGCGGGCTCCAGGAACGCGACCCGGGGCAGCCGGGCCAGGATCGCGCCGCGCAGGGCCCCGTCGAGGCCGCCCTTGCCGAGCGGTCCGGGGACCAGGTCGATGGTGCCGGTCGACACGGGCTGCCAGGCGCCCAGCAGCTCCGCGTACGCGTCGGCCGCCCGCTCCACCAGGAAGTCCGTGAGCGGCCCGGGCGCGGGGTGCCTGCGGGCGGTGTCCAGAGGGAGGGAGGCGATGAGGAGGGCGGGGATGCCGAGGGGCTCGTCGGTGGGGGTCGGGGCGTGGACGACCGGGGACGTACGGGGCGCGAGCGGGGCGCCGGACTCGTCGACCGGGACCGCCCAGGTCACCGACCAGTGGGGGCGCAGCCGCTCCTCGACCGGGCGGTCGGCGAGGAGGGCCGGCTCGACCGGTCCGTGGTGGAAGACGGTGCGCCAGCGGTTGAGGCCCTGCGCGGAGTCGTCGATGTGCGTGTACGGGCCTTCGGCCGAGCGGCTCAGGGTCCGTGCCCCGTCCGGGGTCTCGATGACGACCTCGGCCAGGCCGGGCAGGGTGAGCAGCAGCGCGTCGTCCACGGCGGCCAGCAGGCGGGCGGCCAGGTCCTCGGCGGTGCCGTCGCGCAGCGGCAGCACGACGACGGTGTCGTACCCGTCGGGTGCGGAGCCCTCGGCGGGCAGCGGGAGACGCAGGAGGGGTACGTGGCCGTCGCGGCGGCGCAGCTCGTCGCCGAGGCCGGGAGAGCCGACGGCCGCGTTCCGGGCCATCTCGCGGGCCTCGGCCAGGGACCAGCGGACTCCTCCGTGGCGGCCGAGCACGGCGGGCTCGTCGCTGACCGCGAGGACGGCGGCGAACCCGACGCCGAACCGGCCCACGGCGGACTCGTGGCCCTCGCGCTTGGCGGAGGCGCGGAGGGTGGAGAGGGACTCGACGCCGGTGGCGTCCAGGGGGGCGCCGGTGTTGGCGGCGGCGAGGACGCAGCGTCCGTCGGGGTCACCGGGGGTGGCGGGGTGCAGGGTGAGGCGGAGCCGGCCGGGCACGTTCGCGCGGGCGGCGGCGTCGGCGGCGTTCTGGGCCAGCTCGACGACGAGGCGGTCGCGGTAGCCGCCGAGGGCGAGGTCCTCCTCGGCGTTGGCGTCCTCCCGGAACCGGGCGGGGCCGGCGCCCCAGGCGTCGAGCACGCCGCGCCGCAGCCGTGCCGTCCCGAACGGATCGGCCCCCTCGGTCGCATTCATGCTCACGCTGTCGACTCCGTCCGCCGTGGGTGGTGGCCTGGGCCCGTACCTGCCGCCCAGTGTGCGCCCGAAGGTACCGTGCGCGAGAACCCGCCCCACAATGCGTGCTTCCAGCCCGCCGGGCCGCACTCCCAGCCCGCCCGGCGCTTGAGGACGGAACCCTGCCAACCCCGGCCCGCCCGGCGTTCGAGGACGGCACCCCAGCCAAACCAGCCCGTCCGGCGTTTGAGGACGGAACCCTTGCCCGGTGGGCGGCACAGGAACAGGGCCCTGGGGCCCAGCACCCCCGCAGCGGCACCCGACACCCCATCGACGGTTCCGTCCTCAAACGCCGGACGGGCTAAAAGGGGGTCACCGCCCCACGAGCTGGAAGGGCTCACCCCCCGACGGGCGAAAAAACACCGCCCACGGGCTGGAAGGGGTCACCGCCCCACGGGCTGAAAGGGGCCACCGCCCCTACGAGTGGCCCAGGTCCTCCGACGCGCCGTCGGGCTCGGGTGGGACCGAGCCGCCGCCGCGCTCGGGGCGGAGCGCGTACTCGTCCACCCGCATCGTGTCCAGCGCATGATCCGCCGGCCGCACTGGCGCCGGCATCACCGCCGCCTCCGAGTGCCCCCCACACCCGTACGCCAGCGACACCACATGCCCGTCCGCCGGGCTGATCTCGTTCGCGCACACCCCGAACGCCTGCTTCAGCGACCCCGCCATCGGGATCAGGAACGCACAGCTCACGCACGTCGCCGGCGCCGCCTGCGCCATCGGCGTCTTCGGGCCGAACGCCTCGTCCCAGCGGTCGGCCGCCTCGTACAGCCCGTACCGCGACAGCACCCGCGCCCGCCGCGTACCCAGCTCGTCGGCGACCGCGGCGATGGAGCCGCGGCTGATCGCCACCGGCCGGTCCGTCAGCTCCGCGTCCTCCGCGTCGACGAGCTCGGCCAGCTCCTCGGAGACGACCGAGTTCGGCGGCGGCTCGTCCTCGCCCGTCCAGCCGGGCTCCAGGCGCGGGTCCTCCGCCTCCGTCGGCAGCAGGTCGCCGGGGCCCAGGTCTCCCGGGCGGAGCCGCTCGCTCCACGGCACCCACTCCGGCGCCAGGAGCGCGTCGGCCCCCGGCAGCAGCACCGTTTCGTCCAGGGTGACGTTCTTCGCGCGGGAGGCCCGCGCCACGGTCACGGCCCAGCGCCAGCCCCGGTAGCCGGGCTCCTTGGACTCGAAGTAGTGCGTGACGACGCGGTCCCCCTCGGAGACCACACCGGCATGCTCACCGACCACGCCGGGCGCGGCGGCTTCCTCCGCCGCCGCGCGCGCGAGGTCGACCGCCTCGGCGCACAGGCGGTCGGGAACGGGGGTACGGGCCGTACGGCTTCGCGTCGTCGCAGCACTCACAGGTCTTCGCTTCTCTCCATACGCCAGTCTCACGAGTGCGCCAGCTGCTGCACGATTGCCGTTTTCGGCCAGACAGTTGCGGGCGGAGCGGACCTGGGGACCGCGTCGACGTCCACACCCGTTGTGCCTGCCTCGGGCGCGCCTTCTGCCACCCATTCTGCGGGATCGCGGAGAGGCGCGCGGCCAAGAACAACCGCCGGTGGCGCGTTACGCACGCTACCCTCTCCGCCGCTCCGCGCCCACCTGCCCGTCCCAAACGTGCCGTATCCGTCTCTCCGATATCCGGCCACACCCACCCCGAAGGGCTTGCGCGCAGCCGTCCGGCAGTGCTGCCGCGCCAGTGGCCATCCACGGGCCGGCCACTGGTCCGACAGGGCGTCACGCGCGCGTCCGCAGCCGATCACCGTTCATACCGGCCGGGGTGGGGCACTATGACGAGGTGACAGCCGCCAGGTCGCACGACGGTCCCGGCCCGCTCCGCAGGGCGGGACGGGCGACAGGTCGTGCCCTGCGCACCCCGTTCACGGGTGCGGCGCGCGGTATCCGCAAGGCGACGCACGCCCACGGAGCCGGGGAATCCGGCCTCGGCAAACTCATCGAGCTGCACGCGGTGAACGGCGCCGGTGACGTCATGATCACCGTCGCCCTCGCCTCCACGGTCTTCTTCTCCGTCCCGACCGACGAGGCGCGCGGGCGCGTCGCGCTCTACCTCGCCATCACCATGGCCCCCTTCACCCTGCTCGCCCCGGTGATCGGCCCGCTGCTGGACCGGCTGCCGCACGGCCGCCGGGCCGCGATGGCGGGCGCGATGCTGGCCCGCGCCCTGCTGGCGATCACCATGTCGGGGGCGGTGGCCACCGGCGGGCTTGAGTTGTACCCGGCGGCGCTGGGGGTGCTGGTCTCCTCGAAGGCGTACGGGGTGGTGCGCAGCGCGGTCGTGCCCCGGCTGCTGCCACCGAAGTTCTCCCTGGTCAAAGCCAACTCACGGGTCACCCTGGCGGGGCTGCTGGCCACGGGGGTGGCGGCCCCGATCGGGGCCGGCCTCCAGACCATCGGCTCCGCGTGGCCGCTCTACGGCGCCTGCGCGATCTTCATCGTGGGCACCTTCCTGGCCTTCACGATGCCGCCCAAGGTCGACTCCGCGAAGGGCGAGCGCCGGGCCCGCCTGATCGACCCGGAGGACCACCCGCACCTCCCGCACCGCCCGGAGCCCGTACGGCGTCCCGCCGACCGGAAACAGCAGCGCACCAGGAAGAACAACGGGGAGAAACCGGCCAAGGAGCGGCCGCCCGGGCTGCGGTCCGTCGGCGGGTCGGTGCTCCACGGCCTCCAGGCCAACGCCGCCCACCGGGCCCTCTCCGGCTTCCTGATCTTCTTCCTGGCGTTCCTGCTGCGCGAGCACCCGATGGCCGGCCAGAGCGCGGCGGTCTCGCTCGCCATCGTCGGCGTGTCGGCGGGGGTCGGCAACGCCTGCGGTACGGCGGTGGGCGCGTGGCTCCGGGCGCGCGGGCCCGAGGTGATCATCGCGACGGTGCTGGGGCTCGCCCTGGGCACGGCGGTCCTCGCAGCGGTCTTCTTCTCCACCGCGGCGGTCGCCGCGCTCGGCGCGGTCGCCGGGTTCACCCAGGCCCTCTCCAAGCTGTCGCTGGACGCGATGATTCAGCGGGACGTCCCCGAGGAGGTCCGCACCTCCGCCTTCGCCCGGTCCGAGACCCTGCTCCAGATGGCGTGGGTGGTCGGCGGCGGTATCGGGATCGCGCTGCCGCTCAACGCGGTGCTCGGCATGTCGGTCGCGGCGGGCATCCTCGCCCTCGGCGCGGCCACGTCCGTACGGGGTCTCCTGGGCGCCGCACGGCGCGGCACGCCGCACCCCCGCGTGGCGTGAGCGGAGGCGACCGATAGCCTTCGGCCCATGACCGTTGCGTTCTTCTCCGGTAAGGGCCGTCGAATCGGCGTCGCTCTTGGTGCCGTGTCCGCGGGACTCCTTGTCCTGTCCGCCTGCGACAAGCCGACGCCGCTCGCCACCGTGACGGTCGGCACGACCTCGGTGAACTCCGAGGCGGCCTGCTACAACGACGGTGAGGCGATCAAGGAGTCGCTGATCCAGGGCTGCCTCAACAAGAAGCCCGAGAAGACCCTTGAGGTCGCGATGGACGACAAGGTCCGCTTCGGCGTCGACCCGGAGATCGCCGAGAAGGGCTGGACGCTCTTCATCAACGGCCAGCAGGCCGAGCAGGAGCCGTTCAAGAAGACCTACCGGACGATCCCCGGCAGCGCCTTCTTCGCCAGCCAGACGGGCGAGCCCGCCACCAAGACGAACGTCTCCATCGTCGAGACGAGCGGCAAGAAGCTCACCGGCATCTGGCAGTTCGAGCTCAAGAAGACGTCCTGACCGCCGTCCCCGTCCCTTCTGATCCGAGGCCCTGAGGCTCTCCCTGTGCGTGTGCTCGTCGTGACCGCTGTCCCGGTGGAACGGGACGCGGTCACGCGTGCGTTCGGGGGTACGCCGGAGGTTCTCACCGTGCCGGGGGCCGAGCTGCACCGCAGCGGGGCGTTCGACGTCCTGGCGGGCGGCGCGGGCCCGGCGGCCGCCGCTGCGGCGGCGGCTTTCGCCCTGGCATCCGCACCGGAGTCGTACGCACCGGAGTCGTCCGCCCTGGAGCCGTACGGACTCGTCATCTCCGCCGGGATCGGCGGCGGGTTCGCCCCCGCCGCCCCCCTCGGCTCGCTCGTCGTGGCGAGCGACATCGTCGCGGCCGACCTGGGCGCCGAGACCGCGGACGGCTTCCTGCCCGTCACCGCGCTCGGCTTCGGCCGCGACCGCTTCACTCCGCCGCCCGCGCTCGTACGGGAGGTGGCGGCAGCCACCGGCGCGTCCTCCGGCCCCGTCCTCACCGTCTCCACCGTCACCGGCACCGCCGACCGCACCGCCGCCCTGCTCGCCGCGCACCCGGGTGCGCTGGCCGAGGCGATGGAGGGGTTCGGGGTCGCGGAGGCGGCCGAGCGAGCCGGGGTGCCCGTCCTGGAGCTGCGGGCCGTCTCGAACACCGTCGGCCCCCGCGACCGGGCCGCCTGGCGCATCGGCGACGCACTGGCCGCGCTCACGGAGGCGTTCGGGAAGAGCGCACCCGTACTGGAAGGTTGGAACCAGGCATGACCACTGACGCACACGCCGGCCCGGCCTCGGCCTCGTCCGGGACCCCGATCGAGATCGCCTTCTCCCCCTGCCCCAACGACACGTTCGTCTTCGACGCCTGGGCCCACGGCCGCGTCCCCGGCGCGCCCGCCCCGGCCGTGACCTTCGCGGACATCGACATCACCAACGGCATGGCCGAGCGCGGCGAGCTGGACGTCCTGAAGGTGTCGTACGCGGTCCTGCCCTGGGTCCTGGACGAGTACGCGCTCCTGCCGTGCGGCGGGGCGCTGGGCCGGGGCTGCGGCCCGCTCGTCCTCACCAAGGAGCTGGGCCTGGACCTGACGGGCCGGACGGTCGCGGTGCCGAGCGAGCGCTCGACGGCGTACCTGCTGTTCCGGCTCTGGGCGGCGGAGATGGTCCCCGGCGGGGTCGGCGAGGTCGTCGTCATGCCGTTCGACGAGATCATGCCGGCGGTGCGGGACGGCAAAGTGGACGCCGGTCTCGTCATCCACGAGGCCCGCTTCACGTACCGGAACTTCGGGCTCCACAACCTGGCCGACATGGGACGCCACTGGGAGGACACCACCGGCCTCCCGATCCCCCTCGGCGCGATCATCGCCAAGCGCTCCCTCGGCGAGGAGACCCTGCGCCGCCTGGCCGACACCATCCGCAGCTCGGTCCGGCTGGCCTGGGACCACCCGGAGGTCTCCCGGCCGTACGTCCAGGAGCACGCCCAGGAGATGGACCCGGCCGTCGCCGACCAGCACATCGGCCTGTACGTGAACGAGTTCACCGCCGACCTCGGCGAGGACGGCTACGCGGCCGTCCGCGGCCTGCTCACCCGCGCCGCGGCCGAGGGACTCGTGCCGCCCCTCGCCCCGGACGCGCTGGCCTTCCCCGGCGACCGGGGCTGAGGCGGCCCGGTGCACACCACCGCCTCCCCGTTCACCCTGACGGTCTGGAGAGAGGGCCGCACCCACGAGCGGCGGGAGGGCTACCGGGGTACGTCGCCGGAGTTCGGCGAGATCGTGCTCACCGCCCCGCTGCCGAGGAAGCACACCCCCGACAGCCTGGTCTCCGAGGTGCGCGGCCCGTCGATACCCACCGCGACGTTCGAGACCCGCGGCATCCACACCGAGGCCGCGGACCTGCCGACGCTCAACGGCTCGGTGCTCCGGGTCGGCGACGCCCTGGTCCACCTGCGCCGCAACCGGTTCGGGCTCACGCACCGGGCCCCGTTGACGCGCGGGGGCGCGGTGCGGTCCGCCCTCGCGAGGTCGGCGCGGCTCTTCACGGAGAGCCAGGCCTGAAGCCGTACGGCCGCGCAGCCGTACGGCTGTCGGTGCGAGGCCGTACGCCTGTCGGTGCCAAGCCGTACGCCTGTCGGTGCCAAGCCGTACGCCTGTCGATGCGAGGCCGTACGGCGGTCCGTGCGCAGCCGTACGGCCGGCCGCCGGAAGCGGCTACACGTCGAGCTGGTCCGCGACCGCGCGCAGCAGGCCCGCGATCTTGGCGCCCGCGGCCTTGTCCGGGTAGCGGCCGCGCTCCAACTGGGGCGTGATGTTCTCCAGGACCGTCGTCAGGTCCTGCACGATCGACGCCAGCTCGTCCGGCTTGCGGCGCTGGGCGGCCGCGACGGACGGGGTGGGGTCGAGGACCACCACGGACAGGGCCTGGTCACCGCGCTGGCCCGCGACCACGCCGAACTCCACACGCTGGCCGGGCTTGAGGGCGTCGACCCCGGCAGGGAGTACCGACGAGTGCACGAAGACGTCGCCGCCGTCGTCGCGGGAGAGAAAGCCGAAGCCCTTCTCGCTGTTGAACCACTTCACCTTGCCGGTGGGCACGTCTGTCCCCGTCCTCGTACGCGTCGATGTGCGGAAAGAGCCGTGCTCGACCTTGGGCACGGCTCCGGATAGCAGGAGAGCGGGTCACCGTGACCCGCCTGGTCCCAGGCTAATGGCCCTGCGTCCGGTGACAAGACGTCGCCGGAGTGTTCCTCCGGGCAGGGAACTACCCTGGTGGGGTGACCACTACTCCTTCAGGCGCCGGCGACCGGCTCGTATCGATCGGCGCGATCGTCTTCTTCGTCGGCGCACTGGCCACGCTGGTGACGGTCGCCCCGCTCTTCCTCGGCACGGAGCCGTTCCCTCCGATCGCGTACGGGGTCAGCATGTTCATGGGCCTCGGCTTCCTGATCGCCGGGGCGGGCGTCGTGCGCTCGGTCTGGCTCAGCTCGCCCCGGCGAGCCGCGAGCCGTAACTAGCCCTCGTGGATCTTTCGTCCGGATCACGCCGGTCGTCCGGCTCACACCGGTCCGGCGAAATGGCTAGGCTCCGTCGTGTGAAGCACGCAGGGCACGCCCTTAGGCCGCCTCCCCCCGCCTGTAGCGTTCCGGGCCGGGCGACGGCGCACGTCGACGACCTCCTCGTACAGATCGCCTACGGCAGCCGGGACGCGCTCGGTGAGCTGTACGACCTGCTCGCCCCGCTCCTGCTGGAGCTGCTGCGCTCCCGGCTGCCGGACGGCGCGGACGCCCGGACCGCCCTCGTCGAGGGGTTCAGCGAGGTCTGGCGGCAGGCGCCCTCGTACGGGCCGGGGCCGCACGGGCTGGACTGGGTGATCGACCGGGTGACCGAGGAGCGGTAGGCCGGGAGCGGGGGGCGTTCTCAGGCCGGCGCGCGCGTCAGGGCCCTCAAGCCGCCGTGCGGGCCGCCTCGAACGTCCGCAGCCAGGCCGGGAACTCCGTCAGGTCCGCCAGCACCACGTCCGCGCCCGCCGCCCGCAGCTCCCGCTCGTCGCACGGACCCGTCGTCACGGCGACCGACCGCGCCCCGGCGACGCGCGCCCCGCGGACGTCCCCCACGTGGTCGCCCACGTAGACCTGCGCCCCGTGCTCCTTCAGCGCCTCGCCCTTGGCCTCCGCCCAGAGCCAGCCGATCACCGAGTCCGGCTCGATCCCGAGGTGGGCCAGGTGCAGCTTGGCGTTCGGCTCGTACTTCGCCGTCACGACGATCGCCCGGCCGCCGAGCGCCCGCACCTCGGCGATCGACTCCCGCGCCCCGGCGAGGGCCGTGCTCGGCGCTATCGCGTGGTCGGGGTAGAGCTCCCGGTAGCGGTCACCGGCGGCGGCCACCTGGTCGGCCGGGAACCAGTGCGCCAGCTCCTCCTCCAGCGGCGGGCCGATCCGGCTCACCACCAGCGCGTCGTCGATGTGCACCCCCGTCTCCGCGGAGAGGGCCCGGTAGGTGGCGGCGATACCGGCCCGGGAGTCGATGAGGGTCATGTCGAGGTCGAAGCCGACCGTGAGGGGGGCGGTGTGCGGGACGGAGGAGGGGCTCGAAGCCGTGGAAGCCATGGGGACCATTGTGCCGACCCGTGCGGCGGGTCCGTCGGGCCCGCCCACCGCCGTCCTCGGCGTAATCCCCGCCACCTAGACTGAGCCCGCACTTAGCCAAGCCTTAGTAGGACTCAGTCACCCCGCACGCAATCTTCGCGAAGTCCCTGCCGATTGGTTCAGATGTCAGCGCCCGCGCCACCACCGGCACCGGCCGTCGCGCCCCCGATACCCCGTGCGCCCCGCCTCTCCCGACGCGCGGCCGCCATCGCCGCCGCCGTCATCGCCCTCCTGCTGGCCGTTCTGCTGAGCCTTACGGTCGGGGCGCGGTCCATCCCGCCGGGCGAGGTGGTCGACGCGCTGCTGCACGGCGGGACCTCGGATGGCGCCGAGGTGATCCGGACCATGCGGGTGCCGCGCACGCTCATCGGGCTCATGGTCGGCGCGGCGCTGGCCCTCGCGGGCACGGTGCTCCAGGGGATCACCCGTAACCCCATCGCCGACCCCGGCATCCTCGGCATCAGCCAGGGGGCGTCGGTGGCGGTGGTGCTGGCCATCGCGTTCGCCGGGGTGCACACGCTGACCGGGTACGTCTGGTTCGCCTTCGCCGGGGCCACCGTCGCCTCGGTCGCCGTGTACGCCATCGCGTCGAGGGGGCGCGGCGGCGCGACGCCCGTGAAGCTCGCGCTCGGCGGGGCCGCGATCAACGCGCTGCTGGTCTCGGTGACGATGGGGGTCCTCACGACGAAGGCGTCCGCGCTGGACGAGTTCCGCTTCTGGCAGGTCGGGTCGATCGCGGGCCGGGAGGCGGACGTCGTCCAGCAGGTGTGGCCCTTCCTGCTGCTGGGCGTTGTCCTCGTGCTCTCCGTCGCCCGTGGTCTGGACGCGCTCGCACTCGGCGAGGACGTGGCGAAGGGCCTCGGTCGAGACGTCGCGGCGGTCCGGATCACCGGCGGGATCGGGGCGACCGTGCTGACCGGGGTCGGGGTGGCCGCCGCCGGGCCGATCGCGTTCATCGGGCTCGCCGTCCCGCACATCGCCCGCGCGGTCGTCGGCAACGACCACCGCTGGGTGCTGCCGATGGCGGCGCTGATCGGGCCGGTGATGCTGCTGGTCTCGGACGTCGTCGGCCGGATCGTGTTCCCGCCGAGCGAGGTTCCGGCGGGTGTGATGACCGCCCTGATCGGGGTGCCGTTCCTGGTCGCCCTCGTACGGAGGAAGGCGGTGCCGGCGTGAGCAACACCCTCGTACGGGTCCGGCCCGCCGGGTACTCCGTCGTGAAGGCCGGGCCGCGCGGCCGGTTCCTGCTGCACCGGCGGGCGTCCGTCGTCGTGGCGGGTCTTCTCGTGCTGCTGGCCGCCGTCTGTGTCGCGTACCTCTGTGTCGGCGAGAGCTTCGTCGCACCCGGCGAGGTCGTGAAGGTGCTCCTCGGGCAGCCGTCCTCCGCCGAGTTGGTTGTGGGCACGCTGCGGCTTCCGCGCTTGGTCGTCGGGCTGCTGGTCGGCGCGGCCTTCGGGATCGCGGGGGCGCTCATCCAGACCGTCGCCCGCAACCCGCTCGCCAGCCCCGACATCATCGGTATCAGCCAGGGCGCGAGCGCGCTCACCGTCGGCGCGATGACCTTCGGGATCACCTCGTACGCCGTCCTGCCCTACCTCTCCGTCATCGGCGGCATCGCGGCCGCCGCCCTCGTCTACGTCTTCGCCTGGCGCGGCGGCCTGCACGCCTCCCGGTTCGTCCTCATCGGCATCGGCTTCGCCATCGCGCTGCGGTCGGTCACCACCCTCTTCCTGACCAAGGGCGACTACCTGGTCGCGCAGCAGGCGCAGATCTGGATGACCGGTTCGCTGAACGGGCGCGGCTGGCCGGAGGCCGCCCCGCTCGCCTGGACGCTGCTGGTCCTGCTGCCCGCCGTCGCCTGGGCGGCCCGCGCGCAGCGCACCGTCACGATGGACGACGACACGGCCACCGCGCTGGGCGTGCGCCTGGGGCGCGTACGGCTCGGACTCGTCGCGCTCGGGGTGGTCCTGGCCTCCGTGGCGACGGGCACGGCGGGCCCGGTGGACTTCGTGGCGCTGCTCGCGCCGCAGATCGCCCGCCGGATGACCCGGACCACGCAGATCCCGCTGCTGTCCTCGGCGCTGCTGGGCGCGGTGATCGTCGTCTTCGGCGACCTGCTCGCCCGCAGGCTGTTCTCGCCCACCGAACTGCCGGTGGGCGTCCTCACGGCGGCGGTCGGCGCCCCGTACCTGATCTGGCTGATCATCCGCGGTCACCGTAGCCGCAGTGGAGGCACCGCATGAGCCCGACGACCGGGACCGCTGAGCACGGGAGCAGGCTCGCCGCCCGTTCCCTGACCCTCGCGTACGAGGACCGCACCGTCGTCCACGAGCTGGACCTCGCCGTGCCCGACGGGCAGGTCACCGTCATCGTCGGCCCGAACGCCTGCGGCAAGTCCACCACCCTGCGCGCGCTCGGCCGGCTGCTGAAGCCGCGCGGCGGGGCGGTCCTGCTGGACGGTACGGAGCTGGCGCGGATACCGACCCGGCGCATCGCCCGGTCCATCGGGCTGCTCCCGCAGACCCCGGTGGCCCCCGAGGCGATCACCGTCTCCGACCTCGTCGCCCGGGGCCGCCAGCCGCACCAGAGCTGGTGGCAGCAGTGGTCGGACGCGGACGAGCGGGCGGTGACCGACGCCATGGCCCGTACGGATGTGACGGCGCTGGCCGAGCGTTCGGTGGACGAGCTGTCGGGCGGGCAGCGCCAGCGGGTGTGGATCGCGATGGCCCTCGCGCAGGAGACGGACCTGCTGCTGCTCGACGAGCCGACGACCTATCTGGACATCGCGCACCAGGTGGAAGTCCTGGACCTGGTACGCCAGTTGGCGTCCCCTGCCGCCGACGGCACCCGGGGCCGTACCGTCGTCACCGTGCTGCACGACCTCAACCAGGCGGCCCGGTACGCCGACCACCTGGTCGCCATGAAGGAGGGCCGGATCGTCGCCGAGGGCCGGCCGGGGGACGTCGTCACCGCCGCGCTCGTCCGCGAGGTCTTCGGCCTGGAGGCGGTGGTCGTCCCGGACCCGGTGACGGGTTCGCCGCTCGTCGTCCCGGGCGCCCCCTGGGCCCCGGCCACCGCTGCTCCTCCCTCCGCCCCGACTCCCGGAAAGGCCCTCTGAGAACCATGACCCTCCTCCAGCACCGCTCCCGTACGCTCGCCGCCGCGTCCCTGACCGCGGCCGCCGCGCTGGCGCTGTCCGCGTGCGGCTTCTCGTCCGATTCGGGCTCCGCGTCCGGCTCCCCAGGCTCCTCCGGCTCCGACTCCGGCGACGCCTCCGCCGGCGCTCCCCGTACGGTGAAGACCGCGATGGGCGACGTGAAGGTCCCGGCGGCCCCGCAGCGGGTCGTCGTCCTGGACACCGCCGAACTCGACTCGGTCCTCACCCTCGGCGTGAAGCCGGTCGGCGCGACCCACGCCGACGTGGACTCCGGCTTCCTGAACTACCTGCCGAAGGACCAGGTCACCGGCATCACGGACGTCGGCCAGATGATGACCCCGAACCTGGAGGCCATCGCCGGCCTCAAGCCCGACCTCATCCTCACCAGCAAGATCCGGCACGGCGACAAGTACGCCGAGCTGTCGAAGATCGCGCCGACCGTGATGACGGAGAACACCGGCTACCCCTGGAAGGAGAACTTCCAGGTCCACGCGGAGGCCCTGAACAAGAAGGCCGAGGCGAAGATGGTCACCGACGACTACGCGCGCCACGTGGCCGATGTGACGAAGGCGCTCGGCGGCAAGGAGAAGGCCGGGGCGACCGAGGTCAACATGGTCCGGTTCGTCGAGGGTGCCGACATCCGCATCTACGGCAAGAAGAACTACATCGCCACGATCCTCGCCGACGTCGGCCTCGGCCGCCCCGCCGTCACCGACCAGGCGAAGGACGGGTTCAGTTACGACGTCAGCCCCGAGAAGATCGACCTCGCGGACGCGGACGCGGTCTTCCACTCGACGTACGGCGACCCGAAGAAGTCCAAGGAGACCCAGACCACCGGCAGCGGCCTGTGGAAGAAGATGGACGCGGTGAAGAACGGCAAGGTCTTCGCGGTCGACGACCAGCTGTGGATCCAGGGCATCGGCTACACGGCGGCCGACAAGATCCTGAGCGAGCTCCAGACGAACCTGACGAAGTAACCACCGCGGCTCTCAGGCCCGCCTCCGCGCCCGCCACACCAAATAGAGCGCGGAGGCGACGGCGGCGATCCGGACGACCACGGGCCAGGCGCCGGTCAGCACCTCGCGCAGCGCCCCGTCCGCGATGGGCTCGCCCCACCGCCCGTCCAGCCGCCCCCACACCCAGACGAGCGCCCCGGCGACGACCACGCCCGGCAGCCCCAGGGCCGCCCACTTCGCCTCCGTACGGGAGAGGGTCCGGGAGCCGTACGCGATGAGCCAGCCGCCCGCGAGCGGGATCCACGACCCGGTGACCACTCCGGCGATCAGCAGCGCGGCGGCCAGGAGCAGCAGGGGGTGGGCGAAGCCGCGGGCGGCCGGCGCGGCGACCACGGGCTCGACGACGGCGACGACCGGCTTGCGGCGGCGGGGCCGGGGGATGCGGAGGGTACGGCGGCGGGGTGCCGCTCCGGTGGCGGCCGCGCGGTCCTCCGTGTCCCCTTCCTCCTCCGCCTCCTTCGCCTCCCCCGCCTCCTTGTCCGCGGCTTCGGGCTTCGCCGGCCGCCGGCCGAGGAGTTCGGGGGCCTCGATGCCGCCGAAGAACCCGGGGACGGCGGTCCCCGCGTCGAAGGGCCCGGGCTCCAGGCGCCACCAGTCCTCGCCGCCGGTGCTCTGCTGGTCGGGGCCGAGGACGTGCGGGGCGGAGGGGTGGGGCCAGGGGGTGGTGTCGGCGGGGGTGGGGGTGGGGGTGTCGCCGGGGGTGGGGGTGGGGGTGTCGCCGGGGGCGGTGGGCTTGGTGAGGTTCGGCTTCGTACGGGGGTGGTCTCCGGGGCCGGGCGCCGTACGGGGGGCGCGACCGGAGGCGGGACGCGAGCCGGGACCGGAGGCGCGACCTGAGGCCGCCCCCGGCTCGTACGGCTGCTCCGGGCCCTCCTGCCCCTCCGGCCCCTTCGGCTCCTTGGGGCCCTTCGGCTCCTTCGGGCCCTTGCGGAGGAAGCCGGTCCGGGGCCGCGGAACGGCGGGCTCCGCACTCGTACGCGCCGACGGCAGCGGCACCGAACCGTCGCCCGACTCCGCCGCCGCGCCGACCAGTTCGGCCGGGCTCCCGAGCCTGCCGATGATCCGCCGCACGGCCGCCGGGGAGTCCGCGCCCTCGATCGCGCGGCGGCGGTCGATCTCGCCCCGCAGCGTCGAGACGAGCCGCATCCGGGCGCCCGACGAAAGCTGTTGCCGCTGGGCCAGGTCGCCGACCCGGCTCAGGTAGTCGTAGACGAGCTGGTCGCTCTCGATCCCCACGCGGTGCATCCCCTCTTGCCGCCCTGCCCCGACGGTAGCGTTTCAGCGGCTAACGTGGGACGGATGGGGACGACCACACCACCGCGCACGCTCGCCGAAGCCCTGCGCGCCCGGGGCGACGAATCGCTGGCCGGGCTGCTGCGCGCCCGCCCCGACCTCCTCAACCCGGTGCCGAACGACATCACCCAGCTCGCCACCAGGGCCGGGACCCGGGCCTCGGTGGTCCGCGCGCTGGAGCACCTGGACCGGTTCGCGCTCCAGACGGCCGAGGCGCTGGCGGTGGCCCCGGACCCGGCCCCGTACGACACGCTGCTCTCGCTGCTCACCGGCGACGGTCTGGACGACGGCGAGCAGCGCGACGACGTGGGGGCGACGGTCACCGCCGCGCTGCCGGGCGCACTCGCCACGCTCCGCGAACAGGCCCTGGTCTGGGGCGAGGACGAGCGGCTGCGGCTGGTGCGTACGGCGCGCGAGCTGCTCGCCCCGTCTCCGCAGCACCCCTCCCCCACCGGCCTCGGCCCGACGGTCGCGGAGGCTACGGCGGGCATGTCGCCGGGCCGACTCCAGGAGATCCTGGTGGGGTCCGGGCTCCCCGCCACGCACGACCCGGTCTCGGCGGTGGCCGCGCTGTCGGCCCTGTTCACGGACCGGACGCGGATGGCGGAGCTGCTGGACACGGCCCCCGTGGAGGCGCTGTCGGTCCTGGACCGGCTGGTGTGGGGCCCGCCGTACGGCGAGGTCACCCCGAACCCCACTCCCCCTGTGAAGTGGCTACGGGACCGGGGCCTGCTCCTCCCGGTCTCCACGCGCACGGTGGTCCTGCCGCGCGAGGCCGCCCTCCATCTGCGCGCCGGACGCGCGCACCGCGTACCGGAACCGGTCCCCCCGGTCGTCGCGTCGGCGGCCGAACGCGATCCACAGGCTGTGGACAGGGCGGCGGCCGGCCAGGCGTTCACGGCACTCTCGACCGTCGAGGAGCTGCTGAAGCTCTGGAACGGCGGCGGCCCGGCGATCCTGCGCGCGGGCGGCCTGAGCGTGCGGGAGCTGAAACGGGTGGCGGCCGCGCTGGAGGTGACCGAGCCGATCGCCGCGTTCTGGGTCGAACTCGCCTACGGGGCAGGGCTGCTGGCCACCGACGGCGAGAGCGACGAGCGGTACGCGCCGACGCCCGCGTACGACGAGTGGCTCGACCTCCCCGCCCAGGACCGCTGGACCCACCTCGCCACCGCCTGGCTCCCGGCCACCCGGGTCCCCGGCCTGGTCGGCGGTCAGGACGCGAAGGGCCGGGCCCTGTCCGCGCTCGGCCCCGAGCTGGACCGGTCGGCCGCCCCTGACGTACGCCGCCGGGTCCTGTCCCTGTTCGCCGAACTGCCGCCGGGCACCGCGCCGGACCCGGAGACGCTGCTGCGACGGCTGCGCTGGGAACGCCCGTTGCGCGGTTCCTCGCCCTCCGGGGAGGGCACCGACCTCCGCTCCCGCCTCGCTCTCTGGACCCTGAACGAGGCGGAGCTGCTGGGCATCACGGGCCGCGGCGCGCTGTCTTCCCAGGCCCGCGCACTCCTGAACGAGGGAGAGGAGACGGCGGGAGCCCTTCTGGCACCCCTCCTCCCCGAACCCCTGGACCACGTCCTGCTCCAGGCGGACCTGACGGCGGTGGCGCCGGGCCCCCTGGAGCGCCCCCTCGCCGAAACCCTCTCGGTCCTGGCCGACGTGGAGTCGAAGGGCGGGGCGACGGTCTACCGCTTCACGCCCGGCTCGGTCCGCCGCGCCCTGGACGCGGGGCAGGCGGCGGCCGACCTGCACGCGTTCCTGGCCGCGCACAGCCGTACGCCGGTGCCGCAGCCGCTGAGCTACCTGATCGACGACGTGGCCCGCCGCCACGGCCACCTGCGGATCGGGGCGGCGTCCGCGTACGTACGGTGCGACGACGAGGCGGTCCTCAACGAGATCCTGGCCGACCGCCGCTCCACGGGCCTGCGCCTGCGCCGCCTGGCCCCCACGGTCCTGGCCTCCCAGGCCGACCCCGGCTCCCTCCTGGAGGCGCTGCGCGAGATGGGCTACGCCCCCGCCGCCGAATCGGCCGAGGGCGACGTCCTGATCACCCGAGCCGGCGCCCGCCGCACGCCGCCCCGTACCCCTCCGGCCCCGGTCCCCGAAGGCCCCCCGACCCCCGACGCCACCCTCCTGGGCGCGGCGGTCCGGGCCATCCGCGCCGGCGACACGGCCGCCACGGTGGTCCGCAAGGAGCCGACCGAGGGCGCTACAGGGGCGCGCGCCTCCGGCTCCCTGCCCCGCACCACCTCCGCGGAGACCCTGGCCACGGTCCAGGCGGCCGCGATGACGGGCACCGCGGTCTGGATCGGCTACGTCAACGCGGAGGGCGCGGCCAGCCAGCGCGTGATCGCGCCGGTCCGCGTGGAGGGCGGCTTCGTCACGGCGTACGACCACACGGCCGACGAGGTCCGCACGTTCGCCCTGCACCGGATCACGGGAGTGGCGGAGCTGGCGGAGGAGGGGTAGGGGCGCCCTCTCCCTCGGCCGACACCCGTCCAACAGACCGACCGAATCGTACTGTTCAGGTTCGACCACCACATTCGCGAGGAACGTATGACTGGTTCGGGCGGGCACGACATCCGCAACGAGGTCAGCGGCGGACTGTTCTTCAACGCCGTGGTCCAAGGCCACCACATCACACTGCAGCTCCCCACCTCGCTCACCCCTGCGCTCACTGGAATGCCCTCCCCTTCGCCGGCCTTCACCGGCAGGAATTCCGAGACGGACATGCTGCTCGAGTCGCTCGGGTCAAACCCGGAAGCGGGCGGTCCGAACCAGCTGATCGCCGGGCTGCCCGGCGTCGGAAAGACGGAACTGGCCCTCCAGGTGGCCCACCGTGCGCTGAGGACGCCGGGCCTGCTGACCGGTGGTGTGCTCTTCATCGACCTTTTCGGCTACGACGACGCGCGGCGCGTCGGACCGCACAAGGCGCTGGGATCACTTCTCCGCGCTCTGGCGGTGCCTGGCGAGTACATCCCGGAGGAAACCGAGGACAGGGCACGCCTGTACCGATCCGTACTGGCAGCCTACGAGGCGAACCAGCGCCGCATTCTTCTGGTGCTCGACAACGCGATGAGCAGCGCCCAGGTTCGGCCGCTCCTGCCGGGTGGCGGGAGCGTGCCCGTCCTCATCACGTCGCGGCATACCCTGACCGACCTCAAGGCTCGTTTGCTGGACCTGTCGGTTCTCGGACCGCAGGCGGCTGTGGAACTCATCGATCGGAGCCTGAACGAGGTCGTCGGCCCCACGGACAAGAGGGTGGCTAAGGAACCGGAAGCCGCCGGGGAGATAGCTTCTCTGTGCGGTCGGCTTCCCCTCGCCCTCTCGATCGTCAGCGCCTTGCTGGCGGACACGCCGACTCGGCCTCTGCACTCCATGGCGGCAGCACTGCGGGATGCCCGTAGCAGGCTGGAGCGACTCAGCCGTGAGGATCTCGCCGTCCGTGTGGCCTTCGACCTCTCCTACCACCACCTGAAGCCGGACCAAGCCGGTATGTTCCGGCTGCTGCCTCTCAACCCGGGGCCCGATGTGTCCACCGAAGCAGCGGCTCAGTTGATGGGAACCTCGGCCCATGCCGCCGAGGCACTGCTGCTGCTCCTCGCTCGCGGCCATTTCGTCGAGCCGGGATCATCATATGGGCGCTGGCGCATGCACGACCTGATCCGCCTGTACGCGGAAGACCTTTCCCGGACGCAGGACCTACCGGAAGACCGGGAGGCGGCTACGGATCGGCTGCTGAAGCACTACGTCATCGCGGCGAGCGCCGCTGACACACACGTGGACGTGGGTAACGTGCCCAGCCCTCTGTTCTCCGACCGGGACTCAGCCTTCGGCTGGCTGGACGCCGAACGGCACAATCTGGTCGCCGCCGCGCTGGCCGCCCCGGAGTGGGGACGGCCGGGGGTGCTGCTCCTCCTGCACTACGCATTGACCGACTTCCAGTCACAGCGGCGGCACTTCGACGAGTGCGCGGAGCTCGCCCTGGCCACGCTCACGACGATCCGGTCGTCGGACGAACCCGCGTTGCGCGAAGCCGAGGCCAGCGTCCTGAACAACCTGGCGACAGTCCAGCGCGAGCTACGCCGCTTCGACGCCGCGGTGGCCACATACCACGAGTCACTGCAGTTGCAGGAGCGGGACGACCACCTGGCGGACATCACCGCGACGCTGTGCAATCTCGGACTCACCTACCAGCAGATGGGCAGGCCGGAGGAGGCGGTCAACGTTCTACGGCGGGCCATGACGCTGTCCCCGTCGGAGCCGTCCCGTGTGCGGGGAATGATCTGCAACAACCTCGGCAAGGCACTGCACGACTTGCGCCGTTGGCCGGAGGCAGTCGAGGTCTACCACGAGGACATCGCCATCTGCCGGTCGGTCGGTGACCGCAGAGGTGAGGGGGTGACCCTGAACAACTTGGGGATGGTCCTCCGGGACATGGGGAAACCGGATGAGGCCGTGGAGGTGTTTGAAAGCGCCTTGGAGGCGGCGAAGGAGACAAAGGATCTTTACAGCGAGAGCCTGGCAGAGGCGAATCTCGGCTGGGCCCTGGCGGCGAGCCTCAGCGAGCGCGGCCCTCAGGAGGCCATCGACCGGCTGACACGTGCGATCGTCACACTGGAATCACTCGGCGATGAACACATGGCGAGCCTGGGGCGGAACCAGCTCGCCATGGTGCTGCTTCAGGCGGGGAGCCCCGGGAGAGCGATCGATCCCCTGATGTCGGTTCTCGAGATGAGCCGTAAGTTCGGCGATTCGCAGACCCGCGCCATGGCTCTGACCAACCTGGGAACCGCACTGGAACTTTCCGGCAGATACCCGGAGGCCGTCCAGGCCCAAAGGGACGCCGTCGGTCTCTACCGAGAACTGGGGGAAAGGCATCGCGAAGGGCAAGCACTCCTCAACCTGGGTCTCGCCATCCGACGCACCGGCAACCTCAAGGCGGCTATCGAAGCGTTCGATGCCTCTGCTACCGCCCTCAGAGAGACCGAGGACGACAGCTCGTGTACGCAGGCCCTGAGCATCAAGAACGAAACCGCAATACTGAGAAGGCGGCGCCTCCGTCGGTGGCTGACGCGCTCGCACAGAGGGGCCCGACGGCCCTGAAGCCATGATCAGCCCAGGACCGGGGCGGTACGCATGCCTCGTCCATCCTGCCAAGCTGATCCACTTTCCGTCTGCGATGCTGCGTGCATGTCCCCGACCTACCCCGCCGCCGAGCCGGTGTCACCCCGCCCGCCCGCCGCGCCGATGCCTCCGCTGCTCACGCAGTCCTGGCTGGATCTGGCGTTCCTGCACTGGGCAGTTGATCCGGCGGACGTGGCGCCGCTGTTGCCTGCGGGGACCGTGCCGGACACGTTCGACGGGGTGACCTACGTGGGGCTCGTGGCGTTCCGGATGTACCGGGTGGGGTGGCTCGGGCTGCCGGGCATCCCCTATCTGGGGACCTTTCCCGAAACCAATGTGCGGCTGTACTCGGTCGATGAGCGCGGGCGGCGCGGTGTCGTCTTCCGGTCCCTCGACGCCTCTCGGCTGGTCCCCGTTCTCGTGGCGCGGGCCGCGTTCCGGTTGCCGTACGTGTGGTCCCGGATGGGCATCGAGCGCTCCGGCGACACCCTCACGTACACGAGCACCCGGCGGTGGCCCGGGCCGCACGGTGCGCGGAGCCGGATCGTGCTGCGGGCGGGCGATCCGATCGGCGAACCCACGCCCTTGGAGCACTTCCTGACCGCCCGTTGGGCCCTGCACGGTTCCTTCTTCGGGCGGACCGCCTACCTGCCCAACGCCCATCCCCGCTGGCCCCTGCACCGGGCGGAGCTGCTGGAGTACGACGAGGACCTGGTGGCGGCGGGCGGGCTGCCCGCGCCGGCCGGCGATCCGGTGAGCGTGCTGTACTCCCCCGGCGTCGCCGTGCGCTTCGGACCGCAGCGGCGCGGGCACTGAGGGCCGAGGGCGACGCGTCCTCACCGAGAGCGTGCTCGGAAGGCGCACGGTGCCATCGCCTCAGGGATCCGCGCGGCTCGTGGGCAGATGCCGGCGGGAGACCGCATGGGTCTTGCGCATGATGCGGTACACGTGCTGCTCGACCGTGCGCGGCGACAGGTGCAGCGCACCGGCGATCTCACGGTTGGTCAGCCCTCCCGCGGCGAGGGCCGCCACCTCCTGCTCGCGTGGGGAGAGCGCGCCCCCGTACGCCGGCCGCCCGCGCCCCCGGGCATCCGCCGCATCGCCCGCGAGCGCCCGGGAGTGGCCGGGAGGCGCCAGTTCGCGCAGGGTGCCACGGGCCCGCAGCGCGTCCCACGCGGCCCCGAGGGACTCGAAGACCCGGAGCGCCTCCTCCAGGTCCCGCAGCGGCCCCGCGGCCGGGCCTCCGACTCCGGCTCCGACTTCGGCATCGGCATCGGCATCGGCTTCGGGAGGCCGAGCCACCAGGCCGCACCGGCCGGCCGCCTCCAGGTCGAGCGCCCGGCGGTACGGGGCGCCCGTCCGCTCATGCACGAGGGCGGCCCGCCCGAACAGCCCGCGGGCCTCCGGATGCTCCGCCGCGTGCTCCGCCAGCAGGGCCCGGCAGCGCAGCAGGGCCGCCGCAGCCGTGCGGCTGTGGTGGGCGCGCAGTCCTGAGGCGAACTCGGCGACCGCCGCCCGCGCGGTGTCCTCCCCGCCCGCGAGCAGCCAGGCCTCCACCGCCCACGGCGCGGCGTGCCCCGCCCACACCCACACGCCCTTCGCGCGCAGCCGGTGCCAGATCCGGTCGGCCGTGGCGACCGCCTGGGCGGTGTTCTGCCGTGCCACGGCCATGCGGATACGGATGCCGGCCGCCGACACCTCGTAGGGGAACTGGGAGAACACCCGGGGCATGTCCTCAAGGCCGGGCTGGAGGGTGACGCAGTCCTCCCACGCCCCCTGGGCGAGGCCGAGGTGCAGCAGGACGAGCCGGGCGTCCACCCGGGTGCCCACCCCCGACAGCAGCCCCCGGCTCTCCCGGCCGAGCCCGGACCACTCACCCCGCTCCAGCCGGAGCAGCAGCTCCGTCCCCCGGTCGCACTGGGTGATG
>NZ_JBHXOX010000040.1:0-65952 GCF_042718795.1 Streptomyces cyaneofuscatus
TCGACCGGCGTCGCCACGTGCACCTCCAGGTAGGGGGTCGCGCTGGTCGCGTGCCGCTTGCGGACCGCCTCGCGGCTGTCGGCGAACGGGGCGATGACGGGGACCAGTACCTTCACGCCGTTGGCGGCGAGGAGTTCGGCGACGAAGCCGATCCGGGCCACGTTGGTGTGCCGGTCCTCGCGGGAGAAGCCGAGGCCCGCGGAGAGGAACTCCCGGATCTCGTCGCCGTCGAGCACCTCCACCTTGTGGCCCTCGGTCCGCAGTCGGCCCGCCAGCTCGTACGCGATGGTGGTCTTGCCCGCGCTCGGCAGACCGGTCAGCCACACGGTGGCTCCCGTCTCCGTCACGCTCATCGAACTCTCCTGATCAGTCGTCATCAGCCGTGCAGCCCGCATTCGGTCTTGCCGCGTCCGGCCCAGCGGCCGGCTCGTGCGTCCTCGCCCTCCAGCACCCGGCGGGTGCAGGGCGCGCAGCCGACGGAGGCGTAACCGTCCATCAGCAGCGGGTTGGTGAGCACCCCGTGCTCCAACACGTAGGAGTCCACGTCGTCCTGGGTCCAGCGGGCGATGGGGGAGACCTTCACCTTGCGGCGCTTGGCGTCCCAGCCGACGACCGGGGTGTTCGCCCGGGTCGGGGACTCGTCGCGGCGCAGCCCCGTCGCCCACGCGGCGTACGCGGTCAGGCCGTCCTCCAACGGCTTGACCTTGCGCAGCGCGCAGCACAGGTCGGGGTCGCGGTCGTGCAGCTTCTCGCCGTGCTCCGCGTCCTGCTCCGCCACCGTCTTCCGGGGGGTGATCGTGATGACGTTGACGTCCATCACCGCGTCCACCGCGTCCCGGGTCCCGATGGTCTCGGGGAAGTGGTAGCCGGTGTCCAGGAAGACCACGTCCACGCCCGGCATGACCCGCGAGGCCAGATGCGCGACCACGGCGTCCTCCATGGAGGAGGTGACGCAGAAGCGCGGCCCGAAGGTGTCGGTCGCCCACTTCAGGATCTCGGTGGCGGAGGCGGCCTCCAGCTCCCGGCCGGCCTGTTCGGCCAGCTCCTGGAGCTCGCGGTCGGTGAGCTCTCCACTGATCAGAGTGTCCGTCATATCCGGTCCCCTTCACCGTCGTTGCGCTGCACTCCCCGGGTCAGCAGACCCAGGAACTTCAGCTGGAACGCACGGTTGCAGGAGGCACATTCCCAGGCGCCGTGGCCGGTTTCGTTGGGGCGCAGGTCCTCGTCGCCGCAGTACGGGCAGTAGAACGGGGCGGCTCGCTCGCTCATGACAGCGACTCCGCACTGGCGCGCGCCGCCCAGGTCGCGAAGCGCTCGCCGTCCTCGCGCTCCTCCTGGAACCGGCCGAGCACCCGCTCGACGTAGTCCGGAAGTTCGGCCGAAGTGACCTTCAGGCCACGGACCTTGCGGCCGAACCCGGCCTCCAGGCCGAGCGCGCCACCGAGGTGGACCTGGTAGCCCTCGACCTGGTTTCCGCTCTCGTCCAGCATCAACTGGCCCTTGAGACCGATGTCCGCGACCTGGATACGGGCGCAGGCGTTCGGGCAGCCGTTGATGTTGATGGTGATCGGGTGGTCGAACTCCGGGATACGGCGCTCCAGTTCGTCGATGAGCGAGGCGCCGCGCGCCTTCGTCTCGACGATCGCCAGCTTGCAGAACTCGATGCCGGTGCAGGCCATCGTGCCGCGCCGGAACGGGGAGGGCGTGACCTTGAGGTCCAGCGCCTCCAGACCGGCGACCAGGGACTCGACCTGCTCCTCGGCCACGTCCAGCACGATCATCTTCTGCTCGGCGGTGGTCCGCACCCGGCCGGAGCCGTGCGCCTCGGCCACCTCCGCGATCTTGGTGAGCGTGGAGCCGTCGACCCGGCCCACCCGCGCGGCGAAGCCGACGTAGAAGCGGCCGTCCTTCTGCCGGTGCACCCCGAGGTGGTCGCGCCAGGTCTGCGCGGGCTGCTCGGGCGCGGGCCCGTCGACCAGCTTCCGCTTCAGGTACTCGTCCTCCAGGATCTGGCGGAACTTCTCCGCGCCCCAGTCCGCGACCAGGAACTTCAGCCGGGCGCGGGTGCGCAGCCGCCGATAGCCGTAGTCACGGAAGATCCCGATGACCCCGCCGTACACGTCGGCCACCTCGTCCAGCGGCACCCAGGCACCGAGCCGCACCCCGAGCTTGGGGTTGGTGGAGAGGCCGCCGCCGACCCAGAGGTCGAAGCCGGGGCCGTGCTCGGGGTGGTTCACGCCGACGAACGCGATGTCGTTGATCTCGTGCGCCACGTCCAGGTTCGGTGAGCCGGAGACCGCGGACTTGAACTTGCGGGGCAGGTTGGAGAAGTCGGGATTGCCGATGAAGCGGCGCTGGATCTCGTCGATCGCGGGGGAGCCGTCGATGATCTCGTTCTCGGCGATGCCCGCCACCGGCGAACCGAGGATCACGCGGGGCGTGTCACCGCAGGCCTCGGTGGTGGACAGGCCCACCTCTTCGAGGCGCCGCCAGATCTCCGGCACGTCCTCGATCCGGATCCAGTGGTACTGCACGTTCTGCCGGTCGGTGAGGTCGGCGGTCCCGCGCGCGAACTCCTGGGAGATCTCCCCGATCACCCGTAGCTGCCGCGTGGTGAGCCGGCCGCCGTCGATCCGGACGCGCAGCATGAAGTACTTGTCGTCCAGCTCCTCCGGCTCCAGCACGGCCGTCTTGCCGCCGTCGATGCCGGGCTTGCGCTGGGTGTACAGCCCCCACCAGCGCATGCGTCCGCGCAGGTCGTTGGGGTCGATGGAGTCGAAGCCGCGCTTGGAGTAGATCGTCTCAATACGTGTCCGTACGTTGAGACCGTCGTCGTCCTTCTTGAACTGCTCGTTCCCGTTGAGGGGAGTGTGGTGTCCCACGGCCCACTGACCCTCGCCACGGTGGCGTCCGGCCTTGCGGCGGGGCGTGGTGGTCGCAGGCTGTTCCGGGGTAGCGGCCATGACAGGTACGTCCTTCGGGACTGCGGGAGGGCGGCTCTGAGCGGCTCTGATCGGCACACTCGCGCGGAGGCGCGGCGGTGCGCGGGGCAGTGTCAGAGGTAAGGGTGCGGCGGGGTGCTGGGACTCTCAGCGCGCCGGACAGATGGCGCTGGACATGCGGCAGAGGTCGACGTGGCGTCGACTCACCAAGGCAATTCCAGTTCCAGACATGACGGAAGCGTGTCACGCGGATCTCGGGACAGTCCACCACTATCCATGATGTGGACGAGATGGTCTCGAAGAACGAGACGCTGTGGTGCCGGTCACACGTGACGTCCGTGGCAATGAGGACAAATTGCCCCAGGATGGATCCGGTGAAGGCCCCTGCGAGGTGACAAGGTGGGAGATCAGCCGCCGTACGCTCCCGGCCACGGGCCCGGGGTCGCCACCGCCGGCTCCACCTCGGTCTCCGTGGCGAAGAGCCGGAAGCCCCGGCGCAGATAGTTGTCCATCGCGTACGGACCGTCCTTCGAGCAGGTGTGCAGCCAGACCCGCTCCGTCGGCGGCCGCTGGGGCCAGCGCTCCGCCAGGTCCCAGGCGCGCGCCACCCCGTACGAGAGCAGGTGACCGCCGATCCGCCGCCCGCGGAAGGCCGGGATGAGTCCGAAGTACAGGATCTCGACCACACCGCCGTCCTGCGCGTCCAGTTGGACGTATCCGGCCGGCGTGCCGTTCACGTACGCCACCCAGGTCTCGGACCCGGGCCGCTCCAGCTCCTCGCGCCACTGCTCGTACGTCATCGTCAGCCGGTCGGTCCACCGGATGTCGCCGCCCACGGCGGAGTAGAGGAACCGGTTGAACTCCGGCAGCGGCACCTCGGACCGTACGATCCGCAGGCCATCACCCTCCGGTACGGCGGCGGGCCGCAGATCGGCGGGCGAGGTCTGCTCCAGCGACCAGACGGTGACCTCGATGGTGGGCCCGGTCGCCGTTCCGGTCGCCTCGGTGGCCGGTACGGGGGGCTGCGCGGGGTTGCTCATGGCGGCCAGAAAACCATGCCGCCGCCGACCGGTGCACAGCGGGCCCGCCCATCGGCCCCGGTGAAGCCGACGCGCCCCCGGTCAGCCCGGTGCCGCCCCCCGCCGCGCCCCCGTCACCACCGGCGCCTTCGAGTGCGGCAGCAGGTCCGCCGGGTGCTCCGGGTGGACCACCTCCACGTCCACCCCCTCCCCGAAGCGGTACGGGCGGTGCGCCAGGACCTCCGCCAGGTGGCGCCGCAGCCGGGAGATCTCGGCCCGTACCGTCACCGTCCGGGTCGCGTCCCCGAAGAGGTCCTGCGCCAGCTCGGAAGCCGTGCGGCCCTCCCGGTGCAACGCCAGCGCGTACAGCAGCTCCGCGTGGCGCGGCGAGAGCCGCTGCGTCGAGGTCCCCAGCGGCCCCACCAGATGCACGGCCAGCGCCCGCGGCCGGCTCAGGTCCAGCACCGCCCGGCGCGGCGCCCCCTCCGCCGTACTGTCCGACACCTGCACCAGCCACCCGCCCGGCAACGGCTCCACCCGGCACATCCCGAGCGAGGGCAGCCACACCCTCCCCGCCACCAGCGACTTCGGCAGCGGCAGCCGGTCCACCGGCGGCATCCCCGTCACCGCCGCCAGCCACCCGTGCGTGTCCACCGCCAGCGCCCGGCCCCCCAGCCGGCACAGGATCGGCGCCGCCACCGCGCGCAGCCGCTCGATCGCCACCAGATGACGGGTACGGATCTCCCCCTCGGCGAGCCGCGCCACCGAGTCCACCAGCGCCAGCGTCGCCGGATGGAAGGTGGAGGCGGGTCCGCTGATGTCGACGATCCCCACCAGCCGCCCGTCCCGTGGGTCGCGGACCGGGGCCGCCGCGCAGGTCCAGTTGTGCAGGGCCCGGATGAAGTGCTCGGCCGAGTGGACCTGGATCGGCGCGCGGGCCGCCAGCGCCGTACCGATCGCGTTCGTCCCCGTCGCCCCCTCCGCCCAGGCCGCGCCCTCCTCCAGGCAGATGTCGTGCGCCCGGTGGAGCACCCCGGAGTTGCCCTGGCGCCACAGCACCCGGCCCTCCGCGTCGGTGACCACCATGATCTGCTGCGCGGCGTCCGCGATGGAGGCGAGGCCCGCCCGCAGCACCGGCATCACCTCGCCGAGCGCCGTACTGTGCCGCCGGTGCTCGATCTCCTCCGCCCGCAGCAGCTCGCTCTCCGGCGACTGCCCGGGGTCGATGCCGCTGCGTACGACCCGCTCCCACGAGGCGTCGATCTCCGCCCGTGGTGCGACGGAGGACCGCTCGCCCGCCAGCCGGGCCTCCCGGGCCCGGTGGAGCAGCCGGCTCGCCCGCTCCGCCTCCTGGCCGATCACCCGCACCGCTCCGGCAGAACTCGTCCGACTCATGGTCCCCACCCGTTCCCCCCGAAACACTGTGAGCTCTCCGGCCCCATCCTGCCGCTGCTCCGACGCCCCCCACCACGCAGTCCACACAATGGTTGCAACCCTTTGCAACTCTGGCGATGCCGCACCGAACCGTACGAGAGTGGGAGCGTGCCGTACGCCGGGCCCGTGCCCGGCGAGCGGCACGGTTCAAGCATGGAGGGTGGTGCCGTGTCGGCGCAGCACCACCCTCCGTCGCTTCCCCCCCCCGGGGGGGGCCTGATCCGAACGACCGGCCCTACTCCGCGACCGGCCGGGCCCGGTTCACCACCGCGCCCAGATCCAGACTGTGCGGCAGTGTCCCGAACGCCGTGCCCCAGTCCCCGCCCAGCCGCGAGGCGCAGAACGCGTCGGAGACCTCCGGCGGCGCCCACCGCACCAGCAGCGAACCCTGGAGCACCAGCGCCATCCGCTCCACCAGCCGCCGCGCCCGCGCCTCGATCCCCTCCAGGTCCGCCAGCTCGGTCAGCAGGTCCTTGATCGCCGCGTCCAGCCGGTGATCGGCCCCGCGCGCCTTCCCGACCTCCCGCAGGAACGCATCCAGCGCCTGCGGCTCCCGCTGGAGCGCCCGCAGAACGTCCAGCGCCTGTACGTTGCCCGAGCCCTCCCAGATCGAGTTGAGCGGCGCCTCACGCAGCAGCCGGGGCATCCCCGACTCCTCGACGTACCCGTTGCCGCCCAGGCACTCCAGCGCCTCGCCGACGACCGGCGTGCAGCGCTTGGTGACCCAGTACTTCGCGGCGGGCACCGCGATCCGCAGGAACGCCCGCTCCTCCTCGGTGTCCGTGTCGTACGCCGAGGCCAGCCGCATCGCCAGGACGGTCGCCGCCTCCGACTCCAGCGCCAGGTCGGCCAGCACGTTGCGCATCAGCGGCTTGTCGATCAACAGCCCGCCGAACGCGGAGCGGTGGGTGGAGTGGTGGATCGCCTGCGCCACCGCCTGCCGCATCAGCGCCGCCGACCCCACCACGCAGTCCAGCCGGGTGGCCGCCACCATCTCGATGATGGTGCGCACCCCGCGCCCCTCCTCACCGACCCGGCGGGCCCACGTCCCGTCGAACTCGACCTCGCTGGAGGCGTTGGACCTGTTCCCCAGCTTGTCCTTCAGCCGCTGGATCGCGAACACGTTACGCGTCCCGTCGGGCAGGACGCGCGGCACCAGGAAGCACGTCAGCCCGCCCGGCGCCTGCGCCAGCACGAGGAACCCGTCCGACATCGGCGCCGAACAGAACCACTTGTGCCCGGTGAGCAGGTACTCGCCGTCCCCGGAGACCGGCTGCGCGACCGGCTCCGCCCGGGTCGTGTTGGACCGCACATCGGTGCCGCCCTGCTTCTCCGTCATGCCCATCCCGAAGAGCACCCCGGCCTTCTCCTGCGCGGGCCGCAGCCCTTCCTCGTAGACGTACGAGGTCAGCCGCGGCTCCCACTCGGCGGCCAGCACCGGGTCGGTCCGCAGCGCGGGCACCGCGGCGTGTGTCATCGAGAGCGGGCAGCCGTGCCCCGCCTCGACCTGCGTCCAGACCAGGAACCCGGCCGCACGCCGCACATGGCCGGCCGGACGGCCCCAGGCATCGGTCAGCCCGGCGGCGACCGCGTGGCCCAGGAGCCGGTGCCAGGACGGATGGAACTCGACTTCGTCGATCCGGTGCCCATACCGGTCATGGGTGCGCAGAACGGGCGGATGGTCGTTGGCCTGCGCACCCCACTCCTGTGCCTGTGCCGATCCCGCGGACTGCCCGAGCGTCCCGAGTTCCTCCCGCGCCGCGGGCAGGACGCCCGGTTCGATGTGCCGCTCGACGGCTTCGGACAGGGCCCGGTCCGCGGCGAAGACGTCATAGCCGACCAGCGGCGGAACCTGATTGGTCACTGTGTGGGTGGTGGCTGCCATGCCGATACGGTAAGGAGGTGCAGGCAGCAAATGAAACACCCGAGCGGCCACCGGGCCGACTCCACCGGGCCCGAGTCCTCTACCGCAACGTCTCCAAGCGGCGGATGGCATGGCAGTTGCTCAAGGACACCGTCAACTCGTGCATCGAGTACCGGATCCTCGGGCTGGCGGCCGAGGCGGCCTTCTTCACCCTGCTCTCCCTGCCGCCACTGCTGCTCGGTCTCATCGGACTGCTCGGTTACGTCGACGAGTGGACGACCACCACCACGGTCGCCTCCATCGAGCGCAACATCCTCTCGGCCTCACAGACCGTGCTCTCCGAGCGCGGGGTCAACGACTTCGCCAAACCGCTGCTGGCCGACGTCACCACCGGCGCCCGCCCCGACATCATCTCCATCGGCTTCGCCATCGCCCTGTGGTCCGGCTCCCGCGCGGTGAACGTCTTCATCGACACCATCACCGTCATGTACGGCCTCGACGGCCACCGCGGCATCGTCAAGACCCGCCTGCTCGCCTTCCTGCTGTACGTCGTCGCCCTGCTGCTGGGCGCGGTGGTGCTGCCGCTGCTCGTCGTCGGCCCCGACCGGGTCGTCGAGTTCGTGCCCTGGGGCACCGAGGTCATAGCCGTCCTCTACTGGCCGCTGGTCATACTCCTGACCATCGCGTTCCTCACGACGCTCTACCACGTCTCCGTCCCCGTCCGGTCGCCGTGGATCGAGGATGTCCCCGGGGCGCTCGTGGCGCTCGGGATGTGGGTGCTCGGCAGCTTCCTGCTCCGGATCTACCTCACCAACACCGTCGAAGGCCCCACGATCTACGGTTCCTTGGCCGCGCCCATCGCCGTCCTGCTCTGGATCGGCATCTCCGCCTTCGCCGTCCTGGTCGGCGCCGCGGTCAACGCGGCCATCGACCACGTGTGGCCCTCGCTCGCCACCGCCGCCGCCCGCGAGGCCACCGAACGTGTCCGGGCCGCGCAGGCCGCCGAGTTCGTCGCCCGCACCCGACCCGCCACCTGGGACACCGGGGAAGAGGACGAGGACGACGGCCCGGCGTACATGCCCTCGGAGTTCCCCGAGCGCTGGTCCCGCTTCCTGCCTCCCGACGACGTCAAGTCACGGCTCCAGTCGACCTGGGAGAAGGAGCCGAAGGGGCCCAAGGAGGCGAGGGGGCCCAAGGAGCCGAAGGGGCCCATGGAGGCGAAAGAGGCGAAGACCAAGGAGCCCGGGCAGCCCCGGAACACCTCCGGACCGCCGTCGGTCTGACCCCGCGCGCTAGCGTGGAGACATGGCCGAGGAACAGCAGCGCTACCGGGAACGGCCGTCCGAACTCCCCGGCGCCGTCGTCTGGACCTGGGACGCTCCCGCCCCTCCGCTGCGCACGGCCCGCTCGGTCCTGCCCGACGGCTGCATGGACCTGATCTGGACCGGCGGCCGCATCGTCGTCGCAGGGCCGGACACGCACGCGTTCGAGGTGGAAGCAGAGAACCGGGCCTCCTGCGCCGCGATCCGGTTCGCCCCCGGCACCGCCCCCGTACTCCTCGGCGTACCGGCGCACGAGCTGCGCGACCACCGGGCCGCGCTGGCCGACCTCTGGCCCGCCGCGACCGTACGCCGCCTCACCGAGCGGATCGACGAGGCCCCCGACCCCGCGGCGGCCCTGGAACGGTTCGCCCTGGACCGGATCGCCGCCACCGGACCCCCGGACCCCCGGACGGTCGCCGTCGCCGAGGGCCTGCGCCGGGGCAGGACCGTCGCGGCGACGGCGGCGGAGGCCGGACTCGGCGCCCGCCAGCTCCACCGCCGCTCCCTGTCCGCCTTCGGCTACGGCCCCAAGACACTGGCCCGCGTCCTCCGCCTCCAGCGCGCCCTGGAACTCGTCCGCACCGGCCTCCCGTACGCCGAAGCGGCCTGCGCGGCGGGCTGCACCGACCAGGCGCACCTCGCCCGCGAGATGCGCGACCTGGCCGGCACGACCCTCGGTACCTACTTCTCGGCAGGCGAACCAGGCGAACCGGCAGACGCGGCGGCGAACAGCGAGACCCCGCACCCGTCCGGATCCAGCACCACCGCGTAGCGCTGCCCCCACACCGCGTCCCACGGCTTCAGGTGCCCCGCGTACCCGGCGCCGGTCAGCTCCGCGTACAGGGCGTCCACCTCCGCCGGGCTGTCACACACGAACGCCAGCCCCAGCCGCTCGCCGCCCGCCGGGCGCTCCCAGCTCGGGTCGAACGACAGGATGACGTCCTCGGTGTCCCACAGCAGCCGCTGCCCGCCCGGCAGGACCACCTCCACATGCGGGGCGGACTCCGCCCCGGCCGGGATGCCGAGGCCGAGCCTGCGGTAGAAGGCGAGCGAGGCCGCCAGGTCGGCCGTGATGATGCTGATCGCGTCGAGTCGTGGAGTCATGGAACGACCGTAGCCACCGGGCCTCCCCACGGTCTTGTACGAATCGGACGCGCGCGTCCGCCAAGGGTCACCCCCAGCACTCGCCCACCGACGTCCCCGCATCCGTCAGCGCCAGCCCCAGATCCGCCCGCTCCGTCACCCACCGCGTCGGCCGGTGGCGCGGGTCGCCCGTCGTCGCGTGCAGCGCCCGCTGGAGCTCCAGCAGCCGGGGCGCCCCGATCCGCTCACCCCAGGCCAGCGGCCCGGCCGGATAGCCGAGCCCGGTCGTCACCGCCAGGTCGATGTCGGCCGGGGTGGCGAGCGACCGCTCCGCGATCGAGGCACCCACCGCGACGATCGACGACAGCAGCCGCTGCGCGACGGAGCCCGCCGTGTCCCGCACCACCGTCACGGCGTGCGGCTCACCGCCCGCCGCCCGCGCCAGCACCGCCCGCGCGTCCCGGGCCGCCGCAGGACCGGTGGCGGCCGTCACCGCCAGGACCCGCCGCCGCCCGGCCGCGGGCAGCACCTCCACGCCCACCGTCCGCTCCGGCGGCAGCCCGCCCGCCCGGATCGCACCGGACACCGTCGTGCCCCAGGCCGGCACCAGCACCAGCGCATCGGCGGACGGCCCGTCGCCCCGCTCGACCCGGACCCCGGCCGCCTCCAGCGCACCGGCGAGGGCCTCCACGTACGGCCCGGTCTCCACGGACCCGCTCGCGGCCAGGAACACCGGCCGCTCACCGTTCCCGGTCACCGCCGGTTCCGGAGCCGGTCCTTCCGTGCCCTCGCCGTACGCGTACCAGCCCTGCCCGGTCTTCCGGCCGTGCAGCCCGGCCACCACCCGGTTCGGGGTGAGGTAGGAGGGGCGCAGCCGGTCCTCGTACCGGAACCCCTGCCAGATCGAGTCGATCACCGCGGCCGTGACATCCAGTCCCGTCAGGTCCATCAGCTCGAACGGGCCCATCCGCAGCCCCAGCACGTCCCGCGCGATCCGGTCGATGTCCGCGGGCACCGCCACCGACTCCTCCAGCAGCGCGAGCGCCTCCGTCACCAGCCCGCGCCCCGCGTGGTTGACCAGAAAGCCCGGGGTGTCGGCCACGGTCACCGCCCGGTGCCCGCACCCCTCCACCAGCTCGGTCAGCAGCACCGGGATCTCCGGGCGGGTCGCCGCCCCCGGCACCACCTCCACGATCCGCATCAACGGCACCGGGTTGAAGAAGTGCAGCCCGGCCAGGCGCGACGGGTCCTGGAGGGTCGCCGCGATCCGGGTCACCGACAGGGACGAGGTGTTGGTCGCGAAGACGGCGGACGACGGCAGCGCCCGCTCCAGCTTCCCGAACACCTCCGCCTTGGTCTCCAGGTCCTCCCGTACGGCCTCGATGACCAGCTCCACGTCCGGCCCGGCCGCCCACGGATCGGCCAGCGGCACCAGCCGCGCCACGGTCGCGTCCCGGCCGGCGGCGGACATCCGGCCCTTGGCCACCGCCCGGTCCAGCATCGAGACGACGAACTCCACGGCGTCGGTCACCGCCGCCGCCCGTACGTCGCCCAGCTCCACGGTGTGTCCCGCGCTCGCCGCCCACTGGGCGATGCCGCGGCCCATGGCCCCGGCTCCGACGATCCTGATACGCATGGCAGTTGGGGCCCTTTCAGCGGAGGTGGAGAGAAGTCCGGGTCGGCGGAGGTGGAGAAGAGTCCGGTGGAGAGAGGAGTCCGGGTCAGCGGAGGTAGACCCGGCCGGGGTCGACATCGTCGCGCAGCAGCCGTAGCTCAGCGCGCGCGGGCGGCTCCACCGTGGTCACCGTGTCGGCCACCTCCAGCTCCCAGCCGGTCGCGGCCCGCACCTGCTCGACGGTGACCCCGGGATGCACGGCGACCAGCCGCAGCTCGTCGCCGACGCCGGCGCGGGCGAGGATGCCCAGCTCGGTGATGACCCGGGTGACGCCGATCCCGAGCGGGCGGATGCCGTCCGCGAGCGCCCGGTCGGGACCCGGCGTCGTACAGAAGTCCAGCACGTCCGCGAAGGAGCGCGGGGTGTGGCGGCGCATCACGACGAAGACCTCCCGGGCGTTCGCCATCACCTCGACCCCGCCCCCGGAGCCCGGAAGCCGTACCGCAGGGCGCTCCCACTCCCCGATCACCGAGGTGTTGAGGTTGCCCCAGCGGTCGATCTGCGCCGCTCCCAGGAAGCCGACGTCGATGTGGCCGCCCTGGAGCACGGAGCCGAACAGCGCGGGCATCGGGAGCACCGCCTCGGCGCCCGTGATGAGGACCGCGTCCGCGATGGTCTCCGGCAGATGGGACGGATGAGCCCCGCAGACCCCGGACTCGTACACCACCTCGATCTCCGGCGCGACCGTCAGACGCGCCAGCTCGGCGGCGAGCGTCGGCAGCCCGATCCCCGCGAAGACGGTCCGGCGGCCCGCCAGTTCACGCGCGGCGACGACGGAGAGCAGCTCGGAGGAGGTGACGGACCCCGTCACCTGCGTACGCTCCTCGCTCACAGCCGCCTCCCGTAGTCGACCTGCCCGCTCAGCGCCTCGCCGACCGCGAGCCCGGCCCAGAACTCCTCGCCGAGCTTCGCCACGTACGCCGCGTGGTCGGCGGTCCCGTACACCCACTCCTCCAGCCACTCCCGCAGCCGCACCGGGTCCTTGCTGATCGCGGACCAGGACCGGTAGAAGGCGTTGTCCCGGTCGTAGTAGCCCTGCGCGAACGACGGATGCGCCCCGCGCGGGCAGAGCACCACCGCGTCGACCGCGTGGGCGGGGACGAGGGTGCGGTTCGGGTCCGCGCGCACCACCTCGTCCGCCACCAGCTCCTCCACCACCACGACCGCCTTCTCCGCCGCGTACACCGCCTCGGCCTGGATGCCGGTGAGCCCCCAGATCTGGGTGTTGCCCCGGCGGTCGGCGCGCTGGGCGTGGATGAACGTCACGTCCGGGTTGACGGGCGGTACGACGTAGATCTGCTCGGCTGATCCGTCGGCGGCCGGATAGGGCGAAGCGACCTTACGGATCCCGGGGTTGACCGAGGGCAGATCGCTGCCCGCGTAGGAGCGCAGCGGGTAGAACGGCAACCGCTGCGCACCGGCGAGGTAGCGGCAGACCATCCCGTAGTGGCTGTACTCCTCGTACGCCAGCGGCTCGGGGTCGGCGTGCTCGATACGCCGCCGCAGCTCACCGAGCGAACCGGCGGAGGAGTTCCCCACGAAGGAGGAGACCAGCCGCGTCACGCACCCGGCGGCCAGCATCTGGTCCACCACGATGTCCGCCGTCATCCGCACGACCGTGAGATCCCGGCGGCCCTGCCGGATGATCTCGTGCCCGGCGGCGGTCGGGATGAGGTGGGTGAACCCTTCGAGGCTCACGGTGTCCCCGTCATGGACGAAGGCGGCGACGGCCTCCCGCATCGACATGACCTTGCCGGCCGTCCGGTCCACGCTTCTCCTCATCGTCCGTGTACGACGGCATCGTCCGTGTACGACGGCCCCACGGTGTCAGCGCCCATTGATGGCTGTCCAATACCGAATTAAGGTCGGATCAAGTCGCCAGGCGTATCAATGACAGGAGGGGGTGTCCGTATGGAACTGCGCCACCTGAACGCCTTCCTCGCCGTGGCCGAGGAGCTGCACTTCGGCCGGGCCGCCAAGCGGCTCCAGATGGCCCAGCCGCCGCTGAGCCAGCAGATCCGCCAGTTGGAGAGGGAGCTCGGAGTCCAGCTCTTCCACCGCAACACCCGCTCGGTCCGGCTGACCGGCGCGGGGGAGTCCTTCCTCGAACCCGTACGGACCGTCCTGGGCGACCTGGACACCGCCGTACGGGCCGCCAGATCGGCGGGGATCGGCGAGTTGGGCCGGGTCACCATCGGCTTCGCCGGGGCCTCCAGCCACGAGACGCTGCCCCGGCTCACCCGCGCCGTGCGCGCCGCCCACCCCGGGCTCGAACTCGTCATGACCGGCCAGACGTACGCCAACACCGCCCTCGCCCGGGTCGCGGACGGCTCGCTCGACCTCGGCTTCGTCCGGCTGCCGGTGACCCGGCCCGGCGTCGCCCACCGGGTGATCGACGAGGAGGAGCTGGTCTGCGCGCTGCCCTCCGACCACCCGCTCGCCCGGCGGGAGGCCGTCCCCCTCGACGTACTCGCCGGCGAACCGTTCGTCTCCTTCCCCGCCAACTCCGGCTCCACCGTCCGCGACGCCATGACCGAGGCCTGCGAGAGCGCCGGGTTCACCCCGCGCGTCGTCCAGGAGGCCCCCGACTCGTACACGATCCTCGCCCTGGTCGCCGCCGGGGTCGGAGTCACCCTCACGGTCACCTCCGTCCAGCACATCCAGCAGAACGGCCTGGTCTACCGCCCGCTCGCCGGCCCTCCCATCCGCCTCCGGGCCGCTCTCGCCTGGCGCGCCGACAACCCCTCCGCCGCCCTGCGCGCGGTGCTCGCCGTGGCGGAGGACGCCCTGCCGACACCCGTGCGTCACCTGGATTGAGACGCCGGGCCTCTCAACCCGTCGCACATTCGATATTGGACCGACTCAGTGCCGCATGCGAAGGTCACTACCACCGCACGCCGCACCCGCGCATACCGCCACCAGCACCGCCCCCGGAAAGGCCCCGCCGTGCCGCTCGAAGTCGTCATCTGCGAACCGCTGCGCACCCCCATCGGCCGCTTCGGCGGAGCGTTCGCGCAGCAGACACCGGCCTCGCTCGCCGCGCACGTCATCGCCGAGGTCGTCACCCGTACGGGCATCGACCCCGACCGGGTCGACGAGGTGATCCTCGGCCACGCCTACCCGTCCAGCGAGGCGCCCGCCATCGGCCGGGTCGCCGCCCTGGACGCCGGGCTGCCCACCACCGTCACCGGCACCCAGATCGACCGCCGCTGCGGCTCCGGGCTCCAGGCGGTCCTGGACGCGGCCATGCAGATCCGGACCGGCTTCAGCGAGGTCGTGATCGCCGGAGGGGTCGACGTCATGAGCGCCGCGCCCTACTACACGCACGACGGCCGCTGGGGCATCAAGGGCCCCGGCCTCCAGCTCCACGACTCCCTCGCCCGGGGCCGGGTCACCGCCGGAGGGATCCACCACCCGGTCCCCGGCGGCATGATCGAGACGGCGGAGAACCTGCGCCGGGAGTACGGGATTAGCCGCGCCGACCAGGACGCCCTGGCGCTGCGCTCCCAGCAGCGGGCGGCCACCGCCACCGCCGAGGGCCGGTACGCGGCAGAGACCGTCCCCGTCACCGTCACCACCCGCAAGGGCGAGACCACCGTCACCGCCGACGAGCACCCCCGCCCCGACACCACCGCCGAGCAACTCGCCGCCCTGCGACCGGTGATGGCGAAGTCCGACCCGGAGGCCACCGTCACGGCGGGCAACGCCAGCGGCCAGAACGACGCGGCCGCCGCCTGCCTGGTCACCAGCGCCGAGACCGCCGAGCGCCTCGGCCTCACCCCGCTCGTCCGCCTCGTCTCCTGCGCCCGCGCGGGCGTCCCCGCCGCCACCATGGGCATCGCTCCCGTCGCCGCCACCCGTACGGCACTGGATCGCGCCGGCCTCACCCTCGCCGAGCTCGACCTGATCGAGCTGAACGAGGCGTTCGCCGCCCAGGTCCTCGCCTGCACCAGGGAGTTGGGCCTCGGCGCCACCGACCACGACCAGCGGATCAACGTCAACGGATCGGGCATCTCGCTCGGCCACCCGGTCGGCGCCACCGGAGCCCGCATCCTCGCCACGCTCACCCGCGAACTCCACCGCCGCGAGGGCCGCTACGGCCTGGAGACGATGTGCATCGGCGGCGGCCAGGCCCTCGCCGCCGTCTTCGAACGCGTCACGCCGTGACACCGGCGCCCGGCTGCTCGTACAGGTAGTGCCGCGTCCCCGCCAGCACCCCGCGGAACCAGGCGTCCACCTCCTCCTGCCCCATCGCCGCCCAGTCGGGGGTCTCCTCCACCTGCGCCCGGCCCATGCGGCGCCCCAGCTCAACCAAGTGGGCGCCCGCCGCCGTACGTTCGTCCGCGTACCGCTCCAGCGCCACGGCGGCCGTCGGCCCCTCGCGCAGCACCCGCTCCAGGCAGAGCGCGTCCTGCAACGCCTTGACCGCACCGCTCGCCGTGTGCGGCCGGCTCACCCCGGCCGCGTCCCCGGCCAGCAGCAGCGGCGACCGGGCGGCCCGGGGCACCTGGACATCGGCCACCGGATGGCAGGCCGTCGTGCGATGCGTGCCGTGGCCGACGATCTCCGCCCACGCCGCCGGGAAGTGCTCCTGCGCCAACTCGCGTACGTACGGCCCCGGATCGGCGCCCGCGTACGAGGAGGCGGGCGGCCTGCCGTAGATGGCGTACGCGAGCAACCGGTCGCCCGCTCCGGGGATCAGGTAGAAGATGCCGTGCCCGCCCGGGAGCCCCAGCGTCACCCACGCACCCCGCAGCAGCTCCAGCTCCCGGGGATGGTCCGCCAGCGCGCTCAGCGGAATCGCCCCGCGCCAGACCAGATAGCCGGCCGGCTCCGGAAGCAGCCCCGGCGCGAGCAACTGCCGCGTGCGCGAGGCGTGTCCGTCGGCCCCCACCACGAGGTCGTACCGCTCCGAACCCCGCGCGGTCGTGACCACCGCCCGCCCGTCCGCTTCCTCGCCGACCGAGGTGACGGGCTCGCCCCGCAGATACCGCACCGCGCCCGCGCTCGCCCGCAACGACCGCCACAGCAGACCCCAGTTGCACGGCGTCACGGGGGAGGACTGGCGGGCCAGCTCCCGCGCCGAGCGCCCGCCCGGCTCCCGGGTCAGCCAGACCCGCGTCGCCACCGGTGCCGTCTCCATCGCCGCGTCCAGATAGCCGGATGCGACCAGCCCCCGGTGGAGCGGCGGCGGCATCACGATGCCGAAGCCCCGGTCCTGGAGCTCGGCGCCGCTCCGCTCGTACACGGTGACGTCCGCCCCGGCCCGGGAGCCCGCGACGGCGGCCGCGCACCCGGCGATGCTGCCGCCGATCACCCCGATACGTAACGCTGTTGCTGTCGCTGCTGCCATGCTGCGACCCCTTTCCGGCGTCCTGCGTTCCTCGAAGCCGCACGCTCCGCTTCCGGGCGCGCGAAAGGTCCGGCCGGACAGTCCCCGCTGTCCGGCCGGACCTCGTCTCCGCGGCGGGTGGGTGTATCAGTCCCGCGCGTTACGGGTGCGGCGCATCAGCACCGACCCGCCCAGCAGCAGCGCGGCGCTCGCGCCTCCCGCCAGGCCGAGACCGGCGGCACCGGTGTCGGCCAGGCCCGGGGTCTCGGAGCCGGGGGTGTGCGTACCCGGAGTGTTCGGACCGGGGTTGTTCGATCCGGGGGTGTCGGTGGGCGGCTGCTCGGCCGGGGGCTCGTCGACCGGCGGCTCGTCGACGGGGGGCTCCTGGGTCGGCGGCTCGTCGACCGGCGGCTCCTCCGTGGGCGGCTCGTCGACCGGGGGCTCCTCGGTGGGCGGCTCGTCGACCGGCGGCTGCTCGGTCGGGGGCTCTTCGGTGGGCGGCTCCTCGGTGGGCGGCTCCTCCGTGGGGGGCTCCTCGGTCGGCGGCTCCTCCGTGGGCGGCTCCTCGGTCGGCGGCTCCTCGCCCGGCGGCTCGGTGGGCGGGTACTCGTCATCCGGGCCGCTCACGTTCGCGCAGGAGTTGCCGAACGCGGGGTTCAACAGCGCGATCACATTGACGGTGTTGCCGCACACGTTGACCGGGATGTGCACCGGCACCTGCACGGCGTTCCCCGAACCGACCCCCGGCGAACCGACGGCAGCGCCCTCGGCCGACGCGTCGGCGTGCGCGGAACCGCCGGCCGCGGCCAGGAGGCCCGAAGCGGCCGCCATGATGATCATGCTCTTGTTCAAGGTCTGTCGCATTACTTGCCCTTCCTTAGGACATTCGCGAAACATTCGCGTGGGTGCTTCGCACGCGGAGCCGTCGGGTGGTGCCGCTGTCGTGACGGACCCCCGGTATCCCCGCGGGAAGCCATGGTGAAAGTCGATACACGCGCGCTGGACGATTGCCCTAACGATCGAAGATGGGGCGGGAAACTCGCGGCGGCGTGGGAATTGTGTAATCACCCGAACGGATGGACTGGGCGAACCGCCTCCTGGCCCCGCCACCGCTGAAGGGAAACGATTCATCCCCAACTTTCCGGTTGGTGAACGGCGTTGACCTCGCCAGGGGCTGTGTGGCGATGGGTGCGGGGTGAGTGGGTGGTCGACGCGGGTCGACCCGTTCGGGCGAACGCGCACGGTGCCGCGTACGCATTTTCTTCACGAACAGATGGCCGTGCGAACAGGGGCGGTGTGAAGGGCGCGCGCAGGCGCGGGCCGGGCGCACTCCCGCGCAGTGCGCCCCCGTGCCCGGCAATCGGGTGAACGCGCGGAACCAAACAACCGGCGGCGAGTTGATCAGGGCGCTCCGCTACGGAGCGACCGGTACGAGAAGGGTTAATCGTGATCAAGAAGGTTCTGGCTACGGGCGCTGTCGCTGCCTCCATCCTCGGGCTCGGCTCGACGCAGGCCATGGCGATCGCCAACGATGGCGGTACCACGACGGTCAACGGCAACGGCGCTTCGCAGTCGTACGGCAACTCCGAGACGCACGGTGACTGGAGCCCGCAGTTCGCGCTGATCCAGGGCTCGCTCAACAAGCCCTGCATCGCCCTGCCGGCCAAGGCGAACCTCGGTTCGCTCATCGGCCTCGTGCCGATCACGGTCCAGGACATCAACGTCCTGTCCTCGCCGCAGAACCAGCAGTGCACCGAGAACTCCACCCAGGCCAAGGGTGACGAGGCCCTGTCGCACATCCTGGAGGACATCCCGATCCTCTCCGGCAACGGCGCGGGCAACGGCTGATCCGCAGCCGCTCTACTCGGGCCCGGGCCCTCGGCGTTCCTCCACCGAGCGGCCCGGGCCCGTCGCTCTCCCGGGAATGCGGCATCGTTTCTTCAGCCTTTTCCGCCGCATTCCCTGCCGCGCGTCTCCATGGCCGTTGCGGCATTCGGGCGGACATCCGGAAATCCGCCCGTGGAACAGTTTCGAACCCGGATGTTCATCGTTACGTAGGACAGCGCCGGAGTCCCGAGCGATCAGGATCTGCTCGGGCGGGCACGACAGTCGTGACCGCACCGGACTCCGCCGAGGAAAGGGACAAAAAAAGTGAAGTACACCAAGGTTGCCGCAGTCGCCGCCGGAACGCTCATGGCGATGGGTGCCGCTGCGCCGGCCATGGCCGACTCGGGTGCCGAGGCCATCGCCGCGGGCTCCCCGGGCGTGCTGTCCGGCAACATCGTGCAGATCCCGGTGCACATCCCGGTCAACGTCTGCGGTAACACCGTCAACGTGATCGGTCTGCTGAACCCGGCCTTCGGTAACACCTGCGTCAACGCGTGAACAACCGGTCCGGGCTTTCGAGCCCCGGACCGGCCAGGCCCCGGACGGCATCGGCCGCCCGGGGCCTTTGCGTCGGAGAAAGTCGCACGGGCGCAGTTTCCCGTACGCGGCCTGATCGTTATCCCTGGGGAAAGCGGCAGAAGTCACAGGTAAAGAAAGCTTGTGTGCGGCACGGAGACGTGACCGAAGCAGACGCCGCGCAGAAGGGAACCAGAAAAGTGAAGTACGCGAAGACCGCCGCACTCGTCGTCGGTTCCGTGGCTGCCCTGGGAACGGCCGCTCCCGCCTTCGCCGTCACTACCCCCACGGCCCCCAGCTTCAGCCTCGACAGCGGCCTCAACCAGGTGATGGCCAGTGCCCCGCAGGTCGTCGACCCGGTGGTGGGCGCGGTCGCCGAGACCGCCGAGACGGTCTCCGAGGACGGCACGGTCGGCAAGCTGGCGGGCCAGGCGACGGGTGTGGCCGAGGGCGCCGCTCCGCTGCTCGGCGGAGTTCCCCTCGGCGGCTGACCCTCGGCGGCCGACCGCTGTGGCGCGACCGTTCCCCCTGGTTCCTTCCTCGACCCGCATCACTCCCCAGAAGGGCTCTTTCATGTTCAAGAAGATCATGGCTTCCGCGGCGGTCGCCGCCTCGGTCGTCGGTGTCTCCGCTGCGGCCGCCCCGTCCGCCATGGCGATCGCCAACGACGGTGGCACCACGACGGTCAACGGCAACGGCGCCTCGCAGGCCTACGGCAACTCCGAGACGCACGGTGACTGGAGCCCGCAGTTCGCGCTGATCCAGGGGTCGCTCAACAAGCCCTGCATCGCCCTGCCGGCCAAGGCGAACCTCGGTTCGCTCATCGGGCTGGTGCCGATCTCCGTCCAGGACATCAACGTCCTGTCCTCGCCGCAGAACCAGCAGTGCACCGAGAACTCCACCCAGGCGAAGGGTGACGAGGCTCTGTCGCACCTGCTCAACGACATCCCGATCCTCTCCGGCAACGGTGCCGGCAACAACTGAGACCGGGTAGCTCCGGTCCGCACCGCGTGACCCGCGTGGGGCCAGTCCATCCGTACGGCGACCGTCCTTCGCCGGACCGGACGGACTGGCCCTTCGTCGTGGGCCGGCGCTTTCGGCCGGCGCCTCCGGACGGGGCACCCGGTTGGGCCGGATGCCGTAGCCCCGGCTGACGATCCGGGCCGGGGCGGGTAGGGCCTCCGCATGGATCCGTACGACAGTCAGACCTCGCAGAGCGCAGAGCCGTGGCCCGCACCGGGCGGCACCCCGATCTACGACCGGCTCGTCGCCGAGTGGCAGGCGGCCGGGCACGACCACCCGTCGGCCGAACCGCGGCAGGAGCCCGCCCCCCGCCGCGCCGTCGGATTCGTACCGGCGGCCCGCACCCCGGACGACGCCCCCGGCGGCTGAGGCTTGGGGGGACTGGGCGGTGGCGTCGACCTTGCGCCGGATCGAACCCATTTGAGTGGTACTGCGCAACCGATCGGGACCCCCGGCAGTTGATCAGTACGTTCCACAACGGGACGCTCCGAAAGGTGAAGTTGATGAAGAAGATGATGGCCGGCGCCGCAGTGGCCGTGTCCCTGCTCGGCCTGTCCGCGGTCGCGGCTCCCACGGCCATGGCGATCGGTAACGACGGTGGCACCACCACCGTCAACGGCAACGGTGCCGAGTCGGAGATCGGCAACGCCGAGACCAAGGGCGACTGGAGCCCGCAGAACCAGCTTGTTCAGGGCACCCTGAACAAGCTCTGCGTCGGCCTGCCGGCCAAGGTCAACGTCGGTTCGCTCATCGGCCTGGTGCCGATCACGGTCCAGGACGTCAACGTCCTGTCCAACCCGCAGAACCAGCAGTGCACCGACAACTCCACCCAGGCGAAGGGCGACGAGCCGCTGTCGCACATCCTGGACGACATCCCGGTCCTCTCGGGCAACGGCGTCGGCAACAACTGACGCGACACAGCCTGACGTTTCGAGCGCGGGCGGTCCGGGGGTCACTCCCGGGGCCGCCCGCCCTCGTTGTCACCGCACCGCACCGCACTGGCACCGCGCCTGTCGCGGCACCGGACATGGCGATGCCCACCACTCCACGGGGGGTGGTGGGCATCGCCATGCCCCGGTGACCGGGGGAGGACCGGCCGCAGGATCAGCCGAGGGACCGGCCGCCGGATCAGCCGAGGGAGCGGACCGGGAGCAGGCAGTGGGCGGCGGAGCGGACGACCTCCTCGTTCGCCGCGAAGGCCCGCAACTGGTCCTCGCTGACCGGCTGCCCCGGAACGGCCTCCGGCCACGGGGTCGTGGCGAACATGCCGTACACCTGGCCCTGTCCCAGCGCGGCCGCGAGCCACTCCGCGGGGGCCGGGTACTGCGCCTTGAGGTGCGGCATCGTCAGGACGGCCTGGCCCGCCTGGACGAGGAGCTTGGCCTGGATGCCCGGGGCCTCGGCCGCGTCCTGGATCGGGCCGCCGACCTGGAGGCCCGCCCGGCCCAGCGCGATGCGCAGCGCGTTGCTGCCGGCCTCCGGTCCGTCCTGTCCGTCGCCGAGCGAGTAGGCGAGGAGGTAGGCGGTGTCCTGGTCGGCGCCGGGCTGCCGGCTGCTCCAGCCGATCAGGATCTGGGTGCCCAACTGGGCCGGTGTGAAGGTGCCGGAGGAGGTCTGAGGTGTGGTCATGACCGGCACCCTAACGGCCACGGACCGGCCGGTATGCATGCGTATCACCCGATCGTGGGAGATCGGGGATATCAGGGAGACCGCCGGCCAACTTCGGTGGGGGCGCGGTAAAACCCGTTGACGGCGCCGGGAGCGTCGGGGCTAAGCTCAGCCGCGTAAGAACCCCGGGAATCACCCGGGGCATCGGGACCCGAGGAATCAGGAGGTGAGGACATTGATGACTGTCGTTGTGGTGGGCACTGCCCACAACCAGAAGAGCATCGTTCTCACCCCCGTGGCCACCGGCTGACCCACCTCACTTGTCCTCCGCGCCGGGCGCGCGCTGCCGGGGCCACCCTGTGAAGGGTTTCCCTTGTCTTTCTCGTTTCTTCCGGTTCCGTCCTCCTCGCACCCGCTGACTCCGTACGGCTGGGACGACGACTGGGCGGCCGCCTTCTCCTCCTATGCCGAGCAGGGTCTCGTCCCGGGGCGTGTCGTGCGGGTGGACCGTGGTCGATGCGACGTGATCACCCCTGACGGCCCGGTCCGGGCCGACACCGCGTTCGTGGTGCCACGCGACCCGATGCGGATCGTCTGCACCGGTGACTGGGTGGCGCTCGACGCGGACGGCGACCCACGCTTCGTCCGTACGCTGCTGCCGCGCCGGACCGCCTTCGTCCGCTCGACCTCCTCGGAACGGTCCGAGGGGCAGGTGCTCGCCACCAACATCGACCACATCGTCATCTGCGTCTCGCTCGCCGTCGAGCTGGACCTCGGGCGGATCGAGCGCTTCCTCGCGCTCGCCCTGTCCAGCTCCGACGGCGCCGCGCTGCTGGGCGACGGATACGGCGCCGGGGAGCACCGGCCGGAGCCGATCGTGCTGCTCACCAAGGCCGACCTGGTGCCCGACCCGGTCACCCTGTCCCACCTGGTCCAGGACATCGAGGCCATCGCGCCCGGCGTCCAGGTGTACCCCGTCAGCTCCACCACCGGTGCGGGTCTCGACGTGCTCGGCGCCGTCGTCTCCGGCGGTACGAGCGTGCTCCTCGGCATCTCCGGCGCCGGCAAGTCCACCCTCGCCAACACCCTGCTCGGCCGGGAGGAGATGGAGGTGCGGGCCGCCCGTGACGTGGACGGCAAGGGCCGGCACACCACGACCACCCGCAACCTCCTCGTCCTGCCGCAGGGGGGCGTCCTCATCGACACCCCCGGGCTGCGCGGGGTGGGCCTCTTCGACGCCGGGACCGGGGTCGGCGAGCTGTTCGCGGAGATCGAGGAGCTGGCGGCCCGCTGCCGGTTCCACGACTGCGGCCACGCGAGCGAGCCCGGGTGCGCGGTCCTCGCCGCGCTGGAGGACGGCACCCTGCCCGACCGGCGGCTGGAGAGTTACCGCAAGCTGCTGCGCGAGAACCAGCGGATCGTCGCCAAGACCGACGCCCGGGTGCGCTCGGAGATGCTGAAGGACTGGAAGCGCAAGGGCGCCGAGGGGCGCGCGGCCATGCAGGCCAAGCGCGGGGGCCGGGTGCGGTAGCCCGCCGGGTCGGTACGGTTCGACGTCCGAAAACCGCGAGTGCGGCAGCGGCGGCTGCCGCACACTGGACGGTGTGATGGACGAACGGACCAGGTACGAGGCGGTGACCAGCCGCGACGCACGGTTCGACGGCGTGTTCTTCTTCGCCGTCGTGACCACCGGCATCTACTGCCGGCCGAGCTGCCCCGCCGTCACCCCCCGACGCGCCAACGTGCGCTTCTACCCCACGGCCGCCGCCGCCCAGGCGGGCGGCTTCCGGGCCTGCCGACGGTGCCGCCCCGACGCCGTGCCCGGCTCGGCCGAGTGGAACGTCCGCGCCGATGTCGTGGGGCGGGCCGTGCGGCTGATCGGCGACGGTGTGGTGGACCGCGAGGGCGTCCCCGGCCTCGCCGGGCGGCTCGGCTACAGCGCCCGGCAGGTCCAGCGCCAGCTCAACGCCGAGCTGGGCGCCGGACCGGTCGCGCTGGCCCGCGCCCAGCGTTCCCACACCGCCCGGGTGCTCCTCCAGACCACCGGCCTGCCCGTCACCGAGATCGCCTTCGCGGCCGGGTTCGCCAGCGTGCGCCAGTTCAACGACACCATCCGCCGGATCTACGCCCGCACCCCCAGCGCCCTGCGCGCGGAGGCCGGGACCGGGCTCGGCGGGGGCCGGGGCACGGGGCTGCGGGCCGGGATCCCGCTGCGGCTCGCCCATCGGGGCCCGTACGCCGCCGGTGCCGTCTTCGACCTGCTGGGGGAGGGGGCCGTGGCCCGGGTCGAGGAGATGGCCGGGGAGCCGGGGCGCCGCACCTACCGGCGTACGCTGCGGCTCCCGTACGGGACCGGGATCGCCGCCGTCGACGAGGGATCGCCGGGACCGTGGCTGGAGGCCCGGATCCACCTCACCGACCTGCGCGACCTGACCACCGCCGTACAGCGGCTGCGGCGCCTGTTCGACCTGGACGCCGACCCGTACGCCGTCGACGAGGCCCTGGCCGCCGACCCCCGGCTCGCCCCGCTGGTCGCCGCCCGGCCGGGGCTGCGCTCGCCGGGGGCGGCGGACCCGGAGGAGGAGGCGGTACGGGCGCTGGTGGGGCGGGAGCGGGCGGCGGAGCTGGTCGAGCGGTACGGCAAGGTGCTGGACGTGCCGTGCGGCGCGCTCACCCACGTGTTCCCGGAGCCGGGCGTGCTGGCCGGGGCCGTCACCGACCCGGCCCTGCGGACCCTGGCCGCCGCGCTCGCCGACGGGGAGCTGCGGCTGGACGCGGGGGCGGACCGGGAGGAGGCGGAACGGGGGCTCGGCACGCTGCCCGGGGTGGACCGGCGGACCGCCGCGCTGATCCGGATGCGGGCGCTCGGGGATCCGGATGTCGACCCGTACGGGACGGCGGGGGCCGAGCGGTGGCGGCCGTGGTGTTCGTACGCCGTACGCCATCTGGAGACGGCCGCGCGTCAGCCCCAGATCAGCGCCCCCAGCCAGGCCCCCGCCACCAGCAGGCACGCGAACAGCTCCACCAGCACCGCGTAGCCCGTCGCCCGCATCACCGAGCGCACCGACGTCCAGCCCGCGCCACGACTGCCCAGCCGCAGCCGCTCCGCGCCGTAGATCGCCCCCACGAACCCGGCGATGCCGCCCACCACGGGCACCACGAAGAATCCCACGATCCCCGCGACCCCGCCGATCATCAGCGTCCGGCGGGGCGCGCCCGACTCGGCCGGGCGGCGTGGCGGCAGCAGCGGCTTCAGGGCCTGGTTCACCAGCATCAGGGCCGTTGCGCCGATCAGGACGCCCCAGGCCGTCGGAGTCATGTCGGTCAGCGCCCACCACAGCACCGCCGCCCAGACGATGGCCTGGCCCGGCACGCCCGGTACCAGGACCCCGACCAGGCCCAGCAGCATGACCAGGCCCACGCCGACGAGCTGCCACACACCCATTCGACCAGCCTGCCGGAGAGCGCACCGCTCCGCGCGTCAGCGCACGCTCGCGACCTGCGCCGACGGGCGCGACCCGGGCGGAGCGGAACGGGCGACCCAGCCCCGCTCGTACGCGTGCCAGCCGAGCTGGAGCCGGGTGGAGACCCCGGTCAGCTCCATCAGCCCCTTGACCCGGCGCTGCACGGTCCGCAGCCCCAGCTCCAACTGCTTGGCCACGCTGGCGTCGGTCAGCCCGGCCAGCAGCAGCGACAGGATCTCCAGATCGGTGGGGTCGGGGCCGACGCCGTCCTCACGCACCTCGCCACCGCCCTCACCCAGCCGCAGCGGCATCGCCTCCCGCCACACCGCCTCGAAGAGGCCCATGAGCGACTCCAGCAGCCCGCTGGCGTGCACGACCAGCGCGGCGGGCTCGGCGCCGCGCCCGGTCAGCGGGACCATCGCCGTGGTCCCGTCGGCGATCACCAGCTTCGTCGGCACCCGGTCGACCACCCGGCACTGCTCGTCCCGGCTCAGCGCGGCCGACAGCTCCAGGATCCCCGACGGCAGCGACAGCACCTCGCGCTCGACGACCACCCGGTAGGCCACCCCGCGCGAGGCCGCCCGCTCCTCGGACTCGTTCTCCATGCCGGTCACCGCGATCGGCTTGCCGGTGACCAGGGCGCACACCTCGGACGCCGCGCCCAACTGCAACTGGTGGAAGCGCTGGGCGACCGCCGCCGAGCCGGTCACCACCTCCACCAGGTCGTGCACCTCGGGCTCGCTCGCCTCCGCCCGGTACTCCGCGGCCAGCAGCGCGGACGCCAGCTCCGCCTGCTCCAGCTCGTGGCGCTGCTGGATCAGCAGGGCCCCCAGCGCGACGCCCGGCGGGGCCGCCACCCAGCGGCCCGGGCGGGCCGAGGACTGTGCGGCCAGCCCCTGCTGCTCCAGCCGCCGCAGCACCCGTTCGGCGTCCGCCTCCGGGAGGGACAGGCGGTGCGCGAGATCGGAGAGTTCCGCCGCTCCCGCCGCCACCAGCGCGCGGTACGCGGCTTCCTGCCTCTCGTCGAGACCCAGTGCCCCCAGCATCTGCCGACCCTCCCCGGTGTGGTGATCGCGCTTCGTGGCGCCCGTTCCGGCCGGTTCGCCGTGGCGGAAAAGGGCCACGGCGTAAACCCGCCGCGCACATCATCCCCTGTACCCCTGGTCCCTCTGCCAGTCTTGCGCCACTCCCGTACCGGCGACAGTACCGGCGATCTGTACATCCGATGATCACACCGACCGGTCCGCCGGGCGTCCTTCCCGTGGGGGGTGGGGCCGCCCGGCGGACCTCAGGTGCGAGCCACTTTTTCCTGATGTCCCGTTTTCGGGCGGCCTTCGCGGTGGACAATAAGGGCATGAGTCAGCAGGGGGAGAAGCCCGCCGCCCATGAGGACGACTGGTGGCGGAAGCTGTACGACGAGACCGCGCCGGACACCGGTCCGAGCAGCGCGCCCGACAGCCTCGACGACCGCTTCGACTCCGTGTCGGACACGGTGAGCGAGGCGGTGGAGACGGAGTTGGAGCCGTTGCCGGAGGTGAGACCGGATCCCCGCACGGCCTGGGACCCCTACCGCGAGCAGGCGCCACCGTCCGAGGATTCAGAGCCGGCGCCGGAGCCGAAGCCGGTCCCGGTCGCCACTCAGGCCGCCGTCCCCGGCCCCCGTAACACCGTCTTCCCCGCTCCCTGGGAAGCCCCCGCCGGACCGCCCGGCCCCCGCACCTTCGCCGTGCCGAAACCGCCCGAGCCCGAGCCGCCGCCCGAGCCGGTGGCCGCCGGACCCACCACGCCCGACCCCGTCGCCCCGCACGAACTCCCCCCGGACTGGGCCGCGAGCGACGCCCCGGCCGATGGCGGCGGCGGGCCCCGGCCCTTCGTCGACCACCTGGGGGACCGGCCGCCCACCTACGACGCCGAGCCAGCCGCCCTGCCCGCCGCCACCTCGGAGAACCTGGACGCCCTGGTCCCCGACACCGTGCTGGACGGCGCCCGGTACGGGACGTACACCCTGCGGGCCGCCTCCGTGCGGGGCGACTCCGCGCGGTTCCGGGGCGAGCCCCGGCGGGACGCGCTGCTCACCGCCCGGTTCGGGGCGGCCGAGAGCGCCCTCGTGCTCGTCGCCGTGGCCGGGGGCGTACGGGGCGGCGAGGGGGCGCATCTCGCGGCGGCCGACGCCTGCCGCTGGATCGGCGGGGCGGTGGCCCGCAGCCACGCCCGGCTCTCCGAGGACATAAGGGCGGGCCGCCGGGCCGACCTGAAGTCCGGGCTGCACCGGCTCACCGACCGGACGTACGGCAAGCTCCGCGCGCGGGCCGCCGAACTCGGTATGGAACCGGGGGAGTACACCACCAGCCTGCGCTGTCTGCTGCTCTCCGCCGACCCCGACTGCCGTACCCGGGTCTTCTTCGGCGTCGGCAGCGGTGGCCTCTTCCGGCTCCGTGACGGGCTCTGGCAGGATCTGGAGCCGGTGATTCCGGAGCAGTCCGCCTCCTCCTCCGGCGCCGGCGGCGTGAGCGAGGAGGGGCCGGACGGTGACCGGCTGACCATGGACCTCCAGATCACCACGCCCCCGTCCCCGTACAGCGACGGCCCCGCCCCGCCGCCCGCCGAACTCTTCCGGTTCCGGGCCTCCGTGGCCCGCCCGGGCGACACGCTGCTGCTGTGCAGCAACGGGTTCGCCGAGCCGATGCGCGACGAACCCGAGCTTCCCGACGAGCTCGCCGAGCGCTGGGGGCCGCCGGGGCCGCCCGGACTGCCCGCCTTCCTCGCCGACACCCAGCTCCGGATCAAGGGGTACGCGGACGACCGCACGTGCGCGGCCGTCTGGGAGGCGTAACCGCGCACGCCATGGGTTGATGGACTCCGGAGGCCGCACGTCAGGCCGACGTTTCGGCCTCCGGAGTCCGGACAACCGACAGTGCACGGAGCACGGGCAAGGGAAGGGTGCGCACCCATGGCCAAGCAGAACGTGGCGGAGCAGTTCGTCGACATCCTCGCCAGGGCGGGCGTCAAGCGCCTGTACGGCGTCGTCGGCGACAGCCTGAACCCCGTCGTGGACGCCATTCGGCGTAACTCGGCCATCGACTGGATCCATGTCCGGCACGAGGAGACCGCCGCCTTCGCGGCCGGCGCCGAGGCCCAGATCACCGGGAACCTGGCGGCCTGCGCCGGCTCCTGCGGGCCGGGCAACCTGCACCTCATCAACGGCCTGTACGACGCGCACCGCTCGATGGCCCCGGTCCTCGCCCTCGCCTCGCACATCCCCTCCAGCGAGATCGGGCTCGGCTACTTCCAGGAGACCCATCCGGAGCTGCTCTTCCAGGAGTGCAGCCACTACAACGAGATGATCTCCAACCCGGAGCAGATGCCGCGCCTCCTCCAGACCGCGATCCAGCACGCCATCGGGCAGGGCGGCGTCAGCGTCGTGACCATGCCGGGCGACATCGCCTCCAAGGCCGCGCCGGAGAAGACCGCCGAGCACGCCCTGGTCACCTCGCGGCCGACCGTCCGGCCCGGCGACGAGGAGATCGACAAGCTCTGCCGGATGGTGGACGAGGCCAAACGGGTGACGCTGTTCTGCGGCAGCGGCACTGCGGGCGCGCACGCCGAGGTGATGGAGTTCGCGGAGAAGGTGAAGTCCCCGGTCGGCCACGCGCTGCGCGGCAAGGAGTGGATCCAGTACGACAACCCGTACGACGTCGGCATGAGCGGGCTGCTCGGCTACGGCGCCGCCTACGAGGCGACCCACGAGTGCGATCTGCTGATCCTGCTCGGCACGGACTTCCCGTACAACGCGTTCCTCCCGGACGACGTGAAGATCGTCCAGGTCGACGTGCGGCCCGAACGTCTCGGCCGGCGCTCCAAGCTGGACCTCGCGGTGTGGGGTGATGTGCGCGAGACGCTGCGCTGTCTGACGCCCCGGGTGAAGCCCAAGAGCGACCGCAAGTTCCTCGACCGGATGCTGAAGAAGCACGCCGACGCGCTGGAGGGGGTCGTCAAGGCGTACACCCGCAAGGTCGAGAAGCACACGCCGATCCATCCCGAGTACGTCGCCTCCGTCCTCGACGACATGGCGGACGAGGATGCCGTGTTCACCGTAGACACCGGCATGAACAACGTCTGGGCCGCTCGCTATCTGACCCCCAACGGCAAGCGGCGGGTGATCGGTTCGTTCAGCCACGGCTCGATGGCCAACGCGCTGCCGCAGGCGATCGGCGCGCAGTTCACGGACCGTAACCGGCAGGTCGTCGCGATGTCGGGGGACGGCGGATTCTCCATGCTGATGGGCGACTTCCTCACCCTGGTCCAGTACGACCTGCCGGTGAAGGTGGTGCTGTTCAACAACTCCTCGCTCGGCATGGTGGAGTTGGAGATGATGGTCGGCGGGCTGCCCGCCTACGGCACCACCAACAAGAACCCCGACTTCGCCGCCGTGGCCCGCGCCTGCGGGGCGTACGGGGTCCGGGTCGAGAAGCCCAAGCAGTTGGAGAGTGCGCTGAAGGACGCCTTCAAGCACAAGGGCCCCGCGCTCGTCGACGTGGTGACCGACCCCAACGCGCTCTCCATCCCGCCGAAGATCAAGGCCGACATGGTCACCGGCTTCGCGCTGTCGGCGAGCAAGGTGGTGCTGGACGGCGGCGTGGGCCGGATGCTCCAGATGGCCCGCTCCAACCTCCGTAACGTGCCCCGCCCTTGACATCCTCACCGCTCCTGGTGCGCCCCCGGCGCTGCCCGGAGCGCCCCTGAAGGTGTGCACGGGACGACGTATCCTCGTGCGCCCCCCGCTGCCTCCGCCGGTGCCCTTCCCGTCGGGCCCGGTAAGCGTGACCGTGTGCGTACAGGGGCATGCATCCCGTGAGGCCGTTCGACGGACGGCCGGGACGAAGGAGGTCCGATCGCTGTGCGGGCGGGGGAAACGGTGAAGCGTCAGAAGAGGTCTCAGGCCGGCGAGGGGCGCGGCCCGCAGGGGCGCAGACCGGGCGGGGCGCCGCAGCAGCCGGCCCGGATGCACCGCAGGGTCGGCCATACGGAACGGTCGGCGGTGGGGGAGGTCCGGCGCGAGCTGCGGGAGTTCCTGCGCCACCGCTCCGGACCCGAACAGGTGGAGGCGGCGGAGCTGCTGCTGAGCGAGCTGGTGACCAACGCGCTGATCCACACCCGGCACGGGGCGGTGGTCACCGCGACGGCGACCCCCGCGGCGCTCCGGGTGGAGGTGCAGGACTTCGAGGCGGACCTGCCCGCGCCGTACGTACCGAACGCCGACGACGGTACGCACGGCAGGGGGCTGATCCTGGTGCGGAGTCTGGCCGACGCGTGGGGGGTCGAGGCGCGGGCCCTGGGGAAGGTGGTCTGGTTCGAGCTGCGCGGTGAGAGCGCCTGAACGGCCCTTTTCGGTAAGGCTGTTCAGGCCTCTCACCGCCGTACGCACGGGTCATGCCCCCGTGTACTGCTGCTCCAGGTCCTTCAGTTTCTGTTCCAGCGAGTCGAGCCGGGGGAGTGCCTGGGTGTCGTCCTCAGCGGTGAGGTCGACCGTCCGTGCGTCACTTCCCGGGTTCGAAGGGCCAAGGCTCTTCGAGCTCGAACCGTCCGCCGGCTGCTTCGGGCCGACGGCTTGCAGGGATGGCCGGGGTCGCAGAGGCAGCTGACCCGGCTCCGCTATGGCGGGCTCCGCGACGGGCGGCGCCGTGCCTCCCGAGGCCGGGGCGAGGGCCTGGACGTCCACCTGGTGGCCGAGGCGGCCGCGCCCCCAGGCCCGGTTCTGCCGGTTCAGGGCCTTGATGCGGGCCCGGTCCAGCTTCGCCTGCTCTCTGCGGCGGATCCGGTCCTGCTCCTGCTCCTTGCGGTCCTCCCGCACCTCGTCGACCGCCTCGTCCAGCGTGCGTACGCCTTCGAGGAGCATCAGCGACCAGGCGCCGAAGGTCTCCCGAGGCGCCCGCAGCCAGCGGACGATGCGGATCTGCGGCAACGGACGGGGCACCAGGCCCTGTTCGCGCAGCGCGGCCCGGCGGGTCTGCTTCAGGGCGCGGTCGAAGAGCACCGCGGCCGAGAGGGACATCCCCGCGAAGAAGTGCGGAGCACCCGCGTGGTCCATGCCCCGCGGGGCATGCACCCAGTTGAACCAGGCGGCGGCCCCGGCGAACGTCCACACCAGCAGCCGGGAGCCGAGCGCCGCGTCTCCGTGGCTCGCCTCCCGTACGGCCAGCACGGAACAGAACATCGCGGCACCGTCCAGTCCGAACGGCACCAGGTACTCCCAGCCGCCGCTCAGACTCAGGTTCTGCCGGCCGAAGCCGACGAGCCCGTGGAAGGAGAGCGCGGCGGCGACGGCCGCGCAGCAGAACAGCAGGACGTAACTGGCGGTGGCGTACAGCGCTTCCTTGCGCCGGCGGCGCTCCTCGCTGCGTTCCCAGGAGTCGTCGGCCGCGGCCTTGCCGGCGGCACGCTTGCCGCGTGCGACCACCGTCACCGCCGCCATGACTCCCACGAGCAGCACGGCGCCCGGAAGCAGCCAGTCAAGCGATATGTCGGTCAGTCTCATGCGCGGTCCCTTGCGTCACGTAGGGCGTTTCGTGCGCCATCGTGACGGAATTCCCGTCCCGCTCCGGGGGTTTCGGGACAAGAGCACGCCATGGGGGTGGGAGAGCTTATCGATGGGTGGAATCTTCTCGAACTGACAGGTGGGGAAGCCGAGTTGCGTTCGATTCCACGTCATCCGGACGGGCGGTGTGGATGCCGGGCGGATCAGGAAGCGGTGGCGAGCTTCCGGACCCGGTCCGCGTCACAGGTGCGCGGGCAGGTCACACAGGTGTCCTCGGGGCGCAGGGTGTAGAAGAGGCAGCAGCTCGCCCGGTCCCGGGTCGGCAGCGGCTGCCCCTCGGGCCCGGTCAGCTCGCGGAAGCCCGCGCTGCCGACGTAGGGCTTCGTGGTGCCGGGGAGCAGCAGCTCCAGCTCGGCCATGGCGCGGCGCTCCTCGCCGAGCAGATGCGCGATGTACCAGAGGCCCTCGACGATCTCGTCCGTCGCCATCCCCCACAGCGCCCGCTTCCCTCGCCGCATGCGCGGCCCGAACCCCGTCAGCACCGGCTCCAGGTGTTCGGTGAGGGCCGCCAGCACCTCGGCCCGCAGCGCCGCCTCGTCCGGGACCACCCGGGCGCCGGGCAGGGACGCGGCCGGGTCGTCCGGCAGGCAGGCGAACGCGCGGACCCGCACGGTGAGGTGTCCCAGCGCCCGCTGGAAGGCGACGTCCTCGACGGGGACGCGCGGCACCCGGCGGTGCAGGAACCAGGGCACGGTCACCAGCAGGCAGGCGGGCCAGGCGTACCGGTGGAGGCCGAAGCTGGCCACCACGTCGGGGCGGGCCTGCTGTCCGTAGTCCCGGAGCACCTGGGCGTCGTCCCAGGCCAGGAAGGCGTCCACGGCCGGCCCGCCGGCGGCCAGCTCGGCCGCGCCGACCCAGCCGGCGCCCGAGGGGGCCGGCGCGCCCTCGTCGAGCACCTCGGCGCGCAGCCCGGGGAAGACCTCGGTCAGGCGTGCGTACGCGGCCGTCACGGGGGACGTCGCGGCGCCGGCGAGCAGCGGGGTGAGCGTCATTCAGGGACCGCCGAATCGGGATCGTTTGAGGTAAGGCTTACCTTACCCGATGCGATCGATGTTTGAACTGCAGCCTCCTGGCTCTATCGTGCACGGGGGGCCGGGCGCACGCGACCCGGCCCGCAGGACGCCCCTAGGAGGCCCGGGTGGAGCAGAGCAGCGCGCGAGGGGGCGTACGGCCGCCGTACGGACCCGGCGCGCACGCGGGCACCCCGGCGACCGGCCGGGTACCCGAACAGATGTGCGTGGGCCGTCCGCAGGACGCGGACCGGGCCGGCGGCGTGGACCGTGCCCGTGGTGAGCACACCCACAGCGAGCCGCCCGCCCCGCGTGTGATCCGTCACTCCGTCCGGGGCCAGATCCTGGCGGCCCTGCGCGCCGCGCTCGTCGACGGCGAGCTGACCCCCGGCCAGGTCTACTCCGCCCCCGTGCTCGGCGCCCGTTTCGGGGTCTCCGCGACCCCGGTGCGCGAGGCGATGCAGCAACTGGCCACCGAGGGCGCCGTCGAGGTGGTGCCGAACCGCGGCTTCCGGGTCAGCGAGCGCGGGCCCCGTGAGCTGGCGGAGCTGGCCGAGGTACGGGCCCTGATCGAGGTACCGGTGATGCTCCGGCTGGCCCGCACCGTCCCGGCGGAACGGTGGTGCGCGCTGCGCCCGCTGGCCGACGCGACGGTCACGGCGGCGGCGGTGGGCGACCGGGCGAGCTACGCCGAGTGCGACCGGGCCTTCCACCGCGCGGTCCTCACCCTGGCGGGCAACGAGCAACTGGTCACGATCGCCGACGAGCTGCACCGCCGTTCGCAGTGGCCGCTGGTCGCCGGTCCCGCCACCCGCCGGGCCGACCTGCTGGCGGACGCCGCCGAGCACACCGCGCTGCTCGACGCGCTGATCGCGCAGGACCTGGCCGTCGTCCAGGCCCTCGTACGGGAACACTTCACCGGCGCGGACGGCTGACCGCCCGCGCGGGGAGAAGTCCTCAGGTGGCCGCCGCCGGCCGCGGCCCCGGGACGCCGATGTGCGGCGCCAGCCACGTCGGCACCCCGCCGAGCAGCCGGAACAGCCGCCCCGCCTCCGCACGCAGCCGGGCCGCCTCCGGCTCGGGCTCCGCCTCCGCCAGGGAGATCAGCGCCGGGGCCGTACCGACCAGGTAGCCCAGCTCCTCGCGGATCCGCAGCGACTCCGCGAAACCGTGCCGCGCCTCGGCCAGTTCACCCTCCTGGAGCGCCAGGGAGGCGAGGTGGCGCCAGGTGAAGGAGAGCAGCAGCTCGTCGCCGCGCGCGGCCGCCCCGGCGTGCGCCCGGCGGTACGCCGCCCGCGCCGACTGCGGGGAGTCCGCGATGTACTGGGCGATCAGTCCGCGCCGGAAGTCCAGCAGCGGCCGTCCGGGGGCTGTGGGCGCCAGCAGCGCCGCCGCCCTGCTCAGCGCCACGCTCGCCTCGTCCGCCCGGTCCCGTACGCCCAGCAGGGTCGAGGCGTAGGCCAGATGGCCCCGCTCGCAGGCGGCCCCGCCGCGCTCGTCGTCGGTGCGGGCCAGCGCCTCCGCCGAGCGCAGGGCGTCCTCGGCGTCGGTCCAGCCCTCTCCGGTGTAGAGACAGCGCTCGGTCAGCAGGGCGGTGCGCTGGATCGCCGCCGCCGGGTCGCCCGCCGCGTGCGGCTCCAGCAGGGCGGCGGCATCCGCCCAGCAGGCGCGGGACCGCAGCCGCCATACCGCTGTCTGGAGCGGCGGATCGTCATCTGCTGTCGTTCCGGAACCAGACATGGCGGTATCCGCCACATTGCCCTCCCCGAGCGCGCCATTGTGCTGTTGAGTACCGCCGAATCTCAGCACGGAATGGCACGCCGGGCCAAGGGGTCCGACTGATGTCAGGTGAAGGAATTCACAAACGGAGAGAGCTCACCGGCGCCCGGTGGGGCGCACGGGTCAGCTCATGCGCAGGGCGAGGAAGAAGTCGAGCTTGTCCTCCAGGCGCGAGAGGTCACGGCCCGTCAACTGCTCGATCCGCCCGACGCGGTAGCGCAGGGTGTTGACGTGGAGGTGCAGCCGGGCCGCGCAGCGGGTCCAGGAGCCGTCGCAGTCCAGGAAGGCCTCCAGCGTCTCGATCAGCTCCGCGCGGTGGCGCCGGTCGTAGTCGCGCAGCGGGTCCAGCAGCCGGGCGGTGAAGGCGCGGCGGACGTCGTCGGGGACGAACGGCAGCAGCAGCACGTGCGAGGCCAGCTCGTGATGGCCGGCCGCGCACACCCGGCCCGGCCGGGCCGCCGCCACCCGGCGGGCGTGCCGGGCCTCCTCCAGCGCGCCGCGCAGCCCTTCGGCCGAGTGCACGGCCGCGCTGACACCCAGTGTCAGCCGCCCGTCGTCGGCGAGGCCCGCCGAGAGCGGTTCGCGTACGGAGGCGAGCAGCGCGTCGGCGTGCAGCGCGGGGTCCTGGGCCGGGGCTTCGTCGGTCGGTGACGCCTTGCCGGCCTCCGGCCCTTTCCCGGTCTCCGGCGCCTCGGCGGTGCCGGCCGCGTTGGCGGCGTGGTCGGGGTCGTGGTCGTCGGCGTTGGCGGCGTTGTCGGTGGGGCCGCCTGCCGTCTCAGGGAGGGAGGCGGGCACGGCCGGGAGCGGTACGAGGGCGATGGCCTCCTCGCCCGTATGGGCGACGGCGATGCGGTCGGCGGAGTCGGGGCCGCTGACCGCCGGGTCGACGAGGATCTCCTCCAGCAGGGCCTGGGCGACCGGGCCGCCCGCGATGTCGCCCGGGACGCCCGCCCCTCCCGCCGTGCCCGGGGCGGTCCAGTCGACCCGGGCCACCACGACCTGCCACTGCGGGGCCGCCCCCAGGCCCGGCAGGAGGACCGGGGCGGCGACCCGGAGCCGGGCGGCGATCTCGGCGGGAGCCGCGCCCGCCTGGACCAGCTCCAGGACCTCCTGGGCGAGCCGGCGGCGTACCGTACGGGCCGCGTCACGGCGGTCACGCTCCACCGCGATCAGCTGGGTGACGCCCTGGAGCAGGTCGAGCCGGGCGGCGGGCCAGTCCGAGGCGTCCGCCTCCACGGCGAGCAGCCAGTCGGAGAGCACCGACTCCCGGACGTCCCGGGCGGCCGGGACCGCGCCCCGGCCGGCGTTGCGGATCGGGAAGAGCGAATACGTCGAACCGGCGACGGCCGCCCGGTAGGGCCCCCGGCGCCCGGTGCGGGTCGCCGCCAGGTGGTGCCCGGCCAGCGCCGCGCCCAGCGGACCGGGCAGCGGGGCGCCCGCCCCGGCGATCTGGCGGCCGGTGGGGGACAGGACCCAGGCCCGCAGGTCCAGGTCGGAGGTGAGGAGGTCCAGGACCACCTCGGGGCCGCCGCCCGCCGGGCCCGAGGTCATCAGCCGGCGGTGCCGGTCCACCACGGCCGCCAGGTCGCCCGCCCGCTCGCCGGAGACCTGGCGTACGACGTGTTCGGTGATCGTTGCGAACGCCACGGTCTCGTTCACGGCGAAGAGCGGCAGGCGGTGCTGGACGCACGCTTCCACCAGGTCGGCGGGGATGTCGCCGAGCTCCGCCTCGCCCGCCGCGAGCCCGGCCACCCCGGCGCCCGCCAGGATCCGGACGAACGGCTCGGAGTCGCTCGCGTCCCGGCGCCAGGCGAGCCCCGTCAGCACCAGCTCGCCGCCGGAGAGGTAGCGGCTGGGGTCACGCAGGTCGGTCGTCATGACGCCCCGGACCGTGCGGTCCAGCTCGTCGTCGCCGCCGAGCAGCCGCAGGCCCAGCGCATCGGTCTCCAGCAGTGCGCGCAGCCGCATCTCGTCGCCGCCGATCTTTCCGTAGGGGTGAGCAGGTGGGTGAAGGAAGGGGGGAAGGGGTGGGGGACCACAGGGGTGAACGGGTACCTGTGAATTGCGGCGAGGTTACTGATACCCGCCATTCGTTCGAATCTACAAGACGAGGACGGAGACCAGCCAACTCCTTCAGTGTTTCGGTGACTGCACCCACCGGGTCCTGGCTTGTGTACTGGGCCACACACCACATGAACACCACATGAACGAGCCACACGAGGCAGACGAGGGCCGGCCGTCCCCAGCCCCGGTGTACGACCCGATTGAGAAGAAGAGAGCCACTCATGGACTTCCTTCGCCCCGCCAGCTGGGAGGAGGCGCTCGCCGCCAAGGCCGAGCACCCCACGGCTGTGCCCATCGCGGGCGGCACGGATGTGATGGTCGAGATCAACTTCGACCACCGGCGGCCCGAGTACCTCCTGGACCTGAACCGCATCGATGAGCTGACCGAGTGGGAGGTGGGCCAGGAGAGCGTACGGCTCGGCGCCTCGGTGCCGTACAGCGCCATCATGGATCACCTGCGCACCGAGCTGCCGGGCCTGGCGCTCGCCTCGCACACCGTCGCCTCCCCGCAGATCCGCAACCGCGGCGGTGTCGGAGGCAACCTGGGCACCGCGTCGCCCGCCGGTGACGCCCACCCGGCGCTGCTCGCCGCGGGGGCCGAGGTGGAGGCCGAATCCGTACGCGGAACGCGGCTGATTCCCATCGACGCTTTCTACACAGGCGTCAAGCGCAACGCCCTGGCGCCGGACGAGCTGATCCGCGCCGTGCACATCAGGAAGGCCGACGGGCCCCAGCAGTACTCCAAGGTCGGCACCCGCAACGCGATGGTCATCGCCGTCTGCGCCTTCGGCCTCGCCCTGCACCCCGAGACCCGCACCGTGCGCACCGGCATCGGCTCCGCCGCCCCGACGCCCGTCCGGGCCAAGGAGGCCGAGGCCTTCCTGAACGCCGCACTCGAAGAGGGCGGGTTCTGGGAGAGCGGCAAGATCATCACCCCCGCCATCGCCAAGCAGTTCGCCGCCCTCGCCTCGGGCGCCTGCAACCCGATCGACGACGTACGGGGCACGGCGAAGTACCGCAGGCACGCGGTCGGCATCATGGCCCGCCGCACGCTCGGCTGGACCTGGGAGCAGTACCGCGGCGCGGGCCGCACGCTGGAAGGAGCTGCGTAACCATGCGAGTCAATTTCACGGTCAACGGCCGTCCGCAGGAAGCCGACGACGTGTGGGAGGGCGAGTCCCTTCTTTACGTGCTGCGTGAGCGTATGGGGCTGCCCGGTTCCAAGAACGCCTGCGAGCAGGGTGAGTGCGGGTCCTGCACGGTCCGCCTGGACGGCGTCCCGGTCTGTTCCTGCCTCGTCGCCGCCGGCCAGGTCGAGGGCCGCGAGGTCGTCACCGTCGAGGGGCTGGCCGACTACGCCAAGCACCGCGAGGACGCCCACCCCGGTGGCGGCTGCGCCTCCGGCGCCTGCGGCACCACGCTGGACGCCGCCAAGCGCTGGCAGTCCAAGCCGACCGACAGCCAGACCGGCGAGGCCGTCGAGCTCTCCCCGATCCAGCAGGCGTTCATCGACGCCGGAGCCGTCCAGTGCGGCTTCTGCACCCCCGGCCTGCTGGTCGCCGCCGACGAACTGCTGGAGAACACCCCCTCCCCGTCCGACCAGGACATCCGCGAGGCGCTCTCCGGCAACCTGTGCCGCTGCACGGGTTACGAGAAGATCCTCGACGCGGTGCGCCTCGCGGCCGCCCGCCAGGAAGAGGCGGTCCAGTCATGACGACGCACCCCGAAGCCACCACGCGCCCCGAGGCCACGGTGCCCCAGGCCCGGACCGTACCGGCCGGAACGCCCACCAAGATCACCCAGGGTTCCCCCACCAAGGGCGGCATCGGCGAGTCCACGCTCCGCCCCGACGGCACCCTCAAGGTCACCGGCGAGTTCGCGTACTCCTCCGACATGTGGCACGAGGACATGCTGTGGGGCCAGACGCTGCGCTCCACCGTCGCGCACGCCGAGATCGTCTCCATCGACACCTCGGAGGCGCTGGCGACCTCCGGCGTCTACGCGGTGCTGACGTACGACGACCTCCCGGCCGAGATGAAGAACTACGGCCTGGAGATCCAGGACACGCCCGTTCTCGCTCACGGCAAGGTCCGCCACCACGGTGAGCCGGTCGCCATCGTCGCCGCCGACCACCCGGAGACCGCGCGCCGCGCCGCCGCCAAGATCAAGATCGAGTACCGCGAGCTGCCGCTCATCACGGACGAGGCCTCGGCGACCGCGCCCGACGCCGTGCTCGTGCACGAGGGGCGCGACGACCACCACATCGGCCATGTCCCGCACCCCAACATCGTGCACCGCCAGCCGATCATCCGCGGCGACGCCGACGAGGCCGCCAAGCGGGCCGACGTCATCGTCACCGGCGAGTACACCTTCGGCATGCAGGACCAGGCCTTCCTCGGCCCCGAGTCCGGTCTCGCGGTCCCGTCCGAGGACGGCGGCGTCGAGCTGTACGTCGCCACCCAGTGGCTGCACTCGGACCTCGGCCAGATCGCCCCCGTCCTCGGCCTGCCCGAGGACAAGGTCCGCATGACGCTCTCCGGCGTCGGCGGGGCCTTCGGCGGCCGCGAGGACATCTCGATGCAGATCCACGCCTGCCTGCTGGCGCTCCGCACCGGCAAGCCCGTCAAGATCGTCTACAACCGGTTCGAGTCCTTCTTCGGCCACGTCCACCGGCACCCGGCCAAGCTCCACTACGAGCACGGCGCCACCAAGGACGGCAAGCTCACGCACATGAAGTGCCGCATCGTCCTGGACGGCGGCGCCTACGCCTCCGCCTCCCCGGCGGTCGTCGGCAACGCCTCCTCGCTCTCGGTCGGCCCGTACGTCATCGAGGACGTCGACATCGAGGCGGTCGCGCTCTACACCAACAACCCGCCCTGCGGCGCGATGCGCGGCTTCGGCGCGGTCCAGGCGTGCTTCGCCTACGAGGCGCAGATGGACAAGCTCGCCGCGAAGCTGGACATGGACCCGGTCGAGTTCCGGCAGCTCAACGCCATGGAACAGGGCACCCTGCTGCCCACCGGCCAGCCCTGCGACTCGCCGGCCCCGGTGGCCGAGCTGCTGCGCCGGGTCAAGTCCCGGCCGCTGCCGCCCGAGCAGCAGTGGCTGGCGGCGGGCAGCGAGGGCACCTCCATCGACGTGCGCGCACTGCCCGGCGGACTCTCCAACACCACCCACGGCGAAGGTGTCGTGCGCGGCATCGGCTACGCGGTCGGCCTGAAGAACGTCGGCTTCTCCGAGGGCTTCGACGACTACTCCACCGCCCGCGTGCGGATGGAGGTCATCAACGGTGAGGCGGTCGCCACCGTCCACACCGCGATGGCCGAGGTCGGCCAGGGCGGCGTCACGGTCCACGCCCAGATCGCCCGTACCGAACTCGGGGTCAACCAGGTCACCATCCACCCCGCCGACACCCGCGTCGGCTCCGCCGGATCCACCTCGGCCTCCCGCCAGACGTACGTCACCGGCGGCGCGGTCAAGAACTCCTGCGAAGCCGTACGGGAGAAGGTCCTGGAGCTCGGCCGCACCAAGTTCGGCACCTACCACCCGGCCTGGGCCACCGCCGAACTCCTCCTGGAGGGCGGCAAGGTCGTCACCGACGGCGGCGAGGTGCTGGCCGATGTGGCCGAGGTCCTGGAGGACGAGGCGATCGACATCGAGCTGGAGTGGCGCCACCGGCCCACCGAGGCGTTCGACCTGCGCACCGGACAGGGCAACGGCCACGTCCAGTACTCCTTCGCAGCGCACCGCGCGGTCGTCGAGGTCGACACCGAGCTCGGCCTGGTCAAGGTCATCGAACTGGCCTGCGCCCAGGACGTCGGCAAGGCGCTCAACCCGCTCTCGGTGCTCGGCCAGATCCAGGGCGGCACCCTCCAGGGCATGGGCGTCGCCGTGATGGAGGAGATCATCGTCGACCCGAAGACCGCGAAGGTGCGCAACCCCTCCTTCACGGACTACCTCCTCCCCACCATCCTCGACACGCCGACCATCCCCGTCGACGTGCTCGAACTCGCCGACGAGAACGCCCCGTACGGGCTGCGCGGCATCGGCGAGGCCCCCACCCTGTCGTCCACCCCGGCCGTCCTCGCGGCGATCCGGAACGCGACGGGCCTGGAGCTCAACAGGACCCCGGTACGCCCCGAGCACCTCACCGGTACCTGAGAGAGGCGGGACCGGGTGATCCCCGGCCCCGCCGCCTCCGAGCGGTCCCCCCCCCGAACTCTCCGGGCGGTGTGCTGAGCCGAGAACGTCACACTTTTCCGCATCCCGCACCGCCCGGAGACACCAAGCACCGCACCGCTCGCGGTTCTTCGCCGTGTGCCGGCACCAACAGCAGCGCACGCCGTCACAGAACGGCAGCGCACGCCGGCGCACGGCAGCGCCTCACGGATCAACGCGTGCCTCCGGCACATCCGTATCTGCTTCAACAGTTCGTCCCGGCCGTCCCCGGGTCGTGCAGCCGACGCAGTCATCCCAAATCCCGCATTCAGGAATCTCCAAGCGGGTGCCCCTGTGAACCTTGGGAGTCAGGCATCATGACCCAGCAGTCAGTGGAACCGAAGACCAGCGCGGAGGCCGCGGGCCCCGCCTCGCGCGTCCCCGCCGGAAGATCATGGCTCGACCGGTACTTCCACATATCCGAACGAGGCTCCACGGTCGCGCGCGAGGTGCGCGGCGGCGTCACGACCTTCATGGCCATGGCGTACATCCTGCTGCTCAACCCGCTGATCCTCGGCGGGGAGGACGTCAACGGCAACCTCCTCAGCCAGCCGGGCCTGATCACCGCGACCGCTTTCGCGGCGGCGGCGACGACCCTGCTCATGGGCTTCGTCGGCAAGGTGCCCCTGGCGCTCGCCGCCGGACTCAGCGTCTCCGGCGTGCTCGCCTCGCAGGTCGCGCCGAACATGACCTGGCCGCAGGCCATGGGCATGTGTGTGATCTACGGTGTGGTGATCTGCCTCCTGGTGGTCACCGGCCTCCGCGAGATGATCATGAACGCGATCCCGCTCGCGCTCAAGCACGGCATCACCATGGGCATCGGGCTCTTCATCGCCCTCATCGGCCTCTACAAGGCCGGCTTCGTCCACCAGGGCGCGGCGACCCCCGTCTCCCTCGGCCCGGCCGGTGAACTCGCCGGCTGGCCCGTCCTGATCTTCTGCGTGACCCTGCTCCTGATCTTCATGCTCCAGGCGCGCAACATCCCCGGCGCGATCCTGATCGGCATCATCGTCGGCACGCTGGTGGCGCTGGTCATCAACGCGATCGTCGACATCCCCGCGAAGGCGTGGAGCAGCGGCCCGCCCGCCCTGGAGGGCAGCGCGGTCTCCACCCCCGACTTCTCGCTCTTCGGCAACGTCGAGTTCGGCGGCTGGGGCGACGTCGGTGTGATGACCGTCGGCATGATCGTCTTCACCCTGGTGCTGGCCGGCTTCTTCGACGCGATGGCCACCATCATCGGCGTCGGCACCGAGGCCAAGCTCGCCGACGACAAGGGCCGTATGCCGGGCCTGTCCAAGGCGCTGTTCATCGACGGCGCCGGCGGTGTCATCGGCGGTGTCGCCTCCGGCTCCGGCCAGACGGTCTTCGTCGAATCGGCCACCGGAGTCGGCGAGGGGGCCCGGACCGGGCTGGCCTCCGCCGTCACCGGCCTCTTCTTCGCCGCCTGCCTCTTCTTCACCCCGCTCACCGCGATCGTGCCGACCGAGGTGGCCTCGGCCGCCCTCGTCGTCATCGGCGCGATGATGATGCAGAACGCCCGGCACGTGGACTGGAGCGACCGTTCCGTCGCCATCCCGGTCTTCCTGACCGTGGTCCTGATGCCCTTCACGTACACCATCACCACCGGTGTCGCCGCGGGTGTCATCGCGTACTCCGCCATCAAGCTCGCCCAGGGCCGGGCCCGTGAGGTCGGGGCCTTCATGTGGGGGCTGACGGTGATCTTCATCGTCTTCTTCGCCCTCAACCCGATCGAGAGCTGGCTCGGCGTCCACTGACGCCGGCCCACCAACCCCTCCCTCACCTAAGGAGAGTCGCCATGCTGGACATCGCCGAAGAGCTTCACCGGTGGGTCTCGCAGGGACGCGCGTTCGCCGTCGCCACCGTGGTGGCGGTCGGCGGCAGCGCGCCCCGGCAGCCGGGTGCCGCCCTCGCCGTCGACGCCGACGGAACGGCCATCGGCTCGGTCTCCGGCGGATGTGTGGAGGGCGCGGTGTACGAACTGTGCCAACAGGCCCTCCAGGACGGTCGATCCGTCCGCGAGCGCTTCGGCTACAGCGACGAGGACGCCTTCGCGGTCGGCCTGACCTGCGGTGGCGTCATCGACATCCTGGTCACACCGGTACGGGTGGACGATCCCGCCCGCCCGGTGTTCGCCGCGGCGCTCGCGGCCGCCGCCGAGGGGGCGGCGGCCGCCCTGGCCCGCGTCACGGAGGGTCCCGAGGAGCTGCTCGGCCTCCCGCTCCTGGTCCGGCCCGACGGGAGTCACGAGGGCGGGCTCGGCGGCCACCCGGCGCTGGACCGGACCGCCGCGGCCGAGACCCGGGCCCTGCTGGACGCGGGCCGCACCGGCCCGCTCGCCATCGGCGCGGAGGGCTCCCGCTGCGGCCGGCCGATCCAGCTCCTGGTCGAGTCCAGCGTGCCGCCGCCCCGCATGATCGTGTTCGGCGCGATCGACTTCGCGGCCGCCCTCGTGCGCGCCGGGAAGTTCCTCGGCTACCGGGTCACCGTCTGCGACGCCCGACCCGTCTTCGCCACCGCCGCCCGCTTCCCCGAGGCCGACGAGATCGTCGTCGACTGGCCGCACCGCTACCTCGCGGAGACCGCCACCGACGCCCGTACGGTGCTCTGCGTCCTCACCCACGACGCCAAGTTCGACATCCCGCTGCTGGAGGCCGCCCTGCGCCTCCCGGTCGCCTACGTCGGCGCGATGGGTTCGCGCCGCACGCACCTGGACCGCAACGACCGGCTGCGCGAGGTCGGCCTCACCGACCGCGAACTGGCCCGCCTCCACTCGCCGATCGGCCTCGACCTCGGAGCCCGTACGCCGGAGGAGACGGCCCTCTCCATCGCCGCCGAGATCGTCGCGGTCCGGCGCGGCGGCAGCGGTGTGCCGCTCACCGGGGCCCATACCCCCATCCACCACGACAGCAGCGGACAACCGCTCGCCTCGGTGGCCTGAAACACCTGGTCCACGCAGGGCGGTTAGCCGCCACGGCGGTTTCCCGCCCACGCCGAACGCAGCGGACACCCCGGGTCAACCGGTAGATCAGCTGCATGACTTCTTCCCCCTCCTCCGTTCCCGGCCGGGCGAGATGCGCGCGCCCAGGACGCCGGGCCCTCCTCCTGGCCACCTCGGCCGCGCTCCTGGGCGGCCTGCTGGTCCCCTTCGCGGGCACCGCAGGGGCGGCCCCCGCGGCCACCCGCACCGACGCCCCGCGCTCCGAGATACGCACGGTCACCCTCATCACCGGGGATGTCGTCCGGTACGTGGACGGGCCCGGCGACCAGGACACCGTCACCGTGGACCGCCCCGACGGGGCGAGCGGCGGGGTCCGGGTCCAGCAGGCGGGCGGTGACATCCACGTCCTGCCCGACGAGGCCACCGCACTCCTCGCGGCGGGCAGGCTGGACCGGCGGCTCTTCAACGTCTCGGCCCTGGTGCGGATGGGGTACGACGACGAGGGCACCGGTTCCGTCCCGCTGATCGCGACCTACCCGGCCGCGAAGGGGAGGGCGCTGCCCGCCGCCCCGCGCGGCGCGAAGAAGACCCGTGCCCTCACCTCGATCCAGGGTGCCGCGCTCCAGGCGGACAAGGGCGACGCGCGGACGTTCTGGGACGCCATCACCCGTACAACTGGGGCCCGTTCGCTCGACAGCGGGATCGCGAAACTCTGGCTGGACGGCCGCTCCGAGGCCCTGCTGGCCGATTCGGTGCCGCAGGTCAACGCCCCGCGGGCGTGGGCCGCCGGGTTCGACGGGAAGGGCACCAAGGTCGCCGTCCTGGACACCGGTATCGACGCCGGCCACCCGGACGTCAAGGACCGGATCGTCGGCTCCCGCAGCTTCATCCCCGGCGAGGAGGTGGAGGACCGCAACGGCCACGGTACGCATGTCGCCTCCACCATCGCCGGTTCGGGCGCCGCGTCCGACGGCGCCAACAAGGGGGTCGCCCCGGCGGCCGGCCTGCTCGTCGGCAAGGTGCTCAGCGACGAGGGGTCCGGCGCGGACTCCGGGATCATCGAGGCCATGGAGTGGGCGACGGCCGAAGGGGCCGACGTCGTCTCCATGAGCCTGGGCTCCCCGGTGCCGGACGACGGCGGCGACCCGATGTCCCAGGCGGTCGACTCCCTCTCGGCGGACGGCGGTCCGCTCTTCGTGATCGCCGCGGGCAACGCGTACGGGGCGGGCACGATCGGCTCGCCCGGCTCGGCGGAGAAGGCGCTCACCATCGCCGCCGTCGACAAGGAGGACGCCCGCGCGAGCTTCTCCTCCATGGGCCCGCTGGTCCGCTCGCACGGCCTGAAGCCGGACCTTTCGGCCCCCGGCGTCGACATCAACGCGGCCGCGTCACAGTCCGTTCCGGGCGCCGAAGGGCCGTACCGCTCGATGTCCGGTACCTCAATGGCGACGCCCCATGTCGCGGGCGCGGCAGCCATTCTGAAGCAGCGTCACCCCGACTGGACCGGTCAGCGCATCAAGGACGCGCTGATGACCTCCTCCACGAAGCTCGACGCGTACACCCCGTACGAGCAAGGCGTGGGCCGGCTCGATGTGAAGGCGGCGATCGACACGACGGTCGAGGCCACGGGCTCGGTCCAGGTCGCCTCGTACGACTGGCCGCACAGCCCCTCCGACCCGGTCGCCGAACGCACGATCACCTACCGCAACACGGGTGATACGGACATCACCCTCGACCTGGCCACGGACACCGAGGAGGCGGCCTACACGCTGTCCACCTCCACGCTGACGGTCCCGGCAGGCTCCACGGCCGAGGCAGCCCTCTCCCTGGACCCGGCGAAGGTCGCGAACGACACCACGTTCTCCGGCCAGGTCACCGCCACCGACGCGTCGGGCACCACCGTCGCGCACACCGGCTTCGCGCTCACCAAGGAGAAGGAGCTGCACGACCTGACGCTGAAGCTCCGCGACCGCGCGGGCGAGCCGATGGACGGCGTGGTCGTCCTCGCCGAACTGGGCGACCCGCAACTCGGCCTCGTCCAGGTCACCGGGGACACCACCCTGCGCCTGCCGCCCGGCAACTACACCGCCTGGGCCTCCGTCGACATCGACGGCGACCGCCCGGACTCCCAGGCCGTCGCCTTCCTCGCGGCTCCGGAAACGATCCTCACCGAGTCCGCCACGGTCACTCTCGACGCCTCCAAGGCCCGCAAGGTGAGCGTGCGCACCCCGAAGGAGACCGAGACCCGCCAGCTCCGCTACGACATGGCGCGCACGGCTCCGGACGGCACGGTCCAGCGCGACGCGTACCAAATCCCGCTCACCTACGACCAGTTGTGGGCAAGCCCGACCAAGAAGGTCAAGGAGGGCAGCTTCAGCTTCCTCACCCGCTGGCGCCAGGGCCAGGAGCTGATCGACGTCACCGCCGACGGCCACGACGTCCCGGTCACCGTCCAGAGCGGCTCGGTCGTCGCCGAGGACAGCGAGCAGCGGCTGACCGCTGTGTACGCGGGCCAGGGCGCGGCCGCCGATTACCAGGGCCTGAACGCGCGGGGCAAGGCCGTGGTCGTCACCCGCAGCGACACGGTCGCCCCCGCCGACCGGCTGGCCGCCGCCGTGGCCGCCGGAGCCAAGGCGCTGCTCGTCGTCCACGACGGCCGGGGCCGCGCCATGGAGTCCTACGTGCCGTACGGCGACGAGTCCACGATCCCGGTCGCCTCGGTCCAGCGGCTCGCGGGCGACACCCTGATCCGGGCCGCCCAGCGCGGCAGGAAGGTGACCGTCGACCAGAAGAAGTTCGCGTCCTACGTCTACGACCTGGTCGACCGCCACGACGGCACCATCCCGGACCGTTCCCTGGCCTTCACCCCCTCCACCCGTGACCTGGCGAAGGTGACCAGCACCTTCTACGGCCACCGGGCCGTGATCGGGGCGGGCTACCGCTACGACATCCCGGACTACGGTCCCGGCCTCGGCTTCGAGGAGTACGAGAAGTTCCCCGGCACCCGCACCGAATGGGTCAACCCCCTCCCCGGCGACTCCTTCTGGTACGAGAACCACTCGGTCCTCAACGCCGAACAGTCCGACCGGGCCCACGAGATGCGCAGCGCCCAACTGGACTACCGGCCGGGCAAGGACTACCGGGCCGAGTGGTTCGCCCCGGTCAGCCGCCCGCGCCTGGGCACCGGCTACTGGGGCCCGTTCCGCACGGCCGCGAACGACGTGCAGTTCAACATCACCCCGTGGACGGACGCGGGCGAGGGCCACTCCGGCTCGATGCCCGAGGACGAGTACGACACCACCTCGTACGCCTTCCACCAGGGCGACACGTTGATCAAGAAGGGCGCGGGCAGGGCGGGCCACGCCTGGGACCTGTCGCCGCAGAAGCTCCCGTACCGCCTGGTCATCGACTCTTCCCGGGACGCGAAGACCTGGAAGACCTCCACGCGTACACACACCGAGTGGGGCTTCGTCTCAGGCGCGCTCGACCCGGACGGCCCGTACCAGGCCGACATCCCGCTGCTCCAGCTCGACTACGCCGTCGACACCGACCTGGCCGGCGACGTCCGCTCCGGCCGCCGCACCGAGATCGGCCTCTCCTCCGGCACCCAGGAGTGGCTGCCGGGCGCGGTGAGGGCCGACAAGGCCTCGCTGTCGGTGAGCTACGACGACGGCCGGCACTGGACGAAGGTGGACCTGCGCAGAGAGGCGTCGGGCCGCTGGACCGCCACGTTCCGCACCCCCGCCAAGGGCGCGACCTCGGTCTCGCTCAAGGCCCACGCAAAGGGCCCCGGCGGTCTCGTCGTGGACCAGGAGATCATCAGGGCCTTCGGCCTGAAGCGCTGACGTGACCTGACCGGCCGAGACGTGGTCCCGCACCTCGGGAGGTGCGGGACCACGCGCGTAGAGCCGTAGGCGATGCGGCTCAGCGCCCCGCCTGCAACGCCCCCCACGTGGCCGGGCCCACCTTGCCGTCCACGCTGAGGCCGCGGCTGGTCTGGTAGGTGCGGACCGCGCTCTCCGTCGTCGGGCCGAAGCTGCCGTCGGCGTTCACCGTGGTGCCGAGTGCCGCCGTCAGGGAGCGCTGGAGGCGCTTCACCGCGTCGCCGGAGCCGCCGCGGGCGAGGGCGGGGGTGGTGCCGGCGGAGAGCAGGGCCGTCCAGGTCTTCGGGCCTACCGCGCCGTCGGCGGTGAGGGAGCGGGCGCGTTGGAACGCCTGGGTGGCGCTCTTGGTGGTGGGGCCGAAGAGGCCGTCCGCGGTGCCCGCCGCGTACCCCTGGGCGTTGAGCAACTGCTGGACGGCCTTCACCTGTGGGCCCGACGAGCCCGACTGCTGGACCGCGTACGAGGGGAAGGTCAGGCTGTCACCGGGGGTGCCGGAGCCGCCCCCGACGAGCTGCATGTAGTAGTTCCAGTCCCAGTGCACCCCGGGGTCGGTGTGGTCGTTGCCGGGGACCTCGCTGTGGCCGACGATGTGCGTCCGGTTCTTCGGGATGCCGTACCGCGCGGCGAGGTGCGAGGTCAGGGCGGCGGATGAGCGGTACATCGCGTCGGTGAACCAGGCCGGGTTGTCGACCCACCCCTCGTGCTCCAGACCGATGGACGAGGAGTTGGCGCTGCGGGCGTGCCAGGCGGTGTTGGCGTCGCGGACCGTCTGGGTGATCTCGCCGTCCGATGAGCGGATCACGTAGTGGGCGCTGACCTGGGACGCGGGGTTCTGGAACCAGCTGATGGAACCGGCGTACGAGCCCTGCGTGACGTGGACGACCACCTTGTTGATGGCCGCGGTCCGGCCGGTGGCGTAGTTCTGGGAGGAGGCGGGGACCCAGAGTGCCGAGGGGTAGTCGGGGCTCTGCGCGTAGACCCCGGCGGCGGAGACCTCGTCCTTCTCCGGGGCGACCGGGCGGGAGGGTACCCGGACCTTCTCGCCGCCGGGCGCCGTCGCGGTCAGGCCCTGGGCGAGGAAGGTGAACACGGTGTCCGCGTAGAGCGCCGCCGCCGGGCCCTCCGCCTCGCTGTACCCGGCGACCGCCGGGTACCAGGCGTTCACGTCCCGCCGCTCCGTACGGTCCAGGCCGAGGCGGTCGGCGTGGTCGCGCAGGACGGCGGCGCCGCCGAGGATGTTGGCCGCGGTGTCCCGGCGCAGCCGGTCGGCCGGTTCGCCGGTCAGGGCCGCGGCCTTCTCCAGCGAGCGGTTGTCGGGGTTGCTGGCCAGGTGCATCACCCCGTAGCCGTTCGCCTGGCTGGGCTTGCCCGCGTGGCCGTCGAGGCGGCTCTCGCCGTAGCCGACGGCGGCCAGCAGATCGCGCGGTACGCCGTACTCCCGGGCCGCCCGGTCGAAGGCGCGGTTCAGCGGTTCGGCGGTGGGCGGGGCGGGGGCGGCGGTCGCCGGCCGGCCGGTGGCGACCAGCGCGGTGACCGTGAGGGCCGCCAGCACGGACGCGCCGGCCCGGGTGCGGGCGGCGACGGGACTTCTGGGCATGGGTGCTCCTGCTCTGTGGGGAATCTGTGGGGAAATCCGCGGGAGGAGAAGAGAGAAGCCCCCGGTCCGGGGTGAAGGACGCAAGGGGCTGCGAGCGCACCCAGGCTAGCGAGGTGAGAAGGGCATGACAATGACGGCCGCGTCATGGCGTGTCGCACAACTGGCCGTAAATGTAAGGGAGTTGAGGGGCAATTAGGGCCTGTCGGGTGACGGGGGGTATCACCCGACAGGGGGTGCGATGGGCCGATCGGCCCCGCCCTCGCTACCAGCGGTTCCGGTGGATGACGTCCGCCACCGGGCGGCGCCGGACCGGTCCGAAGTTGCCCTGCGGCCACCCCACCGGAACGGCGGCGAACGTCGCCATGTCCTCCGGGATGCCGAGCTCCTGCTTCCACTCCTGCTCCAGGAACAGGTGCCAGATGGTGATGTTCGCCGCGAGGCCGAGTCCCCGGGCCGCGAGCAGCAGGTTCTGGACGCCGGGGTAGACGCAGGAACCCTCCGCCAGCGCCTGGAAGCGGGTCTGAGAGGACATCATCCGCTCGCTCGCCTCCGGGCCGAGCGCCTGCGCGGAGGCGATGAGGCCCTCCTCGTCGAGCCGCGGCGCCGGGAAGCGGTAGCACGGAATGATCAGCGCGGGCGTGTCGGCGAAGTGGTCGCGCTGGTACTCGATCGCCGCCACCATCCGCCCGTACGCCGCCTCGTCCATGCCCTCGGGCGCGTACTTCCCGGTCGTCGCGAGGTAGGAGTCCACGCACCGCTTCCACAGCGGCGCGAGCCGGGCCATCACCTCACGGTCGGTCACCACGACGTACTCGTAACACTGCATGTTGCCGCCGCTGGGTCCCCACACGGCGGCCTGTATGAGCTGATCGATCGTCTCGTCCGGTACGGCGTCCGGCTTGAGGCGGCGCATGGCGCGCATGGTGGACATGGTGTCGAAGAGAGCGGGGCCGCCGAGGGCGGACGCGTCGGGGTGAACCGTTTCCATGGTCATGGTCGCGCAGTCTAGACAGGCCCCTCCCCTCGGGCTCCCTCCGCCCAGGGCCGAGAGCGTCCGGCCCTGGGCGCGTCGTCACCGTGCGGTGTCAGCGGCAGCGGGCCGTGAAGCCGTTGTCGGCGAGGCCCCGGCAGAACGACGCCTTGGCGGCGGTGTAGCGGGACAGCCTGCCGTCGACGAACCAGGTGGTGTCGGGGGCGAAGTCGAAGCTGCCGTCGTCGATGCCGTCCCAGCCGTACCGGAAGTCCAGGTTGATGTAGACGACGGACCTGATCACCCCGCGCAGATCGTGCTCGCCCGGCAGGTTGGGGATCGGGCCGCGGTAGTTCATCAGCGAGAACAGCCGCTTCACCCACTGGTCGCCGCGCTGCTCCTCCAGCCCGTGCGTGGAGCCGTTGTCGGCAGTGAAGTTCATCATGCCCGCCTCGGCGAGCACGACCGGTTTGCCGTGGTCGCGGGCGAACTTGACCAGCTTGAGCACGTTGGCGTCATGGTCGAAGGTGCGCCACACGGCGGCCGGGTTGCCGTGGGCGTCGGTGCCGATGTAGGCGTCGCGGCACCGGCTCGTCCCGATGTCGTAGTTCTGCGGCGGGGTGCCGTTGTAGAGGTAGCCGCGGTCGTGGATCGGCAGGCACAGCTCATGGGCGAAGACGGAGACACCCATCCAGTCCACCGCCGCGTCCCCCGGATACATCGACTCGAACTCGCCCCGCACCGGGTGGAAGACGAACTGGAGGTTGCGGGGCACGGAGCGGCTGTCGAGGTAGCCGGCCAGCCGGTTGAACGCCCCCTTGTACGAGGAGCAGCTCGCGTCGGTGCAGTGGTAGAAGCCGCTGACCTCGTAGTCCAGCCGCAGCGTGAACGTGGCCCTCGGGTAGGCGTTGGCGAAGGCCACCAGCCGGTCCAGCGAGGCGGTGTGGCCGCCTGCCGCGATCTCCGCGGTGACCGCGCGGGACCGGGCCGCCTTGACCGACTCGTCGCCGCCGTTGAAGCCGGGCGGGTTGTCCTTCCAACTGATGCCCACCTGTACGGTCCCGCCCTGCGCGGCCACCTGCTCGGCGAAGGCGCGGTGGGCCGGGCCGACCCAGTCGCCCTTGCGGAGCTCGTAGTAGACGGAGCCGCCGTCGGCGCCGGTGGCGAAGGTGGAGAAGTCGTCCAGGGCGCCCTTGGTGGACTGGCCGAGGAGGAGTTCGGGGGCTGCTGTTGCGGCGGCGGCGGTGGCTGCCGGGGGAGTGGTGGTGGTCGCGGTCGCGGGGGTCGTCAGGAGCAGTGCTGCGGTGAGGGCCACGGTGAGGGTGGAGAGGGCGGCTCGGATGCGGCGGTTGGAGCGCTTGGTGAACACAGGGGCCTCCTGGGGAGGGTGCGAGGGGGGATGCGGGGCCGCCGTACGGGGGGAGGGCCGTCCGGCGGCCCGTGCCGGGAGGGGGCAGGGGTCAGCGGGCGGTCCAGGTGTAGGTGGGCGTGGTGGTCTGGTGGGTGACGGTGGTGGGCTGGTAGTTGAAGGAGTACGTGAGGGTCGAGCCGGCCGGGACGGTGACCGGGAGCTCCCAGCGGCCGTCACCGCTGTCGTAGGTGAGGAAGTGGTTCTGCGGGGACCCGCCGTTGAGGCGGTACTGCACGGTGACGAAGGTGGCGGTGAAGCCTCGTGGCCGGAACCAGACGGTGGCGGCGGGGGTGCCGGTCACGCCTTGGGTGAAGTCGGCGGGGGCCGGGTTGGTGGGGGTGGGAGTAGGTGTGGGCGTGGGAGTCGGGGTGGGGGTGGGTGTCGGCGTCGGGGTGGGCGTCGGGGTCGTACCGCCGTTGCCGTTCGTCCACTGCGGCTTCCGGATCTCGGCGAGGAAGTTGTTCAGGACCGTCGGGTCGGCCTGGACCCGGGAGTCACCCCAGTTGCCGTTCGCGCAGCCCGGTCCGCCGGCCTGGGCGCCGGACTGGCACTGCCACTGGGTCTGGGCGTCCCAGTTCGTGTTGATGTAGGCGGCGGAGCGGATCACGTCCCGGTTGCGGGTGACCCAGTCGAAGTAGCCGGCGTGCCAGCCGTCCCAGATGGCCTGGCCGCTGGAGCCCGCCGGGTTGTTGCGGAAGATGCAGCTCCTGGTCTTCGCGCCGGTACGGGAGCCCTGCGGCGCCGCCTCGGAGACCGCGACCGGTTTGCCGTGGGCGCGGGCGAAGTCGAGCAGGCGGTTCTGCAGGCCCACCGGATCGGTGTCGTACGTACCGCAGCCCCACTGCGACTGCACGGAACGGGAGTTGTAGAAGGAGGAGGTGCCCACCCAGTCGACGTAGGCGTCACCGGGGTACCACGTGTCGAAGTGCCGTGGGTCGGTGACGATGTAGTGGTAGTCCGGGCGGTCGGGGTGGGTGTTGACCGGCCAGGCGGCGCTCTGCCAGACGGTGGCGACACGGGCCGCGCCGAGGGCGTCGATGCGGCCCTTGATGAAGCGGAACGCCTCCTTGTAGAAGTCGGCGTTGTAGCAGTTCCAGGGGCCGTCGAACTCGTAGCCGATGCGGAGCAGGACGTCCCGGTCGTAGCCCTTGAGGCGGTTCACCATCTCGTCGACCTTGGCCCGGTACTGCGTGATCAGGTTCGGGTTCCCGGTCGTGACATCGGCGTCGTTGCGGCCGATGATCGCGCGCAGCGGCTGGTTGCCGCAGCCGCTGGTCGCGTCCGAGAGGTAGAGGCCGACGGCGAGCGTGGCGCCCGGGTACTCGCGGAGCGTACGGGCGAAGTCGACGGTTCCCGCGCCCCAGTTGGCCGGGCCGGCCATCCCCGCGAGCGGGGCCGGGGAGCCGCCGAGGACGAGGTTGGTGTAGAGCGTGACGCCACCGGGGGCCGGGGCGTCGAGCGCCGGCTTGGTCAGGACGTCGGTGCGGTAGTCCGACAGCGTGTCGCTGTCCTGTCCCATCACCAGCATGACCTTGCCGTCGGCGGGTACGCCCCGCCCGGCCGGCGCGGCGGCTCCGGCGGGAGTGTTCGGCGCGGCGAGGGCGACGAGCGCCCCGAGGGCCACGGCCCCCGCCACGAGGGATCGGTGCAGTGGTCGTTGGTGCCAGCGGACGGTCATGGCGGCTCCGGATTCGGCTACGGCGTCGGCTGCGGCGCGACGCGGTGAGGTGAGGTGAGCGCTCGCATGATGGAGGCGGGCGGCGGCGAGGACAACAGTCGCCGAAAGTTTCGTAAGGGTGTGCAGGTCAGCCGTGGTGGCCCGGCGAAAACGTGAACTCGGTTCCGTGCGTGCGGGGTTGCGCACCCGATGAACGAGCCTGGGCTGCTGGATCGTCCTGCTTCGTGGCGTATGAGGTAGTGAGGGTTCGGGAATCTACCGGTGATTTTCGCGAAACTCTTGACATGATTTTCGACGCCCGCGACCTTGGTGCCCACTCGTCCAGCACCTCTCCCAGCACCTCTCCCGGAGGACCACCATGGGCCGTTCGCGTGCCCGCAGAACCGCCGCGGCGCTCGCCGCCGCCGTCGCGCTCGTCGCCGTCCCCGCCTGCGGCTCGGACGCCGGGGAGTCGGGCGGGAAGATCACGTTGACCGTCGCCACGTTCAGCGACTTCGGCTACAAGCCGCTGATCGAGGAGTACCGCAAGAGCCACCCCGACATCGTCGTCAAGGAGCGCATCTCCCAGTTCGACCAGCACCACAACCAGCTCTCCACACAGATCGCCTCCGGCAGCGGAGCCGCCGACGTCGTGGCGATCGAGGAGGGCTACCTGCCCAAGTTCCGTTCGGTGAAGGACAAGTTCACCAACCTCGCCGACCACGGGGCGTCGGAGCGCAGAAGCGAGTACCTCGACTGGAAGTGGGAGCAGGGCACCCTCGGCACCAGCGACTTCGTCATGGGGTACGGCACCGATGTCGGCAGCCTCGCCATCTGCTACCGCAAGGACCTGTTCGCCCAGGCCGGCCTGCCCACCGAGCGTGACGCGGTCGGAAAGCTCTGGCCCACCTGGGAGGACTACTTCGCCACCGGGGAGACCTTCCGGGCGAAGGTCAAGGACAAGGCCTGGTTCGACAGCTCCGGCAACATCTTCACCGCGATGATGAACCAGACGCGGTACGGGTTCTTCGACGCCGACGACGCCTACATCGGCAGGACCAACCCGAAGGTCCGCGAGTTCTTCCGCGCCACCGCCGACGCCACCGCCGACCAGCAGTCCGCCAACCTCCAGCCCTTCAGCCAGCAGTGGAACGCGGGCATCAAGCAGGGCCGCATGGCCACCATGACGTGTCCCGCCTGGATGACCGGCCAGATCAAGACGGCGGCCGGTGAGAGCGCGGCCGGGAAGTGGGACATCGCCACGGTGCCGGGCGGCGGAGGCAACTGGGGCGGCTCCTTCCTCGCCGTACCGAAGCAGAGCAAGCACGCGAAGGAGGCCGCGGAACTGGCCGACTTCCTCACCTCCGCCGCCTCGCAGAAGAAGATCTTCACCGGTCCCGTCGGGGCGCTGCCCTCGCTCGTCTCCGTCCTGGACGACCCGGAGGTGCAGGGCGCCGCGCAGCCGTTCTTCAGCGACGCCCCCACCGGCAAGATCTTTGCCGCATCGGCCAAGAGCCTCCAGCCCAACTACCGCGGCACCAAGGACCAGCAGGCCCGCATCCCGTTCGGCAACGCGCTGCAACTGGTCGAACAGGGCAAGGCCGACGCGGGGCAGGCCTGGGACAAGGCGCTGAGCGAGGCGGACAAGAACCTCCGCTGACCAGCCGAGAACCGCGCACCCCGCCCCCCGGCGGCGGGCCCACCACCGGACCCGCCGCCGCCCCGGGCCTGGCCCACCCCCGCCCCTACGCGACCCCCATCGGAGAACGAGCATGGCGCTCCAGCTCCGCACCACCCCGGGCACCCTCCCGGGCCGGACGAGGAACGGGCACCGCACCGGCCGGCCGCACTCCCGGCGGCAGTTGCTCCCGTACCTCTTCATCGCCCCCTTCTTCGTCGTCTTCGGGATCTTCGGGCTCTACCCGCTGCTCCAGACCTTCTGGGTCTCCCTGCACGACTGGGACCGGCTCGCCGGGCCCGGTGGATGGGTAGGCGCCGACAACTTCACCCGCCTGCTGTCCGACTCCGACTTCTACACCGCCACCTTCAACACGCTCAGCATCTTCGTCCTCTCCACCGTCCCGCAGCTCCTCGCCGCCCTCGCCCTGGCCTGGCTCCTCGACCGCCATCTGCGCTCACCGAGCGTCTGGCGCGCTCTCGTCCTGGTGCCGCAGTACGTCTCCGTCGTCGCGGTCGCGCTGGTCTTCTCGCAGCTCTTCGGCCGCGACTTCGGCATCGTCAACTGGGCCCTCGAAGGGCTCGGCATCATCAGCGAACCCGTCGACTGGACGGCTGACACCTGGAGTTCGCACCTCGCGATCAGCTTCATGGTGATGTGGCGCTGGACCGGCTACAACGCGCTGATCTACCTGGCGGCCATGCAGGCCGTCCCGCGCGCCTTGTACGAGTCGGCGCAACTCGACGGCGCAGGACGTTTTCTGACGTTCCGTAAGATCACGCTGCCCGCCATCCGGCCCACCGTCGTCTTCACCGTCGTCATCTCCACCATCGGCGGCCTCCAGCTCTTCGCCGAACCCTTCCTCTTCGACCAGCAGGGCAACGCCGAAGGAGGCGCCGAGCACCAGTTCCAGACGCTGACGCTGATGCTCTACAAGTACGGCTTCATCAACAACGACGCCGGATACGCCTCCGCCGTCTCCTGGGTGCTCTTCCTCGTCATCGCGCTCATCGCCGCGGTGAACTTCCTGCTCGCCCGCCGTTCCGGCCGCAACTGACCCGGTCACCGGAGTCTTCAGGAGCAACGTATGGCCATCGCCACCCCCACCCGCCTCCCGCCCGCACGGCCCGAACGCCGTGAGAGGCGGCCACGGGCACTCCTGCGCAAGGTGCCCCGGCGCCCCGACCAGGCCGGGCCCGTCGCGTACGGCCTGCTCGCCGCCGTCATCGCGGCGTCCGTCTTCCCGCTCTACTGGAGCTTCGTCGTCGCCTCCCACGACGACAACTCCGTCCTCGCCGGCTCCACCCCGCCGCTCGTCCCCGGCGGCCACCTCGTCGAGAACATCCAGCGGGTCTTCGAACTCTCCGCGTTCTGGCAGGCCCTCGGCAACTCACTGATCGTCGCCTCCACCACCGCCGTCTCCAACGTGCTGCTCTCCTCGCTCGCCGGATTCGCCTTCGCCAAGCTGCGCTTCCCCGGCCGCGACGTCCTGCTGGTGTGCGTGGTCATCACCGTCATGGTCCCGACCCAGCTCGGCATCATCCCGCTGTACATGCTGGTCACCGACATGGGCCTGTACGGGAAGCTCGCCGCGCTCATCGTGCCCGCGCTGGTCTCCGCCATCGGCGTCTTCTGGATGCGCCAGGCCATCGAGGAGAACATCCCGGACGAGCTCATCGAAGCCGCCCGAGTGGACGGCGCCGGGCTCCTGCGTACGTACTGGCACGTCGTCGTCCCCGGCGTACGGACCACCGCCACGGTCCTTGGCATGTTCACGTTTATGTTCGCCTGGAACGACTACTTCTGGCCGCTGATCGCGCTGCCGCCCGAGAACGGCACCGTACAGATCGCCCTCAACCAGCTCGCCGCGGGCTACTACACCGACTACACGCTGATGCTCGCCGGCGTCGTGGTCTCGGTGCTGCCCGTCCTCGTCGTCTTCACCCTGCTGGCCCGCCGGATCGTCTCCGGAGTGATGGCCGGCGCGGTCAAGGGCTGACCCGGCCCGCCACCCCACGACCAACGGAGTACCCATGACCGCCGTGCAGCGCCTCCGCGACCCGGAACGCCCCCGCGACAAGCCCGGGAGCCCCACCGGGCCGACCGACTCGCGGGCCGCGACGCCGGAGACGTACGGGACGATCGTCAACCCCGTACTGCCCGGGTTCCACCCCGACCCCTCGATCCTCCGCGTCGGCGACGACTACTACCTCGCGACCTCCACCTTCGAATGGCTGCCGGGCGTCGCCGTCCACCACTCGCGCGACCTCGTCCACTGGCGTCCGCTCGGCGGGCTGCTGCGCGAGGAGCGCCTCATCGACCTCACCGGACGCCCGGACTCCGGCGGGGTCTGGGCGCCGTGCCTCTCGTACACGGACAGCCTCTTCCACCTCGTCTACAGTGATGTCACCAACCTCTCCGGCGCCTTCAAGGACGTCCGCAACCACGTCATCACCGCCCCCGCGATCACCGGCCCCTGGTCCGACCCGGCCCCCTTCCCCTCCCACGGCTTCGACCCGTCCCTCTTCCACGACGACGGCGAGGACAGCCACGACGGCGAAGGCGGCGACGGCCGTAGCTGGGCGCTGTGGATGGAGTGGGACCACCGGCCCGGCCGCCACCCCTTCGGCGGGATCCTGCTCCAGGAGTGGGACCGCACCGCCCGCCGGGTCACCGGCCCGCTCCACCGCATCTTCACCGGCACCTCCCTCGCCCACACCGAGGGACCGCACCTCTACCGCCGCGACGGCTGGTACTACCTGCTGACCGCCGAGGGCGGCACCTCCTGGGCGCACGCCGTCACCGTGGCCCGCTCCCGCCGGTTGACCGGCCCGTACGAGGCCGATCCCGCCGGTCCGCTGCTCACCGCCCACGGGCACGAAGACCTGCCGCTCCAGAAGGCCGGCCACGGCAGCCTGGTCGCCACCCCGTCCGGAGAGTGGTTCCTCGCCCACCTCATGGCCCGCCCGCTCAGCCCGCTCGGCGCCTGCGTCCTCGGCCGGGAATCGGCCATCCAGCGCATCGAATGGAACGACGAGGGCTGGCCCCGCCTCGGCGGCGCACCGCCCGTTCCGGCCGGCGGTGCGGCCCTGCCCCGGCCCGTCGTCGCGGGACCGGCCCTGGCACCGGACCCGCTCCCGGCCGAGCCCGAGCGCGACCTCTTCGAGGGGCCGGAGCTCGGCCCCGCCTGGGCGACCCTGCGCCGCCACCCCGACCCCTCCTGGCTCAGCCTCACCGAACACCCCGGCCGGCTCCGGCTGCGCGGCGGCGAGTCGCTCGGCTCGACCCACCGCCAGAGTCTGGTCGCCCGCCGTCAGCAGGCCCACCACTTCACCTTCGCGACCCGGCTGCACGCCGATCCGCGCTCACCGCTGGAGATGGCCGGCCTGGTCCACTACTACAACTCCACGCTCTGGCACTACCTCCACCTCACCCGGGACGAGGAGCTGGGCCGGGTCCTGCGCGTCGGCGTCTGCGACCACGGCCACTACACCGAACCGTGCGATCCGGTGCCCCTCGGCGACGGACCCGTCGAGCTGCGGCTGACCGGCCGGGGCGCCCGCGCCCGGTTCTCCTGGCGCACCGGCCCGCACACCGCCCCGCAGCCGGTCGGTCCCTGGCTGGACACCACCCGGCTCTCCGACGAGAGCGCCACCCGGGGCGACCCGGCCACCGGGCACTTCACCTCCTGGGGGTTCACCGGCGCCTTCGTCGGACTCTGCGCCCAGGACCTCACCGGCGCGGGCGCCACGGCCACGTTCTCCTGGGCGGAATACCGACAGCCGAACACCCGGACCGAGCACGGGCAGCCGGGCGCCCAGCGGCCCGGGAGCGACGAGCGGCCCGACGGAGGGTGAGCACGCTCTCCGGCCCCCGGCCGCTACGCTTCCCCGGACGGCAGCGGAGACACGACGAGGCGGAACGGACGGCAGGAATGACGGCGGACAGCACCAACGCCACCGGCAGGACCACGCTCAGCGCCATCGCCTCCGTGGCCGGGGTCTCCGTCTCCACCGTCTCCAAGGTCCTCAACGGCCGCTCCGACGTCTCCGCCGGAACCAAGGAGCGCGTCGAATCGGTCATGGACGACCTCGGCTACGAGCGCCGCCCGACGCGCCGCCGGGGCAGTGTGATCGACCTCGTCCTCAACGAGCTCGACAGCCTCTGGTCGGTGGAGATCCTCCGTGGCGTCGACGAGGTCCTCGACGCGGCCGGCGCCGGCATGGTGGTCTCGGCGGTGCACGGCCGCAGCTCCAACACCCGGGAGTGGCTCGACCAGCTCGCGGCCCGCCGCAGCAACGGGGCGATCCTCGTCGTCTCCGAGCTGACCCCGCAGCAGCGCAAGCGCCTGGTCGCCATGGACATCCCCTTCGTCCTGGTCGACCCGGTCGGCAGCGTCGACGCCCTGGTGCCCACGGTCGGCGCGACCAACTGGGCCGGCGCGGTCAGCGCCTGCGAACACCTCATCGGCCTTGGCCACACCCGGATCGCCCATCTGGCCGGTCCGCGGCACCTGTTGTGCAGCCGGGCGCGGGCCGACGGCTTCCACGCCGCGATGGAGCGGGCCGAACTACCTGTTCCGGAGGGCTGGGTGGCGTACGGCGAGTTCAACGACCGTTCCGGGCGGGCCGAGATGGCGCGTCTGCTCGATCTGACCGCCGCCCGGGGCGAGGAGCCGCCGACCGCGGTCTTCGCCGCGAGCGACCTCCAGGCGCTCGGCGCCTTCGAGGTGCTCCGGGACCGCGGGTTCGCCATCCCGCAGGACGTGAGTGTCGTCGGCTTCGACGACCTTCCGGTGGCGCGCTGGACCCACCCCGCTCTGACCACCGTGCGCCAACCGCTGCTGGAGATGGCCTCGATGGCGGCCACCACGCTGCTGCGGATCATCGACGGCGAGCATGTGGAGAACCTGCGGCTGGAGATGGCGACCGAGCTGATCGCCCGGGCCAGCACCGCGCCGCCGCGACCGGGCTCCTGACGGCACTCCTGACCGCACTCCCGACGGAATGAGGCCCGTACCGCGAAGAACACCGCGGTACGGGCCTCATGCCGTCACCGTCACCGGGTCAGGGCGCCCAGGGAGCGGCGAGCGTCCAACTGCTGTCCGCCGTCAGGGTCTGCGGCCGGTTGAAGCCGTCGCCCGCCGTACCGGAGGCTATGTACACCGCGGAGTCGAAGTGACGGAGGTAGGACCCCGGAAGGTTGATCGACTCGAAGGTGACGCCGGTTCCGCCGACGCCGGGCCGGGCGCAGAAGGTGGCGTCCTGGCGGTAGAGCGCCGAGTTCTCACCCGGCGCGTTGCGCACCCGGCTGTCGGCGTGCCGCAGGAACTGGCCGGGGAAGTTGACCGACTCGAACGAGTAGCAGGACGAGTCGGCCAGCCCGCGCCGCACGGTGTACGTCGCGTCCTGCTTGAGCGTGGCGCTGCTGCCCGCGCCGACGACCTCGGTGTACGCGAGGCTGTCGGCGTGCCGCAGATACCGGTCGGTGTGGCCCCAGGTGGTGACCCGCAGCGAGCGGCGTACGTCGGTGGGCAGGAGGACGGAGCTGCGCCACAGGGCCGGCTCGGCGCTGTTCCAGGTGGCGTCGGCAGCGAAACCGGCAGCGTTGTCCCAGGAGTCGGGGCCGCCACTGCGCGCCAGGTAGACGTTGTCGGCATAGTGCCGCAGGTAGGAGCCGCGGAGGTTGTACGACTCGTACGAGGTGCCGCCGGCGGCGAGGCCGGTGCGGGCGCACCAGGTGGCGTCCGCGGCGAACGGCCCGCCGGTGTTCGCGTCGACCCGCACCCGGCTGTTCGCGTGCCTCAGGTAGCGGCCGGGCTGGTTGACCGACTCGAAGGAGACGCAGCGCGGGTCGGCGAGACCGGCCACGGTGCGGTACGAGGCGTCCTGGCGGCCGGTGTCCGACGAGGCGGCGGAGAGGACGTCGGTGCGGGCCACCGAGTCGGCGTGGCGCAGGTAGCGGTCGGTGAAGCCGGGGGTGGTGACCCGGAAGGAGCGGACGTGGCCGAGGGTGTGCTGCGGTGTGGAGTTGAGGTTGCGGGAGGCCGCGATGAGCGCGCCGTGCGCCGCCCGGAGCTGGCCGGTGTCGACCTTCTGGACGCGCCGGTCGTAGGTGAGCAGCCCGTTGTACTCGCCTTCGACGTCGGTGATCTCCGTGTAGACGTACGCCGAGACGCCCTTGGTGGTCATCAGTTGCTGCACATCGCGGACCATGCCGGTGTAGCGGTCGTTGAGCTGGGCGTTGCTGAAGACCTGTTCGTAGGCGAAGAACTTGTTGTCGGGGCTGTACTCATGACCGGGTGTACGGAGTCCGATGCCGCCGAACTCGCCGAGTACGGAGAACCGGGTGGCGGTGGGGCGCGGTGCGTCCGGGCCGGTGTAGACGTGCCAGTCGAGCATGTCGCCGTTGCCCGGATCGCCCTTGGAGACACAGCAGTTGTAGCCGCTGTGCGCGTTCATCAGCCGGGACGGGTCGTAGCTCTTCAGCTCGTCGGCGATGCGCCGGGTGGCGTTCAGGTCCCACTCGCCCCAGCCCTCGTTGAACGGGACGTAGGAGATGACCGCCGGGGAGAACCGGTGCTCGTCGATGATCTCGCGGGCCTCGGTCTCCAGTTGGGCGGCCTGGGCCGGGGTACGGTTCTGGTCGAAGGCCTGGGTGGAGGGGATGTCCTGCCACACCAGCAGCCCGAGCCGGTCGGCGTGGTAGTACCAGCGGGCCGGCTCCACCTTGATGTGCTTGCGCACCATGTTGAAGCCGAGGTCCTTGTGCTTCTGCAGGTCGAAGGCGAGGGCCGTGTCGGTGGGCGCGGTGTACAGGCCGTCGGGCCAGTAGCCCTGGTCGAGGGTGCCGATCTGGAAGACGAACTCCCCGTTCAGCGTGGGCCGCAGGACCCCGTCGACCAGCTTCTTGCCGACCTCCCGCATACCGAAGTAGCTGGTGACGCTGTCGGCGGCGGCGCCGGAGGCGTTACGCAGGGTGACCCGCAGGTCGTACAGGAACGGGTCGTCGGGCGACCAGCGCCGGGCGTTCGGCACGGGTACGGAGAACTCGGTGAAGCCGCCGGTGGCCTCACCGACCACGGTGGCACCGGACAGCGCCTCGGCCCGGACCGTGTGGCCGCTGACATTGCCGCGCGTGAAGACGCGGACCCGGGCGGTGTTGGTCGCCAGGTCGGGGCGGATGTCGACCGAGTAGAGGGAGGAGGCCGGGGTCGGCTCCAGCCAGACGGTCTGCCAGATTCCGGAGTTGGGCGTGTAGAAGATCCCGGTGGGATTGTCGGTCTGCTTGCCGACGGGCTGCTTCTCACCGCGCCCGTCGGTCGGGTCGTAGACGCGCACGATCAACTCGTTCGAACCGGGACGCAGTTGCGGGGTGATGTCGACCTCGAACCGGTCGTAGCCGCCCTTGTGGGTGGTGACCTGGGTGCCGTTGACCCAGACGGTGGCCTCGTAGTCGACGGCGCCGAAGTGCAGTTGGACGCGTTGGCCGTTCCAGCTCTGCGGGACGGTGAAGGCGCGCTTGTAGAACATCAGGTCGCGGTTGTCGTTGCGCATGATGCCGGACAGGGCCGACTCGACCGGGTAGGGCACGAGGATGCGCTCGGGCAGGGTCTGGCCGATCGGCGGCGCGGCGTTCCGGTTGACGTTCCCGGCGCCGTCGACCGACGGGTTCAGGAACTCCCACTCCCCGTTGAGCGACTGCCAGGCCTGCCGCGTCATCTGGGGTCTCGGATAGTCCGGCAGCGGATTGGTGGTGGACACCTGATCGGTCCACGGGGTGGTCAGCGGTGGGGCCTTGGGTACGACGGCGGCAGCGGCGGTTCGGGTGAGGAACGGACCTCCGGCCACCACCAGCAGGGCCATCAGGAAGACGGCGACGCGTCTCATGGATCTCCTCCAGACAGGACGGCGCGCGGCGTCCGACGCGCCACCCGGCCGGAAGGGCTGAGGCGGCGTGCGGCAGTCCGTGCGGGATGGGCGAGCGGCGCGGTGTGCAGAAGAGAGAGCCCCATATCGCCTCTCCGGAGGGGGAGTTCGGATCGAGGCAGGGGGGAACGTAGCATGAAACATTGTCAAACGGGATCGCTCAGGAACCATCAATTATCAAACGTTTCCCACCATGGGGTGGGGTGCATGCCGAGTCGCTCTGTCGAGTCGTGTGGGAATCCGGTTCTCCTCGCGGGCCTCGAAGGCCCCCCGGAGACCCCGCACCCCCGTCCGGCCGCACCGAGGGATTCGTACACCTGGACAGGGGTCCCACCGCACGGGGGAACGCAGGCTGGGAACTCCTCGGTGAAGGCGTATAAAGGGTCCTTCCGGAGCAGCCGGCGTCCCCCGATGGCCCCTCCCCACCTCACCCCCAACCCGCGCGGCCGGCGTCACCGCGTCACTGAGCCCAGGAGCGCCAATGAGCACCTCGGACGAGATCAGCGCCCTGCTGGTAGCGAAGTTCGGAACCGACCCCGAGGCTCTCGGCCCCGACGTTCCGCTGCACCGGCTGCGGCTGGACTCCCTCGCCCTGGAGGAGCTGCGGCTGCTCATCGAGGACCGGCTGGACGTCGACCTGGAGGACGTCGTGCTCACCTCGCGCGACACCCTCGGCCGGCTGATCGAGGTCGTCCACGTGAAGGCCACCGCATGAGCGCCCCGGCGGCCCCCGCGCCCTACCGACGTACACCGCTCGCCCCGTTCGCCGCCGCCGTCACCGGGGTCGGCCTGGTCACCGCGGCAGGTACGGGCGCCCGGGCCGCCTGGCGCGGCGTCACCGAGGGCCTCGCCCCGTCCGTCGGCCCCCGGCCCGAACTGGAGGGCCTGCCCTGCGACTTCTTCTACTCCGTCACCGACTGCGACCCGCGCGAGGTGCTCGGGGTGGCCGCCCAGCGGCTGATGGACCGTTTCGCCCAGCTCGCCGTCATCGCCGCCCGCGAGGCGATCGCGGACGCCGGGCTCGACCCGGCCCTCTGGGATAGCGGCCGGGTCGGCATCGTCATCGGTTCGGCCCACGGCGGGCTCCCCTTCTACGACGAGCAGTACGCCGTCCTCGCCGAGCGCGGCGCCCGCCGGGTCTCCCCGAAGCTCGCCCCCCTCAGCGTCGTCAACGGCGCGGCCAGCAGCGTCAGCCTGGACCTCGGTGTGCAGGGCCCCAGCCAGGCCGTCTCCACCGCCTGCTCCTCCGGCACCGTCGCCATCGGCACCGCCCACCAGATGCTCCGCTCCGGGGCCTGCGACATCGTCATCGCGGGCGGCGCCGAATCCACCTGCACCCGCCTCCTGCTGGCCAGCGCGTGCAGCCTCAAGGCCGTCTCCACCCGCCGCGAGGACCCTGCGGCCGCCTGCCGCCCCTTCGACACCCACCGCGACGGCTTCGTCGTCGGCGAGGGCGCGGGCCTCCTCGTCCTGGAGCACCCCGAGCACGCCCGCGCCCGCGGCGCCACCGTCCGCGCCCACGTGAACGGTTACGGAGCCTCCAGCGACGCCCACTCGGCCGTCGCCCCGGACCCCGAAGGGCTCGGCATCGAACGCGCCCTGCGCACCGCCCTCGCGGACGCCGGGCTCTCCCCGGCCGATGTCGGACACGTCAACGCGCACGGCACCTCGACGCTCTCCAACGACCTCATCGAGGCCACCATGCTCCGCCGCGTCCTCGGCGAAAGCCCCCTCGTCACCTCCACCAAGGCGATGACCGGACACACCCTCGGCGCGGCCGGCGGCATCGAGGCCGCGCTGACCGTGCTGGCCCTCCAGCACCAACTGGTCCCGCCCACCGTCAACTTGGACGCACCCGACCCGCAGATCCCGATGGAGGTCGTCGCCAAGGAGGTCCGCAGCGCCTCGTTCGACTGCGCGGTGAAGACCTCGCTCGGCTTCGGCGGACACAACGCGGCGCTCGTCCTCACCAGAGCCTGAACGGAAGGGAGTTGGGCGACCACATGCCCGAGGAGATCATCCGTACGCTGTCGGTGGACGGAGTGCGGTACGGCTACCGCGTCCTGCCGCACGCCTCCGACAGCGGCGCCGCCCCCGCCACCGAACCCGCTCTCGTCCTCGGCGGCGCCCTCCAGGGCATGTACGGCTGGCCCCAGATGGACGACCACCTGGGCCCGGCCACCGACGTGGTCACCGCCGACCTGCCGGGCATGGGCTCCGCCGACCCCCTGCCGCCCGGCCCCAGCGCCGACATCCTGCGCCGGGCCGTGCTCCGGATCGCCGACGACCTCGGCGCCCCCCGGCTGAACCTCTTCGGCTTCTCCTACGGCACCGCCATCGCCTTCGGCTTCGCCCAGCACCATCCCGAGCGGGTCGCCCGGCTCGCCCTCGGCGGCGTGCCGGTCCACATCGACGAGGCCCAGGTGGAGTGCTGGGAGCGGGCGCGGGAGGTGCTGGCGGGCGGGGACCTGGACGGCTTCGCCGCGCTCGCCGCCGACGCGCTAATGTGTCTGGACCCGGAACGTACCGTGCACCGAAGGGAGTTGGCCCGCCGCTATGTGCGCCGCTCGTTCCTGCACGCGCTCACCCACTCGCCGCACGCCACGGACTCGCTCTACCGGGCGCTGGCCGACCGGCCGGACTTCTCCGGCGGGCTGAGCGGCGTGCCGGCCCTGGTCTTCGCCGGGGAGCACGACACGGTGACCTCGCCGGAGCGGCAGCGGGAGTTCGCGGCGACCATCGAGGGCAGCCGGTTCCTGACGGTTCCGGAGTCCGACCACTGGGTGGTCCTGGAACGGGCCGTGGAGGTCGCGGAGCTGGTGTCACGGTTCTTCACGGAGACGGAGACGGAGACGGAGACGGAGGCGCAGCGCGCCGCCGCCCCCGTCAGCCTGCCGCGTCAGGCGGGTGCCCGGGCGGGGGGGGGCCGGGGGGGGGGGGCCCCCCCCCCCCCCCCGGCGGGGGGGGGCGGGGGGAAAGATGTACCCCCCCCCCCACGGGGGGGGGGGTATAAAACAGAGGAGCGTACCCGGA
>NZ_JBHXOX010000041.1:0-61961 GCF_042718795.1 Streptomyces cyaneofuscatus
CCACAACTTCCTCGGGGGGGCTGTGCGGGGCGGGGGGGGGGCCCCCCTCCCCCGCTTCCCACTTACCTCCCGGGGGGGTACCGTGGCCACCCCCCCCGCCCCCCGCCCGTCGCCGTTCCTCCTACCCGTCGGTAGCATCCTGTCCATGGGAGAGACGGCAGCAGACGCAGCAGACACGGAGCAGACCTCGCGGACGGACGCCAGGAAGGCGGCCCGCGCGGAGCGCAGGGCGGCGAAGCTGGCCCGCGAGATCGGGTCCTTCGCCAAGGAGCACGGCGGCGCCGAGGGGCAGCTCGCCTACATCGGCCAGGCGGGCGCCCGCATCGTCCTGGTCGGCCAGGACGGCGCCTGGGGCGACCTGGTGGCTCCGACGTACGCGGTGGCCGAGAGCGCGGCGGAGAAATCCGGGATCACGATGCACGAGGAGTTCGACGGCGACTTCGCCCTCAAGGTCCGCACGGGTCCCTACGAGTGGTCGCGGATGGCCGGGATCCAGGTCGGCGGCCCGTCCAACGACAGCTGAGCGGGTACGGCGAAGGGGCGGCGGGCCTGGGCCCGCCGCCCCTTCGCCGTACGGCCGTTCAGAGGGCCTGCGCCGACTCCCGCCGCTCGGCGGAGGCGGCGGGGCCCGGCAGCGTGGCCGGCTCCTCGTCGCCGCGCTCGCGCATGCTCATCACCAGCCGGACCACGGCGATCCACATGATGGCGGAGCCGAACATGTGGACGCCGACCAGGATCTCGGGGACGTCGCTGAAGTACTGCACGTACCCGATCGCGCCCTGGGCGAGCAGCACGACCAGCAGGTCACGGGCGCGCGCCCGGGTGTCGGCGGGGGCGTCGACCACCCGCAGGGCCAGCCACATCGCGATGGCCAGCGCGCAGACCACCCAGGCAGCGATGGCGTGGATGTGTGCGGCGGCCGACCAGTCCCACGGCATGCGCGGTACGTCGCTGCTGTCGCCCGCGTGCTTGCCGGAACCGGTCACCGAGGTGCCGAGCACGATGAGGACCACGGTGGTCGCCAGGATCGCCCAGGAGAGGCGGCGTACCGGCAGAGGGGCACGGGGGCGGGCCGGGCCGTCGCCCTCGCCGATCCGGACCCAGGTGATCACGGCGACCGCGAGCAGCGCGTTGGCGAGCAGGAAGTGCCCGGCCACCGTCCACGGGTTGAGCCCCGCCCAGACGGTGATACCGCCGAGGATGGCGTTGCCGAGCACGATCCAGAACTGCGACCAGGCCAGCCGGGTCAGCTTGCGCCGGCGCGGCTTCATCGAACTGACGGCGATGATCGCCCAGCCGACGGCGGCCGACAGGACGTACGTCAGCAGACGGTTGCCGAACTCGATCGCGCCGTGCATGCCCTGCGCGGGCGTGGCGAAGAGGCTGTCGTCGGTGCACTTGGGCCAGGTGTCGCAGCCGAGGCCCGAACCGGTCAGCCGGACGGCGCCGCCGGTCACGATGATGAAGACGCTCATCAGGACGGCGGAGAGCGCGGCGCGCTTCACCACCTTGGTGGACGGCGTCCAGCGCTTGGCGATGGCAGAGATGGGGGTTTCCACGCGGACCATCGTAGGACGAGGCTTGTGCACGTTTTCACGAGGGGTGGTTCGTGGCGGCTTGCCCGCGAAGATCCCTGCGGCCGGGGCTACTCCCAGCGGAAGAACTTCGCCGCCGCGCCAAGCCCCAGCACCGCCCAGACCGCCAGGATCGCGGCCTGGCCCCACGGCATCGACGCGCCGTGCTGGAGGACGTCCCGCAGCCCCTCGGAGAGCGCCGAGATGGGCAGCAGCCCCAGCACCGACTGCACCGCGTCCGGGAACTTGTCCAGCGGCACGATGACCCCGCCGCCGACCAGCAGCAGCAGGAAGACCAGGTTGGCGGCGGCGAGCGTCGCCTCGGCCTTCAGCGTCCCGGCCATCAGCAGCCCGAGCCCGGAGAACGCGGCGGTCCCCAGCACCAGGAGCAGCACCACGGAGACCGGGTTGCCCTGCGGCGACCAGCCCAGCGCGAAGGCGATCGCGGTCAGCAGCAGCACCTGGAGCACCTCGGTGACCAGCACCGACAGCGTCTTCGCCGTCATCAGCGCCCAGCGCGGCAGCGGGGAGGCCCCGAGCCGCTTGAGGACCCCGTAACGGCGCTCGAAGCCGGTGGCGATCGCCTGGCCGGTGAAAGCCGTCGACATCACGGCGAGCGCGAGGATGCCCGGCGCCAGGAAGTCGACCGACGCGCCCGACCCCGTGTCGACGATGTCCACCGCGCTGAACAGCACCAGCAGCAGCGTCGGGATGATCACCGTCAGCAGCAACTGCTCCCCGTTGCGCAGCAGCATCCGGGTCTCCAGCGCGGTCTGCGCGGCGATCATCCGGGGGAGCGGGGCGGCGCCGGGGCGCGGGGTGTACGTACCGGCGCTCATGCGCGCAGCTCCTTGCCGGTCAGTTCGAGGAAGACGTCCTCCAGCGTGTGCCGCTCCACCGAGATGCCGTCGGGCATCACGCCGTGCTGCGCGCACCAGGAGGTGACGGTGGCCAGGAGCTGCGGGTCGATGGCTCCGGTGATGCGGTACGTCCCCGGGAGCGGCTCGGCCGCCTCGGAGCCGTCGGGCAGCGCCTTGACCAGGGAGCCGAGGTCGAGCCCCGTACGGCCGGTGAAGCGCAGGGTGTTCTCGGCGCCGCCCCGGCAGAGCTGCTCGGGGGAGCCCTGGGCGATGACCCGGCCCGCGTCGATGATCGCGACGTCGTCGGCGAGCGCCTCGGCCTCGTCCATGAAGTGGGTGGTCAGCACGACGGAGACCCCGTCGGCGCGCAGCTCGCGCACGAGGTCCCAGGTGGAGCGGCGGGCCTGCGGGTCCAGACCCGCAGTCGGCTCGTCCAGGAAGACCAGCTCGGGCCGGCCGACGACCGCGAGGGCCAGGGCCAGGCGCTGCTGCTGGCCGCCGGAGAGCCGGCGGTAGGTGGTGCGGCCGCAGGAGCCGAGGCCGAGGCGCTCGATCAGGGCGTCCACGTCCAGCGGGTGGGCGTGGAGCTTGGCCATATGCCGGAGCATCTCGTCGGCGCGGGCGCCGGAGTAGACGCCGCCGGACTGGAGCATGACCCCGATCCGGGGGCGCAGCCGCTCGGCGTCGGCGACCGGGTCGAGTCCGAGGACCCGTACGGTGCCGGCGTCGGGGCGGCGGTAGCCCTCGCAGGTCTCGATCGTGGTGGTCTTCCCGGCGCCGTTCGGGCCGAGGACGGCCGTCACCGCGCCCGACGCCACGACCAGATCGAGGCCGTCCACCGCGGTCTTCGTGCCGTACCGCTTCACCAGGCCCTTGACCTCTACGACGGGCTCGTTCTCCATGGCGCGTAAGTCTAGGCAGGGGTTCGGGCCGCCCCGCCCGCGGGGCCAGATTAGGTAACCCTAAGTGACGAACCACACCGTAGATCGTTCCGGACCGTGGTTGTCATGGCCGAATGAATTACGCAACAATGGTGTTGTGAAATACGACGGTGGGTCTCCTCAGGAGGAACTCGCGACCGGTGAGCGCTCGACGCGCAACCGGGTCGCGCGCTCCATCCTGGACCACGGTCCGTCCACCGCCTCCGATCTGGCCAAGCGCGTCGGCCTCACCCAGGCCGCCGTCCGCCGCCACCTCGACGCCCTCGTGTCCGACGGTGTCGTCGAAGCCCGTGAACAGCGGGTCTACGGGGCGCGGACCCGCGGCAGGCCCGCCAAGGTGTTCGCCCTGACGGACTGCGGCCGGGACGCCTTCGACCAGTCCTACGACAAGCTGGCCGCGGACGCCCTGCGCTTCATCGCCGCATCCGGCGGGGACGAGGCGGTCACCGCCTTCGCCCGGGCCCGGATGGCGGCGATGGGCGAGGCGTACCGCGCCGCGGTCGAGGCCGCGGAGCCCGAAGAGCGCACGGAGGCCCTCGCCAGGGCCCTGAGCGCCGACGGGTACGCTGCTACGGCGCGCAGCGCGCCGGGCCCGCAGCAGGGCGAGCAGCTGTGCCAGCACCACTGCCCGGTGGCGCATGTCGCCGAGCAGTTCCCACAGCTGTGCGAGGCGGAGACGGAATTCTTCTCCAGCCTCCTCGGGACCCATGTGCAGCGTCTGGCCACCCTCGCCCACGGCGACGGCGTGTGCACGACCTATGTGCCGCGCAGCGGTCAGACAGCACCCCCACAGACCACCCATTCAGCATCTGCAAGCACGGCCGGGAGGAACCCCGCATGACGCTCCCCACGGAGACTGCCCACCCTGAGCTCGAAGGTCTGGGTACGTACGAATTCGGCTGGGCCGACTCCGACGCGGCAGGCGCGGCGGCGAAGCGCGGCCTCTCCGAGGCTGTCGTCCGCGACATCTCGGACAAGAAGAACGAGCCCGAGTGGATGCTGAAGCTGAGGCTCAAGGGCCTCAAGCTCTTCGACAAGAAGCCCATGCCGAACTGGGGCTCGGACCTGTCGGGCATCGACTTCGACAACATCAAGTACTTCGTGCGGTCCACGGAGAAGCAGGCGGCCTCCTGGGAGGAGCTGCCCGAGGACATCAAGAACACGTACGACAAGCTCGGCATCCCGGAGGCGGAGAAGCAGCGCCTCGTCGCCGGTGTCGCCGCGCAGTACGAGTCCGAGGTCGTCTACCACCAGATCAACGAGGAGCTGGAGGCGCAGGGTGTCATCTTCATGGACACCGACACCGCGCTGAAGGAGCACCCGGAGCTCTTCAAGGAGTACTTCGGCACCGTCATCCCCGTCGGTGACAACAAGTTCGCCTCGCTGAACTCGGCCGTCTGGTCCGGCGGCTCGTTCATCTACGTGCCCAAGGGTGTCCACGTGGACATCCCGCTCCAGGCCTACTTCCGTATCAACACGGAGAACATGGGCCAGTTCGAGCGGACGCTGATCATCGTCGACGAGGACGCCTACGTCCACTACGTCGAGGGCTGCACCGCCCCGATCTACTCCTCGGACTCGCTGCACAGCGCCGTGGTCGAGATCATCGTGAAGAAGGGCGGCCGCTGCCGCTACACGACGATCCAGAACTGGTCGAACAACGTCTACAACCTGGTCACCAAGCGGGCCGTGGCCTACGAGGGCGCGACCATGGAGTGGGTCGACGGCAACATCGGCTCCAAGGTGACCATGAAGTACCCGGCCATCTACCTGATGGGCGAGCACGCCAAGGGCGAGACCCTCTCCATCGCCTTCGCGGGCGAGGGCCAGCACCAGGACGCCGGCGCCAAGATGGTCCACATGGCGCCGAACACCTCCTCGAACATCGTCTCCAAGTCGGTGGCGCGAGGCGGCGGCCGTACCTCCTACCGCGGTCTGATCGAGATCGGTGAGGGCGCGCCGGGCGCGAAGTCCAACGTGCTCTGCGACGCTCTCCTCGTCGACACGATCTCCCGCTCGGACACCTACCCCTACGTCGACGTCCGCGAGGACGACGTGTCGATGGGCCACGAGGCGACCGTCTCCAAGGTCTCCGAGGACCAGCTCTTCTACCTCATGAGCCGCGGACTCACCGAGTTCGAGGCCATGGCGATGATCGTGCGCGGCTTCGTCGAGCCGATCGCGAAGGAGCTGCCCATGGAGTACGCCCTGGAGCTCAACCGGCTGATCGAGCTGCAGATGGAGGGTTCGGTCGGCTAGGACCTCGTACGAGGATCCTGTGGGGCGGCCCTCGCGGCCGCCCCCGCCCCCACCGAACCACCCCCCTTCTTGACTGAGAAAGCGAGCACTACGACAGCCATGGCTGAGGCTCAGAACACTCCGGTGGGCTCCACCACCGCCGGCTCCATCGCGGTGGCCGCCGAGTCGACCGTCGCCACGCGCATGAGCGCACCCCCGTCCTTCGACGTCGCGGACTTCCCCGTCCCGCACGGTCGCGAGGAGGAGTGGCGCTTCACCCCGCTGGAGCGGCTGCGCGGGCTGCACGACGGCACCGCCGTCGCCACGGGCAGCGGCGTGAAGGTCGCGATCGACGCGCCCGAGGGCGTCACCGTCGAGACCGTCGGCCGCGACGACGCGCGGCTCGGCAAGGCCGGTACGCCGGTGGACCGGGTCGCCGCCCAGGCGTACAGCTCCTTCGAGCAGGCCTCGGTCGTCACCGTCGCCAAGGAGGCCGTGCTCGCCGAGCCGATCCGGATCACCGTGCACGGCGAGGGCGGCACCGCCTACGGCCACCAGCTCATCGAGCTGAAGGCCTTCGCCGAGGCCGTCGTCGTCATCGACCACACCGGTGACGCGGTGCTCGCCGCCAACGTCGACTACGTGCTAGGTGACGGCGCCAAGCTGACCGTCGTCTCCGTCCAGGACTGGGACGACACCGCCGTCCACGTCGCCCAGCACAACGCGCTGGTCGGCCGGGACGCCTCCTTCAAGTCGATCGTCGTCACCTTCGGCGGCGACCTGGTCCGCCTGCACCCGCGGGTCGCCTACGCGGCGCCCGGCGGCGAGGCGGAGCTCTTCGGCCTGTACTTCACCGACAAGGGCCAGCACCAGGAGCACCGCCTCCTGGTCGACCACAACACCCCGCACTGCAAGTCCAACGCGGTGTACAAGGGCGCACTCCAGGGCGACGGCGCGCACGCCGTCTGGATCGGCGACGTGCTCATCCAGGCCGCGGCCGAGGGCACCGACACCTACGAGATGAACCGGAACCTCGTCCTCACCGACGGCGCCCGGGTCGACTCCGTACCCAACCTGGAGATCGAGACCGGCGAGATCGTCGGCGCCGGCCACGCCTCGGCGACCGGCCGCTTCGACGACGAGCAGCTCTTCTACCTCCAGTCCCGCGGCATCCCGGCCGAGGAGGCCCGCCGTCTGGTCGTGCGCGGCTTCTTCGCCGAGCTGGTCCAGCAGATCGGCCTGCCGGACGTGGAGGCGCGGCTGCTCGACACGATCGAGGCCGAGCTGAAGGCGTCCGTCTGATGACCTTCGTCAAAGCCTGTGCGCTGAGTGAGCTGGAGGACGACACCCCGAAGCGGGTGGAGCTCGACGGCACACCCGTCTCCGTCGTCCGCACCGAGGGCGAGGTGTTCGCGATCAACGACATCTGCTCGCACGCGAACGTGTCGCTCTCGGAGGGCGAGGTGGAGGACTGTGCGATCGAGTGCTGGCTGCACGGCTCGTCGTTCGACCTCCGCACCGGCAAGCCGTCCGGCCTTCCCGCGACGCGCCCCGTCCCCGTATACCCCGTAAAGATCGAAGGGGACGATGTGCTCGTCTCCGTCACCCAGGAGTCCTGAGTCACCCATGGCAACGCTTGAAATCCGCGACCTGCACGTCTCCGTCGAGGCCGACAACGCCACGAAGGAGATCCTCAAGGGCGTCGACCTGACCGTGAAGCAGGGCGAGACCCACGCCATCATGGGCCCCAACGGGTCCGGCAAGTCCACCCTCGCGTACTCGCTCGCGGGTCACCCCAAGTACACGATCACCGGCGGTACGGTCACCCTGGACGGCGAGGACGTCCTGGAGATGTCCGTCGACGAGCGCGCCCGCGCCGGCCTCTTCCTCGCCATGCAGTACCCCGTCGAGATCCCCGGTGTCTCGGTCTCCAACTTCCTGCGCACCTCCGCCACCGCCGTCCGCGGCGAGGCCCCCAAGCTGCGTACGTGGGTCAAGGAGGTCAAGGAGACGATGGCCGGGCTCCAGATGGACCCGTCCTTCGCCGAGCGCAACGTCAACGAGGGCTTCTCCGGCGGTGAGAAGAAGCGCCACGAGATCCTTCAGCTGGAGCTCCTCAAGCCGAAGATCGCCGTCCTGGACGAGACCGACTCCGGCCTGGACGTCGACGCGCTCAAGACCGTCTCCGAGGGTGTCAACCGGGTCCGCGCGACCGGTGAGGTCGGCACGCTGCTGATCACGCACTACACCCGCATCCTGAAGTACATCCAGCCCGACTTCGTGCACGTCTTCGCCAACGGCCGGATCGCGGCCTCCGGCGGTGCCGAGCTGGCCGACCAGCTCGAGAACGAGGGCTACGAGGCATACACGAAGGGTGGCGCTTCAGCGTGACTGACGCCCGACAGGGGCTCACCGGCCTCCTCGACACCGAGGCGATCCGCAAGGACTTCCCGATCCTGGACCGCACGGTCCACGACGGCAAGAAGATCCTCTACCTGGACTCCGCGGCGACCTCGCAGAAGCCGCGCCAGGTCCTCGACGCGCTCAACACGTACTACGAGCGCCACAACGCGAACGTGCACCGAGGCGTCTACACGATCGCCGAGGAGGCCACCGCGCTGTACGAAGGCGCCCGTGACAAGGTCGCGGCCTTCATCAACGCGCCGAGCCGCAACGAGGTGATCTTCACCAAGAACGCCTCGGAGTCGCTCAACCTCGTGGCCAACATGCTCGGCTGGGCGGACGAGCCCTACCGGGTGGACCGCGACACCGAGATCGTCACCACGGAGATGGAACACCACTCCAACATCGTGCCGTGGCAGCTGCTCGCGCAGCGCACCGGCGCGAAGCTGAAGTGGTTCGGCATCACCGACGACGGCCGGCTCGACCTGTCGAACATCGACGAGATCATCACCGAGAAGACGAAGATCGTCTCCTTCACGCTGGTCTCCAACATCCTGGGCACCGTCAACCCGGTCGAGCAGATCATCCGCCGCGCCCAGCAGGTCGGCGCGCTGGTCTGCATCGACGCCTCGCAGGCGGCCCCGCACATGGTGCTGGACGTGCAGGCGCTCCAGGCCGACTTCGTGGCCTTCACCGGCCACAAGATGGTCGGCCCGACCGGTATCGGCGTGCTCTGGGGACGGCAGGAGCTCCTGGAGGACCTGCCGCCGTTCCTCGGTGGCGGCGAGATGATCGAGACCGTGTCGATGCACTCGTCCACGTACGCCCCGGCGCCGCACAAGTTCGAGGCCGGTACGCCCCCGATCGCGCAGGCCGTCGGCCTCGGCGCGGCCGTGGACTACCTCACCTCGATCGGCATGGAGAACATCCACCAGCACGAGAAGGCCATCACCGAGTACGCGGTGAAGCGCCTGCTGGAGGTCCCCGATCTGCGGATCATCGGTCCGGCGACGGCCGAGGACCGCGGGGCGACGATCTCCTTCACGCTCGGCGACATCCACCCGCACGACGTGGGCCAGGTCCTCGACGAGCTGGGCATCTGTGTCCGGGTCGGCCACCACTGCGCCCGCCCGGTCTGCCTGCGGTACGGAATTCCCGCGACGACGCGAGCGTCGTTCTATCTGTACTCCACGCCCGCCGAGGTCGACGCACTGGTGGACGGGCTGGAGCACGTCCGGAACTTCTTCGGCTGAGGGTTGACTGGTGAAGCTTGATTCCATGTACCAGGAAGTGATCCTGGACCACTACAAGCACCCCCACGGGCGTGGCCTGCGGGACGGCGACGCCGAGGTGCACCACGTCAACCCGACGTGCGGCGACGAGATCACGCTCCGGGTGAAGTACGACGGCGAGACCATCGCCGACGTCAGCTACGAGGGCCAGGGCTGCTCCATCAGCCAGGCCTCCGCCTCCGTGCTGAACGAGCTGCTCGTCGGCAAGGAGCTGGCCGAGGCGCAGAAGATCCAGGCCACCTTCCTGGAGCTGATGCAGTCCAAGGGCCAGTTGGAGCCGGACGACGCGATGGAGGAGGTGCTGGAGGACGCGGTCGCGTTCGCCGGCGTCTCCAAGTACCCCGCCCGGGTCAAGTGCGCGCTGCTGAGCTGGATGGCGTGGAAGGACGCGACGGCCAAGGCGCTGTCCGAAGGGAAGACCGCATGAGCGAGAACGAGACCGTGACCATGAAGCCGGCCTCCGAGGAGGAGGTCCGCGAGGCGCTGTACGACGTCGTCGACCCCGAGCTGGGCATCGACGTCGTCAACCTGGGCCTGATCTACGGCATCCACGTCGACGACGCCAACATCGCCACCCTCGACATGACCCTGACGTCCGCGGCCTGCCCGCTGACCGACGTCATCGAGGACCAGGCGAAGTCCGCCACCGACGGCATCGTCAACGAGCTCCGGATCAACTGGGTCTGGATGCCGCCGTGGGGCCCGGACAAGATCACGGACGACGGGCGCGAGCAGCTCCGCGCGCTCGGCTTCAACGTCTGACACGCTCCGCGAAGAGCGGTCAACGGCCATGCCCGCCAGGCAGACTGGCGGGCATGGCCGTTTCCCTGTACCACCTCGCCGTCGACGCCCACGACCTGCCGCTGCTCGCCCGTTTCTGGAGCGCCGTGCTGGACTGGCAGGTGCTCTTCGAGGACGAGCACGAGATCGTCATCGGCGCACACGAGACCGCGCTGCCGGGCATGTGCTTCCTCCCCGTGCCGGAGGGGAAGACCGTCAAGAACCGGATGCACCTCGACCTGACCCCCGACGACCAGGACGCCGAGGTCGAGCGGATCATCGCGCTCGGCGCCCGGCGGATCGACGTCGGGCAGGGGCCGGACGCCACCTTCGTGGTGCTGGCCGACCCCGAGGGCAACGAGTTCTGTGTGCTGCGGCCGAAGCGGACGCTGACCGACTGAGGCCTTGAGGCCTACGCGGGTGTGGCCGGGGGCGGTCCGTACTGCTCCGGCAGGTTCTGCGCCGCCGCCTCCGCCAGGACCGGGGCCAGGTTCTCGTTGCGCATGCGGAGGTCCACGTACAGCAGTCCGGTCATCAGCGGCGGGAAGATCGACGAGAAGAGCTGGCTCACCAGCCCGCTGATCATGGACAGCACCATGATGCCGCCGAACAGGGCGAGGATCTCTCCGCCGCTCGGCTCGCCCGTCATCTCCGTGCTGTCCAGGGAGCCGGGGATCATGCCGAGCGCCTGGAACGGCATCTGGATCAGGTAGCCGACCACGGACGCCAGCCCGAAGGCGAGCAGGGTGATGCCGAGGACCCGCCACCAGTTGCCCTGCACGAGGCGGGCCGAACGGCGGAGCGCCGCGACCGGGCGCTGTGCCTCGAAGACCACGATCGTCGGGGCCAGGGAGAACTTCACCCAGAGCCAGATCGCGACCGGGGCGATCACCAGCCAGCCGAGGAGGCCGATCAGGAGCAGCGGCCCCGCGGTGTCCGAGTCGCCGAGCGAGACGAAGTGGACCACGGTGGCGACCATGGTGAACATGATGAGCAGGAAGGGGATGGCCACGGCCAGCCCCAGCAGGAACACCGTGCCGATCACGGCCCAGACCCGCGACCAGGCCCGCTTCCAGACGGTGCCGAAGCCGACCGGGCGGCCCAGGACCGCTTCCTGGAGGACCACCGGGACCGCCGCCTGGACGACGGCCGACGCCAGCAGGTAGGCGATGATGCCGATGACCATCAGGACGCCGAACGCAATGCCCAGCGGGACCAGTTGGGCGGTGTCCGGTTCGCCAGGCCCGGTCAGGTCGTCCCAGTTGGCCGCCACGGTGGAGAAGGCGATGGCCACCCCGACGCCCAGCACGGCCGTCGCCGCGCCGAAGAGCGCCAGGGCTGTCCCGACCAGCGGCTTCCAGTAGCGGCCGATCGTCGCGAAGGCGCCGCTGAGCATGTCCGAGACCCTCAGCGGCGCCAGGGGTATCACCCCCGGCTTGGGCGGGGCCGCCCATCCGCCGTTCCAGCCACCCGGTCCCTGCGCTCCCCCGTGGAAGGGCCCCCCACCGTGGGGCGCGCCCCCGTACGGGCCACCGCCCCACCCTGCGTCCTGCGCCACTGTCTCTCCGCTCCTGTCGTCGGCCCGTGGTCCCGGGCCGTGTCATCGATCGGCACACCGTAGCGCCCCCGACGTGGGCCGATGATATGTACGGTCGTACGCAACGATGCGTACACTCGTACACATGGGATACGCATACGGACTGCTGGCCGCGGCGATCGCGGCGGAGGTGGCCGGGACGACGGCCATGAAGTACAGCGAGGGCTTCACCCGGCTCTGGCCCTCGATCGGCACGGCGGTGGGGTATCTGATCGCCTTCACCCTGCTCGCGCAGACCCTCAAGACGCTCTCCGTGGGCACCGCGTACGCGATCTGGGCCGGTGTCGGCACGGCGGCCGTGGCCCTCATCGGCATCCTGTTCCTGGGGGAGTCCAGCAGCCCGGTCAAGCTCGCGGGCGTGGGCCTGATCGTCGTCGGGGTCGTCGTGCTCAATCTGGGCGGGGCGCACTGATGGCCCGCCGGTACGACCCCGAGCGGCGGACGCGGATCATCGACGCGGCGCTGCGGGTGATAGCGGCCGACGGGATAGCCGGGCTCAGCCACCGGACCGTGGCCGCCGAGGCCGATGTGCCGCTCGGCTCGACCACGTACCACTTCGGCTCGCTGGACGAGCTGCTGACGGCCGCCCTGCGCCGGTCCAACGAGAACTTCGCCCGGGCGCTGCGCACCAGTGGTGTCGGTGCCGCCCCGTCCGCCGGGGACGGGCCCGGCACCGGCCTCGCCGATGAGCTGACCCGGGTGCTGGGGGAGTGGCTCGGGGGCGACCGGGGCGCGATCGAGCTGGAGTACGAGCTGTACCTCGCGGCCCTGCGCCGCCCGGCCCTGCGCCCCGTCGCCGCGGAGTGGACCACGTCGGCGGTCGAGGTGCTGTCCGCGCGCACCGACCCGGCCACCGCGCGGGCGCTGGTCGCGCTGCTGGACGGCGTCTGCCTCCAGGTGCTGCTGACCGGCTCCGCCTTCGATCCTGCCTACACCCGCGAGATGGTGGCGCGGGTGGTGGACGGCTGCGCCTGAGCGGGGCGGGCGGAGGGCGGCGGGCGGGTGAGGGTATCTGCGGGAGCGGGGCCGGAGGCTGAGACCGGTTCGCCCGAGCGGGCCCCGGCCGGTTAGGTTTCTGTCCATGACCGACACGACTTCCCAGGCCACTTCCCGTACCACCGGCGCCGTCGCCGCCGGCCTCGCCACCGTCGCCGGTGACGGCACCGTCCTCGACACCTGGTTCCCCGCCCCCGAGCTGAGTGCCGAGCCCGGCCCGGCCGGTACGCAGCGGCTCACCCCGGACGAGGCCGTCAACCGCCTCGGTGAGGGCGCCGCCAAGGCCATCGGCGTGGACGCCCGGCGCGGCGTCGAGGTCGTCGCCGTCTCCACGGTCATCTCCTCGCTGGAGGACAAGCCGCTCGACGCGCACGACGCGTACCTGCGCCTGCACCTGCTCTCGCACCGGCTCGTCCAGCCGCACGGCCAGAACCTCGACGGCGTCTTCGGCCTGCTGGCCAACGTCGCCTGGACCTCGCTCGGCCCGGTCGCCGTCGACGACCTGGAGCGGGTCCGCCTCAACGCCCGCGCCGAGGGGCTGCACCTCCAGGTGACGTCGGTCGACAAGTTCCCGCGCATGACGGACTACGTCGCCCCCAAGGGCGTACGCATCGCCGACGCAGACCGGGTCCGCCTCGGTGCGCACCTCGCCGCCGGGACCACCGTCATGCACGAGGGCTTCGTCAACTTCAACGCGGGCACGCTCGGCACCTCCATGGTCGAGGGCCGCATCTCCGCGGGTGTCGTCGTCGGCGACGGCTCCGACATCGGCGGCGGCGCCTCCACCATGGGCACCCTCTCCGGCGGCGGCAACGTCCGCATCGTCATCGGCGAGCGCTGCCTGGTCGGCGCGGAGGCCGGCGTCGGCATCGCGCTCGGCGACGAGTGCGTGGTGGAGGCCGGTCTGTACGTCACGGCCGGCACCCGCGTCACCCTGCCGGACGGCCAGGTCGTCAAGGCCCGTGAGCTCTCCGGCGCCTCCAACATCCTCTTCCGCCGCAACTCGGTCACCGGCACCGTCGAGGCCCGCCCGAACAACGCGGTGTGGGGCGGCCTGAACGACGTGCTGCACGCCCACAACTGACTCAGCGGGCCGCGAGGAGTTCCTCGTACGCCGCACGTAGCCCGTCGACCGCCTCGCGGCCGGCGGGCTGCAGCGGTTCCCGGACCGGGCCCGCGTCCAGCAGGGCCTTCGCGGTGACGGTGCCGGGCAGGCCGCCCGCCATCATCAGCTCGGCGAGGCGGACGGTCAGCCCGTTGAGCCGTGCCGCCTCGTCCGTCCGCCCCGCGTCGAACGCGTCCAGCGGCGCCCGCATCTGACGCGGGGCCACGTTGGCGACGGTGCTGACATAGCCCGCGCCGCCCAGCGCGTACAGCGGGAGGTTCAGCTCCTCGCACCCGGAGTAGTACGCCAGCCCGGTGCGGGCGATCACCTTCGTGGAACCGAGCAGGTCGTACGCGCAGTCCTTCACCGCGACGATCCGCGGGTGGTCCGCGAGGCGCAGCAGGGTCTCCGGCTCGATCCGGACACCGGTGCGGCCGGGGATGTCGTACAGCATCAGCGGTACGCCGGTGGCCTCGGCGATCCGCAGGAAGTACGTCTCCACGGCGGCCTGCGGCGGCCGGCTGTAGTACGGCGGCACCACCAGCAGCCCGTCCGCGCCCGCCTCTTCGGCCTCGCGTGCCAGGCGCACCGCGTGCGCGGTGTCGGCGCTGCCGACACCGGAGAGCAGCGGCACCCCGGCACCGACCTCCGCCCGGACCGCCCGCAGCAGGTCCGCCTTCTCCGCGTCCGACGTGGTGGGCGACTCCCCGGTGGTGCCGCTGAGCACCAGCCCGTCGCACCCCTCGGCCACCAGGTGCGCGGCGTGGGCGCGGGCGGCGTCGAGGTCCAGCGCCCCGGTGGCGGTGAACGGCGTGATCATGGCGCAGAGGGCGCGGCCGAAGGGGCGGGGCGCGGTGGCTGTCATGTCCGAAGTGTCGGCTCCGGTGACCGTGAAGGTCCACTTAGATCTGCTTGCCCGGGCCTCGAAGAGATGCTGAACAGTGCCCTGGGGAGCCCGCCCCCTGACATGATCGAACACGCGGACGGCGTACGGCCGGAGGGCTGAGATGAGGGGCGGGCGAGGGATGGGCGGCGAGTTGGGTGAGCGGGTGCGGGTGCGAGGGCGGGGACGGGTGTGGGGGCCGGCCTCGGTGGTGGTGCTCCTGACGGCGCTGACCGGCTGCTCGGGGTTCCTCGTCCCGGCCGGTGAGGGCGAACGCGAGCCCACCCCGACCGCCCGGGCCGCGACGCCGCCCTCCGTCACCCCGCCGCCGGTCGCCGACGTACCGGCGCAGGCCCCGTCCCCCACGCCCACGCCCACCCCCACCGGCACGTGTCCCGCCTCTGGGGCCGTGGTGACCATGGGGGAGGTGCTGACCGTGATGATGAGCCGTGCGGCCGTCCTGACCTTGACCAACTGCGGCTCGAAGCCCTACCGGGTCGACGGCTACCCCTCGGTCCAGGCGCTCGGCGAGGACGGCGCGCGCCTGGCGGTGAAGGTCAACCCGGCCGGCTCGCAGTTCGGCCGCGACCAGGGTCCCAAGGCGCTCACCCTGAAGCCGGGCGGCACCGTGAGGTCGATGCTCGCCTGGGTCTCCACCCAGGAGGGCGGCGAGCTCGTCATGGCGGACGCCCTGGAACTGGCCGCAGCCCCCGACGCCGGGGCGCGGGTCCAGCCCTTGGAAGGCCACGACATCCGGTACATGGACGAGCTGAACATCACGGCCTGGCGGGCGGAGCTGCCGGAATGACCGCCCTTGACCTCAAGCGGACTTGAGCTGGGACGGTGGTGACCACGACGCACCGGTCGGTGCGTGTGAGAGAGGGGAGAACACCATGACCGCGCAGTTCACCGACCGCCCGGACCTGGCCCGTGACGACGCCGGGATCGTCAAGGTCAGCATGTGGGACGTCGGTACGCCGGAGCGGCAGCGGCAGGCAGTCGACGCCATCCGGAAGACGTGGCGGAGCCGGGAGTGGCCGCACCCCGGGCTCCTCTCGTACAGCGTCCACACGGGCGAGGACGGCAGAACCCTGCTGCACTACTCCCAGTGGGCGGGCGAGCAGGCCTACCAGGACTTCTTCCGGGACGGCCGGGACACCCGCAACGCCGACATCGACGCCGCCGTGCCGGGCGTCGAACGCCTCTCCCTGCACACGTACGAGCTGTACCGCTCCGTGCTCCGGGCCGAGGGCGACACCCGCGCGCCCGGGTGCGTCGTGATCGTCGATCTGGAGTTCGCCGGCCCCGACCCGGCCCGGCAACGGGACTGGGTGGACGCCGTGGTCGAGGCGCTCGGCGAGGACCCGGACACCCCCGCCGGCGGCATCGCCGCACACTTCCACGTCAGCACCGACGGCAGCCGGGTCCTCAACTACGCCGAGTGGGAGAGCGCCGACCACCACATCGCGGCCCTCGCCGCGCCCGGCGAGGGGGTCGGCTCCCCGTCACCGCTGTGGGAACGCGTCCAGACGTACCCGGGGATCGTCGGCGGGGGCGTAAACCGCTACACGCCCGCGCTCAGCATGGAGACGGGCGCGGGCGCATAACGGGCGCGCCGGGCGGCGGGCGGCGAATGACGTCTAGGCTTGGGCGGCTGAACCGCGTACGCACTCCGTACGCTCCCGAGCACGCACCGAGGAGAACTCCCGATGTCCGCAGAGCGCCCCATCCTGCCGCCGGTGCGGCTGCACTCCGAGGCCGAACTGGCGCGGGACGCGCTCGCCGCACCGCTGTTCGTGCGCGCCGTGAAGCTCGCCCGCTGGGCCGGCCCGGACACCCGTGTCGGCGCGGGCGGCGAACTCGTCGAGGCGCACCTGCCCGCCGCCGCCGAGCACCTCGGCCTCCCCGCCGACGAGGAGGGCGCCGCGTACGCCAGCGAGGCCTGGCGGCTCGCTGTGGACACCGGGCTCCTCGATGTGACGGACCCGGAGGAGGGGGAGCTTCCGGACGGTTCCGGGAAGCTTTCGGGCGGCTCGGGCGGCTCGGGCGGCTCGGGCGGCTCGGGCGGCTCGGAGGAATCGGAGGCCGAGGGCACCGTCACCGCAGGCGAGAACCTGGCGCTGCTCACCTCCGGCTCCCCGCAGGACGTCCTCGCCATCTGGCTCGACGGCCTCGACGCCGTGCACGCCGACGCCACCGCGCCCGTCCTGGACGACTTCGCGGACCTCGTCGGCGAGGACGGCTCGATCGACTTCGATGCCCTGGACTGGGACCCGGAGGCGGAGGCGGAGTTCCTCGACGGGGTCCTCGGCAACCTCTACCTGCTCACCCTCGCGGACAACGGCGCGGGCGACGGCCCGGTGCCGCTGCCCGCCCTCGCCGCGTCGATGATCGTCCCCGACGACATGGGCGAGCCCACGGACGACATCCTGGAGCAGGTGTCGGAGGCGATGATGCGCCTCGACGACCAGTTCCGGCTCCTCGAACCCATCGGGATCGTCGCGTACCAGCCGGTCGACGAGGCGTTGATGGCCGAGGAGGGCGAGACGGCGGACGCCTCCGCCGCCGGGGCCGACGAGGAGGACGTCACCCGGTACGGGATGGTCAAGCTCACCCCGCTCGGCCTGTACGGCGTCCGGGCCCGGATGCTGGAGGCCGGGGTGGACGCCCCCGCCGTCGGCGACCTGGCCGACAAGGGCGCCGACGCCCTCCTCGACGGCATCGCGTACTACCCGGAGGCCGCCGCCCGCGCCGAGATCCAGCTCTGGCTCGCCGCGCGCGGCGCCCAGGGCGCGGTCGCGGCGGCAGCCGAACTGCTGGCGGCGGCACGCGGCACGGACGAGGGCGCACCACTGCGCCGCCTCCACTGCCAGCAGGCCCTCGCCCTCGCCGGGGAGGAGGCCGAACCCGCCGTACGCGCGGTCCTCGGCGACCAGGAGCTCGGCGGCCTGGCCCGGGTCTGGCTCGCCGAGCACGGCGCGTCCGACGTCCCGCCCCCGCCGGAGGCGATGATCTTCTGGCTGGCCATCGACACGATCGCCGCCCAACTGGACGCCGACGGCGAACTCGACGAGCTCCAGGGCCTGGTCGAGGGACTCTCCGCCCAGCACAGCGGCTTCTTCGACGAGGTCTGGCGCGTCGACCACCCGGCCACCGCCGATGTGCTGGAGGCCATGGGGCGCCTGCACAGCGACAAGAAGGCGGCGAAGGACGCCCGGAAGGCGGCGTTCAAGGCCCGGTCGCGCGCGGGGGGCTGAAGGGGCGTGAAGAGGCGTGATGGGGCGTAGAAATCCCTTCGCGCTCCCGGGGGTTGTTCCCTAAGGTCATGGACATGCACCTCCCGGTGCGAAGGCCGCGGCTCCTTCTTCCAACGAAATACGCCGCAGCCACTGTCGATCTCGGGAGGCGCGAGCGCCGGGGTGCCCGGTGCGCAGACGACGGATACTTCTGGATCTGGCGGTTGCGGGTTCGAGTCCCGCCCGGCTCCGGCCGGTAGCTCAAGTGGGTAGAGCACCCGACTGTTCCGTCGTCGACCGGCCTTCACCGGCCCTGATCTCGGGCACCCCGTTCCGCCGCCGCGTCCTCCCCGGGAACCACGAATCACGAACCAGGATTCAGGAATTCGGGGGAATTCTCATGGCCCGCTTCAATCAGCGCGTCACCCAGCTCCGGTCCGCCCTTTCGCGGCCCGTCTCGCCCTTGTCGCCCGTCGCCACGACCGGTGCGCTCGCAGCCAATCACCAGGGTGGGACCGGGCGCGTGCGGGACGCCCGGTCCGAGCTCTTCCTTCTCGCCGTCGCCAACTTCGTGGCGCAGGAGACCTTCTACGAGGGCGGTGAGGAGCGCGACACCCGGTTCGCCGTCCTCGTGCGCCGCCTCGCCGTCGAGGACCCCGCCTGGACCGCGGGGCTCCTCCACTGGCTGCGGCGGGACGGGCAGATGCGGACCGCCTCGCTGGTCGGCGGCGCGGAGTACGTGAAGGCGCGGCTGGACGCGGGGTGCACCGAGGGACCGGCGAACCGGCAGGTCATCGACTCCGTACTGCTGCGTGCCGACGAGCCGGGCGAGCTGCTCGGCTACTGGACCTCCCGCTACGGGCGTGCCCTGCCCAAACCTCTCAAGCGGGGCATCGCCGATGCCGTACGCCGCCTCTACACCGGCCGGTCGCTGCTGAAGTACGACACCGCCTCCAAGGGGTTCCGCTTCGGTGACGTCCTCAACCTGGTGCACGCCGCGCCGGACCCGGCCAAGCCCTGGCAGGGCGAGCTGTTCCGGTACGCGCTCGACCGCAGGCACCGGCCCGAGACCGCCGTGCCGCCGGTCGGCGACCGCACCCTGAACGCCCACCGGGCCCTCATGGAGCTGCCGGTCGCCGAGCGTCGCGCGGTCGTCACCGGGCCCGGCGGCGCCGAGCGGCTGGCCGAGGCCGGGATGACCTGGGAGGCGCTGGCGGGCTGGTTGCAGGGGCCGATGGACGCGGCGGCCTGGGAGGCGGTGATGCCGTCCATGGGGACGATGGCGCTCGTCCGCAACCTCCGGAACTTCGACGAGGCCGGGGTGAGCGACGAGGCCGCGGCCGAGGCGGCGGAGCGGATCCGCGACCCGGAGGCCGTCGCCGCGTCCCGGCAGTTCCCCTTCCGCTACCTGGCCGCCCACCGGCACGCGCCCTCGCTGCGCTGGGCGTACCCGCTGGAGCAGGCGCTCGGCCACTCGCTGAGCCAGGTTCCGGCGCTGCCCGGGCGCACCCTGGTCCTGGTCGACCGCTCCGGTTCCATGTGGTCGCCACTCTCCGAGCGCTCCCAGCTGAACCGGGCCGACGCCGCCGCCGTCTTCGGCGCCGCCCTCGCGCTGCGCGCCGCCGACGCGGACCTGGTGCAGTTCGGCACCACCAGCGCGCCGGTGGCGTACCGCGCGGGCGAATCGGTGCTCAGGGTCCTGGAGCGCTTCGGCAACCTGGGCGGCACCGACACCGCAGGCGCGGTGGAGCGCCACTACCGGGGCCACGACCAGGTGCTCATCGTCACCGACGAGCAGGCGTCGTACACCTACCGTGGCGACGCCACCCGGAGCGTTCCGGACACGGTGCCCGTCTACACCTGGAACCTGGCCGGATACCGGCTCGGCCACGCCCCGTCCGGCGACGGAAACCGCCACACGTTCGGGGGGCTTTCCGACGCCGCGTTCCGCATGGTTCCGCTGCTGGAGGCGGGGGTAAGCGCTGACTGGCCCTGGTGAGCGCGGGTCACGAATCCGGCACTTCTGGGGCTCGGGCGGCAAACGGGCATGGCGTCGGGCCTTCACAGGGCGCATACTCGACTTAATGAAACAGTCAGCCGGCTCCCGGCGTCACCTGCCGTCCAGTCCCTTCAACCGCCCGGCCCAGGAGGCCCCACCGGTCGAATGCTTCGATGTGGGCGACAGGGTGTCGCACGACCAGTTCGGGCTCGGCAGAATCCTTGCTGTCGAGGGCGACAACGATGCAGTCCTCATCGACTTCTCCGGGCGACAGGGGAGGATCCTGAGCCCGTACTCCAAGCTGACCAAGCTCTGAGACACCGGACGAGCACGAGCAGCGTCAGCGCCCGTCTCCGTCTCCTCCCTCTCCGGATCCGGGGCACCTGAGTCACCTCGGGTGCCCCGGATGCCGTTGTGGCCCGGGCTCCGGGAGCTACAAGGCCTGGGCGGCCGGCTTCACCATGCCTCGTACAGTGCGGGACTTCACGAACTCGCCGATGGCCGTCATCTCCCACTCGCCGGTGAACTGCTTGATCAGCTTGGCCATCATGACGCCGGTCTGCGGCTCGGCGCCGGTCAGGTCGAAGCGGACCAGCTCCTCGCCGGTGGCGGCGTCGATCAGGCGGCAGTAGGCCTTGGCGACCTCGTTGAACTTCTGGCCGGTGAACGAGTTCACCGTGAAGACCAGGCCCGTCGCCTCGGCCGGGATCCGGCCCAGGTCCACGACGATCGTCTCGTCGTCCCCGGCGCCCTCACCCGTGAGGTTGTCGCCGGAGTGCTTGATCGCCCCGTTGAGGATGGAGAGCTTGCCGAAGTAGCAGCTGTCCAGGTGGTTCCGGTTGGGGCCGTACGCGATGACCGAGGCGTCCAGGTCGATGTCCTTGCCGCGGAACGCGGGCTCCCAGCCGAGGCCCATCTTGACCTGGGAGAGGAGCGGGGCGCCGCCCTTGACCAGGGAGACCGTCTGGTTCTTCTGGAGGTTCACCCGCCCCTTGTCGAGGTTGATCTTCCCGGCGCCCAGGGGCGGGGCGGCGGGCGGTGCCGGGGTAACGGCGGGGGCGGCGGGGGCCGGCGGGGCGATCCTCGGGTCTACCGGAGCCGCCGCCGGAGCCACCGGGGCGGCCGCGGCCGGGACCGGCGGGGCGGCCGGCTCCTCGACCGATACGCCGAAGTCCGTGGCGATGCCGGCCAGCCCGTTCGCATACCCCTGGCCGACCGCGCGGGCCTTCCAGGCGCCGTTGCGCCGGTAGACCTCGATGACCACGAGCGCCGTCTCGCCGCCCAACTGGGGCGGGGTGAACGTGGCCAGCGCGGTGCCGTCGTCGGCGTTGCGCACGGTGGCCGTGGGCTCGACGCCCTGGAAGGTCTGGCCTGCGGCGTCGGGGCTCGCGGTGACCACGATCTTCTCGATGCCGGGCGGGACCGCCGTGGTGTCCACCACGATGGCGTCGGGTGCGGAGCCCCCGCCGGCGCGGTAGGTCACACCGGGACCGGAGGGCTGGTTGTAGAAGATGAAGTCGTCGTCGGAGCGCACCTTGCCGTCGGCGGTGAGCAGCAGGCCCGAGACGTCGAGCCGCACCGGAGCGGCGACGTCCACCGCCACACGGACGGCGGAGAGAGGGATGTTCGAGCCGGGGGTCATTACGGTCATGCACGGGGTAACGAACGACCCCGCTTTGCCGTTCCCTTACCTTCGCGGCCGTCCGGCGCCCGTCTCTTCACGGGACGTACCCGGGCGGGCGTGGGCGGGCGCAGGCGCTGTGCCGGGCACGAGGCCGTACGAAGGCCCCGCGCGCCAGCGCCGCCGCGGCCACCACCCCCACCGCCCCGGCGCCCGCCGCGATCACCCGGGCGTCCACCACCGCGACGAGCCCCGCCCCCACCGCCAGGGCCGCCGCGTTCGGGACCGTCATCAGCGAGCCCGCCGTGGCCGCCGTCCGGCCCAGCACCGCGTCCGGGGTCTCCCGCTGCACCGCCGTCACCGCCGCGACCAGCACGCACGGCAGCCCGAACCCGATCGCCGCACTCGCCGCCAGGGCCACCGCCTCCTGCGGCACCGCCCGCGCCCCCACCGCCAGCCCGAACAGCGCCATCCCGCCCGCTGCGAACACCCGCTCCGGCAGCCGGCGCAGCAGCGGCCCCGCCAGCAGCCACATCGCCGACGTACCGAATCCGGAGACGACCACCCCCGCCAGAGCGCGCCCCGCCGTCGGGTCCCGCAGGACCCTGACCATCGCCGAACCGCCCATGCCGCCGCCTCTCCCGCCTGTGCCGCACATCCGTCGCCCGTGCGGCTCATGCTGGGGAGTAAGGAGGCCCGGAGGCATCGGGCGGATGCCCTACGGCTGCGCCGTGCGGTGCGCCTCCGCGCGCTCCACGAAGATCCGGTGCAGGTCGCGGGCGGCCCGGGTGACCGAACCCGAGCGGCTGCGCTGCACCACCAGGAGCACCGTGGTCGTGTCGTCCCTCAGCGGGCGGCAGGTGATCGCGCCGGTGCGCTCCAGCGGGTCCCCGACCACGCTGTAGTCCGGGAGCACGGTGACCCCGAGCCCCTCCGCCACCATCAGCTTGCCCATCTCCGCGCCGTCGGCGGAGTACGAGAACGAGGGCGCCCGGCCCTTCAGCAGCCGGTGGGTGAAGCGGTGCATCAGATAGCCGGCCCGCATCACGATCAGCGGCTCGCTCAGCAGGTCGTCCACCCCGACCGACTCCAGCGACGCCAGCGGGCTGTCGGGGCGCAGGCAGACCACCGGACGGCCGCGGAGCAGCTCCGTCGTGTGCAGGTCGGGGGCCAGGTCGTCGCCCTCCAGGTAGTTCACCAGGCCGAGGTCCACACCGCCCTCCAGCAGGGAGCGGTGGATCACCGACTGCTGGGCGGCGATCACCTCCACCTCGGTGGCCGAGTGCAGCGCGTGGAACTCCCGGATCGCCGGTACGAGAAGGGGGACCGTCGCCGCGAACACCGTGCCGAGGCGGACCGTACGGCTGGTGCGGTGCTGCTCGTCGGCGGCCCGGCGCAGCCGGTCGACCGCGTCCAGCACCCCGATGATGTGCGGCAGCAGCTCACGCCCCGCGTCACTGATCGTCGCCCCGGACCGCTTCCGGTCCAGCACGGCCACCCCGAGCTCGCGCTCCAGGTTCCGCACGGTCTCGCTCAACGCGGGCTGGGACAGGTGCAGTTCCTCCGCCGCCCGGCGCAGCGACCCGAGCCGGGTGACGGCCTCGATGTACTCCAGCTGTTCGATCCGCACGGCGGCCTCTCCCTCGACTTCCCCGCCTGACTTTGGTGAAAGGGAAACCCTATCGCTCCCTCGCCGATGCCTTCTCGACCCGGAGCGTTCCGGCGCCCTACTCTGGAACCCGAAGGCGCCCCCGGGTCCACCGGGTGTCCGCCGCGGAACGCGAAAGGAGAGGGATGTGCGCCGCTTGACCCGTCGCCGCCACATCGACCTCGGCCGCGTTTCCAGCGCCTTCTGTTGTCGCGAAATCTGAGGAGAGCCTCCCTCCTTCGCGCCCCTGTGCACGCCGGGCGCCTCCGTGTACGCCGGGCGCCTCCGTGTACGCCGGGCGCCTCCGTGTACGCCGGGCCGGCCTGCTTACGCCGTGCCCGCCCGCCCGCGTACACCGTGCCCGCCCGAGTACGCCGCGCACCTCCGCGTACGCCGTCGCGCTGGTGCGGTGACCGCCGTAGCCCGGACGCTCCTCTCCTCCCGCGCCCTCGCCCCTGATCGGGTTTCTCGATCACCGGGGCCACTCCGCCATGCCCAGCCCTCCCGGAGAACCCATGCCCGCGTCCTCCTCCTCCTCCTTCTCCTCCGACCTGGTCCGCTTCGCGTACTGGGTGCCCAACGTCAGTGGCGGCCTCGTCACCAGCACGATCGAGCAGCGCACCGACTGGGGGTACGACTACAACCGCGAACTCGCCGTCCTCGCCGAGAACAACGGATTCGACTACGCGCTCAGCCAGGTCCGTTACATGGCCAGTTACGGCGCCGAGTACCAGCACGAGTCCACTTCCTTCAGCCTCGCCCTCCTCCTCGCCACCCAGCGGCTGAAGGTCATCGCCGCCGTCCACCCCGGCCTCTGGCACCCCGGCGTCCTCGCCAAACTGGGCGCCACCGCCGACCACCTGAGCAACGGGCGGTTCGCCGTCAACGTGGTCAGCGGCTGGTTCAAGGACGAGTTCACCGCGCTCGGCGAACCCTGGCTCGAGCACGACGAGCGCTACCGCCGCTCCGAGGAGTTCATCCGGGCCCTGCGCGCGATCTGGACCCAGGACCACGCCGAACTCGCCGGGGACTTCTACCGCATCCGGGACTTCACCCTGAAGCCCAAGCCGATCGCCTCACCTCAGCGCCCGCACCCGGAGATCTTCCAGGGCGGCAACTCCACCGCGGCCCGGCGGATGGCCGGACGCGTCTCCGACTGGTACTTCTCCAACGGCAAGGACTTCGACGGCGTCACCGAGCAGATCGAGGACGTCCGGGCCGCCGCGGAGAGCGCCGGACGCACCCCGCCCCGCTTCGGCCTCAACGGCTTCCTCATCGCCCGCGACACCGAGGCCGAGGCCCGCGACACCCTCCGCGAGATCGTCGCCAAGGCCGACACGGAGGCCGTCCACGGCTTCGGCTCGGCCGTCAGACAGGCCGGGAGCTCCACCGCCGACGGCAAGGGCATGTGGCAGGACTCCTCCTTCGAGGACCTCGTCCAGTACAACGACGGCTTCCGTACGGGACTCATCGGCACCCCGGAACAGATCGCGGAGCGCATCGTCGCCTACAAGCGCCTCGGCGTCGACCTGCTGCTCCTCGGCTTCCTGCACTACCACGAGGAGGTCGAGTACTTCGGCAAGAACGTCCTGCCGCTCGTCCGCGAGCTGGAGGAACACGGGCCGGGGACCACCAGGCCACTCAGTCGGTCGCCTACAAGCGCCGCGAGGTCGGGCGCCACGTCCTGACCGGCGAACTCCCCGAACCCACCAGGTACTCCTGACCCGCCGTCCCGGCCCCGGCGCGCACCGCCACGACACCGCGCCGGGCCCGGGGCACCCCAGAAACGAGGTCCCCATGGCCACCGTCCTCTCGGTCTCCGGCAGCCCCTCCGCCACCTCCCGCACCGCCCGCCTCCTGCGCCACCTCGACGCCGACCTCATCGCCCAGGGCCACGAGGTGATACCGCTCGACGTCCGTACGCTGCCCGCCGAGGCCCTCCTCGGCGCCGACTTCGCGCACCCCGAGATCGTCCGCGCCACCGGACTCTTCGCCCGCGCCGACGGCATCGTCATCGGTACCCCCGTCTACAAGGCCGCCTACTCCGGCCTCCTCAAGACCCTCCTGGACCTGCTGCCCCAGTACGCGCTGACCGGCAAGACCGTCCTGCCGCTCGCCACCGGCGGCACCACCGCCCACGTCCTGGCCCTCGACTACGCGCTGCGCCCGGTGCTCTCGTCCATGGGCGCCGCGCACATCGTCCCGGGGTGGTTCGTCCTGGACCGGCACATCACGACCGGCGAGGACGGTTCGGTCGTCCTCGACCCCGCGTCGGCCGCCCCGCTCGACCAGGTGGTCGCCCAGTTCGCCGCCGCCCTGGACCGGACCGCCCCGGTCCCCGCCACCCGCTGACCCCAACCCGCAACCCCCTTTGGAGGCAGGCCGTGACCGCGCCGACCCGACGACGACCACCCCTCACCGCGCGGGTGATCCGCGACGGTGCCGAGGCGCTGCGCACCGCCGCCGAACTCGCCGAGGAGTTCCGCCCGGGCGCCTGTGGGCGGGACGCCCGGCGCGAGCTTCCCCGTACCGAACTCGACCGCCTCACCGCCACCGGCCTCCTCGCCGTCACCGTCCCGGCCGAGCACGGCGGCGCCGACGTCTCCGCCGCCACGCTCGCGGAGGTCTTCCGGCTGCTCGCCTCCGCCGACGCCAGCCTGGCGCAGATCCCGCAGAGCCACTTCGCGTACGTCAACGTCCTTCGGCAGCAGGGCAGTCCGGAGCAGCAGGCCTTCTTCTTCGCCGAGGTGCTGGCCGGCCGCCGCTTCGGCAACGCCCAGTCCGAGGCCGGGACCAAGCACCTCCAGGACATCCGGACCCGGCTGGTGCGCGGCGAGAACGGCTCGTACCTCCTGACCGGGGTGAAGAACTACTCCACCGGCGCCCTGTTCGCCGACTGGATCCCCGTCCTCGCCCGCGCCGAGGACGACCTGCTCCAGGTCGCGTACGTCCCCGCCGACGCGCCCGGCCTCACGGTGACCGACGACTGGGACGGCATGGGCCAGCGGACGACCGCGAGCGGCACGGTGCGCCTGGAATCCGTACAGGTCCCACAAGCCCACGTCGTCCCCCACCACCTCACCTTCACCGGCCCCCAACTGCACGGCGCGCTGGCCCAGTTGCTGCACACCGCCATCGACGCCGGGATCGCGGCGGGCGCGTTGGCGGAGGCGGTGGAGTTCGTGACGACCCGGAGTCGGCCCTGGTTCGAGAGCGGGTACGACACCGCCGCCGAGGACCCGCTCCTCATCCAGCGCTTCGGCGAACTGGAACTCCGCCACCGTGCCGCCGACGCCCTGCTCGCCGCCGCCGCGCGGGCCGTGGACGCGGCGCGCGCCGACCTGGACGACGACAGCGCGGCCGAGGCGTCGATCGCGGTCGCGGCGGCGAAGGCGTACGCGGGGAGCGCGGCGCTGGAGATCGCGGACGCGCTCTTCGAGGTCTCCGGGACCCGCGCCGCCCTCGACAGCCTCAACCTGCACCGGCACTGGCGCGACGCCCGGACCCACACCCTGCACGATCCGGTGCGCTGGAAGATCCAGCACCTCGGGCGGTACGTCCTCAACGGCGCCCGCCCGCCCCGCCACGGCCTGCTCTGAACCACCACCCCCTGCGGAGAGAACCGATGTCACTGACCTTCCACTGGTTCCTGCCCACCAACGGCGACAGCCGCCATGTCGTCGGCGGCGGCCACGGCACCCCGGTCACGGCGGCGGGCGGCGACCGCCCGCCGACCGTCCGCTACCTCGCCCAGATCGCCCGCGCCGCCGAGGACGTCGGCTTCACCGGGGTGCTCACGCCGACCGGCGCCTGGTGCGAGGACGCCTGGCTGACCACCGCGATGGTCAGCCAGCACACCGAGCGGCTGAAGTTCCTGGTCGCCTTCCGTCCCGGCTTCATCTCGCCGACGCTGGCCGCCCAGATGGCCTCCACCTACCAGCGGCAGACCGGCGGCCGGCTGCTGCTCAATGTCGTCACCGGCGGCGAGAGCCACGAGCAGCGCGCGTACGGGGACTTCCTCGACAAGGACGCCCGGTACGCCCGCACCGGCGAATTCCTGGAGATCGTCCGGCAGTTGTGGGACGGCAAGACCGTTGACCTGGACGGCGAACATCTCCACGTCGAGCAGGCCCGGCTCACCCAGCTCCCCGACCCCGTCCCCGACGTCTACTTCGGCGGCTCCTCCCCGGCCGCCGGACGCGTCGCCGCCCGCCACGCGGACGTCTACCTCACCTGGGGCGAGCCCCCGGCCCAGGTCGCGGAGAAGATCGCCTGGATCAGGTCGCTCGCCGCCGAGCAGGGCCGTACCGTACGGTTCGGCATCCGGCTGCACGTGATCACGCGGGACACGTCGCAGGCGGCTTGGGCCGAGGCGGACCGGTTGCTCGCCGGCTTCGACCCGGCGACCGTGCGCTCGGTCCAGGAGGGGCTGGCGCGCAGCGAGTCGGAGGGGCAGCGGCGGATGCTGGAGCTGCACGGCGGCGGCCGGGACGGTCTGGAGATCCACCCCAACCTGTGGGCGGGCATCGGCCTCGTCCGGGGCGGCGCGGGCACCGCCCTGGTCGGCAGCCACGCGGAGGTCGCGGATCGGATCCGGGAGTACCACGCGCTCGGCATCGACGAGTTCGTGCTCTCCGGCTACCCGCATCTGGAGGAGGCGTACTGGTTCGGCGAGGGCGTCCTGCCCCGGCTGGCCGACGCCGGCCTCTGGACGCACCCGGCGGGGCCGGTCCGACCGCGCGGCGCGGCGGAGATCCCGTTCGCGGGCGGGGCGCGGTGAGGGGTGGCGGGTCGCGGTGGGTGAGGGGCGGCGGGGCGCGGTGAGGGGTGGCGGATCGCGCTAGCGAGCGCTGCTGACCACCAACCGCCGTATCTCCTCCGCCAGTTCCGCCGCCGAGGTGGTCAGCACCATGTGGTCCGCCTCCCGCAGCACCACATGGCGGCCATGCGGCGACTGCCGGGCCCGGTACGCGTGCGAGACCGTGGCCCGCTCCCGTACGGCCTTCGGCATCCCGGGGGAGACCCGCCCCGCCGACACCACCGTCACCGGCAGCCCCGCGAGCCCCGGCGGGTTCTCCAGGAGCGCCCGCAGGTCGCCCGCCGCGTCCTCCAGCTCGCGGCCCCGGGTGCGGGTCATGGCGACGGTGTACCCCTCGGCCCGCATGTCGGCGGCGGCGTCGGGCGGCAGGACGGCGGTGAGCGAGCGGTAGGCGCGGCCCAGCAGCCCCAGCCGGGCCATCAGCACCGTCGCCACCTGCCCGACCCGCTCGACCCGCCGCATCGAGGGGCGGAACAGCAGCTCGCACGCCTCGTCCGAGGGGTCGACGAGTACCAGCCCGGCCACCCGCGCGGGCCGCGCGGCGGCGGCCAGCCGCACCAGGGGTCCGCCCCAGCTGTGGCCGACCAGGACGTACGAGCCCTGAGAGCGTCCGGGTCCGCCGAGACGGTCCAGGTGGTCCAGCAGATCGCCCAGGTCGTCGGCGAGCGCGTGCAGCCGGCGCGAGGCTCCGGCCGGGGCGGCGGGGCTGCGGCCGAGACCGCTGCGGTCGTACACCACGGTCGGCGCGACATCGGCGAGCGCGGCCTGGACCGGGGCCCAGTACGAGCGCCCGGCGGCCAGTCCGCCTTCGAAGACCACCGTGGGCGCCGTCGTCGGCCCCGCGAGCCGCTGGTAGAACAGCTCCCGCCCGTCCCGTGTGCGCGCGATGCCCGGTTCGCCCTGGCTGTGGGCGGGGGCGTCGGCGTCGGGCCCCGTCGTGCCGTGTTCCGCCGGACCCATCCCCGTACCCCCTGCACCTCGTCACGTTGGCGCCCCGGGACCGTCCGGGGCGCCAAGTAAGGCAAGGGTAACCTAAGTCGAATGTCGAGGTGAGCGACTCACCGCTCCAGCGCCGCCTTCATCATCTTCTGCGCGATCGGCGCCGCCAGGCCGTTGCCGCTGACCTCGGAGCGCGCCGAGCCGGAGTCCTCGACGATCACCGCGACGGCGACCTCCTTGCCACTGCTGTCGGCCTTCGCGTACGACGTGAACCAGGCGTACGGGGTGTTGCTGTTGTCCACGCCGTTCTGCGCGGTCCCCGTCTTCCCGCCGACCTCGGCCCCGGCGATCCTGGCGTTGGTGCCGGTGCCCTCCTCGACGACGGTCACCATCGCGCTACGGAGCTGCTCGGCGGTCTTCTCGTCCACCACCCGCTCGCTCTCCCCGTCGCCGGTCTCCTCCAGCGTGGAGCCATCCCCGTCCGTCACCGCCGACACCATGTGCGGCGCGGCCAGCTCACCGCCGTTGGCCAGCGCCGAGGTGACCATCGCCATCTGGAGCGGGGTCGCGGTGACCTCGAACTGGCCGATCCCCGTCAGCGCCGTCTGCGCCTTGTCCATGCCGGTCGGGTAGACGCTCTCGGCGGCCCGCACCGGGACGTCCAGCTTCTCGGTGTCGAAGCCGAACGCGTCCGCCGTCTTCTTCACCTTGTCCTGGCCGAGGTCGGCGGCCGCCTTGGCGAAGACGTTGTTGCAGGAGTACTGGAGGGCGGTGCGCAGGGTCGCGTTCTCGCAGGGGGCGGAGGCGTTCTCGTTGCGCAGGATCGTACGGGTGCCGGGGAGCGTGTACGGGTCGGGGCTGTCGGTCGCCTCGTCGACGGAGCCGTACAGCCCGTTCTCCAGCGCCGCCGCCGCGACCACCAGCTTGAACGTGGAGCCCGGCGCCAACGGCTGCCGCAGCGCCCGGTTGACCAGCGGCTTCTCCTTGTCGTCGAGCAGCTTCTGCCAGGCGTCGCCGTCGTTCGTACCGCTGATCTTCGACGGGTCGTACGAGGGCGTGGAGACCATGCCCAGGATGCGGCCGGTCTTCGGGTCGATGGCCACGGCCGCGCCCTTGTCGTCGCCGAGCGCCTCGTACGCCGCCTTCTGGACGCCCGGGTCGATCGTGGTCAGGACGTTGCCCGGGGTGGCCTGCTTGCCGGTGATCAGGTCGGCCGGGTTCTTCAGGCGGTCGTCCGTGCCGTCCAGGACGTCGCTGTAGATGCCTTCGAGCTGGGTCGCCCCGTACGCCTGCGAGCTGTAGCCCGTCACGGCCGCGTAGAGCTCGCCCTGCGTGTAGGTCCTCTTGTACCGGAGGTCGCCGCCACTGGTCCCCTTCGATCCGGTGACCGGCGAACCGGCCACGATGATGTCCCCGAGCGGGTGCGCGTACTGCGCGATGGTGTTCCGCCGGTTGTGCTCGTCGTCTGCGAGCGCCTTGGCCTGGTAGCCCTGCACCCACGTCGCCCGCACCAGCAGGGCGAGGACCGCGAGCAGGCAGAAGACCGAGGCGCGCCTGATTGTCTTGTTCATCCCGCTGGAGGGACGAGCGGGGGCGTTCCGGCCGTTCCCGGTTGTGCCGCTTCTCACCTATTTCTCACGCGGCCCGCAGGGCTGTGCAGACCGGGTTCGGGGCCCCGGGCTCTCAGCCCGGGGTGATGAACCCGGACTCGTACGCCGCGATGACCGCCTGCGTACGGTCCCGGGCACCGGTCTTCGCGAGAATCGCCGCCACATGGGTCTTCGCCGTCGCCGCACCGACCGCGAGCCGCCCCGCGATCTCCGTGTTGGTCAGCCCCGCCGCCATCAGCCGCAGCACGTCCGCCTCCCGCCCGGTCAGCCGCGCCACCCACGCGGGGGCGGGGGTCTCCCGCCGCCGGGTGTGCCGGCCGGCCAGGGTGCGGACGGCCGCCGGATAGAGGAGCGAGTCGCCGCACGCCACGAGCCGGACCGCCTGCACCAGCTCCTCGGCCGCCGACCGCTTCAGCAGGAACCCGGCGGCTCCGGCGTGCAGGGCGTCGTACACGTACGCGTCGTTCTCGAAGGTCGTGACGACGACGATCCGCGGCGGGTCCTCCAGGGTCGCGAGGATCTGCTCGGTGGCCCGGATGCCGTCGATCTCCGGCATCCGCACGTCCATCAGCACCACGTCGGGCCGCAGGGCGCGCACCACGGAGACGGCCTCCGCCCCGGTGGCGGCCTCCCCGACCACCTCGATGCCCTCCTCCGCGTCCAGGATCGCGCGCAGCGCCGTACGCACCATCTCCTCGTCGTCCGCGACCACGACCCGTACCGGCGGCTGCGCCCCGCTCATGGCCGCTCCTCGGCGCGGCCGGTCAGCGGCAGCCGGACGGCCAGCCGCCAGGCGGAGCCGTCGGTGCCGTCGGTGCCGACGGTGCTTTCGTACGGTCCCGCCTCGCTCCGGCCGCCCAGCAGCGCGGCCCGCTCCGCGATACCGGGCAGCCCCCGGCCGCCTCCGGGCCGCACCACCGCGGGCCGCTCGCCCACCGGGTTCTCCATCACGATCTCCAGCTCCCTCTCCCGTACCGCGATCAGCAGCCGTACGGGGGACGGGCCGCCCCCGCCGTGCCGCAGGACGTTGCTCAGCCCTTCCTGCACGATCCGGTACGCCTCCCGCGAGACGACCGGCACCACCACGCGCGGGTCGCCCGGGTCGCCCTCCCGCTCGTACGCCACCGGCACCCCGCAGTGCGCCAGCAGCCCGTCGAGCGCGTCCAGCCCGGGACCGTACGCCGCTTCCCCGTACGCCGTCCCCTCATCCCCCGGATCCCCGCTCCCCGCCTCCTCGTCCCGCCGCAGCAGCCCCACCACGGCGTCCAGCTCGCCGACCGTCCGCCGCGTCGTCTCCTCGATCGCGGTCAGCGCCCGGCGGACGAACTCCGGATCCCGGTCCAGGACCCGCCGGGCCGCCCCCGCCTGAAGGGTCACCGCGCTCAGGGCGTGGCCCACCGAGTCGTGCAGCTCCCGGGCGAGCCGGTTGCGCACGGCCAGGTCCGCCGCCCGGCGCTCGGCGGCGGCCAGCCGGTCCTCGGGCGTCGGCCCGAGCAGCACCGGCACCCGCCGGGCCAGCAACTCCCCGGCGCCCGCCGCCACCAGCGCCATCGCCACCAGCATCGCGAGCCCGGCGAACGGCGCGAGGGCCAGGGCCCACGGCTCCACCAGCACGTCGCTGCCGGCCGCCGCCTGCCAGGACTCCCGCAGCGCCGCCGAGAACGGCAGCCCCGCCACCGCGACGGCGAACGGCGTCAGCGCCAGCGTCATCCCGCTGACGACCCCGCCGAGGCCCAGGTGCAGCGTGAACCAGGCGGTGGTCCGCACCCGGGCCTGCCGGGTCCGGGCGGGCCCCTCCGCGAACAGCGCGGGCGGCACCCCGCACAGGGCCCGGGCCGCGGCCACGCACAGCGGCCGGACGAGCGGGAAGAAGCCGCTGACCGCCACCATCGGCAGGGCACACGCGAACGCTGCCAACTGGGCGGGCACGGAGGAGAAGAGCCCCGCCCCGCCGCCCGCCAGGCTGACCAGGACCGTGCCGACCAGGAAGTACGGTATCAGCAGCGCGCCGCCGATGATGAGATGCAGCCAGCGCAGCCGCGCCCGCCGCCCGATCAGCCTCAAGCGCGAAAGCCGGACGGCGTGGAGGCGGCCGCCGCGCGCTCCGCGAGGAGGCGTGCGACGGGCAGCGCGATGAGGGTCCCGACCAGCATCTGCCCAGCGTAGATCAGCACCATCGCCGTCGTCGGCCGATCGGCGACGTCACCCGCACCCACCAGGGCGGCGAGTGCCAACCACCCTCCCCAGCAAGCCACTTGCGCCGATCCGGCCCAGACGAGGACGAGCGGCACCCGCAACGGGAGCCGGCCCCCGCGCCGGAAGGCGAGCAGCAGTGCCCCGGTGACGGCGGCGGCCACGAAGAGCGCGTCGACGGCTTCGAGCACGTGGAAGTCGCTGGTGCGCCCCGCCACGCGCCCCTCGTCGAGCCCGGCCGTCGACCCGGCCGCCCAGAGCAGATGGGCGAGCCCCGGCGCGAGGGCGGCCAGGGCGGCGGCCACGGCGGTGACCCGCAGGACGGGGGAGGCCGGAAGCACGGGAAGATCCCGCAGCCGCCCCTGCCAGAGGTGGCCCCAGCGCTCCCTGGCGTACAGCGCGAACAGGGTGCCCAGCGCGAGACCCTGGACGATGAAGCCGCCGTGGACGACACCGAAGACCCACGGTTCGAGGAACGGATCGCCCGCCCCTCCGGAAGTCCGCCCGCCGTCGCCACCGAGGAGCCGGACGGCCGTCTGCAGCGGATAGGCCGTCATGACCGGCAGCAGCAGACCGCTCGCCACCCACATCGGCACCACCAGCAGCCAGGCGGGCACCCGCAGGCCCCAGGGCCGGGTGAGCAGCAGGGCGAGGACGACGACGCAGCCGACCATGAGGACCATGGCCGCGTTGCCGACGGCCAGCACGGTGCCGCCGTCCAGCAGCGGGCTCCCGACCGGGATGCCGAGCCGACTGCCCGCCAACCAGGCGAGCTTGAGGCCGACGTAGGGCACACAGGCCGCGACGGCGAGCACCCGCGCCACGGCCCGGACCGGGCCGACGCGGTACGGGGCCTTCGGAGGCGGGCCGGTCGGGACGGCCGGGGGCGGGTGCTCCACCGGAGACGGGACGGTCGAGGGCTCGGCGGGGGCCCGGTTGGTTGTCGTCATGACGACAACGCTCCTGCGGAGCCGCCGCCCGCACCTCCTGCCCGGCGACGATCCACCTCCGCCGCGCGGGGGAGAGCAAGAGCGCGGTCTCAGCCGTGCAGCGTCGTGAGAACCTCGTCCGTCTCCTCGCCACGGGCGTGGGCGAACCCGCGGTCCCGGCCGGTCACCACGAAGCCGCACTTCTCCAGCACCCGGAGCGAGCCGAGATTGTCGGCCGCCGCCCACGCGTACAGAGGGCGCGTGGGTGTTTCGCGGAGGAAGGCGCGCAGGGCGGACGTCGCCAGTCCGCGGCCCCAGTACGCACGGCCCATCCAGTACGTGACCTGGCGGTCGCCGACCTCGCCGTACGCCCCCACATGGCCCACCACCACACCGTCGGCCACCACCGTGCGCATCACCGCCCCGCCGGATCCGGCGCGGATCCGCGCCCAGTGGGCGTCGAACGCGGCGCGGTCGGCGGGGTCCTCGGAGGTGAACGCGGCGACGCGCGTCGCCGCGGGGTCGCTCGTCCAGGCGAAGAACAGCGGCAGGTCGCCGTCCTCCACCGGGCGCAGGACCACCTCGGTCATCGGAGCCGCCCGGTCATCAGAGCCGCCGCGTCGCCAGGGTGAGGCGGTCGCGGGCGTCCAGCAGGGCGTCCTTCACCGTCTGCTCGTGGCCGGGCGTGAGGCGGGCGACCGGGACCGAGCAACTGATCGCGTCGCGGGCGGGGGTCCGGTAGGGGATGGCCACGCCGAAGCAGCGCAGGCCGAGGGTGTTCTCCTCGCGGTCCACCGCGTAGCCCTGCTCGCGGACCAGGCGCAGCTCCTCGATGAGCTTCTCACGGTCGGTGATGGTGTGTTCGGTCAGCGCGGGGAGCGTCTCGGGGAGCATCTTGCGGACCTGCTCGTCGCTGTGGGTGGCCAGCAGGGCCTTGCCGAGCGAGGTGGAGTGCGCGGGCAGCCGGCGGCCGACCCGGGTGAAGGGGCGCAGGTAGTGCTGGGACTGGCGGGTGGCGAGGTAGACCACGTTCGTCCCGTCGAGCCGGGCCAGGTGGATGGTCTCCGTGGTGTCGTCGGAGAGCCGGTCCAGGGTGGGCCGGGCGGCGGCCACGACCTCGTCGCCGTCGATGTAGGACGTGCCCACCAGCAGGGCCCGCACCCCGGTCCCGTACCGCGTGCCCGTCGCGTCCGTCTCCACCCAGCCGAGCTCCACCAGGGTGCGCAGCAGCATGTAGAGGCTGGACTTGGGGTAGCCGACGGCCTCCTGGACGGCGGCGAGCGAGTGCATGCCGGGGCGCCCCGCGAAGTATTCGAGCAGCTCCACCGTCCGTACCGCGGACTTGACCTGCGCCCCACCGGACTCGGCGACCGACATCGCCCCACGCTCCTTCTCCGGCCTTCGGCCATTGCCAACACGGAAGGCCCGGAAATAGAGTCCGAGCACATTCACGATCAGGAACTCTGTTCAGAATACCGAACGTGTCTGACCGGTGTTCCAGGACCCGAGGGGAATCACGGTGAGTGCAGCACCAGTCTGGAGCGTCGACCCCCGCAGCGGGAACCCGCGCGAGCAGGTAGCTGTGGAGGCTACCGCCGAGGAGGTCGACCGGGCGGTCCGGGCGGCCCACTCCGTACGCGGCGCCCTCGCCGACCGCACGGCACGCGCCGCCTTCCTGCGTACGGCCGCGGAGCTGCTGGAGGGATCCGGCCCGCACATCATCGAGGCCGCCGACGCGGAGACCGCCCTCGGCCCGGCCCGGCTCAGCGGGGAACTCGCGCGTACCGCCGCCCAGTTGCGGGCCTTCGCGGAGGATGTCGAGGAGGGCGCCTACCTCGACATCCGCATCGACCACGAGGACGGCTCCCGCACCCCGCCCTGGCCCGACCTGCGCCGCTGGAAGATCCCGCTCGGGGTCGTCGCCGTCTACGCGGCGAGCAACTTCCCCCTCGCCTTCTCCGTCCCCGGCGGCGACACCGCCAGCGCCCTCGCGGCGGGCTGCCCGGTCGTCGTCAAGGCGCACCCGGGCCACCCGGCCACCTCCGAGCTCTGCGCCTCGGTCCTCCGCCGCGCCGCCGCCCGCACCGGGCTTCCCGAGGACGTGGTGACCCTGGTCCACGGCTTCGACGCGGGCGTCGAGCTGGTCCGCCACCCGCTGGTGGGCGCGGCGGGCTTCACCGGTTCCGTACGCGGCGGACGCGCCCTGTTCGACGCGGCGGCCGCCCGCCCCGCCCCCATCCCCTTCCACGGCGAACTCGGCTCGCTCAACCCGGTCGTGGTCACCGAGGCGGCCGCCGCCGGGCGTGCGGCGGAGATCGGCGCGGGGCTCGGCGCCTCCATGACCCTGGGCACCGGCCAGTTCTGCACGAAGCCCGGCTTCGTCCTCGTCCCGGCCGGTGAGGCGGGCGACCACCTGGTCAAGGCTCTGACCGGGACGGTCAGTTCCACCGGCTCCGGCGTGATGCTGGACCACCGGATGCGGGACGCGTTCCTCGCAGGCGTACGCGAACGGGCCGAACTCCCGGACGTCGAGGCCCCCGTCACTCCCGGCGCGGGCAGCGACCACACCGTCTCCGCCGGATTCCTGACCGTGCCCGCCGCCCGTCTCACCGCCGAGGGCCCGCACGACGCGCTCCTGGAGGAGTGCTTCGGCCCGGTCACCGTGATCGCGCGCTACGGCTCGAAGGACGAGGTCGCCGCCGTACTCGCCCGGCTCCCCGGCAACCTCACCGCCACCCTCCAGACCGCGACGGAGGGCGACGACCCGGAGGCGGCCCCGCTCCTCGCCGCCCTCACCCCGCTCGCCGGCCGCATCCTGGTCAACGGCTGGCCGACCGGCGTCGCCGTCGCGCCCGCCCAGCACCACGGCGGCCCCTACCCGGCCACCACCTCCCCCTCCACCTCGGTCGGCGCGACGGCCATCGAGCGCTGGCTGCGCCCGGTGACGTACCAGAACACCCCCGACCCGCTCCTCCCGCCGGAACTGCGCGAGGCCAACCCCCTGGATCTGCCCCGCCGCGTGGACGGACGCCGCGCATGAGCCTGAACCCGCACCTGCACCTGCACCCGATCGGATTCCGCGCATGACCCTGCACCTGGACGGCCTCCCCTTCGCCCTGTCCCCGGAAGGCCCCGACGGCCGCTGGACCCACGCCGACGGCATCCTGACCGGCCGCGCGGGCCCTGGCCAGGACCTCTTCGTACCGCCGTCCGGTGACGCCCTGGACCCGGCGACCGACACGCCACGCCTGCTCGGCGCGGTGGGCGACGGCGACTTCCGCCTCCTCGCCCGCGTCCGCCCCGGCCTGGTCGCGGCGGGCGACGCCGGGGCGCTCCACCTCCACCTCGGCGACCGCGACTGGGCCAAGCTCTGCCTGGAGCACTCCTCGGGCCTGGCGACCGTGTGCAGCGTCGTCACCCGCGGTCACTCCGACGACGCCAACGCCTTCGTGGTGGAGGACGACAGCTACTGGCTCCGCCTCAGCCGCACCGGCAACGCCTACGCCTTCCACGCCTCCGCCGACGGCGAGACCTGGACCTTCGTGCGCGTCTTCACCCTCGGTACGCCGGCGGAGCGGGCCGCCGCCCAGGCCGGCTTCCTCGTACAGTCCCCCACGGGACAGGGGTGCGGCGCGGTCTTCGACCGGATCGCGTTCCTGGCCGGGGGAGTGGCGGACCTGCGCGACGGGCGGTGACGTACGGGGGCTGTCGAGGCACGCTCTACCACCCCGAGCTGATGACATGTGTCCACCCGTGGCAGACGCCTCCCTCCTGACGTGCGCGCTCCGTCGTTCCGGCCTCGGGAATGACCAGGTCAGGTCCGGTGTTCGACCGGGAGGACCGTCCTGCGCGGCGGCCTCCGTAACCCGTCCCCGCGGGGCGGCCTCCGCACACCCGTCCGCGACCCCCGTCACCCCTGGAGAGAAGAAGAGTCATGCGCGTCGAGATCTGGTCCGATATCGCCTGCCCCTGGTGCTACATCGGCAAAGCCCGCTTCGAGAAGGGCCTCGCCGAGTTCGCCCACCGGGACGAGGTCGAGGTCGTGCACCGCTCCTTCGAGCTCGACCCCGGGCGGGCCAAGGGGGAGACCGAGCAGGTCATCGACATGCTGGCCGCCAAGTACGGGCGGACCCGCGAGGAGGCCGCCTCGATGGAGGCCAACGTCGCGGCCAACGCGCAGGCCGAGGGTCTCGGTTACCGCACCGAGGGCCGGGACCACGGCAACACCTTCGACATCCACCGGCTGTTGCACCTGGCCAAGGCCCGGGGCCGCCAGGACGAGCTGCTGACCCTCGCCTACCGGGCCAACTTCGCCGAGGAGCGGTCCGTCTTCGACGACGACGTGCTGCTCGCCCTCGCCGTGGAGGCCGGGCTCGACGCCGACGAGGCGCGTGCGGTGCTCGCCGACCCCGAGGCGTACGCCGACGAGGTCCGGGCCGACGAGCGCGAGGCGTCGGAGCTGGGCGCCAACGCGGTGCCGTTCTTCGTGCTCGACCGGCGGTACGGGATCTCCGGCGGCCAGCCCTCCGAGGTCTTCGTCCAGGCGCTGGAGCAGGCGTGGAAGGACCGCCCCGCCACCGCGCTGACCACCGTCGGCGGCGACGCGGCGGCCTGCGACACGGACGGCGCCTGCGAGGTCCCGAAGAGCTGAGCGCCGCCGCCGGCCTAAGCGTTCCTTGGATGCGCCCTGCCGATTCCGGCAATTGACCGTGAGGCGCGGCGGCTCCAGGCTGGGCGCATGACGATTTCTCCGCTCAGCAAGGTGGCCGCCGCCGAGTTCGCGCCCGAGGTCACGTACCTCAACACCTCCAGTTGGGGGCTGCTGCCCCGCCGCACCGTCGCCGCCGTCAAGGCCCTCGCCGACGAGAACGCCGCCGGCCGCCGGATCGGCGCGGGCAGCTTCGACGTGGTGGAGGCGGCCCGGGCCGGCTTCGCCCGGCTCGCCGGGGTCGAGCCGGACCGGGTCGCCACCGGCAGCTCGGTCACCGTCCACGTCGGGCTGATCGCCGCCTCGCTGCCGACGGGCGCCGAAGTCCTGGCACCCGAGGGGGAGTTCACCTCCGTCGTCAGCCCGTTCGCGCTCCGCGGCGACCTGCGGATGCGATACGTCCCGCTCGCCGGCCTCGCCGACGCCGTACGGCCCACCACCGCGCTCGTCGCCTTCTCCTCGGTCCAGTCGGCCGACGGCCGGGTCGCCGACCTCGCCGCCGTCCGCGCGGCCGCCGCCGCCCACGGGGCCCGGACGCTGCTGGACGCCACCCAGTCGGCGGGCTGGTCCCCGCTGGACGCCGGGGCGTACGACTACACCGTCACCGGCGGCTTCAAGTTCCTGCTCTGCCCCCGGGGTACGTCGTTCCTCACCGTGACCGAGGAGGCGCAGGCCACCCTGCCGAACCTCTTCGCGGGTTGGGTCGCCGCCGGTGCGCCCTGGACGAACAACTACGGGGCGCTGGAGCGGGTCGCCCCGGGAGCCCGGGGGTTCGACGAGCCGCCCGCCTTCCTCTCGTACCACGGGGCCGAGCACTCCCTCGCGCTGCTCGCGGAGATCGGCACCGACGCGCTGTACGCGCACGCCACCTCGCTCGCCGCCCGGCTGCGCGCGGGGCTGACGGAGCTGGGGCACACGGTGGTGCCGGGGGAGTCGGCGATCGTCTCCGTGCCGGGGCTGGAGCACCGCCACGACGAACTCACGCGGGCCGGGATCGCGGTCTCGGCCCCGGCCGGGAACCTGCGGATCTCCTGCCACCTCTACAACACGGAGGCGGATGTGGACCGGGTGCTGGACGTGCTGGGCTGAGGGGTCCGGTGGTGGTTCAGCCCCGCTCCGGGCACCCCTCCGTCTCCTGGCAGAGGTTCGCCTCCACCTTCGCCAGCAGCCGCGTCAGCTCCGTACGCTCATCGCTCTCCAGCCCCGCGAGCGTGTGCTCCTCCAGGCTGCCCCACGCGTCCCGCACCGCCGCGTGCAGCGCGCAGCTCTCGTCCGTCGCCTCGACCAGCGCGGCCCGCCGGTCGTCCGGGTCGGGGCGGCGGCGTACGTGCCCGGTCTGCTCCAGGCGCTGGAGCATCTTGGTGACCGTGGACGGGTCCAGGTCCAGGGTCCTGATCAGCTCGGACTGGCGGACCGGCCCCGAGTCCCACAGGTGCATCATCAGGAGCTCCTGGCCGGGGTAGAGGCCCAGCCCCTTCAGCAGCTTCCCCGCCGCGATCCGGTGCAGCCGGGCGACGCGCGAGACGGCATGGCTGACGGGACCGCCGAGCGCTGCTCCGGGCAGCGCGTCGGTACAGGGGGCTTCCGCGGTGGCGGCGTGGCCGGTGTCCATGTCGGGCTCCTCGGTGGTGCTGCTCCGGTGGTGCTGCTCCGGTGGGGCTTCGATGATGCCCGGCGGCTCTTGCCCACACTTTACCTTGGTCGGCCAAGTAATGAGCTACAGTGACGCCAGCGCCAATGATTGGCCGACCACATACTTTGCCCGGCCGGTCTCGTCCCCCGTGCTCCTTGCCGCATATTCTTTGGAGAGCCCGCATGACCACCGCATTCGACCCGATCGACCTGTCCGGCACCCCGCTGGCCAACCGCATCGTGATGGCCCCGATGACCCGGAGCCGGGCGGGCGAGGGCGGTACGGCCACCGAGCTCACGGCCGCCTACTACGCCCAGCGCGCCTCCGCCGGCCTCGTCATCACCGAGGGCATCCAGCCCTCCGTCGTGGGCCAGGGCTACCCCTTCACGCCGGGGCTGCACAGCGCCGAGCAGGTCGCCTCCTGGCGCAAGGTCACCGACGCGGTGCACGCCGAGGGCGGCCGGATCTTCGCCCAGATCATGCACGCGGGCCGCATCGGCCACCCGGTCCTGCTCCCCGAAGGACTGGTCCCGGTCGGCCCCTCCCCCGTCAGGGCCGAGGGGCAGGTCTACACCCACGAGGGCCCCAAGGACTTCGTGGAGCCGCACGAGCTGACCGACGCCGAGATCCGGCAGACCGTCGCCGACTTCGTCTCCGCCTCCCGTAACGCCATCGAGGCCGGGTTCGACGGCGTGGAGCTGCACGGCGCCAACGGCTACCTCATCCACCAGTTCCTCGCGCCCAACACCAACCTGCGCACCGACGCGTGGGGCGGCTCGGAGACCGGCCGCATCCGGTTCGCCGTGGAGGTCGTCAAGGCGGTCGCGGCCGAGATCGGCGCGGCCCGCACCGCGCTGCGGATCTCGCCCTCGAACGGGTACAACGACATCGACGAGCCCGCCCCGGACGCCGTCTACACCGCGCTGGCCCAGGAGATCGAGCCGCTCGGCCTCGCCTACCTGCACATCCTGGAGGGCGCCCCGATCCGCGAGCTGACCCTCACTCTGCGGAAGGTGTTCACCGGCACCGTCCTGATCAACGTGCACTCCGACGGGCCGACCGGGCCGGACGCCCACACCGTGATCGACGACGGGATCGCCGACCTCATCTCGTACGGCGTGCTCTTCCTCGCCAACCCGGACCTGCCCGCCCGGCTCAAGGCCGGCGGCCCCTTCAACACCCCCGACCCGGCGTCCTTCTTCGGCGGCGACGCCAAGGGCTACACCGACTACCCGGCGCTCGACGCCGTCTGATCCTCCAGGGGCCGCCCGTCCCACCGCCACTGTGCGCGACGCGGGTGGTCCGGCAGTTCGGCGCGGCCGGTGGCCCACAGCAGGACGGTCCACCGGTCGCCGCCCGCCGGGGCGTCGGGGAACAGCCTGGCCAGCACCCGGTCGCAGAGTTCGGCGGGCGGCGCCCACGTCAGGCCCAGGCCCTGCGCGAGGTCATGGGTGTGCACCAGGGTCTCCACCACACCCATCGCGGCGAAGCCCTCCGGGTCGGAGACGCCGTAGACGTGGTAGGCGCGCACCTGAGGCGGCGTCGTCCGCACCATCGAGGCCAGCAGCCCTCCGCTCGCCTCCACCACCGCCAGCAACCCGGCGGGTCCGGCCTCGCGGTCGGCGTAGAGCAAGCCGTACGGCCCGTCCGGGCGTTCGGAAGTCCATCGGAAGGGGAGGTTCCGCTCCAGCGGAGGTGTGCGCGGGCCAAGCCGCACGGCGTACGAGACGAGATCGTCGCCCAGGTGCTCCGCCGTCTCCCAGCAGCTCCACTCCAGCGTCCCGGCAGGCGTGTCCCAGCGGTCCGCCGGAGCCCCGGCCAGGGTGTCCACCGCGAGCCGCACGGCGGCCGTCACGTCGTCGGCGGTGACCGGCAGCCGGGTCCCGGTCAGCGCGGCCCGCTCGGCGGCCGAGAGCTCCACGCAGAACTCGTTGCCCTCGGGATCCGCCAGGACCGCCCACCCCCGCCCGTTCGGTTTCCGGTGGTCCTCCACCAGGGTGGCGCCGAGCGTGAGAAGCCGCTCCACCTCCTCGTCCCGGGTGCGGTCCTGCGGCTGGATGTCGAGGTGGACCCGGTTCCGGACGGTCTTCGCGTCGGGCCCCTGCACGAAGAGGATCGCCGCGCCGGGGGTTTCGAGCAGGGCCTCCGGATCGCCGGGGAAGTCGTCGTCGGCGAGCGGGGCGCCGAGCACCTGGGACCAGAAGCTGCCGAGCGCGTGGGCGTCGGCGCAGCCGACGGTGATGTGCCGTACGTGAGAAGTCATGGCCGCCACCCTCTCCGGCGGCCGGTGGCCGGGTCCAGCGAGTTACGCGGCAGGGCCCGGGACGGCGTACCGTCCCGGGCCCTGAGCTGTCTGTGCGAGGTGCTACTTCACCGGGGTGAAGTCCCGCGCCCCGATGAACTCGGGACGGCGGATCGGCGCCGCGAACGGCTCCTGCGCCGCGTTCTCCACGCTGTTGAAGACGATGAAGACATTGGAGCGGGCGTACGGCGTGATGTTGTCGCCCGAGCCGTGCATGGCGTTGCAGTCGAACCAGGTCGCCGAACCGGCCTTGCCCGTGAAGAGCTTGATGCCGTGGCGGTCGGCCATCTTCGTCAGCGCCTCGTCGGACGGGGTGCCGGCGTCCTGCATCTGGAGCGACTTCTTGTAGTTGTCCTTCGGCGTCTCGCCCGCACAGCCGAGGAACGACTTGTGCGAACCGGGCATGATCATCAGCCCGCCGTTGGTGTCGAAGTTCTCGGTGAGCGCGATCGACACGGAGACGGTCCGCATGTTCGGCAGGCCGTCCTCGGCGTGCCACGTCTCGAAGTCCGAGTGCCAGTAGAAGCCCGTGGCCCCGAAGCCCGGCTTCACGTTGATCCGGGACTGGTGGACGTACACGTCCGAGCCGAGGATCTGGCGGGCCCGGCCCACCACCCGCTCGTCGCGGACCAGCGCCGCGAAGACCTCGCTGATCTTGTGGACCTCGAAGACGGACCGTACGTTCTGCGTCTGCTTCTCGACGATGGAGCGCTCGTCGGCCCGGATCAGCGGGTCGGCGACCAGCCGGTCCAGCTCCGCCTCGTAGACGGCGACCTCGTCCGGGGTGATGAGCTGGTCGACGGTGAGGAAGCCGTCGTGCTCGTAGCCCTGGAGATCCTTGGCGGCGATCGGGCCCGGTGCGCCCGGCGCGGACCAGATGACCGGGTCCTGGCGGGGAGTGGTCATCTCGGCGGCGCCGCGCGAGGGGTACAGATCGGCGCGTACTTCGGTGGTCATGGTGGTTCAGGCCTCCTCGGTCAGCAGGGGGTAGACACCGTTCTCGTCATGGTCCTCCCGTCCGGTGACGGGGGGGTTGAAGACGCACACGCAGCGGAAGTCGGTCTTGGGCCGCAGGGTGTGCCGCTCATGCCCGTCCAGCAGGTACATCGTGCCCGGGGAGATCCAGTGGGTCTCGCCGGTCTCGTCGTTGGTGAGCTCGGCCTCGCCCTCGGTGCACAGGACGGCCTCGATGTGGTTCGCGTACCACATGGAGGTCTCCGTACCCGCGTAGAGCACGGTCTCGTGGAGCGAGAAGCCCACCTTCTCCTTGGCGAGCACGATGCGCTTGCTCTCCCAGGTGCCGGACGCGGACCTCACATGCCGGTCGGTGTTCTCGATGTCCTCGAACGATCGGACGATCACGGTGAGCAGTGCCTTTCTCTTGAACTCCGCCCCGGGCCCGCGGGCCCGGGGCGCTCCTTCTCCGCCTGCCCCGGACTCGCCGGGTCAGGCCGTTTCGCGGACGCAGCGGGCCAGCGTGCGCAGACCCTCGTCCAGTTCCTCGGTGGTGATGGTCAGCGGCGGCAGCAGCTTGACGACCTCGCTCTGCGGGCCGGAGGTCTCCAGCAGGAGCCCCAGCTCGAAGGCGCGGGCGCAGACCGCCGAGGCGCGCGCCGGGTCCTCGAACTCCATGCCCCAGACCAGGCCGCGGCCGCGGAACTGCGCGGTCGGCTCCTCGGCGCAGACGGCCAGCAGCGCCTGCTCGACCTGGAGGCCGCGCTCCTTGGTCTGCTGCTCCATCTGGCCGTCGGCCCAGTAGGCGTCCAGGACGGCGGCGGCCGTGACGAAGGCCGGGTTGTTGCCGCGGAAGGTGCCGTTGTGCTCGCCCGGCTCCCAGATGTCCAGCTCCGGCTTGAACAGGCAGAGCGACATCGGCAGGCCGTAGCCGCTGATGGACTTGGAGAGCGTGACGATGTCCGGGACGATGCCGGCCTCCTCGAAGGAGAAGAAGCCGCCGGTACGGCCGCAGCCCATCTGGATGTCGTCCACGATCAGCAGCATGTCCTGGCGCTCGCACAGCTCCTTGAGCGCGCGCAGCCACTCGGCACGGGCCACGTTGATGCCGCCCTCGCCCTGGACCGTCTCCACGATCACGGCGGCGGGCTTGTTCAGCCCGGAGCCCTGGTCCTCCAGCAGCCGCTCGAACCAGAGGAAGTCCGGGACGGTGCCGTCGAAGTAGTTGTCGAACGGCATCGGGGTGCCGTGCACCAGCGGGATGCCGGCGCCGGCCCGCTTGAACGCGTTGCCGGTGACGGCGAGCGAGCCCAGCGACATGCCGTGGAAGGCGTTGGTGAACGAGACGACCGACTCGCGGCCCTTGACCTTGCGGGCCAGCTTCAGGGCCGACTCGACGGCGTTGGTGCCCGTCGGGCCGGGGAACATGACCTTGTACGGAAGGTCGCGCGGGCGCAGGATGACGTTCTGGAACGTCTCCAGGAAGGCGCGCTTGGCGGTGGTCGCCATGTCCAGGCCGTGGGTGATGCCGTCGCGCTCGATGTAGTCGATCAGCGCTCGTTTCAGCACGGGGTTGTTGTGGCCGTAGTTGAGCGAGCCGGCCCCGGCGAAGAAGTCCAGGTAGGTGTGGCCGTCCTCGTCGGTCAACCGGGCGCCCTGCGCGCGGTCGAACACGGCGGGCCAGCCGCGGCAGTAGCTACGGACCTCCGACTCCAGGGTCTCGAAGACGCTCAGTGCGGGCGGGGTGATGGTCACAGCGGATCTCCTGCGTGAGGGGGTGTGACGGGCAGTGGTCGGTGCTCCCTGCCGCACGGAGGCGGCCGGGACCGCGCCGGGTGGTCGGCCGGCGCGAAAAGTCGTGGGGAAACCGGCGTACGGGTCAGGTACGCCGGGCCGTGGAAGGGGCTGGTCCGCTCGGACCGGTCCGCTCAGTCGGTGAAGGGGCCTATCCGGTAGAGGACCTCCGGCAGGTGCGTCCCCTCGGGGAACAGCCCCCCGTCGAAGAGGACCTCCCGCTCCAGCGGGATGTCGTGGCGCTGGGCGTAGGACGTGAACAGCCGGTCGGAGGCGGTGTTGTCCGGGGTCACCGTCGTCTCGACGCAGGAGAGTCCCTGGTCGGCGGCGACGCGGGCGGTCAGCGCGTCCAGCAGGGTGGCGGCGAGTCCCTTGCCGCGATGGGCCTGGTCGACGGCGACCTGCCAGACGACGAGGGTCTCGGGGCGGTCGGGCCTGATGTAGCCGGTGACGAACGCGATCGGCTCGCCGTCCTCGCCACGGGCGACGGCGGACGTCGCGGCGAAGTCACGACACCACAGCAGGTAGCTGTACGAGGAGTTCAGGTCCAGGACCTGGGAGTCGCGGGCTATGCGCCAGATCGCGGCTCCGTCCTCCACTCGTGGCGTGTCGATACTCAGGAATTCGCTTCGGGCACGGGCAAAATCTGCTGGTGCGGCGGTCATGCGAATTGAATTTACCCAGCAAATTTCTAAATTGCATCGAGGCAAAGGGTTGGGTGGAGCGCCTGTATGTGTTATCAGGCGTGCGCAAGATCCTCGCGATCCGGGTACGATTTCACGCTCTTTGTCCTGAATTTTTCGGGCATAATGCCGCTCGTGTGGAGTCGGTCACAGGGTTGTAACTCCTCTGAGACGTGTCCGAATCATGCAGTTCGAGTCCCGAAAAAACTTCCGAGTTTAGCGGTCGGGAAAGCGGGCAGAAGAATGCGGGGAGCTGCTTTCGGTAAAGCAGCTCCCCGCATAATGAATATCAGGCGTCCGGCCAGGTTTTCGATACCGCACGGCGGGCAGCATCGAAGTCGACCGGCCGGCCCGTGCCGGCCAGCGCGGCCCCCAGAGCCGCGAGCGAGGTCAGCACCGCGCTCTCCGTCGCATCCGCCCCGTAGTGATTGACCCGGATCAGCTCCTTGGCCAGCGCCCCGCCGCCCGCGATGAGCGGCAGCGAGGGCTCCAGCTCCAACGCCCGCGCGACCAGCGCGGAGGCGTCGGTCCCCGCCGGGGCGCGCAGCGTCGTGGCCACCGGAGCGGCGTCCCGCGCCTGAAGGACGTACGGCTCCAGACCGCCGCCCAGCGCCTCGGCGCCCGCCCGGGTCGCCGCGGCGGCGAAGGCGTGGCGGGCCGTCACCGTGTCCAGGCCTTCCTCCTCGATCCGCTCCAGGCACGCCTCGAGCCCCAGCATCTCCAACTGCGCCGGGGCGTGCGGCAGGGCCTTGCGGCCGCCGTCGATCCAGCGCTCCTTCCAGTCCAGCAGCGACAGGTACGAGCGGCGTGGCGCAGCCGGGTTGGCGGCGATCCGCTCCCAGGCCCGCTCGCTCACCGACACCGCCGACACCCCGGCCGGACCGCCCATCGCCTTCTGCGCGCCGATCACGCACAGGTCGACGCCCCAGGCGTCCGGCAGCAGCGGCTCGGCGGCCACCGAGGCGACCGCGTCCAGCATGAACAGCGCCCCGTGCGCCCGGACCACCTCACCGATCTCCGCGACCGGGTTGGTGTTGCCGGTCGCTGCCTCGGCGTGCACCAGGGAGACGAAATCGATCTCCGGGTGCGCGGCGAGCGCCTCGGCGACCTGGTCGGCGGTCACCGCGGTGTGGAAGGGCACGGCGAGGTCGACGACCTCGGCGCCGCAGTCCCGCAGCCAGTTGCCGAAGGTCTGCCCGTACGGTCCGGTGACCACGTTCAGCGCGGTCGAGCCGGGCCGGGCGCCGCTGCGGATGCAGCCCTCCAGCGGCAGCAGCGCCTCGCCCTGCGTGATGACGACGTCCTGCTCGGTGGCGAGGAGCGCGGCCACCCGTCGCTCGATGGCCGCGAAGTGCCCGGCGGTCAGCGGGGGGAGGTCGAGGAAGGGGTGCGTCACGGCGGTGCTCTCTTCGGATGCGATCGGCGGTCGACAGGTCATGGCAGCCTACCGAGGGCCTCGTACAGTGCCGCGTATGAGTGATCAGGTGCGCGGTCGGGAAGGGCAGCGGGTGCTGCGGGTGAAGGGACGGGTCCTCGTCGGCCCGGACGAGGTGCGGGACGGACTGTGGGCGGTCGACGGGCGGATCACCTTCGACCGGCCGCCGGGCGCGGACCGCGCGGAGACGGTCACGGGCTGGGCGCTGCCCGGCCTCGTCGACGCGCACTGCCATGTCGGCCTGGACCGGCACGGCCCGGTCGACGCGGCGACCGCCGAGAAGCAGGCGCTCACCGACCGGGAGGCCGGGACCCTGCTCATCCGGGACGCCGGATCGCCCTCCGACACCCGCTGGATCGACGACCGTGAGGATCTGCCGAAGATCATCCGGGCGGGCCGCCACATCGCCAGGACCCGCCGCTACATCTTTAACTACGCCCACGAGATCGAGCCCGGCGACCTCGTCGCGTACGTCGCCCAGGAGGCCCGGCGCGGCGACGGCTGGGTCAAGCTGGTGGGGGACTGGATCGACCGGGACGCGGGTGACCTCACCGCCTGCTGGCCGCGCGGCGAGGTCGAGGCGGCCATCGCCGAGGCGCACCGGCTGGGCGCCCGCGTCACCGCGCACTGCTTCGCCGAGGCCGCGCTGCGCGATCTGGTGGAGGCGGGCATCGACTGCGTCGAGCACGCCACCGGCCTCACCGAGGAGACCATCCCGCTCTTCGCGGAGCGCGGCGTCGCGATCGTCCCGACGCTGGTCAACATCGCCACGTTCCCCGACCTCGCGGCGGGCGGCGAGGCCAAGTTCCCGCGCTGGTCGGCGCATATGCGGCAGCTGTACGAGAGGCGGTACGACACCGTCCGGTCCGCGTACGACGCCGGCATCCCGGTCTACGTCGGCACCGACGCGGGCGGCTCGCTGGCGCACGGCCTGGTCGCGGGAGAGGTCGCCGAACTCGTGAAGGCGGGCATCCCGGCCCTGGAGGCCCTCTCCGCCACCGCATGGGGGGCGAGGCGGTGGCTGGGGCGGCCGGGTCTCGAGGAGGGCGCTCCGGCCGACCTGGTCGTCTACGAGACGGATCCGCGCGCGGACGTCCGGGTGCTGGCGGCGCCGCGCCACATCGTGCTGAACGGGCGGGTGATCGGCTGAGGTCGCGGAGGGGCCGGCGGTGCGGTGGGTTGACGGGCAGTGACGGATGCGGCCCCCGGCTCGTTCGCATACCTCGGTCCATCGAGACGCTCGGCCCCCACCGTGTGAAACGGGTGACGGAATGAGGCGAGAGGGAACGCACGTGCCGAAAGATTCGAATATGCGCGCGGAAACCCCCCTTTGAGGTGAACTCACTTCAGGTATCCGCCAGTTCACCCACAGTGCGTAAAGATTCACGGAGTCGAGGCCACCGGCGCAGGCGATGTCCCCCATTGGACTGTGCCGGTGGCTCCATGTCTCTTGTGGGGGTTCCACCATCTTGAACAGCAACACCTTCCGTCTCGCCGCCCTGGCGGTCGCCGCCGCTCCCGTCGCTCTGTTTGCCGCCGTCCCCGCGCAGGCAGCCCCGGCGACGCCCGCCACCGGCGGCGAGGGCAAGGCGAGCGCGGTCGTGCTCCGTACCGGGCTCGACGTCTCGCTCCTCAACAAGTCCGTCCAGGTGCCCCTCAAGGTCACGCTCAACGAGGTGCAGGCACCGGCCAGCGCGGGGAGGACCGCGCTCACGGTGAACCTGGACGGCGTGGAGGGCGGAAAGCCGGTCAGCGTCCTGCGCGCCGACGTCGCCACCGCGAACGCCACCGTGGACGAGCACAAGGCCGAGGGGTACACCAACCTGGCCAAGGCCCGGGTCCATGTCCCCGGTCTGCCGCTGCTCTCGCTCATCGAGGTCGAGAAGGTGACCTCCAAGGCGCTCTGCGAGGCCGGTAAGCAGCCGGTCGCCGAATCGAACGTGCTCGGTCATGTCACGGTGCTCGGCAAGAAGGTGACGCTCTCCGCGGGCGGCCCGACCCGGGTCGTGGTGCCGGGCGTCGGTGAGGTGAGCCTCGACCTGTCGAAGACGGAGACCACCTCGCGTACGGCGGCCGCGACGGCGCTCCGGCTGAAGGTCTCGGTGAACCCGCTCGACCTCAACGTGGCCGAGGTGGACGGCGAGGTCACCCTGGCCGAGGCGACCTGCGAGACCCCGAAGACCCCTGAGAAGCCGGGTGGCAGCAACGGCGGTTCCACGGGCGGCTCCTCGGGCGGAAACACCGGCGGCTCCGGTACGGGCGGCTCCGACACCGGCTCCACCGGCGGCGACCAGGGCGACGGCGGTACCGATGTGAAGCCGCAGACCGGCTCCGACACCGGCAAGGCCCCCACCACGGCCAACCTCGCCGAGACCGGCGGCAGCTCCACCACCCCGTACATCGCGGGCGGCGCGGCCCTCCTGCTGGCGATCGGCGCGGGCGCCACGGTGGTCGCGCGCCGGCGCGGCGGCGGCAGCCAGGCCTGATCCACGCCCGCACACCGGACCGTGGGGCGGCGGCATCCTTACGACGGAACGCCGCCCCACGCTCCCGCCCCAGCCCCCCCCTCAGCGCCCCGTTCGCGCGGGCAGCGCCTGGACGGCCTGGTCCAGGGCCTGGAGGAAGCGGTTGGTCGTCGCCCGGTCGCGTACGGCCAGCCGCAGCCACTGCGGCCCGAGCCCCGGGAACGTATCGCCGCGCCGGGCCGCGAAGCCCAGCAGCCGCAGCCGCTCCCGGATCTCCGCCGCCCGCTCCAGCCGGACCAGGACGAACGGCCCCCGGGCCTCCTCGACCGCCCGCACCTCGCTGAACTCCGCGAGCCCGGCCAGCAGATGGGCCCGGTCCACCGTGATCCGGTCCGCCGCCTCGGCCGCCTCCACCAGCGCCCGCGGCTCCATGCACGCCTGAGCCGCCGCCAGCGCCGGGGACGACACCGGCCACAGCGGCTGCGCCTCGGCCAGCAGCGCGATCGTCTCCGGGTGGGCCAGGACGTAACCGATCCGCAGCCCGGCCAGCCCCCAGGTCTTGGTCAGGCTGCGCAGCACGACGAGCCCCGGAATGTCCGTCCGCCCGCACAACGCCTCGCGCTCGCCCGGCACGACGTCCATGAACGCCTCGTCGACCACCAGCGTCCGCCCGGGTCTGGCCAGCCGCTCCAGCAGCGCCGCCGGGTGCAGCACGGACGTCGGGTTGGTCGGGTTGCCGACCACCACCAGATCCGCCTCCTCCGGCACCGCCGCCGGATCGAGCCGGAAGCCGTCCTCCTCCCGCAGCAGCACCCGCCCCACCCCGTGCCCGGCCGCCCGCAGCGCCGCCTCCGGCTCGGTGAACTGCGGGTGCACGACCACCGGACACCGGGCCGGCAGCGCCCGGGCGATCAGGACGAACGCCTCCGCCGCGCCCGCCGTCAACAGGACACGCTCCACCGGCAGTCCGTGCCGCTCGGCGACCGCCTCCCGGGCCGGGGTGCCGTCGGGGTAGGCGGCCAGCGAGACCAGCGACGCGGCTATCCGCTGGCGCAGCCACTCCGGTGGTGTGTGGGTGCGGACGTTCACGGCGAGATCGGTCAGATTCTCGCCGCGCACCTCCGCGTCGCCGTGGTGGCGCAGGTCGGGCCCGGCGCTCTCGATGTCTCGTGTGGGGGGATGCGTGGGGGGATTCATGGCTGTCATGGTGAACGGCCGGGGGCCTTCCGTCACGAGTGGGGTGGAAGTTTTCTCGCCGGAAACAGGGAATGACGTCAGGACGGCCGGAAAGCGGCGTGCCACGGCGCACGTCGCGAGCCCCTTGCCGCCGGACTTCTCCACCACCAGCTCGTCCGCCTCGATCAGCGCCGCCGCCTCCGCGACCGAGGGCGTCCCCAACGCCCCGTCCACCGCGTCCGACGGGTTCGGCACGCGCACCCCGGCGAGCGCCGCCGCCGGATACGTCCGCACCGGCACCCCGAGCCGGGCGGCCGCCCCCACGATCCCCGGCTCGTCCGCCTTCGCGTCGACGGTCGCCACCTCCACCACATCGGCGGTACGCAGCCCCGCCCCGCGCAGGGTCTCCTCGATCAGGCCGTACACCTCGCCGAGCGGCGCCCCCCGGCGGGCACCGACCCCGACGACCAGGTTCCGCGCGCCGGGCTCGGGTGTGGGGGTCGTCATGGCGGAGCCCTGCCTTTCACGTCAAGCGGTGGGGGGTGGAGCTGTTCCGTATACGGTCACGGACCCGGCGGCCGTACGGCTCACGGACCTCGGCGTACGGGCGGATGCGGGCGGCCCCGGTAAGGACACCCTGAGATGCGGCCGGCGGGGTCGATCGACTAGCAAGACCCCATGGCGGTGTTCGTCGCGCTCGGCGCGTTCCTGATGACTCTGGCCGGCGGCTGGGTCGCGCAACGCGTCACCGACCGCCGCCACCTGGTGCTCGGCTTCGCGGGCGGGCTGATGCTCGGGGTGGTCGGCCTGGACCTCCTGCCGGAGGCGATGGAGGCCGCGGGGACCCCGGTGTTCGGGGTGCCCGCCGCCCTGCTGCTGTTCGTCGGCGGCTTCCTGGTGGCCCATCTGGTCGAGGGCCTGCTCGCCGTACGCCAGGTGGCACACGGGGCGAGCGGTGAACGCGTGCCGCAGGTGGGGCTCACGGCGGCCGCCGCGATGGTCGGCCACAGCCTGATGGACGGCATCGCGCTCGGCGCCGCCTTCCAGGTCAGCGGAGCCATGGGCGTGGCCGTCGCGCTGGCGGTGATCAGTCATGACTTCGCCGACGGATTCAACACGTACACCCTCACCAGTCTTTACGGGAACGCCCGACGCAAGGCGCTCCTGATGCTGTTCGCGGCCGCCCTGGCACCGGTCGTGGGCGCCGCGACGACGCTGCTGTTCACCCTTCCGGAGGAACTGCTCGGCGGCTATCTCGGTTTCTTCGGCGGAGCCCTGCTCTACCTGGCCGCTGCGGAGATTCTTCCCGAGGCACACCACACCCATCCCGCCCGCTCCACCCTTCTCTGCACCATCGGGGGCGTGGGCTTCATCTGGCTGGTGGTGGGCATCGCCGAGTGAGCCGTACGCGCGCCTTTACGCGCCCCTGTACGCCTCACCGCGCCCGGCAGTGCTCCACGAACCGCCGGGCCACCTCGGGCGAGGCCGCCCAGTGGGTGTGCAGATAGCTGGCGTGCACGCCCCGCTGGACATACCCCTCCACCCGCCGCTCCGGCTGGTGCATCCCCCACGCGGGCACCGGCCCCGCCCCCGGCTCCAGCACCGTCCGGTGGAACTCGTGGCCGCGCATCCGGGTCCCGGCCGCCGCCAGCGGGCTGTCCGAGACCGCCACCGCCTGCCGGTACCCGAGCGTGAGCCGCTCCGACATCCGGGCCGTGGCGTCCAGCACCCCGCACATCGGCTTCCCGTCCAGCTCCCGCGCCAGATACAGCAGCCCCGCACACTCGGCCGCCACCGGCGCGCCGCTCAGGGCCAACTCCGTGACCGCCCGCCGCAACGGCTCGTTGGCCGACAGCTCGGGGGCGTACACCTCCGGGAACCCGCCGCCGATCACGAGCCCCGCCGTCCCCGCCGGCAGCTTCTCGTCCCGCAGTGGATCGAAGACGACGACCTCCGCACCGGCCGCCGTCAGCAGCTCGGCGTGTTCCGCGTACGCGAAGGTGAACGCCGCCCCGCCAGCCACGGCGACGACGGGCCTGGGGCCGTGGGCGGGGGCGTACGCGGGCTCCCACGCCTCGTCCGCCAGCGCGGGCGCCGTCCGCGCCAGCGCCATCAGCGCGTCCAGATCGCACCCGGCGCGCACCCGCTCACCCATGGCCCGTACGGCGTCCACCGCATCGCCCTGCCGCTCGGCCACCGGCACCAGACCCAGGTGGCGCGAGGGCGTGGCGACCTGAGGGGCCCGCCGGATCACGCCGAGCACCGGAAGCCCCGACTCGTCCAACGCATCCCGCAACAGCGCCTCGTGCCGGTCGGAGGCCACCTTGTTCAGGATCACCCCGCCGATCCGCACCTCCGGGTCCCAGGAGGCGAACCCGTGCACCAGGGCCGCCACCGACCGGGACTGGGACGAGGCGTCCACCACCAGCACCACCGGCGCCCGCAGCAGCTTCGCCACCTGAGCGGTGGACGCCAGCTCCCCCTGCCCCGAGGCACCGTCGTACAGCCCCATCACGCCCTCGACCACGGCGAGGTCGCACCCCGCCGACCCGTGCGCGAAGAGCGGGGCGACGAGATCCGGCCCGCACATGTACGCGTCGAGATTCCGGCCGGGACGGCCCGTCGCCAGCGAGTGGTACCCGGGATCGATGTAGTCCGGCCCCACCTTGTGCGGCGAGACGGCGAGCCCGCGCGCGGTGAAGGCGGCCATCAGGCCGGTGGCGACGGTGGTCTTGCCGCTGTTGGAAGCAGGCGCGGCGATGACCAGACGGGGCGTACTCACCACTCGATGCCCCTCTGGCCCTTCTGCCCCGCGTCCATCGGGTGCTTGACCTTCGACATGTCGGTCACCAGGTCGGCGGCCTCGATCAGCGCGTCCGGCGCGTTGCGGCCGGTGATCACCACGTGCTGGGTGCCGGGCCGGTTCCGCATGACCTCGACTACCTCGTCGGTGTCGATCCAGCCCCAGTGCAGCGGGTAGGCGAACTCGTCGAGCACGTACAGCTTGTACGTCTCGGCGGCGAGGTCACGCTTGACCTGCTCCCACCCTTCGCGGGCCTTCTCCTCGTTGTCGAGCTGGCCGTCGCGCTGGACCCAGGACCAGCCCTCGCCCATCTTGTGCCAGTCGACGGTGCCGCCCTCGCCGCTCGCGCCCAGCACCTTCAGCGCGTTCTCCTCGCCGACCTTCCACTTCGCCGACTTCACGAACTGGAACACCCCGATCGGCCACCCCTGGTTCCAGGCCCGCAGCGCGAGCCCGAAGGCTGCTGTCGACTTGCCCTTGCCTATGCCCGTGTGGACGAACAGGAGCGGGCGGTTGCGCCGCTGACGGGTGGTGAGCCCGTCGTCCGGCACCGATGTCGGCTGTCCCTGCGGCATTAAGCGGCCCTCCCGGCTGCGGTGACGTCCTTGACGAGCCCGGCGATCGAGTCGGCCCGCAGCTCGTCGAGCGTGACGGCGGTGCCTCCCAGCTCCCGGGCGAGCTCCCCGGCGAGACCGAGGCGTACGTACCCCGACTCGCAGTCCACGACGACGGACGCCGTCCCTTCGGCCTGGTGCAGCCGCGCCGCCCGCCCCGCGAGCGCCACCGGCTCCGGCCCGCCGGTCGCCCTGCCGTCCGTGACGACGACGAGCAGGGGCCGGCGCGAAGGATCGCGCAGCCGCTCCACCCGCAGCACGTCATGGGCCTTGAGCAGCCCGGCGGCGAGCGGCGTACGCCCCCCGGTCGGCAGCGACTCCAGCCGGGCGGCGGCCGCGTCCACGGACGAGGTCGGCGGCAGCGCGACCTCCGCCTCCTTGCCCCGGAAGGTGACCAGGCCGACCTTGTCCCGCCGCTGGTAGGCGTCCAGCAGCAGCGACAGCACGGCCCCCTTGACCGCGCTCATCCGCTGCCGGGCGGCCATCGACCCGGAGGCGTCCACGACGAACAGCACGAGGTTGCCCTCCCGCCCCTCCCGGGTCGCCTGCCGCAGATCGTCCCGCCGTACCACGAGCCCGCGCCCGGACCGCCCGCGCGCCCGCTGGTGGGGGGCGGCGGCCTGGACGGTGGCGGACAGGTGGAGCTTGGTCAGAGCGCCCTGTGGTCGGACCGCTCCTGTGGTCCGACCATGCGCCGTTCGGGCCCGGGAACGCCGCCCCGCAGCGCCTTCCCCCAGCCCCGGAACGCTGAGCATCCTCGTACGGAACGGCTCGGCGGCGGCCACCGGCTGCTGCTCGGCCCCGGCGGAGCGCCCGGGTGTTTCGGGGGCGGCGTCGGGAGCCTGGGACGGCGTGTCGTCGCCCTCGGAACCCTGCGGCGGAGTGCGATCACCGTCGGCCTGCGGCGGCACGCCACCGCCCCCACCACCACCGTCACCATCAGGACCGGGTCCGGGATCGGGATCGTCGTCGTCGCTCTTCTGCGGTCCGGCCTCGTCCAGGGTCTGATCGAGCTTGTCCTCGTCCAGGCCGGGAGCGTCGAACGGGTTGCGGCGCCGACGATGAGGGAGCGCCAGCAGGGCGGCCTGCCGTACGTCGTCGGCGGTGACCTCCTCGCGCCCCGCCCAGGCGGCGAGCGCGGTCGCGGTACGGGCCATCACGATGTCGGCCCGCATCCCGTCGACCTCGAACGCGGCGCAGGTCGCGGCGATCTGCCGCAGCACGCCGTCACCGAGCACGACCCGCGGCAGCAGGGCACGCGCACCGGCGATCCGCTCGCGCAGCGCCGTCTCCTCCTCGGCCCAACGCGCGGCGAACCTTTCAGGATCGTCGTCGTACGCGAGCCGGCGCCGTACGACCTCCACCCGCTCGTCGGTGTCCCGGGAGGCGGCCACCTCGACGGTGAGCCCGAAGCGGTCCAGCAACTGCGGCCGCAGCTCGCCCTCTTCCGGGTTCATCGTCCCGACCAGCAGGAACCGTGCCGCATGCCGTACGGAGACGCCTTCGCGCTCGACGTACGAGGCACCCATGGCCGCCGCGTCCAGCAGCAGGTCCACCAGGTGGTCGTGGAGGAGGTTTACCTCGTCGACGTACAGGATCCCGCGGTGCGCGTCGGCCAGCAGCCCCGGCTCGAACGCCTTCACGCCCTCCGAGAGCGCCCGCTCGATGTCCAGCGCCCCCACGAGCCGGTCCTCGGACGCCCCGACGGGCAGCTCCACGGTCCGCGCGGCCCGCGACACACCGGCCGCCTCCGCGTGCGGCCCGTCAGGACACGCCGGATCGGGCGAGGCCGGGTCACAGGAGAACCGGCACCCCGGTACGACGGAGACCTCGGGCATGAGCGCGGCGAGCGCCCGCACGGCGGTGGACTTGGCGGTCCCCTTCTCGCCCCGCACGAGCACACCACCGACAGCCGGACTGACGGCGTTCAGCAACAGCCCGAGCCGCAGGTCGTCCTGCCCGACGATCGCGGTGAAGGGATACGGCGTACTCACTGGGCCTCCTCGTTGACATGCTCTTCAGCTCTTACGTGACCGGTCACTTCAAGCCCCTGCGGCTCGCCCGCTTCCCTCCGCGTCTCCGGGGGAGCCGAATCAAGCCCCTCCGGCGCTTGAGGAGCGGGGCCCGGGGCAGCGCCCCGGCTCTCCGGCCCACCCGCCCCCAACGGCGGCGCCCCCGGCGGCACGAACGGCAACCCCTCAGGCGCACCCCCCTCGATCAACCGCCACAACGCTTCCGTATCCGCGTGCTCCTCCACCAGATCCCCCAGCCGATCGAGCTGCTCCTCCCGCAACACCCCGAAACACGTGTCCGGCGCCGGCACGAACCGCCGCCCGGCGGCCCGGGCCACCTCCTCCAGGAACCGCCGCCGGAACCCATCGCTCTCCAGCGACCCGTGCCAGTGCGTCCCCCACACCGCCCCCACCCGGCACCCGTCCAGGAACGGCTCGCCGCCCCGCACATCGGCCACCCCGTGGTGGATCTCGTACCCCTCCACCACCTCACCGAGCGCCGAACCCACCGGCCGCGCCAGCGTCTTGGCCCGCTCGAAGCGCACCCGTACGGGAAGGACCCCCAGCCCCTCCACGACCCCGGCCCGCGACTCCACCTCGTCCTCGATCCGCTCACCGAGCACCTGGAACCCCCCGCAGATCCCCAGCACCGGCCGCCCCTCCGCCGCCCGCCGCACCAGCGCCTCCGCGAGCCCCCGCTCCCGCAGCCAGGACAGCGCCTTCACCGTGCCGCGCGTGCCGGGCACGACGACCAGGTCCGCGTCGGCCAGCTCATCGGGCCGGTCCACGAACCGCACGACGACGCCCGGTTCGGCGGCCAGCGCGTCCACGTCCGTGAAGTTCGACATCAACGGCACCGCGCAGACCGCGACCCGCAACACGTCCTCCCCATGCGGCGGCGCCACGACCGACTCTCGCACCGCACCCCGCAGGGAGACCCGCAGGCCGTCCTCCTCGTCGATGCCGAGCCCATGGGTGAACGGCAGCACCCCGTAAGTCCGCCGCCCGGTCAGCCCGTACAGCATGTCCAGCCCCGGCTCCAGCAGCGAGACGTCCCCCCGGAACTTGTTCACGAGGTAGCCCGCGACCAGCGACTGGTCCTCCGCGCTCAGCAGCGCCGTCGTCCCGAAGAACGACGCGAAGACCCCGCCCCGGTCGATGTCCCCGACCACCAGCACGGGGAACTGCGCGGCCCGCGCGATCCCCATGTTCACGATGTCGGTCCGTCGGAGGTTGATCTCGGCCGGCGACCCGGCCCCCTCACAGATCACCGCGTCGTACGTCGACCGCAGCTCCTCAAGACAGTCCGTGACCGTCCCGAGCAGCGCCTCCTGTCGGCCCCCGTGGTACCCCCGGGCGCTCATCTCGCCGACCGGCTTGCCCATCAGGACGACCTGGCTGGACCGGTCGCTGCCCGGCTTCAGCAGCACCGGGTTCATCAGGGCCGTCGGCTCCACCCGGGCGGCCTGCGCCTGCATGGCCTGGGCGCGCCCGATCTCCGCGCCCTCACGGGTCACGAAGGAGTTGAGGGACATGTTCTGCGCCTTGAAGGGCGCGACCTTCACGCCCCGGCGCACCAGCCAGCGGCAGATGCCCGCCGTGACGACGCTCTTGCCCGCGTCCGATGTGGTCCCCGCGACCAGCAGCCCACCGCTCATGCCCGACCCCGCCTCTGTCCTGTCGACGACCGCCCCGCGACCACACGCCCCACGGTCAGCCGGCCCACCACACACGCCCCGAGGGCCAGCACGCTCACCCGGCGCGACAACCGCACCGCACGCTCGATGTCGGAACTCCGGACCTCCCGGCCCGACTCCCCGTTCAGCACCGGCCGGTGCTCGACACGCCCCGCGTACGCCAGCGTCCCGCCGAGCCGGACGCCGAGCGCCCCCGCGAACGCGGCCTCCACCGGCCCCGCGTTCGGGCTCGGATGGCGCCCCGCGTCCGCCTTCCAGGCGCGTACGGCCTCCGCGGGCCGCCCGCCGGCCACCACGGCCAGCGCGGCCGTCAGCCGGGCGCCCGGCCACCCCGCCACGTCGTCCAGACGGGCCGAGGCCCAGCCGTAACGGCGGTAGCGAGGTGACTTGTGGCCGGCCATCGCGTCCAGCGTGTTCACGGCCCGGAAGCCGACGAGCCCCGGCACCCCGCCGATCGCCCCCCACACCAGCGCGCCCACGACGGCGTCCGAGGTGTTCTCCGCGACCGACTCCACGACGGCACGGGCGATCTGCTGCCCGTCCAGGGCCTGCGGATCGCGCCCGCACAGATGCGGCAGCCGCTCCCGGGCCACCTCCAGGTCCCCGGCGGCCAGCGCGCCCCCGATGGCGCGGGCCTCCCGGCCCAGTGACGTACCCCCGACCACCGACCAGGTGGTGGCGGCCGTCAGCGCGACGGCGAGCGCGGGCCGCCCCCGTACGGCACGGGCGGCCAGCGCGGCTGCCCCCACGGCGCCTCCGGCGCACAGCAGGGTGTGCAGCGCTCCCCGGCCCCGGTCGTCCCGCCACAGCAGGGACTCCACCCGCGCGGCGGCCCGGCCGAAACCGGCGACGGGATGGCCCCGGCGCGGGTCACCGAGAGCCGCGTCGGCGATCAGCCCGGCGACGGCGCCGTACGCGAAGACACGATCGGCACGCACCACGGTTCAGCCCGCCGCGGGCAGAGGCGTTCCGGCACGATGAGGTACAGCGAGAGGTACGGCGAGGGGTACCGGAAGAGGCACAGGACGCGGCGCACGGCGGCCGGGCATGGCTTATGTCCTCACTCAGGGTCCGCGCCCTGGTTCGACGTGACCGGCGACAAGAGTCTCCTGGCTTCCGGATCCGCAGTTCCCCCGGCCTTCCAGCCCTCGGTCAGGAGGGCCGTGACATCCGGTGTGGGGGAGTGCTCCCCGGTGACAGTGGCGGGACCGCGCCGGATTCGCACCGGCTTCCTCTTCTGTCGCCGTAAATGGCTCCGGCAGTCCACCACGCTGCGAGAACGGCCGTCAACTTGCTGTTGACCTGCGGAGCTCCAGTGTGCGCAGACGCACATCGGGCCGGACACACGGTGGTGTGTCCGGCCCGAAGGAGCGTGTCGGTGCGGTCAGGCGACGATCAGATAGATCCCGTACGCGACCGCCGCCACGCACGCCGCGAAGCAGGCGTACGCGCCGGTGCGCGCCAGTGCGGCCGAACCGCCGGTGACGCCGGTGGCACTGCCGGCCGGGGCCGACAGCTTGGAGAGGGCGACGATGCCCAGGGTGAAGAGGCCGACCAGCGCGACGGTGACGACGAGACTGACACCGAAGACGGAGGCGAGAGCTGCCCAGTCGATTTTCATACGGATCTGTCCTTACACCGTCGCCGCGGGGCGGGGCGTGTCGTCGGGCGCCCCGGCCGGGGCCGGGATGGTGGTCGAGAGCTCGGAGACCGCACTGGCGGTGGGCGGCGGAGCGACCGCGGCCATGGCGGTGGTGACGACGCCCTGCGGCTCGTCCGCCGTCACGTCGTCGGTGTCGTTGACGTTGGTGTGGTCGACCGGCTGGCGGCGCGAGGCCACCCAGATGGCGAAGGAGCCGCCGACCAGGATGACCGCCGTGGTGGCGATGCCCCAGGGGCCCTGCTTGGTGAGGTACTCGGCGCCCGCGCCGACCAGGCCCGCGGCCGGGAGCGTGAGGCCCCAGGCGACGAACATCCGGGTGGCGGTGGACCAGCGGACCACGCCGCCCTTGCGGCCGAGGCCCGCGCCCATCACGGCACCCGAGCAGGACTGGGTGGTGGAGAGCGAGAAGCCGAGGTGCGAGGAGGCCAGGATGACGGTGGCCGCGCTGGTCTGGGCGGCGAAGCCCTGCGGCGGCTGGAGGTCGGTGAGGCCCTTGCCCATGGTGCGGATGATGCGCCAGCCACCGAGGTAGGTGCCGAGCGCGATGGCGACACCGGCCGAGACGATGACCCACATGGGCGGGTTGGAGCCCGGGGCCAGCACACCGCTGGTGACCAGGGCCAGCGTGATGATGCCCATCGTCTTCTGGGCGTCGTTGGTGCCGTGGGCGAGCGAGACGAGACCGGCGGAGGCGATCTGTCCGGCGCGGTAGCCCTTGGCGGTCGACTTCTGCTGGTTCGGGTCGGTGACGTTCCGGTTGATCCGGTACGTCAGCCGGGTGGCCAGCATCGCGGCGATACCGGCGACCAGCGGGGCGGCGATCGCGGGGAGCAGCACCTTGGTGACGACGGTGCCGCCGTTGATCGAGGACCAGCCGGCCGACATCACGGCCGCACCGATCAGACCGCCGAACAGGGCGTGGGAGGAGCTGGAGGGCAGGCCGACCAGCCAGGTCAGGAGATTCCACAGGATGGCGCCGACGAGCGCCGCGAAGATGACCTCTGTTCTGATGCCGTCTTCGTTGACGATCCCGCCGGAGATCGTCTTGGCGACCTCCACCGACAGGAACGCGCCGATCAGGTTGAGAACGGCGGACATCGCCACCGCTGTCTTGGGCTTCATCGCGCCGGTCGAGATGGTGGTCGCCATCGCGTTGGCGGTGTCGTGGAAACCGTTCGTGAAATCGAACACGAGAGCTGTCACGACCACAATCGCAAGCAGCAGCGTGATGTGTTCCATTTACCCAGGCAATCGTTCGACGTCAGTGGCTCGTGGACCGTAGGCAACCTGGGTGAACGGAAGATGAACTGGGCGGGGCGCTGTGGTGACCCGAATCGGAGTGCGGTGGTTCCGTTTGTGTACGGGAGGGGCTGCGGGACCCCCGTGGGGCACCGGCTGGTCTGCCCTTTGCCCCTCGGTGGCGAAGTTTTTGACGGTCACAAAGAAACCCGAAAGAGATCCCGGTCACGCGGGACATCACGTTCCGGTTTCCTGCGGCCGCCCCTACGCTCGCCCCATGAGCGAGCAGCAGCCGGAACCGGTCGCCCTGGCCTGGCGGGACGTGGTCGCGACCGCCCGCCGGAGCGCCGCCGATGGCCTGGTCGTCGGCACCTCCGGCAATGTGTCGGCCCGGGTCGGGGACCTGGTCCTGGTCACCCCCAGCGGCGTGCCCTACGACCGGCTCGGACCGGAGGACGCCGTCGGGGTCGGCCTGGACGGCCGCCAGGTCCTCGGGGAGCTGAGGCCGACCAGCGAACTCCCCCTCCACCTCGCGGTCTACGCCGAGACCGAAGCCGCCGCCGTGGTCCACACCCACGCCGTACACGCCACCGCCGTCTCCACCCTCGTCACCGAGGTGCCGCTCGTCCACTACGCGGCCGCCATCCTCGGCGGCCCCGTCCGCACCGCCGCCTACGCCCGCTACGGCACCCCGGAACTGGCCGACGCCATGCTCACCGCCCTCCAGGGCCGCACCGGCTGCCTGCTGGCCAACCACGGCACCGTCACCTACGGCTCCACCCTCGACCAGGCCTACGAGCGCACCGCCCAACTGGAGTGGCTCTGCCGCCTCTGGCTCACCGCGAGCGCACTGCCCGGCCGCACCCCGTCCCTGCTCAGCGCGGCCCAGCTCGACGAGGTGACCGAGGCGCTGAAGGGATACGGCCAGCCCGGCTGATCCAAGGCACAGCACAGCACAGCACCGCCCTGCCGCACCGCCCGTCCGCGCTGCCCGTCCGCGCTGCCCGCCCGCGCTGCCCGCCCGCACCGCCCCCCCCCCCCCCCCGCCCCGCCCCGCCACACCCGCCCGCCCCCCCCCCCATGCCCCCCGCCCCCCCACCCCCCACACAGAAACGGCAGT
>NZ_JBHXOX010000042.1:0-58251 GCF_042718795.1 Streptomyces cyaneofuscatus
CCCGGGGGGGGCGGGCGGGGGCCCCCCGGGGCGCCGGCCCCGGACCCCGCTGCTCAATCGCCGCAGGGGCTTGATGGTGCGGGCCGCGGCTGCTCAAACGCCGCAGGGGCTTGATCGGCCCGCCGTAGGGGCACTTGGTGTGCGTCACACGCGGAGGCGGTTACGCGGGTGGCCCGGCCCGCCTATCGTCGACCCATGTTCGCCGCCTACGCAGCCCGCATCGACCCCGACCAGCCCCTCAACGGCCTTGAGCTGGGCGAACGCCCGGCTCCGGAGAAGCGTCCCGGGTGGAGCACCGTCACCGTCCGGGCCGCCTCCCTCAACCATCACGACCTCTGGTCGCTGCGGGGCGTGGGGCTCTCGCAGGACCGGCTTCCGATGATCCTCGGCTGCGACGCCGCCGGGATCGACGAGGACGGCAACGAGGTCGTCCTGCACTCCGTGATCGGCCAGTCCGGGCACGGGGTCGGGCCGAAGGAGCCGCGCTCCATCCTCACCGAGCGCTACCAGGGCACCTTCGCCGAGCAGGTCACCGTGCCCACCTGGAACGTGCTGCCCAAGCCGAAGGAGCTCTCCTTCGAGGAGGCCGCCTGTCTGCCGACCGCCTGGCTCACCGCGTACCGGATGCTCTTCACCAACGCCGGGGTCCGGCCCGGCGACTCCGTGCTCGTCCAGGGCGCGGGCGGCGGGGTCGCCACCGCCGCGATCGTCCTCGGGAAGGCCGCCGGGCTCCGGGTCTTCGCCACCAGCCGCGACGAGACCCGGCGCAAGCGGGCCGTGGAGCTCGGCGCGCTGGCCGCGTACGAGCCGGGCGCGCGGCTCCCGCAGCGGGTGGACGCCGTCATCGAGACCGTCGGCGCCGCCACCTGGTCCCACTCGGTGAAGTCGCTGCGCCCCGGCGGCACCCTCGTCATCTCCGGGGCCACCAGCGGCGACCGGCCCTCGCACGCCGAGCTGACCCGGATCTTCTTCCTGGAGCTCAAGGTCGTCGGCTCCACCATGGGGACCAAGGACGAGCTGGAGGACCTGCTCGCGTTCTGCGCGACGACCGGCGTCCGCCCGGTCATCGACGAGGTGCTGCCGCTGGACCGGGCCCGCGAGGGGTTCCAGCGGCTGGCCGACGGCGAGCAGTTCGGGAAGATCGTCCTCCGGCCGACGGAGTAACTCCACGGAACTCCACGGAAAGAGTCACCGCACCATACTTGAACAAGTGTCAGCTTTGCTGATGGGATGCCGCCCATGCGTATGGGCAGAGCACTCATAGCAGTTGTCGTCGCGTCCGTGCTGGCGGCGGGGGCCCTCGCTCCCGCCGCCTCCGCGCGCCCCGCACCCACCCGGGCCGCCGGCCCGTCGGCGTACCAACCCTCCATCCCGCCCCTCACCGACAGCCGGGGCCGCGCCCTCACCCTGCGCGGCTGGAACGTCGAGGACAAGGCGAACCGGGGCGAGGCCGCACTCAGCGCCATCACCGAACGCCATTTCCGCGATCTCCGTGCAGGCGGCTTCAACTTCGCCCGGCTGCTGGTCTTCTGGGACGATCTGGAGCCCCGGCGCGGGCAGTACAGCGAGCGCTACCTCCGGAAGATCGAGCGCATCCTGGGCTGGGCGCGGAAGCACCGTGTCCATGTCCTCATCGATGCCCACCAGGACGTCTTCGGGCCCGCCTTCGGCCACCGCGGCATCCCGGAATGGGCCACCAGGACCGACGGGCTGCCGTTCACCCCGAACCCCGACGACTGGTTCTCCGAGTATTTCCAGCCGGCCGTCCAGCGGGCCTTCACCCACCTCTACGAGGACCCCGACCTGCGACGCGCCCAGGCGGCCATGTGGCGGGTCCTCGCCGAACGGTTCCGCGGCCACCCGGCCGTCATCGGCTACGACCTGATCAACGAGCCAATGGGGGAGCTGCGCGAGGGCGAGGACCTGGCGACCGCCGCCCGCCGCATCGAGGCGCAGCACCTCACCCCGATGTACAACCGGCTCGCCCGCGCCATTCGCGCCGAGGACCGCTCCACCTGGCTCTTCGTCGAACCGACCCCCATCGTCGGCGAGGGCGTGCCCACCGGGCTCGGCCGGATCCACGACAGCCGGACCGTGTACGCCCCGCACTTCTACAACACCGCCATGGAGGCGGGCGCCGACTACGACCCGTCGGCCGGCTGGATCGAGGCGTACGAGGCAGCCGTCACCGCCTACCCGGCCCGCCACCGGATGCCCGTGGTCGTCGGGGAGTGGGGGCCGCTCAACAACTCCCTCCCCAACATGGGGCGCTTCTACCGGGAGGCCGTCGCCTCCCTGAACCGCTACAGCTCCGGCTGGGCCGGGTACGTCTGGTGCTACGGCGGCGGCTACTGCGCGGTCGACGAGCGCGGCCGCTTCCGTACGAACAAGGAGCAGACGGCGACCCCGTACGCCCCCGCCGTCGCGGGTACGGTCCGCTCCGACACGTACGACGCCGCCACCCGCTCCTACCGGCTCGCCTACCGTGCGGCCACCCGCCCCGGTCTCACGGGGCTGTCCCTGCCGCCCTCCTCCCGGGGCTGGCGCGTCTCCGTCACCGGGCGGGCCGCCCGTGTCCTCGGCAGGGCGCCGTACGGGGGCCGCCTGACCGTGGTGGCGTGGCCCGGGGCGGAGGTGGTGGTGACCGTACGGGAGGCTGGCGCGCATGGACGAACTGACCGCCCCTGAAGGGTTTCTGCTGCGCCCCTGGCTCCCCGCCGACGCCTCCGCCGTGCTCCGCGCCTTCGCCCCGGCCGAGATGGACCGCCAGAGCGACCGGCCCGTCGCCGACCGGGCCGGGGCGCTGGCCTGGATCGCGGACCGTACGCGGGAGAGGGGAGCCAGGACCGGCTACTCCTGGGCCGTCGTGGGGGAGGAGGGCGAGGCGGTCGGCTGCGTGGCCGTCCGGGCCGTCAACCGGGCCCACGGCACGGGCTGGATCTCCTACTGGACCACCGAGGCGGCCCGCGGGCGGGGCGTCGCGCCCGCCGGGGTACGGGCGGTGGCGCGCTGGGCGTTCGGCGAACTCGGCCTCTACCGGCTGGAGCTGGGCCACCGCACCGACAACCCCGCCTCCTGCCGGGTCGCCGTACGGGCCGGGTTCGCGCCCGAGGGGATCGAGCGGGGCAAGCTGCGCTACGGCGACCTGCGGTACGACGTCGAGCGGCACGCCCGGCTCGCGGACGATGATGTCAACTTTGATTGACGCCAGGGCGGTGTCAATGTAGGTTGACGTCATGACCGAAGCAACGGATCTGGCCGCGCGCGCCGGTGACCGCGACCCGCGCGTCGGGCTGCGGGCGGTGGCCGCGCTGCGGCGGCTGCTGGAGCAGCTCGAAGCCGTACAGGTACGCAGTGCCCGCGTCCAGGGATGGTCGTGGCAGGAGATCGCCGCCGAGCTGGGTGTCAGCCGGCAGGCCGTGCACAAGAAGTACGGGAGGCGCTGATGTTCGAACGATTCACCCAAGGAGCCCGCGCGACCGTCAAGGGAGCCGTGGCGCAGGCCGAGCGCGTCGGGGCCGGATCGATCACCGAGGAACACCTGCTGTTCGCCCTGCTGGAACAGGAAGGCAGTCGGGCCTCCTTCGCCCTCGCCGCCCTCGGACTGAGCGGCCGCCGCGCCTCCCTCGACGCCGCCTTCGCCGACGCCCGCCGCCGGGGCGGGCTGACGAAGGCCGACACCGAGGCGCTGGCAGGCATCGGGATCGACGTCGGCGCCATCGTGGACCGGGTCGAAGGCGCCCACGGTGAGGGCGCTCTGGCCGCCGACCGGCGCAGCCGCCGCTGGTGGTCGGGGCACCGGGCCTTCACCCCGGGCGCGAAGAGCATCCTGGAGAAGTCGCTACGGGTCGCCCTGGGGCGCGGCGACCGCTTCATCGGCGAGGAGCATCTGCTCCTGGCGCTCACGGCGGCTCCCGGACCCGTCGCCGACGTCCTCGCCGAGCACGGGGCGACGTACGCGACCGTGCACCGCGCGCTGTACGGGCCCGAGGCCGACGGGCAGGGGCACGCCAAGGCGGAGTGAGGTGAGGGCGCGGACAGCGCGAGCGGGGGCGGTTGCCTCGTCCGGCAAAGCGCCCGCCCCCGGACGCCTTGTACGGCAAGGCACCCGCCCCCGGACGCCTCGTACGCAACCAGGCGCCGCCCCCCCACCTCGGCCTCAGCCCTTCCCGTCGTCCTCCGGCGTCAGCAGCGCCTCGATCCGTGCCGCCGCCGCGCCCAGGTGGCCGCGGGCCTCGGCCACCTGGGCCCCCGTCACCCCGTGGTCGTGGGCCGTGTCCCGGACGGTGTCGCGGAACCGGTCCAGCAGGCGGTCCAGGTCGCGCGCCGGGTCGTCCGTGACCGGGACGTCCGTGCCCCAGTCGGAGGCGGCCTCCCGGTGCTCGGCCGCCGGGCCGCTATCCGCGGCCTCCTCGCGCTCGGTCGCCCGGCCCTCCGACGCCGCCCCGGCACCCTCGGCGTCGAACGGTCCGGGCTTGCCGAACGCGGACCAGCCGCCCGCCCGCGCGAAGCCACCGAGCTGCCCGGTGATCTCGGCCAGCCCCTCCCGTACACCGGCGGGCCAGTCGCCCCGGGCGAAGTGCTCCTGCACCTGGCGGGCCGCGTTCTGCATCTGCTCCCGGGCCCTGTCCTGCGCCTCCTTGGCCTGGCGGCGGGCCTGCTGGGCCTCCTCGCGGGCGCGCCGGGACTCGTCCTTCGCCCGCCGTGCCTGCTCCTTCCACTCCTCCTTGGCCTGGCGCGCCTCCTCCTTCGCCGCGCGCCACGCCTTGCTGTCCGCGAGGTCGCCCAGCTTGCCGAAGTCTCCGAAGTCGCCCAGGTCCCCGAAGGGCGAGGACTGCTTGCCCCGGTCCGTACGGGTCTCGGAGGCGGCCGCCCGCATGTCGCTGCGGAGCCGGCCCGCGGCCCCGCGCACGTCGTCGCGGATCTCGGCGGCCAGCTCGGCGAGGGAGTCGCGGATCTCCAGCTCCAGGTCGGCCAGTTCGCCGCTCCGGCCCGCCAGCTCGGCGCGTCCGGCGTCCGTGATCGAGTAGACCTTGCGGCCGCCCTCGGTGGCGTGGGTGACCAGCCCCTCGGCCTCCAGCTTGGCCAGCCGGGGGTAGACGGTGCCCGCGGAGGGGGCGTACAGGCCCTGGAAGCGCTCCTCCAGGAGGCGGATCACCTCGTAGCCGTGGCGCGGGGCCTCGTCCAGGAGCTTGAGCAGATACAGGCGCAGTCGGCCGTGGGCGAATACGGGGGCCATGTCAGAGAACCTTTCCGGTCGGCTCGGCACCGTGCGTGTCGTCCTCGGCCGGGGGCCTGCGCAGCAGGGCGATCGAACCGGAGACGGTCGTCGCCTTGAGGGTCCCCGTACCGGCGCCGAGCGTGCCGGTGATCTTCTTCGCGCCCCACTGCCCGCCGACCCGGAGGTTCTCGAAGGCGTTGGAGACGGTCCCGCTCGCGGTGTTCGCCTCGACCCTCGCGTCGGCCGGGTGCGGCAGCCGGATCGCGATCGCGCCGGAGACCGTGGTCAGCCGGATGTCGGTGGGCCGGTCCGAAGCCGCACCCGAAGGATCGACGTCCAGCACCATGTCACCGCTGATCGACTCGGCCCGGACCGAGGCGCCCGCCCCGTCCACCACCGTCAGATCACCGGCCACGGAGTGGAAGCGCAGGTCCCCGGTGACGCTCTGGGCCTCCAGGCTGCCCGAGACGGAGTCCCCGCGGACGGCGCCGGTCAGGCCGACGAGCGCGATGTCCCCGGTGATGCCGCGTACGTCGGTGCGGCCGCCGATCCCGGAGACGACGGCCCCGGCGCCGACCACGCCCACCTCCACCGAGGCGGCGGCGGGCACGGTGAGCGAGACGACCGCGCTGCGGCGGCGCCCGTGGGGGTCGAGCCAGCGCAACAGGTCCTGCCAGGGCAGATCCTCGTACGCCACGGTGAGCCGGCCGTCCTCGTACGTCACCAGGAGCGGCGGCCCCTCGATGGCGGAGACCTCCAGCCGGGCGCCCGGCTCATCGGTGCCGACCACGTTGACCGTACCGCCGACCACGCGGACGTGGAGCGAGGTCACCGGGTCGTCGAACGTGAGCTTCTGCGGCTCGGCGACGGTCCGCTTCGACACAGCCATGGACAGGACCTCCCGGAGAGAACAGCAACGCAACATATCGCGTCTTGTCACTAACACGATATATCGCGGATGAGGGAAGTCAAGCGCCACTCATGAGCACCTCGGGCGAGCAATAGGCGACTAAAATCCATCGAATTGGGGCAAATTGCCCTAGCGTGTGGCCCATGAACGCGACATCCACGGGGGCGCTCCTGCTGTGCCGCGCCGACCCCGAGACCGTACGGCCGCTCGCCCACCTGCTGCGCGAGCAGATGCTGCTGACGCGCGCGGGCACGGAGTGGAGCGTTCTCGTTCCGGAGGGGAAGCCCTGGCGGGGCGCGGGTCCTTCCGGCGGTGACCCCGAGCCGGTCGACCGGGTCATCGGCGGCTGGGCCGGCGCCCTGGCCGTCGGCTCGAACTGGCCGGTGCTCGCCCTGTGGTGGGACGCCGACCGGGCCGGCTACACCCTCGCCGCCGGATTCCGCCGCCCCGTCGGCTACGTCTGGCTGGCCGACGGCACACCGGTGGGCGAGGACGAGGCGATGCGCACCTTCGCGGCCCGGCTCGGCCTCGATCCCGTACTGGACCTCCAGGCGCTGGAGGAGCTGACCCGGCCCGACCCGGATGCGGACGCCGAGGCCCGGCTGCGCGGCCTGCTCGCGGTCCTCACCCGTACGGGACTCACCCTGCCGACCGGACTCGGCCCGGGCGAGAGCGCGGACCGGCTGCGCAGTGTGGCGGCGGTGCAGCGCGGGGTGGAGCGCGTCGAGTGGGCGGGGTGGCGTGATGCCGTACGGGTCGAACTCGACGCCGTGGAGAGCAGCAGCCTCGGCCCCTGGGTGCGCGGCCCCCGGGCCCGCGCCATCGCCGCCGCCCAGCTCGCGGCCGGGCTCCCGCTGCTGCTGTGGGGCGCCCGCCGCCGCAGCGGGGGATGGGCGGCAGCGGGGGCGGTCCTCCTGGCGCAGGGCGCGCTGGGGCTCGCCTACCACCGGGCCCGGGCGGGCACGGAGAAGCCCTGAGGCGGTCCGGCCGGACGCCGAAAACCGCTGGAGGGCCTACGCGTCCTCGTCGTCCTCGTCGTCCAGCCGGGCCAGCCAGGTGGCGAGGCGTTCGACCGGCACCTCGAAGTCGGGGTTGAGATCGACGAACGTACGCAACTGCTCGGCGAGCCACTCGAAGGTGACCTCCTCCTCGCCGCGCCGCTTCTCCAGTTCCTCGATGCCACGGTCCGTGAAGTACATGGGAGAAGGATAACGAGGCCCCGAGGGGCCTGGACACGCCGGAGGCCCGGCCCGCGACAAGCGCGGAACCGGGCCCCGGTGACGTACGGACAGGTCGTCCGGCCGTGACGGTCCTCAGGCCTCGAAGACCTCGTTGACCAACTGCGTCTGCTCCGCCTGGTGACGCTTGGCCGAGCCGACCGCCGGGGACGAGCCGTGCCGCCGCGAGATGCGGCGCAGGCGCTCGCCGTGCGGCACGTCCGCGCCGACGGCCAGGTCCAGGTGGTCGATCAGGTTGAGCGCGATGAACGGCCACGCACCCTGGTTGGCCGGCTCCTCCTGGGCCCAGAGGTACTTCTCGGCGTTCGGGTACTTGGCGATCTCGGCCTGGATCTCCGCACCCGGCAGCGGGTACAGGCGCTCCAGCCGGATGATCGCGGTCTCCGTGTCCTCGCGCTTGACCCGCTCGGCGTCCAGGTCGTAGTAGAGCTTGCCCGAGACGAACACGACCTTGCGGACGTTCTCCGCCGTGACGCTGTCGTCGCCGATCACCGGGCGGAAGCCGCCGACGGTGAACTCCTCGATCTTCGACGCCGCGGCCTTCAGACGCAGCATCGACTTCGGGGTGAAGACGATCAGCGGCTTGTGGTGCGGGTTGTGCACCTGCCAGCGCAGCAGGTGGAAGTAGTTCGACGGCAGGGTCGGCATGGCGACCGTCATGTTGTCCTGCGCGCACATCTGGAGGAAGCGCTCCGGGCGGGCGGAGCTGTGGTCCGGGCCCTGGCCCTCGTAGCCGTGCGGCAGCAGCAGCGTGACGCCGGAGGTCTGGCCCCACTTCTGCTCGGCCGAGGAGATGAACTCGTCCACGACGGTCTGCGCGCCGTTGACGAAGTCACCGAACTGGGCCTCCCAGATGACCAGCGACTCCGGGCGGGCCAGCGAGTAGCCGTACTCGAAGCCCATCGCCGCGTACTCGCTGAGCAGCGAGTCGTAGACGTTGTACCGGGCCTGCTCCTCGGTGAGGTACAGCAGCGGGGTGTAGTCCTCGCCGGTGACCTGGTCCACCAGCACCGCGTGGCGCTGGCCGAACGTGCCGCGGCGGCTGTCCTGGCCGGCGAGCCGGACCGGGGTGCCCTCCATCAGCAGCGAACCGATGGCCAGGGTCTCGCCCATGCCCCAGTCGATCGTGCCGTTCTCCACCGAGGCCGCGCGACGCTGCATCTGCGGCATCAGACGGGGGTGGACGGTGATCGACTCGGGGATGTTGACCTGGGACTCGGCGATCCGCTTCACGACCTCGGCGGTGACCGCGGTCTCCACGGCGACCGGGAACGCGGCCTGCGGCTCCGGGATGTGCGGGGCGGCCGGCTGCGAGGTGGCCTCGCGGACCTCGGCGAACACCTTCTCCAACTGGCCCTGGAAGTCCTGGAGCGCCTGCTCCGCCTCTTCCAGCGTGATGTCGCCGCGACCGATGAGGGACTCGGTGTAGAGCTTGCGCACCGAGCGCTTCTTGTCGATCAGGGTGTACATCTGCGGGTTGGTGAACTCCGGGTTGTCGCCCTCGTTGTGACCGCGGCGGCGGTAGCAGATGAGGTCGATCACGACGTCCTTGTTGAACGCCTGCCGGAACTCGAAGGCGAGCCGCGCGACGCGGACCACGGCCTCCGGGTCGTCGCCGTTGACGTGGATGATCGGCGCCTCGATCATGCGCGCCACGTCGGTGGCGTACATCGAGGAGCGCGAGGACTCCGGGGCGGCGGTGAAGCCGACCTGGTTGTTGATGACCACGTGCACGGTGCCGCCGGTGCGGTAGCCGCGCAGCTGCGACATGTTGAGTGTCTCGGCGACGACGCCCTGGCCCGCGAAGGCCGCGTCGCCGTGGAGCGCGATCGGCAGGACCGTGAAGTCCGTACCGCCCTTGTTGATGATGTCCTGCTTGGCGCGGGCGATGCCCTCCAGGACCGGGTCGACCGCCTCCAGGTGCGAGGGGTTGGCGGCCAGCGAGACCTTGATCTGCTCGCCGTCCAGACCGGTGAAGGTGCCCTCGGCGCCCAGGTGGTACTTGACGTCGCCGGAGCCGTGCATCGAGCGCGGGTCGAGGTTGCCCTCGAACTCGCGGAAGATCTGCGCGTACGACTTGCCGACGATGTTCGCCAGCACGTTCAGCCGGCCGCGGTGGGCCATGCCGATGACGACCTCGTCGAGGCGGGCCTCGGCGGCGGAGTCGATGACCGCGTCGAGCAGCGGGATGACGGACTCGCCGCCCTCCAGCGAGAACCTCTTCTGACCGACGTACTTGGTCTGGAGGAAGGTCTCGAACGCCTCGGCCGCGTTCAGCCGGCGCAGGATGCGCAGCTGCTCCTCGCGCTCGGGCTGCTGGGTGCGGGGCCGCTCCACGCGGTCCTGGAGCCACTTGCGCTGCTTCGGGTCCTGGATGTGCATGAACTCGATGCCGGTGGTGCGGCAGTACGACTCACGCAGCACACCGAGGATGTCGCGGAGCTTCATCATCGACTTGCCGGCGAACCCGCCGACCGCGAAGTCCCGCTCCAGGTCCCACAGGGTGAGGCCGTGCTCGGTGATGTCGAGGTCGGGGTGCTTGCGCTGGCGGTACTCCAGCGGGTCGGTGTCGGCCATGACGTGGCCGCGGACCCGGTAGGAGTGGATCAGCTCGAAGACCCGCGCGGCCTTCGTCACGTCGTTGTCGTGCGACGCGTCGATGTCCGTGAGCCAGCGGACCGGCTCGTACGGGATGCGCAGGGCCTTGAAGATCTCGTCGTAGAAGTCGTTCTGGCCGAGCAGGAGCTGGCTCAGGACCCGCAGGAACTCGCCGGAGGCGGCACCCTGGATGACCCGGTGGTCGTAGGTCGACGTGAGCGTCATGACCTTCGAGATGCCGAGCTTGTTCAGGGTGTCCTGGGAGGTGCCCTGGAACTCCGCCGGGTAGTCCATCGCGCCGACGCCCATGATGAGGCCCTGTCCGGGCATCAGGCGGGGCACCGAGTGGACGGTGCCGATGCCGCCGGGGTTGGTCAGCGAGGCGGTGACGCCGGAGAAGTCGTCCATGCCGAGCTTGCCGATGCGGGCGCGCCGGACGATGTCCTCGTACGCCTGCCAGAACTCGAAGAAGTTGAGCGTCTCGGCCTTCTTGATGGCCGCGACGACCAGTTGACGGTCGCCGTTCGGCTTCACCAGGTCGATGGCGAGACCGAGGTTGACGTGCTCCGGCTTCACCAGGGTCGGCTTGCCGTCCTTCACCGCGAAGGAGTGGTTCATCGACGGCATGGCCTTGAGGGCCTGCACCATCGCGTACCCGATGAGGTGCGTGAAGGAGATCTTCCCGCCGCGGGCGCGCTTGAGGTGGTTGTTGATGACGATGCGGTTGTCGAAGAGCAGCTTCACCGGGACCGCGCGGACGGACGTGGCCGTCGGCAGCTCCAGCGAGGCGTTCATGTTCTTCGCGACAGCGGCGGAGGGGCCGCGCAGCGTCACGTACTCGGGGCCGGCCGGGGCCTCGATGGAGCCGTCGGCCTTCGGCTTGGCCTTGGCGGGCGCGGCGGCGGGCTTGGCCGCCGCGGGCTTCGCCGGGGCCGGAGCCGGGGTGGCCTTGGCCTCGGCCTGCTCGGCCTTGGCCGGGGCTGCCGGAGCAGCGGCCGCGGGCTTCGCCGGGGCCGGGGCGGCCTTGGCGTCGGCCTTGGGCTCGGCCTGCGCCGGTGCGGCGGCGGCCGGGGTCTCGGTTGCCGCAGCCCCCGAGGCTGCGGCGCCGGGAGCGGGCTTGTCCGCCGTGCCGGAGGAGCCCGGCTTGTAGTCGGCGAAGAAGTCCCACCAGGCGCGATCGACCGAACTGGGATCCTGGAGGTACTGCTGGTAGATCTCGTCGACGAGCCACTCATTGGCGCCGAAAGCGGCGGCCGGGTTGGTGCCCGGGCTGGCTTGGTCGGTCGAGATGCTCGAGTTACTGGGGGACTGAGACGACACGGCGGCAACCGCCCTCTTCCGCTTCACAAGGTGATGGACAGCGGAAATCAAGGCTACGCCCCCCAAACCGTTCCTTGCAGACCGGGCCGGTGCTTCGTCGTGCACATCACATCGCAACGCGGGTTTCGGCGCAGGAAATGGCGGGAAACAAGCGAGGTTCCACTGCACTTCGGGTACGCAGGACCGTGGATACGGTCATCTGACCGTATCCCCTTGAGATCCCCTTCGGGCTGGACACGGAGAACGTGCCCTTCCGGTTCGACCTTATGTCAACGACGGTCGTCCCTGTCGTCAACCGCGTCGCTCGGACAGCCCCGGGAGGGTGACCTGGATGCGGCAGCCCCGAGCGGATTCGGCCACGCCGATCCGGCCGCCGTGGAGATCCACCGCCCAGTGGGCGATCGCGAGCCCCAGTCCCGTACCGCCGTCGCTGCCCGGACCGTGCGGTGAGGGGGCCTGGCCCCGGTTGAACCGCTCGAAGACCCGGTACCGCTCCGCCTCCGGGATGCCGGGGCCCTCGTCGATGACCTCCAGCTCCAGTGACTCCGGGTAGGCCCCGCGCCGCGCCAGGACCGTCACCCGGCCGTGCGGCGGGCTGTGCTTGACCGCGTTGTCGATGAGGTTGGCCACCACCTGGTGCAGCCGCTCGGCGTCCGCGTGCGCGGTGAGCTCCGGCGGCGAGACGTCCAGATGGAGGTGGACGTCCGTACGGGAGTGGTTGCCCGACCCCGACGACAGGCGGCGCTGGGACGCGGCCAGATTGGCTTCCTTGAGTACGCCCGAGAGATACGGCCACACCTCGAAGCGGCGCGCCTTGAGCTGTACCACCCCGTTGTCCAGCCGCGACAGGTCCAGCAGCGTCTCCACCAGCCGGCCGAGCCGCTCCGTCTGCTTCAGCGCCGTACGCATCGTCTCGGGATCGGCGGCCGACACCCCGTCCACCACGTTCTCCAGCACGGCCCGCAGCGCGGCGATGGGCGTCCGCAGCTCGTGGGAGACGTTGGCGACCAGCTCCTTGCGGTGCCGGTCCTCCGCCTCCAGGTCGTCCGCCATGCGGTTGATCGTCTGGGCCAGGTCGCCCAGCTCGTCCCGCCGGCCGGCGCCGCTCACCCGGCGGGTGTAGTCGCCGTGCGAGATCGACCGGGCCACGGCTCTCATCTCGTCCAGCGGCGCGGTCAGGCCGTGCGCCACGAACTGGGTGATCAGCAGCGTCGCGATCACCGAGAACACGGTGATGAACTGGAACTCGGTCCGGGTCCGCAGGGCGACGATCAGCAGCCCGGTGGTGATGAAGACCGAGACCACGACCAGCGTGCCGAGCTTGGCCTTGATGGAGAAGGGGCGCATTCCCGACCCTGGCCGGGTCATGGGGCCGGGGTCTCCAGGGCGTAACCGACGCCGTGCACCGTACGGATCCGCTCGGCGCCGATCTTGCGGCGCAGCGCCTTGATGTGGCTGTCGACCGTACGGGTGCCCGACGCGTCGGCCCAGTCCCAGACCTCGGCCAGCAACTGCTCCCGGGAGAGCACCGCGCGCGGGGTGTTGGCCAGGCAGACCAGCAGGTCGAACTCGGTCGGCGTCAGGTGGACGTCCTCGGCGCGCACCCGGACCCGGCGCTGCGCGTGGTCGATCTCCAGCTCGCCGAGGCGCAGTATCCCGCTGCGCGGGGTGACGGCGGCCAGCGCGGCCCGCTCCACCCGTCGCAGCAGGACGTGCACCCGGGCGGCCAGCTCCCGCATGGAGAACGGCTTGGTCATGTAGTCGTCGGCGCCGACCCCGAGCCCGACCAGCATGTCGGTCTCGTCGTCGCGCGCGGTGAGCATCAGCACCGGCACCGGGCGCGTCGCCTGCACCCGGCGGCAGACCTCCAGGCCGTCGAAGCCGGGGAGCATGATGTCGAGCACCATCAGATCGGGCTGCCATGCCTCGGCCGCGTCCACGGCCGCGGGCCCGTCCAGCGCCGTCTGCACCAGAAAGCCCTCCGCCCGCAGCCGGGCGGCAATGGCGTCGACGATCGTGGCGTCGTCCTCGACCACCAGCACCCGGCGTTGCGCCCCTGGGGTGGCCGCGACGCCGTTGTGGGTGGTGTGTGTCTGTTCCATCGCCCCGCCCCTGCCCGTTCTCGCGGCGGTGAACCCCCGCAAGGCACGGTCTTCGCTCGTGGATTTCGTGGGTGATCCCTATGTGCCGGTCAGCAGCGTAAAGGCAGCGGAGGGCTCCCGGCTACGCAGGGTGTTGCCCGGGGGGTGTGCGTTCGGGTGCCGGGGGGCGGCGGATCGTCGGCCTTGTGAAGGTTGCCCCGCCTCCTGTCGGACCCGTACATACCGGGAGGGGGCCTCCGGGGTCTCAAGCAGCCTCTCGGTGATTTCTCGATGCGAGATGGACCACGTCCGGCACACCTCGGGCAACCGTCACTTCTTCGGTCCGAACCCCACTGAACCCGGCATTCCGCAACGCCTGTTCGAAGGCCGGGGACGGCTGCGCGGACCAGACGGCGAGCACGCCGCCCGGGGTCAGCCGGCCGTGGCAGTGGGCCAGGCCGGTGGGGGAGTAGAGGCTCCCGTTGTCCTCCGTGACGGTCCAGTCGGGCCCGTTGTCGATGTCCAGGCAGAGTGCGTCGTAACGCTCCGTGGCGGTACGGAGGTGGGCGACCAGGTCCGTGTGGAGGATCTCGGTCCGGGGGTCGGCCAGCGCCGCCCCGGAGATCCGGTCCAGCGGGCCCTGCCGGTGCCAGTCGACGATGGCCCGCTCCCGCTCCACGACCACGATCCGCCCCCAGCGCTCCTCCTCGGCGGCCCGCACCAGCGAGAAGCCCACCCCGAGCCCGCCGATCAGCACCGAGGGCCCGGTCCGGCCGGCGGGCAGGGAGCGCAGGGCGGCGTCGATCAGCAGCCGCTCGGAGCGCCCGTCGGAGGTGTCCATCAGGAAGCAGCCGTTGGCGATGATCTCGAAGTGCTCCCCGCGCTCCCGCAGGACGACCTCGCCGAAGGGCCCTTCGCGGCGGTCGAGGGTGCGGGGGGCGGGGGGAATCATGGCGCAGGTGTAGGTCGGGGCGTCGGGCTGCATGCCCCGGATTCTAGGAGGGCCACCTCCTGTCCGTGCCGGATTTCAGGGGGCTACCCCTATCCGTGATCGCGGTACGGGGAATAGCCGATCCGCGCCCGGCGCTCCCGTGGACACAGGAAGCTCACCAGGCTTCCGGGCCCTGATCGCTCACAGCGAACACCGCTCGGGGAACATTCGGCGGCTCACCAGCATTGAGTCCACATAGCTCAACTTGCCTGCCGAAGGGGAGATCATGACTACCGAGTCCAAGGCGTTCACACCGATCGACCTGCCCGTGCTGCCGCTCGACGACGAGGTCGTCCTGCCCGGCATGGTGGTGCCGCTGGACCTGTCCGACACCGAGGTGCGCGCCGCCGTCGAGGCCGCGCAGGCCGCCGCCCGTCCCGGCGGCGGGAAGCCCGAGGTGCTGCTGGTCCCGCGGATCGACGGGACGTACACGGGGACCGGTGTCCTCGGCACCGTCGAGCAGGTCGGACGCCTGAGCGACGGGGACCCGGGGGCGCTCATCCGGGCCCGGGACCGGGTCCGGATCGGGGCCGGGACCAGTGGGCCGGGGCGGGCGCTGTGGGTCGAGGGGACCGTGCTCGACGTGGTCGTGCCCGAGCCGCTGCCCGGTTCCGCCGCCGAGCTGGCCAAGGAGTACAAGGCGCTCGCCACCACCTGGCTGAAGAAGCGTGGCGCCTGGCAGGTCGTGGACCGGGTCCAGCAGATCGACGACATCTCCGCGCTCGCCGACAACTCCGGATACTCGCCGTTCGTCACCACCGCGCAGAAGGTCCAGCTCCTGGAGACCGTGGACCCGATCGCGCGGCTGAAGCTCGCCACCCAGTGGCTGAGTGAGCACCTCGCCGAGCAGGATGTCGCCGAGTCCATCGCGAAGGACGTCCAGGAGGGCGTGGACAAGCAGCAGCGCGAGTTCCTGCTGCGCCGCCAGCTCGACGCCGTACGCAAGGAGCTCTCCGAGCTCAACGGCGACCCGGAGGACGAGTCCGACGACTACCGGGCCCGCGTCGAGGCCGCCGATCTGCCCGAGCACGTCCGGACGGCCGCGCTCAAGGAGGTCGAGAAGCTGGAGCGGTCCAGTGACCAGTCCCCTGAGGGGTCGTGGATCCGGACCTGGCTCGACACCGTCCTCGAACTGCCGTGGACCGAGCGCACCGAGGACGCCTACGACATCCGCGGCGCCCAGGAGGTCCTGGACGCCGAGCACGCCGGCCTCGCCGATGTGAAGGAGCGCATCACCGAGTACCTCGCGGTGCGCAAGCGGCGTGCCGACCGGGGGCTGGGCGTGGTGGGCGGCCGCCGTGGCGGTGCCGTGCTCGCGCTCGTCGGCCCGCCCGGTGTCGGCAAGACCTCGCTCGGGGAGTCCGTCGCGCACGCCATGGGCCGCAAGTTCGTCCGGGTCGCGCTCGGCGGTGTCCGGGACGAGGCGGAGATCCGGGGCCACCGGCGTACGTACGTGGGTGCGCTCCCCGGACGGATCGTGCGGGCGATCAAGGAGGCCGGTTCGATGAACCCGGTCGTCCTGCTCGACGAGATCGACAAGGTCGGCTCCGACTTCCGGGGCGACCCGGCCGCCGCCCTCCTCGAAGTCCTCGACCCCGCGCAGAACCACACGTTCCGCGACCACTACCTGGAGGTCGAGCTCGACCTCAGCGACGTCGTCTTCCTGGCCACCGCCAACGTCCTCGAAGCCATCCCCGAGGCCCTGCTCGACCGCATGGAGCTGGTCCGCCTCGACGGCTACACCGAGGACGAGAAGGTCGTCATCGCCCGGGACCACCTGCTCCCGCGCCAGTTGGAGCGAGCGGGCCTGGAGAAGGACGAGGTCGCCCTGGAGGAGTCGGCGCTGCGCAAGCTGGCCGGCGAGTACACCCGCGAGGCGGGCGTACGCAATCTGGAGCGGGCCGTTGCCCGGCTGCTCCGCAAGGTCGCGGCCCAGCACGAACTGGGCGACCGCGAGCTGCCGTTCACGGTGACCGACGCGGACCTGCGCTCCCTCATCGGGCGCCCGCACCACGTGCCCGAGTCCGCCCAGGACCCGGCCGAGCGCCGCACCGCCGTGCCGGGCGTGGCCACCGGGCTGGCGGTGACCGGGGCGGGCGGTGACGTCCTCTTCGTCGAGGCGTCGCTCGCGGACCCGGAGACCGGTGCGTCCGGACTGACCCTGACCGGTCAGCTCGGGGACGTCATGAAGGAGTCGGCGCAGATCGCGCTGAGCTTCCTGCGGTCGCACGGCGCGGAGCTGGAGCTGCCGGTCGCGGACCTCAAGGACCGGGGTGTGCACATCCACTTCCCGGCCGGCGCGGTCCCGAAGGACGGCCCGAGCGCGGGCATCACGCTCACGACGGCCCTGGCCTCGCTGCTCTCCGGACGCCTCGTCCGTACGGATGTGGCGATGACCGGTGAGGTCTCGCTGACCGGGCGCGTCCTGCCGATCGGCGGCCTGAAGCAGAAGCTGCTGGCCGCCCACCGCGCGGGCATCACCACCGTGGTGATCCCGCAGCGCAACGAGGCCGACCTGGACGACGTCCCGGCCGAGGTGCTGGAGAAGCTGGACGTCCACCCGGTCACCGACGTCCGCCAGGTGCTGGAGATCGCCCTCGCCCCGGCCTCGGCCCGGGCGGAGGAGAGGATCCCGGCCGCGGCCTGACCGCCACGCAGTGACGGGCGTGGCATCAGGTGCACGGCCGGTACGGACGGCCCGCTTCCCGAGTCGACGGGGGCGGGCCGTTTCCGTATGCACGGCAACCGGGCCGTTCCGCGTGCGCCGCAGCAGGGTGCTCAGGGGCGGGCCGTTTCCGCATGTACCGCACGTGCTCAGGGGCGGTAGATCGTGCCCGGCTCCGGTACCGCCGGGGCCATCAGCTCCGGGACGGTCACGAAGGTGTAGCCGTCCTTCTGGAGCGCGGCGATGATCCCGGGCACGGCGGGCACGGTGCCTTTGTAGATGTCGTGCAGCAGGATGATGCCGTCCTTGCTCGCCTGGTCCACGATCCGCTTCTCGATCAGCGCCGAATCGTTCGTCGAGTAGTCCTTCGCGGTGGCGCTCCACAGCACCTGGGAGAGCCCCAGCTCCTTGCTGATCCAGGAGACCTCGTCGTCGGTGCGGCCCTGCGGCGGGCGCATCAGCCGGGGCTTCTTCCCCGTCACCTTCTCGATCGCCACCTGGGTCTTCTCCAGCTCGGCCCGTATCGCGTCCGGCTCCTGGTCGGTGAGGATCTTGTGCGTCCAGGTGTGGTTGGCCACCTCGTGGCCCTCGTCCTGGATGCGCCGCACGGTGTCCGGGTGCTTGAGGACGTGGTGCTTGCCCAGCAGGAAGAAGGTCGCGTGGACCTTCTTCTCCTTCAGGATGTCCAGCAGCTCCGGGGTGTCCTTGCCCGGCCCCGCGTCGAAGGTGAGGGCGATGCACTTCGCCTTGCGGCAGTCCGCCCGGCCGAAGGTGCCCTTGGCGTCGGACGCCGCGTCCTGCCGTGCCGTGCCCGGAGCCGTCGTCTCCATCGAGCATCCGCTGAGCGCCAGTGTGAGCGTCGTCACCAGGGCGGCGGCCAACCCGCCGCCGAACAGGGTCATCTTCTTGGACACGGGCACACCACTCCTCTGCGCGGAAAACTCCGCACAGATGTGCGGTACGCATAGGACTATACATAGTGCGTATACATGGAGTGCATAGTGGAGTGAGGGGCAGCGTGAAACCCCGGTGACCTGGGGCGATGTCACCGGGGTGGGCTCAGGCGGAGGGGGTGGCCGGAGGGATCAGCCGTTGGCCAGCGCCTGCACGCGGTCGAGCGCGCCGTTGAAGCGGTTGTGGTCGCCGACGATCGGGCCGGTCGAGGTGTACTGCCACATCGTCTGGACGGGCCAGCCGGCCGGCAGCTCACCGACCGTCGTGTTGTACCGGGCCACCCAGAGCGGGTTCGTGGCGCCGAAGCCCGCGTTGTTGCCGGTGCAGTCCTTCCACCAACTGGTCGCGGTGTAGATGACCGCGTCCCGGCCGGTGCGCGCCCGGTAGGTGTTCGTGAAGTCCCGGATCCAGTTCACCATCCCGGCCTGGCTGAGGCCGTAGCACTGGGCGCCGTACGGGTTCCACTCGATGTCGAGCACGCCCGGCAGGGTCCTGCCGTCCCGGGACCAGCCGCCGCCGTTGTCCACGAAGTAGTTCGCCTGCGCGGCGCCGCTCGTCGTGTTCGGGGTGGCGAAGTGGTACGCGCCACGGATCATGCCGACGTTGTAGGAGCCGTTGTACTGCTGCGGGAGGTAGGGGTTCTTGTAGTACGTCCCCTCGGTGGCCTTCACGTAGGCCCACTTCACACCGCTGTTCCACAGGCTCGGCCAGGCGACGTTGCCCTGGTGGCTGCTGACGTCCACGCCCTCGGTCTGGACGACCCGGGAATCGCGGGGCAGCCCGCCCTGGCCGTCGTGCTCGATGACGCCCTGGCCCATCCTGGCGGTGCCGCGCGCGGGAGGGGTGTCGGCGGTGTCCGGGCCGGCCGCGGTGGCGGCGCCCGGCAGGGTGAGGAGGAGGGTGAGGGCGGCCAGGAGGGTGGGGCCGACGGCGAGGCGCGAGCGGAGTGAGGTGCCGGATCTGTGACGGTGCAGGGGCATGGGTGTGCCTCCGGGGTGGGGTGACGGGGGTCCACAGTCGTGGCGTGCTCATGTCATGCGTACGATCCGGTAACGACGCTACGCACGTAGACCCGGCGTACGGAAGAGGGCCTGGCCGCCGCCGTTGGTCTACGCCTGCGAAATACTGGCCGAGCTGCGGCGTTGACCGGCCGTGGAAGAAACTTTCATCGGCAGGAAACCGTACGAGGGGTGCTGACGTGCACGGGAGTGAGAGCGCGCGGGAGCCGGGCGCGACTGCCGGGACTGGTGTGGACCACGAATTCCTGGCGCTGGAGCGTGAGCTGGCGGTCTTCCTGCGCCGCGCCCGGGCCAGTTCGGGCGAGATGGCCCGCGAGGTCCACCCCGAACTGGAGCCCGCCGCCTACGGCTTGCTCGTCCGCCTGGAGTCGGCGGGTCGGCAGCGGGCCACCGAGCTGGCCGCCTACTTCGGCGTCGGCAAGGCCACCATGAGCCGTCAGTTGCGGGCCCTGGAGGACCTCGGCCTGGTCGCCCGCGAACCCGACCCGGCGGACGGCCGCGCCTGGCTCGTCCGGCTCACCGACGAGGGCCTCGCCCGCTTCCGCAGCGTCCGCGACGCCCGGCGCGGGCAGTACGTCCGCAAGCTGGCCGCCTGGGACCGGGCCGAGGTGGCGGAGCTGGCCCGGCTGCTGCACCAGTTGAACACCCGCGCGGAGGAGTGACGGCCCGTGCAGCGCTGAACGCGCGGAGGCTGACCGCCCGCGCAGGGCCCGGCCCCTACAGCTCCACGAACACCGCCGTCGCGTCGTCGTGCGTCTTGCCCCGCCGCAGCCGTACGCGCCCGGCGGCCGCGTCGGCCCTCTCCAGCTCCCGTACCCGGTCGATCAGCCCCTGCGGACCCGCCTTCCGCAGCAGCTCCAGCACGCCCGCCCAGTCGCCATCGCGGAACACCTCCGTCCACCGGCTCGCCCCGTCCGTGAGCCCGGCCAGCGAGCGGACCCGGTCCGCCGGGACGGTGCCGGTCACCGCGTGTGCCGCCACCGCGGGGTCGGCGGCGGCGGTGAAGAAGCCGCCCTCCTTGTTCCGCAGCAGGCCGTCCACCGTCGCCGCCGAGGCCAGCGAGCCCGGCGGTAGGCGGTCGAGCCGGTCGTCGAGGACCGCCCGGACCGCGCCGTCCGTCCCCTCCAGCAGGAGCACCGCATCGGAGAGCACCAGGTACTCGATCGCGCGTTCGCCCCAACGCGCCAGCGCCACGGTCGCCTGAGGCGTCCGCACGTGAGAAAGGTCACAGGTCGACTGGTGGGCGTCGGCGGTGCGCCGGATGGACTCCGACAGGATCTCGGCCAGGTCCATATCTCGCCGTGAACCCGACAGTTCCACCAGTGCGTCGCCCAGTCGGGCGGTGAACCAGGGGACCGAGTGCACACAACCGTCATCCCCCACCGGTGGCGTGACACCGTCCAGCACCACCACCACTCCCCCCTGGCCGGACGCGGGGACGGCGGCCGATGCCCAGTCCTCGTTGGGGCGTTCGGGATCCCCGGGGACGGTGACGAGTTCGCAGCGCATGGCGCCAGTCTGCACGAGGTCTTCATGGACCCCGCACGGGAGCGGTTTCCAGCCGTACCAGCAGGTCAACGGGGGACCTGTACGCGGAGGGCGGGACTCCAGGAGAGTGCGGGCGGGCATCTTGCCAAAGGCCGCGCCGAAGTTCCAGCCCGCGTCCTATGCATGGTCAGGGGCGCACTTGGGGAGACTTGTTCGCCAACTCCAGAGTGATGTTCACTCGTTCGAGTGGCGGAGCGGTTGATGCGCGCCCCCCTCTCAAAAGCACTGGAATGGTCAGAAGCCGTACCAGGAGCGGGGCGTCCCTCTACGTGACCGAGCGTCACCTCTGCTTCAAGGGTGGACGAGTCAAGATTGCGAGCACCGGTGCAGAAGAAGCGGCCACGGAGCCAGGGCAGCACGCGCGACGGTTCCGGGGCGACGCCTCCGGCTCCGGTCGCCACCAAGCGGACCGTACGGGTACGGAGCCGGCTGGTCGCCGGGGTCGCCGTCGTCGGGGTCATCGTCCTCGCGGCGGGCGCTCCCGCCGCGCTGAGCGCCTCCTCCGATCTGGCCGAATCCCAGCGGCTGGTGACCCTCTCCGAGCTGAACCAGCGGGCCGTCACCCTGGCGCACTCCCTCGCCGACGAGCGCGACGCCGTCACCGCGTACATCGCGGGCGGTCGCGCCGATGACGGCCAGGCCGGTGCCCAGAGCCGCCTCACCCGCACCACCCGCGTCGACCAGCAGATCGACGAGATCCACGAGCAGGCCCCCGCCGCCCTGCGGCGCGACCTCTCCACCGTGCCCTCCCTGCGCCGCGACGCCCTCACCGGCAAGGGCTCGGCCCCGGCGGCCCACCAGGCGTACTCCGAGGTCATCGCCAAGCTGCACGGCATCGCCGCCGAGCTGGCCGACAAGACCCCGCCGCGCGCCGCCGACGCCACCCGCGCCCCGCTCGCCCTCGGCGGAGCCGTCGAGCAGGCCTCCGCCACCCGCGGGCTCCTCCTCGCCGCCCTCGCCGTGCCGACCCCCGAGCCCGCCGCCCCGCAGATCGACCCCTTCACCGGGCTGCCGGTCGAGGGCCAGGACGACGCGACCAAACGGGCCGACCGCGACCGGGACGAGCTGAGCGCCGCCGCCCAGCAGGCCCGTACCCGGGAGCTGGCCTCGCTCGCCGAGTTCGACCAGGCGGCGAACCCCGTCGCCCGCGACAAGCTCTCCGCCACCGTCACCGGCCCCGAGGTCAACAGCGCGGAGAAGTACCTCGCCCGCCTCACCGACCGCCCCGAGCTCTCCGAGAGCGAGCGCGCCACCAGCGCCAAGAAGCTGGAGGCCGCGCTCACCGCGCGGGTCGACCGGATGCGCAGCGTCGAGTCCGCGCTCGGCACGACCCAGGTCCAGCGCCTGGAAGGCATCCGCGACGACGACGTCACCGCCCTCGAACTGAGCATCGCCCTGCTCGGCGGCTGCTTCCTGCTCGCCGTCGGCGTCTCCACCGCCGTCGCCCGCACCCTCACCCAGCCGCTCGCCGTCCTGCGCATCGGCGCCGCCCGCCTCGCGGACGCGGCGGACGGGCCCGCGAGCGCCGAACCGGTCCGCTACACCGGCCGCAACGACGAGTTCGCCCAGGTCGTCCGGTCGATGAACACCCTGCACGCCAAGCTGACCGGGCTCCAGCAGGAGTTCACCGGCCGCTTCGAGAGCCTCGGCCAGGAGCGCGCCGAACTGATCGCGGGTCGCGAGGCCCTCACCCTCCAGCGCGCCGAACTCCAGGTCCGGGCCGCCGAGCTCGCCGCCCAGTTGGAGCGGCTGAAGAACACCGTCCACCACACCTTCGTCAACCTCTCGCTGCGCAACCTCGGCCTCGTGGAGCGCCAGCTCGGCGTCATCGAGAGCCTGGAGGAGCGCGAGCAGGACCCGGAGCGCCTGGCCACCCTGTTCAAGCTGGACCACATGGCCACGGTCATGCGCCGGCACAGCGAGAACATGCTCGTCCTCGCGGGCGCCGAGCACGGCCACGGCCACGCGGGCCCGATCCCGCTGGTCGACGTGGCCCGCGCGGCCGTCAGCGAGATCGAGCGGTACGAGCGGGTCACCATCCAGTCCCTGCCGCCGCACGCCCAGATCGCCGGGTTCGCCGCCGACGACCTCAGCCACCTCCTGGCCGAACTGCTGGAGAACGCCACCTCCTTCTCCCCGCCGGACTCCCATGTGGAGCTCTCCGGCTGGCTGCTGGAGACCGGCGAGGTGATGCTCTCCGTGCAGGACGAGGGCATCGGCATGTCGAGCGTCCGGATGAGCGAGCTCAATGCCAGGCTGGCCGACCCGGCCTCCTTCGAGGCGGGGGAGCAGAGTGCCGACGGGGCCGGACTCGGCCTCCAGGTCACCTCGTTGCTGGCCGCCCGGCACGGCGTGCGGGTCCAGTTGCGCGAGCAGAAGGGGAGTGGAGTGACGGCCGTCGTCGTCCTGCCGCAGACCCTGCTGCCGAACTCCCTGCCCGCCTCCTCACCGCCCGCCGTACAGCTACCGGGCGACGCGCCGACGCTCAACCTGCCGGGCTCGGTGGCCGAGGCCAACTCCAACGCGCTGCCGAGCCGTACGCCGGTCCTGCCGCCGGCGACCGCGGCGCCCGACGCGGCGTCGGGGACGGTTGGCGATGGGGCTGCGGGGCCGTCGCCCGAGGCGGCGCCTGAGCCCGCATCCGCCGCGGAAGCCGTAACCGAGTCTGCCGCTGAGCCGGTGGTCGAACCCGCGGCGGTGCCGGTGGTCCCCGCTGCTGAGCCTGTGGCCGAACCCGCCGCTGAGCCTGTGGCCGAACCCGCTGCTGAGTCCGTGGCCGCGCCCGCCGTCGACCCGATGATCGTCGCCGCCGAGCGAGCGATCCGCGAGGCCGGTGACGCCGGTGACGTCACTGAGGACGGTGACGTCACTGAGGACGGTGAGCCCGCCGAGCAGGAGCCCGTGACCGCCGAGGCGCCTGTCGAGTCGGACTCCGAGGTCACGATGCAGGTCCGCCTGCCGCTGCCGCCGGAATCCCCGGCCTCCCCGGTATCCGACACCTCCGACCCGTACGCCATCGGCCCCGACCGTCACGAGCGTCCGGCCGAGAGCGCCCCGGGCGGCCAGGACCCGGACGGGCCCGAGTTCCGCCCCGCCCCCCGCGCCGAGGCCGCCGCCCCCGCCGACACCGTGCCCGGTCCCCGCAGGCCGCAGGCCGAGCGGGTCACCGACAAGGGGCTGCCCAAGCGCACCCCCAAGGTGGTCCGGCCCGAGGGCGCCCCCACCACCGGACGCACCGGCAGCCTCGACAAGGACGACCTGCGCCGCCGACTGGGCAGCTTCCACCAGGCGGCGAAGGAGGGCCGGCGCGATGTCGAGGCCGAGATCGCCGGGTCCACCGGCTCCGGCTCCGGCTCCGTCGCCCTCGCCGGCCACGAGGGCGTAGCCACCCGCCGTACCGGGCACGAGACCACCACCGCACCTGTCACGGGCAACGCACCCGTCACGGGCACCGCACACGACACAGGCACCGCACACGACACAGGGACGACCGAGCAGACCGGCGGCCGCACGGACCGCCGGAACGGAGAGACGGGGGACACAGTCGAGGAGGCACGCAGTTGACTGCGCCCAGCACGTTCGGGCTGAGTACCGAAGCCCGGAACCTTCACTGGTTGCTGAGCAATCTCGTGGAGGAGGTGCCAGGGGTCCACTCGGTCACCGTCGTCTCGTCCGACGGGCTGATGCTGCTCTCCTCCGACCCCGGCCATCACCAGGTGAAGGCGGCCGGACCGTCGGACGGGCCCAGGGGCTCCAGCGCCGACCTGGCCACCATCGTCTCCGGCATCGGCTCGCTGACCGTCGGAGCCGCGAAGCTGATGGACGGCGGCGGCGTCAAACAGACGATGGTCGCCATGGACGAGGGCAGCGTCTTCGTCATGTCGATCAGCGACGGCTCCCTCCTCGGCGTCCACGCCACCCCTGACTGCGACATGAGCGTCGTCGCGTACCACATGGCCCTCTTCGTCGGCCGGGCCGGACACGTCCTCACCCCCGAACTCCGCAGCGAGCTGCGCACATCGATGGAGAGCGCCCAGTGACGACCGCCGCAGCCGAGCCCTCCCCCCGCCTCCCCGTCCGCGGCGCCGACAGGCGCCCGGCCCGGGTCCGCCCGTACTCCCTCACCGGAGGCCGCACCCGGTTCGGGCACGTCCTGCTCGTCGAGACGTTCGTCGCCGCCCTCGAAGCACCCGAGGAGCGCCGCGAGCTGACCAACGGCAACCTGGCCTCGCGCGTCATGCCGGAGCTCCAGGCCATCGTCGAGATCTGCCGCCGGATGCGTACGGTCGCGGAGATCTCGGCCCTGTTGAAGATGCCGCTCGGAGTCGTCCGGGTGCTGCTCAGCGACCTGGCCGACCAGGGAAAGATCCGCGTGTACGGAACCGGTCACGGCACCGGCCAGCCCGACCGCGCACTGCTCGAAAGGGTGCTCAATGGACTCCGCCGTCTCTGAGGCGCCGCTCTTCGCCCCGCGCCAGCCGGGGCCCCGGGACGACCAGCCGTCCCGGCCGCAGGAGCAGGCCGAGGAATCCCTCCAGGCCTGGCAGCTCGACCACACCCGCGCCCCCACCGCGACCAAGATCGTGGTGGCGGGCGGCTTCGGCGTGGGCAAGACGACGTTCGTCGGCTCGGTCTCCGAGATCACGCCGCTGAAGACCGAAGCGCTGATGACCCAGGCCAGCGAGGAGACCGACGACCTCTCCGCGACGCCCGAGAAGACCACCACGACGGTGGCGATGGACTTCGGCCGGCTCACCCTGGACGACGACCTCGTGCTGTACGTCTTCGGCACGCCCGGCCAGCAGCGCTTCTGGTTCATGTGGGACGACCTGGTGCGCGGGGCGATCGGCGCGGTCGTCCTCGCCGACACCCGGCGGCTGGAGGACTGCTTCCCGGCGCTCGACTACTTCGAGAGCTGCGGGCTGCCGTACATCGTGGCGGTCAACCACTTCGAGGGGACGCCCGGTTACGAGGCGGAGGACGTCAGGGAGGCCCTGACCGTACCGCCGCAGGTGCCGATAGTGATCATGGACGCGCGTAACAGGATCACGGTCGTCGAGTCGCTGCTGGCCCTGGTCGGCCATGCTCTCGACGTCACGCCTGCCTAGTCCTCCTCGAAACAGAGACAAACGGAGAGCCGCGATGCGGAAGATACTCATAGTCGGAGCCGGCCAGTCCGGGCTCCAGCTCGCCCTGGGGCTCCAGTCCCGAGGCTACGAAGTCACCCTGATGTCCAACCGCACGGCCGACGAGATCCGCACCGGCCGGGTCATGTCGACGCAGTGCATGTTCCACACCGCGCTCCAGCACGAGCGGGACTACCAGCTGAACTTCTGGGAGTCCCAGGCCCCGAGGATCGAGGGGGTCGGCGTCTCCGTCGCCGCCCCCGACTCCTCCCGGGCCATCGACTGGGTCGGCAAGCTGGACGGGTACGCCCAGTCCGTGGACCAGCGGGTGAAGATGGCCGGCTGGATGGAGACCTTCGCCCAGCGCGGCGGGCAGCTCGTCATCCACGGGGCGGCCGTCTCCGACCTGGACTACTTCTCCCGTACGTACGACCTGGTGATGGTCTCGGCCGGCAAGGGCGAGCTGGTCTCCATGTTCGGCCGGGACGCGGCCCGTTCGCCGTTCGACGCCCCGCAGCGCGCCTTGGCGGTCGCCTACGTCCACGGGATGGGCCCGCGCCCGGAGCACCCGGAGTTCGACGCGGTCCGCTGCAACCTGGTGCCGGGCGTCGGCGAGCTGTTCGTGATGCCGACCCTGACCACCTCCGGCCGCGCCGACATCCTCTTCTGGGAGGGCGTCCCGGGCGGCCCGCTTGACGCCTTCCAGGGCATCAAGGACCCCTCCGAGCACCTGGCGAAGACGCTGGAGCTGATGGAGAAGTTCACGCCGTGGGAGTACGCCCGCGCCACCAAGGTCGAGCTGACCGACGCCAACGGCACCCTCGCCGGCCGCTACGCCCCCACGGTCCGCAAGCCGATCGGCCGGCTCCCCGGCGGCGGCCTGGTCCTCGGCGTCGCGGACGTGGTCGTCGCCAACGACCCGATCACCGGCCAGGGCTCCAACTCGGCCTCCAAGTGCGCCAACTCCTACCTGGACTCGATCCTGGAGCACGGCGACAAGGAGTTCGACGGGGCGTGGATGCAGTCCACCTTCGACCGCTACTGGGACACCGCCCAGCACGTGGTGAAGTGGACCAACGCGATGCTCGGCGCCCCGCCGGAGCACGTACTGAACCTGATCGGCGCCGCCGGTGGGCTCCAGCCGGTCGCGGACCGCTTCGCCAACGGGTTCAACGACCCGGCGGACTTCGACAACTTCTTCTTCGAGCCGGAGAAGACGAACGCGTACCTGGCGTCGGTCCCGGCCGGCTAGCCGCCGCACCGGCTGCGAAGCAGCGGCAGGCGTGGGTGAGCATCGTGTCCGTGGACCGTCCTGCGACGGTCCACGGACACGGGCGCTTCAGAGCCCGCGCGTGGTGAACTGCTTTGTTTTTTCATGCTGTTGGCCCCGGCATGGCCTAGAATGCGTCTCCTGCGTCTCCTGCGTCTCCTGCGTCTCCTGCGCCTCAGGGCGGCCACCGTATTCGATTCCGCGACCACCGACTGGCTCAAGGAGCTTGCTCCCTCCCGTGGTCATGATGTCGCTGGGTGCCTCGGAACAGACGGACCCGATGGCCGACCGGCTCGTCGCCTGCGTCAACTCCGGCAAGCAGGCCGTCGTCTTCGATCCCTGGGCCTGGCAGGCCCTTTCGATGTTTGTGCACGATCTGACGCAGAAGAAGGCGGGCTCCGATCTGGCGATGGTGCAGTCCCTGTGCCTTCTGACGCTCATTCCCTCGGGCGTCTCTCCTCGGACGGGCCGCAGCTCTGAAGGGACGGTCGGCTGGATGACCTACCAGGCGCGCAATGGAATCGTCGAGATGGCGAAGATCTCGGAGCCGGACGGCACCGTGAGCGCCATCGTCACGGCGGACGGCATCCTCGACGCGGAGCGCAGGCCGACGAAGAAGAAGTTCGTCCTGCCTGCCCGAGCCGCCGAACTCTGATTCCACGGCCCGGCCACCAGGCCTACTCGGGCGCCCGGTCCACGCCGTACCCGGTGTCCGAGCCGTCGCGGGCGCCCTCGGGCAGTTCCGGGCGGGTGTACGTGGACAGGGGGGCGGCGCCGGGGTCGGGGCGGACGGCGCCCAGGAGGGGGTTGGAGGCCAGCGGGGAGACCTTCACCTTGGTGCCGGGGCGGGGGGCCTGCACCACCAGGCCGTCGCCGATGTACAGCGCCACGTGGGTCGCCTTCGGGAAGTAGACCACCAGGTCGCCGGGGCGCAGCGAGGAGACCGGCACCTTCGGGAGCTGCTTCCACTGCTCCTGCGAGGTGCGGGGGATCGGGCGGCCCGCCGCCGCCCAGGCCTGGGAGGTCAGGCCGGAGCAGTCGAAGGAGCCGGGGCCCTCGGCGCCCCAGACGTACGGCTTGCCGATCTGGTCGATCGCGTACGTGATGGCGTCACCGCCCTGCCGGGTCGGCGGCCGGACCGTGCTGAGCGCGCCGGAGGCGACCAGGTCGCTCTGGGCCGCCGCCACGCCTTGCTCTTCCAGCCCGGCCAGCCGGGCCAGTTGCTCGGCGGAGAGCGTGGCCAGCAGCGCTTCCACCTTCCTGAGCTTGCCCTGGACCGTGTCGCGCTGTTTCTTCTGGCGGGCGGCCAGCTTCTTCTGCTCGTCGACCGCCTTGCGGGAGGCCGCCGCCAGGGCGTCGGCGCGGCGGGCGTCGGCGGTCAGCCGTTCCACCGTCGCCGCGCGGCCCGCCGCCACCCGCTCGACGACATGGCTCTGGTCCAGGGCGCGCAGCGGGTCCCGGGCCAGCAGGAGCTGGAGATAGGCGGAGAACTCGGTGCGCCCCTGGTACTGCTCCCGGGCCAGCCGTCCCGCGTCCCCGCGGCTGAGCTCCAGCGCGGCTCGCGCCTTCGCCAGTTCGGCGTTCACCTTCTTCGCCTGCGCGGTCCGCTGCTTCAGCTTCTCGGCGGTGGCGTTGTAGGTCTCGCTCGCCTCCTCCGCCGCCTGGTAGCGGGTTTGCAGGTCGCGGAGGAGGGTGGCGACGCTCTTGGGGGCCCCGGCTCCGGCTCCGGCTCCGGGTGCGGCTTCGGGGGCTGCCAGTGCTGTCTCGGCGTCCACCTCTGCCGCGTCGGCCTCTGCCGCGTCTGCCTCCGGCTCGTCCGGCTCCGGTGCGTCTTCTGGTGGTGCGGATTCCTCCGACGGTACGGGGGTCGGCTCGGCCGGTGCGGCGGTGGCGGGCGCGACCGCCAGGGCCGTGGCGAGGGCGGTCGCGCAGACCGCGCGCAGGAGCCTGCCTGACATGACATCACCTCCGTGGCGGAGGGACGGGACCCGGAAGATGCGGACTCGTCCATAAGCGAGCGAACTAATCCGATTAATCCGGTCACCTGGTGTCAGGTCATGCAAGCACCGCACCGCGTGCCGTCCGGGGATGCCCCGGACGGCGGAGTCGGAGACGCGTGGTCCTGATGGCCGCTCCGGCTCAGGCCACCGGGAAGGCGTAGAAGGCCCTGTCCCGCTGGACGATGATGTGCGCCCCGACGGCGAGGGTCCGGTACGGGGCGCTCACCGTCGCCCCCTTCGGCTCGGCCGCCCCGATGTCCTGGAACTTCCACAGCCGCTCCCCGTCGGCCGCCGAGAACGCGGTGACCTGGGTGGCGTCGGAGGCGAGCAGGGTCTTTCCGCTGCCGCTCAGGGTGAGGGCGGGCGCGCTTCCCATGCCCGGCACCTCCGTCGAGCGCCGCCAGACCAGGCGCCCGCTCTCCCGTTCCACCGCGCCGACCTGGCGGCTGCGCTCGGTGGTGTGGAGGACGGGGCCGGCCACCAGCGGGGTGCCGAAGGCCGAGCCCTCCGTGCCGTCGACCCGCCACAGCGGCTTGCCGGTGTCCGCCTCGAACGACTGGAGATGGGCGCCGGTCGCCGCGTACAGGGACCCGTCCTCGTCGCCCGTGACGGCCGCCTCGGGGCCGGCCGTGCCGTACCGCTTGGTCCATCGCAGCTTGCCGGTCCGCTGGTCGAAGGAGCGGATGGAGCCCTTCCCCTTGGCCGCCTTGACCTCGGCCGCCGTCAGGGTGACCGCGTCCTGCCGGACGAGGAGATCGGCCGAGCGTTCGGCGACCACCCGGTAGAGGGGCGTGCCGGGGGCGCGGCCCGCCGGTACCGGCGTACGCCAGACCTCGGCGCGGCGGACGATGTCGTACGCGAAGAAGTACGCCTGGGCGACCTTCTTGTCCGCCGCCTTCTTCTTGCCCTTCTTCGGCTTGGGGGCCTTCACGGTGACCGTGCGCGAGCCGGTGAACCAGATCACCGCCCCGGAGTGGCCCGCCAGTCGTCCCACCTGGAGGTCCGGCAGGTCGGTGAAGCCGTCCGCGTACCGCACGCGGTGCACGACCGTGCCGTCCTTCGGCGCCAGCCAGAGGAACTCCGTCGGGCTCGCCACGAAGCACAGGTCGCCGGCGACCACCGCCGCCTGGCCCTTGGCGGCGTCCGCGCGCTGCCAGACCCGCTTGCCGGTGCTCACGTCGACGGCGCTCGCCTGGCTCTCGCTGGTCACCACCAGCAGCCGGTCCCGCCAGAGCGCGGTGGTCAGCGGGGCGGACTCGGAGGCCGGGTGGGAGTAGCTCCAGCGCGGCTCGGGGGGCTGGCCGGGGAGCGTGCGGCGCGGTTTCGGGGCCGGGGGCTTGGCGTCCGTGGCGGCCGCGGTCTCCCCGCCGCCGATCGCGGCGACCGCGCCGCCGCCCACGACGAGCCCGCCGACCGCCGCCGCCGCGATGGCGATCAGGGTCCGGCGGCTGGTCGCGGAGCCTTCCGGAGGGGTCGGCGCGGGCGGGAGGGGCAGGGCGACCATGGGGCCGTTGCCGTTGCCGTTGCCGCTGCCGTTGTGGGCTTGGGCTTGGGCTGTGGGTGCGGAGGGCGGGAGCGCCGCTGCCGGGTAGGGGGCGGGGCTGCCGTAGGTGTGGTGGGGGACCGGTGCCGGGAGGGCCGCTGGGGCGTTGCCCGGGGCCGGGGGCAGGCCTGGGGGGAGGGCGAGATGGGTGGTGGCGCGGTCGGACTGCGGCGGCTTGGGGCCGGTGTTGAGGAAGCGGGTGGTGCCCCGGTCCTCGCCGATGTCCCCGGTGCCGGTGCCGGTGCCGGTGCCGGCGCTGTTGCTCGTGGTGGGGGCCGTGGTGACCCTCGGGTCGGTGGGGGTCTGCGTGGCAGGTGCCTCGCCCGGTGCGTCCGCCGGCCGTGTGTCCTCCGGCTCCCCGGCGGGATCAGCGGTGTCGACGGCCTCGGCCTCCAGCGGCGCATCCAGCGCCCGCACCCGCGCCTCCTGGTCCGCGACCGCGCCCGCGAGCCGCTCGGGGAGCCAGCCGCCCCGGGCCAGGCCCGCCGCGCCCTCCAGGGCCAGTTCGGCGGCGACCGTGCCGGCGGTGGGCCGCTCGGCCGGGTCCTTCGCCAGGCAGCCCGCGATCAGGTCGCGCAACTCCGCCGGTACGGCGCCCAGTTCGGGGTCGGCCTCGGCGATCCGGCGGGCCGCCTCCTCGGGCGGGCCCTCGGTGAACGGGGTCGTCCCCGTGGCCGCGTACGCCAGCAGCAGCCCCAGGACGAACAGGTCGGACGGAGCGCCGACCTCCTTGCCCGCCACCTGCTCCGGCGTCAGGTAGCCCAGCCGGACCGAGAGCTGCCCGCCCGGCCTCGCCTCGGCCGCCGCTGCCGCGCCGAGCGGGCCGAACGCGGTGAGCCGGGGCCCGTCCCCGGCCAGCAGCACCGTGCCCGGGGCCAGCCCCTGGAGCACCGAGCCGCCCGCGTGGACCCGGGAGAGGATCTCGGCGATGCCCGCGCCCAGTATCCGCAGCGCGCGCTCCGGCAGCGGACCGGCGACGCCGATCGCCTCGGCCAGCGGCAGGGCGGGGACGTACGCGGTCGCCGTCCAGAGCAGCTCGTCCTCGCCGGTATCCAGGGAGCCGGTATCCAGGGAGCCGGTATCCAGGGAGCCGGTATCCAGGGAGCCGGTCTCCAGGGACGGCGTCACCCAGCCGCCCGCGAGGCGTTCGGCGGTGCGGGCCTCGGCCTGGAAGCGGCGCCGGAACGCCGGTACCGCGGCGAGCGCGGGGCGGGCGGCGGTGATCACGGCGAACTCGCCGGTGCCGGTGTCCCGCGCCACGTACTGCACGGCGCTCGCGGCTTCCTGGAAGCGGGCCAGCACGGTGAAGCGACCGAAACGGCGTGGATCTTCCCTACGCAGCGCCTCCATGGCGCACCCCCCTTGTGACCGTCCTCCGGCGCCCGAGTGACCCGTCCCTCGGCACCTGACCGTCGATCTTAGGGCCTGCGCCTGCGCTGAGAGCCTGCGCCACCGGGAGCGGGTGTTCAGGGCTTGGACCAGGGCCACTTGAGCGCGGGGCGCTTGCGGCCGCCGGGAGCGTACTCGTAGACCCAGCCACGTTGCAGGCCGAGCCGCTTGGTGTAGCCGGCCGGGACGCGTTCGTACGCGTACACGGTGGGCGGGGAGCCGTCGGGGGAGGGCACCGGGACCTCGTACCACTTCGGCGGGTGGCCGGTCGGGCCGACCAGGACCGGCAGCACCCGGCCGTCCAGGGGGCCGCCTCGGAAAGGGGTGTTCTCGCTCTTCACCCGGTCAGTCTGCCGCAGGGGCGTGCGGCAGCAGGTGCGCCGCATCGGCGACGACCGGGATGACCAGCTCGGCCAGCCGTCCGGCCGGGCCGTCCGGGGTCTCCAGGGCGAGCAGGTCTCTCACCACCGTCGCGGTCTCCTCGTCGGTGGCGGCGGTGGCCGCGAGGAGGGCGATGAGATGGTCGACCAGCCAGCCGCACAGCTCGGCCGCCGAGGGCTGCTTGCCCTCGTCCAGCCAGATCAGCGACGCCGCCTCGACGGCCGCGATCCAGCTACGGACCATCATCCGCAGCCTCGGCCCGGCGCCCCGCCCCCCGGCTCCGCCGAACCGGCCGAGATGGCTGAGGATCTCCTCCGCCGCCGCCCGCCGGACACCGTCCACGATGCTCGTCGTACGGGAGGTCTCCACCACGCTGCCGCCGCGCAGCAGCGCGCTGAAGCCGGTGTCGTGCTCGTCGACGAAGCGGAGGTAGCGGTCCAGGACGCGGGCGACCCGCTCGGTCGGCGGGCCCACCGGCGGCTCGGTGAAGCAGAGCTTCAGCTCGTCGGCGGCCGAGCCGAGCGCCGCCTCGTACAACTGCTGCCGGCCGCCCGGGAAGTAGCGGTAGACCAGCGGCCGGGAGACCCCGGCCGCCACCGCCACCTCGTCCAGCGAGACCTCGTCGGGGGCCCGGTGGGCGAAGAGGCCGAGCGCCGCGACCAGGAGCTGGGCGCGGCGCTCCTCGACACTGAGCCTGCGGTACGCGCGGGGCGGCGGCGGGGCTGCGGCGGTGGACGTCATGGACCGAGCCTAAAGCCTCCGGTTCGCACGGCGTCAGGCCAGCAGCCCCGAGCTGCGCCACAGCCTGCGGCTGACGCCGTTCAGCAGCCCGATGTCGTCGAAGAAGTCCGTGAGCCGCCGGGAGCCGGTCTGCATCACCTCCCTGCGGTGGCCGCTCGCCTTCACCTGGGCGACCGCCTCCCGGCGGTCCAGGCCGACGTTCTCGTACACCTGCGGGTTGACGAAGCAGATGGAGAAGACGCGGGCCGCCTCGCCGCAACTGACCTTGGTGAGTTCGCGCTCCCAGCGCGGGGCGGTCACCATCTGGCGGCGCAGCTCCTCCCGGGCGTACCGGACGTGCCGGGCCTCCTCGATGACGTGGATCCGGGTCACACCGCGGACCAGGGTCTGCACCCGGTCGTCCGGGAAGGTCAGGCGCTGCATCCAGTCGAGGATCTCCTCGCCGAGCAGGGTCGCGGCGAACGAACCGGGCGTGGTGGAGACGGTCTTCAGGACCCGGGCCAGGTTGTGGTAGACGCGCGGCACCTCGTACGTCGGGGCGCCGCCCCAGTCGATCATGCGGCTGAACATCATCGAGTGCCGGCACTCGTCGGCTATCTCCGTGAGGGCGTAACGGACGTGGTTGCTGGTGACGGGCTTGTCGTAGACGTGCCGGACCAGCAGCTGCATCAGGATGATCTCGAACCAGATGCCGAGCGAGGCGAGCGCCGCACCCTCGTGGCGGGCCAGGTCCAGGCGCTGCTCCTCGGACATGCGGTGCCACATCGGGGTGTCGTAGAGCGAGAGCAGCTCCGGCGGCCAGAACCACTTGCCCTCCTCGACGGCCGCGTCCCAGTCGAGTTCGGTGTCCGGGTCGAAGGAGTGCTTGGCCGAGGATTCGAGCAGCCGCGCGGCGACCTGCTCGCGGTCGCGGAGCGGGCCGAGCGCGTCCCGGAGCAGGGGCACGTCGCGGTCGGTGACGGTCGTCATGGCGGGAGCACCTCACACAGGGGTTGCCGGGAACGGGAGTTACCGGCGGTCACTCCTTATGAGACTGCTCGTCAGCAAGGCCGTCAATCCCTTGGGCACGACTCCGTGCGACTTGTTGACCCGCCGTCTACCAACGTGTGAACCTGCGAGGGGGAGGCGTCGGGCTTACGCACCCAACTGCTTCCGGTGCCAAGGAACTTGTCAGGACCTGCCAAGCCGTTCGAGTCAGTCGAGGCGAAGGAGCCGTCCGTGTCCACTCATGACCTCTACACCACCCCGCCGTCCGAACCGCTCTGGCAGGTCCCCGCCACCGGAGCCGCCCGGTTCAGCTGGGACTACGACGACGGCCGCGAACGCCTCCTCGCCCTCTACCAGAAGGGCAAGGACAAGCAGTGGGACGGCAACAAGCGCATCGACTGGTCGCTGGAGGTCGACCCCACCGACCCGCTCGGCACCCCCGACGAGGCGCTGACGCTGTACGGCACCCCGCACTGGGCGAAGATGACCGAGAAGGACCGGGGTGAGCTGCGCAAGCACTACACCTCCTGGCAGTTCAGCCAGTTCCTCCACGGCGAGCAGGGCGCGATGGTCTGCGCGGCCAGGATCGTGGAGTCCGTCCCCGACCTGGACGCCAAGTTCTACTCCGCCACCCAGACCATGGACGAGGCCCGGCACGCGGAGATCTACGGCCGCTTCCTGCACGAGAAGATCGGCATGCTCTACCCGGTCAACGACAACCTCCAGGGGCTGCTCGGCGACACCCTGCGCGACTCCCGCTGGGACATGCCGTACCTCGGGATGCAGGTCCTCATAGAAGGCCTGGCGCTCGCCGCCTTCGGGATGATCCGCGACACCACCACCAAGCCGCTGCCCAAGCAGATCCTCGCGTACGTCATGCAGGACGAAGCCCGTCATGTCGCCTTCGGGCGGATGGCGCTGCGCGACTACTACAAGCAGTTGAGCGACGCCGAACTGCGCGAGCGCGAGGAGTTCGTCATCGAGGGCTGCTACCTGATGCGCGACCGGCTCAGCGGGGTCGAGGTCCTGGAGAACTTCGGCATCGGCAAGCAGGAGGCGAAGGACCTCTCGGAGCACTCCGAGTTCCTCCAGCTCTTCCGCAAGCTGCTGTTCAGCCGGATCGTGCCGTGCGTCAAGGACATCGGCCTGTGGGGTCCGCGGCTCCAGAGGGCGTACGTCGACATGGGCGTCCTCGAACTCGGTGACTCGAACCTGGACCTGCTGATGTCCCAGGACGAGGAGATAGCCGAGGAGCTGGACCGCGAACGCTTCGCCGCCGAGGAGCAGGCCCGGGTGGCGGAGGTCGCGGAGGCGATCGGGGAGGGGGCCGGGGAGGGGCTCGGAGGAGGACGGGAGGCGGCCTGAGGACCTGGTCCGCTGCGTGCTCCCTCAGCCGGGCCGCGCTCTCGGCCTGGTCGCGTTCTCAACCTCGGTCGCGCTCTCGGCCTGGTCGCGTTCTCAGCCCGGCCGGATCGAGACTGCGTCGTACACCACGGCCGAACTCGTCGCCGGGCCGCGGCAGGTCAGCCGGGTCTGCGGTGTGCGCCGGGCCCGCACCTCGACGTCGACGACGGCCTGACCCGGCGGCCGGCCGGTGACACGGATCTGCCAGCCGTCGTCGTCGCGGAACGTCCGGGCCACCGCGTAGTCGTGCCGGCCCGCCGGGCCGAAGCGGTCGAGTACGGCCGCGACGGCGGCCTGCTGCGGCGGGAACAGGTCGGTGTACCCCCGTAGATGCTCGGCGTGGATACGGCCGGCCAGGTGCTCCTCGACCACCGTCACGGCCGATCCGGCATCGAGATTCCCGTAGTAGACGCCGTCGGGCACGACGACGACGTTGGCGGCGAACCGGTCACCGCCCACATGCGTGCACTCCCACACCAGGTCCGGCCGGAGCTCGCTCAGGGCGCGGGCCACGGGCCGCCCGCGCACGGCACAGCAGGCGTCGTGGAGACCGTGGGCGCAGACGAGGACGAGAGGCGAGCCGCCGGGCTCCCCGGGGGTGGTCAGGGCCGGGGCGATCCGCGCCAGGTCCTCGTCACGCTCCCACGTGCCCCAGTGCCGGCGGTGGGCGCCGGTGCCGTCGTAGCGCAGGACGGCCCAGCGTGGTGCGCCCCGGGGCACGTGGCGGCCGTGGCATCGCACCAGGAGGACGCGGGCCCGCGCCGCTCGGGCGGCGGCGAACACGAGCGCCTTGGTCCCGGGCTCCAGGTCGAGGCCGTCGAAGCCGTTCACCGGCCAGCCGCCCCGGTACTCGATGAGGACCCAGGCGGTGCCGTGCGGTGCCGTGCCCACGATCGAATCGCCGCGCGTCCGGGCGGCGTCCGAGCAGAAGAACCGGCCCGGCGTGGTCACCGCGGTGTGGTCACTCTCCGGCGTGGTCACCGCGGCCCGGTCACTCTCCGGCGGGCACGAGCACGCCCGCGCGCAGCAGCCGTCCGACGAGCGCGACGCCGAGCTCACCGGTGCCGTGGACCTCACCGTCGAGCAGCCGGGACACCGGCGGCAGGTCGGCCTCGGAGAAGTCGAGCCACCCGACGCGCGTGGTCAGGCGCAGGCCCTCCAGGCGCGCCTCCAGCGCCGCACGGAGCCGTACGGGCGTGTCCGGACCGAGGCCGTCGACGGCGGCGAGCTGGGCCAGCGGCCCCAGCGGCGCCGGGCGGCCCTGCCCGCGCCGGGCCCGGTGGAAGAGCGGGGCGGGGTCGGCCTTCGTGACGGCGGCGACGAGGTGTTCGCGGATCAGGTCGATCTCGCCCGTCGGTCCGTCCACGCCCAGGGGCAGGGTGCTCCGCATCCCAGGGGCCTCGCGCAGTGCGGCGAGGGCCGCCTGCGCGAGCTGCTCGGCCAGCGCGTACCGCGTCCAGGTGTGGATGCCCAGCGTCAGATGGACGGAGACCCCGCCCTGCGCCTCGGCGGCGTGCAGCCAGCCCCGGGGCAGGTAGAGGACGTCGCCGGGCTCCAGCACGGTATCGAGGTGGGCCGCGCCCCGCGCTGCCTCGGCGACGGCGGAGCGGTGGTCGGTCCAGGGCTGGTCGCGCAGCGGATCGGGGTGTACGGGCTCGTGGACGAGCCAGCGCTTCGTGCCCCCGATCTGGAGGACGAACACGTCGTGCACGTCGTAGTGGGCGTCGAACCCCCGGCTCTGCGGCGGGGTGACGTACGCGTTCGCCTGCACCGGATGCCCCAGTTGCGCGCTCAGCCGGGCACCGAACTCGCCCACCGGTTCCCAGGTGCGCTGGAGCGCCTGGAGCACGAGCGTGGCGCCGTCGGCGAACGCCCGCCACAGCGCCGTGTCGTCGAGCTGGTCGGCGATGGTGGCGCCGACGCCGGCCGACGAGGTGAACGTCGATTCGGGAAGGGTGGAACCGTCCTTGGCGACGCGGAGGAAGGGCGTACGCAGGCCGCGACACGAGATCAGCTCATCCACGGCTGCCGCGGAGAACAGGTCGGAGAAGTCGCTCGCGCGACGGGTGAGCAGCGGCTTCCGGGCCCAGATGTCACGGGCGAACTCTTCCGCGCTCAGCCCGGTCAGACGTGTCTCCAGGACCCCGGCGCCCGGTGCGGCGCCGACGTCCTGGAGGCCGGTTCGGGACGTGCTCAAGAGCGGCTGCCGGACTGGTCCGCGCCGCCGTCCGCACCTCCGTCGGCTCCGCCGTCGTGGACGCCCGGGGTGCCGGCCGCTCCGCCGTCGGCCGGACCTTCCGCCCCACCGTCCGCGCCGCCGTCCGCACCCCCGTCGTGGACGCCGGGGGTACCGGCCGCTCCGCCGTCCGCCGGTCCTTCGGCCCCGCCGTCCGCCCCTCCGTCGGCTCCGCCGTCGTGGACACCGGGGGCGCCGGACGCTCCGCCGTCCGCGGGGCCCTCCTGCTGGTTCGGGTCCTGCTCGGGATTGGCCATCATTCCTCCTCTGAGCACGTGACTGAGACCGGGCTCCTTGGGCGAAGCCCGTAATCACCGTATCGCCGCTGGGGGAAAGCAACGATTCGAGTGCGGTGAATGCTGGTGAAGGGGCCGGCATTCACCGTCGGTCAGGCTCCGGCTGGCCGCCGACCAGCGGAAATGTTTCCAGGGAAGGAATTCACCACATGGCGTAACCGGCGGCGGTAAGGAACTCCGGCGAGGCCGGGCGGAGAGCACCGGAGAAAATGAGAAAAATGGCCGGTGCGCATTGTGACGGTTTTTCGGCAGGTCCGCACCTCGTGATCGCCGGGTGTTCTCGGTGCTGCTGAACGAGCGCGGCCACGTCGACCAGGACCACCTGGCCCTCTGCTACGCCCGCTCCGCCGCCGTCACCCACGCCCACCCGGACGGCATCGCGGGCGCGGTGGCGGTGGCCGTGGCGGCGGCGCTGTCGGTGCGGGGCGAGTGCACGCTGGGGGCCGTCGCGGACCGGACGCCCGAGGGGCTCGGCGACGTGGACACCACCTGCGCCATCACCGGCGGGGTGGCCGGGGCGGAGACCGGGACGGCCGGGGTACCGGACGAATGGCTGCGCAGGCGTGAGCCGTTGGGGTGAGCCCTTGGGAGGAGCCGGGGTGCGAGGGGGCGGTCGGGCGTCCGGTCGGCGGGGGATTGTCCCGGCCCGGTACCGATATCCGCCGCGTCGAAATTCCGTTCGCAAACGTGTCGTACCGTGAGCCCATGACCACCCCGCCTCAGCCGCCGCAGGGCCCGTACGGCCCGCCCCCGCACCCGCAGCAGAACCCCTACGGCCGGCCGGCCGCCGCCTCCGGGGTGCCGCAACAGCCGCCCTACGGCTACCCGCAGCAGCCTCCGGCCCCGCCCCAGCAGGGCGGCGGCTGGGGGCAGCCTGGTTCGGGACAGCCCGGTTGGGGGCAGCAGCAGCCCGGCATACCCGGCGGGGGCGGTCCGGGCGCGGCCGGCTGGCCGCCGCAGGGGCCGGGGGCGCAGCCGCCGCGGAAGAAGCGGACCGGGCTGATCATCGGCATCGTGGCCGGTGCGGTGGTGCTGGCCGGCGGGATCGCCTTCGGGGTCTCCCAGGTGGTCGGGAAGACCGCCGACGCGGCCTTCCCGGACGCCGAGTACAAGCTCGTCCTGGAACAGAAGCTGCTGGACGGCGAGTTCACCCTGGCCCAGGACCTGTCGTCGACCGAGGGCAAGAAGATCGAGAAGATGTACGACCCGACCGTCCGGGACGCGCGGGCCGTCGTCGGGCAGTACAGCTCGGCCGACGGCGGCGCCCTGGTGATCTCCGGGATGTACGGGCGGTTCACCAGCCCGGAGGTGATGACGGGCAAGATGATGGACGGCGGGGCCGCCGGGGACGGTGCGACCGTCGTCGTACCGCCGAAGAAGTTCACCCCCGCCGGTTTCGACATCACGATGGAGTGCCAGGTCCTCCAGTCGGCCAAGGGCGGCGTCAAGGCCAACATCCCGATGTGCGCGTGGGGCGATGACAACACGGGGGTGTCCGTGGGCATCATCCGCGCCGCGACCGCCCTCAAGGACCCCTCGGCGATCGACCTGGAGGCGGCCGCCGTCGAGACCGCCAAGATCCGCGAGGAGATCCGCCGGCCGATCGGCTGACCGGCCGGGGTGCGGTGATCCGACCGGCCCGGCCGCTCGGGTCACCGCACCCCGACCGGTGCCGGGAAGCGGGTGCGCAGGGTGAACGCCCGCTCGGTCGGTCCGTGTTCGCGCAGATGCAGCAGACGCTCCTCGGCGTCCGCGACCGTCGGGCGTTCCCCCGCGGGCACCCACCACAGGGCGGTCATCGCCTCCCGGATCTGCTCGAACCACTCACGGCGCCGGCTCATCAGCTCCCGGTGCCGTCCGGCGTACATGAAGCCCGTGAGGGCTTCGGCGTCCCGCCACACCGACATGTTCACGATCAGCCAGGCGTCCCCGAAGACCGGGACGTCCGTGGCGTTCCCGGAGTCGGAGCGCAGCCGCCACACGAACCCCTCCGCCTGGTCGGCGACCGCGTTCACCGGGTCGAGTCCGTCGACGAAGTCCTTCAACTCCGGTGAATCCAAAGGGAATCTGAGCCGGGCGATGTTCACCTGCGCCAACTCGTGCCGTCCGCCGCCTGGTTCCGTCTCGATGGAGGTCATGGCCGCACGGTAGGCAGGGAGCTCTCCACCGCGCGGGCCATTCCGAGCAGCGAGACGTCCGCCCCGCGTGCCGCGACCAGATGGAGCCCCACCGGGCAGCCGTCCCCGGTGAATCCGGCGGGCAGGCTGGCAGCCGGGTGCCCGCTCAGGTTGAACGCCCAGGTCAGGGCGGTGGAGTAGCGGGCGCCGGGGCCCTCGTGCCCATGCGGCCGGTTCGGTGTTACCGGGGTCAGCAACAGGGGCGCGGCCGCGAAGACATCGTCCAGCCGCTCGTCGTTGCCCCGCCGGACCGCCACCGCCTCCGGGTCCCCGGGCGACCCGCCCCGTACCGCCTGCCAGGCCCGCACCGGGTCCAGCAGCACGCAGCCGGCGTCCACCAGGGTGACGGTCCCGGCCGTGACCAGCCGGTCCACCGCCGCCCGGACGACGGCCGCCACCTCCGGGTCCACGTCCGCGAAGCCGAGGTCCTCGCTGTACACGGCGGGGAGCGGGAGGGCCGGGGCTGCCGACTCCTCGTACCCGTCCAGCACATGGCGGAGACAGCGCTCCGCGCCCGCCGCCGACCGGGCCAGCACCCCCGCCGACGCGAGCCCGGACCGGTCCGGCGACGGGAGCACCCCGTTCGTCGTCTTCAGCCCGAACACCCCGCACCAGGCGGCCGGGATGCGCACCGACCCGGCCCCGTCGCTGCCCGTCGCCAGCTCCACCATCCCCGCCGCCACCGCGACCGCCGAGCCCGCCGACGAACCGCCCGGCGTCCGGTCCGCCCGCCACGGGTTGACCGTACGGCCGTGGGCGCCCTGCCCCCAGGTCTGCCAGTAGGTGCCGGGCCCGGGTACGGAGGTCGCGCCGACCGGGACCCCGCCCGCCGCGATCAGCCGGCGGGCGGCGTACGAGCGGATGCCTGCGGGCCCCTTCACGGCGAAGGGCAGGCCGCGCAGGGGGAGGTGGAGCGCTCCGGACTCACGGGCGAGGGCCTCCTCCGGCCACACCTCGGTGAACGCGTTGAGCGCCGGATCCAGCCGCGCGATCCGCTCCAGGGCCCGCGCCACGGCGGACGGTGTCGACGTCATGCGCCCAGTCTCGCCGGAAGGCGACGTCATGCCCTCAGGTCTCGCCGAAGCCGACGTCATGCCCTCAGGTCTCGCCGAAGCCGACGTCATGCCCCCAGCCCCGCCGGAAGGAGAACCTCACCCCTCCAACGCCGCCTCCATCACCGCCCGGGCGATCGGCGCCGCGCTGCCGCCCCCGCTGATGTCGCCCCGGTCCGCCGCCGCGTCCTCCACCACCACGGCCACCGCCACGGCCGGGCGGCCGGAGTCCGGGGCCTGCGCCCAGGAGATGAACCAGGCGTACGGGAGGCCCGAGTTGTCCACGCCGTGCTGGGCGGTACCGGTCTTGCCGCCCACCGTCACCCCGTCGATCGCCGCGTTCGACCCGGTGCCGTCCTCCACCACGTCGACCATCATCCGCTGGAGCTGCACCGCCGTGGACGGGCTCATCGCCCGGTCGAGGGAGCGCGAGCCCTGCTGCTGGACGGTGTCCCCGTCGGCGGCCGTCACCCGGTCCACCAGGTACGGGTGGCGCAGGTCGCCGCCGTTCGCCACCGCTGCGGCCACCATCGCCATCTGGAGCGGGGTCGCGGTCGTGTTGAACTGCCCGATCGAGGAGAGCGCGAGCTGGTCCTCGCTCATGTCGGTGTCGAAGTTGCTCCGCGCGACCCCGGACGGGATGCGCAGCCCCTTCTCGTTGAAGCCGAAGTGCCCCGCCGTCTCCGCCATCCCCTCCAGCCCGACCTCCACCCCCAGATGGGCCATCACCGTGTTGCAGGAGACCCGGATGGCGTCCGCCAGCGACGCCTTCTCGCAGCCGCGCGCCTCGTCGGGCAGGACCGTTCTCGTGTTCGGCAGGACGTACGGCGACGGGGTGTCCGTGGCCGCGTCCGGGTCCTTCACCACCCGGGCGTCCAGCGCCGCGGCCGCCGTCACGATCTTGAAGGTGGAGCCTGGCGGATAGGTCTGCCGGATGGCCCGGTTGAGCATCGGCAGGCTCTTGGCCGCGTTCAGCCGGGTCCACGCCTCGGTGACCGCCGGACCGGTGCCGGAGAGCCGCTCGGGGTCGTACGACGGGGTCGAGACCAGCGCCAGGATCCTGCCCGTCGACGGCTCCAGGGCGGCGACCGCGCCCCGCCGCCCGCTCAGTCCGGCGTACGCGGCGCGCTGCATCGACTCCTTGATGGTCGTGACGACGTTGCCGCCCGGCTGCCGGCCCCGGGTGAACTCGTTCCAGAAGGGGAGAGGGGCCAGCAGGGAGTCCGTGCCCGACAGCACCCCGTCCTCGGCGTTCTCCAGGAGCGTGGTGCCGTACGTCTGCGAGGCGTACCCGGTCACCGGCGCGTACAGCGGGCCGTGCAGATAGGTGCGCTCGAAGCTGAGCTGCTCGCCGGTCTCCTTGCTGCCGGTCACGGCCCGGTCGCCGACCAGGATGTTGCCGCGCGGCTGGTCGTAACGGGCGATGGTGGTACGCCGGTTGGCCGGGTTGTCGTCCAGCTCCTCGGCCTCGAAGAGCTGGACGCGGGCCGCGTTGACGAGCAGCGCCACGAGCAGCAGCAGACAGAGGGCGGCGGCCCGCCGGATGTAGCGGATCACCGGTCCTCCTCCGTGGACGGGGCGATGACCCCGGTCTCCACGTGTTCGGGCTCCGGTCTGCGCGCGACGTCGCTGAGCCGGATCAGCAGCGCCACGATGATCCAGTTGGTGACGACGGACGAGCCGCCCTGCGCCAGGAACGGCATCGCCATCCCGGTCAGCGGGATCAGCCCCATCACCCCGCCCGCGATCACGAACACCTGGAGCGCCAGGATCGAGGCGAGACCGATGGCGAGCAGCCGCCCGAACGGGTCACGCAGCGCCAGCCCGGCCCGGTAGCCGCGCGCCACGAGGAGCGCGTAGAGAAGGAAGATGGCGGTGAGGCCGCTCAGGCCCAGCTCCTCGCCCGCCGTCGCCAGGATGAAGTCGGACTTGGCGGCGAAGCCGATGAGGATGGAGTGACCCGCCCCGAGCCCGGTCCCGAGCATGCCCCCGGCGGCGAACGCGAAGAGCGACTGGGCGAGCTGGCCGGGGCCCCGCCCGGCGTCGATCGAGGCGAACGGGTCCAGCCAGTCCTGCACCCGGCTGTGCACATGCGGCTCGAACGAGCCGACGACGAACGCCCCGACGGCCGCCAGCAGCAGCCCGACCGCGATCCAGCCGGTCCGGCCGGTCGCCACGTACAGCATGATGACGAAGAGTCCGAAGAAGAGCAGCGAGGTGCCGAGGTCCCGCTCCAGCACCAGCACACCGACGCTGAGCAGCCAGATCGCCACGATCGGGCCGAGCACCCGGCCGGTGGGCAGTTGCAGCTTCCAGAACGTGCGGCCGGTGTAGGCGAGCGCGTTGCGGTTGGCGGCGAGGTAGGCGGCGAAGAAGACCGCGAGCAGGATCTTGGCGAACTCGCCCGGCTGGAAAGAGAGTCCGCCGATCCGGATCCAGATCTTCGCCCCGTTCACCGCCGGGAAGAAGATCGGCACGATCATCAGGACGAGCGCGGTGGCCACCGAGAGGTAGGCGTAGCGCGCGAGCACCCGGTGGTCGCGGAGCAGCACCACGACGGCGGCGAAGAGCGCGACCCCGAGCGTGGACCAGATGAGCTGGGTGGGCGCGGCCTGGTCGCGCGGGGTCTCCAGGTCGAGCCGGTAGATCAGCACCAGACCGAGCCCGTTGAGCAGGACGGCGATCGGCAGCAGCAGCGGATCGGCGTACGGGGCCCGGAAGCGGACGGCCATATGGGCCAGCAGGGCGAGGGTGCCGAGCCCGGCGCCGTAACCGGCGACATCGGGGGGCACGGCCCCGTCGTGGGCGAGGCCGACGGCCGCATAACCGTAGACGGAGATCAGCACGGCCCCGATGAGGAGCGAGAGCTCGACCCCGCGCCGTCTGGGCAGGCGGAGCTCGGGCGGGGGCGCGTCCGCCGTCGTTGCGGTCATGGAGCGCAACGTAGCAAGAGGTGTGCCGTATTTCCCTTATGTCCTAGCGCGTCCGCCCGGAGAGCTGGTGGCTCTCCGGGCGGACGGGGGGTGCGAGGCGGCGCGGTCAGCAGAAGCGCGGCGCGGCGCCGATGTTCTCGATGTAGCGGGCCGAGCCCCACGCCCACGTGCCGTCGGTCAGCAGGTACCAGCGGTTGTTGCCGTCGACGTTGTCGCCCGTCGTCTTGCAGAAGATGTTGACGACCGTGCCGTACTCGACCGAACCCACGACCTTGCTGCTGCGGGTCGGCTTGTCGCGCAGCAGCAGGTACGGGCTGGCGATGACCCGGCCCTTGTAGGTCTTCCTGGGGGCCTGGGGCTTGGCCTGGTTCTGCGTCTGCGCCTCCTGGCGGGCCTCGTGCTCGCGCTGGAGCGCCGAGGCGGAGAGCTCGTCGGACGCCGGGGCCGAGGTGTGGGCCTCGCCGCGGTGGTCGACGGGGTGGGGGTCCGCCGCCAGAGCGGGAGCGGCGGCCGTGACCGCCGCGAGGGCGCCGGTGGCGACGCAGAGACCGATCCGGCGGAACCGCGAGGGGCGGGACAGGGGGGACATGCTGCCTCCATGAGGAAGGTGAGGGGGGCCGTGGGGGACGCGAGATGATCTCGCCCTCGTCACGCTAAGTTGGACACGGAGCGTCCGCAACGCGCACTGTGCGTGATGTCAGGCCGAACCGGTGATCCCCGCGCCCCCGCCGCCCGTGTTCCCGGCCCCATCCCCGTCGCCGAGGCGTACGTACTCCGGCAGCGTCAGCCGGGCCAGCGCCCCGCCGTCCGGGGGATTCAGGAACTCCAGCCGCGCCCCGATCACCGCGGCCTGGCCCACCGCGATGGTCAGCCCGAGTCCGTGGCCCTTGCCTGCGCCGTCCGTGCGGAACCGCTGCGGACCGCCCTCCAGGAGGTACGCCGGAAAACCCGCGCCATGATCGCGTACGGAGACCACGGCACCGTCCACCGCCAGCACCACCGGGCCGCCGCCGTGCCGGTGCGCGTTGGCCACCAGATTGCCGAGCACCCGCTCCAGCCGCCGCCGGTCCGTCTCCACCTCCACCGGGTCCGTGACCCGCACCTCGGTCTCCGTGCCGGAGGCCCGCACGACCCGTTCCACCACCGGGCCGAGGTCGTGCACGGCCAGGTCGACCTGCTCGGTGCGGGCGTCCAGGCGCGAGATCTCCAGCAGGTCCTCGGTCAGCGACCGCATCGCCCGTACCCGGTCCCGTACCAGCTCCGCCGGACGGCCCGGCGGCAGCAGCTCGGCGGCGGCCGAGAGACCGGTGAGCGGGGTCCGCAGCTCGTGCGCCACATCGGCGGTGAACCGCTGCTCCGTCTGGAGCTTGCGCTGGAGGCTGGAGGCCATGGTGTCCAGGGCGCCCGAGACGATCGCCACCTCGTCCTGGCCGCGCACGGGACGCGCCGTACGGGGGTCGCCGACCCGGGCGTCGAGGTCGCCCGCGCTGATCCGGCGGGCCACCCGGGCCGTCTGGTGCAGCCTGCGGGTCACCCGGCCGACGGCGAAGAGGCCGACGACCAGGGTGGCGGCGATGGCCAGCAGCGAGGAGCCGATGATCGCCCGGTCCAGGCCCGCGATGGTGTCGGCGCTGTGGCTGTAGTCGGTCCAGGTGGCCAGCGCCCGCCCGTCCGCCGGGCCCGCCGCCCACATCGCGGGGCCGCCGCGCCCGTCCGGGTCGCCCGGCCGGTGCGGGCCGTCCGCGACCACCGTGCCGCGCTCGCCGTCCGCCGCCAGGGCGCGCAGCGAGGCGGGCAGCCCCGGCGGGTCGATGCCGGAGCCCCGGGGCAGCGGCTCCCCGGCCTCGTACGCGTCGGTGACGACCTCCAGCCGGTCCAGCGCCTTCTCGCGGGCGTGGGAGACGGTCTGCCGGGTGACGGCGGTATGCACCAGGACGCCGAGGAGGGCGGCGAGGGTGCAGCACATGGCGGTCAGGAAGACCGCGGACTTCCAGGTGAGGGTCGCGGCCCAGGCGGGGAGGCGGAAGCGGCGCCGTCTCATCGGCCGGCCGCCGGGGACGAGGGCGGGGAGCTTGCGCTCGGGCGGTCGTCCGTCGTAGCGCTCGCGCTCGGGCGGTCGTCCGTCGTAGCGCTCGCGCTCGGGCGGTCGTCTTCCGGGGAGCCGGAGCTCCCCGGTGCGGGGGCCGTGCGCTCCGTGCGCCGCTCCGGCACCCGCAGGATCTCGTCCCGGGTGGCCAGCATCGCCTGCTGCCGGTCGTCCCAGGACCACGCGGTGCGGTACTCGTACCCGGAGATCACCGACGGCGCCCGCAGGATCAGGTCCTTGCCCGCCAGCTCCACGCTGATCACGGCGTCCGAGGTGGACATGATCCGGGTCAGCCCGCCCCGGCCGCCCTGGTCGTCCCGGCCGCCCTGGTCGGCCCGGTAGGCGCGCACGGCGAGCTGGCGCTCGGGCATCCGGATGCCGAGCACCAGTTCGTCCCTGCCGTCGCCGGTCAGGTCGAAGTAGTACGGGGTGAGGACCGGGCAGTCGTCCGGTGCCGTCCGGCAGGCGCGGATCTGCCGGACCGTGGCGTCGGGCAGCTCGTCCAGCCCGCTGTCCCGGTCGGTCTTCGCCTTCAGCCCCGCCTGCGCCACCGCGACCGGGTCCAGCCGGTGCACATCGCCGCCGGGCACGGTGATCCCGGGGATCCTGGCCGTCTCGCCCTCGCCGTAGTCGTACGGGGCGGCCGACGCGGGCGGCAGGTCGGGCCAGAGGCGGGCCGGCTCGACGGCCGAGGGGGCCTCACCGGCGCTCTCCAGCCCGCCGGCCGCGCCGCAGCCGGAGAGCAGGGCGAGGGCGGCCACGGCGGACGCGACGGCGGGCACGCGGACCGGGCGCACGGCTGGCCCTTCTCCTGGACGACAGGGGGCCTACACCCTAGGACGTGACCGTGCGCAATGCCCACTTCGTACCCTTACGGGGCCCTCGGTGGGGCCTAGCGCTGGTAAGGGTTCTGCCCCGGCTGCGTGAAGCCCGGCTGCTGCGGGTTCTGCCCCTGGCCGCCGTCCGGACCCGCCGCGTGCTGGGCGAGCAGTCGGTCGGCCTGCTCCTTCGCTATCTGCTGCTCCCCGCCGCAGAACGTGCACTGCGTCGCGTACTTCGTCGAGAACGGGAAGAGCGGGACGAAGAACAGCGTGAACTTCGTGACCCGCTTGCGCAGGGTGTGCGCCGCCGGATTGCCGCACCAGCCGCACACCATCGTCAGGATGGCCAGTTGGTACAGATAGCCCTTGGTGCCGAAAATGATCATGTCGTGCTGCCTTTCCCCGTCTTCCCCGTGCCTTGGAGTGCCTGCCGGCACAGCGCGAGGAGCTTTTCGTCCTCGTAGGTGTCATGGCTGCCGTACCCGCCGTCCAGCGCGTTATGACGGCGTACGGAGGAGAGCTCGGCGCGCAGCACCTGAGCCGCCGTCGACGCCGGGCCGACCGGACCCATCCGTGCCAGGCATTCTGCCACCCGGACCCGGACATGGCGGTTCTTCTCCCAGGCGGTGAGGAGGACCTCGGTGCTCTCCTCCGGCCGCCCGGTCACCTCCCAGAGCGCGATCGCCGCGTCCACCCGCAGCCACAGCTCGTCGTGGGCCAGCAGCCCGCGCAGCCGGGGCGCCACCACCGCCGCCTGCGGCCCGAGCGCCCCGAGCGCCGCGGCGGCGGCCCGCCGGTCGTGCACCTGGTCCGACCCGAGCCCCTCGGTCAGCACGGGCAGCACCGCGTCCCGGTCCCCGGCGACCGCCCAGAGCGCCTCGGCCGCCTCCGTGGCCGTCCCGGGCCGGCGGAGCATCGCCCGCAGCTCGGGCACCGCCTCCCGGGCGGCGGGCCCGAACGAGCCCAGCGCCCGCAGCGCCGCCGTACGCAGCCACTCGCCCCGGTACTCCGGGGCGCCGCGCAGCACCCGCAGCACCTCCGGCGTCGCCTCGCCCGCCCGCAGCCCGGTCAGCCCGGCCAGCAGCGGGCTCGCCCGGTCGTACGCACCCTCGTCCAGCGCCACCCCGGCCAGCCTGCGCCGCAGCGCCGGGGCCAGCGGAGCGGCGGCCCGCCCGAGGTGGGCGACCGCGAACCCCACGTCGTGCGGCACCTCCGGCAGCTCCAGGGCCGCCGCCAGGGCGGGCACCGCACGGGCGTCGCCGAGCCGGGCCAGCGCCTTCACCGTGGAGCCGAGCCCCGGCGGACCGCTGGCCCACTCCTTCACCCAGCCGCCGGGATCGGCCGCCAGCCGGGCCGCCAGCGCGTCGGCGGTGGGCGCGGCCAGCGAGAACAGCTCCTCCAGCACGTGCGAGGCGGCCTCGGCCAGCCGGGGCTCGGGATCGGCGAGCTGATCGCCGACGAGCGCCACCAGCTCCCCGTAAGCGCCGCGCCAGGCCCGTATCAGCCCGCCGCTCATCCGTACGGCGTCGATGCGCTGCCAGCGGTCGGGGCTGCGGAGCTGGTCGACGAGGAGCGCCGTACGGTCGCCCACCCGGTCGTCGAGGCCGACATGCAGGGTGCGCAGCAGATCGGCGGTCCAGGGGGCGCCGCGCCCGGCGCCGTCCTGGGCGGAGAGCGCGCGCAACTGGCCCACGAGGGTGGGCGCCGCGACCTGCTCGGCCCGGGAGAGGTCCGGGCAGCCGACCGGGTCGGTCTCCGGCTCCGCCTCGGCGTCGGCCTCCGGCTCGGTGTCCGGGTCCGCGTCCGGTGCGCCGCCCGGGGCCGTACGCAGCTCGCGCAGCAGCCCCGACACCACGGGCACCACATCGCGGGGCAGCTCGTCGGGCGAACAGCGCGCCAGTTGGGCCAGGGCGGCGAGCCGCAGTCCCGGCGCGCGCTCCCGGTCCACCAGCAGGGTCAGCCACCGGGCCACCCGCCCCGCCAGCGGACGGTGGCGCAGGGCGACCCGCCCGGCCGCCTCCACGAGGGCGAGCCGCACCTCCTCGTCGGGCTCCGCCGGCAGCCGCTCCCGCAGCAGATCGAGGACCCGCACGGGGTGCCGGTGCAGGGTGGCGAGCGCCGGCGGGGCGGCCATCCGAACCCCGGGGTCCTCGTCGTCGATCAGCTCGAAGAAGACCTCCGCCCCCGCGGTGACCGCGGCCGCCGCCATCGCGTAGTTCGCGGCGCCCTCGATCTCGTCCTCGTCGATCTCGTCGTCGTCCTCGTCCAGATCGAAGCCGCCGATGCTGGTGAGCAACTCGACCACGCTGCCCCGGTCCTGCACGTCCGGGTCCACGGCGAGCTCGAAGAGGAAGGGGATGCACGCCAGGGTGCAGGCGTAGACGTCCCCCTGGTGGTGCACGGCCCCGTACATCCCGTCGAGCGCGCTCTCCCGCTCCGCCGGATCGGCCGAGGCGAGACCCCGCAGGAGCACCGGCACGTCGTCGGCGGGCCCGTAGGCATGCTCCATCGACGCCCAGTCGACCTCATCGATCCCCGAGAACACGCCATCCCCTCCCCACGTCACGGCGGCGTCCGGAAGCTCCACCCGTCTCCGGCCACCTGTTCCCCATGCCCCTGCGGCGCGTCCCGAAGAAAGCGCCTGCGCAGAGTGTGCACCACGGCTCTGACAATCCACCCGTCACTTGTGGCCTTTCCTCAGGCCGTGACCAGGTCATGACCCCGTCATGACGGGACGGCCGAAAGGGAACCTGGGCATTGGCTGTGAATCCCCGTGTGCCGACCGCGGATCAGGACCCGACCGTGGATCAGGAGGAGCCCGCCGGAAGCGGTCGCGCCCGTTCCGGGTCGAGCAGGGGGCCGAGCAGGTCCCCGTACCGCTCCAGCCGCCCGGCCATGCCCTCCGCCCGGAACACCAGCGCCTCCGGCTTCCGGCACGCCTCGATCTCGCCCCAGGTGACCGGCGCGGAGACGGTGGGCTCGGGCCTCGCCCGCAGGGTGTAGGGGGTGGCGGTGGTCTTCGACGCCGCGTTCTGGCTGAAGTCGACGAAGACCTTCCCGGGCCGCAGGGCGCGCTTCATCCGGTGCAGGGCCAGCTCCGGCAGGGCGCTCTCCGCCTCCACCGCGAGCCGCTTCGCGTACGCGGACACCTCGGCGGACGGGGCCGGCTCCAGCGGGACGAGCAGATGCAGGCCCTTGGAGCCGGACGTCTTCCCGTACGCGAACAGCCCGTCGGCGGCGAGCCGCTCCCGCAGCCAGAGGGCCACCGCGCAGCACTCCACGATCGTCGCGGGGGAGCCGGGGTCCAGGTCGAAGACCATCCGGTCGGCGGTCCCGGGGGCCGAGGCGAGCCACTGCGGGGTGTGGAACTCCACCACCAGATTGGCCGCCCACATCAGCGCGGGAAGGTCCTGCACCATCACCTGGCGGGCGGCCGGGTCCTCGCTCCGCGGCACGGGGGTGGTGCGCACCCAGTCGGGCGTACCGGGCGGCGGATTCTTGGTGAAGAAGAGCTGCCCCTCGGGCCCGTCCGGATAGCGCAGGAAGGAGACCGGGCGATCGCGGAGATGGGGCAGGATCGCGCCCGCCGCGGTGGCCGCGTAGTAGTGCAGCACCTCGCCCTTGGTGGTCCCGGTGGCCGGATACAGCACCTTGTCGAGGTTGCTGAGCGAGAGGCGCCGCCCCTCCACCTCCGTGATCGGCGTCATACGATAAGAGTCACACGAACCACCCGAAAAGCTTCTCAAGCTCTCTTGACTGCCAAAAGGGGTGAACGGTGAGGTCCATATGGAACGGCGCGATCTCCTTCGGGCTGGTCAGCATCCCGATCAAGCTCGTCAACGCCACCGAGAGCCACTCGATCCACTTCCGGCAGATCCACCTCGCAGACGGTGGCCGGATCCGGTACCGCAAGGTCTGTGAGCTGGACGAGGAGGAGGTGTCGGGCGGCGAGATCGGCAAGGCCTACGAGGACGCCGACGGCACGATGATCCCGATCACCGACGAGGATCTCGCCCAGCTCCCGCTGCCCACGGCCAAGACCATCGAGATCGTCGCCTTCGTGCCCGCCGACGAGATCGACCCGCTCCAGATGGACGCGGCGTACTACCTCTCCGCCAACGGGGTCCCGGCCGCCAAGCCGTACACCCTGCTGCGCGAGGCGCTCAAGCGCAGCAACAAGGTCGCCGTCGCCAAGTACGCCCTGCGCGGCCGCGAACGGCTGGGGATGCTCCGGGTCGTCGACGACGTGATCGCGATGCACGGCCTGCTCTGGCCCGACGAGATCCGGGCCCCCGAGGGGGTCGCCCCGGACAGCGACGTGACGGTCCGCGACGCCGAACTCGACCTCGCGGACGCGCTGATGGACACCCTCGGCGAGGTCGACATGGACAGCCTCCACGACGACTACCGGGAGGCGGTGGAGGAGCTGATCGCGGCGAAGGCCTCCGGGGAGGCGGTGGCGCCGTCGGAGCCGAAGGACGGCGGCGGCGGCAAGGTCATCGACCTGATCGCGGCCCTGGAGAGCAGTGTCCGCGCGGCGAAGAAGTCCCGGGGCGAGGACGAGGTGGAGGGGGAGGCGGCCGAGGGCGAGGGGGACATGGCGGACGTCCACCCCATCAAGAAGAAGGCGGCACCCCGGAAGTCCGCGCCGCAGAAGTCCACGCCCAAGTCCACGGGCGGGAAGAAGTCGACGGCCTCCACGGCCAGGAAGACGACACAGAAGAAGACAGCGGCCAAGTCGACCTCTTCGGCGTCTTCCGCCTCTTCGTCCAAGGGCTCGTCATCGGGGAACTCGGGGAACTCGGCGAACTCGGCGAAGAAGCAGACGTCGACGACCGGCCGGAGCACCACGAAGAAGAAGACGGCCGCGCCCCGCAAACGCGCCTCGGCCTGACCCCGCCGCGTACCGGCCCCGCATCGATCCTCGTACCGATGTCCGGCCCCGGCTCCCCCCTGTCGTACCGCACCCGTACGCTACGGCGCATGAGCGCAGAGGCCCCCTCGGGACGGGTGATCGACGGCCGCTTCACCCTGGTGGAGCGGCTCGGCAGCGGCGGCATGGGCATGGTGTGGCGGGCCCATGACGAGGCGCTCCACCGTGACGTCGCCCTCAAGGAGGTCCGGCCCCCGGACCCGGCGCTCGCGGAGTACGACCCCGAGGGCGCCCGCACCCTGCGCGCCCGGGTGCTGCGCGAGGCCCGCGCCCTGGCCCGCCTCGACCACCCCAACGTGGTCACCGTCCACCACATCGTCGACCCGGGCGAGGACGGCTACCCCTGGATCGTGATGGAGCTGGTGGCCGGCTCCTCCCTCCACGACCGGCTGGCCGAAGGGCCCATGGACCCCGCCGAGGCCGCCGGACTCGGCCGCGGCATCCTCTCCGCCCTCGACGCCGCCCACGCCTCCGGCATCCAGCACCGCGACGTCAAGCCCGCCAACGTCCTGCTGCGCACCGACGGCCGCCCGGTCCTCACGGACTTCGGCATCGCCGCGATCCGCGAGTCGACGAGCCTCACGATGACGGGCGCCCTGATCGGCTCGCCCGACTACATAGCCCCCGAGCGCATCCGGGGCACCGAGGGCGACCCGTCCTCGGACCTCTGGTCGCTCGGCATGATGCTGTACGTCGCCGTCGAGGGCCACCACCCGCTGCGCAAGGCCACCACGCTCGCCACCCTGGCCGCCGTACTCGACGAGGAGGTGCCCCCGCCGGTACGGGCCGGGGCGCTCACCCCCGTACTGACGGCGCTCCTGACCCGGGACATCCCGGCCCGCCCGGACGCCGCCACCCTGGACCGGATGCTGGCGGAGGCGGCGGCCCGCCCCCAGCCGGCCCCGGACCCCAGAAGCGCGTACGGATCGCCGCAGCCCCAGCCGCAGCCGCAGCCGCAGCCGCCGCACCCACCGACCGGCTTCGGCCACCCGTCGGCCTTCCCCACCCCGGTGGACGCACCGCACACCCCGTACCCGAACAACCCGTACGCCGCCCAGTCAACGCCCCGGTCAACGCCTCCGCCCCCGGCCACGGTCCCGACGGTCCCGGGCGGCGACGGGGAGCGCAGACACCGCCTCCTGCGCCGCACCCGGATCATCAGCACGGCCGCGACCGTCGTCTCGGCGGCCGTGCTGGCAGGCGTCTTCTGGATGATCGACCCGTCGTTCCTCCGAGGAGCAGGGAGCGGCGACGACAGCGCGAACGGGAGCAACCGCCCCGACACCACGGCGAGCGCCCCGGCGAACGACCGGAGCGCCACCCCGCCCACCGCCGCCGGCCAACCGGTCGCGGACGGCGAGGAGTCCGGGTCGGGCGACGGCGACGACGGGGCGGAGGCCCCCACCGACCTGCTCACCCCGCAAGGGGCACGGCAGGCCATCGCCGCGCTGAAGCCGCTGATGGGCGGGACGAGGGTCACCGACTTCACCCTCTACGGGGAGCACGCCTCCGCCCAGGCGCCGCTGAAGTCCAACTCCCGCCTCTACGACCGGTTCAGCTACCGGGACGGCCAGGCGAAGAACGACGACATGGGCGGCACCCTCATGTCCGGGGACAAGGCGCTCGACCTGGACGCCGTCGACTGGGACGCCCTGCCCGCCCTGCTGCGGACCGCCAGGACGAGCCTCAACATCCCGGAGCCGGAGAGCAGTTACGTGATCGTGGACCCGTCGTCGCCCTTCCACGGCGACCGCCCGGTGCTGCGCGTCTACGTGTCCGACAAGTACGGCGGCGCCTTCCTCACCGCTCACCTGGACGGCCGGGTCATCGAGAAGAACCCGCGCGAGAAGGGCTGAGCTACCGAGCCGACGTCGGCTCGACGAGGTCGGGCAGGGTAGGCAGATCGAGCCCCAGAGGGCTGCGCTCGATGACATAGGTGCAGCTCGTGTACGTGTACCCGGACTGGACCTTCGACCCTGCCGCGTAACTGTCCACCCGGGACGTGGCGCCCGTACCGTGCTTGTAGAGGAAGTGGTACTCGCCCGCGGGCAGTTGGAGCCGGGCCTTGGGGTAGCTCCGGCCACTGGCCTTGCAGGCGAGCGCGGGACCGGCCGACGCGCTGTAACGCCTGCAGTCCCCGCAGGGCTTCAGCGTGACGGTGCCGGTGACGGGCCCGGTGTAGAGGACCTCGACGGCGTTGGGCGCGTCATTGCTGATGACGAGCTCCATCCGGGGTCCGCCGGGTGCCTTCGACGGCGGCAGCCGCTTCCCGGCCGCCGCCCGGTCGTCGGCTATCTCCGCGGCGATGGCGATCTTCCGGGCCTGCGCCGCCCGACCGTCGCCCTTGTAGGAACGGGCGAACCCGGCCAGCGTCGTGCGGGCGTCGCCGAACTCCTTCTCCTCGAACTGGTCCACCCCGCAGGCGTACACCCCGTCCTGGATCCCCTTGCCCGCCTTGGCGCTCAGTCCCGGAACGCTCTCGGCGGGCAGAGCGGAGACGGTCGAGCGCAGCCCGCGCAGCGCCTCGGTGGCCGCACACGGATCGCCGCCCTTCACCTCCGTGACCCGCCCGTCGATCCGCCCGCCGATGGCCGGGGCCACCTGCCGCGCGGACGCGGACCCGGGGAACGTACGCAACAGCTCACCGAACTCCGCCGAACCCCCGGCGGCCACCCCGCCCAGCCGCGAGACACCGCACCGGTACAGCGATTCGGCGAGCGGCGTGTCGGGCCGTCCGGCGAGGTCGCCCAGCAACTCCTTGCCGACCGACCCCGGCAGGGTCCGCAGATAGGTCAGCGGCTCGACGGCATCGCAGTGCTGCTTCCCGGTGTACGGGGAGGAGACGGCGTCGTAGAAGTCCTTCAGCCGGTCCGGCACGAGCTTCGCCGCCCGGGAGTCGGGATGGTCCCGGTCGAGCGCGCGATAGACGCCGAGCGCCGCCTCGTACTCACCCTTCACCGTCCCGAACGGCTGCGCGGCCGAGGCCGCCACCTTCCGGTCCCCGCGCTCCAGCCGGTCGAGCAGCATCTCCTCCCGCGCCTCGTCCCGCGCGGCCCCGTACGCCACGGTCCCGCCGACCGGAACGGCCAGCAGCGCCACACCGAGCCCGACGGCCACCACCGGCCGCCAGGACCCACCGAGCGCCGAACGCAGCGCGATCCGGGCCCCGTCGGCGGCGGCGAGGACGAGCAGGAGCAGATAGACGGCGAGCACCTGAGCGGGCACCCCGTCCGGATCGGCGGGCAGCGCCACGAACAACAGCACACCGGTGGCGACCCAGCACCCGACGGCCCGCCCCCACCGCCCCAGCAGCGCGTAACCGAGCCCCAGCCCGGTCAGGTTGAGCAGCCCGGCGGCGACGGCCCGCAGCCCCGCGCCGGGAGGCGGCGGCCCGACGGTGGGCGGCTCGGAGGGCGGCGGAGGCGGACCGAACCCAGGCGGCCCGCCAGCCGGCGGCTGACCAGAACCGGCGCCTCCAGGTCCGGATCCCGCTCCGGATCCCGGCCCGGATCCCGCTCCGGATCCCGGCCCGGAAAGGTCTGCTCTCCCGCCCGCCTGCCCGTACTGATCACCGGACTCCATAACGGCCCCCCACCGTCGAACGTCGCAAGTCGCCACCAATCTGCCCGGATCCACCCCGCTTCAATCCCGCTCCGGGCCGCGACCCGCCTCAGGCGGGAAGCCGCACCGGAGCGCCACCGAGCAGGCTGGCGGCGAGCTCGGCCGCCTGTACCCGGATCTCGGGGATGGCGGTGGTCTCCCACAGGTTTCCGCGCCGCAGCCTGCCCAGCGTCCACACGGGTGCGGCGGCGCGGTCGGCGGACGGGATCAGCCCGCCGTCCGCCGCCGTGTCGAAACCGAGGCCGTGCGGCCCGGGCACCGCGAGCCCGCCGTCGAGCAGGGAGCGGACCAGCGGATCGGCCCAGTCCCGTACGCGATCGTCCGCGCCGGTGCAGTTGACGACGGCTCCGACCGCCGTCGACCGGCCGTCGGACAGCCGTACCTGCAGCAGTTCACCGTCACCGCTGATCCGCGCCCCGTTCACCTCGGCCGCCCGGACGGTCAGGGTCCCGGCCTCCCGGGCGGCTTCCAGGGCCTGGTGGGTGACCGGTGGCAGCCGGTGCCGGTGGACCTCCCACTCCCGCAGCTCCCCGGTGAGGAAGCGTTCCCGGTCGGCGGGGGAGAGCTGCTGCCACAGCCGGGCGGTGTGGGGGCGCAGCCCGTCGACGGCGGGGCGCCAGTCACCGTCGTGGCGCCGGTGCAGCGCGACCCGGCGGAGCACCTCGCGCTTCAGCCGGGCGAGGTCGTGCGGCCCGGTAGGCAGCCCGGTCGGCGGCCCCGTCGGCGGGCCCGGCCGGTGGACCGCCGGAGGGCTCGGCGAGGGAGTGTGGGCCTGCGGCAGCCGTCCCTGCCGGGACACGGCGTGCAGCGTACGGCCCGGTGCGGCCAGGGTCCTGGCGACGTCGCACATGGTCAGGCCCGTTCCGACCAGCAGGACGTCACGGTCGGCGGGAACGGCCGCGAGCGCCCCCGGCTGCCAGGGGTCGGCGACGAAGCGGGGTGAGGCGCGCAGCGCGGCGGGGGCCCACGCCGTACCGGGAGGCTGGTTGCCCAGGGCCAGGACCACCGCGTCCGCGTCCAGGCTCCCGCCACCGTGCAGGTGGACGCGGATGCCCACGCCCGTCGCAGGGTTGCTCTCGGCGGCCACGACCCGTTCGCGGCGGCGGCGCACGCGGGCGTACGGCCCGCTCGCGGCCCTGCTGCGGGCCAGTCCGTCAGCCAGATACGCGCCGTAGTGCGCCCGGGGGACGTACGCGTCCGCGCCGATCCGGTGGCCCTCCCGGGCGGAGAGCCACCGGACGAAGTCGTCCCCGTCGTGCGGCAGCGCGCTCATCCGTCCGGCGGGGACGTTCAGGAGGTGCCGGAGGTCCGGTGTGGCGTAGGCGAGGCCGTGCCCCGTCTCCTGCGCGGGGTCGACCAGGTCGACCGTGATCCGCCGCCCGGTGCGGGCGGCGGCCTCCACCAGCCGGGCGGTGGCCAGCGTTCCGCTCGCACCCGCCCCGACGACCACGACACGGTATGGTGCCCCGGCCATGGCTCAACCGCCGCCCTCTGCCATGCCGGCGGCCAGGGTGGTCCCGTCGTGGGGGTCGATCAGCAGGAACGATCCGGTACGGCGGCAGTCGGCGTAGGCGTCGAGCGCGAGGGGTTCGGCGGTGCGGACGACGACGCGGCCGATGTCGTTGGCGACCAACTGTCCGGGCGCCGGGTGCTGGGAGAGGTCGTCCAGGGTGAGCCGGGACGGGATGTCCTCGATCACCGCCTTGACCGTACGGGTGGTGTGCTTCAGCAGGACCCGCTGCCCGGGTACGAGCGGGGTGTCGGCCACATGGCACACGAGCCCCCGCACCGTCCGGGTGAGCGCGGGCGCCGACGCGGTCGGTGCGATCAGGTCGCCGCGGGAGACGTCGACACCGTCGGAGAGCCCCACGGTCACCGACTGCGGCGCCCAGGCGGTGTCCACGCTCCGGCCGAGCAGATCGATCGCCGCCACGGTGCTGGTGCGGCCGGACGGCAGCACGGTCACCGGGTCGCCGACGCGGAGGACCCCGGCGGCGATCTGACCGGCGTACCCCCGGTAGTCGGGGTGCTCGGCGGTCTGCGGGCGGATCACGTACTGCACCGGGACCCTGGCGGGGCCGTCGGCCGGGGGGTGGTCCACGGCGACGGTTTCGAGGTGCTCCAGGACGGTGGGGCCGCCGTACCAGTCCATGTGTGCCGACGGCTCCACCACGTTGTCCCCGGCCAGGGCGGAGATGGGGATGGCGGTGATCTCGGGGACGCCGAGGGAGGCGGCGTATGCGGTGAACTCCTCGGCTATGGCGGCGAATACGGGCTCCGCGTAGTCGACGAGGTCCATCTTGTTGACGGCGAGGACGACGTGCGGGACGCGCAGGAGTGCGGCGACGGCGGCGTGGCGGCGGGTCTGTTCGACGACCCCGTTGCGGGCGTCGACCAGGACCACGGCGAGTTCGGCGGTGGAGGCGCCGGTGACCATGTTCCGGGTGTACTGCACGTGGCCCGGGGTGTCGGCGAGGATGAACCGCCGCCGGGTGGTGGCGAAGTAGCGGTAGGCGACATCGATGGTGATGCCCTGTTCGCGCTCGGCGCGCAGTCCGTCGGTGAGCAGTGCCAGGTCGGGGGCTTCCTGGCCGCGGCTGAGCGAGGCCTGTTCCACGGCCTCCAGTTGGTCGGTGAGGATCGACTTGGAGTCGTGCAGCAGACGGCCCACCAGGGTGGACTTGCCGTCGTCGACCGAACCGGCCGTGGC
>NZ_JBHXOX010000043.1:0-54917 GCF_042718795.1 Streptomyces cyaneofuscatus
GTTTTAATGTTACGGCGACCAGCGATATCTACACCCTACCTTTCGTCGGAAGCATCTGATGTGTTTTAGTGACAGCGCCCGCGCCGCCCGCCCGCACCGCCCGCCCGCGCTGCCCGTCCGCGCTGCCCGCCCGCACCGCCCGCCCGCCTACGCCGCCCGTCCGCGCCGCCCGTCCGCGACACACCGGACGGCCCCCGCCCACTGGCACCGCGCCGCCCCTCCCACGACACTGAAGCGGTGCGCCCGGCAACTGCGACGGCAACGGCCGTCACCACGATCCTCGGCGCCGGTGCGGCAGCGGTCGCGGCCGGCCGGTACGCCAGCGACGCCGCCCTCAAGGCGGCGCCCGGCCGACCCCTGCCCACCGACCGCAGACTCACCGTGCACGCCACGGGGATCCGACAGGTCACCCTGACCCGCTCCCTCACGGCGCTGCGCCCCGGTACGTACGGGATCGAGGGCCCCGGCGTCCACGCCGTGGTCGGCCCCGTCGTCGAGGGCGCCGAGTCCACCGCCGACACCGTCGTCCGCACCCTGGAGCGGGTCACCCACGGCATCCTGGAGCCGGGCGACAAGGTCCGCCTCACCCCCGAGGTGTACCGGGGAGACCCGGGCGCCGCCCTCGGCCTGGAGTACCGGGAGGTCGAGATCCCCGGCGAACTCGGCGGACTGCCCGCCTGGTGGGTCCCCGGCGACCGCGACACCTGGGTCATCACCGCGCACGGCCTCGGCACCACCCGCGCGCACCCCATGAACCTGATGGGCTTCCTGAGCGAACAGCACCTCCCCGTGCTGGACCTCGCCTTCCGGGGCGACGCCGGAGCCCCGCGCCCCGCCGACGGCCTCGGCCACCTCGGCGCCTCCGAGTGGCGCGACCTGGACGCCGCGATGCGCTTCGCCGTCCGCTACGGCGCCCGCAACGTGATCCTGTACGGCTGGTCCACCGGCGCCTCCATGGCCCTGCACGCCGCCGTCAACTCCCCGCTGCGCGAGCGCGTCGGCGGCCTCGTCCTGGACTCCCCGGTCCTGGACTGGCCGACCACCCTGCGCGCCCTGGCCGCCGCCCGGGGCGTCCCCGCCGCCCTGCTGCCGCTGGCCGTCCGCGCCGCCCAGGGCCGGACCGGCATGACCTCGGCCCCGCTCCTGGACGCCTCCCTGGCCGACGCGCTGCCCGCCCCCACGCTGATCGTGCACGGCCCGGACGACACGATCGCCCCCTGGGGCCCGTCGCGGGTGCTCGCCGCCCGCCGTCCGGACCTGGTCAGCCTCCACTCCGTACCGCAGGCTCCGCATGCGTCGATGTGGAACGCGGATCCCGGCCGCTACGAGGAGACGCTCCGGCGCTTCCTCACGCCCCTGATGTGAGGTGATGCGGGGATCGGTCCCTTTGGTCACCGCACCACCGGTAACCGGGCGGGGACCGGGGAAACGCCTTCCGTTTGGGCTTTCCGGCCGTCAGAGGCAAGACTGCTCCTGTGACGTCCCGTACCCCGCGCGACTCCAGGCTGCGACTTGTCCGCCCGCGACCCCTCGCCACCGCCCGCAGGGCGGTGTCCACCCGGCGCACCAGGCCGGCTCCACGGCCCCCCGAGGGCACCCCGCCCCGCACCGAACTGGCCCGCCAGGCCAGGGCGGTCCTCGCCGACGCCGTACGCATCGCCCACTGGGCCGCCGGCGCCGCCGCCCCCGGCAGCGCCGCACCCCTCGCCACCCAGGCCCTCGAACGGGCCGCGACGGCCCTGGAACTCTCCCCGGCACAGGTCCGTGCGGGCTGGGACCGGGCCCGGCTGGCCGGCCTGATCGAGCTGCACGGCGACACCGCCCGCCCCGGCTGGCGGCTGCGCGCCTGGGACCGGGACGACTCCGCCGTACTGCGCGGCTGGGTCGCGCTCTTCGACGCCTGGTCGCTCGTCCACGCCGCACCCGAGGGCATCGAGGCCGGAGCGGTCGCCGAAGCCGTCGAGGCCGTGCCCCAGGTGCTCTCCCTCCTCCAGCTCTCCGCGGGCCCCGTCGCCGTACCCGCCCTCCTGGACCTCCTCGCCCAGCGCATCGCCGAGCTCCAGGAGGAGCGCTGCGAAGTGCCGTACGGGGCCGGCCGCCCGGCCGCCGAGAGCGCTCCCACCACCACCGCCCGCCCCGCGCCCGCCCCGCACCGCAGCGCCGACCTCGACGCCCTGCTGCTCGACTGGGCCCTGGAGGGCCTCGCCGCCGTCGGCGCCCTCACCCTCGGCAAAGGCCACGCCACCCTCACCCCGCTCGGCAACTGGGCGGTCTGGGTCAAGCTGGAACAGATCTGCGTCGCCGCCCAGAGCCCGGCCGGGAACATCGAGCAGTCCGCCGCCGACATGCTCCTCGGCTGCGCCCGGCTCAGCCCCGGCCCGGCCCGCGCCGAATACCGGGCCTGGCTCGCCGCCCGTACGGTCGGCAGTGCCGTCGCCGAACTGCTCGCCGTCGCCCGGGGCCAGGACGCGCTGCTGCGGGGCCTGGCCTTCGAGGCGCTCCGCGTCGTCGGCGCCCCCGCCGAGCCCGAGGTCCGCGCCGTGGTCGCCCACCCGTCGCTGCGGCCCTACGCGCTGCTCTGGCTCGCCGAGTACGAGGGGGCCGACCCGGACGACGCGCAGGAGATCCTCAGCCGTGAGGAGGCCACCTGGCTCTGGGTCGACACCGCGGCCGCCGTCGCCGACCACGGCGAGACCGGCCTGCTGGTGCGCCACCTCGACTCCGCCGTCCAGGGCACGGTCCCGGCCCTCCTCGACGAGGTCAGAGCCGTCGGCCACCCGCGCACGGTCCAGGTCCTGGTCGCCCTCGCCGCCGCCCACCCGGACCCGGCCCTGGCCAAGGCGGTCCGCCGCGCCGCCTTCCAGGTCCACACCGGCGGAGCCTGAGCCCCACGCCGCCGGGGCCGCCGCTCAGCCGGCGGACCCCGGCGCGTACGTCCCGAAGCTCCACACGTTGCCCTCCGCGTCCCGCGCCATGTAGTCCCGCGAGCCGTAGTCCTGGTCCGTGGGCTCCATCAGGATCTCCACCCCGAAATCCCGGGCCCGGGCGAAGTGCTCGTCCACCTCGTCCACCACCACGTACACACCCGCCGGGCCCGCCCCCGCCATCGCCCGGGCGAACGCGCCGTCCCCGCCCTTGGAGCCGAGCATCACCCTGCCGTTGCCGCAGGACAGCTCGGCGTGCACCACGCTGCCGTTCTCGCCCTCGTAGACCGCCTCCTCGGTGAAGCCGAGGCCCTCCGTCAGCGTCCTGATCGCGGCCTTCGCGTCGTCGTAGAGGACCGTCGGGTAGATCGTCGGGACACCCTTCGTCACACCTGCCATCGCACTCACCTCTCCCGATCCCGGTACCGTCTGATGTGATCTGCGTCTCAGTCTTCCACCCGCCACTGACCACGCCCTCCCGAAAGGGTTTCGCGCCGGTCAGCAGGCGTGCGGCTCAGGCGAAGGTGTCGCACCGCCCCATGTCGCCGCTGCTGAATCCGGTGGAGAACCACTGCTGACGCTGCGCGGACGAGCCGTGCGTCCAGGACTCCGGGGTCACCCGACCCTGGAACCGCTCCTGGATCCGGTCGTCCCCGACCGCCGCCGCCGCGTCCAGACCGTCCCGGATGTCCGCCCGGGTCAGCTCCGTGACCAGCGGCCGGCCCGTCGACTCGTCCGGCGTCGTCGTCGCGTGGTGCGCCCAGACCCCGGCGTAGCAGTCGGCCTGCAGCTCCACCCTCACCGCGTTGCTGTCCGCCCCCTGCCGCCCGTCCTGCGACCGGCTCAGCGTGCCCGTCTGGTTCTGCACGTGGTGGCCGTACTCGTGCGCGATCACATACGCCTGGGCGAACGGCCCGCCGCTGGAGCCGAACTTCGTCCGCAGCTCGTCGAAGAAGCCCAGGTCCAGATAGACCTTCCGGTCACCGGGGCAGTAGAACGGCCCCACCGCCGAGGTCGCCGCCCCGCAGGCCGTACCGACCCGCTCGCTGAACAGGACCGTCGGGGCTGCCCCGTAACTCCCGCGCCGCCGCTCGAACTCCTGGCGCCAGAAGTCCTGCACGCTGTTGACCACCGCCACCGCCCGGCAGTCGTCGCGGCTGTTGGCGTCCTGGCCCTTCAGGCAGCTCTCCTGCACCTGCGCCGCCGACGAGGAGACCGGCCCGGGCTCGGTGTCGCCGGACGAGAGGCCGAGCTGATCGGGGCCGACGCCGAACAGCAGCCCGAGGATCAGGGCGATCACCCCGACGATGCCGCCGCCCACGGTGGCCCGCCCGCCCGGGATCCGGCTGCCGCGCACATCCTGGACCTCGGATGTGTCCAGATCAGCGTCGTCGTCGAACTGCACGGGCGCACCTCCGTCGGTTCGGGCTGGGGCCGGGGTGGCACCCTGCGCCGAGTATCGGACGGTTACCCCCGGCGGGCACGCGGAAAAGCAGTTGCACACCGCCAGTAGAATGGGGCCTATGGCCATTCTCCTTGCGCATTAGCGGCGTCGAGAGACCTCCGCCCTCGTCCCTCCGCCGTCCATCCTGCCCTGGAGTTTTTCCGTGATCACCGCCTCCGGCGTCGAGCTGCGCGCCGGCGCCCGCATCCTCATCGAGTCCGCCTCCTTCCGTATCGCCAAGGGCGACCGCATCGGCCTGGTCGGCCGCAACGGCGCGGGCAAGACCACCCTCACCAAGTGCCTCGCGGGCGAGGGCACCCCCGCGGGCGGCACCATCACCCGCTCCGGCGAGGTCGGCTACCTCCCGCAGGACCCGCGCACCGGCGACCTGGAGATCCTCGCCCGCGACCGCATCCTCTCCGCCCGCGGCCTCGACGAGATCCTGCGCAGGATGCGCGAGAACGAGGAGCGGATGGCGAACGGCAAGGGCGCCACCCGTGAGAAGGCGATGAAGAAGTACGAGCGCCTGGAGACGGAGTTCCTCACCAAGGGCGGGTACGCCGCCGAGGCCGAGGCCGCCACGATCGCCGCCGCGCTCAGCCTGCCCGACCGGGTGCTCGGCCAGCCCCTGCACACGCTTTCCGGTGGTCAGCGCCGCCGCGTCGAGCTGGCCCGGATCCTCTTCTCGGACGCCGACACCCTGCTCCTCGACGAGCCCACCAACCACCTCGACGCGGACTCGATCGTCTGGCTGCGCGACTACCTGAAGAACTACCGCGGCGGCTTCGTCGTGATCTCCCACGACGTCGAGCTCGTCGAGACCGTGGTCAACAAGGTCTTCTACCTGGACGCCAACCGCTCGCAGATCGACGTCTACAACATGGGCTGGAAGCTCTACCAGCAGCAGCGCGAGGCCGACGAGAAGCGCCGCAAGCGTGAGCGCCAGAACGCCGAGAAGAAGGCCGCGACCCTCAACGCGCAGGCCGACAAGATGCGCGCGAAGGCCACCAAGACCGTCGCCGCCCAGAACATGGCCAAGCGCGCCGACCGCCTCCTCTCGGGCCTGGAGGCCGTACGGGTCTCCGACAAGGTCGCCAAGCTGCGCTTCCCCGACCCCTCGCCCTGCGGCAAGACCCCGCTGATGGCGGAGGGCCTCTCCAAGTCGTACGGGTCGCTGGAGATCTTCACCGACGTCGACCTGGCCATCGACAAGGGTTCCCGCGTCGTCATCCTCGGCCTCAACGGCGCCGGCAAGACCACGCTGCTGCGCCTGCTCGGCGGCGCCGAGAAGCCCGACACCGGCCAGATCATCGAGGGCCACGGCCTCAAGCTCGGCTACTACGCCCAGGAGCACGAGACCCTCGACCCGGACCGCACGGTCCTGGAGAACATGCGCTCCGCCGCGCCCGACCTCGACCTCGTCGCGGTCCGCAAGACGCTCGGCTCGTTCCTCTTCTCCGGCGACGACGTCGACAAGCCGGCCGGGGTGCTCTCCGGTGGCGAGAAGACCCGGCTGGCGCTGGCGACCCTGGTCGTCTCCTCCGCCAACGTGCTCCTGCTCGACGAGCCGACGAACAACCTCGACCCGGCCAGCCGCGAGGAGATCCTCGGCGCGCTGCGCACCTACAAGGGCGCCGTCGTCCTCGTCACCCACGACGAGGGCGCCGTCGAGGCGCTCCAGCCGGAGCGGATCATCCTGCTCCCGGACGGCGTCGAGGACCTCTGGGGTGCCGACTACCGGGACCTCGTCGCCCTCGCCTGATCCTCTCCTCAGGGGGCCCCGGCCCCCTCCGGATAGATCATTCGGCCTACGCGTGATCCACCATCTGCGTGAGGACGTCTCGTACCCCGGTGGTGCGCCCGGAGCTCACCCGCCGCGCGGCCCTTTCCGGGCCGTTGCTCCCCGTACGGCTCTGACCTGCCGGTTCTATCGTCGGCAGGGCCCGTATGCCCCCATGGCCCGCCGGAATACGGGATTCCGATCGTGTCAGGGCGCTCTCCGGTCCGGAATCCGGTCGCACCGACCTTGCCGAATGGGTGGCCAGGAAGCGCGGGAGGGGTGATCATGAGAGTCCAGAGCGCACTTCCCATAGAGGAGGCACGGGTGGCCGAGACTCTGAAGAAGGGCAGCCGGGTGACCGGCGCCGCGCGTGACAAGCTCGCGGCAGACCTGAAGAAGAAGTACGACTCCGGTGCGAGCATCAGGGCGCTGGCCGAGGAAACCGGCCGCTCCTACGGGTTCGTCCACCGGATGCTCAGTGAGTCCGGAGTGACGCTGCGGGGACGCGGCGGAGCCACACGAGGCAAGAAGGCCGCTTCGGCCTGAGTGCCCCGGAGGTGTGAGGGCTCATCGGATTTCGGGGTGGCCACCCGGCTGACCGTGAGGTCGTCCGGGTGGTTACTGTTCAGTCACTTATTTTCTGTGTGCTGACTGCACCCGATCCGGAGGCGCCCCATGACCTCGCTCGACCCTGTGCTCGACAAGGACGGCGTACGGCTCACCGTCGAAGACGCGGTCGCCACGGTGACGCTCACCAACCCGGCCAAGCGCAACGCCCAGTCTCCCGCTCTGTGGCGGGCGTTGACCGAGGCCGGACGGGTGCTGCCCGGCGATGTCCGCGTCGTCGTGCTCCGCGGCGAGGGCAAGTCCTTCTCCGCGGGCCTCGACCGGCAGGCGTTCACCCCTGAGGGGTTCGACGGGGAGCCGTCCTTCCTCGACATGGCGCGTGGCCCGGAGGCCGAGCTCGACGCGACCATCGCCGAGTACCAGGAGGCGTTCACCTGGTGGCGCCGCAACGACCTCGTGTCGATCGCGACGGTCCAGGGCCATGCCATCGGCGCCGGCTTCCAGCTCGCCCTCGCCTGCGATCTGCGGATCGTCGCCGAGGACGTGCAGTTCGCCATGCGCGAGACCAGCCTCGGCCTTGTCCCCGACCTCACGGGCACCCACCCCCTGGTGAACCTCGTGGGGTACGCCCGCGCGCTCGAGATCTGCGCCACCGGGCGGTTCGTCCACGCCGAGGAGGCCGAGCGCACCGGCCTCGCCAACCTCGTGGTCCCCGCCGACCAGCTCGACGCGGCGGCCCGCGACCTGGCCGCCGCGCTGATCTCCGCCCCGCGCGACGCGGTCGTGGAGACCAAGGCCCTGCTGTCCGGCGCCCTCTCGCGGACGTACGAGGAGCAGCGCACCGCCGAGCGCGCCGCCCAGGGCCGCAGGCTGCGCGACCTCGCGGGCATCACCGACTAGCGGGTCCCACCGACCGGCGGGTCTCACCGACCGGCGGGTCTGGCCGGACGCGCCTCGACCACGTCGGTGACCAGCACCGACACCGGCAGCCGGTCCGCCGTGGCCGCCGACACCGCCGTGCGCACCGACCGGGCCACATCGAGGGCCCGGTGGTCCCCGGCCGTCGCCACCTCGACCCGGATGTGGTCCTGGGCGGTGTGCACCGCGCCGCCCAGGACCCGGGTCAGCGAGACGACACCGGGGACCGCCGCGGCCGCCTCTCCCACAGGTCCGTCGGCCTTCGCGACCGGGGCCGGGGCCGACGGGGAGGGTGCGTCGGCCGGGTCCGTCACCTGATCGGGCGCAGCGTCGTCGAGCAATGCCGTCACCCGCAGGTCCACCTCCGCGATCTCCAGGCCGAGCCGGGCGGCGGCCGCCGTGACGAGCGCCGCGCGCAGGGCGGCCGCCGAGTCGGGCAGCGGGCGGTCCCCGGCCGCCCGGAACTCCGCCTCGATCCTCAGCGGCCCGGGCGGCAGCCCGCTCGGCGGCGCCGGAGGCAGGGCGAGGCCGGCCTCCACCGCGACGCGTGCACCCACCGGACCCCCCGCCCCTACCGGACCTCCCGCACCCACCGGACCGCCCGACCCCACCGGCCCCCCAGCCCCCACCGGACCGCCCGCACCCGCCGGGCCTCCCGCTCCCACCGGACGACCCGCCTCCGCCCCCGTATCCACACCGGTGGCCTCCCGGGCCGGCCCGATCCTCAGCGTCCCCAGCACCGCGCCCTCCACGGCCGCCTCGCGCAACACCGAGGCCGCCGCCGTCTCCGCGATCCAGGCGCCGTCCACCGCGCCACCCAGCGGGAGCAGTCTGCCGAGGCCCAGGCGTTGCCGTACCGCGGCTGTCCATCCGTCGGCCCTCTGCGGGCTCCGCTCCGTCGTCATCGCCCCAGCCTGCCGTATCCACGGCGCGGGACCGGGCAAGCGCACTTAACGTGGGCGAAGGAAGTCCCCACCCCGCCCCGAAGGGAAGAGCGGCGATGACTGAGACACCCCAGCGCAACAGTCCCGACAGCGGTTCGGGCAAGTCCCCCCTGAGCAAGCGCGGCGGAGGCGACCCCGGCACCCGCGGCCGCACCACCATCGCCGACGGCGTCGTCGAGAAGATCGCCGGAATGGCCGCACGCGATGTGGTCGGCGTCCACGCCATGGGCAGCGGGCTGTCCCGGACCTTCGGCGCGGTCCGCGACCGGGTCCCCGGCGGCGGCAAGTCCGTCACCCGCGGGGTGAAGGCCGAGGTCGGCGAGTCCCAGGCCGCCCTCGACCTGGAGATCGTCGTCGACTACGGCGTGGCCATCTCCGACGTGGCCCGCGATGTGCGCCAGAACGTCGTCGCGGCGGTGGAGCGCATGACCGGCCTCGAAGTCGTCGAGGTCAACATCGCGGTCAGCGACGTCAAGCTGCCCGACGAGGACGACGACGATGACGACGGCGAGTCGCAGCAGCGCGTCCAGTAGGTTCCGGGTTCCCCGCCGAACGACAGTCGGCGCCGCAACGCAGTTGAGGAGAGACGATGAGCATGGCTGTGGCCGGTCTTCTGGCCGGCATGGCGCTGGGATTCGCCGGGTATTTCGGCGGGTTCGGAGCCTTCGTACTGGTGGCCGCGCTGGGCGCGGTCGGCTTCATCGCCGGCCGCTTCCTGGACGGTGACCTGGAACCCGGCGACTTCTTCCGGAGTCGCGAGCGCGGCGACCGGCGACGGTGACGGCGGTGACCGGGCGGGTCGCCGCCGCCGAGCGGGGTGAGACCCGCATCGCCGACCGGGTCGTCGCCAAGATCGCCGCCCAGGCGGCGAAGGAAGCCGTCGACGATCCGCCCCCGGACGGGGCCTCCCCGCGCGCCACGGTCACCGTGCACAGCGACGCCGCCCGCGTCCGGGTCAGCCTGGAGCTCGGCTACCCCAGTGACATCGGCCGCCAGTGCGGTGCCGTACGGAGCAGGGTCGCCCAGCGGGTCAAGGCGCTGGCGGGCATGGAGGTGCCCGAAGTGTCCGTCCAGGTCGAGCGGCTGCACCCGGCCACGAGCGGAGCACAGGGGAGGATCCGATGACCGAACCCGGAGACCACGGCGACCCCGCCGGCTCCACCCGGCGGATGCCCACGGTGGACCAGGACGGCGGCGGCACGCAGCCGCCCGACCCCGCCCCGCCCACCGACCACGACCGGGTCCCCACCCTGGAGCAGGGCGGCGGCCGGGCCGGACGCTTCTGGTCCGCGCGCCGGATCCCGGCCGCCCTGCTGGCCCTGGTGCTCCTGGGCGCGGCCGGACTGCTGCTCTACGACATCGCCGCTGTACGCGCCGGGCACCCGGCCATGCAGTGGCGCCGCTCGCTGGCCGACGGCCTCGCGGAGCGTCAGCTCGACGATGTCGCGGTGCTCATCGGAGCCGGGGTCGCGGCGGCCATCGGCCTCTGGCTGCTCCTGCTCGCCCTCACCCCCGGGCTGCGCGATCTGCTGCCGATGCGCCGCGACCGCGCCTCCGTACGCGCCGGACTCGACCGCACCGCCGCCGCACTCGTCCTGCGGGACCGGGCCGTGCGGGTGCCCGGGGTGCAGTCCGTCCGGGTCCGGATGGGACGGCGCAAGGCGAAGGTGCGCGCCCTCTCGCACTTCCGGGAACTCGACGACGTACGCGGCGACCTGAACACCACGCTGACCACGGCCGTCCGGGAACTGGGCCTGGCCAAGCCGCCCGGTCTCTCCGTCCAGGTGCACCGACCGGCGAAGAAGGGATGAGCGGCATGCGCTCCACCGTCAACCGGGTCCTGCTGGCCCTCGCCGGGCTCGTCCTGATCGTCGTCGGCGGAGGGGTGCTCGCCGTCGGCCTCGGCGCCTCCGTGCCCGCCTGGTGGCCCTGGGACGGCAAGAACGACGTGCTGCTCAGCGCCGCCGACCGGGGCCGCTGGCGCGACGTGGGCTGGTGGTGGCCGACCGTGATCGCGATCCTCGCCGTCCTGGTCGTCCTCGCCCTGTGGTGGCTCCTGGCCCAGCTCCGGCGCGGCCGCCTCTCCGACGTGCTGGTCGACAGCGGCGACGGCGAGGGCGCACAGGTGCGGGGCAAGGCGCTGGAGGGCGTGCTCGCCGACGAGGCGGGGGAGGTGGACGGAGTGGCCCGCGCCCAGGTGGCCCTGACCGGCCGCCGGACCGCCCCGCAGGCCCGCATCCGGCTCCTGATGGAGCCGCACGCCGCCCCCGAGCAGGCGCTGAACGCGGTGGCCGACGGAGCGCTGGCCCACGCCCGCGCGTCGGCGGGACTGGACGAGCTCCCGGCCGAGGTACGGCTGCGGGCCGTCAAGCACCGCGCGGAGCGGGTGTCCTGACGGCCCGTGGGCGGGTACGGGACGGAGAGCAGCGGTTCGGAGCGGCCCGTGGGCGTACGGGACAGAGACCAGCGGTTCAGAACCCGCGCCGTGACCCGCCGTCGACCGGCACCATGATCCCCGTCAGATACGAGGCGGCGGGGGAGAGCAGGAAGGCCGCGGTCCTCCCGAACTCCTCCGGCGTCCCGTAGCGCCGCAGCGGGATGCGCGCCTCGTTGGCCGCACGGGCCGCCTCGGCGTCCCCGGACAGCGCGTCCAGCTCGCGGACCCGGTCGGTGTCGATCCGGGCGGGCAGCACCCCGACGACCCGGATGCCGCGCGGCCCCAGCTCGTCGGCGAGCGACTTGGCGAAACCGGCGAGACCGGGGCGCAGCCCGTTGGAGATGGTCAGTCCGCCGATCGGCTCGTGCACCGATCCGGAGAGTACGAAGCCGATGACACCGCCCTCGCCCAGCGCGGCGGCGGCCGTCCGGGCGAGCCGGACCGCTCCGAGGAACACCGTCTCGAACGCCGTCTGCCACTGGTCGTCGGTGTTGTCTGCGACGAAGCCGGGCGCGGGCCCGCCGACGCTGATGAGCACCCCGTCGAGCCGCCCGAACCGCTCCCGGGCCGTGTCCACCAGCCGCTGGGCGGCGCTCGGGTCGGCGTTGTCCGCGGCGAGCCCCACGGCGTCCGGTCCCAGCTCGGCGGCGGCCTCCTCGGCGCCCTTCTCGTCCCGTCCGGTGATGATCACCTTCGCGCCGTCGGCGGCCAGGGCGCGCGCCGTGGCGTTGCCGAGGCCCCGGGTCGCGCCGGTGACGATGTACACGCGGTCCTTCAGTCCAAGATCCATGGCCCTATCCTGCCGGGTCGTCCCCCGCGAGGTCGACAGCGGAGTTCACCAGTCCGATATGGCTGAACGCCTGGGGGAAGTTGCCGAGCTGCCGCCCGGCCGCGACGTCGTACTCCTCGGCCAGCAGCCCCACATCGCTGCGGAGCTCCAGCAGATGCTCGAACAGCTCCCGCGCCTCATCGGGCCTGCCGATCCGCTGCAAGGCGTCCACCAGCCAGAACGAGCAGGCGAGGAACGCCCCCTCGTCGCCGGGCAGTCCGTCGACGGAGACGCCCTCGGTGCTGTAGCGGCGGACCAGCCCGTCGCTGCCCAACTCGTCGCGGACCGCGTCGACCGTGCCGATCACCCGGGGGTCGTCGGGCGGCAGGAACCCGGTCCGCACGATGAGCAGCGTCGCCGCGTCCAGCTCTTTGGACCCGTAGGACTGGGTGAAGGTGTTCCGTACGGGGTCGTACCCCTTCTCGCACACCTCGGCGTGCACGGCGTCCCGCATCGCCCGCCAGCGGTCCGCGTCACCGGGCAGCTCGGGGTTCTCCTCCAGCGAGCGCACCGCCCGGTCGGCGGCGACCCAGGCCATCACCTTGGAGTGCACGAAGTGGCGCCGCGCGCCGCGGATCTCCCACAGCCCCTCGTCCGGCTCCCGCCACGACGACTCCAGGAAGCCGAGCAGGCTGAGCTGGAGGTTCCAGGCGTGCGGCTTGTCGTCCAGACCGGCGACCCTGGCGAGCCGGAGCGCGTCGATGACCTCCCCGTACACATCGAGCTGACGCTGGCGGACGGCCGCGTTGCCGGTGCGCACCGGGCGGGAGTTCTCGTACCCGGCGAGCCAGGGCAGCTCCATCTCGGGGAGCCGGCGCTCGCCCGCGAGCCCGTACATGATCTGGAGGTCCGCCGGATCCCCGGCGACGGCCCGCAGCAGCCAGTCGCGCCAGGCCGCCGCCTCCTCCAGATAGCCGGCCGAGACCATCGCGCCGAGGGTGAGCGTGGCGTCCCGTAGCCAGCAGAAGCGGTAGTCCCAGTTCCGTACGCCCCCGATCTCCTCCGGCAACGAGGTGGTCGGGGCCGCCACGATTCCGCCCGTCGGGGCGTACGTCAGAGCCTTCAGGACGATCAGCGAACGGAGCACGGCCTCGCGGTACGGCCCCTCGTACGTACACCGCTCCGTCCACTTCGCCCAGTCGTGCAGCGTGTGCTTCAGCGCCTTGTGCGGGTCGATCAGCTTCGGGCGCGGCGAGTGCGAGGGGTGCCAGGTGAGGACGAACGCCACGCTCTCGCCCTCGGAGACGGTGAACGAGGAGCAGGTGCTGAACTGCTGGCCCCACGTCTTGACCGGCGGGTCGCTGCGCAGCCAGACGGAGTCGGGGCCCGCGACCGCGACCCGGTGGCCGTGCGACCGGCGCACCCACGGCACCACGGACCCGAAGTCGAACCGCAGTCGCAGCACGGAGCTCATGTCGACGGTCCCGCTGACGCCCTCGACGATCCGCATCACATCGGGCGACTCGTCGCGCTGCGGCATGAAGTCGATGACCTTGACCGTGCCGGTCCGGGTCTCCCAGTACGTCTCCAGGACCAGCGAATCACCCGCATAGCCGCGCCGGGTACAGGTGTCCGACGGGTCCGTGGCCGCAGGCGCGATACGCCAGTGGCCGTTCTCCTCATTGCCCAGCAGGGCGGCGAAGCAGGCGCCGGAGTCGAAGCGGGGCAGGCAGAGCCAGTCGATCGAACCGTTCCTGCCGACGAGCGCGGCGGTCTGGAGATCGCCGATCAGGGCGTAGTCCTCGATGCGTGGGGTCACGCTCTGGCGTGTTCCCGAACAGGACCCTCGTCAACCAGCCCTTCGGTGTGCCGGAGCTCTCAGGCGCTCGCGGGGGCGGGCTGCTCGGTGTCCTCCGCGACCGGCTCACCCTTCGCGGCGGCCTCCTCGCGGTCCCGCTTCTCCCGCCGTACGAGGATGATCCAGCCGACCGGGACGGCGGCGACGAACAGCCACCACTGGACGGCGTACGCCATGTGCGCGCCGATCGAACTGTCGTCGGGCGAAGGGATCTGCTCGGGTAGCCCGCCCGCGGTCTGCGGGGCGGTCTGCTCGATGTACCCGCCGAGGACCTCGCGGGAGAGCAGATGCGCCTGCTGCTCGCTGTTGATCAGCATCACCTGCCGGTCCGGCAGCCCCGCCAGGTCCTTGATGCCGCTGCTGCCGGTCGTCTCGTCCGCCTTGAGCCGCCCGGTGACGGTCACTTCGCCGCGGGGGGCGGGCGGCACGTCCGGGTACGACGTCTGGTTCGGCGCGGCGGGCACCCAGCCCCGGTTGACCAGGACGGTGCCCCCGTCCCGCAGGTCCAGCGGGGTCAGCACATGCACGCCGATCTTGTCGTCCTCCGACGTACGCCGGCGCACGACCACCTCGTGCTCGCTGTCGAACGTGCCGGTCGCGGTCACCGCCCGCCAGTAGTCGGCGCGCGGGACGGTGTGCCCGGGGGAAGTGAGATCGGTGACCGGGAGCGGATCGGCCTTCAGGTTCCGCGAGATCAGCTCGTTCTGCGCGACCCGGTGCTGATGGCGGTGGAACTGCCAGAAACCCAGCTCGACCATCGTCGGCATCAGGACGAGAGCGAGGAGGGTGAGGAGAACCCACTGCCGGGTCAACAGGAAGCGGTACACCCCATGACCGTACAACCGGGGTCATGGGGTGCGGCACTCAGGGGTGGCGCCGGGACTGCCCGGCCATGGTCGCTCTCGTCATACTTTGTCCACGATGCCCACCTTTCCCTCGGCGCGGGCGCAGTGGGCACCGCAGTACCAGTGCCCGTCCACCTCGACGCCCTGCCCGATCACCTGGACCCGGCAGTGCTCGCAGATCGGCGCCATGCGGTGGATGGCGCAGGAGAAGCAGTCGAAGACGTGCACCGCACCTTGTGCGTGCACCTCGAAGGACATGCCGTAGTCGTTTCCGCAAACCTCACAACGTGCCATGCGCCACAGGGTGGGACGCCCGGCGGCGGCGGGCGAGCGGACGCCGGGCGAGTCGCGCCGGGTTCACTCCGGCGGCGGGGTCGCCTGTCGCGGCAGCACAGCCCCGTCGGCGGGCGCCACATCGCGCAGCAGATGGGTGAAGGCGCTCTCCTCCAGGATCGGCGTGCCGAACGACTTCGCCTTCTGCGTCTTGGACGTCGCCGCGTCCGGGTCGTTGGTCACCAGCAGACTGGTCAGCCGCGACACACTGGTCGCCACATGCAGCCCCGCCTCCACGGCCCGGTCCTCCAGCAGCTCCCGGTCGACCGAGGTGTCCCCGGAGAACGCCACCCGCATCCCCTGCTTGAGCGGCTTCTCCTTCTCGTACCGCCCCGGATTGGGATACGGGCAGGCCGGCCGCTTCCGCGAGGGCCGCCAGCTGTTCGGCTGCCGCGCGGGCTGATACCCGACGCGCGGGGCGACGGGGGAGTCCGACCACTCGGTCAGCGGCCGGCACTCCAGCAGCGGCAGCCGCACCCCGCCCCGGGCCGCCGCGTGCAGACTCGGCCGGAACGCCTCGGCCAGCACCCGGGCGTCGTCCAGGGCGTGGTGGGCGTGCTGCTGTACGACGCCGAAGTGCGCGGCGAGCGAGGCCAGCTTGTGGTTGGGCAGCGGCAGCCGCAGCTCCTTGGCGAGCGCGATCGTGCAGAGCCGCTGCTCGACCGGGGCGACCACCGAGGCCCGTGCGTACTCCCGGGCGATCATCGACCAGTCGAACGCCGCGTTGTGCGCGACGAGCACCCGGTCCGCGAGCCGCGCCGACAGCTCCTCGGCCACCTCGGGAAAGAGCGGCGCGCCTTCCAGCACGTCGCTCGTCAGCCCGTGGATCCAGACGGGACCGGGGTCCCGCTCCGGATTCACCAGCGTGTACCAGTGGTCCTCGACATTGCCCAGGGCGTCCAGCCGGTAGACGGCGGCGGACACTATCCGGTCGTCGCGGGCGAGGCCGGTGGTCTCCACGTCGACGACCGCGTACCCCTGGGGGTAGGCGGTCGGCCACGGTGCGGCTGTCTGGCGGTCGTCGAGCATGGTCACAGAGAATACGGGCCGGGACTGACAGGGCCCTATTCGGTGGTTCCTGGGGGTGGGTCAGGGGAGGCGGACGATGCGCTCGGGCGGGAAGAGTTCGGTGCCGGTTGCGTGGGTGTGGTGAGCCAGGTGGATGGTGAGGTTCTCGCAGGCGCGGAGGGGGGTGAGGTCGAACAGGAGCGGGCCGTAAAGGTCGAGTGTTTCGAGCGATGGGAGCACGGTGAGTGGTGCGAGGTCGGGGACTGTGTCGCTCGGGAACAGGAGGAGCTCCCGCAGCGAGGCCAGGGGCTCTGTCAGGTGCAGATCGAGGTCGGACAGGTGGACGAGGCGCAGACTCTCCAAACCGTGCAGAGCCGGCATGCGGCTGAGCTGTCGCAGATGTGTCGGGCCGTACAGGGTCAGCAACCGCAGGCTCGCCCAGAGCTCCAGGCCCTCCAGGTTCACGTGCCGGGTCTGCTGCATGAGGTCGAGTCCGGTCACCTGGTCGCACACGGGGAGTTCGCCGATGCTCTCCAGGAGGAAGGGGTGGCCGAGTGTCAGGTAGCGGAGATCCGGCATGCCCGTGAGAGGCAACGGGTCGAGCGACGGGTGGAGTTCGACCAGGGAGAGCCATTCCACTCCAGGCCGCGCGAGCGGCTCGAAGCTCCGGATCTGCGGGCAGTTGCTCAGGCCGATCTCGCGTAGCTGCGGCATCGCCGCGAGCGGGGCCACGTCGGCGATCTGCTTGTTGCCGTAGATGAACAGCCGCTTCACCTGCGGCCGGGAGGTCACCGGAGACAGATCCTGGTGGTCGCCCGTCAGGTGCACGTTGAACAGACGCGGGATGCGGCCCAGCGCGGAGAGTTGAGCATCGGTCTTGACCATCACGGGTTTGTCGTCCCAGGTGCGGGCAGCCATGATCTCCCGCGCGAAGACCTCCGCGTCGAACCGCTCCCAGGCCGAGGACAGCGCATTCGCGACCCAGCCCCGCTCGTCGTCCCTGAAGTGCTTCACGAGCTCGTACGCCGCCTCGTTGCCGACCGCCGCAGCGGTCCGCACCACCGCGGCCGCTTCCGTCTCCGTCAGCACGTCCACCATCGACGACAGCAGCTCCAGCGCCAGATCACCCACCTTGGCCAGCTCGCGAACACTCTCCTCGCCGTCCGGCGGCAGCAGCCCCGTCGTCCGCGCTTCCACTCCTGCCCGTACCCCCGCGTCCAGCTCCGGCGCATGGGCCAGACTCCCCGCCGCCAGCAGAACCAACCGGTGTTCCCACTCCGGCTCCGCGCCCGCCCGCTCCAGCAAGGACGTCAGCAGCGCGGCCCGCTCGTCCGGGCGCGCGTGCCCCACCGCCATCTGCACCACGTCGTCCCACTGGTCCTCGTGCGCATGGCGGACCAGGACGCCGAAGTCCCGGGCCTCCACCGCGGCCTTGGCGCCCAGGTAGTCCTGGAAGGTGCGGTGCACGAAACCCACCGAACCCGGGGCCGGTTCACGGAGGAGGCCGCTGCGGTTGAGGAGATGGGCGAAGACTTGCACGGGCGTGCCCCGGACCTGGGACATGGCCCGCAGCCAGTCCGCGATCATGGCCACCGCCTCGTCCTGCCGGGCCTCGGCCAGGCCGTTGCGGATCAGCCAGTACGCGAGGCGCTGGAGCAGGGCCGTCTGCTCCTCGCGGGTCAGGTCGACGCCCTCCACGCCCACGATCTCGCGCTCGGTGTCCCGCCGGACCAGCAGCATGTCCAGCGCCGCGTCGTACAGCTCCTTGCGGGCCCGGGGCAACTGCATCCGTCGGTCCCGGTTCAGTGCGCAGAGCAGGGCGCACATCAGCGGGTTCGTCGCGAGAAGCCCCAGGTCCCGGCGGGTCCCGACGGCCCGGCGCAGGGCGTGCTCGTACCGGTCTAGCTCGGCCCGCTCCTCCTCGGACCGGCACTCCGAGCGTGCCGCCCGGTGCCAGTGGCCGATGAACGCGCGTACGTCCTCCTGGCGCATCGGCAGCAGGGTGTGCGGCTCGAAGCCGGAAGCGGAGAGCCAGGTCTCGGGCACGGCCGACGGCCGCGTCGTCACGACGTACTTGGCCCGGGGGTAGGCGACGATCAGGTCCTTCAGCCAGCGCTCCGTGCGCTTGCGCAGCCGCTCCGGCACCTCGTCGACCCCGTCGACCAGCACCACCGCCCGGCCCTTCTGCATCAGCCGGTCCGCCCAGCCGGCCAGGGCCGAGCCGTGCAGCGGGACACCCGCCGCGCGCAGGAACTCCTCCGGGGCGGGCAGGACCTCCAGGGTCGTGAAGGCGCGCAGACGAAGAACGAAGGGGACGCAGCGGTTCCAGTCGGCCAGCTCGCTCCCGAACGACTGCCGGGCCGCGTTCAGCGCCAGCCACTGCACCAGCGTGCTCTTGCCGGAGCCGGCCGGTCCGCGCAGCAGCAGCCGGCCCCGCTCGGCGAGAGCCTGTTCGATCCTGACCGTGGTCCGCATCGGATGATCCAGACCGTGCCGGTCCGCGGTCCCGTACTCGCCGCTGACCTCAAGACCGATGTACGCCGTCTCCAGCGGCCACCCGCCCGCCGACCGCCCCAGCGTCAACCCGAACAGCTCCACCCGGCTGTTGGCCGCCGCCACGAACTCCGCGTACCGCCCCTCGAACTCCAGGTCCGCCGCGTCCGGGCGCGGGCCGACCCGGTCCCGTACCTCCGCCACCAGCTTCCGCGTCCACCCCGCCGCCCGGACCTGTTCCACCGCCGCCCGCGCCGCGAACGACGGGTGGGCGGTGAGCTGGTCCACCAGATGCGCGCAGCAGCGGCCGAGGAGGTCTTCGTACAGGTCGCAGGCGCGTGCCGAGAGGCCGGGGGCCGGGGCCGACAGTTCGGCCCGCAGCCGCTCCGGGTCCAGCTCCGACGCGAACAGCCGGTCGGCCGTCAGGTCACCCGCCGCGAACGTGTCCTGTACGGAGTCGAGTGCGGCCAGCCGCTCATGCTCGGGGAGGTCCGCGTACGCCTCGGACATGCGCCCCGCCAGCACCTTCGCCAGCCGGTCCGGCTTCGCGGGGCGGGGGAGCGGGCGGACCGGGTCCGGGACCAGGCCCGCGCCAGGTCTGGGGGTCAGTAACGTCTTGGTGGCCGCCCCGAGCACCGTGGTGGCCAGCCGAATCAGGGCAACTTCCGTACCGGACACGTGCGTTCCTCCCCCTCGGCGATACGCAGTCCGCAAATCCTACGGCCGGTCCCTTGGCAGAAGGTGCCAAAGACTGCTGACACCAGATCTCGCATACTTGTGGGTAACACCATCTAGCCCTCACCGACGGGCGGCCCTACGGTGCTCGCATGGAGCCGAACCTGCCCGATGTCGTGCTGTGGTCAATACCGGCCTTCGTGCTGCTCACCGTGATCGAGATGGTGAGCTACCGCTTTCATCCGGACGAGGACGCGGCCGGTTACGACACCAAGGACGCCGCCACCAGCGTCACCATGGGGCTCGGCAGCCTCGGGTTCGACCTGCTGTGGAAGATCCCCATTCTCGCCGTCTACATGGGCGTCTACGAACTGACGCCGCTGCGGGTGCCCGTCGTGTGGTGGACCGTCCTGCTGATGCTCCTGGTCCAGGACTTCTTCTACTACTGGTCCCACCGCGGCCACCACGTCATCCGGATCCTGTGGGCCTGCCATGTGGTCCACCACTCCAGCCGCAAGTTCAACCTCACCACCGCACTGCGCCAGCCGTGGACCTCCGCGACCTCGTGGCCCTTCTACCTCCCGCTGATCGCCTGCGGTGTCCACCCGGCGGCGCTCGCGTTCTGCCAGTCGGCCAACCTCGTCTACCAGTTCTGGGTGCACACCGAGCGCGTCGGCAAGCTCCCGCGCCCCTTCGAGTACGTCCTCAACACGCCCTCCCACCACCGCGTCCACCACGCCTCGCAGGGCAGCTACCTGGACCGCAACTACGGCGGCATCCTGATCATTTGGGACCGGATGTTCGGCTCCTTCGCGGCCGAGACCGAGCGGCCCGTCTACGGGCTCACCAAGAACATCGCCACCAACAACCCGCTGCGCGTGGCCACCCATGAGTACGCCGCCATCGCCCGGGACGTCCGGGCGGCGCAGAGCTGGAGCGAGCGGGCAGGGCGGGTCTTCCGGGGGCCGGGCTGGCAGCCCGCTCCGAAGCCCGCTGCCGTAACGGTCGATCCACCCGCGCCCGCCCCCGTGCCCGCGCAGGTCGCCGCCCCGGAACCCACCCGATGAGCGCCACCGCGTCCCGCCCCGCCCGGCCGGAGACGGCAGGGCGGGCCGGGCGGTTCGCCCGGCCCCTCCTCATCGCCTTTCTCCTCGCCGCCGTCGTCGACCTCGCCGGGCTCCTCGCCGGTCTCGACACCGTCCACCTGGTCGCCAAGCCGCTGCTGATGCCGCTGCTCGCCGCGTACGCCGCCGTCCGGGGCGGGCCCCGGCTGCTCATCGCGGCCCTGCTGTTCGGGTGGGGCGGGGACGTGTTCCTGCTCGCCGACAACGACCTGGCGTTCCTCCTCGGGATGGGCTCCTTCGCCGTCGGCCATGTCTGCTACCTGACACTGTTCGGGCGGGGACGGGCCCGGACCCGAGCGTCCCTGGCCGCAGGGATCGCGTACGCCGTCGTCCTCGCCGTCTTCCTCGTCCTGATCTGGTCCGACCTCCCGGCCGACCTGCGCGTACCGGTGGCCGGGTACAGCCTGCTGCTCACCGCCATGGCGTGGCGGGCCGGCGTCCTCGGCCGGTACGCGGCGGCCGGCGGGGCGCTCTTCCTGCTCTCCGACGCCCTCATCGCCACCGGTATCGCCGAGTGGCCCCGGCTGCCCGCCCCCGACTTCTGGGTGATGCTCACCTACATCGCCGCGCAGCTCCTGCTGGCCCTCGGGGTGCTGAGGGCGGGGCGGGCCGACCGCCCGTAGGAGCCAGGAGTACGGAGTACGGAGACAGGAGTACGGAGACAGAGGTACGAGTAGGGGCCCGGGGGAGATCCCCCGGGCCCCTACTCATCTCATCGCTCCGTCATCCGCCTACCAGCGGACCGCGTCCAGCGCGTCCACCACTCCGGCCCCGTAGAAGCCGTTGTAGTTCTTGCCGCCCTCGCAGACCGCGTCGATGACCCCGTCACCGTTGTAGTCGTACGGTTCGCCGCACGCCTTCGCGTCCGCCTGGAGGCCCAACAGCACCTTCACCGCGGCCGGTGAGGCGTAGGGGTGGCGGGACTTGATCAGGGCCACGACGCCCGCGACGTGCGGGGACGCCATCGACGTACCGGCCTTGTAGCCGAACCTGCCGCCGGGCAGCGTCGAGAGGATCAGCCCGTTGACGGCCGGCGGCTCGGGGGTCTGGTAGATCGTCGAGTCACCGCCGGGGGCGGCGACGTCGATGACGCCCTTGCCGTAGTTCGAGTACGAGGACTTCAGACCCTTGGCGCCCGTCGCGGAGACGGTCACGACGCCCGGGAGCATGGTCGGGACGTCGGGGCAGACCTGCGGGTCGATCGTCCGGGTGACCGGCTCGGTGTCGTTCGGGCTGGTCCGGTCCTCGATGGTGTCGGAGGACAGGTCGTGGCGGGCGTTGCCCGCGGCGGCGACATTGACCGTGCCCTTGCGCTCGGCGTACTTGGCGGCGCGGGTCAGCGACTCGACCAGGGCGCCCTGGTCCGGGTCGTTCTTGCAGGCGAAGAGCCACGGGTCGGTGTAGTAGCTGTTGTTCGTCACGTCGACGCCGTGCTCGGCCGCCCAGAGGAAGCCGCAGACGACGGCCTCGGTGTAGAAGAACCCGTCCGGGGTGGAGACCTTGATGCCGGAGACCTTCACGCCCGGGGCCACCCCCGTCACGCCGAAGCCGTTCTTCGCCGCGGCGATGGTGCCCGCCACGTGCGTGCCGTGGTCGCTCTCGCCCGCCGCCGGCCGCCAGGAGCCGTCGGTGGTGTCCGGGGCGCCCGTGACGCAGTTGACGGAGGCGGCGCGGTCGAAGTTGGGCGCCAGGTCCGGGTGGGTGTCGTCCACGCCCGTGTCGATGACGGCGACCGTCACCTTCTTCGAGCCGAGCGACTTCTGGTGCGCCTTGTCCGCCTTGATCGCGGGCAGCGACCACTGCAGCGGCTCCAGCGGGTCCTCCTCCGCCGTCGCCTGTGCGGCCGCGGCCGCCGCCTGGGCCTCGGTCAGCGGCTGCGCTATGGCGCCGACGTCCTTGGTTGCCTGGGGCACGATCGGGTTGGTCCGGGTCGCGCCCGCCGACTGCACGCCCCGTACGCGGCGGATCGTTTCGCCGAAGGCCGGGTTCTGCGAGTGGGCGACGACGACGCCGATCTGCTCATAGGCGATGACGACCGTGCCGCCGGCCTGCGTGATGGCCTTCTTCACCTGCGCCACGGCGGTGCGGCCGCTGCCGGTGTTGACGACGTAACTCAGCTTCGGCCCGTCGGTCCGCGGGGTCGCGGTGGCCGGTGCGCCGATGGGCGCCGCCGTGGCCGACGCCGCCGGCAGGAAGCCGAGCGAGGCGACGAGCGCGAGTCCGACGGGCAGCGCGAGCGCGCGGGTCCGTCTCGATGCCAGATGAGCCATGGGTTCTCCACATCATCCGTGCCGGTCGACCGGACACCTGGCGTGTTCGGTCGCGTACATGACGAGTGAAGCTATCGCTGATCTTCCCGGCACATCAACGATTTGGGGCAAGTGAGTTCGAAGAGTGCACCGTGCGGCCGAATGTGTACGGGTGACTTCAGGCCACCGGGACGCAGCGGCTTCCGGTCACCGGGATGAGGCCGAGAAGGCGAAAGATCCGGTGAACCGCTTCGTCGCGCCCTCCGTGCCGTTGTCCAGGAGGCACATCACCGTCCCCCGGTATCGAGGCCTCCCTATGACACCCACCGTCCCCCAGATCACCGCACCCGCGTCGCGAGGAGATTCCGTGGCTACCGATGCACCGCCGCCCGAGGGCCGTTCCGACACCAGCCCGGCCCAGCCCACCACCGAGGCGTTCAACGCGGTGCAGGCGAGTGCCGAGTTCGCCGACCTGCGCCGCTCGTTCCGCTCCTTCGCCTTCCCGCTCACCATCGCCTTCGTCACCTGGTACCTGCTCTACGTCCTGCTCTGCAACTACGCGGGCGGCTTCATGAGCACCAAGGTCGTCGGCAACATCAACATGGCGCTCGTCCTCGGCCTCGCCCAGTTCGCCACCACCTTCCTCATCGCCGTGCTCTACTCCCGGCACGCCGCCAGCAAGCTCGACCCGAAGGCCGAAGCGATCAAGTCCCGTATGGAGGCCGACGTATGAGCGCCGCCCACACCCTCTATCCAGCCGTCCAGCTCGCCGCCACCGAAGGCGCGAGCGAACACCGGCCGCTGATCATCACGCTGTTCGCCGCGTTCGTCGTGGCGACCCTCGCCATCACCGTGTGGGCGGGCCGCCAGACCAAGAGCGCCTCCGACTTCTACGCGGGCGGCCGCCAGTTCACCGGCTTCCAGAACGGGCTCGCGGTATCCGGCGACTACATGTCCGCGGCGTCCTTCCTGGGCATCGCGGGCGCCATCGCCCTCTTCGGATACGACGGCTTCCTCTACTCCATCGGTTTCCTCGTCGCCTGGCTCGTCGCCCTGCTCCTGGTCGCCGAACCGCTGCGCAACTCCGGCCGCTACACCATGGGCGACGTCCTCGCCTACCGGATGCGCCAGCGCCCCGTCCGTACCGCCGCCGGTACGTCCACCATCGTCGTCTCGATCTTCTACCTGCTGGCCCAGATGGCCGGCGCCGGCGTCCTCGTCTCGCTGCTGCTCGGCATCACCAGCGACTTCGGGAAGATCGTCATCGTCGCCCTGGTCGGCGTACTCATGATCCTGTACGTCACCATCGGCGGCATGAAGGGCACCACCTGGGTGCAGATGGTCAAGGCCGTCCTGCTCATCGCGGGCACCCTGCTCATCACCTTCCTGATCCTGCTGAAGTTCAACTTCAACATCTCCGACCTGCTCGGCACCGCCGCCAGCAACAGCGGCAAGGGCGCCGCCTTCCTGGAGCCCGGCCTGAAGTACGGCGCCACCGGCGTCTCGAAACTGGACTTCATCTCCCTCGGCATCGCCCTGGTCCTCGGCACCGCGGGCCTGCCGCACATCCTGATCCGCTTCTACACCGTGCCCACCGCCAAGGCCGCCCGTAAGTCCGTGAACTGGGCGATCGGCATCATCGGCGCCTTCTACCTGATGACCATCGTGCTCGGCTTCGGCGCCGCGGCGATCCTCAACCCCGACGACATCATCGCCTCGAACAAGGCGGGCAACACGGCGGCACCACTCGCCGCCCTGGAGATCGGCGGCGGCTCCGGATCCACCGGTGGCGCCATCCTCCTCGCGGTGATCTCCGCCGTCGCCTTCGCGACCATCCTCGCCGTCGTCGCCGGACTCACCCTCGCCTCCTCCTCGTCGTTCGCGCACGACATCTACGCCAACGTGATCCGCAAGGGGAAGGCCACCGAGAAGGAGGAGGTCCGCGCCGCCCGCTGGGCCACCGTCGCCATCGGCATCGTCTCCATCGCGCTCGGCGCGCTCGCCCGCGACCTCAACGTGGCCGGCCTGGTGGCCCTCGCCTTCGCGGTCGCCGCCTCCGCCAACCTGCCGACGATCCTCTACAGCCTCTTCTGGAAGCGGTTCACCACCCAGGGGGCCCTCTGGTCCATCTACGGCGGGCTCTCCTCCTCCGTCCTGCTGGTGCTCTTCTCGCCGGTCGTCTCCTCGAAGCCGACCTCGATGTTCCCGAGCGTCGACTTCGCCTGGTTCCCGCTGGAGAACCCTGGCCTGATCTCGATCCCGCTGGGCTTCCTGCTCGGCTGGCTCGGCTCGGTGATCGGCAAGGAGAAGCCCGACGCCGACAAGTACGCCGAGCTGGAGGTCAAGTCCCTCACCGGCACCGGAGCGCACTGAGAGAAGGAATTCACCGAGCCGTTCGGTGCATCACCCACCCCCTGGTCCGGGCCGCGTCGTAGAGTCCTACGACGCGGCCCGGCCGCACCTCGTGGCAAACGGGCCCCCGCGATGTCAGCGGTCTCACGTAGGCTCGAAAGAGATCGACCGAACCGACACCACGCCCACCGCACCGACACCACCGGGGAGGAGAGCCACCGTGCTCATCGACACCTTTGACAGGGTCGCCACCGACCTGCGCGTGTCACTGACCGACAAGTGCAATCTGCGGTGCACCTACTGCATGCCGGAAGAGGGCCTGCAGTGGCTCGGCAAGAGCGAGCTGCTCTCGGACGACGAGATCGTCCGCCTGATCCGCATCGCGGTCACCAGCCTCGGCATCACCGAGGTCCGCTTCACCGGCGGCGAGCCCCTGCTCCGCCCCGGCCTCGTCTCCATCGTCGAGCAGTGCGCCGCGCTCACCCCGCGCCCCCGTATGTCCCTCACGACCAACGGCATCGGGCTCAAGCGGACCGCCGCCGCCCTGAAGGCCGCCGGCCTCGACCGGGTCAACGTCTCCCTGGACACCCTGCGTCCCGACGTCTTCAAGACCCTCACCCGCCGGGACCGCCACAAGGACGTCCTGGAAGGCCTCGAAGCCGCCCGCGAGGCCGGCCTCACCCCGGTGAAGGTCAACTCCGTCCTGATGCCGGGACTCAACGACGACGAGGCCCCCGAGCTGCTGGCCTGGGCCGTGGCCAACGATTACGAGCTCCGCTTCATCGAGCAGATGCCCCTGGACGCCCAGCACGGCTGGAAGCGCGACGGTATGATCACCGCCGGTGACATCCTCGCCTCGCTGCGCACCCGCTTCACCCTCACCGCCGAGGACGACGAAGCCCGCGGCTCCGCCCCCGCCGAGCGCTGGACCGTCGACGGCGGCCCGCATCGCGTGGGCGTGATCGCCTCGGTCACCCGCCCGTTCTGCCGCGCCTGCGACCGCACCCGGCTCACCGCCGACGGTCAGATCCGCACCTGCCTCTTCGCCCGCGAGGAGACCGACCTGCGCTCCGCGCTGCGCTCGGACGCGCCGGACGCGGAGATCGCCCGGCTCTGGAAGGTCGCCATGTGGGGCAAGAAGGCGGGCTCCGGACTGGACGACCCGTCGTTCCTGCAGCCGGACCGCCCGATGTCGGCGATCGGCGGCTGACGCTCAGCCCGCTCCGGGTCCGGACTCCCAGTCGGCGAGCGCCACGACGTCCTTGAGGAAGCCTCGTACGCCCAGGAACTGCGACAGATGCTCCCGGTGCTCGTCGCAGGCCAACCAGGTCTTGCGCCGCTCGGGCGTGTGCAGCTTGGGGTTGTTCCAGGCGAGCACCCAGACCGCGTCGGCCCGGCAGCCCTTGGCGGAACAGATCGGGGCACCGGCGGCGCTCTCGGCGGATGTCTCGGGGAAGATCACGGCACCCAGCCTAAGTCAGGTGCGACCGGACCTTGAGTCAGGTGCGATCCGACCTCGGTCAGGTGCTCCGCACGCTGAACGACGCATCCCCGGCCGGAGAAACGGCGACGCCGGGCAGCCACGGGGGGAGCTGCCCGGCGTCGGTCCATCGCTCCGACGGGGGATGCGGAGCGCCTCTGAAGTATGTCACGGGCACCGGGGTGCGGTGCACCGGAACGTCATGATTGATCTGAGCTTTTCCTGAGCTTCGCGGTACGCCTGGGTTCAGTTGTGCTCCTGTGACGGGGGTACCCGCCCGGCCCGCCCCTCGGGGTCCGCGGACTCGGCGTGACCGGCGGCCGGAGCGGCCTCCAGAGCGGGCCGCGCGGGGGCGGTGAGATACGCCGACGGCAGCGAAGGAGCGTTCTCCCGGCCCGCGTTGGCGATGACCACCGCCACGTACGGCAGCAGCACCCCCAAGACGAGCGCCACGATCGCGACATGCCGCTCCACGTTCCACAGCACCGCGGCCAGCACCACCGACACCGTACGCACGGACATCGAGATCACATAGCGCCGCTGCCTGCCCCGCACATCGTCGGCCAGCCCCTGACGGGCCTCCGTGATCCGGAAGACCCCCACCTCGTCGCTCTTCCGCAGCATGTGTTCCACCACCAGATCTCTGTGCCGGACGCTCCGGGACCGGGCCGCATCCACGGTACGCCGAGCGGCCGGCGTACCGAAGACCGGGGCGCTGCCCCGCTGACCCCGGGGCGGCGCCCCACCCGGACGGCCCCGCCCGGAGTGCGGCCCGCCGTCGGCCGTCCAAGACTGGCCGGACGCGCACTCCGCGCCGCACGAGGAGGCGAAATGAGCTGGTTGTGGGCAATCATCGTGGGCCTGGTGCTCGGTGTCATCGCACGGGCGATCCTGCCGGGCAAGCAGGATATTCCCATTTGGCTGACGATCATCTTCGGTATTCTCGGCTCGATCCTCGGTAATGCCGTGGCCGGCTGGATCGGCGTCGAGGACACCAAGGGCATCGACTGGATCCGCCATCTGCTCCAGTTGGCCGGTGCCGTGGCGGTCGTCGCCGTCGGCGACATGGCCTGGCAGTCGATCCGGGGCAACAGGCGCAGAACCTGACCCGAGGCACAACTACGCGACAGCGCCGCGGCCGGACACGCGAGAAGACGCGTGTCCGGCCGCGGCGCTGTGCAGCGATCCGGCGGGAAGGATCAGCCGGCCGGGACGACCTCCACGGCCGCCAGGTTCTTCTTGCCCCGGCGCAGCACCAGCCAGCGCCCGTGCAGCAGCTCCGCGGCGTTCGGCGCGACCTCGCCGTCGGCGACCTTCACGTTGTTCACGTACGCGCCGCCCTCCTTGACCGTGCGCCGGGCACCCGACTTGCTCGGTGCGAGACCGACCTCCACCAGGAGGTCCACCAGCGGACCGAGCTCGGCGACCTGCGCGTGCGGCACCTCGGAGAGGGCCGCGCTCAGCGTCGCCTCGTCCAGCTCGGCCAGATCACCCTGGCCGAACAGCGCCTTCGACGCCGCGATGACCGCCGCGCACTGCGCCCCGCCGTGCACCAGCGTGGTCAGCTCCTCGGCCAGCGCCCGCTGCGCGGAACGCGCCTGCGGCCGCTCCTCGGTCAGCTTCTCCAGCTCCTCCAGCTCGGCACGGCTCTTGAAGCTGAGAATGCGCAGGTAGCGCGAGATGTCCCGGTCGTCCACGTTCAGCCAGAACTGGTAGAACGCGTACGGCGTGGTCATCTCCGGGTCCAGCCAGACGGCACCGCTCTCGGACTTGCCGAACTTGGTCCCGTCCGCCTTCACCATCAGCGGCGTCGCCAGCGCGTGCACGGTGGCGCCCGGCTCCAGGCGGTGGATCAGGTCGATACCGGCCGTGAGGTTGCCCCACTGGTCGCTGCCGCCCTGCTGGAGGACGCAGCCGTAGCGGCGGTACAGCTCCAGGAAGTCCATCCCCTGGAGCAGTTGGTAGCTGAACTCCGTGTAGCTGATGCCCTCCTGCGACTCCAGCCGGCGGGCGACCGAGTCCTTGGTGAGCATCTTGTTGACCCGGAAGTGCTTGCCGATGTCCCGCAGGAACTCGATCGCGGACATCCCCGCGGTCCAGTCCAGGTTGTTGACCATCGTCGCCGCGTTCGGGCCCTCGAAGGTGAGGAAGGGCTCGATCTGCTCCCGCAGCCGCTGCACCCAGGCCGCGATGGTCTCCGGGTCGTTCAGCGTGCGCTCGGCGGTCGGGCGCGGGTCACCGATCTGACCGGTGGCCCCGCCGACCAGGGCGAGCGGGCGGTGCCCCGCCTGCTGGAGTCGGCGCACGGTGAGGACCTGCACGAGGTGCCCCACGTGCAGGCTCGCCGCCGTCGGGTCGAAGCCGCAATAGAAGGTGACGGGACCGTCCGCGAGAGCCTTGCGCAATGCGTCCTCGTCAGTGGACTGGGCGAACAGCCCGCGCCACTTCAGCTCGTCGACGATGTCCGTCACGGTTCCGGTGCTCCTAACGAAGGTAGAGATGGAGATGTCAGTCTAGGCGGGTCACACCCCCTGGCTGACCGAGCTCATGTTGAAGTCCGGGATGCGCAGCGCGGGCATCGCGGCCCGGGTGAACCAGTCGCCCCACTCGCGCGGCAGCGTCTTCTCCGTACGGCCCGCCTCCGACGCCCGCGACAGCAGGTCCACCGGCGACTCGTTGAAGCGGAAGTTGTTCACCTCGCCGACCACCTCGCCGTCCTCCACCAGATAGACGCCGTCCCGGGTCAGCCCGGTCAGCAGCAGCGTCGCCGGGTCCACCTCCCGGATGTACCAGAGGCAGGTCAGCAGCAGCGCCCGCCCGGACGTCGCGGCCACCATCTCCTCCAGCGACCGCTCACCGCCCCCGTCCAGCACCAGGTTGTCGATGGCCGGGGCGACCGGCAGCCCGGTGAGAGCAGCGGTGTGCCGGGTCGTCGTCAGCCGCTCCAGCTTCCCGTCCCGCACCCAGTCCGTCGGGGCGAGCGGCAGCCCGTTGTCGAAGACGGAACCGCTGTCACCGGAGGAGTGGGCGATCACGAACGGCGCCGACTCCAGACCCGGCGCGTGCGGGCCGCTGCGCAGGGTCAGCGGGAGCGGAGCCAGGGTCTCGCCGAGCCGGGTTCCGCCGCCCGGCCGGGAGAACACCGTCCGGCCCTCCACCGCGTCCCGTGCGGTGGACGACCAGAGCTGGTAGATCAGCAGGTCCGCGACGGCGGTCGGCGGCAGCAGCGTCTCGTACCGCCCGGCGGGCAGGTCGATCCGCCGCTCCGCCCAGCGCAGCCGCTGCGCCAGCTCCGCGTCCAGGGCCGCCGGATCGACGTCCTTGAAGTCCCGGGTCGACCGGCCCGCCCACGCGGAACGGGTCCGGTCCGGCGACTTGGCGTTCAGCTCCAGCGTCCCGGTCGGCTGGTCGTGGCGGAGCCGCAGCCCCGTCGACGTACCCAGGTAGGTGGAGGTCAGCTCGTGGTTCGCGAACCCGTACAGCTCGCGGCCACCGGAACGGGCCCGGGCGAAGGCGTCACCGAGGGCCGGGGCGAAGTCGGCGAAGACCTCCGAGCCGGTCTCGGCGGGCGCGTCCGTGAAGTCGGGCGACGAGGGGACCCCGCTGACCAGGGGCTGCGCGTCCTCGGCGGGACCGGCGCCCCGGGCGGTGGCCTCGGCGGCCCGTACCAGCGGCTCCAGGTCGTCGGCGGTCACGGCGGACCGGGAGACGACGCCGGACGCCGTGCCCTGGCCCCCGTCGACGGTCGCGATGACGGTGAGGGTCCGGCCCCGGGTCACCCCGTTGGTGGTGAGCGCGTTGCCCGCCCAGCGCAGGTTGGCGGAGGAGTGCTCGTCGGCGATGACCACCAGACCGTCCGTGGTGGACAGCTCCAGGGCCCGCTCGACGATCTCGTACGGCTTGCTGACGCGGCTCATCGTCCGGCCTCCTGCGTCGTGTTGAGGATGTTCACGCCTCGGAAGAGGGCGGAGGGGCAGCCGTGGGAGACCGCCGCGACCTGGCCCGGCTGGGCCTTGCCGCAGTTGAACGCGCCGCCGAGCACGTACGTCTGCGGGCCGCCGACCTTCTCCATCGAGCCCCAGAAGTCCGTGGTCGTCGCCTGGTACGCCACATCGCGCAACTGCCCGGCGAGCTTGCCGTTCTCGATGCGGAAGAACCGCTGCCCGGTGAACTGGAAGTTGTAGCGCTGCATGTCGATCGACCAGGACCGGTCGCCGACCACGTAGATACCGCGCTCCACCCCGCCGATCAGGTCCTCCGTCGACAGCCCGCCCGGGTCCGGCTTGAGCGACACGTTCGCCATGCGCTGTACGGGGACATGGCCCGGCGAGTCCGCGTACGCGCACCCGTTGGACCGGCCCAGACCCGTGAGCTTCGCGATCCGGCGGTCGAGCTGGTAGCCGACCAGGGTGCCGTCCTTGACCAGGTCCCAGGACTGCGCCTCGACGCCCTCGTCGTCGTACCCGATGGTCGCGAGGCCGTGCTCGGCGGTGCGGTCACCGGTCACGTTCATGACGGGCGAGCCGTACGCGAGCTTGCCGAGCTGGTCGAAGGTGGCGAACGACGTGCCCGCGTACGCCGCCTCGTAACCGAGCGCCCGGTCCAGCTCGGTGGCGTGGCCGATCGACTCGTGGATGGTCAGCCAGAGGTTCGACGGGTCGACGACCAGGTCGTACGTCCCCGCCTCGACGCTCGGCGCCCGCATCTTCTCCGCCAGCAGCGCGGGGATCTGCTCCAGCTCGGCGTCCCAGTCCCAGCCGGTCCCGGTCAGGTACTCCCAGCCGCGCCCGGCGGGCGGGGCGATGGTCCGCATGGAGTCGAACTCACCGGTCGTGGAGTCCACCGCCACGGCCGTGAACTGCGGCTGGATGCGCACCCGCTGCTGAGTGGTGACGGTCCCGGCCGTGTCCGCGTAGAACTTGTTCTCATGGACGGTCATCAGCGACGCGTCCACATGCGCGACGCCGTCCGCGCCCAGCAGCCGCCCGCTCCACTCGGCGAGCAGCGCCGCCTTCTCCTCGTCCGGTACGGAGAACGGGTCGACGTCGTACGCCGAGACCCAGGTCCGCTCGCCGTGCACCGGCTCGTCCGCCAGCTCGACGCGCTCGTCGGACCCGGCGGCCGCGATCACCTTCGCCGACAGCTTCGCCATCGCCACGGCCTGCGAGGCCACCTTCGCCGCCGCGTCCATCGTCAGGTCGACGCCCGAGGCGAACCCCCAGGCCCCGCCGTGCACCACCCGCACCGCGTACCCGAGGTCCGTACTGTCCGAAGCCCCGGCCGGCCGGGCGTCCCGCAGCCGCCAGGAGGCGCTGCGTACCCGCTCCAGCCGGAAGTCGGCGTGCGTGGCGCCCAGCGCGCGCGCCCGCGCGAGCGCCGCGTCGGCCAGCGCGCGCAGCGGCAGGGCCAGGAATGACTGATCTACCTCGTGGGGCACAGGGAATTCCCTTCTCGATACACGACGGCAGTGAACCATGCGGAAGGCGGGGAGAGCCGGGGATATCGCGGACAGGTGTGCCCGGCACGCAACCGTGCGAACTGTAGGAACCCCACAGCACCCCGGACAAGCCACTGTCAGGGCCCGATTCCTCGATCGGCGCACGGTACCGATAGGTTTTCGACGTACTCGACCGCCAGAGGGTACGCACCACACCGCCAAGGAAAGGGTGATCCGTTGAGCCGCTCGGTTCTCGTCACCGGAGGAAACCGGGGCATCGGCCTCGCCATCGCCCGCGCCTTCGCCGACAACGGCGACCAGGTAGCGATCACCTACCGCTCGGGCGAGCCTCCCCAGGCCCTCACCGAGGTCGGTGTCCTCGCGGTCCGCTGCGACATCACCGACGCCGAGCAGGTGGAGCAGGCCTACAAGGAGATCGAGGAGAAGCACGGTCCCGTGGAGGTGCTGGTCGCCAACGCCGGTATCACCAAGGACCAGTTGCTGATGCGGATGTCCGAGGAGGACTTCACCTCCGTCGTCGACACCAACCTCACCGGCACCTTCCGGGTCGTCAAGCGCTCCAACCGCGGCATGCTGCGCGCCAAGAAGGGCCGCGTCGTCCTGATCTCCTCCGTCGTCGGCCTCCTCGGCTCGGCGGGCCAGGCGAACTACGCCGCCTCCAAGGCCGGACTGGTCGGGTTCGCCCGGTCGCTGGCCCGGGAGCTCGGCTCGCGGAACATCACGTTCAACGTCGTCGCCCCCGGTTTTGTCGACACCGACATGACCCAGGCGCTCACCGAGGAGCAGCGCAAGGGCATCGTGTCCCAGGTGCCGCTGGGCCGCTACGCGCGGCCCGAGGAGATCGCCGCCGCCGTGCGCTTCCTCGCCTCCGACGACGCGTCGTACATCACTGGAGCCGTCATCCCCGTTGACGGCGGATTGGGCATGGGTCACTGATCACCATGAGCGGAATTCTCGACGGCAAGCGCATCCTCATCACCGGGGTGCTGATGGAGTCGTCCATCGCGTTCCACACCGCGAAGGTGGCCCAGGAGCAGGGCGCCGAGGTCATCCTCACCGCCTTCCCCCGCCCCACCCTGACCGAGCGCATCGCCAGGAAGCTGCCGAAGCCGGCCAAGGTCATCGAGCTGGACGTCACCAACCAGGAGCACCTGGACCGGCTGGAGGGCCTGGTCCGCGAGGAGCTCGGCTCGCTGGACGGCGTCGTCCACTCCATCGGCTTCGCGCCGCAGGACGCGCTCGGCGGCAACTTCCTCAACACCCCGTTCGAGTCCGTCGCCACCGCGATGCACGTCTCGGCGTTCTCCCTGAAGTCGCTGGCCATGGCCTGCAAGCCGCTGATGAGCGAGGGCGGCTCGATCGTCGGCCTCACCTTCGACGCCCAGTACGCCTGGCCGCAGTACGACTGGATGGGCCCGGCCAAGGCCGCGCTGGAGGCCACCTCCCGCTACCTCGCCCGCGACCTGGGCAAGGACGGGCTGCGCTGCAACCTGATCTCCGCCGGCCCGATCGGCTCCATGGCCGCCAAGTCCATCCCGGGCTTCTCGGAGCTGGCCGACGTCTGGAACACCCGCGCCCCGCTCGCCTGGGACATGTCCGACCCGGAGCCGGCCGGCCGCGGCGTCGTGGCGCTGCTCTCCGACTTCTTCCCGCGCACGACGGGCGAGATCATCCACGTCGACAGCGGCGTGCACATGATGGGCGCCTGACCGCGCGCAGCCTCCGATGACGGCCTCCGGCCGCGTACCCCCTCCTGGCTCCTGGCGGCGGTACGCGGCCGGAGGCCGTCGCCGTCCGTGACTCCCCGCCACCGCTCCGGTCGAAAAGTCCGACGTTCCACCGCAGAATGTGGAGGAACCGGACTTCTGGTCAGGCTGCGGGAGGGAGATCGCTGTGCGCCCCACGCGTCGCCGCACCCGTCTCCTGCTGGCCGCGTCGGCGGCCGTTGCCGCACTCGCCGTACCCCTGGGGGTCCACGTCGCCCGTGGCGCCGACTCCGGTACGCCGGTGGCGCCCCCGGAGCCCGAACCGGCCGGCTCCGAGTGTCGTACGGCGATCGAGGGCTCCCGGGTCGTCGCGTACTGCCACAACCCCTTCCCCTCCACCGACCTGGTCCAGCTCCACACCGAGTGCGCCCGCTGGTGGGACGTCGACGCGGACGGCGCGGCGGTGGCGGTGGCGCCGGGGCGGACCGTGCGGCTGGAGGACCGCTGCTGGAAGGAGATCGCGACCGCCTGGGTCAGCCACCGTCCGGCGCCGCTCTGAGGCGTACGCCTGGGGGAGTCGCTTCTGAGGCGTACGCCCGGGGGAGTCGCTACACCCGGTCCGCCAGGCAGTTCAGCGCGTGGCTCGCCGCCTCGGCCGCCGCCGTCTCCGCGTCCCCGGCGCGGATCGCCTCGACCAGTCGCGCGTGATCCATATGGTTCTCCGGGCGCAGCTCGGGGCCCACGTCATCTCTTAGATAGTCGCGCAGCAGATCCCCGAGGTCCGCGTAGAGCTCGGTGAGGACGTCGTTGTGCGAGGCGGCGACCACCGCCAGGTGCAGCGTCGCGTCGGCCGCCACGAACGCCTCCGCGTCCCCCGAGGCCCACGCCTCCTCCCGCCGCGCCATCAGGGCGTCGAGCTGCCGCAGATCGCGCTCGGTACGGCGTACGGCGGCGAGCCGGGCGGCCGACGACTCCAGCGTCGAGCGCAGTTCCGCCACGTGGCGCGGGTCGGCGGCGGCGAAGCGGCGGTGCATCACCCCGGCCAGCTCGCTCGTGGCGATCACATAGGTGCCGGAGCCCTGCCGGATGTCCAGCAGCCCGTTGTGCGCCAGGGCCCGCACCGCCTCGCGCACGGTGTTGCGGGCCACGCCGAGCTGCTCGACCAGCTCCGGCTCGGTCGGGATCCGCGAACCGACCGGCCACTCGCCCGACGTGATCTGGTTCCGCAACTCCGCGATCACCTGGTCGGAGAGTGCCGAACGCCGGGGGGACGTCAGCGCCATGGTGCTCCTTGCTCGTGAGCTGTCAGGTCCGGGCCGGATTCTCTCAGGGAAGCCGGAGGGGCCGGGGGATCCGGGGATCCGATGGTTTCCGTGCGATTGGACAACCAATCATCCCATGATTCTATGATGGCCTCATGCCGGACGACGAGACGCAGACCCAGACCCTGAACCGCGGCGCCGCCGCGCGCACCCCCGCCGGCCCTCCGGCCCCGCGACTCCCCGGAGCCGTCGAGGCCCCCGCCCCCTGGCTGCTGCGCCTGATCGCCGTCGGGCTCGTCCTGGCCGCCCTGAACCTCCGCCCCGCCATCACCAGCCTCGGCGCCCTCCTCGAAGAGGTCCGCGACGGGCTGCACATGAGCGGCAGCGTGGCGGGCGTGCTCACCTCCGTACCGCCGCTCTGCTTCGCGGTCTTCGGGGTCATGGCGCCCCGCCTGGCCCGCCGCTTCGGGGCGGGCGCCGTCGTCTGCGCGGGCATGGCCGCCATCGCGGCCGGCCTGGTGATCCGCCCGTACATCGGCTCCACCGCCGGGTTCCTGGCCGCCAGCGCGCTGGCCCTGATGGGCATCGCCGTCAGCAACATCCTGATGCCGGTGATCGTCAAGCGCTGGTTCCCCGACCGCGTCGGCACCATGACCGGCCTCTACTCCATGGCCCTGGCCCTCGGCACGGCGCTGGCCGCCGCCGTCACTGTGCCGCTGACGAGCGCGATGGGCGGGAGCTGGCAGTCCGGGCTGGCCGTCTGGGCCGTGCTCGCGGCCCTCGCGGTGCTGCCCTGGATCGTCCTCGTACGGGACCGGACCCCGGCGCCCGGGACGCCTGTCCCCGGATCGGCTGCCGCACACCCCGCCGACGCCCCGGCGCTCCGGATCACCCGCAGCCGGACCGCCTGGGGGCTCGCCTGCTTCTTCGGGCTCCAGGCGACGGCCGCGTACATCACCATGGGCTGGATGCCGCAGATCTTCCGCGACGCCGGGGTCTCGGCCGGTACGGCGGGTGTCCTGCTCGCGGTCACCATGGCGATGGGCGTGCCGCTCGCCTTCGTCATCCCCCGGGTCGCCGGCCGGCTCAGGCAGCAGGGCCCCATCGTCGTCGTCCTCGGCCTGTGCGGCCTGATCGGTTACGGCGGCCTCTACCTGGCCCCGGCCGCCGGTGCGTGGGTCTGGGCGGTGCTGCTCGGGGTGGCCAACTGCGCCTTCCCGCTCGCCCTCACCATGATCGGCATGCGGTCGCGGACCGGGGCGGGCGTGGTCCGGCTCTCCGCCTTCGCCCAGTCCACCGGCTACCTGCTCTCGATCCCGGGCCCGCTGCTCGTCGGCGTCCTCTACCAGCACAGTGGCGGCTGGGGGCTGCCGATCGCCCTGATGGCGGGCCTGATGATCCCGCAGATGGTGGCCGGGGTGCTGGCGGGGCGGGACCGGACCATCGAGGACGAATGCTGAGATGCGAGACTGGCTCCATGCCAGTGCTCGATCCGCATCCCAAGAACGGTCAGAAGAAGCTCCTCCTCGTCTTCGGGGCGATGCTTCTCGTCACGGTGGTCATCGGTGTGATCGCCTCGATCGCCTCGCCCTGACGCCCGGCCGCCCCGCCCATGGTGGGGCTGGCCCCCCTGTCCCCTAGGGGGCCAGGGTCAGGGTGAAGCGGGTGGATCACCGGATGGGACCGGCCCGGTCCGTTCCGTAGGTTCTTCGGTAACGAACCGAATACCCCACGGAGGCGGACATGCCGGTCCCTGCGCACCCCAGGTCCCACGTACCGGCCGCCGCCGGCCGACCGACCCCGTCCCGGCCCGCCGCCGACCATGTGGAGATACGGCTGCCGTGGTGGGCCGTGGCGCTCCCGACCGTCGCCTTCGCCGCTCTGCTGCTCATGATCATGAGCCCGGGGCAGGCGCAGGCGGCCACCCCCGCCCCCGCCCTCGGACAGCTGATCGAGCGCACGCTCCACCTGCTCGCCCCTTGATCCACGCGTGGCGGCGAACCCGTCCCGGACCGGCGTGTCAACCTTCCGGATGAGCCCGTCAACACCCTGCGCCAGAGGCCGCGTTTCATGCGAAGCTGAGGTGTATGAGCGTCGAGACACCTCGCAGGATCGTCCTTCTCAGGCATGCCAAGGCGGAATGGTCGCAGAACGCGGATCATGAGCGCCCCCTGGCCGAGCGCGGTCGTAAGGACGCGCCCGTGGCCGGCCGCAGGCTCGCCGACTCCGGTATCGACTTCGATCTGGCCCTGTGCTCCAGCGCCGTCAGGACCCGGGAGACCTGGAAGCTGGCGGTCCACGAATTCGCCCAGCGCCCCCGGACCGTCTACGAGGAGAGGCTGTACGAGGCCTCCCTCGGCGAACTGATCGCCCTCTTCAACGAGACCCCGGACGACGTCCGCAACCTCCTGGTCATCGGCCACAACCCGGGCATGCACGGAGCCGCCGACGCCCTCTCCGGCTCGGCCGAGGGCGACACCCTGGCCCGGATGACCCGGGACGGCTTCCCGACGGCGTCCTACGCCGTGGTGGAGTTCCCCGGCTCCTGGAAGAGCGTGGAGCACGGGGCGGGCAGGCTCACCGAGTACTGGACACCGAACGACTGAGTGCCCCGGCCCCACCGGCACACCTGAACGCGCAGGGCCCCGGCACGCATCCCGTGCCGGGGCCCTCTTCCGTACGCTGCCGCGACCGTCAGTCGACCAGGCCGTCCGCCGCCTCGACCTCTTCACGGGTGATGCCGAGCAGATAGAGCACGGTGTCCAGGAACGGCACGTTCACCGCGGTGTGCGCCGCCTCGCGGACCACGGGCTTGGCGTTGAAGGCGACCCCGAGCCCCGCCGTGTTCAGCATGTCGAGGTCGTTCGCCCCGTCCCCGATGGCCACCGTCTGCGCCAGCGGCACCCCCGCCTGCTCGGCGAAGCTCCGCAGCAGCCGGGCCTTCCCCGCCCGGTCCACCACATCGCCGACGACCCGGCCGGTGAACTTGCCGTCCACCACCTCCAGGGTGTTGGCGGAGGCGAAATCGAGGCCGAGACGTTCCTTCAGGTCGTCCGTGACCTGGGTGAAGCCGCCCGAGACGACGCCCACCTGATACCCGAGGCGCTTCAGCGTGCGGATCAGGGTCCGGGCCCCGGGCGTGAGCCGCACCTCGGCGCGCACCTTGTCCACCACCGAGGCGTCCAGCCCCGCCAGCAGCGCGACCCGGGCGTGCAGCGACTGCTCGAAGTCCAGCTCACCCCGCATCGCCTGCTCGGTGACCTCGGCGACCTTGTCCTCACAGCCCGCGTGGGCCGCGAAGAGCTCGATCACCTCGTCCTGGATGAGCGTGGAGTCCACGTCCATCACGACCAGCCGCTGCGCCCGCCGGCTCAGCCCGGCCGAGACCACCGCGACATCCACGCCGATCTCGGCGGCCTCGGTCGCCAGCGCGGTGCGCAGCTCCGCGGTCTCCGTCCCCGACACCGCGAACTCCACGGCCGTGACCGGGTACTTCGCCAGCCGGAAGATGCGGTCGATGTTCCCGCCGGTCGAGGTGATCGTGGCCGCTATGGCGGCGGTCGACTCCGCGGTGAGCGGGTGCCCCAGCACGGTCACATGGGAACGGCCGTAACCGCGGGGCCGGTTGTCACCCGTGCCCGAGATGATCTCGGCCTGCAGCTTCAGGGACTCGGCCCAGCTGTGCACGGTCGCCCGCAGGTCGCCCTCGGTCGTCCCGCCCGCGGTGGGCGAGGTGACCAGGGCGCAGAGCACGATGCGGCCCCGGGTGACGACCTGCTCGATGTCCACCACGTCGACGGAGTACGCGGCGAGGGTGTCGAACAGCCCGGCCGTGATGCCGGGGCGGTCCTTGCCGAAGATCTTGACGAGAAGTGTGGGTGTGTTGTCCACGAGAGGAGGGGACTCCTCGCTGTCCCGGGCGGACTCGCCGCCGGTCCGAGAGGGCTCGGGGAGCTCGGGGGAGGAGGGAGGCTGAGGTGGCTGAGATGCGCTCATGGTGTTCCCACCGTATCGGTCCGGCGGCCGCGTCCGGCTGCCCGTCCCGAGGGCCGGACGGACGGCACGGGGCTTTCCGCCGACTGTCCCCTTTGTTTCGGGATCGCACTACTTCTCCGCTTCGCGGCCCGTCCTCACCGGCCCGACTTTCGGATAAGGGACTGCTCCTGGAATAGTTCCCCACGATGTTCAGCATCCCTAGACTCCCTGCGACGGGGGAAAATCGGGGGACGACAAGTGGGGCGCGGAGTGCCGGAACTCGTACTGGAATTGAATGGCAGCACCTGGACGCTCGACCCGTCCAGGCCGTACACCCTGGGGCGTGACCCGCAGGGGGACGTGACGATCGACGACGCCAGGGTCTCGTGGCGGCACGCCACGATCAGCTGGGGCGGCCGGAGTTGGTTCATCGAGGACCACGGCTCCACCAACGGCACGTATGTGCAGGGGCAGCGGATCCAGCGGACGGAGATCGGGCCCGGCTCCGCCGTACGCCTGGGCAACGCGACGGACGGCCCGCGGCTGAATCTCACCGCCGGCGCCGGCGCTCACGGCGGTCAGCCCTCCGCCGCAGCCCACCAGGCCCCCGCGCACCAGCAACACCAGCCGCACCAGCAGCCCGCGCAGGCGGGCGGCGCCTGGCCCGGACACCAGGCACCCGCCCAGCACCAGGCCCCCGCGCAGCACCAGCCCCCGCCCCAGCAGGCGTGGCAGCAGCAGGCGCCGGAGCCCCAGCAGCAACCCCCGTACCAGCAGGTTCCGCACCAGCAGGGCCCGGCCCAGCCGCCCGCCCCGGCCCACGGAGGCGGACCGGCCCAGGGCGGCGGCGCGGGTGCTCCGCATGTCTACGGCGACCGCAGCCCGACCACGTTCCACCAGTTGGCGCTCGGCCGGGTCATGCGCATCGGCCGTGCCCTGGAGAACGAGCTGGTCGTCTCCGACCTCCAGGTCTCCCGTAACCACGCCGAGTTCCACGCGACGCCCGACGGCCGGTTCGAGATCCGCGACCTCGGCTCGCACAACGGCACGTACGTCAACGGTCTGCCGCTCCAGAGGTCCGGCTCGGCGCTCATCGGCCCGAACGACATCGTCGGTGTCGGCCACTCGACGTTCCGCCTGGTCGGCGACCGGCTGGAAGAGTTCGTCGACACCGGTCAGGTCTCCTTCTCCGCCCGCCACCTCACGGTGACGGTCGACGGCGGCAAGCAGATCCTCAAGGACGTCTCCTTCGGCGTCCCGGAGAAGTCGCTCGTCGCGGTCATCGGCCCCTCCGGCTCCGGAAAGTCCACCCTCCTCAAGGCGCTCACCGGCTACCGGCCCGCCGACGAGGGCGACGTCCTCTACGACAACCGCAACCTGTACAAGCAGTTCGCCGAGCTGCGCCAGCGCATCGGTCTGGTCCCGCAGGACGACATCCTGCACAAGGAACTGACCGTCACCAAGGCGCTCAAGTACGCGGCCAGGCTCCGCTTCCCCGCGGACACCACCGAGGCCGAGCGCCAGGCCCGGATCACCGAGGTCCTCGCCGAGCTCAAGCTCGACATCCACAAGGACAAGAAGATCACCTCGCTCTCCGGCGGCCAGCGCAAGCGCGTCTCGGTCGCCCTGGAGCTGCTGACCAAGCCGTCGCTGATCTTCCTGGACGAGCCGACCTCCGGTCTCGACCCGGGCATGGACCGCGACGTCATGCAGTTGCTGCGCGGCCTCGCCGACGACGGCCGTACCGTCCTCGTCGTCACGCACTCCGTGGCCGAGCTGGCCATCTGCGACAAGCTGCTCGTGATGGCGCCCGGCGGCGCCGTCGCGTACTTCGGTCCGCCGGAGGAGGCGCTGAACTTCTTCGGCTACAGCTCCTGGGCCGACGTCTTCTCCGCCTTCGAGAACTACCGCGACTACGACTGGGCGGGTCGCTGGCGCGGTTCGCAGCACTACCAGATGTACGCCGCCGACATCGACGCCGTCGCCGCGCAGTCCGTCCACATGCCGCCGCCCCAGCAGATGCGGCCCCCGAAGCCGCAGAGCTGGGGGACGCAGCTCTGGACCCTGGTGCGCAGGTACACCTCCGTCATCGCCTCCGACAAGGCCTTCCTCGGCCTGATGGTGGCGCTGCCCGCGGTGATCGGTGTGCTGGCCGCGGTCATCCCGGCGGACTTCGGACTGGCCCCGCCCACCCCGCCGACCCAGTTCAACGGCAAGGCCGGGATGATCCTGCTGATCCTCGCGGTCGGCATCTGCCTGGCCGGGTCGGCCAGCTCCGTACGAGAACTGATCAAGGAGCGCGTCATCTACGAACGGGAACGGGCCACCGGCCTCTCCCGCTCGGCCTATCTGGTGTCCAAGGTGATCGTGCTCGGCGTGATCACCGCTTTCCAGAGCGTGATCCTCTGCGGTATCTGCTTCGCCGCCCGTGAGCTGCCGGCCGAGGGGCTGTTCATGTCTCCGGCCGTCGAGATCTGCATCTCCATCGTGGCCCTCGGGTTCACCTCGATGATGTTCGGCCTGATGATCTCCGCGCTGGTCAAGACGTCCGAGATGACCATGCCGCTGCTGGTCATGTTCGCGATCGTCCAGTTGGTCTTCACCGGGGTCCTCTTCCAGGTGTACGGGACGCCCGGCCTGGAGCAGCTCACCTGGCTGATGCCGTCCCGCTGGGGCGTGGCCGCGGCCGGTACGACCCTGGATTTGGCCAATCTGATGCCGCCGTGGGACCCGAAGAACCCGACCGACCTGGACCCGCTCTGGGAGGCCACGGCGACCCAGTGGGGGATCAACATCTTCGTGCTGCTGGTGCTCGGCCTCCTCTGCGCCTTCGCCGTCGCCCGGCTGCTGCGCCGCCACGAGCCCGAGGTCATGCGCAAGTAGTCCACGTACGGAACCCGCGTACGGAACGACGCCGAGGCCGGCACCCCGTGGGGTGCCGGCCTCCGGCATGTGTACGGCTGCTGGACTCAGCTGTACGGCTGGACTCAGTACGCGCTGTCGACGTTGTCCATGGTGCCGTAGCGGTCGGCCGCGTAGTTGCAGGCGGCGACGATGTTGGCGACCGGGTCGTACAGGTCCTTCTTGGTGCCCTTGACGTGGTACCGGTCGAAGGTCGGCTGGATCACCTGGAGCAGGCCCTTGGAGGGGATGCCGTTCCGGGCGTTGATGTCCCAGTTGTTGATCGCCCAGCGGTTACCGCTGGACTCCCGGATGATGTTGCGGTGGATCCCCTCGTAGGAGCCGGGGATGCCTTCCTTCTTCATGATCGCCATGGCCTCGCGGATCCAGCCGTCCAGGTTGTTGGCGTAGACGGGCTTGCGCGCGGTGGAGCGGTTGGCGGCCTCGGCGCCGCGCTTCTTCGCGTCGGCCTTGGCCTTGGCGGCCTTCTCGGCCTTGTCCTTCGCGTCCGCCGCGGCCTTGGCCTTCGCGGCCTTCGCCTTGGTCTCGGCGGCGGCCTTCGCCTTGGCTGCGTCGGCGGCCTTCACGAGCTGCTCGGCGGTGGAGTGCTGCTCGATAAGGCTGTCCTGCACGGTCTTGGCCTGCGCGGAGCCGCCGGTGAAGGCGACCGGAGCGGCAGCGCCCGCTGCCTGCGGGGCGACCTCGGCCTCGGCGTTCGACGGGACGAGCGAGAAGGTCAGGGAGGCGACGGCCAGGGCCGACACACCGGCCACGGAGATCTTCTGGACCTTGTTCAGACGACGGACACGGCTGGGAATGCGAGTCGCAGACATGTAGGGCTACCTCTTCGAATTGCTCAGGTGTCCTCACGGAGGACGAGACCGGAGGCGGCGATGCGCACCTCCGTCGGGGACGAGAGCAATTCTTAGCGGCAGCAAAATCGCGTGGCAAAGGTGTGACGTACGAAGCTGGATAGTGGAAGAGGGTCCTGTTCGTCCGAAATAACCCCCGCTCATGCCTACCCAAATCACCCTTTTGGGTCCACTAGGGGCGTTCGTAAGTGACGCACGCCCTATGCCTGGGCTCACATCGGCGACGCGCCAACCTCACCACTAGTTGCTGAAGCAATCTGGAGAGTTACGTTCCTCATCCGGCAGGATGAGGTGGACGTCCCCGAACTCGTGCCAGAGGTAGCGCCGTTCCAGCGCGGCCTCGTACCCACGGCGCAGCGCCTCGCGCCCCGCCACCGCCTCCAGCATCAGCAGGTGCGAGGCCTGCGGCTCGTGCAGCCCGGTCAGCAGCCCGTCCACCGCCCGCACCCCCCGGCGCGGCGTCACCACCAGATCCGTCCAGCCCGCCGCCGGCCGCGCCACCCCCTCCGCGTCCGCCGCCGACTCCAGCGCCCGCACCGCCGTCGTCCCCACCGCCACCACCCGGCCGCCCGCCGCCCGCGCCGCGTTGACCAGCCACGCCGTGGTGGAAGGCACCGCGAACCGCTCCGGGTACGGCGGCTCGTGCGCCTCCGCCGACGCCACCCCCGTATCCAGCGACAGTGGGGCGAACTGCACCCCACGGCTCACCAGGGCGGCCGTGAAGGGCCGGGCCGCGCTCGGCATCTCCGCCGAACCGCTCCCGTCCGGCGCCGGGACCGCGAACACCGTCTGGTACGCGGACAGCGGCTGATCCCGCTCCGTGTACGCGTACCGGATCGGCCGCCCGTACCGCCGCAACAGCTCCGGCACCCGGTCCGGGACCCGCGCCCACCACAGCCGCGCCCCCAGCGCGGGCCCCGGGGAGCGGCGCCGGTCCGGCCCGCCCGACAAGGTGCCTCCCACCGGCTCCTCCAGCACCAGCTCCCGCCCGCCCGGCAGCCGCACCACCGCACCGGCCGGCCCGCCCGGACGCGGCGCGGTGGCCCCCGAGCCGCCGGGCGCCCGCAGCTCCACCGCCCACCGCCCGTCCTCACCCCGCGTCGAGAAGTGCACGACGACCCGGTCGCCGCCCACCCGCCCGTTCACCGCGGCCGGCAACGTCGCCGACGTGTTCACCACCAGCACGTCCCCGGCCCGCAACCGCCCCGGCAGCTCCCGGAACGCGTGGTGCGACACCGCCGTCCCCCGGGTCACCAGCAGCCGTACGTCGTCACGCCCAGCCCCCCGCTCCTCGGCCGGCACCCGCGCCGAGAGCTCCGCGGGCACCCGCAACGCCTCCAGCGGCGAGGCCCCGGGCCCGGCCGAAGGGGCGCCGCCCCCGTCCCGCCGAACCGCCCCCACCGCACTCACCGCGCACCCCCGAAAGCCTCCGGGGCCTCCTCCAGCAGGGCCGGAGCGGCGAACCGCCCACTGGCCGGCCGCTCCCGCACCAGCCGCAGGAACGCGGGCACCACGCCGGCGGGCGAGGGCCGGGCCTCCCCGCCGTCGTTCGGCACCGCGGCCTCGTACAGATCCGTGTCCATGTCCCCCGGATCGACGGCCCACACCCGCAGCCCCGGCTCCTCCACCCCCAGCACCGCCGCCAACTGGTCCAGCGCCGCCTTCGACGCCCCGTAACCGCCCCACGTCGCGTACGGCTCCGCCGCCGCGTCCGAGCTGACCACCACGACCGCCCCCGAGGCCGACGCCCGCAGCAACGGCAGCGCCTCCTGTACGAGGCCGAGGGCGGCCACCACATTGGTCTCCAGCGCCCGCCGCAACCCCTCCAGCGGCTGCGCCTCCAGCCGGACCAGCGGCTCGGCACCCAGCACACTCGCGTTGCTCACCAGCAGATCGAGCCCGCCCAGCTCCCCGGCGGCCGCGACCAGCTCCGCCCGGTGCGCCGCGTCCGTGACATCCCCCGGAACGGCCGCCACCCGCGTCCCGTACCGCTCCCGCACCTCCTTCGCCGCCGCCTCCAGCACCCCGGAGGTCCGCGCGTCCAGCACCAGACCCCACCCCTGCCGGGCCAGCGCCTCGGCCAGCGCACGCCCCAGCCCCTTCGAACCACCCGTGATCAACGCAACCGGCATCGTGACCGTCTCCTCGGAACATCGGCGTCCACCGGGCGTTCCCGGCGACGCGGAACATCGGCGTCCACCGCCGGGGCGACCCGGCGACTCCAACGTAGGAAGCGGCGATTGCACCGCGCCTCGCCCGGGAGCCGCACCCGCACCCGGCACTTCGTCCTAGGACCGGGAAGGTCCTAGGACCACAGCCCCAGCTCCGGCCGCGACCGTCCTAGGACTCCCGCCCTCCCGCAGCCGCCCTCGGCCCGATCCGGCCGCCGAACCCCGCCGGTACGGTGATCCCATGAGTCATCGCCCGCCGTCGGCCCTCGCCGCGGTGAGTGCCGCGCTGCTCGCCATGAGCCGGCACCTCGACGTAGGAGACGTCCTCAAGACGATCGTCGCCTCCGCCCGCGAACTGCTCGACGCCCAGTACGCGGCCCTCGGCGTCCCGGACGACCACGGCGGCTTCGCCCAGTTCGTGGTCGATGGCGTGAGCGACGAGCAGTGGAAGGCCATCGGCCCGCTGCCCCGGCAGCACGGCATCCTCGCCGCGATGCTGCACCAGGCGAAGCCCGAGCGGCTCGCCGACGTCCGCAAGGACCCCCGCTTCGAGGGTTGGCCCGACGCGCACCCCGACATGTCCGACTTCCTCGGCCTGCCCATCACGGACGGCGACGAGATCATCGGCGCCCTCTTCCTCGCCAACAAGATGTGCCCCAAGCCCGACGGCGGCTGCGGCTTCACCGCCGAGGACGAGGAACTCCTCTCGATCCTCGCCCAGCACGCCGCGATCGCCCTCACCAACGCCCGCCTCTACGAGCGCAGCCGCGAGCTGACCATCGCCGAGGAACGCTCCCGCCTCGCCCACGAGCTGCACGACGCGGTCAGCCAGAAGCTGTTCTCGCTGAGGCTCACCGCCCAGGCCGCCGCCGCCCTCGTCGACCGCGACCCGGCCCGGGCCAAGGGGGAGCTCCAGCAGGTCGCTGTCCTCGCCGCCGAAGCGGTGGACGAGCTGCGGGCGGCCGTCGTGGAGCTGCGCCCGGCCGCGCTCGACGAGGACGGCCTGATCGCCACCCTCCGTACCCAGATCCAGGTCCTGGACCGGGCCCACACGGCGGCGGTCACCTTCGGCAGCAGCGGTGTACGCGCCCTGCCCGCCGCCCAGGAGGAGGCGCTGCTCCGGGTCGCGCAGGAGGCCCTGCACAACGCCCTGCGCCACTCCGGCGCGGAGCACGTGGACGTCACCCTGGCCCGGCGCCCCACCGCGACCGTCCTCCGCGTCACCGACGACGGCATCGGCTTCGACCCCACCGCCGTCCGAAAGGCAGGCCGGCACCTCGGGCTCGTCTCCATGCGCCACCGGGCCAAGAGCGTCGGCGGCAGACTCAGCGTTGTTTCGGAGCCCGGGAAGGGCGCCACGATCGAGATGGAGGTCCCCGGTGGCTGACAAGATCATCCGGGTGCTGCTGGTCGACGACCACCAGGTGGTCCGCCGTGGACTGCGTACGTTCCTGGAGATCCAGGAGGACATAGAGGTCGTCGGCGAGGCGTCCGACGGCGCGGAGGGTGTGGCCCGCACCGAGGAGCTGCGGCCCGACGTCGTCCTCATGGACATCAAGATGCCCGGCACCGACGGCATCGAGGCCCTGCGCAGGCTCCGCCAGCTCGACAACCCGGCCAGGATCCTCATCGTCACCAGCTTCACCGAACAGCGCACGGTGGTCCCGGCCCTGCGCGCCGGAGCCTCCGGTTACGTCTACAAGGACGTCGACCCGGACGCCCTGGCCGGCGCCATCCGCTCCGTCCACGCCGGACACGTCCTGCTCCAGCCGGAGGTCGCCGGGGCGCTCCTCGCCCAGGACGACGCCGGCAGCGGTACGGGCCGGGGGAGCACCCTGACCGAACGCGAGCGCGAGGTCCTCGGCCTCATCGCCGACGGCCGCTCGAACCGGGAGATCGCCCGCGCCCTCGTCCTCTCCGAGAAGACGGTCAAGACCCATGTGTCGAACATCCTGATGAAGCTCGACCTGGCGGACCGCACGCAGGCGGCGCTCTGGGCGGTCCGCAACGGCGCTGCGGGCTGACCCGGGCTGAGATTCATACTGTCGGGTATATGTCACCCGAACGGCGCATCCTTCCGGGCCGTACGGCGTTCTCCAGGGCACGCTGCGGCGGCTTGCCGCAGCCTCTCCAGGAGGATCCTGAAGTGAAGAACCTGAAGAAGGCCGCCGCCGTCACCATGATTGCCGGATGGCCCATCGCCGCCGGCGCCGGCGCGGCCTCCGCGACCGGCCACAGCGGCGCCGACGCCCACGGCGCGGCCGTCGGCTCCCCGGGCGTCGCCAGCGGCAACCTGGCCCAGGTCCCGGTCCACGTCCCGGTGAACGTGGTCGGCAACACGGTCAACGTGATCGGCCTGCTCAACCCGGCCTTCGGCAACCTCGGCCTGAACCACTGACATCCCCCGGCCCGCCCCCACCCTCCTTGGGGGCGGCCCCACTCCAGCCCGTCCGCCTCCTCTCAGCCCGTCCGGCGTTTGAGGACGGACCCCTCGCGCCGGGGACCCCGCACAAGAACAGGCCCCCCGCCCAGGGGCCCCACCCCCAGCCCGTCCGGCGCTTGAGGACAAAGGCCCGCGGGCCTACCGCCGAACCTCCCCGCCCTCCACATACGCGTTGTAGGCCGCCACCAACGCCCGCCGAGCCACCCGCTCCACCGGCCGCAACGCCGCCCCCCGAGCCGCGATCTCCGAAGCGCTCACCGCACCCCCGTGCCCCGACCCGTAGGCCACCGAGACCAGCAGCCCCACCCGCTGCGCCAGCTCCAGCACCCGCACCGCCCGCGGTGGATACCCCGGCGCCAGCACATCGCGCCCCCGGCCCCCCTCCGCCCGCGCCCGGTACGCGTCCACCGCCGCCTCCGCCACCGGACCCGAACCGGCCACATCCAGCCGGGCCAGCGCCGCCGTCGCATCCCGCAACGCCTCCGCCAGCTCCCGCTCCGCCTCGCTCAGCGACGGCACGTCCGCCGGCGGCGCCTCCCGCACCGGCAGCACCCGCCACACCACCTCGACGTGCAGATCCCCCTCAGGACCCACCTCGCCGACCTCCGGCACCAGCCCGTACGGCACCCCGTACGCGATCACCGCCTCCTCCGCCTCCAGCGCCCGCGCGTTGAAGTCGGGCGGACCGGACAAGCCCAGCGGATGCCCCGGCGCCGGCAGCGCGACCCGGAAACCCGTCGCCCCCAGCGCCCGCAGCCGCCCGAGCGCCAGCGTGAGCCCGACCGGCCCCGCCTCACCCGGCAGCCCCTCGACGCGGTGCACCGCGTCCTCCCCGACAATCGCGAGAGCCGCGTCGTCCGGCGAGACAAGTCCCGCCAGAAGCGCGTTCCCCCAGGCGGCCAACAACCCTGAACGTGGTTCCACAAGCATGGAGACAGCCTAGAGAACGAACCGGCAACGGACCGGAGACGGAACCCTCGAGCGAACCGACAACGGACCGGAGACAGAACCCGCGAGCGGACCGGAGACGGACCGGTGACGCACCGGTGACGCACCGGAGACGGACCGGGACCGGACCGGGACCCGGACCTCACGGCCGGACCACTCGCGCGGTGGCGTAGGTTTTCTCCTGGGACTGTGCCCACCGGCACGCGACGATCTCGACGAGACTGCATGGGGAGACAACGCGCTCATGAGCGATGTACTGGAGCTGGTGGACGTATCCGTGGTCCGCGACGGACGCGCTCTGGTGGACGACGTCTCCTGGTCGGTCAAGGAGGGGGAGCGCTGGGTCATCCTCGGCCCCAACGGCGCCGGCAAGACGACGCTCCTCAACCTCGCGTCCAGCTACCTCTTCCCGAGCAAGGGAACGGCCACCGTCCTCGGCGAGCAGTTGGGCGGCGTCGGCACCGACGTCTTCGAGCTCCGCCCCCGGATCGGCATGGCGGGCGTGGCGATGGCCGACAAGCTGCCCAAGAAGCAGACGGTGCTGCAGACCGTGCTCACCGCCGCCTACGGCATGACCGCCACCTGGCACGAGAACTACGAGGCCGTCGACGAGGAGCGCGCCCGCGCCTTCCTGGACCGCCTCGGCATGACCGAGTACCTGGACCGCAAGTTCGGCACGCTCTCCGAAGGAGAGCGCAAGCGCACGCTGATCGCCCGCGCGATGATGACCGACCCCGAGCTGCTGCTCCTCGACGAGCCCGCCGCCGGACTCGACCTCGGCGGCCGCGAGGACCTGGTCCGCCGCCTCGGCCGCCTCGCCCGCGACCCGTACGCCCCCTCCATGATCATGGTCACCCACCATGTCGAGGAGATCGCGCCCGGCTTCACCCACGTCCTGATGATCCGCCAGGGCAAGATCCTGGCCGCCGGACCCATGGAGACCGAGCTCAGCTCCCGTAACCTCTCGCTCTGCTTCGGCCTGCCGCTGATCGTCGAGCACACCGGCGACCGCTACACCGCCCATGGCCTGCCCCTCTCCTGACCGACCCGAGGCCACCCCTGGTGCGATCCCCGGGGCGATCCGCGGGGCGATCTGCGGGGCGATCCGCGGAACAAGCCCTGCGGCGCGTACCGCAGTTGACGGCAGTTGACCACCCCTGCGCCCTGTCGGTGACGCACCGACAGTCCTACGATGACCATGTGGACATCGACGCGTGGGTGTGGTGGCTGATCGTCGCGGCGGGACTGGGCATCCCTCTCGTCCTGACCGCGATGCCTGAACTGGGAATGTTCGCCGTCGGGGCGCTGGCCGCCTCGGTCGTCGCCGCGCTCGGCGGCGGCATCGTGGCCCAGGTACTGGTCTTCGTCGGGGTGTCGGTGGCGCTGCTCGTCGTCGTCCGCCCGATCGCCGCCAGACACCGGACCGGGCAGACCGGGCACGCCAGTGGTATCGACGCCCTGAAGGGCCGTCAGGCGGTCGTGCTGGAACGGGTCAGCGGCGCCGGCGGCCGTATCAAGCTCGCCGGCGAGGTCTGGTCGGCCCGCTCACTGGACGAGGAACAGGTCCACGAACCCGGCAGCCAGGTCGATGTCGTGGACATCGACGGAGCGACGGCCGTCGTCATGTGAGCGAACCGCGCACGAGGCGGGCGCAGTTCTGCGAGACTCGAAGTCGATCATGTCGATCATCATGAGATCCGCCGGCAACCGAAGGGCACGAGAGACACGATGCAACCGATCATCATCGTCCTGATCATTCTGGTGGTGCTCGTCTTCATCGCCCTGATCAAGACGATCCAGGTCATCCCGCAGGCCAGCGCCGCCATCGTGGAGCGCTTCGGCCGCTACACGCGCACCCTGAACGCGGGCCTGAACATCGTCGTCCCGTTCATCGACTCGATCCGCAACCGGATCGACCTCCGTGAACAGGTGGTGCCCTTCCCGCCGCAGCCGGTGATCACCCAGGACAACCTGGTCGTCAACATCGACACCGTCATCTACTACCAGGTGACCGACGCCCGCGCCGCGACCTACGAGGTCGCCAGCTACATCCAGGCGATCGAACAGCTCACCGTCACCACCCTCCGCAACATCATCGGAGGCATGGACCTGGAGCGCACCCTCACCTCCCGCGAGGAGATCAACGCGGCGCTGCGCGGCGTCCTCGACGAGGCGACCGGCAAGTGGGGCATCCGCGTCAACCGCGTCGAGCTCAAGGCCATCGAACCGCCCACCTCCATCCAGGACTCGATGGAGAAGCAGATGCGCGCCGACCGCGACAAGCGCGCCGCGATCCTCACCGCCGAAGGCATCCGGCAGTCCCAGATCCTCACCGCCGAAGGTGAGAAGCAGTCCGCGATCCTGCGTGCCGAGGGTGAGTCGAAGGCGGCCGCCCTCCGGGCTGAGGGTGAGGCCCAGGCCGTACGCACGGTCTTCGAGGCCATCCACGCGGGCGACCCGGACCAGAAGCTGCTCTCGTACCAGTACCTCCAGATGCTCCCGAAGATCGCCGAGGGCGACGCCAACAAGCTCTGGATCGTGCCCAGCGAGATCGGCGACGCCCTCAAGGGCCTCAGCGGAGCCTTCGGCAACCTCGGCGGCGGGGCTCCCGGCTTCAACACCGGCGGCAACGGAGGCAACGGCGGTAATGGAGGCAACGGCGGAAACGAGGGCAACAGCGGCACCGGCGGCAACGGCGGCGGTGCCGGCGTGATCAACCCCCGTGGCACCGCCGTCGAACGCCGCGAAGAACCCCCGGTCTACTGACGCACCACCACCTTCGGGCATGATCAGTGAGGCCCCTCGACCTTCATGGCGGGGAGGCATCACTGACCATCGAAGGAGATGGCCTTGTCCATCTGGGAAATACTCGCCGTCTTCGCGGCGGGAGTCGGTGCGGGCACGATCAACACGATCGTCGGCTCAGGCACCCTGATCACCTTCCCCGTCCTGCTCGCCACCGGCCTCCCGCCGGTCACCGCCACCGTCTCCAACGCGCTCGGCCTGATCCCCGGCTCCATCAGCGGAGCCATCGGCTACCGCAAGGAACTGGCCGGCCAGCGCCGCCGCATCCTGAAACTCTCCGTCGGAGCCGCCATCGGCGGCCTCACCGGCGCCACGCTCCTCCTCGCGCTGCCCTCCACGGCGTTCGAGACGATCGTCCCGATCCTGGTCGCCCTGGCCCTCGTCCTGGTGATCCTGCAACCACGCATCAGCAAAGCCGTCCAGCGCCGCCGTGAACGCACCGGCACCCCGGCCCGCCCCGACGGCGGCCCGCTCCTGTTCAGCGGCCTCACGCTCGCCAGCGTCTACGGCGGCTACTTCACGGCCGCCCAGGGGATCATCTACCTCTCCCTGATGGGGATGCTGGTCGACGACACCCTCCAGCGCCTCAACGCCGTCAAGAACGTCCTGGCCGCCGTGGTCAACACCATCGCCGCGCTGTTCTTCCTCTTCGTCGCGGACTTCGACTGGACGGCGGTCGTGCTGATCGCCGTCGGCTCGGCCATCGGCGGCCAGATAGGCGCCAAGGTCGGCCGCCGCCTCAGCCCCGTACTCCTGCGCGCCCTGATCGTCGTGGTCGGCTCCGCGGCCATCGTCCAACTGCTGCTCCGCTGACACACGTGGGCCCGCCCCCTCACAGGGACGGGCCCACTGCCACAGCATCAGCCGTACGTCATCTACGTCATGATCTACGTCATGGCTCTACGCGGCCGCGGCACCCCGGTCCAGCCACTGAGGCAGCCCCGCCCGGTCACCGGCCCCCATCGCCAGCAGCATCGCCTCGGCGGGGGAGGGGACGAACGGCTGCTTCAGCAGCGGCATCTCCGCCTGCTCCGGCGTGCGGGCCGCCTTGCGGTGGTTGTCCTCGGCGCAGGAGGCCACCGTGTTCAGCCAGGTGTCCTGCCCGCCCTGGGCCCGCGGCACGACGTGGTCGACGGTGGACGCCCGCTTCCCGCAGTACGCGCACCGGTGCTGGTCCCGGATCAGCACACCCCTCCTCGACCACGGCGCCTGTCTTCGGAACGGCACCCGTACGTACCGGCAGAGCCTGATCACCCGGGGCGCCGGAATGTCCACGGCGGCACCACGCATACGGAGCTCGGGATGCGACTGCTCGACGACGGCCTTGTCCGTCAGGATCAGGACCACCGCACGGTTGAGCGTCACTGTCGACAGCGGCTCGAAGCTCGCGTTGAGAACCAGCGTGTCACGCATCCTGCCCACCTCCCGTGTGCCGCCCGCCCCCTGGCAGGCCCGGATCAACTCTGGCTGGGCAGGCCGCGATGGACAACGCAATAAAAATGCCCTGCTCTGATCTCTCCAAGACCAGAGCAGGGCAAACAACAGGCGAACTAATCGGCGGCGGGAGCCTCGTACTCACCGATCAGCTGAGCACGCCCCAGGGTGTGGAACCGGAGGTTGAACCCGACCACGGCGGGCGAGGAGTCGCTGTCGATCCCGAGCTTCTCGGTATCCACCGCGTACACGGTGAACACATAGCGGTGGTTCTCCCCGGCGGGCGGCGCGGCGCCGCCGAACTCCTTCGCCCCGTAGTCGTTACGGGCCTGGACGGCCCCCTCGGGCAGCCCCTCGAACGCACCGCTGCCCGCACCGGCCGGCAGCTCGGTCACGGAGACCGGGATGTCGAAGACCACCCAGTGCCAGAACCCGCTCCCCGTCGGGGCGTCCGGGTCGAAGCACGTCACGGCGAAGCTCTTGGCCTCGGCCGGGAAACCCTCCCACCGCAGGTGCGGCGAGGTGTTCCCGGACGCAAGCACCTGGGCATCGGCCAGCACCGCACCGGGCGCGAGATCCTTGCTCGTCACGGTGAACGCGTGCACCTCCGGATGGAAGTCGTGCGGCAGCGGGGCCCTCTTCGGCTCGGTCACGTCTCGTACCTCTCCTGATCGGCGTCGGGCTTGTCTTCAACGGGTTTCCCCACCTGAAGGATCTACCCCATCCGACCTTAGGGCTCTACAGCCAGTTGCGCTGTCCGCCGACCTGGGCGAGCCACTGGTTGAGGTAGGCCGCCCAGTCGGTCTGCTGGAAGTCGTGGAGACCGACCTTGAACGCGCGGTAGGAGTCGCTGCCCTCGCTGAACAGCCCCGGCTTCTTGTCCATCTCCAGGATCACGTCCATCTCGCGGTCGTCCGCGACGAAGGTGAGCTCGACCTGGTGCAGCCCGCGGTACTGCTGCGGCGGTACGAACTCGATCTCCTGGTAGAACGGCAGCCGCTGACGCGACCCGCGGATGTGACCGCGCTCCATGTCCGCGCTGCGGAACTGGAAGCCGAGTTGCCCGAAGGCGTCCAGAATGGCCTGCTGCGCCGGCAGCGGGTGCACATTGATCGGGTCCAGGTCACCGGAGTCCAGCGCCCGGGCGATCTCCAGCTCGGTGGTTACGCCGATGTCCATGCCGCGCAGGTGCTGACCGGCGAACATCGTGACCGGCGTCTCCCACGGGATCTCCAGACCGAACGGCACCACGTGCACCGCGCCGGCCTGCACCTCGAAGGCACCACCGAGCCGCACCTTGGCGAACTCGATGTTCTGCTTCGTCTCCTGGTCACCGCTCTCGACCTCGACCCGCGCCTGCAGGCCGACGGAGAGCCCCTCGATCTGCTGAGCCACGGACCCGCCCTGGACCCGCACCTCCCCCTGCACGACCCCACCGGGGACGACGTTCACCTCGGTGAGCTCGGTCTCCACCGAGGCACCACCGGCACCCATGCTCGCGAGCAGCCGCTTGAAGCCCATGTTCACTCCTTCTTGGTCCTGACCCCTACATACGCGCCATGACCGTAGCCGGTTCCCGCGCTCACCTCCCCAGTACCCTCGGACGGCATGACCAAGGGCTCCGACCGCACACCGCTCACCCGCGACTTCTTCGACCGCTCCGTCCTGGACGTCGCCCCGGACCTCCTGGGCCGCACCCTCGTCCGCCACAGCGACGAGGGCACGATCGAGGTACGTCTCACCGAGGTGGAGGCGTACGCCGGCGAGGTCGACCCCGGCTCGCACGCCTTCCGGGGCCGCACGGCCCGCAACAGCGTGATGTTCGGCCCGCCCGGTCATACGTACGTCTACTTCACGTACGGGATGTGGCACTGCCTCAACCTGGTCTGCGGCCCGGAAGACCACGCGAGCGGGGTCCTGCTCCGGGCCGGCGAGATCAACGTGGGCGCCGGCCTGGCCCGCGTACGACGGGTCTCGGCCCGCAATGACAAGGAACTGGCCAAAGGCCCGGCCCGCCTCGCCACCGCCCTCGACGTCGACCGGACGCTGAACGGCAGCGACCTCTTCGCCGGCCCCACCCCCGCACTGTCCGTACTCCACGGCACCCCGCCCCCGCGTGACCAGGTACGCAGCGGCCCCCGCACCGGGGTGGGCGGCGACGGGGCACACCAGCCCTGGCGCTTCTGGATCGAGAGCGACCCCACGGTGAGCCCGTACCGCGCGCACGCTCCCCGTCGCCGCCGGGCGAAGTGACGGACCATGAGCGACTTGACGGGCCCTGGGCGGACGCCTAATGTAGTCCGAGCCACTTGACACGGGTACAGCTGTCGGAACAGTCCATCGGACCGGTCCGGGCAGCCCGAAGAGGCCAAACCACTACCTACGACTCACCCTGGCGGGTGCGAATTCGGCGTGCCCGTAATTCGCTCGACAGGCTCGATTATGAGCTGCCAAGGGAATGGGCTAACGTAGCGGACACGCCGAAAGGCAAGGCCACTCCACAGGCCACCGGAAATCGAAATTCGGACCGGAAACGGAACGAAAAAGAGTCTGGTAAAGTTGGAACCGCCGGAAAGGGAAAACGCGAAAGCGAAGACCCTGGAAAGCGAAAAGCAGCAAAACCGCTTGACCCGCTTCGACCGGGAATTCGGACACGAAAGAGTCTGATAGAGTCGGAAACGCAGGACAGCAAGACAAAGAAACACGAAGGGAAGCGCCCGGAGGGCCCCGGTGAAACGGGAC
>NZ_JBHXOX010000044.1:0-50331 GCF_042718795.1 Streptomyces cyaneofuscatus
ACGGCGGACAACGGGTTCGCGAGCGCGGCCAGGGCCCGTACGCGCAGGTCGGGCCGGGAGCGCAGCTCGGACACGGCACGCTCGGTCTCGGCCTTCCCCTCGCTCCTGCAGAGCTGGCTGTTGAGGACGAGCCCGCGCTCCAGCCGGATCTCCCCGCGGACCTCGTCGGCGAGCTGGGAGAGGACGAGGATCTGCCCCAGAACGTCGACGGTGCCGGCCGAGGGGAGGGTGAGGAGGGCGTTGCGGGTCAGGCCGAGGGCGAGCCGCCCGGCCGCACGGGCGGGAAGGTCGGGGCGGCCGAGCAGGGACCGGAGCAGGCTCACCGCCGCGCCGGGGTCGGCCAGCATCGTTCCGATGGCGGGCTTGGTGGCGCGCTTCACCACGTGGCCGAGTTCGTTGGTCGCTATCAGCATGGCCGGATCATCCAACAGGGGAATGACACCGCCTCGTGAGGCGACCTGGGCGGTCAAGGTTCGATGGCACGAACGGTGCAGTGGTCCTGTCCTGTCCCAGATATCTTCGGGCAGGGGGAGGCTCTGACCTGCGGTGCCTACGGTTGAGTGGGACAGGTTGGCGGTCGGTGTCCCGCTCAACCGTAGGCAGCGTGATGGTTCACCCGCGGAGCCAAGCCAGCAGGCGTCGTGGAGTAGGTCGCCATGTGCTGGCCGGCATGGATCGGGGAGCCGATGTGGCTTTCCTGACTTGTTGGGCGAGTCGGTATTCGTCCGCCTCGCGGATGAGTTCATGGGAGCGGATCTGCTGCAACTCGAAGTACATGCAGCTCGCTCCTACTGCTGGAGCTCCATGACGTCCGCGACCACGCAGCTCACGTTGTCGGGGCCGCCGGAGCCATTGGCGAGTGCAATGAATTCGCGGACCGCCTGCTCGGGTTCACTGATCTCGGAGAGCACCCGGTGGATCTCTTGAGTCGGCACGACGGTCGACAGGCCGTCGGAGCAGAGCAGGTAGCGGTCTTCCCGCTGGGCGTCGTGCAGACGCATGTCGGGGGTGCCATCGGCTCCTTGGCCCAAGGCTCGTAGCAACAGGGACCGCTGGGGGTGGGAGGCGGCTTCGTCCGGGCTGAGGCGTCCCTCGTCGACCATCGACTGCACCATGGTGTGATCGTGGGTGATCTGGAACAGCTCTCCGTCGCGCAGGAGGTAGACGCGGGAGTCGCCGATGTGGACGAGAGCCAGATGTGAGCCGGTCCAGAGCATCGCGGTGAGTGTGGTGCCGGCCTCTTCGGGCGACGAGGTGGTTTCGGCGACGCCGTTGACGGCCTGTTTGGCCTGTTCGATGGCGACCTCGAGGAGGTTGAGGAGTTCGCCTGCCGGGATGCTGTCGGTTTCGAGGCACTTGAGCGCGTCGACGGCGGCGGCGCTTGCGGGGGCTCCTCCGCTGCCGAAGCCGTCGGCGACTGCGAGCAGGCGGGACCCTGCGTAGGCGGTGTCCTGGTTGCTCTCACCGACTGTTCTTGAGTTAGCTCTCACGGACAAGGCCCGTGTCGGAAAGAGCGGCGTAACGGATTCCTAGGGGCTTAGCAGTCGGAGACATAGCAGGGTCCTTCCAGGACAGATGGCCGATGAGGAAGGAAGCGAGGTCTCGTCGCGTGGCGGTGTCGGCCTCGACCTGGGCCCAGAACGCGCGGACCTCCCGAGCTGCCGGCCCTGCCTCCAGCGTGCAGACTTGCTGGATGCGGGCCAGGGGCATCCCCAGGCGCCGGAGCCAGGCGACCAGCCGGGCTTGCTCCAGCTGTTCCGGGGCGTAGAGACGGTAGCCGGTCACCGGGTCGACGCGAGCGGGAGTTAGCAGACCGAGCTCGTCGTAGAGACGCAGCGCCTTCGGTGACAGCCGGGATGCCCTCGCGAACGTCCCGATAGTCAGCAACTCCATGCCCGCTCTCCTCCTCATGCCGAGCATGTCGCCCGGCCTCACCGATGCTGTGGCCTCCCCCAAGGTGAAGGTCAACCAGAGTCCTGCTCCGGCTCGGGCAGATGGTCTCCCACTCGCTCGTCGGCTGAGTGATCAGTCAAGGACGCCGACCGTCGGTGGACATCGATGCCTTACCGGGCCGTAGACGCGGGTTGCGCCCCTTGAAGGGTTCAGGAGGCCTTCGATCTGCCTGGCTGTGGCCTCGATGGTGGTGCTGAGCCACGTGCGGCTGGTGCGCCGAAGGGGCGTCTGCAACGGGCCGCGGCGGTGGAATTCGTCGAGGGCCTGGGCGACGACGAGAAGTTCGTCATTAAGACGTCGTTTCTATTGGTGGATGAGTGCCGGGCATCATGGTCGTCGATGGGAGCCGATGGCGAGAGGACGGGTGCGGCAAGTGTCTGGAGGCGTACAAGCGGATTTGACCGAGCTATGGCAGCAGCACTGGCCCGACTGTCCTCCGGTCGGGTACAAGCTCCGCGACCCGTACCGGGATCTCTGGGTGCGCTTCCACAGCCTGCCGGAGTCGAAGCGATACGCAGAGGTTGAAAGCGAATACGGCGTCGTCCTGGAGCGGTACAACACCGTCCTTGATGAGTTGTTCGCCGGTGGGGATATCTACGTGATCACCCCGGTTTGGGCGACCGAAGCCGAGGTTCCGCCATCCCAGCCAGGCGATGGCTACTGGCAGACCCTGCTGGTGGAGGACGATCCAGACCCGGAGTTCTGTACCTACTGCCACCTCTTCGCCGCCCGCCGACCCTGGCGATATGGCTGCCTCGACGAGCCGCTCCGTGACATCGCTGACGACAAGGTGGCGGGAGTCCTCATCACCGACACCCAGATGCGACGCATCTACCACCCCTACGACGGCGGCGCCGATGTCTTCCTTGCTACGCCCGGGGAACGGGATCGGACGAGCGATCGGCATGCCGACTGGCTTTCCAGCCACCCGTCGGGTCTCTGACGTGGCCAGCTCACCACCCCGCCCCGTCGCCGGATTCAGGTAGTCAGCCGACGGAAGCAGATGCGGAGTGCCGCTATGCCGACGAAAGCGAGGAAGTGTTCGGCTTTGCGCTCGTAGCGTCGGTGGAGCCGTCGGCAGCCGGCCAGCCAGGACACGGTCCTCTCGACCACCCTCCGGTGACGGCCGAGCCGCTGTGAGGACTCGACCCCTTTGCGGGCGATACGGTGGCCGATGCCGCGGCTGCGGAGCCACCGACGCAAGTGGTCGTAGTCGTAGCCCTTGTCGGCGTGCAGCTTCGCCGGGCGTCGGCGGCGCGGGCCGCGACGGGAGCGGATGGGTGGGATGCCGCGCACGAGCGGTTCCAGGCCCAGGCTGTCGTGCATGTTCGCACCGGATATACCCAGAGACAGTGGGAGTCCGTTGCGGTCGGTGATCAGGTGGATCTTCGATCCCAGCTTGCCGCGATCGGTCGGATTCGGTCCCGTCAAAGGCCCCCTTTTGCAGCCCGGACACTGACCGAGTCGATTGCGCACCGCGACCAGTCAAGCTCACCCCGGGCTCCGAGTTCGTCGAGCATGACCCGATACAACCTGGCCCAGACCCGGTCCCGGCTCCACTGAGCGAACCGCCGGTAGACCGTCTGCCAGGCCGGACCGAACACTGGCGGCAACTGCCGCCAGGTGCAGCCCGACGTCGCCACGAAGATCATCGCGGCCAGAGCCTCACGGTCACCCGCCCGGCGGCGGCCCCCACCCTGCGGGCGCTTCACCTCAGTCGGCGGCACCACACGCCGGAACAGCACCCACAACTCCTCCGGCACTAACCGCTCCACCAGATCCGTCATGCACGGATCAACGAACGATCACGCCATAAGAAACGATGTCTAAGGACCGCTCGTCTCCAATGGGCCGATGCGAACAGGACGATCAGCGTGACGCGTTCGGGGTATCCATCTGCGATCCGCCAGGGGGCAGTCCTGTCCGGTTCCACCTCTAGTCCCTTGACCCGGACCATTTCGTGGGGGAGTTCGACACGGCGGTGGAGCTGGTAGTGGCGGTGGGCCAGGCCGCTCCAGAGCTTGCTGGTGACTTCCTGGCAGGTGTCGGTAACGGTTGGGCCGTAGCGTCGTCGGAGCCGCCAGTATCGACGTTGAGCGCGGATGACGTCCGTGGTTCGGGTAAAGGGCTGTCCCCCGTAAATGATCTCCGGGTCCTCCTGGGCAGGACCAGTCGCGGTGTGGCCGCCGGTCTACCCGGCGAGGACGAGGTTGTGCATCCGGGCGATGTCGAGCATGGCGTGGTGGACACCGTCGCCTTTGGCGGCAGTCGCGGAGGATCTTCCAAGTCTTCATGCGGGCGAAGATGTGCTCGACGCGTGCGCGGGCCTGCTTGTGGGACTTGTTGTGCGCCTGCTTCCACTCGGGCAGGTCTTCGCCTGCGCGTCGGCGGTGGGGCATGACGAATCCGGTGCCTGGGTAGCCGCCGTCGGCGATGGTGAGCGTCTTGCCAACGGCGGCTTTGGCGCCGGATTCCTCCCATGCCTTGCAGTCATTGCGGTTCCCGGCAAGCGGCCAGCTGACCACGACGACCAGGCGGGTGCCGGCGTCAATGACGACCTGGTGGTTGGTGGAGTACCGGTAGTGAGAAGCAGAGCAACGCCATGACGTGGAGGGCAGGCACTTCGGTGCCGGCCCTCCACGCGTGGCCGGGCCACCGCCCCGCGCCACCGGTAGCCGACCTCCCGGCCGCGCTGGATAGGGTCTGGTGCAGACCGTGCCGTATGGGTGCGCGGGACAGGTCCGGGTCTCCTGGAGTATGGCTCGGACCCCTGGTGCCGGTGGCGGAACTGCCCCCGGCACCAGGCCCCCTCGGCGCTGGGAGCGTACGGCACGGCCGGTGAGTGACCGCTACAGGTCGAACTCAAGGTGCTCGATGTCGGTGAACCGAACCTCGTCCAGGCTCCCGGCGCGGCGGGGGCCGTCCTGGAAGTAGACGCGCCCAAGCGTTGCGCTGGCTCGAGGATGACGTCGGGCCTTCGGCGCCAGTCAGGTCCGGCGGCTTTTGAAGTCTGCGGCCATTTCGTCGAAGGTGGCCCATTGCACGCCGTCGTGACCGTTGATGTAGTCGATGAACCGTTCCAGCATGAGCAGTACCTGGGGGCGACCCGAGACATCGGGGTGGATGGTCACGGAGAACACCGCGTAGTCCATCTCCCGGTACACCCAGTCGAACTGGTCACGCCACTGCGATTCGATATCTCGTGCATTCGTGTAGCCATGGCTGTTGGGTGAGGATTTGATCCACATCATGGGGGGCAGGTCGTCCAGGTACCAGTTTCCCGGAATCTCCACCAGGCCGGTCTCTTCACCGCGCTGGAGCGGCTTCATCCACGAGGAGGCCGGCTCGTCGTAGTCGATACGCGTCCAGGAGTCGCCCGAGCGCACATAGTAGGGCTGGAAGTCGCGGTGCATCAGCGAGTGGTCGTAGGTGATGCCGTGCTCCAGCAGTAGATCCGCTGTGGATTCGCTGAACTCCCACCACGGTGCCACGTACCCGGTCGGCTCCTTGCCCGAGCGGCGGGTCAGCAGATCGACAGAGTAGTTGAGAACGTCCCGCTCCTGCTGCGGGGACATGGAGATGGGGTTCTCGTGGCTGTAGCCGTGTACTCCGATCTCGTGTCCGGCGGCGACACAGGCCTCGAACTGTTCAGGGAACGTCTCGACGGAGTGGCCGGGCCAGAAGAAGGACTGGCGGATCCCGGCTCGTCGGAAGAGCTCCACGAGCCGGGGTACGCCCACCTCGCCGGCGAACATTCCCCGCGATACGTCACCAGGCGAGTCCTCCCCGCCGTAGGAGCCGAGCCAGCCACCGACCGCGTCGACGTCTACGCCGAAACCGACGAATATTTCTTTGGGCATTTTCCTCACGTTCCTTTCCTCGGCCGTTGCCTACGTGCGGACCGGATGCGAAGTGGCACGCTCCGGCCAGTCTTCAGGTGGTTCGGCTTTCGTCAGCTGGGGTTCTTCGCCCAGTCGCCGACGGTATGTGCTGCGCGAACGACTCCGTTCGTGGTTCCTCCGGAACCGGCCAGCGCGACGGAAAGCAGGAGCCGTCCCTGCCAGGGGCTCAGGTCATCGCCGAATACTGCTCCAGCGGCGAGGAGGTCCGCTCCGCCGCCACCCGCGTAGAGGGGAAGCACTGGGCCGCTCGGCACGCGGGAACAGACCAGTACCGCAGTGCCCGCCGCTGTCAGGCGGGCGACCTCGGCCACTACGGCTGGTGTGGTGTTTCCCGTCCCAGGTGCCGCCAGCACGATGCCCGCTGCCCCGGCGTCCGCTGAGGCCCGCAACGTGACGGCGTCCGCTCCGGGGTACGAGGCGACGATGTCAACCCGGGGGAGACCAGTGTCAGGGGGAACGTTACGGAGCGGGGGAAGCGGGCGCATGGGGTGCAGCTCCGTCACCCGGCCGTCATGAACGCGCAGTGCGGGGCCGCGACCAGGAGCGTCGAACGCATGCTTGGACAGCGTTTCGACCTTGCTGACGCCTCGTGCGGTGAAGACGGATCCATCGAAGCACAGCAGCGGCCCCCGTCCCCGCGCCTTGGGGGATGAGGCCACGGCGAAGGCGTCCTTGAGATTGCCGGGACCGTCCGGTGCGTGTGAGTCGTACGGTTCTTGCGCGCCGGTGAAGACGACGGGGCGCCGCTCGTCGAGGAGGAGGGAGGCCAGGAAGACCGTTTCTTCCATGGTGTCAGTGCCATGCGTGACCACCACGCCGGTCGGCCGGGTGCTCCCGCTTCCGGAGGCCGAAGGGCCGAGAACGTCCCGTACTCGTTCCACCACCTGGCGCATGGTTTCCAGGCTCCAGGCGAACGACCCGCCCAGGTCCAGGTCATGGACGTTAGAGGCGTTCAGTCCGGCCTGTGCGAGCAGGTCGCGACCGGACGAGGTGGGAGTTCGACCGCCGTGCTCCTGCGTCGAAGCGATGGTGCCGCCTGTGGCGACCAGAGCGACGTCGGGCATCACGAGTTCCCCTCAGGCCGATGTGTCGGGACTGGCGAAGACCGGGTTCTGTCACGCTGATTTCATACCCCTCAACCGCCGAGGCCGTGGAATCGGGTCTGAGGAGAGGCGCAAGCTGATATGCCTAAATGGACCTGCGCAGCACATCCGTTCCAGAATCGGTGCCAGACGCCGTAGGCGCAAGCTGAGTGGTCGATCTCCTTGCAGCCTTCGCACTGGTGCGGCGGGGGACCGGTGCGAAGGCTGCAAGGATGAAGCTGGGGATCTAGGGAATTCTGATCTTTCGCCACGCAAGTTTTCTTTTTTGCGAATCCATTCGTCTAGTGTGAGTTCGTGCCTGAAATTTTCGGTATTTCTCCGCGGTACGGGACGAGGGTGAACGTGACTTCTCTCCGGCTTCTCAGGGAGATCGCAGGCCTTCGTGGCCGTGCCCGCGCCTATGCACGGCATCGGGTGGAGACGGGAGGGCTGGGGGCCGGAGAGGTGGACGCTGTGGTGATGGACGTGATCCGGCCTAGCGGGAGCAAGACGGCATCCGTCGGCGCGGTGCATGCTACGCCCGCGACGACCGCGGCCTTCGACGTCGCCCGCGCCAGTGGTGAGCGTTGGCAAGAAGCTGTGCGGGACGCCGTCACGTCGGGCCGCCCGTTGGTCCTGCCGATAGGGCCGGCGGAAGACCCGGGAGACGCCTGTACCGTGCGCGGTTACCCGCTCGGTCCCGGACTGGGGGGCATTGTGGGCCTCGCCACGACCGTCTCCGACAAGGAGATGGCGAACGAAGCGCAGCGTGCCGCCGGCCTGGGCTGGGCCCAATATGACATTCTGACGGGGACGCTGTGGGCGTCGGCAGGCTTCGGGAGGATGCTCGGCCTGGGGGCCGAAGGCTGGTACCGGCCCGCACGTCAGGGCGCGCTGACGACCGGATCGCTGCCCGCAGCCCTCCACGAGCTTCTCCTAGGTCTGCAGACCTCGTCGCAGGCGCGTGCCCAGACCCGAATCGCGGACGGTAAGGAAGTGAGTCTGGCCGCTGAGGGACTGTATCCCCCTCAAGGGGCACCCCTGCTCGGAGCTCGTCTGATCGTTCAGGACATCACTGAACTGGAGAGCAGTCAACAGCGGGCGCAGCATGACCACTTCGTCGCCCGCCGCCTTCAGGAGGCGGTGCAGCCCCGGGCTGCCTTCTCCGGTCGCGCCGTAGGTCTGCGTACCGCGGTGCACTACCGGCCGGCCGAGGGACGTGTGGGGGGCGATTGGTACAAAGTGCGGGCCCTGCCGGGAGAGCTGGCCCTGCTGGCTGTCGGTGACGCCCGAGGGCACGGTCTGGACGCCGTCTCCCTCATGTCCAAGTTGCGTCACGCCCTGGCCGGTCTTGCTTTCACCGGAGCGCGCGTCGAGGAACTGACGGCCTGGCTTAACGAGATCACGTATGACGACGGCCTGGAGTCCACCGCGACCACCCTCATCGCGCGGTACCACCCGCACCATCATCTGCTGCGGTGGACCTGCGCCGGCCATCCGCCACCCGTACGCCTGAGGCGGGGACGAGCAGAACTGCTCGATCCGCTGACCGGTCCGCCCCTGGGAACCTTGCAAAAGATGTCTTACCACGCCGTGGAGACCGTGATGGAGATGGACGACATCGTTCTTCTCTACACCGACGGTCTGGTCGAGCGGCGCGATGAGGACCTCGGCGAACGGCTGGAAGTCCTGCTCGACGCTGCGACCCAGGCGTCCTCGCACCGCAACCTCGACGAACTCGTCCGCGTCATCGGAGCCGCCATGTCCGGCCCCGCCTCCGAGGACGACGCCACCCTTCTGGCGATTCAGCGCGTACCTCCGCACAACCCGTCCCTCCCCACCGGCTGACGGGTACCGATGTCCGGCACCGCGCCCGCCCTTCGGCACTGGCGCGAAGGATCCGTGGACGGGACAGCCGTCACCACTCTCCGGCTTCGTGCCCCACGCGAGAAATCGTCCCAACGGTTCACCTGATGAGCCATCGGCATTCAAGGCAGGGGTTGTTTCCATCTCATGAGCTCTCCTCACCGAGCGAATCCGTCACCACGGCTTCGCAAAGCAGCCCTGACGGCCGCCTGTCTGCTGGTCCTGGCCGCCGCAGCGGGCCTGGTCCTAGCACTCATGGTCGAACTGGCCCCGGTGACGCTGGCCGTGGTAGTCGCCCTGCTGATGGCTGCACTGATCGAGCCGGTACCGCGCCGCCTGCGCCGTGTCGGGCTGCCACCTTGGCTCGCGGCCCTAATCGGTGTGGTGACCCTGCTCGTGGTGGTGGCACTGCCGTTCTTCGTGATCATCAGCCAGTTGGTCGATCAGTGGCCTGAGCTCAGCAGCGGCCTCTCGCAGAGCGTGGACCGGCTGGCCGAACTGCTACCGGTGAGCGACGAGCGGATGGAGTCGATCTTTAAGAGCCTGCGAACGAGCGTACTGGAGGCCGCACCGGACCCGGTGGGCGGCGCGAGCGTAGTGACCCAGGTCATGACCGCGACCCTGCTCTCGGTGGTCCTGCTGTTCTTCCTCCTCAAAGACGGGACGACCATGTGGCAGTGGGTCCTGCGCGCCGCCTCCACCGGCGTACGATCCCGGGTGGACATGGCGGGCCGTGCCAGTTGGCGGACAACGGTTTCCTACATCCGCGGCGAACTGGTGATCGCCGGTGTGGACGCGGTGGGCATCGGACTGGCCTTGCTGCTGGTCGGGGTGCCGCTGGCGCTCCCCCTGGCGGCCCTGACCTTTATCACCGCGTTCGTGCCCATCGCCGGCGCGCTGGTGTCGGGTGCCGTGGCCGTCCTCATCGCACTGGTCAGCAACGGTCTCACCGACGCCCTGCTGGTGCTGGGTGCGGTGCTCCTTGTGCAGCAGGCTGAGGGAAACCTGCTGCAGCCGGTCATCATGGGCCAGGCGGTGCGACTGCATGGTGCCGTCATTCTCGTAGCGGTCACCGCCGGGACGATGCTCGCGGGGATCGCCGGGGCCGTTCTGGCTGTTCCGGTGCTCGCTGCCGCCTACCGTGTCTGGCAGGTCCTGGCGGAGGACCGGAACGCGGAAGAGGAGCCTGCCGGGGACGAATGAACCGGACGCCCCCGGGACGCCCGTCAGCCGGTGGTCCCAAGCGACGAAACACGCTTCTCGGTGTCGTCTCTGCAGGCGCCGGCGGCCGACGTACGGCTCTGCTCGTCCGCCCTGCTGTTACTGCCGGTCCGCAGCTTGCTCCACCACGGCCAAGACCAGCATCCTGCCGGTCCTTCCGGTGCTGCTATACCCGCGCACGCACATGCATCGACACACCGCCGGACAGGAGGCGGGGGCGCGAAGCACACGCCCGGCGCCTGTTCCCACCTCAGAGGTCCTGCGCGCTGAGGGTCACCAGCCCAGCGCCGCACCGTCTCCCCGGGGATCGGCCCCTCCCTCGAGCAGTCCTCGCTCGTGGTCGATGCGGATCGCCTGGGCATGGCCCATGTTGTCGTCCCAGTCGGGCAGCATCTTCACAGGCTGGCCGCGCCGCATCAGTTCACGGATCACCTCGTCGGGGATGCGTCCCTCCAGGGAAAGATCGCGGTCCACGATGCCCCAGGTACGTCCCATCAGCCAGCGTGGTGCCTCGATGGCCTGCTGCACGTCGTAGCCGAAGTCGATCAGCCGCGTGAGCAGTGCAACATGGCTCTGGGGCTGTCCTTCCCCGCCCATGCTGCCGAAAGCGAGCCACGGCTTGCCGTCCCGGAGCGCGATGCCAGGGATCAGCGTGTGGAAGGTGCGCTTGCCAGGTTCCATGCGGTTGACGTGGTTGTCGTCCAGCGAGAAGAAGGAGCCCCTGTTCTGGGGAATGATCCCGGTGTCCCCGGCGAGGAAGGCGCAGCCGAAGTCGTGGTAGATCGACTGGATCACCGAGACAACCAGTCCGTCTGCGTCGACGGCGTTGAACGCACAGGTGTCGCCTGAGGGGGACCGGCGGTGCTGGTCTCCGAAGCGCAGTCCTGGCTCGACCTCGTCCATGACCATGGCCCGGTCGGGGTGGATCAGTTCCCGCCGTCGGTCAGCGTACGCGGGATCGAGCATTTCGCTTAGTGGGATGTCGACCCAGTGACCGTCGCTGAGCCACTCGTCCCGGTCGGCGAAGGCGAGCTTCACCGCTTCCGCGATGTGGTGGTAGTAGTCCGGTGTGTTGTCACCCCACCCGGCCACGTCGTATCCCTCTACGAGGGCGAGGATTTGTAGGACGGTGAAGCCCTGTGTGTTGGGCGGCATCTGATAGACCGTGTGCCCGCGGTAGTCGGCCGACAACGGCGTTTCCCAATGTGCCTGGTAAGCAGCCAGATCGCCGGTCCGCAGTGGCGAACCGCCGGCCTCCAGCGCTGCACAGAACCTCCGGCCCACCTCTCCTTCATAGAAGCCCTCCCGCGCACCCCGCTCAGCCAGGATCTCCAAGGAGCGGGCCAGGTCGGGCTGTCGTAGCAGTTCGCCTTCACGGGCGGCCTTGCCTTCAGGGGTGAAGACCGACGCCATACTCCCTTCGGCCTTGAGCAGATCGAGGTCGTCCACCAGCCAGTCAGCGAGCGACCGGCCCACCGCCACCCCCTCCCGGGCGCAATGGATCGCGTCGTCGAAGAGGTCGGCCCAAGGGAGTTTGCCGTACCGTTCGTGTGCGAGCCGCCAGCCGTCGATCGCACCTGGCACAGTGACAGCCGCCAGGGGCCCACGCAGGGGCATCTCATCCGCGTGTCCGCGTTCACGGTAATAGTCGCGGGTGGCCGCCATCGCGGCGGGGCCCGAGGCGTTCACGCCGGTGACCTCACCGTCCGGCGCTGCGATCAGCCAGAAGCCATCCCCGCCCAGGCCGGCCATGTGCGGATAGGCCACGCAGAGCACCGCGTTAGCCGCGATGGCAGCGTCCACGGCGCTGCCGCCGCGGCGCAGTGCCTGTAGTCCCGCGCTGGAGGCGAGAGCGTGGGGCGTGGCAACCATTCCGCGCCGGGCGCGCGTGGGGGGCCGTCCAGTGCGGGGACCAATGGGCGCAGCCATGTCAACCTTCCGATGGTATCGACGCGTTCCATTGACGCGTGAGGGTGGGGGAGGAACGAGTAGCTGACGGGCGTCACGGCAGCGTCCAGATATCTCATCTGCACGACGTGCCGTGCAGAGCGGCTTACTCGTCCTTCCCGTTGTCGCCAGGTGAAGGAGCGAAGCGCAGGATTACAGGAACGAGCCCGGCCACGACGACAAGCACGAGCCCGAAGATCCACAGTGGCGGCACGTCGTGATACGTGCCCAGGCTCAGCACGGGCAGTGCGACCAGGAACAGCACTAGGGATACGAGCAGCCAGTCGTTTTCCTTCATGGTTCCTCCTGGAGTCTGTGGATAGGTGGTGCGGTGTGGGTTTTACACCAGCACTAGCGTGAGCAGACCGACGAGGGCGCCGACCGCGAGCGTCCATGGCAGGGTCTTACGCAACACCTGATGCTCCTGGCCGATGATTCCGGCCGTGCCGGTACCGAGCACGATGTTGGCCGGCGCGAACACGTTGCCCAGCGAACTGCCTGCGCCCTGGGCAGCGAGGAAGCCACTCGGCTGCAGTCCGGCACCAACGCCGATGTCCTGCTGGAGCTGGCCGAACAGTACGTTTGCCGATGTGCTGCTGGAAGTCAGGAAGGCGCCCAGGATTCCGATGTAGGCAGAGGCAAAGGCGCAGACCATCGGGGGCAGCACTTCATCGACGCCCTGAGCCAGCAGTTCTGTCTGGCCGGAGACTTGCATCATGCTCGCCAGGACCAGGAAGGACATGATGGCAACCGATGCGGGAGTGGCATTGGCCGCCAGCTCGGCCCAGAAAGAGGTGCGGCCCTCGCGCCGCTCCTGCGCCTCGAAAAAGCCCTTCGCCCGGAACGCCAACCAACTGACCAGTACGGCCACCAGCAGCGCGAAGCCGGGGTGGGTGAGCGGCGCGATGGGCGAGTACGAATTCTCGCCTTCGGTTACGACGTTGTATCCGGTGGACACCTCAGGGAGGGGTGGGCCAAACTCCCACTTCCCCAGCAGGTCTTCCACTGGGCCGATGGCCAGTGTCAGTACGGACACGACGGTTAGGACGACGTAGGGCAGCAGGGCCCACGACAACCCCATCACGGCAGCATCGGCACCGTCTTCCGACTGCTCCTGCTCACCACCGCGCTCCCGCATCGCAGGGGCGTCCTTGACGTCATGAGCGGGTTCGCTGTATCGCGACCAGCGGGACAAGGGGTAGAGCGCGACGAGTGCGACCGCACCGGCCAGGAAGTTGGACAGCAAGGGTTCCCAGTACATGATCACGAACTGGATTCCGCCGTGGAGAACGGCAATGATCAGAATGAATGGCCATGCCAGCCGCAAAGCAGGCCCCTTGCCGGCCATCCAGGCGATCGTCACGCCGGACACCAGCGTCACCGGCGCGAGCAGAGCGGCCGTTGCGAGCGCTGTCGCCAGTTCGTCCTGGATGTCGACGACCTGAAGCAGTGCGATCCAGCCGATACCGAGCGTGCCGAACATGCTTGCCCATGCGTGCCCGATGAGCGGAATCACCACCGCGTACACCGGCCGCACACCAATGGCCAGTAGCAGAGGAGCGACGATCGCGATGGGCGCACCAAAGCCGGCGACTCCCTGCATAAAGGACACGAAGACCCAGCCGAAGGCAAGGACCAGGAAAACGTGGTTGCGACTGTAACGGGAGAGACCGCGGCGCAGACCCTCGAATGCGCCGGATGCCACCCCTACTTGGTAGAGGAGCAGTGCCGGCCAGATGACAAGGAGGATGAAGACGGCGTCCCATAGCCCCCTTCCCATACCGACGGCGGCCGTTTCCCACGACGTACGGAAGAAAATCACAGCCACGGCGGCAGCCAGAAACATGCCCAGAGGCCCTGCCTGCGGTGCCTTCCACCGAAATACCGACAGCAGCAGAAGCAACAGGACGATCGGAGTGATCGCCAGTAGCCACTTGCTGAGGTCGACCGGTACGGACCCCTCTGTGGATTTAGCGGCATGCGTATGACTGAGCCTTTTCCACAAGCGCGTCTGCGGGAACCGGGAACACCGCGGAAGCCGGTGCCGTGGCCATCACGCAGGGCGAGCGGATGGTCGTTGCGCGGGACGCCGCGCTGAAGGAGTCGGCGGAGCGTCTTCAGGCGAACGCGCGGATCGGGTTGGGCCTGCTCGCCACCGTCGGCCCAGCACCTGAGCCCCGCGTCGGCCAGGCTGTCGAGGATCCCATGGGTGCGGGCGGCGGTCAGGTCGTGAGTGGAGCCGGGCAGAGCGGGTGAGGCCCACAGCAGCCTGCCGATCTCGGCCGACCAGGACACCTCAGTGATATCGCGTTACGGAGCCTTTTCCAACCTGGCTGACAGCGGCGTGAGTTGGTGTGGGGCCGCGTGCGGGAAGAGGTGAAGCTCCTGGTGTATGGGTTGTTGACCAAGATCAACCTGTCTGCCCGGAGCTTCATGTGCTTGTCTACCCATCGGGGATCGATCTGTCCAGCTCGGCCCTTCGGTTCCTGTCCCGCCTGCTGGTTGCCCGGCGCCGTGAACTGGGTACGCGGTGGCGTCGGCTTCCGGCGGACGGCCAAGCCCTGCTGGTCCTGGCCCACCTGCGGTGCGGACACACCTACGCGCAGCTCGCGGCCGGTTTCGGCGTCGGGACCAGCACGGTCCACCGGTATGTGGCCGAGGCAGTCGAGGTCCTGACCGCTCTCGCGCCTGACCTCGCCACGGCCGTCCGGACGGCAGCGCGCGAGGCGTTCGTGATCCTCGACGGGACGCTGCTGCCGATCGACCGCATCGCCGCTGACCGCCCGTACTACTCCGGAAAACACAAGAAGCACGGGATGAACGTGCAGGTCATCGCCGATCCGTTCGGGCGTCTGCTGTGGGCCTCGGACGCCCTGCCCGGCGCGGTGCACGACATCCGCGCCGCCCGCACCCACGGCATCATCGACACCCTGGCCGCCCAGGCGGACATCCTCTGCTGGGCCGACAAGGCGTATCAGGGAGCGGGCGGTACGGTGCGGGTTCCCTACCGTGGCCGCTGGGAGAAGCTGTCCGCAGGTCAGCAGGCCGTCAACAGCTCTCACGCCAAGATCCGCGCGCTCGGCGAACAGGCCATGGCTACCCTCAAGACCTGGCGACTCCTGCGCAAACTCCGATGCAGCACCACCCGCATCACGCAGCACCACCCGCATCACCGCCATCGTCCGGGCAGTCCTCGCGCTCCACCTGACCGCATCGGTCTGAGACCGGAGAACCCTGAGTGCCGGGTCCGTTCCCGACCGGCGGGGCGCGGCGAAAACCTGTTGAGCTGGGCTGCCCGTCTCGGGCAGGATCCGCGCCCGTGGATACCTACCTGGAGACCGAGCGGCTGATCCTGCGCCATGTCACTCTCGAGGACGCGGACTTGTTGATCGAGCTGAACAGCGACCCCGAGGTGATGCGCTACCTTCCCCCCGGCGAGGCGGAGAGGCCTGCCGCGGAGATGCGCGAGCTCGTCATGCCGGCCATCGTCGCGGAGTACCGGCGGTGGCAGGGTGAGTTTGGTCTGTTCGCCGTGCACGAGAAGGACGGCGGCGCGTTCATCGGCTGGTTCTCGCTGTGGCCCGAGAGCGAAGGACCGCGCGAGGATGCCGAGCTGGGCTACCGTCTGCGCAAGGCGGCCTGGGGCAGGGGCTACGCCACCGAGGGCTCGCTGGCGTTGCTGCACAAGGGGTTCACCGAGCTCGGCATGCGCTCGGTCTGGGCCGAGACGCTAGTCGTGAACAGCCGCTCCCGCCGCGTCATGGAGAAGGCCGGCCTGACGCTTACGGGCGAGATCCCGGTTCCGGAGGACATGCAGGTGCTCGACGGTGCGGACCAGGGGGGAGTGCGCTACGGGATCACCCGGGAGCAGTGGCAGCAGCGCTGACCTGGAGCTCGAAGTCCCTTGCCGGTTCGTCCCAGGGGATGCGCAGCGGTCCGGGCTCCGCGCGGTCCTCGGACGGCACGTCGGTGGTGTGCTGGAACCACGCCGTCGCGAGTGCGGAGCGGTACGGCTCGGGGCTGCTGTCGGGGCCGATCGCCCTGGAGCGGAAGTGCCCGATGCTACGGACCGACGGCAGGACCTCTACCGGCCCGAAGCGAGCAATTGTCAAGACCTGTGGATCGGTGGCTATGTGCGGGGCCTGCCTTCGGTGTCGTTGTGACCGCGCAGGAGTTTCAGGCGAGGCCCTCGATGAAGTCCGAGAGCGCGGTGTGCAGGATCTCGGGCTGTTCCAGGTGCAGGTCGTGGCCGGTGCCGGGGATGCTCATGGCCATGGTGGCGGGTCGTTGCCGGAGCATTTCGTCGGCTTCCTGCGCAGGGATGAAGCTGGATTGGGCCAGGACGACCAGGGTGGGGCACGCGACCTGCCCCCACTCGTGTCGGAAGGAACGCTGGGCGTTCTCCGCCAGCGAGCGGACCATCACGTCCCGGTCGAAGCGAGGCCACCATCTGCCCTCGCGTTCCTCCAGCCCGGCCGCCCAGCCTGCGCCGACCGGTCCGCCACCGAGGAACGCGGCTGCCGCTTCGCGTGAGGGGAACGGTGTCGGCCATGAGTCGAGCCATCCGCCGATGTCCGCGGGGCTGTTCGGGTTTGCACCGCCGGGGCCGGCCTCGACGAGCACGAGCGCGCGGACGAGCCCGGGATGTGCGGCGGCGGTGAGCATGGCCGTATGCCCGCCCAGCGACTGGCCGACCAGGACGGGCCGCTGCAGCGCCAGCTGATCGACAACGGCGATGACGTCGGCGACGTAGGCGGCGCGGGAGACGTCCCGCGGGTGGCGCTCGCTGGCGCCGTGCCCGCGCTGGTCGACCGCGACGACCCGATACCGGGAGCTCAAGCGCCTTGCCAGCACGTCCCATTCCCCCGCGTGACCGGCCAGGCCGTGCAGCAGCACGATGGGCAGTCCCGGCCCGCCCCAGTCCCGGCAGGCAAGCCGGACGCCGTCTCGCACCACCACGTGTTCAGACCATGTCACGTCGGCCCCCAGGGAATCGGCTGGCCTCGATCATGCCGCAACCGCCTCGGGGCGTTCGACGAGCCGACCGCGTTCGAAGCGGGCTCCGGCCCGGACGAGGGCGACCAGGTGGGGCGCGTTCACGGCCCGCCACCGCTGCTGGGCGGACTCGACGAGCTTGAAGACCATCGCCAGGGCGGCGGTGCGGGAGCCGGCGCCGCGGGTGACCTTGGTCCGCAGCCGGACCGTGGCGAACGTGGACTCGATCGGATTCATGGTCCGCAGATGGATCCAGTGCTCGGCCGGAAAGTCGTAAAACGTCAGCAGCTCGGCCTGGTCGTCGGTGATCTTCTTGACGGCCTTGGGGAACTTCGCCCCGTAGAGCTGCACGAACGTTTTGATCGCCGCCTCGGCGTGCTTCTTGTCCTCGGCGCTGTAGATGTCCTGGATGGCCTTCTTCGCTCCCGGCTGCGCGGACTTCGGCAGGGAGTCGAGCACGTTTGCGGTTTTGTGGACCCAGCACCTCTGCTCGCGGGTGGAGGGGAACACCTCGGCCAGCGCCTTCCAGAAGCCCAGAGCACCGTCCCCGACCGCGAGCAACGGGGCGCGCATGCCTCGGCGGGCGCAGTCCCGCAGCAGGTCGGCCCACGACTCACCGGACTCGCGGTAGCCGTCCTTGAGCGCGACCAGTTCCTTGGAGCCGTCGGCGCGGACCCCGATGAGCACCAGGACGCAGGCTTTGGTCTCCTCCAGGCGGACGTTGAGGTGGATGCCGTCGGCCCACACGTACACGTAGTCGACCTCCGCAAGGTCACGGTCCATGAAGGCGGCGTGGTCGGCCTGCCACTGCTGGGTCAGCCGGGTGACCGTCGCCGGAGAGAGCCCGGCGGAGGAGCCGAGGAACTGCTCCAGGGCGGGCACGAAGTCGCCGGACGACAGTCCGTGCAGGTAGAGCAGCGGCAGTACCTCGCTGATCTTCGGCGACTTGCGGCACCACGGCGGCAGAATCGCGGAGGAGAACCGCTTGCGCTCGCCCGTGGCCTCGTCGACGCGCTTGTCGTTCACCCGCGGCACCTTCACCTCGACCACGCCGGCCGCGGTGGTGACCTGCCGGGGCTGGTGATAGCCGTTGCGGACCACCAGGCGGCGCCCGTTGGCATCGCGCTCATCGGCCAACTCGGCTATATAGGCGTTGACCTCGGCCTCCAGCGCGGCGGCCAGCATCCGCCGCGCACCCTCCCGGACGATCTCATCCAGCAGCAAGCTGCCGCTTGGCGTGCTGCCGTCCTCGTTGACTACCGTAAGCACGGGCGTGCCTTCCCGACCGACGCGGCAACGTCGGCCTTGCTCGATGACCTATCGATCGATCCATCGGGAAGGTACGCCTCCTTCCGTCAGGAGTGATCCACAGGTATTGAGCATTGCTCCCTCCAAGTGGCCCGCAGCCATTGATCGAGGACTGCGAAGTCTTCGTTGGTGAGGCCGCGGGACGACGCGATGCGGTGGAGGAAGGCCGGTGTGGGGTGGCGGGTGGACACCCAGTCCCGATCGGCGTCGGTGATCTCGTCGTCGACCCAGACGAACGGGCGTCCGTCCGCCCATGCCACCAGGGTTCGGGTCTTCCAGTGGAGCCCGAACCACTGGTCCTCGCGTTCCTGCGCGTCGGAGGGTTCCGGCCAGTGCACGACCGGCAGCGGCGGCAGGCCGAGCAGCGGTGCGATGTCGGTGTTCGCCGTCTCCTCCCAGGTGGTGGCCCAGACAAGCTCGCACGGCAGTGCCGCGAGGCGAGGCCCGAGGTGCGGGTCGAGCCGCGTCAGGTGCGAATCTGTCGCGGTGCCTGACGGCTCGCGCTGCGGGCCGTCACCGAACGGCAGGAGAGGCCCGTCGACGTCCAGGAACAGCAGCGGGAGTTCCTTGGGCTCACTCATGCCGCAACCTCCCGCTCACGCTCGACCAGGACGCCGAGTTCGAAGCGGGCGCCGTTGCGGACGAGGGCGACGAGGTGGGGTGCGGTGATCGCGCGCCAGCGGGCCTGGGCGGACTCGGCGAGCTTGAACACCATCGCCAGGGCCGCGGCCGGGCTGCCGGCACCGCGGGTGACCTTGGTCCGCAGCTTCACCGTGCTGAAGGTCGACTCGATCGGATTCGTCGTGCGCAAATGGACCCAGTGCTCGGCCGGGAATCGTAGAACGCCAGGAGTTCATCGACGTCGTCGGTGATCTTCTTGACGGCCTTGGGCACTTCGCGCCGTAGGCGCGCCCGAAGTCCTTCACCGCCTTCTCGGCGTGATCGCGGTCCTCGGCGTTGTAGATCTCCTGCAGTGCCTTCTTCGCGCCGGGCTGGGCCGATCTCGGCAGGGCATTGACCACGTTCCGGGTCTTATGAACCCAGCACCTTTGATGTCTGGCCTGCGGAAACACCTCCGCCAGGGCCCGCCACAGTCCCATGGCTCCGTCGCCGACGACGAGCTCGGGATCGCGCATGCCGCGCCGGCGGCAGTCCTGCAGGAGGTCGGCCCAGGACTCGGTCGACTCGCGCAGGCCCTCGGCGAGCGCGATCAGCTCCTTACTGCCGTCGGTGCGCACGCCCATGAGGACCAGGACGCAGGAGCGGGCCTGGCCGAGGCGGACCTTGGGGTGGACGCCGTCGGCCCACACGTACACGTAGTCGGATCCGGACAGGTCCCGGTCCTGGAAGGCGGAGTGGTCCTCGCTCCACTGCTTGGTCAGCCGGGTCACCGTGGCCGGCGAGAGCCCGGCGGCCGAGCCGAGGAACTGCTCCATCGCGGGCACGAAGTCGCCGGAGGACAGGCCGTGCAGGTAGAGCAGGGGCAGGACCTCGCTGATCTTCGGGGACTTCCGGCACCAGGGGGGGGCGAGAATCTTGGACGAGAACCGCTTGCGCTCGCCCGTCTCGCCGTCGACCCGCTTGTCGTTCACCCGCGGCGCCTTCACCACAATCGGCCCGGCGGCGGTGGTCACCGTCCGCTCGCGGTGGTGGCCGTTGCGGACCACCAGACGGTGACCGGCCTCGTCCCGCTCGCCCGCCAACTCGGCTATGTACTGGTTGACTTCAGCCTCCAAGGCCGCGGCGAGCATCCGACGGGCTCCCTCACGGACGATGTCGTCCATCAGGGAGCCGCTGTGGGTGGTGCCGTCCTCGTTGACTACGCTCAGCACGGGCGTGCCTTCCCGACCCGCGCTGCAACGCGGGCCTACTCGATGACCAGAAGTCGATCACTCGGGAAGGTACGCCCTCCGCGTTCCGCGAGGCACCCCTCCCGAGCCCGATCCACAGATCTTGAGCATTGCTCGGCTGGGGTGCCGGGAATGCCATAACCGTCACCGGCCTCGATCCACAGGTCGTTGTCGCCGGCTGCTCCCAGCATGGAGAACGTGTGGATCGCACCCGCCGTGGTGGCGGTACCGATCTGCTCACCGGGCGTGCCCACGGCGACGACCATGGTGGCGGCGGTCCCGACGGCTCGGGGAGCGGTGTTGATCGCGGTCAGACTCTCTCCCATCCGGTCCCCGGTCTCCGAGGCTCCCGTGACGGAGTCGCCCACATCGCCCTGGCGCAGCTCGCGCAGGTAGGTCCAGGACTTATCGGGGTTGACCTGCACGAGAACGACACGCCCCGCTTCGGTCTTGTCCGCACCGCCCACCGCCGTGGTCTCGCCGGGCGAGCCGATGGCCAGCAGCGAACTGGTCGCAGCGGTGGCGCCGGAGGGGCGGTAGGCGGTCATGGCCAGTGCCGCCCCGAACTCGTCGCCGGCCTCGGCGGAACCGGTGACGGCGGAGTTGTCCTGGTCGAGACCACCGATGCTGGTGGGACGGTGGCCGGCCCTCCCTGCTGAGCCTCTGAATTAGCCTCATAACCGTCTGTCCAAGATCCGGTCCTCTATGTAGTATCCAGTTCCAGGTCGGACGTTTGTTCCATTCGGCCAGCAGTTTGAGGGACCATCTGGTTCGGGGGGACCGAGGCCGTGGGGCCATATCGGCCGCGCGAATTCTGCCGGTCGCCTTCCCTACCAGAGACGGTTCTCCTTTGCGCTACAGACCCGCAGGGTCGTACAGGCCCCTGCTTCGAGCTTCACGTTTGACCGGCCGTCTGCTCCCGCCTCTGCTTGCCATCGCTTTGCTGGCTGGAGCAGGCGTGGGTAGCAGCCCCCATACACCCCCTGTCGAGTTGGCCGCCGACTTTGACTGGAACGAGGACACCCCCGCCGAGCAACTGCGGCAGGACCAGTGCCTGATGAGTGATGTGCTGCGGCTGGGCGGAACGTCGATGTCCGCTACGGCGAAGGATGGACTGAATCAGAGTCCCGAGCGGCTGCGTGAGCTGGCGGATCGGAACTATTGGAGGGGAACACCGCTCGGCGCCGCTTACCAGACAGACAAGGACGTCGCAGACGTCGAGCTGAAGCGGCTGCACACGCTCCAAGACAGCTGGACGATCACGGGCCTCGAGTCGCCGGGTGGGTTTCAGTCTGTGGCCGACTTCGAGTGGCCGCCCGGGACAAGAGGTGACGCTCGAGAGCGCTTCCATTACCGGACCGGTCTCACAGGGTGGATCGCCGACAGATTCTGGAAGAGCGAGAGCGAGTTCTACGAGGACGCGACCCCGCTGGCCGACGAGCAGACCATCGCTGCCGTCAAGGCTGTGGGGCAATCACTGTACGGCAGCGAGCCCGACAGGTCCTCCCCCGACTGGAACCGTCAGAGCGCCCTGAACGAAGCCTATAAGCACCTTCTGGGCGACTCCTTTGAGCCGATGGGTGCGGACAATGCACGCTCTTTTCTGAGCTCGGGGGGGTTTCCGAATAGGGGTCCAGTGCCGGGTACCGCGGAGCACCGGGTCGCGGTCGAGGACCTCAAATCCCGTTTCGCGGCCTGTTCCTGGCGTGATCCGATGGATCCGGAGAAGGTTCTGGGCGAGGTCTCCGCGACCGCCGGGGCGGAATGGCAGCAGGAGATCGGCTCGCAGGCCGCGAAGCGCAACGAAATTCTGAGCGCTAACAGGAACGCCGTCCAGGCTCTCACCAAGGCATCCGAGTCCATGGGACAGTTGCTTGGCCACTCATGGGTCGCCGACCACATCACGCGCTGGCAGGACTACTGGTCGTCGGGCGGTATCGGCTGGATCGGCTCCTCCCCGATGAACGTTCTTATCCCGGGCACGTCTGGCAAGTGCCTTGGCACAGTGGGTTCCAGCGCCGCGAACGGCACTGGCGTCGGGGTCATCAACTGCGCCGCGACGGACGGCCACACGTGGAGCGTCAACGGGGGCTACGGTGGCGGCTATAGCCTTAAGCACGTGAAGTCGGGGAAATGCCTCGACCGCGCCACTAATCAAAGAATGCAGATCTCATCCTGTAACGGCACACTCGCTCAGGCATGGAAATTCAGCGTCCGGACGAAGGCAAACCTGGAGAACTTGGGATCGGGAAGTTGCCTGAAGCATTACGGCGCAGCCGCCGGAACTGCGGTAACGGGCACCTGCCGTGCCAATGATCCCTTGCAGCAGGTACAATTCACGGTCCTCGCGAACAGCCCAGATGGTGGCCATAACGGATCCGTTCCGCCTGCGGCGCAGTTTACTAAGGCGTCGGCGCGACTGAGTTCGGCGCGGGCGGGGGCGAAGGCTGAGCTGGCTGAGTTGAAGCGTCAGGTCACGGCGGCCACGGCCGCTCAGACCGCGACCGTCACCGCTGAGCAGGCGGCGTATGCGATCGCAGACGCCAACGGGGCGCCCAGGGGCCGTGGTCTGCTGGTGGGCCAGCAGAAGGCTCAGGTCACCCAAGGTGCGGCTGCTGCTGTCATCGCACTGTCGAAGGCGGGCGAGACTGCTGAGGCGGCCACCCGTGCGGCTGCTGCGGACAGTGAAGCGATTGCTCAGCGGGCGCTGGCGCAGGCCGCGCAAAGCAAGGCTGAGTTCCGTAAACAGGCGGCCTACCGGGCCGAACTGCAGGCCAAGGCTGCGGCGGACGCGGCCAAAACGCATCGTGACAGTGCAAAGAAGGAAAAGGAGCTGGCCGAGGCTAAGCTCACCGTGTCCCTGGCGGCGGAGGGGGACGCCAAAGCAGCGGCGGCCGACGCGCATGCCAAACGGCTGAAGGCCGAGGCTGAAGAGGCCACGGCGAAGAAGGAGAAGGAAACCGCCGACCTCAAGAAGACGGAGGCGGCGCAGCACCGCAAGACGGCGGATGCCGAAGCGGCCAAGGCCGAGACCGCCAAGGGCAAGGCCGAGGCCTCGGAGGCCACCGCGGTGGCCCGGCAGAAGGACGCCCAAACCTCCCGCGACCGCGCCAAGGAACTGCGCGACGACGCCTGGGACGCGCAGCAGAAGGCGCAAGCGGCCCGGGCCAAGGCGGACGCCAAAAACGCCTACGCCGAATCCCTGGACGCGGGCGATGCGGCGGACGCCGCGCGGGCGGCGGCCAATGAAGCCGACCGTCACGCGAACGACGCCGAGGCGGCAGCAGGCCGGGCTGAAAACGCCGCCGACGCGGCCACGAAGGCCGCGGTTGACGCGGACGCCGCGGCGACCCGTGCGGAGGCGGCGGCGAAGAGCTCCCGGGCCGCCGCGGACGGGGCACGGGCGGCGAAGCTGCAGGCGGACGCCGCGGTCAGTACCGCGACCAGCGCAGCCGCGGACGCCATCGACGCCTCTGAGCGAGCATCAGCCGATGCCGCCCTGTCAGTGAAGATGGCCAACGAGGCCGAGACGAAGGCGAAGACAGCCAAAACTCAGGCCGACGCGGCCAAAACCGAGGCCAACAAAGCCACCGCCGCAGCGGCCAAGGCAGCCGGATTCGCCTACGTCACCGCTCAGGCCGCGATGGATGCCGGGCAGGCGGCGGGGCAGGTGGCGGCCCCCGCGAACGATGCCATCCAGCTCGGCTCGCCGTACGTCACCAAGGATTCTGCCGCTTCACTCGTGGTTCTGTCCGGCCAGGCGGCGAAGAGCATTGCCGAGCAGCAGAAGGCCGTCGCGAACGCGCACGCCCTTAACGCCGCGCAGGAGGCATCAGCCGCCCAAACCATTGCCGACCAGGCGCAGGGTGACGCCAAGGCTGCCTACCAGCATGCGGCGAACGCCGCCAAGCACGCCGCGGACGGCCGCGGCTATTCAAAGGAGGCACTGGACCACGCAGCCGCAGCGGCGACTGCGGCGGCGAAGGCGCAGCAGTCGCTGGCCCGCGCCATCGGGTACCAGTCCCAGGCCACCGCCGACGCGGCCGCTGCGGACAAGGCTGCCGGCCGCGCAGAGGGTCACGCCGAGTCAGCCCGCACCTCCGCAGACGCCGCCGCTCTCGACGCCGCGGCCGCCCGCGTAGCGGCCACCCGGGCGGAAGAATCCGCCGACCAGGCCAGAGTCGCCGCCGAGCGGGCCGACGCCGCCGCCACGGCCGCCGAGGAAGCCGCCAAGGACGCCCAGGCATACGCCGAGTCCGCCCAAGAAGCCGCAAAGCAAGCGGAGGATGCGGGGAACGCGGTCCAGATCGAAACCGGAACTGTCCCGGACACATCTGGCGGATCCGTCGGTGGAGTCTTCTATGTCATCGACCGCATCGAGCAGGTCGGCGAGCCGAAGGTCCTGAAGAAGACCGGCGGCTGCGACGGCTGGTGGGACCAGCTCGCCTACAAGGGCGACTGCACGATGACCCAGGAGATCAGCTACAAGGCAGACCTCGACCTGTTCCTGTGCGCCGTCGAGGTATTCGACAACACGTGCTTCTCAAGCGACACGCTGTACTTGGGCGAGACCAAGACCGACACCCTGACCACCAAGGTCACACACACCATCACGATCGGGGAGTACCAGCAAGGCGTCGACCCCGTTGACATCCTCTTCGGTAGCTGGATCCGCTGCGCCCAGAAGCTCACCCCTGGAGGTGCGAACGGAAGCTGGGGCGGCTGCGTCTGGGCCGCTGTGGATGTAGCAGCACTGTTCGTCGGAAAGGTCATCCGTCCCATCGCCGATGCCATCCGGGCTGTGGACGGTGCCGCCCGGACCGGTATCGGCTTCCTTGACGCGTGGAGAGCGCTAAGCGTCCTCAAGCTGTCCGATGAAGCTGTCGCCGGAATCGCCGGAAAGATGGCGGAAAAGTTTCACTCTTCCTGTCGGAAGGTTTCGCGGGGCGCCCATGCCGCACCGATGTCGCACGCTGCGACTGTCGTTCCGATGGGAACTATCGGGAGTCCGGTTCCCGAGTACTCCTGTGACGGACTGATCGCCTACAACAGCACTCCCCTTGCGAACATGGCGTTCAAGGCAAGGATCAAGGCCGGATTCGGAACCTTCGGTCAGAAGAACGTCGCGGTTGCCCATGTACCGGGATGGAACCATCCGGAGTACGGTGACTTTGTCGTCGGCTTCAGCAAGTATGAGCAAGGGCTGCATGCGGAGAGCGACATCCTCGCTCAGCTTGCGAAGGCCGACGTGTCGCCGAAGAAGATCACCGCTCTCTACAGCGAGAGGCAGCCGTGCGCCGTGTGTGGCCCTAACCTAGAGAACGTCCTGGAGGAAGGAACAAAAATTTCGTGGTCTGTAATGTACGGGTCTGACAGGACGCTGAATTCGGCGACAAAGCGAATGCTTCTCCAGATGATCCAAGCGCAGGGGCGCCCCTGAGCTTCGGAAGCAGATGATCTGTTTAGGGTGAGGGGCGGGCACTATGATGATCCCGTCCCTCACTTCAACCTCACAAAGAAGAGTGATGATAGAGCGAGCGCACGAAAATGAGTTGCGTACCCGGGAGCAGCTGGCCCGCAGAGTCTGCGATGCCTTGGAGGCAGCCGGATTCACGGTGCATCAGGAGGGTCAGAGCCAGGAGGACCCGCGTGGCGTCCTGCTTTCGGTCGATCCAAGTAAAGGTCTTGAGGGCGGAGTTTTCGTCTGGTGGAGCGTTGCGCATGACTTCGCCAGCGCCGCGATAGAGGGCGCCCAGAAAGAAGGAAATAAGGCACACGCTCTTCAGCACTATGGCTTCGTTAATAGTCGCATGCACGCAACCCTTATTTCTGTCCTGCAGTCTGCGGGATTCCGGGCCGTTGATGTCGACAACGACGATATGGACCCCTTCCTGATCCGCGTCGTCAGCTGATTTCATCTGGTTGTTTTCCGCCCGCGTCCATGACCTGATACGTCGCAAGGTGTGAGGCTGATCCTTTGGAGTGGACACCCTGACAATGGCTCTTGGTGAGGGCCCACTTCACCTCCCGAGCGAAATACGCGGCCGCCCGGCGAAGGATCTCGCGCGTCCAGGGAGGGATGTCCAGGTGGGACGGAGGTCTCCGTATCCGGAGGAGTTCAGGAGGTCCCCCTGGCCAGTACCCCACCGAATCCTTTCCCGTGCTGTCGGCAGGGCCGACCCCGCACGTGCCCACGGACCAGTGGTCCTTCACCGTCACCAGCGAGACCGGTGAGAGCCGCAGTTGGTCCTGGGGTCAGTCTCCTTGCGGGCGGCGGTGAGGTGCGTGATTCGTTCGCGGCCACTGATCTGGACGCGGCGGACGTCGTGTTGCGGGAGCGCGGGTATCTCTCGATCGCTTCGGCGGTGGGGCGGGACTGGGAGAAGGTCTCACCGTAAAGGGCCAGGGAGGAGCGGGGGACCCCGGTATTCAGGGACCCGGAGACTAGTGCCGCATCAGGCAACGTTCGCCCTGTCGACCACTTCACGTAGTCGTTCGTCGGCGGCGTGCTTGTTCCGCCAGATGATGTAGCGCCGGATCATGCTGCCCTGCTCCTCGTGGCTGGCGTGGTCGGTGCCGTCCAGCGCGGAGTAGCGCAGGGCGGTGAACTGGGCCTCGATGCGGTTCAGCCAGGAGCTGTTGGTCGGTGTGTAGGCGAACTCGACGTTGTTGGCTGCGGCCCACTCACCGACCCGGGTGTCCTTCTTCGTGGTCAGGTGCGGGGAGAAGTTGTCGAGCACGATCGCGATGCGGATGTACAGTGGGTAGAGGCTGCGCAGGTAGCGACAGAACTCCAGGAACCTCGTCCGATTCTTCTTCGGCTTGATGTGGCCATAGAGCTTGTCCTTGCCCAGGTCGTAGGCGGCGAACAGGTGCCTGACCCCGTGCGGGCGGGTATAGGTCGCCCGCCTGCGGGGCCTCGGCTCCCGGTCGGGGGCCTTGTGTTTCCCGCCGCGCTCGGTCCACTGCCGGCCGGGGTAGGGCTGGAGGTTGAGCGGGCCGAACTCGTCCAGGCAGAAGACGACTTCGGGCTCGCCCTCCTCGGGTATGACCTCGCCGTCGGCGATCGCGTAGAGGTGCTCGACGCGGGCCTTCTTGGCGGCATAGTCCGGGTCGCGGGAGGTCTTCCAGGTCTTTATGCGTTGAAAGGACACGCCCTCCTCGCGGAGCAGGACCCGAAGGCCCTCGTGGCTGATGTCGTCGACCACCCCCTCGGCGACCAGGAAGTCGGCCAGCTTGGCCAGACTCCAGATCGAGAACGGCAGGCCGTGTTCGCCCGGCTTGGACTTGGCGATCTTCTTGATCTCGCGCCGCTCGGGGAGGGTAAAGGTCCTCGGCCGCCCGCCCTTGTACTTCGGGTAGAGCGAGTCGAAGCCGTCGGCATTGAAGTTGTGGATCACATCACGGACCCGGTCCGAGCTGGTGAACGTCACCTCGGCGATCTTCGCAACGAGCATGCCCTGCGCGGACAGCAGCACCATCTGCGCGCGCCGCCAGGTCACCACTGAGCCGGAGCCGCGGCGAATGATCCTCAGCAGCCGCCGGCCCTCGTCGTCATCAATCTCGCGTAAGCGCACCCGTTCTGCCACGCGCAGACGTTAGCGGCTGCACCCGTGTTCACGCCCTCATGCCGGGCGGGCGCCCTGCTCTCGCAGGGTCGCTTCCAGCCGGGCGATGTCCTCAGTGTCCTTCCTCCGGCGGGGCCGACCCGGAACCCAGACTGGCATCATCTGCTTGATCTCGATCTGGGCGCGCGGACTGATGATCGGGCACCGCAGCGCCCCGATACGGCCAACAGGAGCATCGAGCATGCCCTCCGGCCACACCTCCCCTGCCCAGGGACCGCCAGCGACCACAACGCGCCCGAACCGGTCTTTGCTCAAGAGAGCAAAGCTGCTCTCCACGCCCTGCTTGCAGAAATCGAGCTGCTGATCGGCAGGCGGCCCGGACAGAGGCTCATAGCCGGAACACAGCAGGCGGCCGGTCAGAGCAGGAGCATCCTCCGCCCAGGCGAACCAGTCAATGTCCACGTGGTCACGGGTGATCTCGCCGATGAAGAAGTCCATGGCCCAGCCCCCGCGGAGCCACACCTCCGCACCGAGGGCCTTCGCGATCTCCACCGTCTCGCCGATCAGCCGAAGCTGCCGAGCACTGCGCTCTCTGTCCACAGCCGAGCAGGCTATGCGGCAATCGCCACGGCAGCAGCTCGATTTCCGGCTTCAAGAACGGGCGAACGTTGCCTGATACGGCACTAGCTCGGTGAAGCGGTGCCCGGGCAGGTTTACGGGCCGGTGGGCAGGGCGCAGATGCTCACCGGTGGCGGGTGGCGGCCCTCCCGCCGGGGGTAACTCGGCAGAAGGGCCGGGTTGAGTCGGTTCGCTGCGCTTGCCGACGAGATGGCTCCTCCGGCCACGCTTCCGGAACCAGCCCGCCAGGGTGGGCCAGGCTGGTCATGGCGAAGGCTGGCGAGGGTCACTCGGGCTGGGTCACCGTCAAGGCCCAGCGGATGCTGTCGTCAGAGGCCTCTACGCCGATGGTGAACGAGCCGGACCGCACCACCCCCGCGTCCATGACCACCGAACCCGTGCCCGGGGTGCCGACGGGACAATGCACGGGGAAGCCGGCGACCTGATACCCCTGCGATTCCATCGTCACGTCCACGGAACCCCCTCCCTCGCACGCCACCGTCAACACCGTAGGAAGCCCCTCCCACGCCCCGCCCGAAGCCACACCTCCATCACCAGTCTTTTCCTGCACCCACACAAGACCCTCTGGACCCGGATGAGGAAGAAGACCACCAGCCGCTGTCACCGGTCCGGCACCAGCCATGACCGTCACACTGGCCGCCAGCAGCGCTCCTACCGACAGGTTCCTTGCACGCATCAAGCACACCCTCCCTGAACAACTGCCATGACCAGGGCCACTCTGCCCTGCGGGCAGGATGGCCCGCATCAGAACGCTGACTCATGGACAACCCCCAGCGACGAACGGCAGCCTCCTCTGACAGGGTGCCCGGTGGGTGATGCGGTGTGGGTGGGTGCCTCGCCCGGGGTGTATCTGCTGCTTTCGATCGGCGCGGCGCGCCCCGAGTTGCTGCTCACCGCTCCGCTTCACCGGCGGGGCTGCTGAGCGAGTTCCTCTCGTCGCAGCCAACGGCGCCGGTCCGCTGAAGCTTCTTCCGGCGCTGTGCGGCGTGGGTGATGTTGCGGGTCATGCCGCCGAAGACAATGGCGTGGAAGGGCGACACGCTCCACCAGTACGCATGACCCGCTAGGGCCTGTCTGACAATTCCAGTCTGATCAGCGAGATTCGGCTGAGCTGGCAATCTGGAGGTGCGCCGATCGGCTGGGGGACTGGGCAGTGCCTACGAACGGCGGGCCAGTAGATGGGCGTCGAGGAAGCCCCGATCAGAGGCTGGATCGTGGAGCAGCCGGGCGAAGGGATCGAGCCCAGCATCGCCCAGCAGTTCGGCGAGGCGATCCACCGGCCAGCTGTAGGCGGGCGCCACCTTGTGGTCGAACCGGACCGGTTCTTGTCCGTCGGTCCCGAAGAAGGAGACCAGGAGCAGACCGTCCGGCGCCAGGACGCGCACCTGTTCGGTGAGCAGTTCCGGAAGTTCTCCAGGAGGGGTGTGGATCATTGAGTAGTGGGCCAGTACGCCGCCGAGCGCGGCGTCCTCGATCGGCAGGGATTCCATCCGCGCCTCTTGGAAGCGCAGCGCCGGATGGGCCTGCCGGGCGTGGTCGACCATGCCGGGGGAAAGGTCGAGTCCGAAGGCGTCCAGGCCGAGTTCGTGCAGCATGGCTGTCAGATGTCCGGGCCCGCACCCGACGTCCGCTGCCCGCGGGTTGCCCGTCGCGCGCACCAGTTCGGCGAAGGTGCCGATCATGGCCCGGGAGAAAGGCTGTGTCTCCAGCCGGTTTGCGAACAGCGATGCGTACAGCTCAACGACACCGTCGTAGGCCGTCCTGGTCTCGTCCTGATGATTCACCACGGGCAGGACTCTATAGCCGGTCTGATAATTGATCTTGTGGCAGGTCGAGGTGAGCTGACGGACGCGGCATGGAGGCGGATAGAGCCCCTTTTGCCTCAGGTGGACAGACGGGGCCGTCCGTGGCGTGATCACCGGCAGGTGGTCAACGGGGTGCTGTGGCGGCTGCGGACCGGGGCTCCGTGGCGGGATCTTCCCGACCGGTTCGGGCCGTGGCAGACCGTCTACGAGCGGTTCGCCCGCTGGGAGGCGGACGGCACCTGGGCACGGTTGCTGGAGCACGTTCAGGTCCGCGATGACGCGGTGGGCCGGGTGGAATGGACGGTCTCCGTCGACTCCACCATCAACCGAGCCCACCAACACGCAGTCGGCGCCCGCAAAAAGAGGGGGTGCGAACGGGGACGAACTAGAAGATCCGGGCCGCTCGCAGGCGCGCCAGGCCCTCGGCCGCTCCCGAGGCGGACTGACCACCAAAGTCCATCTCGCCGTCGATGGCCGGGGCCTGCCCCTGTCGATTGTGCTCACGCCCGGCAACGTCAACGACGCTACGGCGTTCGGCCAGGTCCTCGACGGCATCCGCACCCCGCGCCTCGGCACGGGCCGCCCGCGCACGACACCAGATCGTGTGCTGGGTGACAAGGCGTATTCCAGCAGGTCCATCCGCCATCTGCTGAGGCGCCGGGGCATCGCTGCCACGATCCCCGAGCGCCGCGACCAGGCGGCCAACCGCCACCGACGCGGAGCCCTCGGCGGCCGGCCGCCGACCTTCGACAAGGTCACCTACCGCGACCGCAACGTCGTCGAACGATGCTTCGCCCGCCTCAAGCAGTTCCGCGCGATCGCGACCCGGTTCGACAAGCTCGGCGACCGCTACCGTGCCGGAGTTGTCCTGGCTTCCTTGATCCTCTGGCTCCGCGAGTCCACGGGTGATCATTTGTCAGACAGGCCCTAGGGCCTGTTGTGAAAGTGGCGGTAGTTGCTGCTGTGAGTGCTGATGCGGCTGGCTGCTACCTTCCGGAGCCATGACCGACAGCGTGTATGTGGGTAATGCCGGCAAGGACGCGGCTCTGGACCGGGGGTGGCTGCTGGGGCACTTCAAGGACGTCTCCGATCCTCGGCATAGCGAGGACGTGGAGATCAAGTGGGGTGTCCACCCGCAGGGCGATGAGCGGGCTCAGTGGGTGACCGGCGAAGAGCGCACCGCCCTGCTGGTCCTGATCAGCGGGCGCTTCCGGGTGGAACTGCCCGGGCGTGGTGTTCTCCTGGCCGAGCAGGGGGACTACGTTGTATGGGGCCGGGGCGTCGATCACTCCTGGTTCGCGGAGGAAGAGTCCGTGGTTCTGACGGTCCGCTGGCCCTCTGTCCCTGGCTACAAGGTGACCGATGAGGACGATTCTGCTGCTGGTCACAGCCATTCGTTCAGGACCGCGACCAGCACGGTGGCCTCGTAGCGGACGGCCAACTTGTCATAGCGGGTGGCCACCGCACGGTGGCGCTTGAGGCGATTGATCCCGCAACCGCGTGGCGTTCGCGGTAGTCGGTCTTGTCGAACTTCGGCGGCCGACCGCCGTGAGAGCCGAGCCTCTTGCGGTTGCGGACCCGGTCCGCCGGGACGGGGATCGTCGCCTTGATTCCACGTCGGCGCAGGTAGGCGCGGTTCTTGCGGGAGTCGTACGCCCTGTCGGCCCGCACCCGGTCCGGGCGCTTGCGCGGCCGTCCCAGGCCGATCCGGGGTACCCGGATGGCCTCCAGGACCGGCTCGAACTGCGGGGAATCCCCTCGTTGTCCGGCCGTGATCACCACCGACAGCGGCTTCTGCCCCTGCTCGACGGCGAGGTGGATCTTGGTGGTCAGCCCGCCCCGGGAGCGTCCGAGCCCGTGGTCGGCCGGCTCGACGGTGATGCCGCCGGGCGGCTCCTTCTGTAGATCCCCTTTTTCGATGCCCCGGCGGCATGCTGATGGGCCCGGCAGACGGTGGAGTCGACGTTCACGTCCCAGATGATCAGATCCTTCGCGTCGGCCTCGGCCTGCAGCCGGGTGACGATCCTGGCCCAGGTGCCATCGCGCTGCCAGCGCCGGAACAGGTCATAGGCCCGGTCCCAGGGACCGTAGCGTTCCGGCACATCGCGCCAGGGAGCGCCGGTCCGGGTCTGCCACCGTATGCCGTCTATCAGCTGTCGCCGCGTCCACACCGGCGGACGGCCCGGCTTGACGCCCTTCGGCAGCAACGGCTCCAGCCGGGCCCACTGGCCGTTCGTCAGATCCCCACGTCCCACAAAGCGTGATCATCCACGAACAAGATCCACTTTCGCAACAGGCCCTAGTGGTCGCGGGTCAGTCGTTCCTGGAGTCGGGCGTGGCGGAACTGGTAGACGGGACCTACGGCGCGGAGCAGGTTGCGCTGGTGGGCGTCCTCCAGGAATCGGACCAGCCGTACGGGGGTGCCCGCGCGGGCCTTCAGTTGTACGGCGGTGAGGGTGGTGGAGAAGGCGATGTTCGTGACCAGGCCGGAGAAGAGGGCGGGCGGGACTGCGGCGGCGGCAACCAGGCGCAGCACCTGCTCCGGCTCGTAGGACCAGAGGAACCCGAACACTCCGGCCAGCAGTCCGATGGCCACTCCGTTCATAAACCCGAGCAGCACCCGCAGCCGGGTGTGGTGGTGCCATACGGTGCGAGGGCCGATGGAGCGGCTCTCGGAGGCTGGGACCGTCTGTCGGCGGAGAAGATCGATAGCACGGGTGTTGATGTAGAGAAAACCTCCCGCCGTCAGCCGGTAGCCGCGGCCGTGGGCCATAGTGGCGGCGAAACCGAACGGCGCGCCGGCGGCTGCGCACAGCCAGAGCGGCACCTGACCGGACTCCGTCATGGCCCAGAAGATGACGGCCATCACTACGCTGGTGAGCAGCCAGTTGAGGAACCCGTTCACAATCGACCCGCGCGGGAGGATGTCTCGCCAACTACTGCTGGAGAGCGGCGCTGGCCGTCTCAGCTGCACGATTCCCTTATAGGTCAGCAGGCCGAACACGGCTGCGATCAACATCCCGACCAGACACGATGAAATCGCACTAGCGCTCGGCCAGAAGGCCCAGGTGGCCACCGTCCCGTTGATCAGTCCGATGATGGCTCCTACTGTGAGTGCGCGTGGTCGGGGTTCGGCCCAGCTTGGGATGTGCCACCAGGCCAGGTCGTGGGTGTTCTCGGCGGTGAGCTGGGTGGCGATGTGGCGCAGGGCGCGCTCGGCCTCTTCGGGGGTGTGGTCGGGGTGCCGGTAGCCGGAGCGTGGGGTGTAGGCGGCGGTGACGGCGTGGTCGAGGAGGTGGTCCTCGATGGCACGGGGGTGGGGGAAGCGGGTGGTGTCGAGGAGTTCGTCGACTGGGCCGTCCTCGGCGTATACCTCGCGGACCAGGCCGACGGCCAGCGGGCTGGACAGTGCCCGGGCGAGGACGCCCTTCGGTTCCGTGACCAGTCGGTCGGCGACCGTGCGCCAGGGCTTTGGTGCCGGCTCGGGCAGCGGGTCGAGCAGGAAGTCGGCGGCGTCCTCGGGGCGGACCGGTTGAAGTTCGACTGCGGCGGCTCCGGCCAGCCGGGCTTTCTTGCCGGTGAGGACAGCCTCCTTGCTGCGGGAGACCAGGACCAGCCGGCAGGGCGCCGGCTCCAGCGCGGCCACCATGGCGGCGCGGAGCTTGGCGGTGACCTCGTCGAGTCCGTCGAGGAAGAGCGCGATCCGGCCGGAATTCAGCAGCATACGGGCGCTCTCCCGGCCCCGCGCGCCCAAGAGCGAGGTGTACTGGCGGGAGAGTTGGCCGGCCGCCCACTCCACGGCGCTCTCTGCGGCCGGATCCCAGCCCTCCAGTGTCAGCAGCACCGGCACAGGAATGTGCGGCCGGTCCGCGGGCGCGGCCCGCTGCCGGTAGTGCAGGGCGGTGAGCAGCAGCAGCACGGTGGCGGCCGTCTTGCCGGCGGCGGGCGGGCCGACCAGCAGCAGCCGGCCGGCGGGCAGTCCTCCGTACACCGCGTGCAGCGCGGCCAGTTCGCCGCCGTTCCGCGGTACCTCCTCGGTGACGGGGGCCAGGCCGGGTAACGGATCGAAGCCCGCCTTTCGGGAGCTCTCGACCGCGCCCGCGGCACGGCCGGCGATCCGGCGGCCGCTGAGCGCCCAGCGCATCGGGAGGGTTGGGCTGAGCAGCCGGCGCAGCCCGGCCTCAGCCTGCCACTGGGCGGCCACTGCCTGCGCCAGGTTGTCGGCGGCGGCGTCGGCCGGGGAGCGCTTCTCGGTGACGAAGCGGTTGTGCATGGTGTTGTGGTCGCCGACCTGGACGGCTGTCGGCCCGTGGAAGGTACCGCCGGGTATCCGGTCGTCCGCCGCCGGGGCGGGCTCGCTCATCGGGCGGACCCGAAGTCGTTCGTCTGCTGGTTGTGGTCGCCGGTCTGCACGGCGGTGGGGCCGTGGAAGGTGTTGCCCTGCAGGGTGCCGCCCTTGGGGGGCGCGGCGAACTCCGCCTCCAGTTCGCGCAGTGCGTCGGCCAGCCGGATGCGGTCGGCCTCGTCCAGAGACTCCAGCAGCGAGCCGAACTCCCCCTGCCACAACCGCGCGTGGACCTCACGGACCCGGTCCCGCTCGCCGTCGCCGGCGGCAAGGAGACTGGCGGCCGTCCGGTCCAGCCGGTCCAGTGCCTCGCCCTCTCGCGCCGCGTCGCCCCGCCCCACCAGCCGCGCGGCCCGGGTACGGAACCACGCCCAGGCGTCCGTGCTGGCGACCTGCACCACCGTCATCCCACCGACCGTCGCTGCTGCTGTCATCGCTTCCGTCAGCACCCTCACGCCTCCCCGTCGCCACCCGGCCCCCGTGCGGGGCCTGAGCCCAAGGGCAGGGTATCGGCCGGCCTCAATACCGCGCCCGGCTCGTGCGGTCGCTCTACACCCGGCTGGACCGTCTCACCGAACTCGTTACGGCCATCGTCACGCTCGAGGAAGCGCTCTGGGCCGGGCGTCCGGCCCGCGTCCACGTCCTCTTCGACGGACGCCCCCAGGCCGGGCCCACCGCCGCCGGCCAGGCGACCGCGTAACATAGGGAGGGCGGCGTTGGAACGCGGTGACCAGGCATTTTCCAACACGGCGCCGCTCGTTGGAGCGCGGTCTGCCGTGGTGGGGAGGTGCCTTTCCAGCGGAGAGACGGTCCGGCTTCCTTCCGCTCGGTCCGGTTGGAACGCGCAAGGGCTCGTCAACCAGGCAGGGCCAAGTCCTCGCCGGGGCTCACCCCGACCCGCCTCATTGAGGGGCCGGTTTTTGAAACCGGCCCCGATTCCTGCAGATCAATCAGCCAGAAGTCTCTGCGTCTTCCTCGGTCAGAGCACCGGCCCCGAGGGCCCGACGGGTGCCCAGGGGGCGAGGGAGAGGGGACCCGACGACGCCGCGCTCCCGCAGTTCGTGAAGGTCCGGCAGGCGTATGCCGGGGAGCGCATCGAGGATGTCGGCCTCAGCCGCGCGGATGCTGCTGGGCGCGGGGACCTGGGGTCCTGTGCCAGGGGTGCGGCGAGTGGTCACGGAGCTCATCGTACGAGCGCGCACCGGTGCCACCTCACCGTGCCGCCCAAGTGGAGCCCGCACGGGTTTCTGCCGCGAAGGCGTCCACAGGTCCGCAGCTCAGGGCCCGCCGACCGCCAGAACTTATGCACAGGCCAACGCTTTTACGTTCGGTGTCCGCTTCCGGGTGTGAGGTGCCGGGACGCACACCGAAAGGGCACGGCCATGGCACGGACGAAGTTCGACAAGCAGGTGGATGAGTCCGCCGATTCCCTCGCGCGCGGGATCGCCCGGGTACTGGCCGGCCGGGACCTGGACGGGGTCCGCCGTACGGACGCGACGTTCTGGCGCTCAGGCACCCGGGTCCTGCCGACGGTGGAGGGCAAGGTCCGCCGCCGCTCGTACAAGCCTGGGTGGCGCCGGTTGTCCTTCCGCCTCGCTCTCGGTGGCGGTGTCGCGGAGAGCGGCTACCTGACCACCCGGGACCTGGACGCCACCCGCGAAACCCTGCGGGAGCTCACGGAGCTGTGGGAGAACCGGGAGGCGGCGCTCGCCGCGCTGGAGCCCGCCGGGATCGGCGCGGCCTCCGTCCTGACGGTGGGCACCGCGGCGTACGTGGTCCTGACCCGGGAGCGCCGGGAGCTGATGCGTGAGTGGGTGGGCCCGCTGCACGAGGCCCTGCATCAGCCGCTCGGGCTGGCGGAGCAGACCGACCCGCGCCGCTACCTCCACGTCCCGAAGAACTTCTCCGACGACGACGCGCAGATCCGTGTCGATCTGCCCACCCGGCTCGGGTTCTCCCGCGACGTGGTGGCCGACCTCATCACGCAGAAGCTCGCCCTCCAGGGCGTGACGTTCTCCTGGCACCCGGAGGGCCGCAAGCCGTACGTGCTGGTGAAGAAGACCCGCAAGCCCCCGGCCCTGTCCCTCTTCAAGGACCCGAAGATGCGGGGCCTGGTCGCCAGGGCGAAGGAGTCCGCCCCGGTCATCGGGTTCGGGGCCGGAGGGCGGATCGTCTCCGTCGACCTGGACGCCGAATCCCCGCACATCCTCGTCAACGCCTCCACCGGCGGGGGGAAGTCGGTGATCCTGCGGTGCATCGCGTGCCAGATGCTCCACCACGGCTCACGCGTCTTCGTCCTGGACACCAAGCGGATCTCCCACCTCTGGGCGCGCGGCCTGCCCGGCGTCACCTACTGCGCCGACGTCGCCGACATCCACGACCAGCTCATCGCGCTGGGCAGGGAAGGCCGGCGCCGTACGCGGGTCGCCGACGAGCTCGGTATCGGTGCCGATCCGAAGGACATCGGCCCGCGGTTGTTGATCCTCCTCGAAGAGGTCAACGCGACGATGAAGCAGCTGGCCCGCTACTGGGAGAAGATCCGCGAGTCCGGCGACCCGAAGGTCTTCCCGGCCGTCGACGCGCTGAACGAGATCCTCTACATGGGCCGCCAGTTGCGCATGCATGTCCTCCTGGTCGCCCAGTCGGCCACCGCCCGCGCCCTGGGGGGCCCGGAGGTCCGCGAGCAGTTCTCCACCCGCATCCTCGCCCGCTACAGCGTCAACGCCTGGCGGATGCTCGCCCCCGAGGTCCACCCCGCGCCGAAGTCCACCAAGCACGCCGGGCGCGCCCAGGTCGTCACAGGCGGCAGTGCCACCGAGACGCAGGTGCTGTTCTTCACCGAGGCCGAAGCCCACGAGTGGGCCAGCACCGGCAAGACGACCACGGCCGAACCGCAACACCCGGGCCTCCCCGAACAGCCGGGCCTGCCCGTGCTCCACAAACCCGCCCCCCTCGCCGACTCCCCGCCCCCCGACGCCTGGAGCAGCGACACGGTACTGCCGCCGATCGCCCCCGACCCGGCCCCGGCCGCCGACGTCGTCACCGTCCCGGCGACGACGTCGCCGGCGCCACCTGGTGACGACGACCAGGCGGTGGGACTGCGCCAGGCCGCCGAGCACCACCTGCCCGGCATCACCCTGGCCGCGCTGCGCTTCGCCCGCGCCAACGACCCGACCTTCCCCACCCCGGCCGCCAAGCGCGGTACCGAACTCCTCTACAGCGTCCACGACCTCAAGAAGTGGTGCCGCAACCGGCCCCGCTCCCCCACCGACCTCGACTGACCCGCCCCTCGATCCGGACCTGTCCGCTTTCACCGACACGATCCCCAGGACCCGGAAGAACCCCCGGCTCTCCCCGGCACCACACAGAACAGGAACACCCCCGCCATGAAGAAGACCGCGCTCCTCACGATGCTCAGCTTCGCCGACCCCGACCTGCGCGAGCAGATAGAGGCCATGCCCGAGGGAACCGCCCTCATCGGCATCAGCACCACCGGACAGGCCATCGCTGTCGACCTGGACGGCGAATCCCCGCACGTCCTGGTCTGCACCGCCGCCGGCGGCGGCAGCACCACCATGCTGCGCTCCCTCACCGCCCAGTTCCTCCACCAGGGCGCCCACGCACTGGTCCTGGACACCAAGCGGATCTCCCACCTGTGGGCGAAGGCCCTGCCCACGGTCACTCACCGCGGCAACATCGCCGGCATCCACGACGCCCTGGTCCACCTCGCCACCGAGCTGGAGCGCCGCCTCGACCTCGACGGCGACCTGGACACCGTGCCCCGCCTGATCGTCGCCATCGACGAAGCGAACACCACGTTGCCCCGCCTCGCCCGCTACTGGGAGACCTTCCGGCAGAAGGACGACCCGAAGACGTCACCGGCCATCGCCGCCCTTGAGGAAGCGCTCTGGGTCGGGCGCGCGGCCCGCGTCCACGTCATCTTCGACGGACGCCCCCAGGCCACCGTCCTCAAGGGCGCGGCCCGCGAACTGTTCGCCACGGTGATCCTGGCGCGGTTCACGGCCGACACCTGGCAGGTCCTCGCCCCGGACGCCGGCCCCGCCCCCAAGCAGCGCCACCCCCAGCAGGGCCACTTCCACGTCATCCAGCACGGCGAGGTCGACGAGACACAGGCGATCCGGATGACCGACGCCGACGTCGTCACCTGGCTCACCGACCCGGACGACCCCGCCGCCTGACCGAACGACCGAAACACCACGGGCCCCGGGGGCCGCCACGACACCCCCGGGGCCCGGTCGGGTTCGCACGGTTCAACAACAGTGGAGCTCCCCGCCGGTCACGCGTTCCGCGACCGCCTGCGACACCGCCGGACCGGAGCAGGGGGAATGAAGCGCCGAACCTGCTTTACACCAGAACCATGGAGACAACCCAGGAGGTGTTCTGCGTCCGATGCGGCAGCGCAGACACCCGAGTTACCCGCCTTGACCCCACCAGCGCGGAAGGCACCTGCTTCCGCTGCGACAAGCCCTTCCACGCCACCCCGTGCCAGAACTGCGGAGGCTTCCGCATCGACGGCTCCTTCGGCGTCTCCGGCACACGATTCGAGAACCTCCCCGAAACGGTGCGGTGCTGGGACTGCCCCCACCCCAACCCGCTGCGCGACCCCGGCCCGGAGGAGACGGCGGGCGCACGGTGACCTAAGAGGAGATAAGTCGGTAGCCCGGCGTGACGATCACGCACCTGCCCGCCGGGCCCACCGACGATGTTCCCTACGCGCCGTGGGACGGCGAGGAGGAAGCCCTCGCCGCGGCAGCAGCAGCCGGCCGCCGCGCGGCGGAATGGGTCCGCTCCCTGCCCCAGGCGTCTGCCCCCGGCCCGGTCGGCACCTGGCTTCTCAGGGACCTGCCGGAGACGATCGAGACGGCGACGGCCTCCCTGGACCCGCAGGACTGCGACCGCATGGAATCCAACGGCGTGATGGTCGACGGCACGGGCGGCATCGATGAAGAGACCCGCAGCGCGCTGGTGGCCGTGCCGTGCGCGGTCCAGGACGCGCGGTGGCTCACCCCCGACCAGCAGATCCGAATCGTGGCGGTCGCCTCCCTGATCACCGGGGCGGCACGGCTTCTCGCGGAAGACCCGGGCACGGCCATCACGACCGGCGAACTGTCCCGGATGTGGGCCCTGGTGGACCACGCCATCGCCTGAGCCGACGACCGCCGAGCCGTGCTGTTCACCAACAGCACGGCTCCGACATTAGCTTGTCGTTTAACGTTCACCCGTGGTCAGTGCATCGAGCCGACCTCGGGTTTTGGCCTTCGCGGGACAGGTGGATGGCCCTCGAGTGATCATGAGACGTTCGTGATCACCACTGAGGCCACAAGGAGTGAGTCTTCTGGATCCCGCTGGCCATGTCGGATCGTTAGCCGCGTTGTCCCAGTTCCGGACCGACTTCCACGACTGTCTGACCGGTCGCGCGGACGCGCTGTTCGAACTCACCGACGCAGTGCTGTGTACCGACGGTCCGGTCCGGACTCTGGTCGGCCTGGCCCTGGCGCCCGAACACCGCCGCGGGCACGGTGCTTTGTATGCCGGCCTCAACCGCGGACGCATCGACTTCGAGCGGCTGCGCCGGACGGTAGCTGGCCTGCCGTTGCCGCGGGCCGTGGACGGGCGCCTGGTGCTGGCGGCGGATGTCAGCCCGTGGCTGCGGCCGGACGCGAACACCTCACCGGACCGCTCCTTCTGTCACACCTACGGGCGCGGGAAGAACGAGCACAAGATGATCCCAGGCTGGCCGTACTCGGTCATCGCAGCGCTGGAGGTGGGCCGCACCTCGTGGACCGCGCTGCTGGACGCCGTCCGGCTGGAACCCGGAGCCGACGCCGCCGCGGTCACCACCGTCCAGGTCCGCGAAGTCGTCGAGCGACTGATGTCGGCCGGGCAGTGGAAAGCCGGCGACCCGGACATCCTCCTCGTCCTCGACGCCGGTTATGACGTTCAGCGACTGTCGTTCCTCCTGGCCGACCTGCCACTTGAGCTGCTGGGGCGGTTGCGGTCGGATCGGGTGATGCGCCGGCCGACTCCGCCCAGGGTCTACGCACCAAAAGGAGGCCGGCCGCCGAAGCACGGCGGTGAGTTCGTCTTCGGGCAGCCCGACACCTGGGGTGAGCCCGACGTCCGGACGACCACCGAGACCTCGCGGTACGGCACCGCGGTGGCCACCGCCTTCGACCGGTTCCACCCGAGACTCACCCGCCGCGCGGCCTGGCTCTCCCACGACGCTGAACTCCCCATCATCGAGGGAACTGTGATCCGGCTGAAAGTCGATCGCCTGCCAACAGGCGGTGAGCCCAAGCCGGTCTGGCTGTGGTGGTCCGGCACCGATGCGGACGCCGGCGACGTGGATCGGCTCTGGCACGCCTTCCTCCGCCGGTTCGACCTGGAGCACACCTTCCGGATGATCAAGCAGACGCTCGGCTGGACCCGCCCGAAGCTCCGCAGTCCCGAAGCCGCTGACCGGTGGACCTGGCTCGTCATCGCAGCCCATACCCAACTACGGCTCGTCCGCGGCCTGGCCGCGGACCTCCGGCGCCCCTGGGAACGCCCGGCCCCGCCGAACAAGCTCACCCCGGCTCGGGTACGGCGGGGGTTCAGGAACCTCCGCACAGCGGTGGGCTCTCCAGCCGGTGCGCCCAAACCCACCAAAGCCGGCCCTGGGCGCCCACCCGGTTTGAAGAACCGCAGACCAGCTGCGGTCAGGGACGTTGGGCGAGTCCTCAAGACCGGCGAACCGTACTCTCGGCCCGCTCATCACAAGCAGGGAACCAAGCCCAGGCGTGTCAGCGACTGAACGATGACTGCTGGCCGAACTCCCAGGTCATTGATGAAGCGCGGTCGGGCCGGCGGAAAGTAGCAGCGTGTCCAGCGCGGTGCGGGTGAAGGCGCTGTCTCCGGGAGTGACCAGGGTGAAGAGATACAGCCCCGCTCCTACGACCGTGATGTCGTATGGCTCGTAGTGGAAGCCGACGCGGCCGTACGGATCTTTCCGGGGGACCATCGTGAGCGACTGCCAGCCCGCCGGATCGTAGTAGAGAGCCAGGGGGCCCTCGCCACGCTCGTCGAGAGCGTAGCCGGACGCGTCCCAGTTCGCTTCCATCTCCTCGTCACGAGCGATGAGGAGACCGTTGCGGTCAGCGGATGTCCCGACCTGGCGGGAAACCCACGGCGAGAACATCCCATCGGAGTCGTCCTCAGCGGACGCACACCGGAGGTCGGGCCAGCGACTGAGCCACGACCCGAGAAACCGCTCCACCGTGGCGGAGGCCGGCCCTTGCGCGAGGACTACGTGGTCCATCCCAGTGATCACGATGTCCTCAACTTCCGATCCCTACCGAACGTTCCGGACCAGGCCATAAAGCCCGACGCGGCACGCGCATCCGGACCGACCGAGTTAAACGACAAGCTTACGACGTCGTCGCCAGCTCCGGCACTTCCAGAACCTCGGCCACCTTGCGGGCCATCGCCGCCACCTGCGGCGGCAGGTAGCTGTCCAGTTAGTCGACGTCCTCGCACAGCCGCGCCTTCAGCCCGTGCAGGAACGGCGCCTGTGCAGGGGCGTGGCGTCGCCTGCAGTCGCGATAGACGAAGCAGAATACGGGCCGTGCACACCACGCCCTTCGAAGACCTCCGGGACCGGGAACTCACCGAACTGGGCCGATACCTGACGCCTGGCGAGGCCGCCCGTGCCCGCGCTCTGGCTACGCAGCTCGGCACGTTCCTCCTGCACCAGCACACCAGACGCCTCCGCAAGCTCAGCGCGCGATTCAGCGACCGCCCCCGCAAAGCTGCGGCACTGAAAATCTGGCTGGCCTCCCTCTCAAGGGAGAGACAGGGCAGCTTCGCCGAACTCGCCGCCTTCGAAGCCGCCGCCCTGGTCCTTCCCGCGCGCGTCGACAGCGCCCACTGGTACAGCGGGTGGAAGATCCTCCAGGACTATCCGGGCTCGACACCTGACAGCCTGCGCGCCCAGGCCAGTGAACTGGAGTGCCTGTACGCCCAGGCGGTGCTGCGCCGCGACAAGGGAGCACAGATGGGGGAACAGGCCCTGGAGGGGGAGGAGGGACCGGTGACGGCAAGAATGCCGGGGCGCCGGGGTTCGCGATCGGCCTTCAGGCCCGTCACGACGCTCACTGCTTCCTGAGCTGTCTGTCCCGCTTCCAGGGTTGCCGACGGTGCGCTGGGTGAGGCGCCAATCGATCTGGGGCTCACCCCGTGCAGGCGGGTGGGCCCCAGCGATCGTTTGGAACTGATCAGCGCAGGAAGTTCTTCTGCCACTGGAGCGAGTCTATGCTCAGCGCGGCATCGGCGAGCGCTTTCGCGGACGGGGTCTTGAGCGAGGCGAGGCTGGTGTCGATCCAGTTCTGGGTGAGGCTGTAGCCCTGCTCCCGGTACTCCACCGCCTGGACCAGACATTCCAGCTTGTCGGCGTCGCGGGCGACGATCGCCTCCGGCGTTTCGGCGGCCTCGTACTCGTCGACCGCGCCCTGAACCCCGGTGCGCACGGCCGGGTGGGCGTTGGCGACCTGGTCGGCGGTCACCTCGCCGTTTGGGGCGGCCTTGATGTACTTCCGGCCGATGTGCGGGATGTCCCCGACCCGCGTCTCCTGGCTGTCGTGGAAGAGGCACATCAGGGCGACCCGGGCCGGGTCGACGCCCTCCATCATGGCGAGCACCGAGCCGATCACCCCGACACGGAAGGAGTGCTCCGCCACGGACTCCGGCTGCTTGTTGCCGGTGAACCACCAGCCGGTCCGTGCGACGCGCTTGAGCACGCCCATCTCGGAGATGAAGCTCGCGGTGCCCTTGTAAGTGTCGTCGGCCATGCGGTCCTCCGGTGTCAGCGGTTGTGATCGAAAACGTAGTGGACGTGGGCCAGTTCGCGCCGCGATCTCGCCGACAGCGCCGTCCCGTCCAAGAGTTGGCCGGCCTGCTCGCGTAGTGGGTCCGAGAGGGGCCCGGCGGCCTGGGAAAGCCACGGGAACGCGGTCAGCAGCGCCCACAGCGAGTGCGCGTACAGGTCGACGTAGCCGGGCGCGAGGTGCAGGCCGCGGGCAAGGCCCCGCAGCAGGGTCACCGGATCCCAGCCGGTCAGGTCCCGGTCCTGCATGAACGCGTCGTTGGGCTGCGGAACGGGCAGCGCCCCGAGCCACAGCGCCCAGTAGTTCAGGTTCGCGGCCTCCGCGGTGTCGTCGTCGGCCAGGGCGCGGTCGATGAAGTCCAGCAGCGGCTGCGGGTCTCCGAGCCGGGCGAGCGCGGTGGCGGTGGAGCGGGCCTCCGCCCAGTGTGGGGACCAGCCCCGCCGTGCCAGCACGTCACGGCGCCGGTGAAGGGTGTCCGCGGTCCACGCGGCCGCGTCCGGCCCCCGGTCGTACGAGGCGAGGTAGAGCGCCTGGCGGTGCAGCAGCACCCCGCCCTCGCCCTGTCGGGCCGCCGCCTCGGTCGTGTCCCGCAGGTGGTCGAAGAACACCGCCCGGTCCGTGGCCGCCAGCTGTGGGGCGACGGCGACCGGACCACGCCTCGGCCGGGGTAACCGCCCGGCGAGCGCGGGCGGGACGGTGCCGTTCAGTGCCCAGGCCAGCATGTGCGCGGTGTCCCGGGTGTGCACCCACCCGGCCAGCGGGTGCGGCCCGCCGACTTTGCCGTCGCCGTCCAGTCCGGCGGCGATGACCCGGTCCGCGTCCATCGCCGCGTCCAGCCACGGCACCAGCGCCACGTCGCCGCCGAGCGACGGCAGCCGCCTGCGCAGCTCCAGCAGCGCCCCGGCCCGCATGTTCGCCAGTGGACGCCGCCCCGATTCTCAGCCCTGGAGCGTCTCCACATCCACGCCCAGGGCCTCCGCCAGGGCGGCCTGCGTGCACGGGATCGACTCGCGGACCAGGCGCAGCACGAACCCGCTCACCACGCCTGCTGATGTTCGCCTGGGCCTGCCCATACCGGCCTGCTCCCCGGTCGCCCTGCGCGCCGAAACCCGTACTCACGGTCAGTCCTACCGCATCGGGTCCGCTCGTACGGTCGGGATGCGGTCGATGGCCGACGAACGAGACCGTGCCGCCCGCGATCCACGACCCGGCGAGGCCCCGATGAGCAGCACACACTTGGCCCTCTACGACCCCGAGGGGCGCCTCGACGCGGAACTCCCCCTCGACCGGGAGCTCCACAAGGCTTTGGTCAAGGCCGTGCTGGGGTGGACCGGCAACCCCGGCTTGCCGCCTGCGGACCTCCAGCAGATCGCCCTGCTGCTCACCGGCGCCGCTCGCGCCGTCGCCGCCGACGTCCGTCGCGCCGCCGACCTGCTGCCCGAAGACCACGCCGCCCGCGCCCTGGCCGACGTCGTCCTCGAGGAAGCCGACCGCCGCCTGCCCGTCCCGGCGGAGGGCACCGTCCGCTGCGCCCGGGACCGGGCCCGGCTCGTCCGCGCCCTGTACGAGCGCCTGGATCGCCTCGCGAGCGTCACACCCCAGGCCGTCACGGCCCCCTGAGACCACCGCGCGCCCGGACGGAACACGATCCCCGGGTGCGCGGTGCACGGCACCATCCCCTGGCCCAACCCGGGCCGGGGGAGCACCACTCGACACCGAGAGGGGCACCACCGTGAGTACCGCAACCACCGAACTGGGACGGTTCCTGACCATCACCGGCCAGCGCTTCCGCACCGGCCAGTCCGCACCCGAGATGTTCTCCCCGGCCGTGGACAAGGCGTGGCACGACCTGCTCGGCACCCCCGGCTACGAGGCCCTGTGCCTGGAGACCGCCGGGCAGCCGATCCGTCACGTCGCGAACAACGGCCACGGCCCGATCGCCTGGGTCGCCGCGTACGAGGCGGCGTACGGGCCGCTGCCGGAGATCTGGTTCACCGACGCCCAGGGCAACGTCGACCAGGCCGCCGTCGCCCGCTACCGGGAGACCGGCACCGTGGTCTCGGAGTGGGACTGCGGCCCCGCCGGCGGCGACGGCGACGACGTCGCCCCGGACCGGGCGGAGACCGCCCGCCGGTGACGACCGGCCGCACCAGCGCAGCGCCCCGGCCCACCGCCGGGGCGCTGCGCCTCGTTGAGGCCAGCACCACCCGGCCCAGGTCCGTGGACATCGGCGGCTACGCACGCCGGATGACCGCCCACTGCCCCTACTTGGCCCCTTCCCTCCAGAGGGGTCTGACGTCCTGGACGGTCTACCGCGCCGACGGCGACGCCGACGCCGTCCAGGCGGAGCTCTTCCACGCGGGCGTCCAGGCCGCGGAGTGGCTGCGGCCCTTGCTGAACCGGCCGCACGGCGCCCTGCGGTGCGAGAACATCGTCCTGCTGGGCGACGTGCCCCACACCCGGCACCGCGACCTGCTCGCCTGGCCGCACTGGGTACTGAAGAACCTCTACGGGCCGGTCGGGGTGATGGTCGGCAAGTTCTACGCGGGAGAAGAGGAAGTCACCACGGCCGGCGACCGGATCCCGGCCGCCCCCGCCTCGTTCCTTCCCGTGAGGGCCGCCGTCCGTCGCCGCGACCCCCGCTTCCTGAGCGCGACCCCCGACCTGGCCGCCGCGCTCGCCGCGGCCGACGACGACGGCCGCGACGTCTTTCAGCACATCCCCACCGAGTGGACGGAGATCCGCACATGGGCCAGGCACCTACTCCCCCCGGCGAAGCCGTCGCCCTCCTCACCGGACACACCGGCGAGCCCACCGCCGTCCAGGTCCTGAGCAACCGGCGCGGCTCCCGGGCCTGGAAGGTCCAGGGGCCCAAGGGCGCCGTCGCGCTGAAGGCCAACAGCCCCGAAGGCGAGACCGCCCGCGACAAGGCCGCCGAGATGGCCCAGGAGGACGACCACCTCCGTCGCCTCACCGCCGCCGGCGCCGTCAGCACCGACTACCGGGTGAGCGCCGGGACATGGGACGGAGGCCGGTGGCTGGCCGTCAACTGGATCGATGGCGTGCCCCTGTGGCGGGCTCTCGCCCTCGCCCGCGGCCCGGAAGGAGACCGCGCCTCGGTCCGCCCCTGGCTCGCGGGCATCGCCCGCACCTTCACGGAGCACCTCGCCCTCATGCACTCCGCCGGGTGGGCCCACGCCGACGTCCAACCGACCAACACCCTCGTCACGAACGCCGGCCACGCGGAGATCATCGACTACGCCCTCGCCTGCGGCCCCGGCGACGGCCGCCGCGTCCCCTACCGGGGCGCCCTCACCCACACCACCGCCCCCGAACTCGCCGCACAGATCCTCGACACCCCCGCCGACACCCACATCCAGGCACAGCCGGCCGCCGACATCTGGAGCCTGGGCGCCACCCTGTTCTGGTGCTGGACCGGCCAGCGCCCCGTCGCCTACGACGACGACCTCGACCGGCTGGACAAGCTGGCCGCCATCGCCCGGGGCACCACCACCGCGCTGCGCGACGTCCGGCCCTGGCCCTTCCCCGCGTTCGAGGACGCCATCACCGCGTGCCTGGCCCCCGACCCCGCCGACCGGCCCACCGCGAAGGAGCTGACCACCGCATGGTGACCCTGCGCCCCCTGGCCCTCGATGACGCGGCCGCCCTCACTCGCATCTACAGCGCCGCCTCGATCCGGCACACCACCGGCCAGCCCCTCACCCTCGACCAGGCCCACGAGAAGATCCGCGCGGCCCTCACCCGAGCCGCCGAAACCCCGCGGGCACAGTGGAGCTGGGGCATCCTCCACGAGGACGACCTGATCGGCCTGATCTCCCTGCGCCGCCGCACCCCGGTCATGGGCACCATCAGCTACATCCTCCGGGACGACAGCTGGGGCAACGGCTACGCCACCCACGCCGCCCACCGGGTCGTCACCGTCGCCTTCACCACCGCCGGCCTGACCCGGCTGGAGGCCATGCACCACCCCGACAACCCCGCCTCCGGCCGCGTCCTGGCCAAAGCTGGGTTCACCCGCATCGGGACATCCGACCGAGACACCGAGACCGGAACCGTCCCCTACGAGGTGTACGCGCTGGAGCCGACGGCATCTGAGCCAGCGCAGGCGAGGGAGCGCCCCGAGAGTTGACCCGGCCGGCCCGCTACGCACGGCCCTGCCCGCTGGGCTCACCGGCAACGGCGTAGCGGGTGAGGTCGACACCGGCCAAGCGGGCTTCCTTGAGCCGGGTGGACACCAGACCGCTGGACACATTCAGCTCGCGCGCAATCTCGTACCCCCTCAGCCCCTTCCGGTGCAGTTCGACGATCTGGTCCCGTCGCTGCCGGGATCGGCCCTCGTACGCCGTGCGTTCCTCGGCGATCATGCGCTGCACCGTCCGCTCGGACACTCCGAACCGGTCCGCGAGCTCACGGGCGGTCGCGGTGCGACGTTCACGCCTGGGTCCCTGCGTCACGGCTTCCCCCTCATGTACTCGAGCATGGCTTCGGTGCGCTCGTCCCGGCGGACAGCGCGTGCCTGGCCGCTCTTCTTGCCGCGGGCGGACTGGATCGCGACGAAGGTGGCCTCGTAGACCGCCGCACCGTCCTTCCACATTCTGGAGCGCGTCGTGATCCACCGGTGGATGCTGTTGGCGATCGCACGGGCCTCAGATGTCGGCAGCGGCTCCGTGAACTCGGCGTTCCGGGTGTGCACTTCCGTGTGGATGGCGGTGTGGAGGGTGTCGGGGCTGCCGAAGTGGTGGCGTACCTCGCGATACGCCCAGGTCCGGGCCGTCTCGAAGATCGAGCAGTTGCGCCCCAGCCCTGTGATGCTGGTGCGGAACCGCTTGGTCTCCCGCCAGCGCGTGGGCGGCATGTGGCCGCTCAGCGCCTCCTCCAGGCCGCCGAGCGTGTGCAGTCCGCCGTGGAGCCACTCGGTGCTCCAGTCCCCGTGCAGCGGATTCTTCGTCATCAGCCCCGAGTACGCCGCATCGCCGTCCAGCGCGCGGCGCAGGCCCTCGGTGACAGCGGCAGCGTAGGCCAGTGGCTTGCGCCGGGCGTACTCGGTCCGCGTCACCGCTTCCGCCAGAGCCCACACCGCATGAGCATGCCCATTCGCCGGGTTCTCCACGACCGCGTTGGGCAGCGGGTGCGACCCTACGGACGAAAGCGCCCGCAACACCGCGTCGGAATGGTCCACGTCCACGACGAGAAGATTGCTCACCGCCGACGGATTCGCCTCCACGTACCGACGCGTCATCGCTACCGGCCGCCGCTCCCACCGGATCCCCTCCTGCAGCCAGTTCGTCGCGTACGGCCGCAACGGCAGCCACAACTCATCCCACTGCACCCCGGGCAACTCCACGTTCATGCGCTGATCATCCCGGGCCAGCCAAGCCGAAAGGGCTGGACACGCCGCACATTCTTCAAAGTCCGTCACAGACCAAGTCAGATGGTTGATCCACCCCCGCCTGCTACACCCCCCACCCGCTGCAAACGGACTTGACCATGAGCGCATCTTCAAAGTCCGTCAGCAACCAAGTCAGATGGTTCAGCTCACCCGCCCGCAGTCCTCACCCGCGCGGTGGGAACTGAAGTGCTGAAAGCCCGCGTCCAGCCCCCCCCGGCTCAAGCCGCCGACCCCCTAACCCACCCGGGCCACGGCTTAGCTCACCGCGGGAGCGGCCCCGCTGGCCCCGGACAGCGAAGGACCCCGAGCACCCGTGCGCTCGGGGTCCTGTCGCCGCTCCACCGCCGCCGGAGGGCGTGGTTGGCGGCCGGTGCTGCGGCGGCGAGCAGGTGTCCGACCCGGTGGTCGGGCCGGGTTCGGGATCCCACTCGCATGCCAGTACGATGCGCAATTCCTGACATGCCGTCAGGAGAGAGCGGGGCCCTGACACGCGGCCCCGCTCCGGCGTCAGCCCGATTCAGTCGGCGTCCGGTGAGCTGCCGATCCCGCCGAGCATGCCCGGCGGCCGCCGTACGGACCCGCGCCTCCCCGAAGCCGTCGCCGCTCACGCCACCTCCGCCTCCGCCCACTCCAGCCCCAGAGCGGCCAGCCGCCCAAGCTGCTCACCGGTCAGCGCCGCCCGCCGGCTCTTCACATTCGACAGCCACACCCCGAGCCGCACCGACGTCCCGTCGGGCAACTCCTCCGACCAGGACCGCGCCACCACCACCGTCCCCTCCCGCTCCGTGTACTGGGCGAGCGCGGCGAGCCCCCGCTCGAACGCCCCCGCCCGGGTACCGCCCGCCCGCCGCGGCCGCGCCTTCGCCCCGACGGCGGCCGGCTTCTCCGGCGGCCGGACGCCGAGCTGCACCAGGCGCTCGCGCTGCCCTGCGGACAGCCGCCCCCACCCATCCCGCTGGGCGGCCAGCCACGTGCCCACGTCGAGCCCGTTCACCATCGCCCCTGGCTCCACGTACGCGAGCACGCTCCCCGGGGCCACAGCACCCTTCAGAGCGGCGCAGTGCCGCTGCCAGTCGACGGGCCAGTCCGGGTTCCAGTCCGGATCGATCGCGGCCAGCGCCGCCGCCCGCCGCTGCGCCCGCTGCGGGTCCTTGCCGAGCCCGTTCTTCTTGCGGGCGTTGGCCAGCCACTGCCCCACCGGGCGGTCCATGATCATCGCCGTGACCGGGGCCGCGAGCGTCCCGTACGCCTCGAAGTACGCACGGGCCGCGCCGAGGTTCTCCTCCCACGCCGCGTCCGCCGGGTCCCACACAACGCCCAGTGCTTCCAGGTCCTCGGCCCGCTCGGGCAGCATCGTCCCGGCCCGCATGGAGCGGCGCTGGTCGGACAGCCACCGCCCCAGCGGGAACCCGCCCTCACCTCGCTCGTCTCCGCCTTCAATCCAGTTGTAGGGGACGGCGAGATCACCCTCCCGCTTCCGGTACGCGACCGCCGCGCGGTGTCCCGCCCGCCAGTTCGCGTGCTCCGGCTCGATCAGGTTGTACTCCACCATCCTGGC
>NZ_JBHXOX010000045.1:0-45887 GCF_042718795.1 Streptomyces cyaneofuscatus
GGCCACGGCCCGGCCTTTCCGGGGGGTGGCCCGGGTGCCGTGCGCGCGGGGTTGGTCCTGGTCCTTGCGGTTAACCCCAACCACGGGGGGGGGGGGGGGGCGCCCGCCGCCCCGGGGCGCGGCGGCCGCGGTGAAGGTGGGGGGCCGCGGTGGCGGCGGTGGGTGGGCCGCGGTGGTGGGTGGGGGGTCAGGCGCTGATGAGCTTGGCCAGCTCGGTGTTGATGGCCTTGATCAGCGTCCGGGGGGTGGGGTGCTGGACGAAGATGTCGTCGTCGAGCGCTATGCCGTACTCGCGCTCGATCCGGCTCGCCGTCTCCAGCAGGGCCAGTGACTCGTAGCCGAGGTCCCCGAATTCCTTGTCGAGGATGTCTTCGTCGAGGACGACGTCCTCGTCGGCGCCCGCTCCCTCCAGCAGGATCCGGGTGAGGTCGTCGAGGGTGAATTCCTTCTGGGGCATGGGATGCCTTTCGTCGATGTGCCGCACGCGGCGCCGCGCGGGCGGGATGCGGGCGGGCGGCGGGCGGGCGTGCGGGGGTGGTGGTGGGGGCGGTGTGCGGGGGGTCAGTCGGGGGCTTTGAGGACCATCGCGGAGTTGAAGCCGCCGTAGCCGCGGGCCAGGACGAGTGCGGTGTTCACCGGTGTGGCGCGGGCCTGGCCGGTGACCAGGTCGAGGCCGTAGCCGGGTGAGGGGCGGACGTTGACGGTGGGCGGGATCAGGTCTTCGCCGATGGTGAGCAGGGCGGTGACCACGTCCACCGGTGCGGCGCCGGAGTAGAGGCGGCCGGTCGATGCCTTGGGCACGGTGACCGGCACGCCGGCGGGCCCGAAGACGGCGGTGATCGCCTGGGCTTCCTCACGGTCCAGGCGGGGTGTTCCCGCGCCGTCGGCGAAGACCACGTCGATGTCGGCGGCCGGGACGCCGGCGTCGGTGAGGGCGGCCTCGACGGCGCGGCGCAGGCCGGGTTCGCGGCCGCTGCCGGGCGGGGGGTCGAACGTGGCGCCGTAGCCGGCGATCTCGCCGTAGATCCGCTGTGCGCCGCGGGCCCGGGCCGACTGTGCGCTTTCCAGGGTGAGCAGTGCGCCTCCTTCGCCGGGCACGTAGCCGTCGGCGGCTTCGTCGAAGGGGAGGTAGGCGCGTTCGGGGTCGGTGCTGGTGGACAGCCGGTCGCTGGCCAGCTGGGCCACCCATCCCCAGGTGCAGATGGAGGCGTCGAAGCCGCCGGAGAGGATCAGCCGGCTGCCTTTGCGGATGAGCCGCCGGGCCTGGGCGAGCGCGTCGAGGCCGCCGGCGTGGTCGCTGACGACGACGCTGCTGGGGCCGCGCATGCCGTTGCGGATGGAGATCTGTCCGCTGTTGACGGCGTAGAACCAGGCGAAGGACTGGTAGGCGCTGACGTAGTGGCTGCCCTGGCTCCACAGTTTCCGCAGTTCGTTCTGTCCGAACTCGAAGCCGCCGGAGGTGGAGGCGGTGACCACGCCCATGTCGTACTCGGCGAACTCGCCGGGCCGCACGTCCGCGTCGCCGAAGGCGCAGTCGGCCGCGACCAGGGCCATCCGGGTCATCCGGTCGGTCTGCGGGATGAGCCGGCTGGGGAGGTGGTCGGCGGCGGCGAAGCTGCGGATCTCGCCGGCGAGCCGGGCGGGGTAGGGGGTGGCGTCGAAGCGGGTGACCTGGCCGATCGCGTTCTTCCCGGTACGGGTCGCGCTCCAGAAGTCGTCCACCCCCAGCCCGTGGGGGGTGAAGATTCCTATGCCGGTGACGACGGCCTTGGCGCTCATGCCGCCTTCCTTTCGGGCCGTGCGAGGACCATCGCGCTCTGGAACCCGCCGAAGCCGCTGCCGACCGTGAGGACGGTGTCGGTGCGCTGCTCGCGGGCGGTGAGCGGTACGTAGTCCAGGTCGCACTCGGGGTCGGGGGTGCGCAGGTTGGCGGTGGGGGGCACGACGTGGTGCTCCATGGCCAGGACGGACGCGGCGATCTCGATGGAGCCGATGGCGCCCAGTGAGTGCCCGACCATCGACTTGATGGAGCTGACCGGGGTCCGGTAGGCGTGTTCGCCCAGGCTCAGCTTGAACGCCGCGGTCTCGTGGCGGTCGTTCTGCTTGGTGCCCGATCCGTGCGCGTTGATGTAGTCGATGTCTTCGGGGTTCATCCGCGCCTCGGTCAGGGCGACGCGGATCGCCTCCGCCATCTCGCGCCCGTCGGGGCGCAGGCCGGTCATGTGGAAGGCGTTGCACCGGGAGGCGTACCCGGCGATCTCGGCGTAGATGTGGGCGCCGCGGCGGCGGGCGTGGTCCAGTTCCTCCAGGACGAAGACGGCGCTGCCTTCTCCGAGGACGAACCCGTTGCGGGTGTTGTCGAAGGGGCGGGAGGCGTGCTCGGGGTCGTCGTTGCGGGCGGTGGTGGCCTTGATGGCGTCGAAGCAGGCCAGGGTGATCGGGGAGATCGGGGCGTCGGTGGCGCCGGCGATCATCACGTCGGCGGTGCCCTCGCGGATCAGCTCGGCGGCGTGGCCGACGGAGTCGATGCCCGAGGTGCAACCGGTGGAGATGACGGTGGCGGGTCCTTCGGCGCCGACGGCCCAGGCCACTTCGGCGGAGAACGAGCTGGGGACGAAGTAGTTGTACAGGTGCCGGGGTGCGTAGGTGTGGTCGACGAGGTCGAGGCGGCCGTCGTCGCTGACCACGCGGTACTCGTCGTCGAGTCCGGTGGTGGCCCCGACGGCGCTGCCGATGGTGACGCCGGTGCGGTGCGGGTCGAAGTCGGCGACAGTCAGGTGGCTGTCGGCGAGTGCCTCGCGTGCGGTGACCACGGCGAACTGGGCGGCGCGGTCCATGCGGCGCAGTTCCTGGGGGCGCAGCCCGTGCTGTGCCGCGTCGAAGTCGATCTCCGCGGCGACCCTGGAGCGGAAGGGGGCGGGGTCGAAGAAGGTGATGCCGCGGGTCGCTGTGCGTCCTTCGCTCAGCAGGCTCCAGAAGTTCTTCACGCCCGTCCCGCCCGGTGCCAGGACTCCGACTCCGGTGATTGCTACGCGGCGGCTCACCGGCGGCCGCCTCCCCTCGTGTCCGTGCGGCGGAGTTTCACCGGGTCGCCGTCCAGTCGTAGAAGCGCTGGGCCATCGCGTCGGCCGGTGAGCGCCAGGTCGCCGGGTCGTAGGCTTCGATGTGGGGTTTGAGGTCGTCGCTGATCTGCTGGAACCGGGGGTCGGACTTGGCGTCCTCGATGAGGTCGCCGCCGTTGTCGGCGTCGAAGTCCTGCAGGTGGAAGTACAGGCCCCGGTACTGGAACAGCTGGCGGCGCCGGGTGCCCATCCGGTGCGGCATGTCGGTGTTGTCGAATGCTTCGAACAGGCGCGCCACGTGGGCGCCGGAGGCGGCGTCCATGCGGGCCACGATCAGGTTGCTGTGCATGTCTTCTCTCTTTTCGTGGGTCGACGTCCGGCGGCGGGTCCGCGGGGTGGCGGGGGTGCGGGGTGGTGGGGGTGCGGGGTGGTGGGGGTGCGGGCCGTTCGCGGGTGGATCGCGGCCGGCGGCCGGGGCCGGCCGCGGACAGGTCAGGGTGTCCGGTCCCGGCCCCGGGCGTGAGCGGACACGGCAGGGTGCCGGGGTCTGTCGCGTGCACGGGCCCGGGGGGGGCGGGGAGGGCGGTGCCGGGGGGTGGGGAGGGCGGTGCCGGGTCCTTCGGTTGGGCCGGCCGGTGTCCGTGGGGGCGGCGTGGTGGGCTGGTTCAGGCCGCGGCCGGCTGTCCGAACCATCGTTCCAGCGCCATCTGCAGGTCGTGGTGGCTGCCGGGTGCCGCCCATACGACGTGTCCGTCGGGCCGGACCAGCACGGCGGATGTGCCGGCGAGCCGGCTGCCGGGTGAGAAGGAGGGGGGTGCGGTGGTGACGGTGTCGACGCGGTCGGCCCATCCGCCGGCGCGTTTGCGCAGCCGCTCGTTGTCCTCGAAGTCGAGGAGGACGCCGCGGGCGGAGTGCAGCAGTTCGGTGGTCGAGGTCCGGGCCCGTGCGCTGTCCAGTGCCAGGTGCGGCATGCGTTTGCCCAGGAGCGGGTGGGTGCCGGTGCCGACGTCGTAGGTGATCTCGAGGCCGCTGACCATGCCGGCGAGATGGCGGGCGACGTCCCCGTAGGCGGTGAGCTCGCCCAGGACGTCACGCAGCGGCTGTACTTCGGGTCCGCTGAGGAAGAGCAGGCCCTGGGCCCGGGTGTTCATCAGCAGGCGTTTGCCGACCGGGTGCCGCTCGCCGTGGTAGGAGTCCAGCAGGCCCGCGGGGGCCGATCCCCTGATCTCGGCGGCGAGTTTCCAGCCGAGGTTCACCGAGTCCTGGATGCTGGTGTTCATGCCCTGCCCCCCGGCGGGCAGGTGGATGTGCGCGGAGTCCCCGGCCAGCAGGACCCGGCCGCGCCGGTACTCGGTGACCTGGCGGCTCGCGTCGCCGAACGCGCTGACCCACACCGGTTGTGCGTGGGATATGTCGTCTCCGGTCAGGCGCTTCCAGGCGTCGGCGACTTCGTCGAAGGAGGGGGGTGCGGTACGCCGCTGGGGCGGGGTGCCGCGCTCGCAGACGATCAGGCGGGTGATGCCGCCGGGCAGCGGACCGACCATGACCATGCCGCCGGGCAGGGTCTCGCCGATCATGCGCGGTTCGAGTTCGAGGCCCTTCACATCGGCGAGGAACATCTCCAGAGTCGCCGCGGTGCCGGGGAAGTCGAAGCCGGTGGCCTTGCGTACGGCGCTGCGCCCGCCGTCACAGCCCACCAGGTAGTCCGCGCGCAGGGTGTGGACCCCGTCGGGGCCGCGGACATCGACCTCGACCTGCGTACCGAGGTCCCGCAGATCGAGGAACTCGTGGCTGCGCCGGATGTCGGCGCCGAGGCCGGTGGCCCATTCCTCCAGGTGTGTCTCGGTGGCGGACTGCGGCACGCTCTTCGCCGCCTGCCAGGCGCCTTCCAGCACCCCGAAATCGATGGGCACACCGCCGAAGTGACCGACGTTGCTGGTCTCCACCTCGCCGAACCGCGACAGGATTCCCCGCTGGTCGAAGACCTCCATGGTCCGGGCGGTGAATCCGAGACCGCGTGATTCGCCCGAGCGCTCCGCAAGGCGCTCCAGGACGATGACGTCGACTCCCGCGAGCCTGAGTTCGCCGGCCAGCATCATTCCCGCCGGACCTGCGCCCACGACGATCACTGCAGCGTCCATGTACCTCTCCTCGATCATCGCAAGGGATTCTTCGGGGTGATCCGGCACGTCGCCCCCGAGGCGGCACATCCGCGTCCCAGGTCCGAGCAACGACAACTACCCAGTGAGATTCCCAGCCCTGGGCGGCGACTTCAAGGCGGTCCTTCTCAGGTCTCCGTGATGTTTCTTCAGAGATCGGCACGTTCGGAACGGGGAGGTCAAGCAAGCGTCAAGGAAACTAAAACCGAACGTGCCGTTCCACCTACGGCGCACCGCACCGGTGTGCTCCTGTCCCTGGCGGGTGCCGCGACCGGGGATTTTCCGGGACTCAGGGCCTGGTCAATTCGGCGTCCGCACGTACATAATTGGTGGACACAACCTTCACGGCCCTCCTCGGCCCGCGCCGGTCCTGCCCCGGTCCTGCGCTGCCGTCACCGGTCCGGCGTTCCGCACCCGCCGCCCGCCGCCCGCCCGCGCACGCCCGCATGCGGCTGTCTGACGGCATGCGGGCGACACCGCCGAAGCCCGTGGTGCCCGGTGCCCGGCGGCGTGTTTCTGCGTCTGTCAGGGGTGGCCGAAGCGGAAGCCGACGCCGCGGAGCGTGACGATCCAGCTGCAGGAACCGAGCTTGCTGCGCAGGTTGCTGACGTGTGTGTCGATCGTGCGGCCCGATCTGGACCACGCGTCGTCCCAGACCTGCACCATCAGCTCCTTGCGCGAGAAGACATGCTCCGGACGGGATGCCAGCAGGTGCAGGAGGTCGAACTCCTTCCGGGTGGCCGTGATGAGCTGTCCGTCGAGCCGGATCTCCCGGATGCCCGCGTAGATGCGCAGCGGACCGTGCTCGACGACCTGTTCCTCCGCCGAGGAAGGGTGCGACCTCACTCTGCGCATCACGGCTTCCATACGGGCCATCAGCTCACGGAACCCGTACGGCTTGATCATGTAGTCGTCCGAGCCCGCCTGCAGACCCAGGACCCGGTCGAGCTCGGTGTCCCGCGCCGTGACAGCGATGACCGGGGTGTCGCAGGCCGCCCGGATGCTGCGGCAGACCTCGAGACCGTCCAGATCGGGAAGGTCCAGGTCGAGCAGGACAAGGTCCGCGTGCGGGTGAACACGCAGCGCCTTGGCGCCGGTTCCCACACTCTGCGCCTGATAGCCGTGCCGCCGCAGCCCGACCACCAGGCACTCGGCGGCCCGTTCGTCGCCCTCCACCACCAGCACACTCAGGGGCTCCCGCTCCGCCGGACGGACCGCTTCGGCCACAGGGGCGGGAGCGGGGCCGGGGAGTGCCTCTGTACAGGAGCCGCCCTGGGGGCGCTTCGCCGGGCGGGGCTCGCGTAGGTCCGTGAACTGCCGTTTCATGAGCTGCTCCTACCGTGCGATGAGGCTCCTCAGGAGTGACCCTTCGGCAGAACTTTACAAACCGGTACGCCGGTTTGGCAATGACTTGACTCCCTGCAACGACCGATGGCCACACCACCCTTCAGACCCGTCACCGAGCGGTGCGAACCGGGCGGCAAATCCCTTGTTTTCCGGCATCCGGGGCGCTTGTCCGGGGCCGGCGGCCGGGGCGCGGACAGCTCGACGGCCGACCCCGCCCCCTCCAATACCGGGACGTTGGTCTGTATTTTTCTCTCGCTGTCCCTCACGCCCCCGCAGGTGGCCGGCCGGGTGGCGGAGGCACCGGACGGGGCACGGCATCACGGCCGGCAGCGGCGCGGGCGGCGGCGGCCGCTTGCGCGCGATGCCCCTGCGGCGGCCCGCGGTGGTGGCCGCACGGTTCCTTCCGCCGCCCGTGTCTCACCCCCGGCCGTCGGGGACGAGGACGACCTTGCCCGTCGTGGCCCGCCTCTGGAGCGCGGCGTGCGCCTGGGCCGCCTGCGACAGGGGGAAGGTCTGGAAGGAGGGCACCAGGGTGGCCGCGGCGGCCTCCGCGAGCGCGCGGGCTTCGTCGGCGGCGGCGTCCTGGCCCGCCAGCAGCAGGGCCAGTGCGTCGGTGAAGCTCACGCCACGCTCCTTCAGCTCCGCCTCCCCGGGGCGGAACTCCTGCCCGGAGGAGGCGCCGATGGTGATGTAGCGCCCGCCTCGGGCCAGCAGCCCGAACGCGGCCGGCCCCTTGTCGCCCTCGACACCGTCCAGAACGACCGTGACGCCGCGGCCGCCCAGGGTCTCGCGGACGGTGTCCGCCCACTGCGGCAGGTTGTAGTCGACGGCGATGTCGGCCCCCAGCCCGCGCACGGCCGCCGTCTTGGCCGGCCCGCCGGCCGCACCGATGACCGTCGCGCCCAGGCGGTGGGCGAACTGGACGACCAGACGGCCGATGCCGCCGGCCGCGGAGGTGACCAGGACCACGTCGCCGGGGGTGAGCCCGGCGATGTCCAGCAGGCCGATGGCGGTGGCGCCCGTGACGACCATGGCGACCGCCGCCTCGTCACCGAGCCCGGCCGGAATCCGGTGCAGGGACGCGACGCCGGCGACGGCGAGCTCGGCGTAGCCCCCCGGGCCGCCGTGCGCGGTCACGACCCTGGTGCCGGTCCACGCCCCGTCCACCCCCGGCCCGACCGACTCGACCACGCCGGCCACCTCCCCCCCGAAGATCGCCGGGAGCCCGGGAAGCGGCGGACCGGTCTCCAGCCCCTCCCGCATCACCGTCTCGATCTGGTGGACGCCCGCGGCCCTCACCCGGACACGGACCTCGCCCGGCCCCGGTACGGGATCGGGCACGGACTCGTAGCGGAGGTTCTCGGCGGGGCCGAACTCGTGCAGCACGACAGCGCGCATGACCGTTCCTTCCGGTGGATCTGCGGGACGACGACACCCACCCTGCAACCTCGACTTGACTTGATGTCAAGCCGCACACGCCGGAGCCCCGCACCACACCGAAAAAGGGGCCGCGCCCGCGTTCCGGCCCGGACGGTGACCCCCCAGGGGCGCCGGCCGCCGGACCGGCCGCGCCGTACAGCCCGGGCGGGAGGAGGCCCGCACCGCCACCGAGGAGAGACCGGCGCCCCGCACGGCACCGGAGCCGGATCCGCCTGACGTCACGCGCGGATGCCCGAAAGACCCACGCCAGAGGTCCCCCGGGGATCTGCGCACGGCCCGCCCCCCGCCCCACGCCGGACGCCGGACGCCGGAACCAGCACGGCCCCTCCCGCAGGCAACCACCGGCGTCCCGGCCCTGTGACCGGACACGGTACGAGCCCCCGCCACGGACCTGCGGGGGCCCGGCGGAGAACCCGCGGCCGGGCACCGCGGCCAGAACGCGTGGCGCCACAGGCTGACAGCCCCTCACCCCCGCGGAACCACCGGGGCATCCGGCACCCCCCCGAAGCCGGCCGGCCGGCTGACCGGCTGACCGGCCGGCGAACGGCGGTAGCTGCGCGAGGAGTTACGGCCCCAGGCGGCCGGGATGTCCGCCCGGGGCGAGGCGAGCCCGGTGGACTGCCAGGGATCCGCGGGACGGCGTCCGCCCGGCGCAGCAAAGGCGGCAGACGCGGGACGGGAGCGGCCCGCGGGCTCCACCGCCACAGGGGCCGGGGCCGGGGCCGGGACCGCAGCCGCCGGGCGGGGAAGCAGTCCGCCCGGCGGAGGCGGAGGCGGCTGGAGAAGCCGGTTCGGGGAGGCCGGAGGCGGCCGAGGGGCCGGCCGTGCACGGCCGGGAGGACCGGTGGACACAGGCGGGGACGAGGAGGGTGACCGGCCGGCCGGCGGGTGTGCCTGTGCGGTGCCTGGCGCCGGTGTTCCGGGCCTGGCTCACGGGTGCCCGAGCCGGAACCCCACCCCGCGTACGGTGATGATCCAACTGGTGGCCCCCAGCTTGCTGCGCAGGCTGCTGACGTGCGTGTCGATGGTGCGCTCCGACCGCGACCAGGAGTCGTCCCACACCTGGGTCATCAACTGCTTGCGCAGGATGACCGTTTCGGGCTGCGAGGCCAGCAGATACAGCAGGTCGAACTCCTTGCGGGTCATCTCCACCGGCGTGCCGTCGACCCGGATCTCCCGTGCGCCCGCATCGATCCACAGCGTGCCGCGCGCGATGACCTGCTGGAGGGGCTGCACCGGCCTGACCCTGCGCATGATCGCTTCCATCCGGGCCATCAGTTCACGGAAACCGTAGGGCTTGGCCATGTAGTCGTCCGCACCGGCCTGCAGGCCCAGCACCCGGTCGAGTTCGGAGTCCCGGGCGGTGACGGCGATGACCGGGGTGTCACAGGTGACGCGGATACTGCGGCAGACCTCCAGACCGTCCAGATCCGGCAGGTCGAGGTCCAGCAGGATCAGATCCGCGCTCCGGTGCACCTGCAGCGCCCTGGCCCCGGTCGCGACGCTCTCCACCAGGTAGCCGTGCCGGCGCAGGCCCTGCACCAGGCAGTCCGCCCCGCGCGGCTCGCTCTCCACAACGAGGACCCGCAGCTCCTCCCGGCGCGGACGGGGCCCCGGCTGCGCCACGGGCCGGTACACCCCCGGGCCGGCCGGGGGCTTGGGCGAGGTGCGCCCCGGCGCCCCCGGCGCCAGTACATCGGTCGACTGCCGTTCCATCCGCTCTCCCCCGTGTCCGTACACCCGGCACATCCCCCGTGGAGGTACCCCCGCCACCGTACAAACCGGCACGTCGGTTTGTCAAAGCCCCGGACCCGATCCGCACCCCGTCCCGCCCGCCCCGTGCGGCCGGTGCGCGGCGTACCCGCCCCGCCGGGCCGGGGGTGGCGACAATCGGCCATTCGCGAAGGACCCGACCTCCCTCCTGGATATCAAACCGGCATCCTGGTTTGATAATTCACTGCAGGGAAACACTTCCGCAACGGGAGGCAGTAGGTGAGCAAACAGGAACGGGCTGCCCGCACCCGCAGCGCACTGATCCGTTCTGCGGCCGAGCTGTTCGAGCAGTGCGGCTACACCAAGGCCAGCCTGTACGAGATCAGCGCGGGTGCCGGAGTGAGCCGCGGCGCCCTGCACTTCCACTTCGTCAACAAGGCGGACCTGGCCGATGCCGTGGAAGGCGCCGCCGCCCGTTCCCTGCACCGCGCCGCCCGCGGGGCCGAGCAGGGGCAGACGAACGCCCTGCAGGCGCTGACGAACCTGTCGCACACCTTCGCGCAGCTGCTGAGCCGGGACGTGGTGGTGCGGGCCGGGTTCCGGATCAACGGTGACGCGGGCCTGCACACCGGACGCGATCTGCGCCGGCAGTGGCAGAGCTGCGTGCGCGACCTCGTCTCCCGGGCCGGGGAGGAGGAGGCACTGGCCCGTGACGTGGCGCAGGAACCCCTGGTCATGACCGTGGTGGGCGCGACGACCGGCTTCGAGGTGCTCGGCAGGGCCAACGGCCACTGGCTGTCGCACTACTCACTCACCGGCTTCTGGCAGCTGCTGCTGCCCGTGGTCGCCGCCCCGCGGGTACTGGCCACACTCGACCCCGCCGGCAGCGGCCCGCCGGCCGACACCCTGCCCGGGCAGTTCAAACACACCGGCGACATCCCGCCCCGCACCCGCCGCTGCAGCCCGGGCCCCCGCCCCGCCGCCATCGGATGCCGCTCCTGCGCCGAGACCGACGCACCAGCCACCACCGGCCCCAGACAGACAGGCCGCCCCCGCCCCTCCGAGACCGGCGGAACCCCGCCATGACAACGCACACCCCCTACAGACACCCGGACCGCGGACACCCGGACCGCGGACACCCCGCCACAGGCACCCGTGACGGCGGGAGTCCGGGCCGCGGGCACCCGTGACGGCGGGCACCCGTAGCCCGGGTGCCTGTAGCGGGGTGCCCGCCGTCACGGGATCACGCACCGCCCGGGGCCGCCGGCAGGGCGAAAGCGGCGGCGTGGTCGGCCGCCCAGACACCGAACGGCCGGGCCGGTCTCCCGGTCACCTCGGACACAGCCGGCCCCACCTGCGCCTTCGCTCCCGCCAGCTGACGCTCCGCGCTCTCCAGCAGCGCCCGGGCCACCGGCTCCGGATACCGCGCCGACCACAGCTCCCAGGCCTGCCCGAGCCCCAGCTCCTCAAAACGCAGACAACGGCCCAGAACCCGCGACAGCCGCTCCGTCTGATCGACCGCACTGAGAGCCTCCGGGCCGGTCAGCAGATAGGCCATGCCCTGGTGCCCGTCCTCGGTGAGAACCCGTACCGCCACCTCCGCGACATCACGAGGATCCACACAGGCGTTGACCGAGGTGCCGTGGACCGCACGGACCACCCCCTGCGACCGGATCGCCGACGCCCAGGACAACGTGTTCGACATGAAGGAACGAGGCCGCAGAAAAGTCCACCCCACCCCGCAGGAACGGATCACGTCCTCGGCCCCACGCTGCCACCGGGTGATGAAATCATCCGCATACGGATCGGTCACCGCAGCCGCGGACACCTTCACCAGATGCCGCACCCCGGCCGCCCGCGCCGCTTCCGCGAACCGCGCATCATCCTCCCCCCCGCCCGCACCGGGCACCGTCACGACGAACGCGGCAGCCACCCCCTCCAGCGCCCTCGCCAGCGAACCCCGGTCCGCGTAATCACCTACCACCACCTCAGGGACCCCGCCCGCCACCGGCACCCGGCCAGGATCCCTGGCAAGGACCCGCAACGGCCGCACCCCACCCAGCAACCGGGCCACCTCCCGCCCGACCCTCCCCGTCACCCCGGTCACCAAAATCACCTGCCCGCCGCCCCCGGCCCCCCGCAGACCGGCCGGGCCCCACCCTCACGGCCGTGCAGCGTCGCACTGAAAACCGGCCGGCCCTCCTGCTCCCCCGTCACCCGCACCACCGCCCCCCCAGCCCCCAGACGCACAGCACGCGCCCCGATCCAGCACACACCGTCGAACTCCGCATAACGATGGAAAGACACATCCATCCTCCACGGCACGAAAGAACCAGGCACCAGAGCCGCATGAGCCGCCTGCCGCGCCGCCTCCAGCAGAAGCATCCCCGGCACATGATCCTTCGGACTCTGGAAAAGCACCGGATGCCGCGTATCGGCCCTCAACCGCCACCGGCACCGCTGCCCCGTCGCCGACAGCAGCACATCACCCGCCCGCACCCTCCCCGCCCGGACCGCGGATATAGCAGGCACACCCGGCTCCGAAGAACACAACGCCGTACGCACCCCCCGCAACCGCCGGTACACCGCCGGACCCACCACCTGGAAATCCACCGCCCCCGTCGCCACCACCACCCCCGCCCGGCACACCGCCAACGTCGCCCGCAAACGAGCCGACCGACGAAAACGAGCCGGATCAGGACACACCACACGCACCCCCACCTCAGCCCCCACCCCCACCCCCGCCGGCACCCCCACCTCCGCCGGCACCCCCTCCACACCCAGCCCCCCCGGCACACAGCTCAACCGCAGACGACCCAGCAAAAACGCATCCGCCCTCGGCACCCCATAACCCGCATGCAACACCAGCATCACCGACTGCCGCACCGTCTCCGCCACCAACAACGGATCGAACCGCCCACCCACCACCGGACCGAAGAACACATGCTCCCGCGGCCACCGCGCCACCACAGAAAACCGCTCCCCACCCGTACGCACCCAACTCACCGCAAACGCATCCTCAACCCGCACCCGATGCACCAACTCAAGCGACGCCCGACCCCCCACAACCGACACACCCCCCTCCCCCACAACCCCACCAACAGAACCACACAACAACGACACCTCAACCACAACTCCCCCAAACCAGAACACAACCAACAACCAACCACCAACCACCAACCACCAACCACCAACCACCAACCAGCAACCAGCAACCAACCCAGAACACAACCGGCCCTCATCCCACGTCACGACCGGCCGCCAACCCAGATCCCAACCAGCCCTCATCCCACGTCACAGCCGACCGCCAACCCAGAACACAACCGGCCCTCATCCCACGTCACAGCCGACCGCCAACCCAGAACACAACCGGCCGCCATCCCACGTCACAGCCGGCCGTCAGGCCCTCGCCCCGGGCGGCCGTCAGGCCCCCGCCCCGGGCGAGCAGCCCGTTCCTCAACACACCCCCAGAACAAGCAACATACGGGCTCGACGGTTTTTTTACCGCGCAGACATCTCCCCCGCACCGCAAAGACACCGCACCACGGACGGAGAACGACCACCCACCCCCCGCAGAACCCGGGGAACCCGGGGAACCGGGGAGCCCTGGGGACTGGTGGAACCCATGGAACCGGTGAAGCCCGGGGGCCCCGCGGAACCCGGGGAACCGGCAGAGCCCGGGAAACCCGCGGGGCCCGCGGGGCCGGGCAACCGCGGCCCGGCACAGGGCGGGCGGGAAGGAACCGCCACGCGGCCGCGGAAGCGGCACCCGCCCCCCGGACCCCCCGGGCCTGGCGGGCCCCCCGGGCCTGCCGGGGTCATCCGGTGCGCGGGCCCGCCCGCCGCACGCCGGCCGCCGGGCCCCCCACACCCGCCATACCACCTGGTCGGCCGACCGACCCACCCAGTAAGGTACGTGCCCGACGGTATTTTACGAATGAACTCCCCAGAGCTCACCGCCCTGAAGAAGGTCAGTCCGTGGCAAAACAAGACCGGGCACTCCGCACCCGCCAAGCCGTCCTCGAAGCAGCCGCCGTCGTCTTCGAAGAACGCGGATACCAAGCGGCCACCATCACCGACATCCTCCAGAAAGCCGGAGTCACCAAAGGCGCCCTCTACTTCCACTTCAAATCCAAGGAACACCTCGCCCAAGGCGTCCTCGCCGAACAGGACCAACTCCTCGCCGCCCCCACCCGCACCTGCAAAATCCAACAAGTCATCGACACCATCTGCCTGCAGGCCTACCGCCTACAGACCGAACCCATGGTCCGCGCCGGCGTCTCCCTCACCCTCGACCAGAAAGCCACCGAACTCGACCGCAGCGGCCCCTTCCTCCGCTGGACCCAAGTCCTCCACCACCTCCTCGAACAATCCCACCAACGCGGCGAACTCCTCCCCCACGTCAACCCCACCGAAACCGCCGAAGTCCTCGTCGGCGCCTTCGCCGGCATCCAAGCCATGGCCCAAACCCTCACCCGCTACCACGACCTCCCCCAACGCATCACCACCCTCCTCCACCACATCCTCCCCACCATCACCCACCCCTCCACCCTCATCACCCTCACCCTCACCCCCGAACACGGCGCCACCATCCACACCCAAGCCACCACACCCACACCGCAGCCATAATCATACCGGCCAACTGGTTCTTTTTTGGTCCACCCTTTACGAACACTTTCCCCCACCAACACCAACACCCCGGAAACAACCCCCCGGGGAAGGACCGCGCAGGCTGATCGATGGTGCGGCTCGGGTGCGCGTCGGAGCAGTCCGCAGCGCACCCGGCCCGGGGCGAGGAGGGTCAGCTAAACCGGTCGAGCGTGATCAGGGCTTCCTGCGGGTTGCCGTCGTGGACGAGCGACTCGTGGGCGCCCACGTCGTCGAAGGCGAAGCCGTAGGCCTTGCCGTCCACCATCTGCGCGTGGATGGCGCGGGAGTAGTGGTTGGTGACGGCGTCCTTGTAGAAGTTCGCCGCGTTGTTGTCGGGGTGGTTCGCGCCGTTCAGCAGGGTGGAACGGTTGAAGCCCGCGCACAGGGTGCGGGAGATCGGGCCGCGTACCAGGTCGTTGGGGGCGTCCAGATGCTTGTAGCAGCCGAAGACGCTGTCCGAGTCCGGCTTCTGGAACGAGGTGACGACCGCACCGGCGCTGTTGGTGAAGTTCATGACGTTCCCGGAGACCCGGCCGTAGTACTTGGTGTTGGGCTCGTGTGCGAACGGGGTCACCGTCAGCGTGGAGCTGCTGTAGCGGCTCCAGACCCGGTTGACGTAGTCGTTCAAGGTGCCTGACGGCAGGACGCCGGCGCCGACACCGTGGCCGGGGGACAGAGCGCGCAGGACGGTTCCGTCGGGCCTGGTCTGGATCAGGTTCGCCCAGCCGCCGGGCTGGTTCCTGAGCGAGGTGAAGACGGCGTTGTAGCCACCCGACTTGAGGCGGCCGGTGGTCTTGACGGTCCCGCTGGGGGCCTTGACTCCCACGGAGTAGGGAGCGGAGAACATGTCGACCTGGGTGCTGTTGATCCACAGACCCGCGTCGTTGAGTGTGTACTCGGTCCAGTTGAACAGGATGTTCCTGTTCGGGTCGCTCGGATTCTGGACCGCGGGCTGGACGAGACCACCGGTGGTGACCTTGAAGACGAGCTTCTGGCCGTACGAGAAGTAGACCCGGCCGGAGAATTTCGGCATCCGGATCGTCATCGACTGTCCGTTGCGCGGGCCGGTGATCGACGCGTCCGGTGCCGGGGTGGGCGGGTTGCCTCCGGCCGGCCAGGGGTGGAACGTACCGTTCGCGTCGGCCCAGCCCTGACGGCCCGTCGAGAGCTCCGTTCCCAGGTTGTAGACGTAGATCTGGTCGCTGCGGCCCGAGTCGTTCCTGAAGGTCAGGGGGATGGTCGCGGGGACCGCCGCCTCGGCGGCGGTCTCACCGACGACGGTGGTCAGACCTGCGGCGAGGGCCAGTGCGGCCGTCAGTGAAGCAAGGCTCTTCCAGGGAGCGGGCATGCTCGTCCTCCTCATCGGGTTGGATCCGTGGGTGGAGCGGTGCGCTCATCACCTTGCGCTTGAGAGCGCTCTCAGAGTCCTGCCGTGAGGGAGAGCTGTCAACGAGCATGTCTCAACTCTTTTAACTCATGCGGGAGATGGCACGCGCACGCGCATGCGCGTGACCGGCTGGTCGGCCGGTCGGCTCTTGGAGGAGCGTGTGAGGCCGGTCCGACGGATGAAGAACGGCGGCGGCGCGTTTCGGCGTTGCGCCCCGCCGCCGTCACCGGCCCCGTGTGGCGGCCGGTTCCGGGGTCACCGCCTCCCGCGGTGGCCCCGGAGTCGAGAGGTCCCCTCAGCTGGGGAGAACCCACTTCTGGTTGGCGCCGGTGTGGCAGGTCCACAGGTGGAGCTTGGTGCCGTCCGCAGAGGAGACTCCGGACGCGTCCAGGCACTTGCCGGATACCGGGTTCTTCAACGTGCCGTCAGCCTGTGCCACCCACTTCTGGGCGCCCGTGCCGTTGCACCCGTACAGCTGGATCTTCGTACCGTCCGCCGTACCCGCACCACTGATGTCCAGGCACTTGCCCAGTGCGCGGAGCGTGTCGTCCGTGCCGGCCGTCCACCTCTGGGCTGTCGACTGGTTGCAGGTCCACAGCTGGATCTGTGTTCCGTCCGCACTCGACCCGCCTGCCACGTCGACGCACTTGCCGCCTATTCCGGTGATGGCTCCTTCCCTGGGGCCGGTCGCGCCTCCGAGTTCCTTGATACGGATGTTGCGGAAGGACACGTCGTCGCCGTCGCCGTGGTTCTGCAGGCCGACGTGACCCTGCTGGAGGCTGCGGACGGGGTCGGTGTTGGTGAAGTCGTTGATCTTGCGGCCGTTGAGGAAGAGCTGGAGGCGCTCGCCCTCGACCCGGATCTCGTACGTGTTCCACTCCCCCGGCGGGTTGAGGGCGGCGTCCCGGGCCGCCAGGTCAGCGGACTTGAAGCCGTAGACAGCGCCGGTCGTGCGGTCGGGGGCGTCGGTGGCGTCGATCTGGATCTCGTAGCCGTTGTTGACGGCCGACCACGGGTCGTCGGAGGCGGGGAAGCCCACGAAGACGCCGGAGTTGTCGTCACCGGCCTGGCGCCAGTCAAGCTTCAGGGAGTACGACTTGTACTCCTTGGCCTGGTACCAGTACAGGCCCAGACCACCCTGGGAGGTGAGGGTGGCGTTCGCGTGCGTGAAGGAACCCGGGCCCGCCTGCTTCCAGCCCGCCGTCCCGGAGGTGCCGAACAAGGTGGTGTAGCCGGTCTCCGGACGGCAGTCGGCCTCCGTCATCTCGGCGGCCCAGCGGATGCCCCCGAGCAGGTGGCGCCGGAAGGCGGGCTCGGCGTAGGACTCCTGGGTGTGGCCGCCGCCGGTGTAGAAGGCGCGCCCGCCCCGGTAGTCCTTGCACCAGGCGATGGGGTGGTCGCCGCCCATGGTGCCGCCGCTGTAGGTGGATTCGTCGAGCGAGGCCAGGACGTGGGCCGAGCTCCGCGGGTTGGTGCGGTAGTCGTACCACTCGTCGGTCCGCTGCCAGGTCGGCCCGAGGTGCGCGGTGGCGTCGTGGGCGCGGTCCTCCACCTTGACGGTGGCCGGCTGGATGTGCGGGTGGGACTTGAACAGGGCGCCGGCCAGGCCGCCGTACCAGGTCCAGTCGTACTCGGTGTCGGCCGCCGCGTGGATGCCGACGTAGCCGCCGCCCGACTCGATGTACCCCTCGAAGGCGGTCTGCTGGGCTGCGTTGAGGACATCGCCGGTGGTGGAGAGGAAGATGACCGCCTCGTAGCCGGCGAGGTTCGTGGGGGTGAAGGCGGCGGCGTCCTCGGTCGCCGTGACGGTGAAGTTGTTGGCGGCGCCGAGCTGGCGCAGGGCGGTGATGCCCGCCGGGATGGAGTCGTGGCGGAAACCGGCGGTCTTGGAGAAGACCAGCACGTCGTACGCGGGGTCGGCGGCGGCGGCGGCCGCCGCTCGGGCGGGGGCGGTCTGGGCCGGTTCGGAGGCCGTGGAGACCGTCGTGGGCAGGGCGGCGGCGACGAGCAGGGCGCCGGCGGCCCAGCAGGCGAGGCGAGTGCGGCGTCGGTTCATGACAGGGTCCACTTCTGGTTGGCGCCGGTGTGGCAGGTCCACAGGTGGAGCTTGGTGCCGTCCGCCGAGGAAGCTCCGGACGCGTCCAGGCACTTGCCGGATACCGGGTTCTTCAACGTGCCGTCAGCCTGTGCCACCCACTTCTGGGCGCCCGTGCCGTTGCACCCGTACAGCTGGATCTTCGTACCGTCCGCCGTACCGGCGCCGCTGATGTCCAGGCACTTTCCGAGTGCCCGGTACGTGTCGTCCGTGCCGGCCGTCCACTTCTGGGCGGGCGTCTGGTTGCACGTCCACAGCTGGATCTGTGTCCCGTCGGCGCTCGCTCCTCCCGCGGCCTCCGCGCACTTGCCGCCGATGCCCTTGAGGTCACGGCCGGCCGGGGTGGTCTGGCCGGTGGTGAAGGTGAAGTCGTCCAGGTCGAACAGGGAGCCGGTGCCGCCCTTGAAGACGAGGTAGAGCGTGGTGGTGGCGGCCGGGCGGTTGGTCAGGTCGGCGCTGACGTCGCGGAACGTGTCCCAGCCACCGGTGACGGGGACCGCCGTCGAGCCGAGCAGGGTGCCGGTGGGTGAGCCGGCCCGTACCTCCAGCGTGCCTCCCGCGCCGCCGGAGGAGACCCGGGCGGTGAGCTTGGTGGCGTTGCCGAGGATGTACGGGGTGAAGGAGATCCAGTCGTTGTTGTCGATGTAGCCGACGGTCTTGCCGCCGTTGGCCGTGGCCTTGTCCACGATCTGGATGCCGGCGGAGCCGCCGAAGTGCTCGGCCTGGCGCTTGCTGCCCTGGCTGATGTTCTGGTCGTGCGTGGTCAGGGCGGGCTGGCCGTTCGCCCCCTTGTCGGTGTACTCGGCGTCCCAGACGCCGAAGATGTTGGCGTTCGGGTCGTGCTCACCGTCGGCGATGGTCTGTACGGTGCCCGAGCAGCCGGTGGCGGAGGTCTGCGGGTGGCCGTGGCTGTCGTGGCCGATGATGAAGGTGACCTTCACCTTGGAGCAGTCGATCGTGCCGTCCTCCGGGTCGGTGACGGTGACCTTGAAGGGGACGGCCGCGCCCGGGTCGATGATGGAGCCGTCGGCGGGCAGGTCGAGGGTGACGGTCGGTGCGGTGTTGCCGACGGTGATGATGACGGAAGCGGTGGCGGTGTTGCCGGTGCCGTCGGAGACGGTCAGTTCGGCGGTGTAGCGGCCGTTGGCGGTGTAGGTGTGCGAGGGGTTCGCGGCTGTGGAGGTGGTCCCGTCGCCGAATTTCCAGGCGTACGTGAGCGGGTCGCCGTCGGGGTCGGAGGTTCCGGCCGAGGAGAACGCGACCGCCAGCGGGGCCTTGCCCGAGGTGCGGTTCGCGGTGGCCTTGGCGAGCGGGGCGCGGCCTCCGGTGACGTACTCGATGCGGTAGACCGCGCTGTTGGCGTCGCCGTTGAAGTAGCCGGTGCCGTAGTCGAGGACGTACAGCGCGCCGTCCGGGCCGAAGGCCATGTCCATGACCTGGGTGCCCTGCCAGGGGAAGGCGTTGATCGACTGCACGGTGCCGTCGGAGCCCTGCTCGATGCGTTTGATCCACTTACGGCCGAACTCGCCCGCGAAGTAGTCGCCGTCGAAGCTCTGCGGGAACTTGACCGTGGAGGTGGAGGCCGCGTCGTAGCGGTAGACGGGTCCGCCCATGGGTGACTCGGAGCCGCCGCCGAACTCGGGTACGGAGCCGCCGTCGTACGGTATCCAGGCAGGCTGGGCCGGGGGCAGGTCGGTCAGGCCGGTGTTGTTCGGCGAGGTGTTCTTCGGGGCGGCGCAGGAGAACGTGGCGCCCGAGGTGGAGGTGGCGAAGTTGTAGTCCACGTAGGGGCTGTTGTTGCCGACGCAGTAGGGCCAGCCGTAGTTGCCGGCCTTGGTGATGCGGTTGAACTCGACCTGTCCGGCAGGTCCGCGTCCCGCGTTCGCCGTGCCGGCGTCGGGGCCGTAGTCGCCGAGGTAGACGGTGCCGGTGGGCTTGTCGACGCTCATCCGGAAGGGGTTGCGGAAGCCCATGGCGTAGATCTCCGGCCTGGTCCTCGCGGTTCCGGGCGCGAAGAGGTTGCCGGACGGGATGGTGTAGCTGCCGTCGGCGGCGACCTTGATCCGCAGCACCTTGCCGCGCAGGTCGTTGGTGTTGCCGGAGGAACGCTGCGCGTCGTACGCGGGGTTGCGGTTCGCCCGCTCGTCGATGGGGGTGTAGCCGTCGGAGGCGAAGGGGTTGCTGTCGTCGCCGGTGGACAGGTACAGGTTCCCTTGCGCGTCGAAGTCGATGTCTCCGCCGACGTGGCAGCACAGGCCTCGGCTCGCGGGGACGTCGAGGACCTTCTTCTCGCTGGCGGTGTCGAGTGTGCCGTCGGCCCTGAGGACGAAGCGCGAGAGCCGGTTGACGCCGTCGAAGGGCGCGAAGTCGGCCGCGGACCCGTTGGCGGGCGCATCGCCTGCCGGGGTGGTCAGCTTCGGCGCGTAGTAGAGGTAGACGAAGCGGTTGGTGGTGAACGCGGGGTCCACGCCGACGCCTTGGAGGCCCTCTTCGTCGTGCGAGTAGACGTCCAGTTTCCCGGCGGTCTTCGTGGTGCCGGCGGCGTCGGTGAGGCGGAGCGTGCCGTCCCGTGAGGTGTGCAGGACGGATCGGTCGGGCAGCACGGCGAGCGTCATGGGCTCGCCGGTCTCGGCCACCCCCTTGGCGAGGGTGACCTGCTGGAACTCGTCGGCGGCGACGCTTGCCGCGGGTTCGGGCGCCGCTGCGGCGGGTCTCTGCTGGGCGGTGAGGGCGCCCGCTGCGGCAAGCAGGGCGCAGGCCAGCGCCGCGACGGGTCGGGTGAGTCTCCTGTGCACGCGCGTCCTCCGTTTGGTGACGGGGTGAGGTCTGGAGCACAGGCGCGCGCCGTCGCGCCGGGAGGCATGGGTGCTCCCGGGGGGAGGGAGGAGCACTCAGGCCTTGTCGTTCGGTACAGAGCAGGAAGGTAATGGCTTTTTCGCGGACCAGAAAGCCCTTTGACGTACCTGGCCTCAACTTTCTCTACTGGGGAGACAAAGCGACTGGTTGGGCTCCTCGGCCGAGAGGCGAGAACCGCGCCTCCGTCACCACCACCGACCTCGGGGAGGCCGCTCTCGCATCGGCCCATGGGGCTTCAAGTCGACTGGTGACGCAGGGAATTGGCCCAGACGAACGTCTTGACGGGTCTGCGGCACGCTCCTTAAATCAGTATCGCCAACTGTTGAACGCTGCTGTCCCGGCGATCCCCAGATCACTTCACTTCGTGTCCGCGACACGGTCGGCAGTGCGCCCGATGTCCTGTCATGCACACGTCACAGTGGACCTGTTCTCCCCCGCCCCCGCACACCCCCACGAAAGCGATGTGATGCCCCGTGCGTACGCCTTGGCGCCACAGATCACTCACCTGGCTGGCCGCTGCCGCCTGTCTCACGCTCGCCGCCCTCTCCCCCACCGCCGTGCAGGCCGCCCCGGCCCCGGAGTCCGGTACGGTCGCTCCCGCCGCGGTGACCTTCGACGAGAACTTCGACGGGCCGGCCGGTTCCGGCGTCAACGCCTCCAGGTGGCAACTGGAGACCGGCGACAACGTCAACAACCACGAGCGGCAGTTCTACACATCGGGGACCAACAACGCCGCGCTCGACGGCCAGGGCAACCTCGTCATCACGGCGAAGAGGGAGAACCCGGCCAACTACAACTGCTGGTACGGGCGGTGCGAGTACACCTCGGCCCGGCTCAACACGGCCGGGAAGTTCACCGCCCAGTACGGGCGCGTCGAAGCCCGCATGAAGCTCCCGCGCGGCCAGGGCATCTGGCCCGCCTTCTGGATGCTCGGCAACGACCTCGGCAACGTCGGCTGGCCCGCCTCGGGTGAGATCGACATCATGGAGAACGTCGGCTTCGAACCCGGCACCGTCCACGGCACCCTGCACGGACCGGGCTACTCCGGCTCCGGCGGCATCGGCGCCGGCTACACCCTGCCCGGCGGCGCGGCCTTCGCGGACGCCTTCCACACCTTCGCCATCGACTGGAGCCCCAACTCCATCCGGTGGTCGGTGAACGGCAATGTCTACCAGACCCGCACCCCCGCCGACCTCGGCGGCCGGCAGTGGGTCTTCAACAAGCCCTTCTTCCTGATCCTGAACCTCGCGGTCGGCGGCTACTGGCCCGGCGACCCGGACAGTTCGACCCGCTTCCCGCAGCAGCTCGTCGTGGACTACGTGCGCGTGAGCACCGACACCACCACCCCGCCGCCCGGCGGCAGGGCCATCCGTGGCATCGGCGGAAAGTGCCTCGACGTGGCGGGTGCCTCCTCCGCCAACGGCACCGCCGTCCAGCTCTACGACTGCAACGGCACGGGCGCCCAGCAGTGGGACGTCCGCTCCGACGGCACCATCCGGGCCCTCGGCAAGTGCCTGGACGCCAAGGACGCGGCCACCGCCAACGGCACTCCCGTCCAGCTCTGGGACTGCAACGGGACGGGCGCCCAGCGGTGGGGGATCTCCGGCGCCCAGGACATCGTCTCCATCCCCGCCGACAAGTGCCTCGACGCCACCGGCAACTCCTCCGCCAACGGCACCCGCGCCCAGCTGTGGACCTGCACCGGCGCCGCCAACCAGAAGTGGACCGTGGCATGAGCGGTAGCCCCGCCGCGGCCGGCTTCCGGCACGCGCCCACCACGCGCTGAACCCGCACCCACCGCGCGCTGAACCCGCATCTGTCCGGCGACGGAACTCCGTCGCCGGGCAGGTGCGGTCGTGCCGCGTCACGGTCGGACTTCGGGGTCGCACGTCCTGGCCCCGCTCCGGGTCCCGGCTCCGCGTCCGTGACGGTGGCCTCGTGGCCTCGTCCATCGCGGCGGAGAGCCCACGGAGCATGGCCGGTCCGGTCGCCGACTCCATCGGAAGGGGCGGCCCTCCGCGAGCTGCCGCCGAACGACGGACGCCGGGCGTGGAAGCGTGTGCTTCTCCGCGTGGCGGGGCAGCCGACCGTCATGACTGTTCTGCGTAGAGTTGCCCGCCCCCTGCTCGCCTCGATGTTCGTCAGTGGCGGATACAACGCGGTGCGCGATCCCGCGCCCCTGGTCCCTGTCGCCGAACCCGTGACCGATCGCGTCTCCTCGGCGATCGGCCGGCGGACGTCCCTGCTGCCGGAAGACCCCGAGAGACTCGTACGCCTCAACGGCGCCGTACAGGTCGGTGCGGGCCTCCTGCTCGCGCTGGGGCGCGCACCCCGGCTGGCCTCGGCGGCTCTCGCCGTGACCCTGGTGCCGACGACCCTCGCCGCCCACCGCTTCTGGACGATCGAGGACCCCGAGAAGCGCGCGGCGCAGCGTGTCCAGTTCCTCAAGAACGCGTCCCTGCTCGGCGGGCTCCTCATCGCCGCCGCCGACACCCACGGCAAGCCCTCGCTCGCCTATCGCACCCGCCATGCCGCCGGTCATGCCTCCGACGCCGTCAGCCACCAGGCGCATGCCGCCGCCGGCCGGGTCGGTGATGTGGCGGGCGGTGCGGTGGAGAGCGTCACGGATGCCGTCGAGGCGGCCCGCGAGCGCCTGCCGTAACCCGGTGGCTCCGATATCGAAGGGGGTTCAGACCGCCCGCAGTCGGCCGGCGGAGCGACCCGCGAGCCCGTCGACAGCGCGGGCCGTTGCCTCGTCCGCCGGGAGGAAGACCACCAACTGCTGTGCTTCCTCGGGGATTTCGAGGATCTCGCGGACCAGTTCCCGTTCGCACCCGGACGGGTGGTGGAGCCGCAGAGGCCCTCGTCGCGGAACCACGTGCCGGTTCAGTCGGCTCGTGAACGCGGGACCCGCGGCGGGGGCGAGGTTCCGCGGTGAACCAGTCGAAGCCGGCCCCCGAAGGCCCGTGCCACAGCTCGAAGGCCCGCTCGTCCGCGACCTCGTCCCAGTCGGCGAAGAACATACGGGGCCGGGGGTCGGTGAACACGTAACGGGTGAGGTTGGGCGTGTCGGCGTCCAGCAGTCCGCTGCCCCTCGCCACCGCCTCGAAGCCGGTGGTCCGGGCGAGGACGTCGCCGAGCCGGTTGGTCACCATGGCGGTCAGCCGGTCACCCTGGCGATGAACGCGGCGAGGTTCGCCACGGTCCGCTGGATCTGCTCCTCCAGGGTGAGCGACTCGTTGAGCCGTGCGCCCATGCCCGCGTCCTTCTTCCCGCGTACGTAGAGCGAGCAGGCGAGGTCGCTGCACATGTAGGCGCCGACCGAGTTGCCCTGCTGGCCGGCCTTCCCGGACCTCGGGGCCACCAGCAGGGAGACGCCCCCGGTGTGGACGGTCACGCACATCGAGCACATGCTGCGACGGGTCTGCCAGGAGCCGGCGTCCGAGGAGCGGAGCTGGACGCCGACCGGGCGGTCGTCCCAGCCGGCCACGAGGTACGCCCGGTCGGGAGCCTGCGGGTCGCGCCAGCCCAGGAAGTCCAGGTCGTCCCAGGGCCGTTCGGCCAGGTCACGGGGGATGTTCAGGCGCTTGGCCTCGCCCTTGGTGCAGTTCACGAACGAGGTACGGATCTCTTGCTCGGTCAGCGGTTTCATGACAGCCACGCTAATTTGCCTAAAGATATTAGGCAAACGTATATTTCCTTAGGCAATCACTGGGAAGTGTTCGGAGGGTGGCATGGCGAAGACAGGACCGGCCGCGGAGCGCGTGGTGAGAGCGGGGGCCGAGCTCGCGGACGAGATCGGCTTCGAGCAGGTGACCCCCTCCGCGCTCGCCCGGCAGTTGGACGTCAGGACCGCGAGCCTGTATTCGCACGTCAAGAACGCCCATGACCTCAAGACGAAGATCGCACTGCTCGCCCTGGAGGAGCTCGCCGACGGGGCGGCCGCCGCGATCGCGGGACGGGCCGGCAAGGAAGCGCTCAGCGCCTTCGCCGACGCGTACCGCGACTACGCCCGCCGGCACCCGGGACGCTTCGCGGCGGCCCGCTTCCGGCTCGACGCGGAGACGGCCGCCGCCAGCGCGGGCGTACGGCATTCGCAGATGATGCGGGCCGTCCTGCGCGGCTACGACCTGACGGAGATCCAGCAGACGCATGCCGTACGGCTGCTGGGCAGCGTCTTCAGCGGATACGTCGGCCTGGAGGCGGCCGGCGGCTTCAGCCACAGCTCCCCCGCCTCCCAGGAGAGCTGGACCGAGATCCTGGGAGCGCTCGACGCCCTGCTGCGCAACTGGCCCGCCCCCTCCTGACCCTCACCCCGCGAAGAAGGCCCTGAAGATGAACGCCCGGCACGGGTGGACCGCCACCCCCATCACCCTCGACATCCTGCGCGGCGCCCTCGACCTGGAGCGCACCGGACGTGGCGTACTGCCCCACCGGCTGCCCGCCCACGCCCGGGAGCAGATCCCCGACGGACAGCTGGCCATGGCAGAGTCGCAGCCCTCCGGGGTCCGGCTGGCCTTCCGCAGCCGGGCCACCGCCGTCGAACTGGACGTCGTCGCCACCAAGCGGGTCTATCCGGGAGCGCCGCCGCGTCCCGACGGGGTGTACGAGCTCCTCGTGGACGGTCACCTGGCGGGACGGGCGAGTGCGCCCGACGGCGACACGCTCACCATCGACCTGGCCTCGGGGACCACGCACACCCGTCCCGGCCCCGTGGAGACCCTGCGGTTCACCGGCCTGCCGGACGACGAGAAGAGCATCGAGATCTGGCTGCCGCACGACGAGACCACCGAACTCGTCGCCCTGCGCACCGACGCGCCCCTCCTTGTCCCGCAGCCCAGCGACCGGCCGGTCTGGCTGCACCATGGCAGTTCCATCAGCCACGGTTCCAACGCCGCCACCCCCACCGGCACCTGGCCCGCACTCGCGGCGGCTCTCGGCGGGGCCGAACTGATCAACCTGGGGTTCGGCGGCAGCGCCCTCCTCGACCCCTTCACCGCCCGTGCCCTACGGGACACCGCCGCCGACCTGATCAGCGTCAAGATCGGCATCAACCTCGTCAACGCCGACCTGATGCGGCTGCGCGCCTTCGGCCCGGCCGTCCACGGGTTCCTCGACACCATCCGCGAGGGACACCCCACCACGCCCCTGCTGGTCGTCTCGCCGATCCTCTGCCCCATCCACGAGAACACGCCCGGCCCGTGCGCCCCGGACTTCAGCGCGATGAGCGAGGGGCGGCTGCGGTTCGTCGCCACCGGGGATCCCGCGGAGACCGCCGCCGGGAAGCTGACCCTGACCGTCATCCGGGACGAACTGGCCCGGCTCGTCGGACAGCGCGCCGCCACTGATCCTCACCTGCACCACCTCGACGGCCTCGCCCTCTACGGCGCGACCGACCACGCCGAGCTGCCGCTGCCCGACGGCCTGCACCCGGACCCCGCCACCCACCGGCGTATCGCCGAACGCTTCGCCGGCCTCGCCTTCGGCGACGGCGGGCCTTTCAGCGCCGCGAACCGCTGATCCGGCGGCGGACCGGGGCGCTCACGGCCCGGTCTCCCGCCACCGCGCGCTCCGCCGACAGGAGACCACCACCAGGAAGGGCCACAGCGCCTGCAGGAACGTCACGACCCGCTCCGCGACGCCGGGCGCGCCCCCGCTCTGCAACTCGGCCAGGAACCAGAACGCGGTCGCGCCCATCAACGCGCTCGCGGCGAGCGACACGTCCAGCCTCAGCCCCCACGGGACCGGCCCCTTTCCCGAGACGGCGGCGAGGGGAGGCCATACCGCCAGCAGGACGAGGCCCACGGTGGCCACGGCCCCGTGCTCCAGGGCCCCGCCGCTGCTCGGGACCGGCACCAACGTCAGGGCCAGGGCGCACAGTCCACCGCCGGCCAGGGCGACCCGCCCGGCGAACGCCGCCTCCCGGAGCGCGTGCGCCGTGACGACGTAACACGTGCCCAGCACCAGCAGCATGCCCGTCATCAGCCAGTAGCTGCCGGCCCCGTAGGACGCCAGCACACTCAGGGTCTGCGTCGCGGGGTCGTACGCCGGACCCTGCCGTAGCTGGGCGATCATCCAGGAACCGACCAGCAGCACCGGGGCACATCCGGAGGAGAGCAGAGCCCACCAAGGAGCAGATCGCATCAAGGCATCATAAATGGCGCGTCATTGCTTGTCGTTGACCTCGGTGCCGAGCCACGGGAGCCAGGGGGCCGGCCCCCTCTGCGTCACGGGTCGGCGGAGCGGCGGCACGTCGGCCGGAGGACGGCGGCACGTCGGCCGGAGGACGGCGGCACGTCGGCCGGAGAACAGCGGCACGTCGGCCGGAGAACAGCGGCACGTCGGCCGGAGAACAGCGGCACGTCAGTCGGACGCCAGGGCCACCGCCCCCACCGGGCAGGCCCGCACGGCCTCCCTCACCAGCGGGTGAGTCCCGGTCGTCTGCTCCCGGCCCGGGAGCACCTCGCTGAGGCCGTCGTCGTCCTGGGTGAACACGTCCGGCGCGGTCAGCGCACACATGCCGGCTCCCACACAGCGTTCCTTGTCGACCTGGACTCCCACACCGCTCACCAGGCCACGGGGAGTTCCAGCAGCCCCTGGATCGTGTCCCCCGGTTTGTGGAGGATCTCGTCCGCGGGCACGGCGAGCCTGAGGCCGGGCAGCCGCTCGAACAGCGTGCGCATCGCGATCTCCAGCTCGGCGCGGGCCAGGTTCTGGCCCAGACACTGGTGGATGCCGAAGCCGAAGGCGAGGTGGTGGCGGGCGGAACGGTCCCAGTCGAGCGTCTCGGCGCCGGGGAACACCTCCGCGTCGCGATTGATGAGCGAGGTCGAGAAGACCACGCCCTCACCCTTGCGGATCGTCGCCCCGTCGACCTCCAGGTCCTCGGTCGCCAGGCGCTGCAGGCCGTCGGCGATGGACAGGAAGCGCAGCAGTTCCTCGACCACCACGGCGGCCGTCGTCCCGCCGGCCCGCAGCGCCGCCAGCTGTTCGGGGTGGCGCAGCAGCGTGAACGTGCCGAGCGAGATCATGTTCGCCGTCGTCTCGTGGCCCGCGATGAGCAGGATGACGGCGAACGCGACCAACTGTTCGCGGTCGACCGGTCCGTCCGGGTGGTCCCGGTGGATCAGCTCGTCCAGGAGCCCGTCCCCCGGCTCGGTCCTCTTGCGGTCGATCAGCGCGCCGAGGTAGGTCTCGAGTTCGTCGCGTGCCGTGTCCACATCGTCGGCTCCCGGGCCGCGCAGGAGCCGCTGCGAGCACTCCTCGAAGAACGCGTGGTCGGCGTACGGCACGCCGAGCAGGGCGCAGATCACCATCGACGGCACCGGCAGGGCGAACGCGCTCACCAGTTCGACCGGCGGCCCTTGTCGTTCCATCGCGTCGAGCAGGCGGTCCACGGTCTCCTGGATGCGCGGCCGGAGCGCGCCGATCCGCTTCACCGAGAAGGCCGGGATGAGCATCCTGCGCTGGGTGTTGTGCTCGGGATCGTCGACGCCGAGCAGAGCCACGCGACGCCGCTGGGCGTTCGCGAACCGCTGGGCCGGGACGGGGAAGTCCGGGTGGCTGCGGTCACTGGAGAGCCGCGGGTCGGCCAGCAATCGGCGGGCCAGGGCGTGTCCGGTGACCGCCCAGACCGGGCGTCCGTCGAAGAGGGCGACCCGGCTCAGCGGGCGCTCCTCGCGGAGCGGTGCGTACCCGGTGGGCGGGTGGTACGGGCACCCCCGGTCCTGGGGGAAGGACGTCGCGGGGGCCGGGGCGGTGGCAAGGGTGTGGGGGGCGAGGCCCTGGCGGGCCGGGCCGTCCGTCGTGGGTTCCGTCATGGGATCGGGTCGCCTCGCAGTGCTCGGTCGTACGCGCGGAGCCGGTCGTTCCGCGCTTCCCCACCATTGGATGCCTAAGGCACCTATTCGGTCGACGGGTAGACCGGCCAGCTCACCGGGGCCATGGATCTGGCCGGTGCCATTCGTACGCGTTCGAACCGCACCGCATCGGCTCAGCTCCGAAGGGGCGCCCGGTTCACGCCGGACGTGGCCACCGGGCCGCCGACGGCTGGAACCGGACGGGAGGGCGGGGCCTGAATCATGCCGTACGCCGACGGCGCGCCCTCGTATGCCTTGAAAGCCCCGCTCATGGCTTGAAAGCCCGGCCCGCGGCTTGAAAGCCCCGCTCATGACGTCACCGGCGACCACGGGCCCGCGTATGAGACCCGCGTTGCCCCGGGGGCAGGACCGCCACGTACGGTACGGCAGGTGAACGAACCGCCCGAAGCCGCTGCCGAGCCCGCCGTGGACGAGCGTGAACCGGCCACGACGATCCGCGTGTTCCTGGCACTCGCCCCGCCCGACGACGCCAAGGACGAACTGGCGCGGGCGCTGGGTCCGGCCTACGAGGAGTACCCGCGCCTGCGCTGGAACCGGATCGAGGACTGGCACATCACGCTGGCGTTCCTCGGCGAGCTCCCGCTCACCACCGTCCCGCTCCTGATGCCCCCGCTCGCTGAACTCGCCGCCCGGCACCGGCCCCTGCGGCTGGCGCTGCGCGGCGGCGGCCACTTCGACGAGCGGGTTCTGTGGAGCGGGATCGAGGGGGACCTCGAAGGGCTGCACCGGCTGGCCACCGACGTACGCGACACCGTCAGGGCCTGCGGTGTCTCCTTCCCGGACCGGCCGCTACGGCCCCATCTGACGCTGGCCCGCTCCCGCCGGGGCGACCACCGTGCCGCGGTGGACGTCGCCGCGGGACTCGCCGCGTTCTCCGGCCGCGTGTGGGAGGCCGAACGGCTCCATCTGGTCGGCAGCAACTTCGGCCGTGGCCCGGGGCCGATCCGCTACCGCGACATCGAGGCCTGGACCTTCGGCCACGGAACCTGATCCGGGTTCGCCACCCTGGCGCGGTACGTCGTCAACACGCCGCTCCACAGCACCAGTCGGGCACGTGTGTCGGCGCCCGGTGTGCTTGTCCCGGGCCGGTATATGTATGCGAGCACTCGCAAAGAGATCATGGTTTCCGTCGAGTGCCCATGCCGTCGCCTCGGGGTGCGTCCGCCACCCCCCGCGGTGCACGGCCGCACCCAAGGAGAGAGACATGCGCTACGGAAGCGCGCTGCGCGAGCAGATCCGCACGCCGGGAACGACCCCGCTCGTCGGCATCTACGACATGTACTCGGCATCGGTCGCCGCCCGGCACTACGACGGCTTCTTCGTCTCCGGTTTCGGCTTCGCCGCCTCCCACTACGGGCTGCCGGACATCGGCTTCATCGCGTGGCCGGACATGGTGGCGTTCGTCGAGCGGCTCCGGCTCGCCTTTCCCGCCCACCATCTGCTGGTCGACATCGACGACGGTTACGTGGACCCGGAGGTCGCCTGCCACGTGGTGCAGCGGCTGGAGCGGGCCGGAGCCTCCGGCGTCATCCTGGAGGACCAGCGGCGTCCGCGCCGCTGCGGCCACGCCGACGGCAAGCGGGTGCTGCCGCTGGCCGAGTACCTGGAGAAGCTGAACCTCGTCCTGGAGAGCCGGCAGGACCTGGTGGTCGTGGCCCGCACCGACGCCACCGAGGAGGAGGACATCCTGCGCCGCGCCCAGGCGCTCGCGGAGACCGATGCCGACGTGGTGCTGGTCGACGGGGTGCGGGATGTCGAGTGGATCCGCCGCATCCGCAAGGTCATCGACGACAAGCCCCTGCTCTTCAACCAGATCGCGGGCGGCAGGTCGCCGAGGCTCTCGCTCTCCGAACTCACCGATCTGGAATGCCAGGTGGCCATCTACAGCACGCCCTGCCTGTTCGCCGCACACGCCGCCATCGACTCCGCGCTCAGCGAGCTGAAGGAGGCCGACGGACGGCTCCCGGAGTTCTCACCCGGTACGTCGATCGGCGTGCGGGCCTCGACCGCCCTGCTGGAGCGGAACATCAGCCGGCACCACCCCTCCGGGCTCCGGACCGTCTGACCCGGGACGTCAGCGCGTGGGCGACACCGCCAGTTCGAAGAGGTACCGCTTGGTGACCCTGCCTCCGTACCGCCCGTCGATCAGGGCCTCGACGCATCCCAGCAGCCCGTTCCTGGCCGCCACCGGAAGCGCCCGGTGACCGGAGAAGGTCCGCAGCAGCTCCAGGTAGCCGGCCGTGGTGAAGGTGAGGTCCTGCTCGTGGCGGCGCAGGACCGTGGGGCCGAACCGGCCGCTGCGCGCCACCTCCCGCAGGTGGTCCGACGCGTCGACGTCGGCCGCCGCGGGAGGCCGCAGCCCGGGCGGGGTCTGCGGGTCGAAGCGCTCGTAGCAGCGCTGGACCTCGGCGAAGAACTCCTCAGTGCCGCCCCTGACATGCTGGCCGCGCACCACGGCGAGCGCCCCGCCCGGGCGCAGGGCGTCGGCGGCCCGGGTCATCCGTACCGCCGGGTCGATCCAGTGGAACGCGGTCGCCGAGACCACCACGTCGTACGGTTCCGGGGGCAGCGGCCAGCTCTCGAACCGGGCCGTCACCACCTCCACGTCCGTGGCGCCGGCCAGGTTGCGGCGGGCGATCGCGGCCATGTGCGGGCTCGCCTCGACAGCGGTGATCCGGCAGCCCCGTGCGGCCAGGGGCACCGTCGCCTGACCGGTCCCGCAGCCCACCTCCAGGACCCGGCTGCCGGCGCGGGCACCGGCGAGCTCCGCGAGGTCGTCGTACAGCGCGGGCGGATATCCGGGCCTGGCCCGGTCGTACAGCTCCGCGTCCTCGTCGAACGTACGGGCCAGGCGTGCCCGCCGGGGCTCGTCGGGGCTGTCGTCGCGTCGGGCGTCCACGGCTCGGGTCATGCGGTTTCCCGGGGCGCGGGCCGGGCGTGCGTCAGGAGGAACTCGGTCGCCCGGGCGATGGCCTCGGCCGATGTGCCGTGCACGGCCTCGGACTCCTCCTCCTGCCGGTCCGCCGCCGTCGCGGTGTACCACCAGGCGTCCACGCCCGGGTCATGGTGGATGACGGCGGAGCCACCTGCGTACGCGAGGGGAACGGACTCGCCGGCCGACCTCTTGACCACCGCGTGGGGCCACTTGAGGCGGGCGGACTGACGCTTGATGCCGCCCCAGGCCGCGCCCAGCTGGGAGTAGCTGGCTCCGCTGCGGCCCGCCGCGGTGGCCGCGCTCTCGGCCAGCCGGTCGACGGACCGCTTGGCTTCGTACAGGGCCCGGAGCGTGGCCAGTTGTACGTCGGGGGCGGCCAGGAGCGCGGCGTCGAACGGCTCGCCGGCGGTGCGGTAGGCGAGCGCGCGTGTGGAGATCCGCTCGGCCAGTGCGCGGACCGCGGCGAGCACCTGCTCGTCCATGACGAACGTGTCGTCATCGCCGGGCTCGTTCCAGGCCGGCTCAACGGGGGTCATGACGACGGTCCAGAAGTTCTCGTCGTCGCGGGTCGGGGTGGGGACAACTTTCGTTCCATCCATACGACAATTTTAGCTGTCGCAAGGGCTGAACGACAAGAGAAACTGTCACTCCGACGCTCACCGGGCGTCAGCGGCTTCCGACAGGGCCGTGGTGAGGCGGCCGAGAACCTCCTGCAACCCGAGAACTTCCTCCACGGACAGACCCGTCGCGGCCAGCACCCCACGGGGGACGGACAGCGCGGATTCACGCAGCCGCGCGCCCTCGCCGGTGAGTTCGATGACGACGGATCGCTCATCCTCACGACTGCGCTCACGCCGGACCAGCCCCGCCGCCTCCAGCCGCTTCAGCAGGGGCGAGAGCGTGCCGGAGTCCAGCCGGAGGCGCTCCCCGATGACCTTGACCGGCCGGGGACCTTCCTCCCACAGGACCAGCATGACCAGGTACTGGGGGTAGGTGAGGCCGAGACCCTTGAGCGCCTGCCGATAGAAGCCGCCGAACGCCCGCGACGCGGCGTGCAGCGAGAAGCAGACCTGGTGGTCCAGTCGCAGCAGCTCCTCGTCGGGGACGGCGGGGAGGTCGGGCGAGGCGTGGGAAGCAGGCGTCATGGATCCAGCGTACCGCCGACCGCGCCATTGAATTGTGTACAACTTAATGATGTGCAATCTTTGTTCCGTGGCCGCGACGATCCGTTCGCGGCACCGACGAGGAGGGTCACCCCCATGGACGCGCTGTACACCGCCGCCGCAACCGCCAACGGCCGCGAGGGCCGTGCCGTGAGCTCGGACGGCCAGATCGACCTGCCGCTCGCCCTGCCCCCGGCCCTCGGCGGCAACGGCAAGGGCACCAACCCCGAGCAGCTCTTCGCGGCCGGGTACGCGGCCTGCTTCGCCAGCGCGATGGCCGCCGTCTCCCGCGAGATGAAGCTCGACACGAAGGACGTCTCCGTGACCGCCGAGGTCTCCATCGGCAAGGACGGCGGCGGCTTCGGTCTCGCGGTCGTCATGCGCGTGGAGCTGCCGGACTCCCTCACCGGAGAGGTCGGACAGCGGCTGGTCGAGGCCACCCACGCCTACTGCCCCTACTCCAAGGCGACCCGGGGGAACATCGACGTGGAGCTGGTCATCGAGTAATCCCGTCGTCAGGCGGTCGACCCCGCTTCCGGGCGGTCAGGCCGTCAGGCGGTCAGGCGGGCCAGCACCGTCTCGACCGCCCGGCGTACCGCGTCGCGCGCCTCGTCCGTCGGGCCGAGGGTCTCGAAACCGTGGCGCCCTTCCGGTACGTCGACCACCTCGACGTCGGCCCCGCAGCGCCTCGCCGTGGTCAGGAACTCCTCCACGGTCGCGGCGATCTCGGCCATCTCACGGCCCGCCCGGACCAGCACGATCGGGAGCTTCCCCGCCCGGGCGACCGCCCGCACCGGGTGGAAGCGGGCGTCCGCCACCCCCCAGCCCGGCAGCGGGGCCAGGATCGGGTAGTTGGCGGCCAGGCAGCGCAGCCAGGCCGGGGGTGCGGCCAGCCAGTCCGCGGTGAGGGGGCCGCCGCCCGAGAAGAACCACAGGGCGATCCGGTCCGCGTCGACCCGGGGATCGGCCCGCACCCGTTCCACCGCGGCGGCCACGTCCTCGGCGGCCCGCTCGTAGTCGGTGAAAGCGTGCAGCCGGTGGTCCACGGTCGCGGCCACGGCTCCGTGCCCGGCGACGTACCGGGCGTACCCCGTGAAGGTCGGCCAGTCCCGGGGCGTCGGCCGTGCTTCGGCGGGTACGGGGCCGCCGTGGACGAACACCACGGCCGGGTGCGGCCCCGGTCCCTCGGGCAGGTACAGGTCGGTGTTCCCGGTCCGTTCGCGGGGGCGTTCGGGTGCGTCGAGGAGGAACGGCCGCAGATGCGGGGGCGGTTCGGCGGCGTCGGCGGGCTTCAGCCGGTGGCCCCGGCCGGCCGCCGCCTCGGCCAGGACCTCGGCCAGCTCGACGGGGCAGGACAGCATCGGCCAGTGGCCCGTGGGCAGTTCGAAGAAGGTCACCCGGGGGTCGGCGAGGGCCTGGAGCGCGGGTTCGCCGAGGTCCACCATCAGCTGGACCAGCTCGATGCCCGGCCCGTTGCCCGTGCACAGCACCCCGGTCACGGGGACCGCCGCCACGGCACCGGTGAGGCGCAGCGGCTGGAGGAGGGTGCCCAGGGGCTGCGGTGCCGCGAGGGCGGTGAGCCCGTCGAGGGCCGCCTCGGAGAGCCCGGCGGTGCTCCCCCAGCGGGGCCACGCGTCCCGGGCGGGCGGCGGCAGTTCACCGACCTGCCCTACCCCGTCCCCTCCCCCGCCTTCGGTGAGCTCCTCGCGCAGGCGCTGGTCGGGCACCGCGGCCAGGGCCGGGACGCCGTCCCGCGGCATCCCGGAGTCCAGGTGGACGATCCGGGCGACCGACCGCGCCCGCCGGTCCGCCGCGCCCAGCGCCGGGTGGATGCCGTAGTCATGGCCGACGAGGACGATGTCACCGCCGCCCTCCACCGCCACCGAGTCGATCACCGCGAGCACATCCGCGATGTGCGTCTCCAGGTCGACGGCCTCGCCGGGACCGGCGGGGCGCCCGCCGAGCCCGGTGAGCGCCACCGTACGCACCTCGGCGCCCTGCGCGGTCAGTCGCGCGGCCGTGTCCCGCCATACGTACGGGCCGGTGAACGCCCCCGCCACCAGGATGAATGCGGTCATGGTTCCTCCTCGTCACCTGCTCTTCCGCGCACCGGCCCGATCCGCCGGCAGCGCTCGCCGGTACCGTAGGAACTCCTCTTGGGGGAGGTTCAAGTGTTCTCGTCGTACGACGGTCTCTGCACGATCGGTGAGCTGGCCGAGTACGCGGGCGTCACCGTCAAGACCGTCCGCTTCTACTCGGACGGCGGGCTGCTGCCGGAGGCGTCCCGCAGTGCGGGCGGGCACCGCAGGTACGCCCCGGAGGCCGTGGAGCGGCTGGGCCTGATCCGCTCGTTGCGCGGTCTCGGCCTGCCGGTCGCCGACGTACGGCGCGTCCTCGACGAGCAGGACGCCGGGGGCGCGGCCGATGTGCTGGAGGCGGCGGTCGACGGCCGGCTGCGCGTACTCGGCTCCGAGCTCAGGGCCCTGCGCTGGCGGGAGGCCGCGCTCCAACTGGTGCGGGACTGCCCGCCGGAGGAGCGGCCTGCCCGGCTGCGCCTGGTCGGCGCGGTGGCCGCTCCGCCGAGCACCGCCGCCCTGGTCCGGTTCTGGCGCGCGTGGCTGCCCGCCCGGATGCCCGCCCGTTCGGTCGGGGCGTTCCTGGAGGCGGCGGTACCGCAGCCGCCCGACGACCCCCGCCCCGATCAGGTGCTCGCCTTCGCCCGGCTGTACGCCTTCGTGACCCGGCCGTGCGGAGGAAGCGGCGGCGGCCCGTGCCAGCCCAGGGCGCACAGCTCGGCCGGGGCCCGTGAGTCGGCCGTGCTGTACGCGGGGCTCGCGACGGCGTACGACTTGGCGGGCGGGGAGATGCGGCGGGGCGGGACACCCCGCCCGGGTGAGGCCCTGGACGGGTTCGTGGACGCGTACGCGAGCACGTACGGCACCCGTGACACTCCCGGATTCCGCCGTCGGCTCGCCGGTCAGCTCGCGGCCGATCCGCGTATCGACCGGTACTGGGAGCTGACGGCCGAGGTGCTCGGCGCTCCGGACGGCCGCCAACGGGAGCCGACGCCCGGAACGGCCCATGACTGGCTTCTGGAGGCGCTGGACACGCACCTGTCGACGGGGCTCGGGGAGCGGGGCGCCCGGATGCCCCTGACCGGGCCCGGGCCTGGTACGACCCGGGCCCGGACGCCCTAGAAGGCGGTCCAGGTGAAGGCGACCTCGTCCCCGGCGCTCAGCTTGAACTGGCAGCCGCCGACCGGGATCGAGGTGCCGTTGACGGCGATGTTCCAGTAGGCGACTCCGCCGCCGCTGACGTTCTTTATCGTGTCGACGGAGAAGTCGTCGAACGACGCGTACCAGGTGCCGTCCCAGGTGAAGTGTCTCTTCCGTGCGGCGTCGTCGAGGGCGGCGGTCGGCGTGGGAACGGCGCTCGGGTTGGCTCCGCCGTTGGTGCCGTCGCAGCGGTGCGTGCCGCCGGTGGCGGTGGTCACGTCATGCCCCTTGGTCTTGATCTTTCCCTTGAAGAGACGCCCGTCCGGCCCCTTCACGGTCAGGGTGACCTTCACCGGAGCGTTCGTGGAAGCGGCCGTGGCCTGTGGCTGGGCGACGGCGGGGGCGGAGGCGAGAGCGAGGCCGAGGGCGGCCGTGACGACGAGGGTGCGGCGGGCGGATGTCAGGTGCACGAGTGTGCCTTTCCGGTACGGGGCGGCCTGCCGTGCCCGCACCGGAGCCCGACCGTCCGCACCGCGTCCGTCCGCGCGTCTCGCGGCGTACGCGCGGCAGACCGGGGCCGCGGGGCTTCGCACTGCAGACCATGACAGGGGAAGCGGTACACGTCACGCGCCGGGCTGTCCGACTCGCGGCCCGGCGGGCCGCACACGGTTGCAGGTCAGCGCCGGATTCCCACCGGCTTCCCCCAGTCGCGCACGCATTCAGTTGTCGCTCCGGATCCACCGAAGCCCTCGCATGGTACGGCCGGTCGGCCGCGTCCGGCCGGGGAATGGGCCAATACGTCGTCCGTACGCGGCGGTCAGGGGTCAGGGGCGGGCGGACGGGCCGAACCGTTGAGGTGCCAGGGTGGCGAGGAGGGAGGTGACCACGAGGTCCGTCGAGGCGGCCATGTCCACGGAGTCGGGCGACAGCAGCCACTGGACCTGGAGACCGTCCATGACCGCGATGATGGCGTTGGCCGCGTTTCCGGCCGTCTCCGCGCGGTCGGCGGGGAGTTCGCACGCCTCGCGCAGGGCGTCGGCGACGAAGATCCGCAGTCCGTCGTAGCGGTCGCGGAAGTAGTCCTGGGCCGGGTGGTCGTCGGTGACGGACTCGGCCGAGAGGACCGCGTACAGCCGGACGATCCCCTCGCGCTCGGCGTTGCGGAGCGCGGTGTTCACCAGGTGGCGCAGGAAGTCGAGCCCTTGGGGGCGGTCCGGGCCGAGCTGTTCGATGTCGGCCCGGTCGCGCAGTTCGAGGACGCTGGTGAGGAGCAGCGCCTTGGAGCGGAAGTAGTGCAGGACGCCCGCCTGGGTGAGGCCGACCCGGTCCGCGATCTCCGCGAGCGAGGCGTTGTTGTAGCCGCGGGCGGCGAAGGTGTCCATGGCGATGGACAGGATGTCCTGCTGCCGCTGCTGGGCTTCCGGGCTGCGCGGCGTACGGGGCTCGGCCGGGCGGCGTGCCGGCCTGCCGACCGGCTTCTTGCCTGCCGATTGCTTGCCCACCGGCTGCCTGCCCCCTGGCTGCTTGCCCACTGACTGGTTGCTCACCGGGTCAGCTTAAGCCTGCTCCGGGCGGTGATCCGGGAGAGATCTCCCCCGGGCGGCAGAACACCGTCTCCGACCACTTACTAACCACTTAGTGGGTGTGGTTTCATGCCGTTGCCCCGCCGATGTCTCCAGGTATCGACGTATCGACCCAAGGAGAGAGCCGCATATGTTCCACCCCCACCCCCACCCCCGCCGCCTCAGAGCAGGCGCGGCAGGCGCCGCGTTCGTCGTGGCCGTCGCCGGTCTCGGTCTCCATGCCACCGTCACCACCGCACAGGCCGCCGACCCGGTCGCCCAGGTCTGGGTCACCACCACCGACGGCAGCAAGAAGCTGACCGCCGACGGAAGCGTGCCGTTCACCGGCACCCCGCAGGGCCTCGACATCCGGATCGACGCCAACAGCAAGGGCCAGAAGTTCACCGGCGCGGGCGCCTCCGTGACCGGTGCGTCCGCCCACCTCATCCAGAGCCTCCCGCAGGACCGGCGCACCTCGCTGCTGCGGTCGCTGTTCTCCGCGGAGGGGGACGGCATCGGGCTCAACTACCTGCGCCAGCCCCTGGGCAGCACCGACTTCGACGCGAACTCCAACGCGTACACGTACGAGGACACCCGGGGTTCCTTCTCCATCGACCGGGACCGGGGCCAGATCATCCCGGTCCTGAAGCAGGCCACCGCGATCAACCCCGCCATCCGGTTCATGGGCTCACCCTGGTCTCCCCCGGCCTGGATGAAGACGAACAACTCCCTCAACGGGGGCAGCCTCAGGACCGAGCACCACCAGGCGTACGCCGACTACCTGGTCAAGGCGATCAGGGCGTACGGACAGGAGGGCATCACCCTGACCGACCTCACCGCGCAGAACGAGCCGGAGTTCGCGACCAGTTATCCGTCGATGAGCATGACGGCGACGCAGCAGGCGGACTTCTTCCAGGTCCTGGACCGTACGCTGACGGCCGCGAACCTGCCCACCAACCTGCTGGCGTACGACCACAACTGGGACCATCCCAACTACCCGCTCGACGTCTTCGCGCGCACGGGGGGCATCCAGCGCATCATCGGCGCGGCCTTCCACTGCTACGGGGGTGCCCCGGCGGCGCAGCAGCAGATCGTGAACGCCGGGAAGCGGGTCTTCTTCACCGAGTGCTCCGGCACCGACAGCGCCAACCCCGCCACCACGTTCGGCGACACCCTCAAGTGGCACGCCGAGAACCTCGTCGTCCAGAACATGCGCAACGGCGGCGAGACGGTCATCAACTGGAACCTGGCCCTGGACCAGAACGGCGGCCCCCACCAGGGGCACTGCACCAACCGCTGCAACGGCATCGTCGAGATCGCCGGCGGCCAGGTCACCCGGAACGCCGAGTACTACGTCCTGGGGCACGTCACCAAGTTCATCAAGCCGGGCGCGACCCGGATCGGCTCCACCAGCCAGGGTGCCGGGGGTGTGCAGAACGTCGCCTTCCAGAACCCGGACGGCACTCGCGCGGCCGTCGTCGTCAACACCGCATCGGGTTCCCAGCGGTTCTCGCTGACGGACAACGGCAAGTCGCTCGCGTACACCCTGCCCGCCGGTGCCGTCGCCACCTTCACCTGGAGCGGCGACGGCGGTACGACGGAGCCTCCGGCCGGTTCCATCGACCCGGCCGCCTGGTACCGGGTGCAGAACACCAACAGCGGCGCCTGCCTGGACGCCGCCGACTGGGGCACCGGTGACGGGACCGCGCTGCAGCAGTGGGCCTGCGGCACCGGGGCCAACCAGGGCTGGCAGTTCCGGCCGGCCGGCGGCGGCCACTACCAGGTGGTGAACCGGCACAACGCGAAGGTCTGGGACGTGGACGGCGGCGCCGGGGCGACCGCCGACGGCACCAAGGTCCACCTCTGGTCGTCCGTGGGCTCGACCAACCAGCAGTGGCGCCCCGAGCCGCTGGCCGCAGGCGGCCGCTACCGCTTCGTCGCCCGCCACAGCGGCAAGTGCCTGACCGTCGACAACTCCTCCACCGCCAACGGAGCTCGGCTCTCCCAGCAGCCGTGCAACGGGTCCGCCGCCCAGTCGTTCGCGCTGACCGGTTGACCGGCTGACCACGCGCATCGCTCACATAGGGCCCCGTCGCACGCGGCGGGGCCCTACCGCGTAGTGAATCAGCCCCGGATCGCGGTCAGCAGCCGGGCGCAGCGCGCCACCATGTCCCGCGCCGACTGGTCGGGGTGGGAGGTCCACCAGCCGACGAGGGCACCGACCGTGCCGGTCCACACGTGCTTCAGCGCGTCGGCGTCCAGCGGGTCCTCGTTGCCGTGCCCGCGCAGCAGGTCCGCCGTCCCTGAGGCGGCGAGGTCGTCGATGGTCCGCCGGTGCCGGTGCGCGGCGGCGTGCAGGTCGGTTCCGGGCTTCAGCGTCCGGTCGTACAGCACGAACCAGGCGCCCCGCTGACCCTCCAGGACACCGAAGACGGCGCTCAGCACGCGGTGAGGCGTCTCCGCCTCAGGCTGCCCGTCCTCCGCCATGGCCTCCTCGATCGCGGTGACGAGCCGGGGTGCGACGTGCTCCAGGCAGGCGAGGTAGAGGCCGTCCTTGGAGCCGAAGTACGTGTAGAGCATCGGCTTGGTCACGCCCACCCGCCGGGCGATCTCGGCCATCGAGGCCGCCGCGTGGCCGTGCCGGCCGAACTCGTCCATGGCCGCCGCGAGGATCTGCTCCTCGCGTCGCGCGCGCGGGATTCCCTTGGTCCCGGCGTTGGGACGGGTGGTCCCGGCGTTGGGACGGGCCGAGCGCACCGGCCGGGTGGAGGGCGACGAACCTCTTGCCGTGTTCATGACTGAGACTATACGTTGCAGTAAATTACCCAGAGGTAAATTACTGGAAGGTCATATCTCATGGCGGACCGCACCTCCTCCTCTCCTCCCCGGCCCGACAGCGTCGGCACCCGTTCCTGGTGGGGCTGGGGCGCCCTCGACCAGGCCCTCCCCGACGCGGAGTGCGCCTCGCTCGCCGCGCTGGTCCCGGGCGCGGCTCCGTCGCCGCTGGCCGTTCCGTCCATCGCCTCGCTGGGGCTGCCGGCGCCCCGGGTGAGCGGGCCCGCCGCACTCGCGCCGCTTCTCTCCGCCGACCCGGCCGACCGTGCGGCCCACACCTACGGCAAGGCCTTCCGGGACGTGGTCCGCGCGCTGTACGGGGATATGTCGGCGGCGCCGGATCTGGTGGGCCGCCCCAGGGAGGAACGCGATGTGGTGGATCTGCTCGACTGGGCCGCCGGGGCGGATGTCGCCGTGGTGCCGTACGGGGCGGGCAGTTCGGTCGTGGGCGGGGTCGAGTACCGGGCCGGGGACCATTCCGGCGTCCTCTCCTTGGACCTGTCAGGGCTGGACCGGGTCCTGGAGGTCGACCGGGTCAGCCGCGCCGCCCGCATCCAGGCCGGTGTCCTCGGCCCCGAACTGGAGGCGCAACTGCGGCCGCACGGGCTGACGTTGCGCCATTTTCCGCAGAGCTTCGCGTTCTCGACCCTCGGCGGCTGGCTCGCCACCCGCGCCGGCGGCCATTACGCCACCCTCCACACGCACATCGACGACCTGACCGAATCCCTGCGCGTGGTCACGCCCTCAGGGGTGAGCCAGTCGCTGCGGGTGCCGGGGTCGGGGGCCGGGCCCTCGCCCGACCGGCTGTTCCTCGGCTCGGAGGGGACGCTCGGGATCATCACGGAGGCGTGGATGCGGCTCCAGGACCGCCCGTCGCACAAGGCGTCGGCCTCGGTGGTGTTCGAGCGGTTCCCCGACGCGGTGGAAGCCGTCCGGGCCATCGCGCAGTCGGGGCTGCACCCGGCCAACTGCCGGCTGCTCGACCCAGGCGAGGCGGCCCTGTCGGGGGTGGCTTCGGGGGGTGGGAGCGTGCTGGTGCTGGGGGTGGAGTCGGCGCACGGCCCGGTGGAGGGCCGGCTCGCCGAACTCGTCGTGGTGGCCCGGGACCACGGCGGCTCCCCGGTGGACGAGGCGTCCGGTGACGGCGACTCGGCGGCCGGCACCTGGCGTTCGGCGTTCCTGCGGATGCCGTACCTCCGCGACGGGCTGGCCCGGATGAGCGTGATCAGCGAGACGTTCGAGACGGCCTGCACCTGGGACCGGTTCCCGGCCCTGTACGAGGCGGTGCACCGGGACGTCGGGGCGGCCGTACGGAAGGTGACCGGTGCGCCGGGCCTGGTCAACTGCCGCTTCACCCACGTCTACCCGGACGGTCCCGCCCCCTATTTCACGGTGATCGCCCCCGGCCGGCGCGGGGCGGAGGTGGCGATGTGGGACGAGATCAAGGCCGCGGCCATGGAGGTGCTCGGTGAGCAGGGGGCGACGGTCACCCACCACCACGCGGTCGGCCGCGACCACCGGCCGGGGTACGACCGGCAGCGCCCGGAGCCGTTCGCGCTCGCGCTACGGGCGGCGAAGCGGGCCCTCGACCCGGCCGGGATCCTCAACCCGGGGGTGCTGTTCGACGCCGCGACGGCGTGACGGGCGGAGCGTCCGGGCCCGGCGACGGGGTCAGCGAGGACTCGATGCGGGTGAGCTGGTGGGCGAGGCTCGTCATCCACACCTCCAGGTCGACCGAGAGGGGCGTCGGCGGAGGGCCCTCCGGCGCGGTCCACCGCCGTACGGGCTCCGGGCTGGAGCGGTCACCGGTCAGCCGGGAGGCGATCCGGTCCGTCTCCGTGACCAGCTCCCCGGCCGTGGTCCGGGCCCAGGCGGCGGCCGGGGCGCTCGCGCCGGACTCGGGGCGGAGGCCGAAGCGGGGCAGCCAGTGGGCGCCGAGGAGCATGTGGTTCGCCGCGATGAGCAGGGCGTGCCAGTCGGTACGGGTGTCCTCCCCCGGAGCCTCCGTGCGGTACTGCGCGTACGCCGCCTCGGCGAGGCGCAGCCGGTGGACGCCGGGCAGGGTCTGCGGCGCGGCCCGCGAACCGCCCGGCGGCGCCAGCAGCGCGTCCGCCGTCACCGGCACCAGCGGGGCGCAGGTGCGCAGCAGCCCCGCCATGGCCCGGTGGACCTCCCGCCGCGCACCGGCCGGCCAGGCGAGCAGTCCGCACAGCAGACCGATCACGCTGCCGGTGACGACATCGATCATCCGGGCCTCGGAGAGCCGCCAGGTGACCGGTTCGATCTGGGCGAACGCGGTGGCGACGACCAGCGTGAACAGCCCCTGGGCGTACGCGATGCCCAGCAGCGGTCCCAGGGCGAACGCCACCAGCATCACCGGAGCGAGCAGCGCGGCGTACACGTCGGTGTGCGGGCTCAGCCCGATCAGGAGTGCTCCCGCCACGAGCGCTCCGGCCGCGTTCCCGACCACCGCCAGGCGGACCGCCCGCCAGGTCGCGCCGGCCGTCGTGCGACCCAGGGTCAGGACGGCGAGCAGCACCCAGAAGCCGTGGGACAGATCGAGGGAGCCGGCCACCGCGCGGGCCGCCGCGAGGCCGAGCGCGGTCCGCAGGGCGTTCTGGAACAGCACCGACCGGAAGGTCACGTTGCCGGTGACCCGCCGGGCCCAGAGTCTCGGCGTGGACAGCTCCGCGTACCAGAACAGCCGGCGCGGGACGGCGGGCTCGGTGGGTCGGCCGCGCACGGCGATGTCGGTGGTGATCTCCGCCATCCGCGCCGACTCGGCGAGCGCCAGCACCTGCGACTGGCGGCGCAGGACCTCGACCGGTGGCCGCTCGCCGGGCGGCCCGGAGGCAAGGCGTACGCGCTCCGCCTGGAAGCCTCGCATCGCCTCTTCCAGGGCCCCGGCCACCGGCGGCCCGGTTCCGGTGCGCAGGAACCGGGCGCAGGTGGTGCACAGCTCGGACACCCGTTCCAGGAGGGCGGTGGAGGCGGGGTCGGGGGCTGCCGGTGGCGTCTCGGCGAGCGTGGCCAACTGGTCCAGCAGTCTGCGGACCGCTCGGCCGCCCTGTTCCAGCGCGCGGTCGCTCCGCCCCGCGCCGGCCGGGCGTTCCGCCGGTGGTACGGACGCCAGGCGCAGCCGCGCCCCCGCCTCGCGCAGCTTCTCGGGCGGTACGCCGCCGGGGGCGGCCCCGCGGGCCCCCTCGCCGAGCGCGCGGGCGAGGCGTTCCGAGTAGGAGGCGGCGGGCGGGTCGGGCAGCAGGAGTTCGCAGGCCGCGAGGGCCAGGACGCCGATGGTCAGTCCCGCCAGCCGCTGACCGAGCGAGTCGGGGGCGTACGGCGGGAAGCAGGCGAGGATGTAGAAGAGCTGGAGGCCCGGCGCGACGCCCGCCGGACGCGGGCCGCCCACCGCGGCGAACGCCAGCACGAACCCCACGGCCAGCATGCCGCCGACGGCCGCCCAGGTCTCCACCGCGAGCAGGGTGCCCAGGGTCGCCAGGACCAGGGCCGGGGGCAGCGCCCGCAGCATGACGGAGACCCGCTGGCGGCCGGAGCCGGGGATCGGTGAGAGCAGGCCGACGGCGATTGGGGCGAAGAGGGCGTACAGCGCCATGACCGGGAGCCCGGCGCCGTACAGCAGCGGGTAGAACCCGGCGCTCGCCGCGACGGCGACCCGGACGGCACGGCGGAGGATGGTCGCCCTCTCCTGCCCGGTGGCGGTCACATCCTCCAGTGTCGGCCTGGACCGGGCCGCCCGCTCGGGAGGGCGGACAGGCGGGGCCCGGTGACAGGTCAGGCCGTGACCGACTCCTTCCGGGTGTCCAGGCGGCAGGTCAGGCCGAGGCCGACTCCTTCCGGGTGGCCAGGCGGCGGGTCAGGCCGTCGCCGTCTCCGTACGGGCCTCCTTCTCGGCGGTGCGGCGGCGCACCACGGCGTAGCCGTACGAGTCGGGCCAGCGGGGCTCGGCGCCGAGGGCGTCGGCGGCGTGGTGGGCCCAGTACGGGTCGCGCAGCAGCTCGCGGCCGAGCATGACGGCGTCGGCCTGGCCCGAGGCGACGATCTCCTCGGCCTGGGCGGGCTCCAGGATCAGGCCGACCGCGGAGACGGGTATGCCGGTGGCCTGCCGTACCTGTGCGGCGAAGGGCACCTGGTAGCCGGGGTGGGCGGAGATCCGCGCGTCGCGGACCAGGCCGCCGGTGGAGACGTCGAGCAGGTCGACGCCGTGGGCGGTCAGCTCCTTGGCGAGGCGGACGGTGTCGTCACCGGTCCAGCCCTCGCGCGGGTCCTCGTCGTTCTCGGTCAGCCAGTCGGTGGCCGAAGTGCGGAAGAGGACGGGCAGGTCGTCGGGCCAGACCGCGCGGACGGCGTCGACCACCTGGAGCGGGAAGCGCAGCCGGTTCTCCCAGCTACCGCCGTAGGCGTCGGTGCGGTGGTTGGCGGCCGGGGAGAGGAAGGAGTTGATGAGGTAGCCGTGGGCGCCATGGATCTCCACGACCCGGAATCCGGCGGCGAGGGCGCGCTCGGCGGCCGCGGCGAAGTCGCGGACCAACTGCTGGATCTCGTCCTCGGTCAGCTCGTGCGGGACGGGCAGGCCGTCGAACGCGACCGCGCTGGGGGCCACGGGCTGCCAGCCGCCGTCGCTCTCGGCGACCGGGCCGCCGCCGTTCCAGGGCTGCTGGGTGGAGGCCTTGCGGCCGGCGTGGGCGAGCTGGATCGCGGGGACCGATCCGTGGGAGGCGATCGCCGCGGCGATGCGGGTGAAGGCCTCCTGCTGGCGGTCGTTCCACAGGCCCAGGTCCCAGGGGCTGATCCGGCCGTCCGGGCGTACGCCGGTGGCCTCCGCCATCACGAGCCCGGCGCCGCCGGCGGCGCGGGAGGCGAGGTGCGTGAGGTGGAAGTCCGTCGGCACCCCGGCCTCGGGGCCGTGCGAGGCGGCGATGTACATGCACATCGGGGACATCCACACGCGGTTGGGGATCTCCAGGGACCGCAGGGTCAGGGGCGTGAACAGAGCACTCACCGGAACGTCTCCTCGATGGGTCGGGGCACGGAGTGGTGGTCCGGCCCTCGCCGGAGGGCAGGACCACCATGGCCAGTACGATAGCCCTCGTAGTACGGCAGTTGTCAAACTACGAGGATGTTCGTACTTTAGAGGTGCGAGACCTGAGGAGGCCGCCCATGCCCACGACCGAGTCCGACGTAGCCGCCCCGTCCGGGCGCCGCCTCGCCCATCCGTCCACGGAGGAGATCCGCCTGGAGGGCGTGCTGCACGCGCTGGCCGACCCGGTCCGGCTGACCATCGTGCGCGAGCTGGCGGACGGCCACGCGGACATGGCCTGCATCGCGTTCGACCTCCCGGTCAGCAAGTCCACCACCACCCACCACTTCAAGGTGCTGCGCGAGGCGGGCGTGATCCGGCAGCACTACGAGGGCACCTCCCGCATGAGCAGGCTGCGCGAGGACGACCTGGAGGCGCGCTTCCCCGGGCTTCTGCCGGCCGTCCTGGAAGCGGCGCGGCGCTCTGCCGCGCCTTCTGCGGTATAGCCCCGGTGCGCCGTCTGCCCCGGGCCCTCGAAAGGGCCCGGGGC
>NZ_JBHXOX010000046.1:0-43783 GCF_042718795.1 Streptomyces cyaneofuscatus
GTCGTACGCGGTGCACACCGCGTACGACCGGTCCCGCCGCCGGGGGAGGGGAGAGCCGGAGATCCCGCGCCGGCAGCCGAGGAGGAGCCGCACGGGTCCCTCCGGTCGACTGGAAGGGCCGTCCCCCACGATGCGCACCCGAACGTTCGCTCTGACCGCCGCCACCTCGGCCGCCTGCGCCGCCGCCCTGCTCGGCCCGGCGGCCCTGCCCGCCACCGCCGACGTGCCCGTACCTGACACCCCGCCGGACACAGCCGTCGCGGACACGGCGGTCGGTGCGGATCTGCCGGTGAGCGCCGACGAGCTGCTCGCCGAGGTCCGTTCCTGCCGGCAGATCTCGCGGGGCAAGTACCGCACGGACGCCAACCGCGCCAAGGCCACCGTCCCCGTCTGCGGCACCACGGACGCCGTGTTCTGGAAGGCCGACATGGACATCGACTGCGACGGCCGCAGGACCAAGGCCTGCAACACGAAGACCGACCCCTACTTCCAGCCGCAGACCGCGTTCACGACCTCGCGCGGCAAGCCGCTGGACTCGGCCCGGCTGCCGTTCGTCGTGGTGCCCGCGCCGGGCCGGATCTGGGACTACCGGAAGTCCGGGCTGACCGGCGGCAGCGTCGTCGCCGTGATCCACCGGGGCCAGGTGCGGTACGCCGTCATCGGCGACACCGGGCCCGCCGCGATCATCGGCGAGGGCTCGTACGCACTGGCGGAGGAGCTGTCCATCGACCCGCACCCGACGACCGGCGGGGCCGCGTCCGGTGTCACGTACATCGCGTTCAAGGACTCCCGCAGCTCACCGATCGAGAGCCGCGCCACGGCGGAGCGCCGTGGCGAGGCGCTGGCGAGGGCGTTCGTCGGCCGCTGAGAACTGTCGCGGGAGTCCTCAGAGCGCGGTGAGGACGCGCGGGCCGGCGTCCGTGATGGCCACCGTGTGCTCGGCGTGCGCGGCCCGGCTGCCGTCGGTCGTCCGCAGCGTCCAGCCGTCCGGGTCGTGGCGGAACTCGTCGAGGCCGCCGGCCAGCAGCATGGGCTCGATCGCGAGGACCATCCCGTGGCGCAGCGGCATGCCGCGCCCGGGCCGTCCCTCGTTCGGCACGGAGGGGTCCTCGTGCATCGAACGGCCGATGCCGTGGCCGCCGTACCCGTCGAGGATGCCGTAGCCCGCCTTGCGGCAGACCGTGCCGATGGCATGGGCGATGTCGCCGATCCGGTTGCCGACGACCGCCGCCGCGATGCCCGCCTCCAGCGCGGTGGTGGCCGCGCCGATCAGTTCGGTGTCGGCGGGGCGGGCCTCACCGACGGTGAAGCTGACCGCCGCGTCGCCCGCCCAGCCGCCGAGGAGTGCGCCCGCGTCCACGCTGACCAGGTCCCCGTCGCGCAGCGGTTCGGCGGAGGGGATGCCGTGCACGACGGCGTCGTTCACGGAGACGCAGATGACGGCCGGGAACGGGGTCGGCGCGAAGTGCGGCTGGTAGTTCAGGAACGGCGAGGAGGCCCCCGCCTCGCGCAGCACCTCGCGGGCCGCCTCGTCCAGCTCGCGCGGGGTCACGCCGATCGCCGCGACCTCCTGGGCGCGGGCCAGGATCCGCGCGACGACGCGTCCGGACTCGCGCATGGCTTCGATGGATGTGTCTGTCTTGATGTGCACCATGCCCATTACTATACCGGTCGGAGCGGTATAGTAATGACGGTATAAGAATGGTGAACCGTAGTAGAGTGGGCTCATGGTCCGTACCCCTCTCACCCCTGAAGAGCGCCTCCGCGGCGAACGGCTCGGCCGGCTGCTCCGCGAGGCGCGTGGGGAGCGCAGCATGGTCGCCGTCGCGGCGAGCGCCGGGATCTCCGCCGAGACCCTCCGCAAGATCGAGACCGGCCGCGCCCCGACCCCCGCCTTCTTCACCGTTGCCGCGCTCGCCGGGGCGCTCGGCCTCTCCATGGACGAGCTGCTCGGCCGGTGCGCCCTGGAGCCTGCCGAGTGCGCCGAGTCCGGCGAACCCGTCGTCGTACCCCTGATCGCGTAACGGGCGTCCGATGCGTAGGGTCGCGTCCGTGACTCTCCAGGACTTCGCGCGCAGCGAATACGTCAGCCTGACCACCTACCGCAAGGACGGCACGCCCGTCGCCACGCCCGTATGGGCCGCGGCCGAGGGCGAGGTGCTCTACGTGTGGACCCGCTCCGACTCATGGAAGGTCAAGCGGCTCCGGAACAACACCGACGTGCTCGTCACCGTCTGCGATGTACGCGGCAGGATCGCCGAGGGCGCCCCGAGCGCCGAGGGCACCGCGCGCCTCCTCGACGCCGACGAGACCGGCGCGGTGCGCAAGCTGCTGGCCCGCAAGTACACCTGGAAGTTCTGGCTCGTCGACTGGCCCGCCACCGTCGCCCGCCGCGGCAAGCGCCCGCACACCGGGATCGCCGTCACCTTCTGACGGCGGGTCTTGTGGGCGCGCGACGTCGGCCCCGTGCACCCGCCGCAGCGCGGACGAAAGCTGCGCGTAGCCGCCCCGTAACACACCTGCGGTCGAATGCCTCCGGACCGGAAGGCTCCGGTCGACGGTCGGCGAGGGCGACGATTGCGGTGACGGTGCATCAGCATGCGGTGGATGTAGGAACGTTCGCGCAGTACCTACGCGAGATGACGGCACGGCTCGACCCCGGACGCGGGTGGTACGGGGTCTTCACCCGGCGCGACCCGGAGGGCATGCGATCCTGCCTGGAGGGTGTGGAGATACCGCCCTGGGATGTGGTGGAGTCACTGTTCGCCGATCTCGCCGCGCTTCACGGCACGTACTTCGCCGAGCAGGCGTCGGTACGGGCCGCCGCGCTGTACTCCGCCTCCGCGGCCGCCCACGACCGGCGGCCCGGTGGGCGCCAGGAGCTGGTGCACCGGCTGGCGTTGATGATCCGCGAGCAGGGCCGGGCGGCGGAACGGCTGCGCGCGGCCGGGGCGGGGGGTGTGGACCCGGCCGACCCGGATGCGCTCGCCTGGGCCCACGACGACCACCGGCGCGCCTCGGCCCGGTGCGCGGAGCTGCGGGGGCGGCTGGCGGCGGTGACGGTTCCGCATCCGCGCCTTGAGGTGGGCGCGGAGCGGGAGGTGGTGCCGGATTCCGTACCGAACCCTGTGCCGGAGCCCGCGCCTGTGTCAGGGGGCGCTGAAGTGCTGGGGCGGTCCAAGTCCCGGTCCCGGTCGCGTAGACCCGCCGCCGCTTTCGGTCCCGGTTCCGCCTCCGCTCCTGAGCCCGCGCCCCGGCGCAAGAAGCCGCGCGGTGCCCGGTTCGCCGGTCTCGATGTGGACGACGAGGAGGCGACCGCGTACGCCCCCTCGCCCGTGCCCGCCCTGCCCGCGCCCCCGTCGGAGGGCGGCTCCGCCCCGCGCGGCGCCCGCTTCGGCGGGGGGCCGGCGGAGGCGGCGGAGGCGGCCCCCGCCCCGGCCGCCCTGCCGGACCCCGGGGCCGGAGAGGCCGTCGCCGCAGCCGTCGGGCGGCTCGTCCGGCTGCGGGCGGAGGGGCGCAGCGGCGAGGCCCATGTGGTGCTCTGCGAGGTGGCGGCCTGGCCCGCGCCCCGGCTGCCGGTGCTGGCGGTCGCCCTGTACCGGGCCGGCCTGGCCGCCGACTGGACGACCCTGCTCTGGGAGGCGTCCTCGCTGCCGCCCGCCGGGTTCGCCGCGGCGGCGGGGGCGCTGGCCGCGGCGGGCCGGGACGAGGACTGCGGGCTGCTGCTCCGGCAGGGGGTGGCCAGGCCCGCCGCCGAGGTCGCCGAGGCGGTCCTCGCCCTGGACGGCGCCGGCCGCGAGGGCGAGGCGCGGGCGCTGCTCGGCGCCTTCGTCCGCGTACGTACGCCGCAGGAGGCGGCCGAACTGGCGGGCGGCGACGGGAACCGGGTCCTGCCGCACCTGCTGGCGGCGGCCCGCGAGGTGTCGGTGGAACGGGAGTGGGACCTGGTCCACGCGCTGCGGGTGGCGGGGGTGCCGGGGGTGTGAGGGGCGGGGGCGGCCGCCGGTGAGGGCTCAGAGCACCCCGAAGGTCGTCCGCCGATAGGTCGAGCGCCGGTCCTCGATGGCCGTCCAGCGGTCCCCGTACACCGTCTCGCGCACCGACTCGTCCCGCAGGAAGTCGTGCGGGAAGCCCAGCGGCACCCGGCTCACCGTGTCCAGCCGGTCCACGGCGTCCACGTCCAGCTCCACGTCCAGGCAGCCGAGGGCGTCGGTGAGCTGGTCCGGGGTGGAGGGGCCCAGGATCGGGACGACGTTGCCCGGCCGGGCGCGCAGCCAGGCGAGCGCCACGGCGGCCGGGCTCCAGCCGCCCTCCCGGGCGATCTCCACCACGGTCCGCACGGTCTCCCGCGCGCGCAGCTCCACTTCGTCCGGCCGACCCGCCGCCGCCTCCTCCTCCCGGCCACCCGTGAGGCGGCCCCGGGCGAGCGGACTCCAGGCGAACACGGCCTGGTCGAACGCGCGGGCCTGCGGGAGCAGTTCACGCTCCGGGGTGCGCTCCAGCAGGCTGTAGCGCAATTGCGAACCGGTGAACGGCGTCCAGCCGCGGAGCTCGGCGACCGTACTGGCCTGGGCGATCTCCCAGGCAGGCCAGTCGGACACCCCCACGTACAGCACCTTGCCCGTCCGGACGAGGTCGTCGAGGGCGCGCATGACCTCCTCGACCGGGGTGAAGTTGTCCCGGGCGTGCACCCAGAGGACATCCAGCCGGTCCGTCCGCAGCCGCCGCAGGCTCGCCTCCACGGACTGCACCAGGTTCTTGCGGTGGTTGCCCCCGGAGTTGACGTCGCCCGGCCGGGTCGCACAGGTGTACTTGCTGGCGAGGACGAGCGCGTCGCGGCGGTCGCCCAGCAGCTCGCCCAGGACCGTCTCGGAGGTGCCGCCCGCGTAGATGTCGGCCGTGTCCAGGAAATTGCCGCCCGCCTCCACGTAGGCGTCCAGGATCCGCCCGGAGGTCTCGCGTACCGCCGCGTGGCCGGATTCGTGCCGGCCCAGGGTCATGGCGCCCAGCGCGAGCTCGCTGACGCGCAGACCGGTCCTGCCGAAGAGTGTGCAGCGCATGTAAGGATCCTTTTCGCTCGACGACCGATGGCACGTGACGCCGGACGACGCCACATGACGCCAGGCGACGCCGGGTGATACCCACTGACGCCCGCAGGCTATGAGCTGGAGCGCACTTCAGGGCAACTCCCTCAGGATTCCGCGTGACGCGCCGCATATGCGCGGAACGATGCGTACCGTGGCCGTTGTGGACCGCTCGGGTGCGAAACATGATCGACTCAGCCGGTTCACGGCGATGGTCTTGCCCCGCCGGACGGAGGGGCTTACGTTCTCCATCCATGCACCGATCTACGTGCGTAGAAAACGCGTAGAGGCTCTCTGACGCCGCGTCGAAGGAGCAGCTCATGTCCCACGTCGTACGCGCCGCACTCGTCCAGGCGACCTGGACCGGCGACACCGAATCCATGATCGCCAAGCATGAGGACCATGCGCGCGAGGCCGCCCGGCAGGGGGCGAAGATCATCGGGTTCCAGGAGGTGTTCAACGCCCCCTACTTCTGCCAGGTCCAGGAGCCCGAGCACTACCGCTGGGCCGAACCGGTCCCGGACGGGCCGACCGTCCGCCGGATGCAGGACCTGGCCCGCGACACCGGCATGGTCATCGTCGTCCCGGTCTTCGAGGTCGAGCAGTCCGGCTTCTACTACAACACCGCCGCCGTGATCGACGCCGACGGCTCGTACCTCGGCAAGTACCGCAAGCACCACATCCCGCAGGTCAAGGGATTCTGGGAGAAGTACTACTTCAAGCCCGGGAACGCCGGCTGGCCGGTCTTCGACACCGCCGTCGGCAAGGTCGGCGTCTACATCTGCTACGACCGGCACTTCCCCGAGGGGTGGCGCCAACTCGGGCTCAACGGAGCCCAGTTGGTCTACAACCCGTCCGCCACCTCGCGCGGCCTCTCCGGCTACCTCTGGCAGCTCGAACAGCCCGCGTCCGCCGTCGCCAACGAGTACTTCGTCGCCGCGATCAACCGGGTCGGCCAGGAGGAGTACGGCGACAACGACTTCTACGGCACGAGCTACTTCGTCGACCCGCGCGGCCAGTTCGTCGGGGAGGTCGCCAGTGACAAGGAGGAGGAACTCCTCGTCCGCGACCTGGACTTCGGCCTGATCGAGGAGGTCCGCCAGCAGTGGGCCTTCTACCGGGACCGACGACCCGACGCCTACGACGGGCTGGTGGAGCCGTGAGCGGACTGCATGAGCGCCACCTCGCCGTCAGCCCCGAGTGGCTGGCCCTCTACTACCGCCACCCCATCGAACTCACCCATGGCGAGGGCCGGTACGTCTGGGACGCCGAGGGCAACCGCTACCTCGACTTCTTCGGCGGCATCCTCACCACCATGACCGCCCACGCCCTGCCCGAGGTCACCAAGGCCATCTCCGAGCAGGCCGGGCGGATCATCCACTCCTCCACGCTCTACCTCAACCGCCCCATGGTGGAGCTGGCCGAGCGGATCGCCACCCTCTCCGGCATCCCGGACGCCCGGGTCTTCTTCACCACCTCGGGCACCGAGGCGAACGACACCGCGCTGCTGCTCGCCACCGCGTACCGCAGGTCCAACCAGATCCTCGCGATGCGCAACAGCTACCACGGCCGCTCGTTCTCCGCCGTCTCCATCACCGGAAACCACGCCTGGTCGCCCACGACCCTCTCCCCGCTCCAGACGCTGTACGTCCACGGGGGCGTCCGAAGCCGGGGCCCGTACGCGGAGTTGAGCGACGAACGGTTCATCCGGGCGTGCGTCGCCGATCTGGAGGACCTCCTCGGCCACACCCGGGAGGCCGCGGCGCTCATCGCGGAACCCATCCAGGGCGTCGGCGGCTTCACCTCGCCGCCCGACGGACTCTTCGCCGCGTTCCGCGAAGTCCTGGACCGGCACGGCGTGTTGTGGATCTCCGACGAGGTGCAGACCGGGTGGGGACGGACCGGCGAGCACTTCTGGGGCTGGCAGGCGCACGCCGAGCACGGCCCGCCGGACATCCTCACCTTCGCCAAGGGCATCGGCAACGGCATGTCCATCGGCGGAGTCGTCGCCCGCGCGGAGGTGATGAACTGCCTGGACGCCAACTCCATCTCCACGTTCGGCGGTTCACCCGTCACCATGGCGGCCGGCCTGGCCAACCTCTCGTACCACCTGGAGCACGACCTCCAGGGCAACGCGCGGCGCGTGGGCGGGCTCCTCATCGAGCGGCTGCGGGGGATCGCGGCCGGATCCGCCGCCGTACGCGAAGTGCGCGGCCGGGGGCTGATGATCGGCATCGAGCTGGTGAAGCCCGGTACGGACGAGGCGCACCCGGAGGCGGCCGCGGCCGTCCTGGAGGCGGCGCGCGCGGGCGGGCTGCTCATCGGCAAGGGCGGCGGCCACAACACCAGCGTGCTGCGGATCGCCCCGCCCCTGACGTTGACCGTCGCCGAGGCGGAGGAGGGCGCGTCGGTCCTCGCCGACGCCTTGCACGCCGCCGACTGAACACCGTACGAGCGCCGACCCAACGACGTACGGGCGCTCACCGATCACCGTACGGGCGCTCACCGATCACCGTGCGAGCGCTCACCGATCACCGTGCGAGTGCCGAACCCAGCGCCGCGCGGGCGCTCCCTCAGCACCCGTACGAGCGCCGACCGAACAGCGTGCGGGGGCCCTGCGCAGGGCCCCCGTACCGCCCCAGCGAGGAGGTACCCATGAGCCGCACCGTCATCCGCGGTGGTCTGGTCGTCACCGCGTCCGACGAGATCCACGCCGACGTCCTCGTCGAGGGCGGGCGCGTCGCCGCACTCGCCGCACACGGCACCGACGCCGCGGAGAGCTGGAGCGCCGACCGCACCATCGACGCCACCGGCAAGTACGTCATCCCGGGCGGTGTGGACGGGCACACCCACATGGAGATGCCGTTCGGCGGGACGTACGCCGCCGACACCTTCGAGACCGGCACCCGGGCCGCCGCCTGGGGCGGTACCACCACCATCGTGGACTTCGCGATCCAGAGCGTGGGGAAGTCCCTGCGCGAAGGGCTCGACGCCTGGTACGCGAAGGCCGACGGCAACTGCGCCATCGACTACGCCTTCCACATGATCCTCGCCGACGTGAACCCCTCCTCGCTCAAGGAGATGGACCGCCTCGTCGCCGAAGGCGTCACGTCCTTCAAGCTGTTCATGGCGTACCCGGGTGTCTTCTACTCCGACGACGGCCAGATCCTGCGGGCCATGCAACAGGCCTCCGGCAACGGCGGGTTGATCATGATGCACGCCGAGAACGGCATCGCCATCGACGTCCTGGTCGAGCAGGCCCTCGCCGCCGGCCGCACCGACCCGCGCTACCACGGAGACGTCCGCAAGGTCGCCCTGGAGGCCGAGGCCACCCACCGCGCGATCCAGCTCGCCCGGGTCGCGGGATCACCCCTCTACGTCGTCCACGTCTCCGCCGACGAGGCCGTGGAGGAGATCGCCGCCGCCCGCCACAAGGGGCTGCCGGTCTTCGGCGAGACCTGTCCGCAGTACCTGTTCCTCTCCACCGACAACCTCGCCGAGCCCGACTTCGAGGGCGCCAAGTACGTCTGCTCCACCCCGCTGCGCCCCAAGGAGCACCAGGAGACCCTGTGGCGGGGCCTGCGGAACAACGAACTCCAGGTCGTCTCCACCGACCACTGCCCCTTCTGCTTCTCCGGCCAGAAGGAGATGGGCCGCGGCGACTTCTCCAAGATCCCCAACGGTATGCCGGGTGTCGAGCACCGCATGGACCTGCTGCACCAGGCCGTCGTGGACGGGCGCATCACCCGCCGCCGCTGGATCGAGATCGCCTGCGCCTCCCCGGCCCGGATGTTCGGCCTGTACCCGAAGAAGGGCACCATCGCCCCGGGTGCCGACGCGGACATCGTCATCTACGACCCGCACGCCGAGCAGACCCTCTCCGCCGAGACGCACCACATGAACGTCGACTACTCGGCGTACGAGGGCAAACGGATCACCGGCCAGGTCGAGACGGTCCTCTCGCGCGGCGAACTCGTGCTCGACGGACGGAAGTTCACCGGACGCGCCGGACACGGCATGTACACCCCGCGTGCCACCAGTCAGTACCTCGACTAGGAGATCCCGCATGGACTTCGGACTCGTCCTCCAGACCGACCCGCCCGCCTCCGCCGTCGTCGGCCTGATGCGCCGCGCCGAGCGCAACGGCTTCCGCTACGGCTGGACCTTCGACTCGGCGGTGCTCTGGCAGGAGCCGTTCGTCATCTACAGCCGCATCCTGGAGCACACCGACCGGATGACCGTCGGCCCGATGGTCACCAACCCGGGCACCCGCACCTGGGAGGTGACCGCCTCCACCTTCGCCACCCTCAACGACATGTACGGCAACCGCACGGTGTGCGGAATCGGGCGCGGCGACTCCGCGATGCGCGTCGCGGGCCGCCGGCCCAACACGCTGGCCCGGCTGGGCGAGGCCATCGACGTCATCCGGGACCTCGCCGAGGGCCGGGAGGCCACGGTCGACGGGCAGCCGGTGCAGATCCCGTGGGTGAAGGACGGGCGGCTGCCGGTGTGGATGGCGGCGTACGGGCCCAAGGCCCTCGCGCTGGCCGGCCAGAAGGCCGACGGCTTCATCCTCCAGCTCGCGGACCCCTTCCTCACCGAGTGGATGATCAAGGCGGTACGGGACGCGGCGTCCGACGCCGGCCGGGACCCGGACTCCGTCACCATCTGCGTCGCCGCGCCCGCCTACGTCGGCGACGACCTCGACCGCGCCCGTGAGCAGTGCCGCTGGTTCGGCGGGATGGTCGGCAACCACGTGGCCGACCTGGTCGCCCGCTACGGCGAACACTCGGGGATGGTGCCGGACGAGCTGACCGCGTACATCGCGGGCCGCTCCGGCTACGACTACAGCCACCACGGCCGCACCGGCAACCCGGACACCGCCTTCGTCCCCGACGAGATCGTCGACCGGTTCTGCCTGCTGGGACCCGCCGAGGCGCACATCGAGAAGCTCCGGGCGCTGCGGGACATGGGCGTCGACCAGTTCGCCGTGTACAACATGCACGACGCGCGCGAGGCGACCATCGACGCGTACGGGTCCACGATCATCCCCGCGTTGAACGCCTGAGGACCACACCACTTCAGAGGCCCCCGCCCGCACCGCCCCGCACGGCACCGCTCCCGAGCGAAGGGCTCAGCCGCCATGACCGCCACCGTCCCACCCACTCCACCCACCCCACCCCCGTCCCCGCACGACGCGATACCCGGAACGGGCGCCGCCACCGCCGCGACCGGCCGCGTCGAACTCGCCCACGGATACGTCCCCGACGACGCCCGCTTCGCCAACGACGACCTGCTCCCCGTCCCCGTGGAGCGGCGCACCTGGACGACGTACAACTTCGCGGCCCTGTGGATCGGGATGGCCCACAACATCCCGTCCTGGCTGCTCGCCTCCGGTCTGGTGGCGCTCGGCATGGACGGGAAACAGGCCGTGTTCACCATCGCGCTCGCCAACCTGATCGTGCTCGCCCCGATGCTGCTCACCGGGCACGCCGGACCCAAGTACGGCATCCCCTTCCCGGTCCTGGCCCGCGCCTCCTTCGGGCTGCGCGGCGCCAATCTGCCCGCCCTGATCCGGGCCGCCGTCGCCTGTGCCTGGTTCGGCATCCAGACCTGGATCGGCGGCGTCGGGATCTTCACCCTGCTCGGCAAGGTCTTCGGCGGCTGGGCGAACGCCGGGGAGATCGGCGGCCAGCCGTGGACGCTCTGGCTCTGCTTCACGCTCTTCTGGGCGCTCGAACTGGCCATCATCTACCGGGGGATGGACGCCCTGCGCCGGTTCGAGAACTGGGCGGCGCCCTTCGTCCTGGTCGGGGCCGTCGCCCTGCTCGTCTGGGTCGCGGTCAAGGCGGGCGGCTTCGGTCCGCTGCTGGACCAGCCGTCCGCGCTCGGCTGGGGCGCCGACTTCTGGCCGGTGTTCTTCCCGTCGCTGATGGGCATGATCGCCTTCTGGGCGACGCTCTCCCTCAACATCCCCGACTTCACCCGCTTCGGCGCGGGCCAACGTGCCCAGATCTGGGGGCAGTCGCTGGGTCTGCCGACCACGATGACCTTCTTCGCCCTGCTGTCGGTCTTCGTCACCTCCGGCTCGCAGGCGGTGTACGGGGTCGCCATCTGGGACCCGGTCCAGCTCGTCGCCCGCACGGACAACGTCTTCGGGCTCCTCTTCGGCCTGGTCACCGTGCTGATCGCGACGATCTCCGTGAACATCGCGGCGAACGTGGTCTCCCCGGCGTACGACCTGGCCAACCTCGCGCCGAGGTTCATCAGCTTCAAGGGCGGGGCGCTGATCACGGGCGTGGTCGGGGTCGTCATCATGCCGTGGAAGCTCACGGAGACGCCCGAGCTGTACATCTTCACCTGGCTGGGGCTGGTCGGCGGGCTGCTCGGTACGGTGGCGGGCATCCTGATCGCGGACTACTGGTTCGTCCGCCGCACCGTCCTGGACCTGGCCGACCTCTACCGGCCCGGCGGCCGCTACTGGTACCGGGGCGGCTGGAACTGGCGGGCGGTGGCGGCCTTCGCGGTGGGCGGCGTCCTGGCGGTGGGCGGCTCCCACTCGGCGCCCGGGAAGGGGCCCTTCCCGGCCGACGGGCTGATCCCGTTCCTCAAGCCGCTCGCCGACTACGGCTGGGCGGTCGGGCTCGCCTCCTCGCTGCTGCTGTACGTGGCACTGACCGGGCGGGAGCGCCGGGCAGGGGAGTGAGTGACATGCCGTCAGGCTCGGTCGGTGGCCGTCCTTTTCGGGGGCCGTCGGCCGGGCCTGTGGCGTACCCGCAGGTCCCACCACTTCGCTGGGCCGCGCTCACACCGGTTTGACGCTGCGGCCCAGCAGAGCCGTCACATCCACCGTCTCGGACGCCGCCGGAGTCTCGGAGGGCACCGGCCGGTCGAAGCCGGAGAAGGTCACGGTCCCCTCCTCGTCCGCCCCTCGCACGGTGATCCGCACCGGGTACGGCTCGCCCTCGGTGGCCACGTCCACCGTCAGCCGCTCGGTCCCCTGGGCGCGGGTCACCGGGATGACGGGCGCACCGTTCACCTCGGTCTCCCGGCCCTTCGTCAGCGTGCCGCGCTCGGTGGCGTCGGGGTTGTCCGCGATCAGCTCGCGGAAGGTGTCGAGATCGCACACCTCGGTCACCGTGATCAGCCGGGGATCGTCGGCCTTCGCCTTCATGTAGCGGCCGTCGAGGATCGCGTCGAAGGTGGAGCCGCCGATCGGGACATGGGTCTCCCAGAACGCCTTGTCCGGCTTCAGCCAGACATCGTCGGCGCGCTTCACGATCTCCACCGAGCCGTCCTCGCCCATGTCGACGCCGCCCGCGCAGTTGCCCGCCCGGTCGAGCGTGAGGTCGACGCTCATCCGGTCGCCGCTCCCGTCGAGATCGCCCCGGGCGCTCAGATGCAGGGAGGAGACCCCGAGCAGGGCGTCGCGCGAGCGGTCCGCGATCTGTTCGGCGGTGAGCGAGGAGATGTCGTCGTCAGCCTGCGCGACCGCGCCACCCGTCATGGTGAGAGCGACGGCCGCCGCGCCCGCCGCCGCCCGTGCGGTCCAACGGTGTCCGCTCACGTCGCCTCCTCGAAAAGGCCCCGGTCAGGGCGTGCGAACCGGAGTGACCAGCACATTCGAGCGTACGCCGGGAGCGGGGGCGCCGCCCGGCGCGCGTACGGAGAGTGAAGTGAGGCGGTGTTTTCGGCCACGGAGCGTGGGCAAAGCTGCGGTGATCCCGCCCGGGATCACGTACGGACGCACCACGAAGGTCACGTACGCGCAGGCACGTCCGACGAAGGAGAACCATGAACCTGTTCACGGGGACGAGGAACAAGGGTGGCGCGGCCACGGGGGCGCGGTCCCGGTCCGTCCTGCGGGCGCTCGCCGTCATGTCGACGGCGCTCGCGCTGGCGATCCCGGTCACCTCGGCGACCGCGACGCCGGCCGCCGCGCCGGCCGCGATTCCGCCCGGTCTCTCCTGCGACACCGGTAAGCACGCCATCGACGAGTACACGGGCTTCGCGCTCTGTCGCAACAACGGGAACCAGACGCAGGCCTTCTGGGTCCACCTGGTCTGCGGCTGGGCACCGGACGTCGACGGCAACCGCGTCACGCTGAGGCCCGGCCAGTCGGGCCAGTCCACCGCGCACTGCGGGAAGATCGGCACGGGCATCGGCGAGATCCACGTCCGCCCGTAACGCCAAGGCAACCCAGTAACGCCAAGGCAACCCAGTAAGACCACGGCAGCCCGTAACGCCACGGCAGCCGGAGCGGCCGTCCTGGCCGCAACGGTTGAGCGTGCCGCCTCCTCTCGTTACCCTCCAGTAAGTACGTGTGGGTACCGGCCGGGACGACCGGCCGACCCTGCGGCCACGAGGGAGGCGGCACGCCCATGTCCTCAGCGGAGCCCACCGAGCAGACCGGCCCGGCCGTACGGTCGCACCCAGAGCACGCTCAACGTCCCGAGCACCCCCAGCGTCCCGAGCACCCCCAGCGTCCCGAGCACCCCCAGCACTCCGAGCGCCCCGGCCACACCCCGCGTCCCGCCCCGGTGCCCGGCCTCGCGGAGAGCGCGCGGCTGCTCGCCGACTCCACCACCACCTCCACCGCACTCGTCGCCGCCGCCCTCGCCCGGATCGAGGCCGCGCAGCCCACCCTCAACGCCTTCCGCCACCTGCGGGCCGAAGCCGCCCTCGCGGAGGCCGCCGAGGCCGACCGGAGGCTCGCTGCGGGGGAGCGGCTGCCGCTCCTCGGCGTCCCGGTCGCCGTCAAGGACGACACCGATGTGGCGGGCCTGCCCACCCACTTCGGCTGCGACGGCGAACGGCCGCCGGTCACCACCGACAGCGAGGCGGTACGGAGGCTGCGCGCCGCCGGGGCCGTCATCGTCGGCAAGACCAACTCCTGCGAGCTGGGCCAGTGGCCGTTCACCGAGGGCCCCGCCTTCGGTGCCACCCGCAACCCCTGGAACACCGCCCACACCCCCGGCGGCTCCTCCGGCGGATCGGCCGCCGCCGTCGCGGCCGGGCTGGTCCCCGCGGCCCTCGGCTCGGACGGCGCCGGCTCCGTCCGCATCCCCGCCGCCTGGACCCACCTCGTCGGGATCAAGCCCCAGCGCGGTCGCGTCTCGGTCCACCCGCACCACGACGCCTTCCAGGGCCTCACGGTCAACGGCCCGCTCGCCCGTACGGTGGCCGACGCGGCGCTCCTGCTGGACGCGGCCGCCGGCGCGCACCCCGACGACTTCCACCGCCCGCCCGCCGTCCGCGCCTTCGACGCCGCCCGCCGGGACCCGGGCCGCCTCCGGATCGCCCTCGCCTGGCGGCCCCCGCTCACCCTCACCGGCGCCGGACCCGACCCCGAGGTACGCCGGGCCGTCACCGCCCTCGCCGAGACCCTGGCCCGCCTCGGCCACCACGTCGAGGAGGCCCGCCCCCGGTACGGGCTGATCGGCCTCACCTTCGTGCCCCGCGCCACGGCCGGCATCGCCGAGTTCGCCGCCCGCCACCCCGAACCGGCCCTCCTGGACCCCCGTACCCGCAGCGCCCTGCGGACCGGGACGCGGCTCGGCGGCCGGGTGGTGCGGGCGGCCCGGGCCCGTGAGGTGCGCCAGCACCGCCGGATCGGCGGCCTCTTCGACGCGTACGACGTCCTCCTCACCCCCACGACCGCCGCGCCCCCGCCCCGTATCGGCACCTTCGACCAGCTCAGCGCCTGGCGCACCGACGTCACCATGGCCGCCGCCTGCCCCTACGCCTGGCCGTGGAACGTCCTCGGCTGGCCCGGCATCAACGTCCCGGCCGGCTTCACCCGCTCCGGCCTCCCCGTCGGCGCCCAGTTCCTCGGCCCCTCCCGCGGTGAGGAGCGCCTGATCGCCCTGGCCGCCCAACTGGAGGACGACCTGCGCTGGTACGAGCACCGCCCGCCGGTCTGACGGACACCGCTCACGCCCTGGCCATCCCCGCCTCCACCCGCTCCACGGCGAGCATCGCGCCGAACGCCACCAGGTGTACGAGGCAGTGATCGGTGAATGGCTCCACCCGCCAGGCCGCCACGTCCTCGGCGGTGATCCGGTACGGGGCCCGGGCCGCGAGCAGCGCCAGCCGGGCCCCAGGCCGCTCCGCCCGGTCCGGGAGCCCGTCACCGCTCAGCGGCAGGGGCGTGATGCCGACGTCGCGGGTGATCTGTGCGTGGACGGCCTTCCCGGTTGTCGTCGCCGTGCACGCGGCCGCCCGCAGCAGCCACCGGGCGTATGGCATCACGGCCGGGGCGGTCTTCCTCACCGGATACCTCGCGGTCCTCCTCGCCTCTGCGGCCGGTGCCGGGGAGACCTCCGAGCGGATCCTGCTGCTGCTCGGCTGGTTCCTCTGCGCCGGCGTCACCGGTCCCATCGACAAGAACTGGCAGGCCTATCTGCGGCGGACGGAACAGCGAGCCCTGGACGCCGAACGAACCAAGGAGGAAGCCGCGTTGCGCCGGGCGGGGCCCGCCGTGAGCGGGAGGTCACCGCCTTGGCGGCCCGTGGTCTCAGCAACGAGGAGATCGCCGTCCACATGGTGGTCAGTCCGTACACCGCCAAAACCCATGTCAGCCGCGCGATGATCAAGCTCGGCGCCCGCGACAGGGCCAAGCTCGTGGTGTTCGCGTACGAGTCCGGGCTGGTCGAGCCCCGCTCACGGGCGGAGCGGGACGGGGTGGCCGGCCGGTGACGCACTCCGGGTGCCGGGAAGCGGTGCGGGGCCCTTGTGGAGCCACGGGCGGTGACGAGATATCTTGATGTCAAGCAATGTTGCAGACGTGGAGCGGAGCACCCGGTGACTGACTCGACCATCATCTATACGCACACCGACGAGGCCCCTGCCCTGGCGACCTACTCGTTCCTGCCCGTGATCGAGGCCTACGCCTCGACCGCAGGCGTCACGGTCGAGCGCCGTGACATCTCCCTCGCGGGCCGGATCATCGCCAGTTTCCCGGAGCGGCTGAAGGCCGAGCAGCGTATCGATGACGCACTCGCCGAGCTCGGCGAGCTGGCCAGGACCCCCGGCGCGAACATCATCAAGCTGCCGAACATCTCGGCGTCGATCCCGCAGCTCAAGGCCGCGATCGCCGAGCTCCAGGAGCAGGGCTACGCGCTCCCGGACTACCCGGACGACCCGCGCACCGACGAGGACAAGGACGTCCGCGCCCGGTACGACAAGGTCAAGGGCAGCGCCGTGAACCCGGTGCTGCGCGAGGGCAACTCCGACCGCCGCGCCCCCGCGTCCGTCAAGAACTACGCCAAGGCCCACCCGCACCGCATGGGCGCCTGGAGCGCCGACTCGAAGACGAACGTCGCCACCATGGGCGTCGACGACTTCCGCTCCACCGAGAAGTCCGCGGTCATCGCCGAGGACGGCTCGCTCCGCATCGAGCTGCACGGCGACGACGGCACCACCACCGTGCTGCGTGAGTCCGTACCCGTACTCAAGGGCGAGGTCGTCGACGCGGCCGTCATGCGCGTCGCCGCGCTGCGCGAGTTCTTCACCGCGCAGGTCGCCCGCGCCAAGGCCGAGGGCGTGCTCTTCTCCGTGCACCTCAAGGCCACCATGATGAAGGTCTCCGACCCGATCATCTTCGGCCACGCGGTCCGCGCCTTCTTCCCCAACACCTTCGCCAAGTACGGCGACCAGCTCGCCGCCGCCGGCCTGACCCCCAACGACGGCCTGGGCGGCATCCTCAAGGGCCTCGACTCGCTGTCGGGCGTCGGCGCCGAGATCCAGGCGTCCTTCGAGGCCGAGCTCGCCGAGGGCCCGGCCCTCGCGATGGTCGACTCCGACAAGGGCATCACCAACCTGCACGTCCCCAGCGACGTCATCGTCGACGCCTCCATGCCGGCCATGATCCGCACCTCCGGCCACATGTGGGGCCCGGACGGCAACGAGGCCGACACCATCGCCGTCCTCCCGGACAGCAGCTACGCCGGTGTCTACCAGGTCGTCATCGACGACTGCCGCGCCAACGGCGCCTTCGACCCCGCCACCATGGGCTCGGTGCCCAACGTCGGTCTGATGGCGCAGAAGGCCGAGGAGTACGGCAGCCACGACAAGACCTTCGAGATCCCCGCCACCGGCACCGTGCGCGTCGTCGACGCCGACGGCAACGCCCTGCTGGAGCAGGCCGTCGGCGCCGGAGACATCTTCCGGATGTGCCAGACCAAGGACGCGCCGATCCAGGACTGGGTCAAGCTCGCCGTCACCCGCGCCCGCGCCACCGGCAACCCGGCCGTGTTCTGGCTGGACGGGGACCGCGCCCACGACGCCAACCTGATCGCCAAGGTGACGACGTACCTCGCCGACCACGACACGGACGGCCTGGACATCACCGTCAAGTCGCCGGTCGAGGCCACCGCCTTCTCCCTGGAGCGCATCCGCCGCGGCGAGGACACCATCTCCGTCACCGGCAACGTGCTGCGTGACTACCTCACCGACCTCTTCCCGATCCTGGAGCTCGGCACCAGCGCGAAGATGCTCTCCGTCGTCCCGCTCATGAACGGCGGCGGCCTCTTCGAGACCGGCGCCGGCGGCTCGGCCCCCAAGCACGTCCAGCAGCTCGTCAAGGAGAACTACCTCCGCTGGGACAGCCTGGGCGAGTTCCTGGCCCTCGCGGTCAGCTTCGAGCACCTGGCCACCACCACGGACAACGCGCGGGCGCAGGTCCTCGCCGACACCCTGGACCGGGCGACCGGCACGTTCCTCAACGAGGACAAGTCCCCGAGCCGCCGCCTCGGCGGTATCGACAACCGCGGCAGCCACTTCTATCTGGCCCTGTACTGGGCCCAGGAGCTGGCGCAGCAGACCGACGACGCCAAGCTCGCCGAGGCGTTCGCGGCGCTCGCCAAGACGCTGGCCGAGCAGGAGGAGACCATCGTCGCCGAACTGGTCGCGGTGCAGGGCTCCCCGGCCGAGATCGGCGGCTACTACCAGCCCGACCCGGCCAAGGCCGAGGCGATCATGCGCCCGTCCGCCACGTTCAACAAGGCGATCGCGTCGCTCGCCTGACATGAGGTGAGGGTGGCGGCGTCCGCCCTCACTCCGCTCCGCCCCGGTAGGCCCTGTGCCTGCCGGGGCGGTTCGCGTCTCCGGGGTCCCGCGCACCTCTCCGGCCCCTCTAACCCACGTACGCCCCCGACGCACTGCGGACCCTCCAGTTTCACGTGATCGGGTGAACGACCAATCCGCCTCGCCCACGGCTCCGAATGACGACCGTGAGGATCACCCGGACAGCCCTGACCCGCGGAACGCTCGCAGCCCTGAGCGGACTGCTTGCGGGATTCGCCGCACTGACCGTCGCCGAACTCGTCTCGGCGGCCGTCAGGCCCGAGGCGAGCCCCGTGACAGCGGTCGGCGGAGCGGCCATCGACCGCACGCCCGCCCCGGTGAAGGATTTCGCGATCCGGAACTTCGGCGAGAACGACAAGCTCGTCCTGCAGCTCGGCATCGTCGTCACGCTCGCCCTCTTCGCCCTCGCCGTCGGCCTGTTGGCGCTGCGCCACCGCCGTACGGGCTCCGCCGTCGTCCTCGCCTTCGGCGTGGTCGGCGCCGCCTCGGCCGTCAGCCGCCCCGACTCCACCGGCGTGGTCGACGGACTTCCGTCGCTGGTCGGCGCGGTGGCCGGGGCGGTCCTCCTGTACGTCCTCATCGGCAGGCTCACCCAGCCGCGCCGGATCGCGGGAGAGGAGCAGGAGGCCCACGAGGAGAGCGGCTGGGACCGGCGCGGCTTCCTCATCGCCGCCACCGCCGCGGCCGCCGCCTCCACCGTGGCGGGAGCGGTCGGCCGGACCCTCAACGGCCGCAGCGCCCAGGACGCCGTCGCCTCCCGTGAGTCGGCCCGGCTCCCCGCCCCGGCCTCGCCCGCGAAGCCCATCCCGGCCGGAGCACAGCTGCGGGTGCCCGGCCTCCCCCCGTTCACCACCCCCAACAACAAGTTCTACCGCGTGGACACCGCCCTGGTGGTCCCCAAGGTCGACGCCAACTCCTGGCGGCTGCGCATCCACGGCAAGGGCGTGCGCCGGGACCTGGAGTTCAGCTACCAGGACCTGCTGGACCGGCCCCTGATCGAGCGCGAGATCACCCTCTGCTGCGTCTCCAACGAGGTCGGCGGCCCCTACATCGGCCACGCCAAGTGGATCGGCGTCCGCCTGTCCGACCTGCTCAAGGAGGCGGGCGTCAAGCCGCCGTCCAGGGGCGGCAAGGCGGACCAGATCATCGCCCGCTCGGTGGACGGGATGACGCTCGGCACCCCCGTCGAGGACGTCATGGACGGCCGGGACGCGATGCTCGCCGTCGGCATGAACGGCGAACCGCTCCCCTTCATCCACGGGTTCCCCGTCCGCATGCTCGTCCCCGGCCTGTACGGGTACGTCTCGGCCTGCAAGTGGATCGAGGAGATCGAGCTCACGACCTTCGACGACTACGACGCGTACTGGGTCAAGCGCAAGTGGGCCCGCAAGGCCCCCATCAAGACCCAGTCCCGCATCGACACCCCCAAGCCCTTCGGGCGCCCCGAGGCCGGCACGGTCATGGTCGCCGGAGTGGCCTGGGCCCAGCACCGCGGAATCGAGAAGGTCGAGATCCGCGTCGACGACGGCCCGTGGCGCCCGGCCCAACTGGCCGAGCAGGACACCGTCGACACCTGGCGCCAGTGGTCCTACCCCTGGAAGGCCACCCCCGGGGGCCACACCCTCACCGTCCGCGCCACGGACGGCACGGGCGAGGTCCAGACCGAGAAGCGCACCAAGACCGTCCCGGACGGTGCCAGTGGCTGGCACTCGGTGGTGGTCACCGTGGACTGACCCCGCCCGACAGGCCTCCCCGTAGCAGTACGTCATTCCGTTTCCCCTCACGAACGACTCAGGAGAATTCCATGAACGCCCTTCGCCACCGCCGCGCAGCCGTCGCCGTCGTCGCCGCCGTGATGCTCCCCCTCACGCTGACCGCCTGCTCCGACTCCGGCTCGGACAAGGCCTCCGACAGCTCCTCCGCCGCGGGCTCCACCCCCGAGGAGTCCACCCCCGAGGAGTCCGCGCCGGCCGCCGACGACGGCGCCACCATGGACAAGCCGTTCGGGCCGGCCTGCGCCGGCGTTCCGAAGGACGGTGCGGGCAGCTTCGACGGCATGGCCAAGGACCCGGTCGCCACCGCCGCGTCCAACAACCCGGCGCTCTCCACGCTGGTCGCCGCCGTTCAGAAGGCCGGTCTGGTCGACACCCTCAACAACGCCGAGAACATCACGGTGTTCGCCCCGACCAACGACGCCTTCGCCAAGATCCCGAAGGCCGACCTGGACGCGGTCCTCAATGACAAGGCCAAGCTCACCGAGATCCTCACCTACCACGTCGTGGGTCAGAAGCTCACCCCGCAGCAGCTCGAGAGCGGTACCTTCGACACCCTTCAGAAGAGCACGCTGACCACGGCCGGCTCCGGTGAGTCGTACAAGGTCAACGACAGCGCCAACGTGGTCTGCGGCAACGTGCCGACCGCCAACGCCACCGTCTACATCATCGACTCGGTGCTGATGCCGAAGTAACCGAAGACAGCCCCGCTGCGGGAGGACGGCCATCATTCCCGCGGCGGGGCTCCTGCCCTCACCGGCCGAAGACCCTTCCCAGCGCCTCCTTCAACTGCCCGACCGTGGGCGGCCGGAGGCAGGCGCCGAGGTAGCCGTCCGGACGTACGACGAACGCCCCGCCCTCCTCCACCCCGTACTGCCGTGCGAACTCGCCCCGGCTGTCGTGGTGATGCGGAAGTCCCGTCGCCTCGTCCGGCGGCGTGTCGGCGGGCAGGATCCGGCACGTGTCCATCCGGCCGTCGGTCACCTCCCGTGCCGCTGAAGCGAGATCGGCGGGCGTGTCGCCGGCCGGGTGGTGCCCGTACACCAGCAGGACGTGACCGCGCCCGCGCAGCAGGTCGAACAGGCGCACCGGGTATGCGGCGATGTCTCCCGTGAGGCCGCCGCAGTCCGGGGCCCGGTCGCCGGGCCGGAGCACGGCCTCGTCCCCGGGCGGCAGCGGCGTCACGAGCGGGCTCTCCCGGTAGTTCACCAGCAGTTGGGCCTCGCGGAGCAGCAGCGTCTCCGGGGCCTCCGGATCGGCCTGCACACCCTCGGCGGCATGGCGCACCGTCCGGCCCACCACCTCCTCGCCCACCGGGTGCCGCTCCGCGTCGTAGCTCGGCAACAGGCCCGCGTGGGCCCCGTCCCCGACCGCCGGGGCCAGCTTCCACGCCAGGTTGCAGGCGTCCTGGATCCCGGTGTTCATGCCCTGGGCGCCGGTCGGCGGATGGATGTGCGCCGCGTCCCCGGCGACGAACACCCGGCCCTCCCCGTACCGGTCCACCAGCCGGTGGCTGATCCGGAACACCGAGGACCAGCGCAGTGCGGACGCGGTGACCGGCTCCGGCGCCAGCCGGTCCAGGACCTTCTGGATGTCGGCGAGAGCGGGCGCCGTACCGCTTTCGAGGCCGTGGGCCACACCGTCACCGGAGGCCGGTCGGTCCGCCGACAGCTCCGGCGGCACCAGCATCGACATCCGGTAGCGGCCCTCGCCCGGCAACGGGATGCAGACCAGCAGGTCATCGATGGTGCCGTCCTCGCCCCGGTGCATCGACCGCACCCCGTACCCGGGCGGCAGCCCCCACCCCACCTCCACATCGGCCAGCATGTACTCCTCCGGGAACGCCCCGCCCTCGAAGGAGAGCCCGAGCGCCTTGCGGACCACGCTGTGCGCCCCGTCGCACCCCACCAGGAACCGGGACCGGACCTCCTCCTCCTCCACCACCGCGCCGCCGGACGACGACCTCAGCCGACTGGTCACCCCCGCCGGGTCCTGCGCGAACGCCACCAGCTCCGTCGAGCGCTCGATCCCGGTGCCGAACCCCCCGAGGAACTCTTCCAGGACGCGTTCCGTCTCGTACTGCGGCAGCGCGGCGAAGCCGTACGGCACCTCGGGCGGGAGGACCAGCTCGATCCGGCCCTGCTCGGCCCCGTTCACGTAACTGAGCTGTCCGCGCATCGGGACCGCCGCGTCCAGCACCTCCCGCACCAGCCCCATCCGGTCGAAGAGCTCCAGGGTGCGCGGCTGGACGCCCACCGCCTTGGCGTACGGCAGCCGGGCGGGCAGGCGGTCCACGATCCGGCAGGAGACGCCCGAGCGCCGCAGCTCGGCGGCGAGCGTCAGCCCGACCGGGCCGGCGCCCGCGATGAGTACGTCGGTCGATGCGCCGCTTGCCGTCGATGCGCTGCGTACCGTCGTTTCGCTGCGCGCCACCGGGGCCTCCCGCCGTGGGCCCCCCTGCGTACGGTCCCCTCCATCGTCCTGCCGCAGGCCGGCCTCGGCACCCGGAGGGTCAGGCGGGCGGGGGCGGCGGGGTCATCGCCCACCGGATGGTCCGGGTCAGGGCCTTCCCGGCAGGGCGTACGCAGACCTCCTCGACCCCCGGCACCCGGGGCAGCCGCAGCGGCTCCCGGGCCCACGGCGGGAGCGCGGCCACGGCGTTGGCGGCGAGTACGGCGTACGGGGGACGGGCCGCCCAGGGCAGCGGCGGGTGCAGAAGGATGAAGCGGGCCGCGTCCAGGGCCTCCTGGGTGGGGCGCAGCTCCGGGCGGTAGGCGGCGATCCGGGCGGCCAGCTCCGCCCGGTCGTGCGGCGGGTCGGGGATGCCGAGGGCGTGGGCCACGGTCGCCATGTCGTGGATGTACCCGTCACAGCCGGCACCGTCCAACGGCCGTGCCCCGTACCGCTGGTGGGCGCGGAGGAAGCTGTCCACCTCGGCGATGTGCACCCAGCACAGGAGGTGCGGATCGGCCGCGTGGTACGGCTCCCCGGAGGGGGCGGTCCCGCGTACCCGCTCGTGCACGGACCGTACGCGGTCCACCGCCTCCTGGGCGTGGTCGGCCGTGCCGAACGTGGTCACCGCCAGGAACGTACTGGTCCGCTGGAGCCGCCCCCACGGATCGCCCTTGAACCCGGAGTGGCCCGCGACGGCGGCCATGGCGAGGGGGTGCAGCGACTGGAGGAGCAGGGCGCGCAGCCCGCCGATGAACATGGACGCGTCCCCGTGCACCCGGCGCACCGGCCGGTCCGGGCCGAACCAGCGGGGGCCGGGCGTGTTGTGGATCCGGGCCCGGTTCTCCGGCCCGGAGGGCCCCGCCACCCGGGAGAACAGGGCCCGGCCGAGCCGTTCCCGTACCCCGGAGTCTGGCTGCGCTGTGTCCATGCCTCCCAGTATGCGGGGCCGAGGGACACCCCCTACGGCACCCGGGCCGTCGGTGGGACACCCCCTACGGCACCCGGGCCGTCCACTCCTCCGTCGCGAACTTCGTCCGTACGAGCTCCTCGGCGCGCGCCAGCTCCGCGTCCGTCACGCGGCCGTCCGTGAGGCCGTGGCGCTTGCGGAAGGAGTCGATCATCCGCTCGATCACGACCTGGCGGGGCAGGCCGGTCTGCCGGCGCAGCGGGTCGACGCGCTTCTTCGCCGACCGGGTGCCCTTGTCCGACATCTTCTCCTTGCCGATGCGGAGCACCTCCAGCATCTTGTCGGCGTCGATGTCGTACGCCATCGTCACGTGGTGCAGCACGGCCCCCGGCCCGCCGTCCGGCCCCACCACCCGCTTCTGGGCCGCCCCGGCGATCTTGCCGACCTCGGTGGCGATGTCGTTGAGCGGCTGGTACCAGGCCTTGATGCCCATGTCCGCCAGCGCTTCGAGGACCCAGTCGTCCAGATAGGCGTAACTGTCGGCGAAGGAGAGCCCCGAGACGAGGGACTGCGGCACGGCCAGCGAGTAGGTGATGGTGGAGCTCGGCTCGGCGAACATCGCGCCGCCGCCGGAGATCCGGCGTACGACGTTCACACCGTGCCGCTCCACGCCCGCCGGGTCGACCTCGTTGCGCAGCGACTGGAAGCTGCCGATGATCACGGCGGGGGAGTCCCACTCCCAGACCCGCAGCGTCGGCGGCCGCACCCCCGCCGCCACCTCGGCGGTGATCACCTCGTCCAGTGCCATGTGCAGCGCGGGCGACTGAGGCGCGTCATGGATCAACTGCCAGTCGTAGTCGCTCCACTCCGTGGCCTGCGCCAGCGCCCGGCGTACGGCGATGGCGACGCCCTCCGCACTCAGCCCGAGCATCACCGTGGAGTCGGGCAGCGCCGCCTCGATCCGGGCCCCGAGCCCGGCGGTGTCCGTGGTGGCCGGGGCGCCCTCCAGCGCCGCGTCGATCGCGAGGATCGCCTCGTCGGGTTCCAGGAAGAAGTCCCCGGCCACGCGGACGTTCCGCAGCGCCCCGCCCTCCACGTCCAGGTCCACCACGACCAGCTTGCCGCCGGGAACCTTGTACTCACCGTGCACAGCGCCGCCTCCTGCTCGGAATCTCGTCGCCCGGCTCGGTGATGAGCCGGACACATCCGGCTATAACGCGCGCCGGCGCTTCGATCATCCCCCGCTCATGTGTCGGTGCGCGCCGGGACCATGCGCTGGTCGGGTCCGTTGTAGACGCCGAGCGGGCGGATCAGCGCGTTGTGTTCGAGCTGCTCGCTGATGTGCGCGGTCCATCCGGTGATCCGGCTCATCACGAAGATCGGGGTGAAGGCCGCGATGTCGAACCCCATCAGGTGGTAGGCGAGCCCGGCCGGGTAGTCCAGGTTGGGGTGGATGCCCTTGCGGCTGATCATGGCGTGGCGGAGCGCGGCGTGCAGCGTGGCCAGCCGGGTCACGTCCGGGTCGCCGGCGCGCGCCACCAGCCGGTCGGTGGCCTCCTGCATGATCGGTACGCGGGAGTCGCCGTGCCGGTAGACGCGGTGGCCGAACCCCATGATCTTCCGCCGGTCGGCGAGTGCCGCGTCGAGCCACTCCTCCGCCCTGTCCGGGTCACCGATCTCGTTGAGCATGTGCATCACGGCCTCGTTGGCCCCGCCGTGCAGCGGCCCCTTCAGCGCCCCGATCGCCGCCGTCACCGCGCTGTAGAGGTCGGAGAGGGTGGAGGTGACGACCCGGGCGGTGAACGTCGAGGCGTTGAAGCTGTGTTCGGCGTAGAGGATCAGCGAGACCTCGAAGCAGCGCACCACCTCCGGATCCGGCACGCTCCCGAAGCACATCCGGAAGAAGTTCTCCGCGTACCCGAGCGACGGGTCCGGCGGGACCGGGGCGAGCCCGTGCCGGCGGCGGTGGTCGGCGGCGACCACGACCGGCAACTTGGCGAGCAGAGCCAGGGACTTGGCGTGGTGGGCGGCGGTGCTGTCGTCCTCCTCGGTCGGGTCCTCCGACCCGAAGAAGCTCACCGCCGTCCGCAGCACGTCCATCGGGTGGCAGGTCCGAGGCAGCCGGGCCAGCAGCTCGGCCGTGGTGCGGTCCAGCGGCCGCAGCGCCCGCTCGCGGGCGGCGAAGGCCGTCAGCTCGGCGGTGCCGGGCAGCTCGCCGTACCAGAGCAGGTACGCGACCTCCTCGAAGGAGCAGCGGGCGGCCAGGTCCTGAACCGGATAGCCGCGGTAGGTCAGGGAGTTGGTCTCCTGGATGACGGTGGAGATGGCGGTGGTGTCGACGGCGACCCCGGCGAGACCGCGGTGGATCTCGGGGGTGGCGGGTGCGGGCATGGTGAACCTCCGGGCGTACGTGGATGAGGGGCTTGGTGGTCAGGCGCCCGGCGGCAGCGTGAAGTCGAGGACCGCCGAGTCGAACGCGCCGTACTCCTCGTAACCGAGCACCTCGTACAGCCGCGAACGCGTCTGCATCCGTGCGAGCAGAGCCTGTTGGGTGCCGTCGGCGGCCAGGGCCGCCAGCCCGTCCTCCACCGCGCCCATCGCGAGGCGGAAGAGGGTGACGGGGTAGAGGGCGATGTTGTAGCCGAGGTTCTCCAGCGTCGCCACGTCGAGCAGCGGGCCCTTGCCGAACTCCGTCATGTTCGCCAGCAGAGGTACGTCGACGGCGGCCCGGAATGCCTCGAACTCGCCCTCGTCCGCGAGCGCTTCAGGGAATACGGCATCGGCGCCCGCGTCCACGTACGCCTTCGCGCGGTCGATGGCCGCCGTGAGCCCTTCGGGTCCACGGGCGTCCGTACGGGCCATGAGCAGGAAGTCCGGATCGCGGCGGGCGTCGACGGCGGCCCGTACTTTACGGACCATCTCCTCGGGCCCCACGAGCGTCTTGCCGTCCAGATGGCCGCACCGCTTGGGGTTGACCTGGTCCTCCAGATGCAGTCCGGCCAACCCCGCGTCCTCCATCAACTGGACCGTACGCGCCGCGTTCATGGGCTCACCGAACCCGGTGTCCGCGTCGATCAGGGCGGGGAGATCCGTGACCCGGGCGATCTGCTGCGCCCGCGCCGCGATCTCGGTGGAGGACGTCAACCCGATGTCGGGGAGGGCCAGTTCGGCGGCGAGGACCGCCCCGGACAGATACACCGCCTCGAACCCGGCCTCCTGGATCAGCCGTGCCGAGTACGGGTTGACCGCGCCCGGCATCCGCACCAGCCGCCCGGAGGCGAGTTGTTCGCGGAACGAGCGGCGGCGCTCGGCCGGTGTCGTACGCGTGTGCAGCATCAGAACAGCCCCTTCGGCAGCCCCGCGTCGAAGGCGGCGACCGCCGCCGTGTCCACGGCCGGGAACAGCGCGTCGAGCCCGTCCGCCGACAGCTCCGCGAGCCCCTCGGCCGCCGCCAGGAAGCGGTCCTGGTCCCCGGCGGCGACGATGCCCTCCGCGAGCGTACGGAACTTCGCCACGTACTCCGCACGGTCGAACGGCCGCGCCCCCGCCGGGTGCGCGTCGGCCACCGCCAGCTCGTCCTCGATCACCGTGCCGTCCACCAGGGTGACCACCGCCCGCCCGCCGAAGGCCCGCCGCTCCGGGTCCGGGTCGTGGTAGCGGCGGGTCCACTCCGGGTCCTCCACCGTGGAGATCCGCTGCCACAGCTCGACCGTGCCCGGCCGCTGCGCCCGCTCCGGGGCGTAGGACCGCTCGTGGTGCCAGGCCCCGTCCTCCAGCGCCACCGCGAAGATGTACGGCACCGAGTGGTCCAGCGTCTCGCGGCTCGCCGTCGGGTCGTACTTCTGCGGGTCACCCGAACCGGAACCGATCACCTGGTGCGTGTGGTGGCTCGTGTGCAGGACGATCGAGCGGATCTTCTCCGTCGGGCCCGTCCGCTCCCGCAGCCGCCGCGCCAGGTCGATGACCGCCTGCGCCTGGTACTCGGCGGAGTGCTCTTTCGTGTACGTGTCCAGGATCGCCCGCCGCGCCTCGCCCGGCTCCGGCAGCCCCACCGTGTACGCCGCGTCAGGCCCGTCCAGCATCCGGGCGAGGAACCCGTCCTCACCCTCGTACACCGGCGACGGCGACCCCTCGCCGCGCATCGCCCGGTCCACCGCCTCGATCGCCGCCTTGCCCGCGAACGCCGGGGCGAACGCCTTCCAGCTCGAGATCTCGCCCTTGCGGGACTGCCGGGTCGCCGTCGTCGTGTGCACCGCCTGCTGGACCGCCTGGTACGTGGTCCCCGTGTCCAGCCCCAGCAGCGCCCCGAGCCCGCACGCGGTGGCGGCGCTCAGGTGGGCCACATGGTCGATGCGGTGCTCGTGCAGGCAGATGGCCCGCACCAGCGCCACATGGATCTCGTACGCGGCGACGATCCCGCGCAGCAGCTCGGCGCCGGTGCGCCCGGTGTGCTGGGCCACGGCGAGCAGCGGCGGGATGTTGTCACCCGGATGCGAATAATCCGCCGCCAGGAACGTGTCGTGGAAGTCCAGCTCCCGTACGGCCGTGCCGTTCGCCCAGGCCGCCCACTCGGGGGAGACCCTGACTTCGGGGGCCGCGCCGAACACGGCCGCTCCCGGGGCGGCGCGGTGCGCCAGGGCCTGGCTCCGGGCGACCGCGACCGGCCGGCGCAGCAGGGACGCCACGGCGACGGAAGCGTTGTCGACGACCCGGTTGACGGCCATCGCGGCCGCCTGCGGATCGAGGGCGGAGGCGTCCGGGGTGCCGGTGGCGACGGCCGCCAGCTTCCAGGCGAGCTGCTCCTCGCGGGGCAGCCGGGCGGCGCTGGGGTGGACGCGGACGTGGTGGTCGATCACGGGGCTCCTCGCAACGTCGGGTGGTGCGTTACGAGAGGAGCTTTCCCCGCCGCGCCCGCCGATGCGACCGGTCCACTGTGCACAATCCGTACAGCCCTGAGCTGCGAATCTGCGAATCTTGCGAAAGATGCGGATGCTACTTTCGCAGAACGCATCGGAGCGCCTCGGAGCGCCCCGGGGTGGAGGACAGGGGCGGGTGAGAGGAGCCGCGTGCCATGGGACGGCCGTCCGGACGCAGGATCTACGCCCACGCCAAGCTGCGGCGGCTGCGCCGCGAGCGCGGGATGAACCAGGTCGAGCTGGCCCGCGCGCTCGGCCTCTCCACCAGCTACCTGAACCAGATCGAGCACAGCCACCGCCCGCTCACCGCGCCGGTGCTGCTGCGGATCGCGGAGGTCTTCGGCGTCGGCCCGGAGTTCTTCTCCGAGGCCGACGAGGAGCGCCTCGCCACCGACCTCCGCGCCGCGCTCGGCGACGAGGCCTGCGGGACCCAGGTGCCGCTGGAGGAGGCCGCGGAGGTGGCCCGCGACCATCCAGAGGTGGCCCGCGCGCTGGTCGCCCTGCACCACCGCTACCGGGACGCCGCCGAACGCGTCGTCGCCCTCGCCCCGCCGCAGGACGGCGAGGCCCTGCTGACCGCCGAACCGCACGACGAGGTACGGGACTTCTTCTACGCCCACCACAACCACTTCGGCGCCCTCGACGCCCTCGCCGAACGCGCGGCGACCGACCTCGGCACGGGCTCGGCGGGCCGCACCGCCGACGCCCTGAAAGAACGCCTCGCCACCGGCCACGGCATCACCGTCGTCGTGGCCGACCCCGAACGGGCCGCCGACGCGCGAAGGTTCGACCCCGGCAGCGGCCTCCTGCTGCTCTCGCCCTGGCTCAGCGAGGCCCAGCGCGCTTTCCAGCTCGCCACCCAACTCGCCCTGCTGGAGCACGGATCGCTGCTCGACACCCTGGTCGCCGGCGGCGGACTCGCCTCCGAGCAGGCCGCCGGACTTGCCAGGATCGGCCTCGCCAACTACTTCGCCGGTGCCCTGCTCATGCCGTACACCGCGTTCCACCGGGCCGCCGAGGAGTTGCGGTACGACATCGAGCTGCTCCAGGCCCGCTTCGGCGTCGGCTTCGAGACCGTCTGCCACCGGCTCTCCACCCTCCAGCGGACCGGCGACCGGGGCGTGCCGTTCTCGTTCCTGCGCGTCGACCGGGCGGGCAACATCTCCAAGCGGCAGTCCGCCAGCGACTTCCACTTCTCCCGGCTCGGCGGCACCTGCCCGCTCTGGACGGTGTACGAGGCGTTCTCCGCGCCCGGCCGCATCCTCACCCAGGTCGCCGAAATGCCGGACGGCAAAAGGTACTTCTGGGTGGCCCGGACCGTGACGCGCGGCGGATTCGGGCACCGCGCGCCCCGGGCCGACTTCGCCGTGGCGCTCGGCTGCGAGCTGCGCCACGCCCACCGCCTGGTGTACGCCGAGGGCCTGGCCCTGGACGACCCCCGGTCGGTCACCCCCATCGGGCTCGGCTGCCGGATCTGCGAACGGCAGGACTGCGCCCAGCGGGCCCGGCCCCCGGCCGGGGGCCGGCTGGACGTCGACCCCGACCGGCGCACCCATGTGCCGTACCCGGTGGTCGCCGACGGCCGGTCCGCACCGCCTTCGGGGGTCAGCGGTGGGTGAACTCCGCGGCCCGCTTCTCGGTGAACGCCTTCATGCCCTCCTTCTGGTCGGCGGTCGCGAACACCGCGTGGAACAGGCGGCGTTCGAAGCGGACGCCCTCGGCGAGGGTGGTCTCGAAGGCCCGGTTCACCGCCTCCTTCGCCATCATCGCGACGGGCGCCGACATGCCGCAGACCGTGTCCGCGACGGCCAGCGCCTCGGTCAGCAGATCCGCGTCCTGGACGATCCTGGACACCAGACCGGCCCGCTCCGCCTCCTCCGCGTCCATGTTCCGGCCGGTGAGGCAGAGGTCCATCGCCTTGGCCTTGCCGACCGCGCGGGTCAGCCGCTGGGAGCCGCCGATGCCGGGGATCACCCCGAGCCGGATCTCCGGCTGCCCGAAGACGGCGGTGTCCGAGGCGATGACCAGGTCGCAGAGCATGGCCAACTCGCAGCCCCCGCCCAGGGCGTAGCCCCGTACGGCGGCGATCGTCGGCGTCCGGAGCTGGCCGAGCCGGTCCCAGGCGGCGAACCAGTCGCTGAGGTACATGTCCATGTAGCTCTGCGGCTGCATCTCCTTGATGTCCGCCCCGGCCGCGAACGCCTTGCTCCCGCTGCCGGTGATGACGATGCAGCCGACGTCCGGGTCCCGGTCCAGGGCCTCGGTCGCCTCGACCGTCTCGCGCATGACGTCCAGGCTGAGCGCGTTGAGCGCCTTGGGGCGGTTCAGGGTGAGCAGGGCGGTACGTTCCCGGCGCTCGACCAGGATGGTCCCGTACGGGCCCGGGACGGAGGCGCTCTCACGGTACTCGCTCACGCGGTGGTGCCCTTCTCTGTGTCAGCGGTGGCCGTCGATGCGGCATCGGTGGTGGCCGCCGAAGCGGCCCGGATGGCCCGGACGATCCCGGAGAAGTCCTGCTCCGCCCCCGCCCCTTCGGCGAACCGGGCGTACAACTCGGCCGCTCGCAGACCGAGTTCGGCGTCGATGCCGCCCGCGCGCAGGGCGTTGGCGGCGAGCCCCAGGTCCTTGGCCATCAGCGGCGCGGCGAACCCGGGGCGGTAGTCGCGGTTGGCCGGGCTGGTCGGGACCGGGCCGGGGACCGGGCAGTTGACGGTGAGCGCCCAGCACTGGCCGGAGGCCGCCGACGCCACGTCGTACAGCGCCTGGTCCGAGAGGCCCAGGCTCTCCGCGAGGACGAACGCCTCGCTGACGGCGATCATCGACACGCCGAGGATCATGTTGTTGCAGATCTTCGCCGCCTGCCCGGCTCCGGCCCCGCCGCAGTGCACCGCCTTCCTGCCCATCACGGCCAGCAGCGGCTCGGCCTCCGCGAAAGCGGCTTCCTCACCCCCGGCCATGAAGGTGAGCGTGCCCGCCTCGGCCCCCACCACCCCGCCGGAGACCGGGGCGTCCAGCGAGCGGTGACCGGTCGCCGCCGCTGCCGCGTGCGCGGCGCGGGAGTCGGCCACGTCGATGGTCGAGCAGTCGACGAACAGGGTGCCGGGACGGGCGGCTTCGAGCAGCCCCTCCGGCCCGTACAGGGAGAGGACATGGCGTCCGGCGGGCAGCATGGTGATCACCACATCGGCCACCGAGGCCGCGTCGGCGGCGGACTTCGCCCGCTCGACCCCGCTCTCCACGGCGGCCGCCAGAGAGGACTCGACGAGATCGTGGCCGAGCACCCGGTGCCCGGCGCGGACGAGGTTGGCGGCCATCGGGCCGCCCATGTGGCCGAGGCCGATGAAGGCGACAGTCGTGGTCACCAGGGCACCTCCTGCGGTGAGTCGTCCACGGCGAGGCAGAGTTCCTCGTCCCCGGTCGGAGCGAAGTACCGGGCCACGTCCGTGCCCGAGACCTCCACGAGCGTGCCGGGCGACCAACGAGGCGTCCGGTCCTTGTCGATCACCTGGGCGCGGATGCCCTCCACCAGGTCGGGGGAGGTCAGGGCCGCGTACGAGACGCGGTACTCCTGCTCCAGCACCCTTTCCAGCGGCCCGAGTTCGCGCGCCCGGCGCAGCGCGGCGAGGGTGACCTTCAGCGCGGTCGGGGACCGGCCGAGGATCGAGGCCGCCGCCTCACCGGCCGCCGGGGCGTCCGACGCGAGCAGCCGCGCCACGATCTCCTCGACCGTGTCGGCGGCGTAACAGGGGTCGATCCAGGAGCGATGGGCCTCCAGGGTGCCGGGAGGAGCGTCCCGGACGTGGCGGTGCAGCACCTCGGCGGGCGCGTCCGTCCGCAGCTCGGCCAGGAACGCGGGCAGACCGTCCACCGGTACGAAGTGGTCGGCCAGCCCGCACAGCAGCGCGTCCCGGGCCCCCACCACCGCACCCGTCAGGGCGAGATGGGTGCCCAGCTCGCCGGGGGCCAGCGCCAGCAGATAGGTGCCGCCGACGTCCGGCACGAAGCCGATCCCGGTCTCCGGCATCGCGACCTTGGACCGCTCGGTGACGATCCGGACGCTGCCGTGCGCCGAGATCCCGACCCCGCCGCCCATCACGATGCCGTCCATCACCGCCACGTACGGCTTCGGATAGCGGGCGATACGGGCGTTCAGCCGGTACTCGTCGCGCCAGAAGGCTGCCGACGCCTTGCCGCCGACGCGCGCGTCCTCGTAGATGGACCGGATGTCGCCGCCCGCGCACAGGCCGCGCTCCCCGGCCCCGGTGATGACGACGGCTGCCACCTCCGGGTCGTGCTCCCACCGGTCCAGGGCCGCCGCGACGGTCTCCACCATCGCGTGGGTGAGCGCGTTGAGCGCCTTCGGCCGGTTGAGGGTCACCACCCCCGTACGCCCTTCGGTGTGCACCCGTACGAGCTGCTCCTCGGTCATCGCAGGGCTCCCGTCAGGCTCCTGGCCACCATGACGCGCATGATCTCGTTGGTCCCTTCCAGGATCTGGTGGACCCGCAGGTCCCGCACGATCTTCTCGATGCCGTACTCGGCCAGATAGCCGTAGCCGCCGTGGAGTTGGAGCGCCCGGTCCGCCACGGAGTAGCCGGTGTCGGTGGCGAAGCGCTTGGCCATCGCGCACAACTCCGGTGCCCCGCCCACCTTCCGGTCCAGCGCCTCGGCGGCCTGCCGCACCAGTGCTCGGGCGGCGGCGAGTTCGGTCGCCATGTCGGCCAGCCGGAACTGGAGCGCCTGCGCGTTCAGCAACGGCCCGCCGAACGCCTCCCGGTCCGCGAGGTGGGCCAGCGAGCGGTCCAGCGCGCTCTGCGCACCGCCCAGCGAGCAGGCGGCGATGCCGAGCCGGCCGCCGTTGAGGCCGTTCATCGCGATGCGGAAGCCCTCGCCCTCGGCGCCGAGCAGCCGGTCCGCCGGGATGCGCACCCCGTCCAGCATCACCTGCCGGGTGGGCTGCGCGTTCCACCCCATCTTCCTCTCGTTGGCCCCGAACGAGAGCCCCGCGTCGTCCCGTTCGACGAGGAACGCGGAGATCCCGCCGGGCCCGTCCTCGCCGGTGCGGGCCAGCACGATGTAGAGGTGCGTGGCACCCGCCCCGGAGATGAACTGCTTGGTCCCCGTGAGCACGTAGTGGTCGCCGTCGCGCACCGCACGGGTGCGCAGCGCGGCCGCGTCGGAGCCCGCGCCCGGCTCGGTCAGGCAGTAACTGCCCAGTTGCTCCATGGTGCAGAGCTCCGGGAGATACCGGCCGCGCTGGACCTCGGTGCCGTAATGGTCGACCATCCAGGCGACCATGTTGTGGATCGAGAGGTAGCCCGCCACCGACGGGCAGCCGGTGGCCAGGGCCTCGAAGACGAGGACCCCGTCGGAGCGGGACAGCCCGGAGCCGCCCAGGTCCTCCCGTACGTACACACCTCCGAGGCCGAGCCCCGCCGCCTTCCGCAGGACGTCGACGGGGAAGTGCTTGTCCTGGTCCCAGGCCACGGCGTGCGGGGCCAGGTGTTCCTGGGCGAAGTCGAGTGTGGTCTCGACGACCGCGAGCTGGTCGTCGCTGAGCAGGGTGGTCACGGCAGTCATCCCATGGTCGGAATCGTGAAGCTCGCGCCGTCCCGGATCCCGGAGGCGGGCCAGCGCGAAGTGACGGTCTTGGTACGGGTGTAGAAGCGGATGGCGTCAGGACCGTGCTGGTTCAGGTCCCCGAAGCCGGATCGCTTCCAGCCGCCGAACGTGTGGTAGGCCACCGGCACGGGGATCGGCACGTTGACGCCGACCATGCCCGTGTCGACCCGGCGGGTGAAGTCGCGGGCGATGTCGCCGTCCCGGGTGAAGAGGGCGACGCCGTTGCCGTACGGGTGCTCCGAAGGCAGCCGCAGCGCCTCCTCGTAGTCCGCCGCACGCACCACGGAGACCACCGGGCCGAAGATCTCCTCCTGGTAGATCCGCATGTCCGGGGTGACCCGGTCGAAGAGCGAGGCACCCGCGAAGAACCCGTCCTCGTGGCCCTCCAGGGTGAAGTCCCGTCCGTCCACGACCAGTTCGGCGCCTTCCTCCACACCGAGGTCGACATAGCCGCGTACCCGGTCCACCGCGTCGCGGCCCACCAGCGGCCCGAAGTCGGCGTCCGGGTCGTCCGAGCGGCCGATCCGCAGCTCGGCGATCCGCTCGGTGAGCCTGGCCACCAGGGCGTCGGCGGTCTCCTCACCGACCGGCACGGCCACCGAGATCGCCATGCACCGCTCGCCCGCCGAGCCGTAACCGGCGCCGATCAGCGCGTCCACCGCCTGGTCCAGGTCGGCGTCCGGCATCACGATCATGTGGTTCTTCGCCCCGCCGAAACACTGCGCCCGCTTGCCGTGGGCGGCGGCCGTCGCGTAGATGTGCGCGGCGATCGGCGTCGAGCCGACGAAGCCGAGCGCCTTGACGCGCGGGTCCTCCAGCAGGGTGTCCACGGCCTCCTTGCCGCCGTTGACGACGTTGAGGACCCCGGGCGGAAGACCGGCCTCCAGGAAGAGTTCGGCGAGCCGCAGCGGCACCGACGGGTCCCGCTCGGATGGCTTGAGGATGAAGGCGTTTCCGCAGGCCAGGGCGGGTGCGGCCTTCCAGAGCGGGATCATCGCGGGGAAGTTGAACGGGGTGATGCCCGCCACCACGCCGAGCGGCCGGCGCAGCGAGTGGACGTCGATCCCGGCGCCCGCGTTGTCGCTGAACTCGCCCTTCAGCAGGTGCGGCACCCCGGCGGCGAACTCCACCACGTCCAGGCCGCGCGCGAGGTCGCCGTGCGCGTCGGCCACGGTCTTACCGTGCTCGGAGGAGAGCAGCCGGGCCAGGGAGTCCTTCTCCTTCTCCACGAGCTGGAGGAAGCGGAGCAGGACGCGGGCCCGGCGCTGCGGGTTCCACTCGCCCCACTCGACCTGCGCCTGCGCCGCGTCGGCGATGGCCGCCTCGGTCTCGGACCGGCCGGCCAGCGGCACCCGGGCCTGGACCCGGCCGGTGTTGGGGTCGTACACATCGCCGTACGTGCCCGAGGTGCCGGGCGTGTGCTTGCCGCCGATGAAATGGGTGAGTTCGCGGACCATGGAAACCTGCTCTCGTCGGTGAGATCGTCAGGAGAGATCCGGGGATGGCGCACGGGCCCCACCACCCACGGCGCACCGGTCGGGTGCGCGCGGGGCGTGACAGGGCTCGCCGTCAGGGGGGACGCGAAGGGCGGGAGCCGTCAGGGGGCGGGGAGAACCGCTCGCCGGGACGGGCCTGCGGGGCCGTGGGTGCGGACCGGTGCCATGCGTGTCTGCTCCATCCTCGTGGAAACACGGAACAATCCCGTGGCCGGTATCCTGACTCCCGGATCAGCGCGCGCCCTCATGCCTTCCCGACGGCTTCTGCACCGTCAGTGGCGTGTCCTGCGAGGACGAAACTCCCCGGTCACAGTGGCGGGACCGCGCCGGAATCGCACCGGCTTCCCTGACACCACGGGCCTTGAGGGTGCCCGGCTGCACGCCGGTCACCCCGCTGCTCACGAACATATAGTTGGACGTCCTAGTAAGTCCACCCCGCCTCGCCCCGGCTTCCCGCCGCCTCGCCCCGGCTTCCCTCCCCCGTCTCGCCCCGGCTTCCCCCGTCGCCTCGCCCGGCCCGCCTCCGCCTCGCCCGGCCCGCCTCCGCCTCGCCCGGCCTCCTCCCCGGCCCGGCGCGATCGCGCGCCCCGCTCCTGGCATGATCGGCCGACATGAGCGACGCACCACGGCACATCCTCGTCATCGGCATGGGCGCCGGCGACCCCGACCACCTGACCCTCGCCGCGGTGAAGGCCATGCGCAGGGCGCAGGTCTTCTTCGTGCTCGGCAAGGGCCGGGAGAAGGAGTCCCTGACCCGGCTGCGGCGGAACATCCTGGCCGAGCACCTCACCGGCCCCTACCGGGTCGTGGAGGCCGAGGACCCCTGGCGGGACCGTACCCAGGACGACCGGGGGCGCTACACCACGGCGGTGCACGACTGGCGCCACCGCCGCGCCGACATCTGCGAGCGCCTGATCATCGAGGAGCTGGCACCGGGGGAGACCGTCGCGTTCCTGGTGTGGGGCGACCCGTCCCTGTACGACAGCACCCTGGCGATCCTGGAAGACATCCGGGACCGGGGAACGGTGGAATTCGGCCATGAGGTGATCCCCGGGATCAGCAGCGTCTCCGCGCTCGCCGCCCGCCACCGCACCTCCCTGAACCAGGTCGGCCGCCCCATCCACATCACCCCCGGGCGGCGGCTCGCCGAGGGGTTCCCGGACGACGACGGCGACATCGTGGTGATGCTCGACGGCCACGAGAGCTTCACCCATCTGACGGGCAGGGGGCTGTGGATCTACTGGGGCGCCTACATCGGCACCCCGGACGAGCTCCTGGTCTCCGGACCGCTCGACGAGGTCGCCGAGCGGATCAGCCGGGTGCGCGCCGAGGCCCGCGAACGGCACGGCTGGATCATGGACACGTATCTGCTGCGCCACCTGCCGGAAGGCGACGACCCCACGGCGGGCACGCGCGGCACCGGCAGGTGACGGGCCCCGGCCCGCGAGCGGGAGCCCGGACAGGTGGACGGGGCCCGGACAGGTGAGCGGGCTACGTGACGCAGGGTGGCGGCTGACGTGACGAAGGGCGGCGGGTCGCGTCGAGGCGCGGGCGGCCGCCGCACCTCGTCGTCGGACCGGCCGGAGGTCAGCTCCGGGACTCGTGCGCCCGGATCACTCCGAGCCCATGGCCGAGGCTCGGGCACTCGGCAGTCAGGTCGTTCCCGCGCACCAGATAGTCGTGCACGCGTCCGTCGGCGGGCCGCTCGACGGCCCGGTACAGCGTGCCGTTCACGGTGATCGTCCAGTCGTCGCCGTCCTGGGCCCACCCGACTGTCTTCTTCATATGGCGCTTCCCTCACTCGTCGCCGCCGCGGGTCGGCGGCCGTGTATTGGCAAGAAGAACGGCCTGTGACGCTCAGTGGTTCCGGCTCGCCTACGCCATTTGGTTACATCTGCGTCACCGTGCCACCACGACCTGACCGGAAGTCAGCGAACCGGCGGCGAAAGGCGGAACAAGGTGAGGAAGGCCGGCGGTCATGGCCTGCCCGGGACCGGATCGTGCCAGGATGCCGGATCCGGTCCCGGACAGTGATGCAGGAGCGCCCGCTCCGCGCCCCTGTGCCGACTATTCGGCGCCACCTGCCGGGTCGGATTGGTGCGAGGGCCGTTCCGCTGCCCTCTGTCACCCGTTCGGGGGATGTTCCACCACAGTTCGGAACGCGCCCGGATGCCGTGTCTCACATCACGGTCCGAAGTGTGAACAACGGTGTGCGCCCGGCGGTCGTCCGCTTAGGGTGGCCGGTGCAGCTGGTTCGCCCTGTCCGCCAGGCAGGGTGTCGTAAGAGGGAACCCGGTGGGAATCCGGGACTGCCCCGCAGCGGTGAGTGGGAACGACCGCCGTCATACGCACTGGGCCCGGCCGGGTCTGGGAAGCGACGGCCAGTAGGTGTCTGCCCCGGCAGGCGTGCCCGCGAGTCCGAAGACCTGCCCGCTGCCCGCACGCGACCGTTCGCGTGCGGAGTTCCCGGTGACCTCGTGGGCGGGTCGGCGTAACCGTCGGGTGGACGGACACGGTCAGCGTGTCGCGTTCCGCCTGATTCCGTCACCCCTTCGCGTCCGCGTCCCGTCCCGGGATCAGCTGGAGACATGCTCGCGAAGGAGAGTCACGTGACAGCGAAGCCCGCAGCCGCGGCAGCACGGGCCACCGTGTACGGCTACCCCCGCCAGGGTCAGAACCGTGAACTGAAGAAGGCCATCGAGGGCTACTGGAAGGGCCGCGTCGACGCGGACACCCTCCGGCGGACCGCCGCCGAACTGCGCAGGGGAACCTGGCAGCAGCTCGCCGAGGCCGGAGTCCACGAGGTGCCGACCGGTGATTTCTCGTACTACGACCACGTCCTGGACACCAGTGTCATGGTCGGCGCTGTCCCCGAGCGGCACCGCGAGGCGGTCCGAGCCGACGCCCTCGACGGCTACTTCGCCATGGCCCGCGGCACACGGGACGTGGCCCCGCTCGAAATGACCAAGTGGTTCGACACCAACTACCACTACCTGGTGCCCGAGTTGGGCCCGGACACGGTGTTCACCGCCGACTCCGCCAAGCAGGTCGCCGAGCTGAAGGAGGCCCTGGCGCTGGGCCACACCCCGCGCCCGGTCCTCGTCGGGCCCGTCACCTACCTCCTGCTCGCCAAGGCGGCCCCCGGGGTCGCCGCCGACTTCGAACCGCTGACCCTGCTGGACCGGCTCCTGCCCGTGTACGCCGAAGTCCTCGCGGACCTGCGGGCGGCGGGCGCCGAGTGGGTGCAGCTGGATGAGCCCGCGCTCGTCCAGGACCGCACCCCGGCCGAGCTGAACGCCGCCGCCCGCGCCTACCGCGAACTCGGCGGTCTCGCGGACCGGTCCAAGCTGCTCGTCGCCTCCTACTTCGGCCGGCTCGGCGAGGCCCTGCCGGTGCTCGCCAAGTCCCCGGTGGAGGGGCTCGCGCTGGACTTCACCGAGTCCGGCGCCGCGAACCTCGCCGACCTCGCGGCGGCCGGCGGACTGCCCGGCAAGCGCCTCGTCGCGGGCGTCGTCAACGGCCGCAACATCTGGATCAACGACTACGAGAAGTCGCTCGCCACCCTCGGCACGCTCCTCGGCCTCGCGGATCACGTCGACGTCTCCGCTTCCAGCTCCCTCCTGCACGTCCCGCTGGACGCCACGGCCGAACACGACATCGACCCGCAGGTCGCCCGCTGGCTGGCCTTCGCCCAGCAGAAGACCCAGGAGATCGTCATCCTGGCGCGCGGCCTGGCCTCCGGCACCGAGGCCATCGCCGCCGAACTCGCCGCCAACCGGGCCGACCTGGCCTCCCGCACCGACGCCGTCATCACCCGCGACCCGGCCGTCCGGGCCCGTACGGCTGCCATCACCGACGCCGACGGCCGCCGCTCCCAGCCGTACGCCGAGCGGACCCTCGCCCAGCGCGCCCACCTCGGGCTGCCGCTCCTGCCGACCACCACGATCGGCTCGTTCCCGCAGACCACCGAACTCCGCACCGCGCGCGCCGACCTGCGCGCGGGCCGGATCGACGAGGCCGGGTACGAGGAGCGGATCAAGGACGAGATCCGTGAGGTCCTCTCCTTCCAGGAGAAGGCCGGGATCGACGTCCTGGTCCACGGCGAGCCCGAACGCAACGACATGGTCCAGTACTTCGCCGAGCAGCTCACCGGCTACCTCGCCACGCAGCACGGCTGGGTCCAGTCGTACGGCACCCGCTACGTCCGCCCGCCGGTCCTCGCCGGGGACATCTCGCGCCCCGAGCCGATGACCGTGCGCTGGACGGCGTACGCGCAGTCGCTGACCGAGCGCCCCGTCAAGGGCATGCTCACCGGCCCGGTCACCATGCTCGCCTGGTCCTTCGTCCGCGACGACCAGCCGCTCGGCGAGACCGCCCGCCAGGTGGCGCTCGCCCTGCGCGACGAGGTGAACGACCTGGAGGCGAACGGCACTTCGGTGATCCAGGTCGACGAGCCCGCCCTGCGCGAGACGCTGCCGCTGCGGGCCGACGAGCACGCCGCGTACCTTCAGTGGGCGACGGAGTCCTTCCGCCTCGCCACCTCCGGGGTGCGGCCGGACACCCAGATCCACACCCACATGTGCTACGCGGAGTTCGGCGACATCGTCCAGGCCATCGACGACCTCGACGCCGACGTCATCAGCCTGGAGGCGGCCCGCTCCCACATGCAGGTCGCCCGCGAACTGGCCGCCCACGGCTACCCGCGTGAGGCCGGACCCGGCGTCTACGACATCCACTCCCCGCGCATCCCGAGCACGGAAGAGGCAGCGGCCCTGCTGCGCAAGGGACTTGAGGCCATCCCGGCCGAGCGGCTGTGGGTGAACCCCGACTGCGGCCTGAAGACCCGGGGGTGGCCCGAGACCCGGACCTCCCTGGAGAACCTGGTCGCCGCCGCGCGGGAGATCCGCGCGGAGCTGCCCACCGAAGCGGCGTGATCCGACCCGGTACGGGAGCGGCCACCGCCGCTCCCGTACCGGGCGCGTGACCCCGACTCTGTGCGGGAGCAGGTCGGTTCGGATGCCCGGTCGGCCGGAGTGCGTTCTTCCCCAACGGGAGAGTTAGGTTAGCCTAACCAGCGAATCCCGGTTGTGGATCTTGCACTCCGATCGAAGGGCTTCGCCATGGAGCGTGCTCAGGGCCTGCTGTCCGCCGAACTCCCTTTGCGACGTGCGGCGTGAGCGCCGGTACGGGAGCCGCTCTCGCGGGCGGCGTCGACGGACCCGGTCACCTGCGCGCCCTGACCACCGTGGTCCTGGACACCCTGGAGACCGCCGCCCGGGCCCGGGGCGGACCGCTGCCCGCCGGCGGCCCGGACGCCGTGGCCCGGCGGACCGCCGCCCTGGCCGCACCGGTGCTGCCCGAGGAGGGCGTCGGGTCCGAGGCCGCGCTCGCGGATCTGGTACGGGCGGTCGCCGAGGGGGCCGCCGATCCGGCCGACCCCGCGTGCGTCGCCCATCTGCACTGCCCGCCGCTGGCCGTGGCGGCCGCGGCGGAGCTGGCGGGGGCGGCGCTCAACCCGTCGATGGACTCCTGGGACCAGGCGCCCGCCGCCGGGGTCATCGAGGAGCTGACCACCGCCGCCCTGGCCCGGCTCGTCCACCCGGAAGCCCCCGCACCCAACGCCCTCATCACCAGCGGCGGCACCGAGTCCAACCTGGTCGCCCTGCTCCTCGCCCGCGAACGGGCGGCGTCCGCGCCCCTGCGCGTGGTGACCGGTGCCAACGCGCACCACAGCGTGCACCGGGCCGCCTGGATGCTCGGCCTGCCCGCCCCTGCCGTCGTCGCGTGCCACGACGGCCGCATCGACCCCGCCGCCCTCGACCGCGCCCTCGACGGGCTCGGCGGCGGACCGGTCCTGGTCGTCGCCACCGCCGGGACCACCGACGAGGGGCGCATCGACCCGCTCCCCGAGATCGCCCGGATCGCGGAACGGTACGGTGCCGAACTCCACGTCGACGCGGCTTACGGCGGGCCCCTGTTGTTCAGCGAGCGCCTGGCGCCTCAGCTCGCGGGGCTCGATCAGGCCGTCTCCGTAACGCTCGACCTGCACAAGCTCGGCTGGCAGCCGGTCGCCGCCGGAGTGCTCGCCGTCGCGGACACCGCCCTGCTCGCCCCACTCTCCCTGCGCACCGACTACCTCAACGCCGACGACGACACCGAGGCCGGCCTCCCCGACCTGCTCGGCCGCTCGGTCCGTACGACCCGGCGCCCCGACGCGCTGAAGATGGCGGTCACCTTCCGGGCGCTGGGCCGCCGGGGGCTGAGCGAACTGGTCGAGCACTGCGTACGTACGGCGGAGGAGTTCGGCCGGGCCGTCGACGCCCGGCCCGCACTGCGCCGCCGGCCCGGCGCGATCGGGATCAGCACCGTGCTGTTCCGGCCGGTGGTGGCCGACGAGTTGGAGGCGGAGGCCGGGGACGCCGTCGTCGCAGAGGTCCGCCGCACGCTGCTCATGGACGGCCGGGCCGTCCTCGGGCGGGCGGTGGCCGAGGACGGCGACGGCAGGCGCCGACTCTGGCTCAAGGCCACGTTGCTGCACCCCGCCGCCGCGAGCGCCGTCCTGCTGCCGCTGCTCGACCTGGTGACGGAGGCGGCGGAGCGGGCGGCGGCGGGCGGAGACGGCGACAGCCGTTCCGGCGCCGGCGGTACCGGCGCCCCGGCGGCGGAAAGGCTGTCGCCATGACGTTCGCCATGACGTTGCCGACGCGCACGCATCCCGTGGGAGGAACCCGATGACGCCCGGACCGCGAACCCCGCCCCTCGATCTGCTGGGGGTGGGCGCAGGGCCCTTCAACCTCTCGCTCGCCGCACTCGCCGACGGCGTACCCGGCCTGCGCAGCGCCTTCCACGAACAGCGCACCGCCTTCCACTGGCACCCCGGCCTGCTCATCGAGGGAGCGATCCTCCAAGTCCCCTTCCTGGCGGACCTGGTGAGCCTGGTGGATCCCATCAGCCCTTGGTGCTACCTCAATTACCTCAAGACGCGGCGCAGGCTCTTCCCGTTCTACTTCGCCGAGCGCTTCCATATCCACCGCTCCGAGTTCGACAACTACCTGCGCTGGGTGAGCACCGAACTGCCCTCCACCCACTTCGGCCAGCGCGTCGATGCCATCGCCTGGGACGCGGGGCAGAGCGCGTTCGCCGTCGACTTCACCCGGCTCGGCCCGGACGGCGAGAGCCTCGGGGGCGGGCTCACCCACGCCCGTAACCTCGCCCTCGGCGTCGGTACGGCGCCCCATGTCCCCGAGCCGCTGAGGGCCCTGGAGGCGGACCCCGTACCCCTCGTCCTGCACTCCGCCGACTACCTGGCCCAGCGGGACCGGCTGCTCGCGGCCCGGCATGTCACGGTCGTCGGCTCGGGGCAGTCGGGCGCCGAAGTCCTGCTGGACCTGCTGCGGTTGAGGCCGGAGGGAGCGGAGGGGCTCACCTGGCTCGCCCGTACCCCGGCCTTCGCGCCCATGGAGTACAGCAAGATCGGCCTGGAGCAGTTCACCCCGGACTACACGCGCTACTTCCACGGGCTCCCGCAGGCCACCCGGGACCGGTTGCTGCCCAGCCAGTGGCAGCTCTACAAGGGGGTCAGCGGGGACACCCTCGGGGACATCCACGACGAGTTGTACCGGCGCAGCCTCGGCGGCGGCTGGCCCGACGTGACCCTCACGCCCGGCATCGAGGTCACCGGCGCCACCGTCACGGGGAGCGGCCGCATCGAACTGGCCGTGGAGCACGGCCAGCAGGAGGCCCTGGGAAGGCTGACCACGGACGCGGTGGTCCTCGCCACCGGGTACCGGGAGCGACCCGTCGATACGCTGCTCGCCGCCCTGGACCCGTACATCGTCCGCGACGACGCCGGGCGCCCGCAGGTCGACGAGGCCCAACGGCTGGTCCTGGCACCGGAGATCGACGGCTCGGTCTTCGTGCAGAACGCGGAACGGCATACGCACGGGGTCGGCGCCCCCGATCTGGGCCTGGCGGCCTGGCGCTCCGCCGTCATCATCAACGCGCTGACGGGCAAGGAGACTTACCCGCTGCCGGACCGGACCGCCTTCACGACGTTCGGACTCGGTGCGGACGACCGGGGTGGCGTACCGAGCCGCATAGCCGAAGAGCGGCGGTAGTACGGCGCTGGGCCGCGCGGTGGGGTGCACCGTGCGGCCCAGGGGGGTGTTGCTCGTGGTGTTGCTGCTGGGGTTGTTCAGCCCTTGCGGGTGTTGATCTCTTCGGTGAGCTGGGGGACGACGGTGAAGAGGTCGCCGACGACGCCGTAGTCGACGAGGTCGAAGATCGGGGCCTCGGCGTCCTTGTTGACCGCGACGATGGTCTTCGACGTCTGCATCCCGGCCCGGTGCTGTATCGCGCCGGAGATACCGGAGGCGATGTAGAGCTGGGGGGAGACGGACTTGCCGGTCTGGCCGACCTGGGAGGTGTGCGGGTACCAGCCCGCGTC
>NZ_JBHXOX010000047.1:0-43678 GCF_042718795.1 Streptomyces cyaneofuscatus
GCCAGGATGGTGGAGTACAACCTGATCGAGCCGGAGCACGCGAACTGGCGGGCGGGACACCGCGCGGCGGTCGCGTACCGGAAGCGGGAGGGTGACCTCGCCGTGCCCTACAACCACGTCGAGGGCGGTGGCGTACGGGGTGAGGGCGGTGGTGTGGGGGCTGGGGGCGGGTTCCCGCTGGGGCGATGGCTGTCCGATCAGCGCCGGGCGATGCGGGCCGGGACGATGCTGCCCGAGCGGGCCGAGGACCTGGAGGCTCTGGACGTCGTGTGGGATCCGGCGGACGCGTCGTGGGAGGAGAACCTCGGTGCGGCGAAGGCGTACTTCGTCGCGTACGGGACGCTCGCGGTGCCGGTCACGGCGATGATCATGGACCGGCCGGTGGGGCAGTGGCTGGCCAACGCGCGGAAGAAGAACGGCCTCGGGAAGGACGAGGGGCGGGCGCAGCGGCGTGCGGCGCAGCTCGCCGGGATCGACCCGGACTGGAACCCGGACTGGCCCATCGACTGGCAGCGGCACTACGCCGCCCTGAAGGGCCTTGCGGCGCCGGGAAGCGTGCTCGGGTATGTGGAGCCCGGGGCGATGGTGAACGGACTCGACGCGGGCGCGTGGCTGGCCGCCCAACGGGACGGGTGGGAGCGGCTGTCCGCAGGGCAACGTGAGCGCTTGGTCCAGCTCGGTGTCCGGCCGCTGGAGAGGAAGCCGGTCGCCGTCGCGGCGAAGCCGCGGCGGGCGGCGGGCGGGGCGCGGACCGGGGCGTTCGAGCAGGGGGCCGCCGCGCTCGCCCAGTACGCGGCTCGGGAGGGGACGGTAGTGGTGGCGAGGTCCTGGTCCGAGGAGTTGCCCGACGGGACGGCCGTGAGACTTGGGGTATGGCTGTCGAACGTGAAGAGCCGCCGGGCCAAGCTCACCGGCGAGCAGCTTCAGCGACTGGCCGGGTTGGGGCTGGAATGGGCGAAGGCGGTGTGAGCGCTCCCCCACCGCAAGCGGCTCGCGCATCCTCTGTCAGGCAGGGCGGGGCGGGGACGTGCAGAGCGCTGGCCGTCCCCGGCCCAACATCATTTTCTGGGCCGGCGCCCACCGGCCGACAGCCCCCACGCCAGCATCGGCAGTTGAGAGGAGGAGTCGGCCGGACGTAGTGAGTGGGCTGCACCGACCATTCGACAGCATCCCGGCCGCGCCACCGGCCGTCGCCCCGAGGAGGAGAACACCTCTTCCTCCGGCTACGCGGACAAGAGGTGTCGGCGCGCTTGCCCGGCGCAAGGGGGGTTCAGACCTCCGGTGCAACGTCGGGAGCAACCCCTCCAGCCCCCGCCCGGAACAACCCACCCGGGGCCAGCTCTCGGTCCCGGCCGCCGTCGCCCGGTACGTCATCGGCACCCGTGGCAGCACACTGCGATGGGGCGGGGTAAGCCCCGCATCCCCTCGCGATTTGGTTTTGGGGCGGAAGGGTCCCGTTGTCGGGCGGGTGTTGGGGCGGATTCGCGGTGGTTGGACAACCGGGTGGTCGGGACTGGTGGGAGCACTCTGCGGTGAAGCGGGGTTAGCTGCGCACCCCCTTCCCCGAAGGGGGTGCGCGAGCCGAATGCCGTCCGGGCGGTGCGGTCCGCCTCCGGGCGCCTGGACCGGGGAGGGTGGGGGTATGGCGCGTCCGGTGCGACGCGGGCAGCGGCGGAGATGCTGAGCAGGTCGTCATCCAGGTAGCGCGCCTCGTGGATCCACGCGGGGGGCGCACAGCACGAAGTGGCCCACAGCACCACCCGGGGCGGTGGGCCACTTCGTGCGTTTGGGGGTTCCGCAGCTTCTCGGCTGGATCTGCCGTGAGCGGGTCACGCGTGGAGGGTCGGCACTGAAGTGCCGGCCCTCCACGTTATGCCGCTGCTCTGCCTCTCACCCTTCCTCCTTCGCCTTGCGGGTGCGCCAGATGCCGATGCCCACCGTGATGACGGTGATGGCGACGATCATGATGGCTCCGGTGGGCCAGAAGCCGGATTTCTCCTGGGCGAGATGGAGCAGTTCCACGGTTTCTCCCTGAGGTTTCAGTGGCTGATTCAGGGCCAGTCCCAGCCGCCGGGGTCGGCGCTTCCGACGTAGCCGCCGACCCTGTAGCCCATGCCCGCGATGCTCAGTGCGTTGCCCCCGACCTGGTCGCACCCTGGGCCGGTGCCGGGGTCGCGAATGGCGTTCGGGGTGGTGGCGGCGGCTACGGTCAGGAGGTCGCCCAGGGCGGCGACGTCATCGGCGCCTTCGGTGCGTCCGGCGGGGGGGGGTGACGGGTCTGCTGTTGTGGTCGGTGCGGTCGCTGGGCGTGGCGACCGTGTACCCGTTCAGGGTGCCGTTCTCGTCGTGGTGCTCGTGTACGTGCGGGCTTGTGTCGCGCAGCCGGGTTCGGTGGTGTCGGTGGCGCGGGCGGGTTCGTTCAGGCCTCGATCGAGGTTCTTCCGGCCGGCGGCTCGGGGTGCGGTCGTGGTGGTTGCTGAGGGTGTGGGCTGGGCGGCGGGTCGTATGAGGGTTTCCGGTAGTGCTTCGTCTTGTCCTGGGGTCGGTCGACGGCCGCTCGGCCGTGTGACGCTGAGGTCGCGGGGTCGGTGGCTGCATGGGTCCGGTCTCCTCGGGGTGCGTGGCTGAGTCTTCGTAGGTGTCTTCGGGGTCGGTGGCGCGCGTCCTACGGTTGTTGTCGTAACAGCGGTCGGGGCAGGGGAGGTTGTCATGGCGGTGAACGGTACGGAGTACCGGATGTGGGTGCGGTTGGCGCAGCGTGAGGATTTGCCGGAGGCGGCGTTCGCTGCGGTCGTCGACGGGTTGCTTCCTGGTGGTGAGGGTTTCGCTCGGGGGTGGCAGGAGGATGTGTTCGGGGAGGCGCTGCCGTCGTTGTTCGGTCGGGTCGGTGATCAGGGGTTGCGTGATCGTTTGATCGCGGCGTCGCCCAGGTGGCTTCCTGATCTCGTTCGTCGGGGTGTGCTGGGTTCGCGGGATGTCACGGCTGTTCTTCGTTGCCGTCCGGCTGATCCTGAGCTTCTGGCTGCGCTGGCGTCGCATGACGTGCACCGGGAGTTGGTGATCGAGCTCGTCGAGTCTCTGGGACAGGAGGATCTGCTCGGGGTTGTTCTGGCGGTGGAGAGTCTGCGGCCGGGCTTTGATCCGGGTCGGCTTCCGGTGGCGCCGGGGTGGCTGGTCGATGCGGTGCTGCGCCGGGGCTTGGGTTTGATGGCCGTGCGGTTGAAGGCCTTCGCGAGGGTGAGTGCTGGGACGAAGGGGGGCTGTTGGGCGCCGTCGGGGTGGCCGGTGTGGAGCACGGTGGGCATGGTGCTGGAGCGGTGCCCGGACCGGTGGCTGGAGTTGACGCGGGACGAGGGGTTCGGGCGGGTGGTCCAGCACGTTCTCCTGGACTGTGTGGAGACCGAGAAGCTCTCGGATGAGGTTCTGGCCGCATGTGTGCCGGTTCTGGCGCTGCCGGAGTGGGCGGAGCTCCCGGTGCCGGGGAGGAGCCAGCGTGAGCGGTTGCGGAGTATCGCCCGGCGTGTTGTCCGGCATCCTCGGCTGTCGGAGATGGCGACTGGGGCTCTGCAGGAGGCGGCCGCGTACTGCGTCAGGGTCGGGGGTCTGCTGCACGCCAGGAGGTTGCGGAGTTGTGGGCCGTACGAGGTGGTGTCCCTTGCTTGTGACCTCGCTCTGACGAGCGGCGACGGGAGGAGTCTGGCGAAGGTGTGTGAGGCCGTCGCACAGCTGCCCCGGCCTGCGGCGGTCGAACGCCCTTTGCCGTTCGGTGGGCCTGAGCCCCTCGCGCCGAAGCGTCTCCTGAGTGATGACAGCCGGGTCAGCGCCCTTGCGGCTCTGGCCGGGAACCCGCGTCTCGAGCGGCGTCTGGTCCTCGATCAGCTGGGCCGTCTCCATCTGGCTGAGGTTGAGTGGCTTCGTACCTATGATGAGGCGGTTCCGGTGTGGCTCAAGGAGGCGGCTGTCCGGCACAGGCCGAGTCCTGCCCAGGAAGAGCAGGAAGTGCCCCGTCTTCTGACGGATGAGGAGCTCGACTCCTGTGCGGACCCGGAAGCCGTGATGCAGTCCTGGCTCGATGCGGTCAGGGAGCATCAGGGCTCTTTCTTCGACCAGGTGGAGTACGCGGTCATCGGGTCGCGTCACCGCACCGATGCGCTGGTTCGCCAGGTACGTGCCCATATCGTGCTGAGCTATTACGACCGGCCCGTGGCGGCGGATGTGCTGGTGCGCGTGTGCGGGGACGACCCGGTGCGGTGGAGCGTTGTGGTCGAGGCGTTGACGTCGCAGTCGCAGTCGCAGGTCCGGTTCGACGAGTCCTTCGGGCAGTTCATCGACCGTATGAGTGATCAGCCTGCGTAGCGCGTCGGGGTTCTGCCGGTTGCCGGTGGCCCGGGTGCGTCCTGGCCTGGCGGTCTTGTGTTCGGGGGGATGCCGAGAGGGTGGCGCGGTGGGGGCGGGGCAGGGTGCGGGAGGGTGAAGGATCGTTTCGGTGGGTTCCTGGAGCACTCTTATGGTCTCTCAAACCGTTGCCGGGCGAGGGGGTTTGGGTGACCTGCTCCTGGCCCGGCGGGCAGCGGGCTACGGTCGGCGCCGGAAGGTGATCACGGCATGCTGGAGGTTGTTCCATGGGTGTTTCCGACCTGCGCAAGGTCGTCGATGCGCTGCCCGGGCTGGCCGGGCGGCACGGGCTGCAGCTGATCTCGGCATCCGTGGGTGGTGACACGGGTCTGCGGGCGGTCCTCGGGGAGGGCGACTACGACGCCGAGGGTGTGGCCCAACTGGCCGTGGCCTGCGGGGCCCGCGTCCTGTACTGGGACCTCGACCGTCTCGACGCGGAGGAATTCGTCCTGCTGACGACGGACGGGGAGGAGGGCGGGGATGATGCGGCGCTTGCGGGGCGCGGCGATGTGCCGGCCGCCCTGCGGCAGCGGGCGGACAGGTTGCTCGCGGCGGCGCGGTGCCGGGGCGGTGAGGTGGAGGCCGTACGGCTCGCGTTCGTCGTGGAGAGCGTGGTGCACGAGTGGGAGGTGTCCGCGTCCTGGGCCGGCGACCTGCGGGGGCGGTGGGAGGTGCTGAGCGAGGACATCGACCAGGAGCGGCCCGAACCGGCGTTTCGGTCGGATGAGCCGGATCCGCGTGAGGTGGAACGGATCGCCGGTCTGCTGCAGAAGATGCCTGCCATCATCTCGGCCGGCAGTTCCGGTGAGCGCATCGATGCTGCCGCGGAGGCGTTCCCGGCCCCCGGTGGCGACGGCGACTGGCTTCACCACCGGCTGCTCCGGCAGGCCCTCGCCCGTGCTCAGCAGGCGATTGCGCAGGATGCTGTGGCCGCCTACCGGGCGATCGAGCACGCTCTGGACGAGACTGCGGCGCGCCTGCTGGAGCAGCGGGTCCTCGACGACGTGCACGACGCGCCGGCGCGGCGCATCGTCACCACGGATTTCCTGACCGAGCTGACCGGCGGGCATCGGCCCAAGCCCCGGACCGTGACTCTGCTGTTGAGCCGGCCGGCCGTCAAGGACTTCCTCACTGTGCAGAAGGCCTCGGCCAAGCGGCAGGCTCAGGCGGCCCTGCCGATCTAGCCGTGTGCCGGCCCGTCACCTCCGTCGGGCCGGCGGGCTTTGCGTCATCGGCGGTGTGCCGTGACGTCGCGGGCTGTGTGCGGTACGGGGTGCGGTGTGTCCGTCATGGCGTTGTGCCGTCTTGTGCGTGCTGCCCGGTCTGCGGAAACCAGTTTGCGCGTCGGCCTGCTCGGGGGAGGTGTGCGGGTTGCCGAAGGCCGTTGTCAGAAGGAGACGTCGATGTAGTCGATGTCGTTGAGGTCCACTTCGAGGCCGGTGGCGCGGCGGCCGCCGTCGGTGAAGTACACCTCTTGCAGCCCTTGGGCGACGATGTCGCGCAGGTACTGGTCGTCCGCGGCCTGCTCGCGGGCGTCGAACAGGCGGCGTGCGTAGTCCGGGGGGAGGTGGACGGTCAGGCGGCGGATCCGTCCGTCGTCCGTGGCGCCGGCCGGGGCGCGGTAGCCGAACCGGGCGCGGGTCTCGATGGTGATGCCGCCGGTGCTGGCCGCTGTGTGCCGGCGGCGTCGGCGGATGCGGGGCTGCCAGCGGGAGCGTACGGCGGTGTCGATCCGGTTCTGGATGTGGCGGGGCGGGTGTTTGCGGGCGCCGCGGCGGTAGCGGTTGACGGAGTCGGCGGTGATGCCGAGTTCCGCTGCCACCGCTTTGGTCGTTCCGAGTTGCTTGATCAGGTAGTTGATCTGGCCTTTGAGGGTCTTGGGCGGTTGTTTGGTGAACGCTTCCTGCTCGGCGCGGTCGAGAGCGTCGTCGATCTCCCCCACCGCTTCACTTCCCCGCGTCGTGGACGGCGTCGCCGCCCTTGATGTGCCGGGCCGGGTTGAGGCCCTGTTCCATGAGGTCGACCGCCCACAGCATCGGCTGGACGCCTTCCGGTTTCGTCAGGCCCGGGGCGGGGCCGAGGCGGAAGGCGCCGGGCTGGGGTTGGCCGGAGGCCGTGTACGGCAGGACGTCGAGGGGGCTGTCGCCGGGTGAGGGGTAGACGACGCAGTCCGAGAGGACGGCGAGGGGGTAGCGGCCTGTCATGTTCGCCATGTTGGTGAGTTTGCGGTGCATGTTGACGCGGGCCTTGCTGATGACGGCGGCGCGGATGTCGGGGCGCCAGGTGGGGCGTTCGAGTGCCGGCCAGCGTTCGCCTTGGCGGTGGTGGCGCCCCTGCGGGCGTTCGCGGAGCTTGCCGATGCCGCCCTTGACGGTGGCTTTGATCGCGGACAGGACGGCGGCCAGGGCCGGGTCGGTCCGCTGGTGCCGTTCGATCGCGGTGAGGAAGGCCCGGTCGTCCAGGTCCCGGGTGATGCCGAGGTCGGCGAGGGTGTCGAGGTAGGCGGTCCTGAGGCGGTCGTGCCACGGGTCCAGGTAGGCGCCGGTCTCGCGGCGCAGGTATGCCTCGATCGGGTGGACGTCGTGTCCGAGTTCCTGGGCGTAGGCGAGGGTGTGGGTCTGGTACCAGGCGGGTTCTGTGGGGCGGGTGCCGTCGGGGGTGAACGGGGAGGGCAGGCGCGGGTCGAGGTCGATGTGGGTGAGGTCGACGAGCCAGGAGCCGGGGATCTTCGGGTTGAACGCCGGGGTGGGGAAGTGGTCGGGGGCGGACAGGCCGACGTCGAGGCGGGCCGCGGCGGCGAGGAACGCGGTGTTCAGGTCGAGGCCGATGGCGTAGGGGAGCATGCACTCCTCGTCGCTGAGCTGTTCCACCGGCCGCACCCACTGGTAGGCCTCTTCGTTGAGGAAGCCGCCTTTCCAGCCGCTGTTGACGACGGCCGGATGTTCCGGGGTGGCCTCGGGCGGGGCCGGGTCCACCGGTGCGGTGCCCAGGGAGCCGGGGTTGTGGCCGGGGATCCAGTTCCCGGTGGCCTCGTCGCGTACGGCGCGGGTGGGCGGGCGCAGGGCGGTCATCAGTTCCAGGCCGCAGACGGCGGTGGAGCCGCGTGGGGTGATGACCCGCTGGGCGTACGTTGCGAGGACGTGGGCGATGCCGGCCGGGTCCATGTCGGCGACGCCGGGCCAGGAGCGGGGGTCGAGGGCGTCCCAGGGCAGGATCGCGAGCTGGACGCAGCGCCTCTCGCGCCCCTGGGCGGTGCGGTAGATCCGTGCCCATGGTCCGAACCCGCGCTGGGTCAGTTTCCACTGGGCGTGTGCTACTTGTGCGACCACGGGGTGGTCGGGGGGCAGGCGCAGAGACCGGCGCTGTTCCTGGCCTTCCAGGCGCTGTGGCAGGCCGAGCTTCAGCGCGGCTGCCGTGGTGAGCACGATCAGCGGGTCGGCGTCCTTGCCGTGGCGGTGGAGTTTCGGTGCGCCCAGCCCGGACTCGGCGAGCGTCCACTGAGCCAGTTCGGGGATCGTGGCGGCCGGGCAGTCCAGGACGATGCCGCCGCTGCCGTAGGCGCGGCCGTCGCCGTCCAGGACGGCGAGCGGGCCGTGCGGGAACCGTGGATCGGCACCGGCGGGTGTGCGGGGTTTCCTCGTGGCCGGACGGTGTGGGGGGCCGGGCGGGCGCCGGGGGGCGGGCGTGGCATGTGTGTCGGGGGCCGCTGCGGCGGCGGGTGGTGCGCCGGGGGTCTTTTCCGCCGGTGGGGGCGGGGCGGGGAGCGTTGTAGGAGCCGGCGGCGGGGTGGTGGCGGGATAGCGGTGGGCCAGGCCTTCCAGAAGGCGGCGGTAGGCTTCCAGCCGTTCCCCGCGGGGTTCGGCCCGGCCGGCTTCCCAGGCGGTGATGCTCGCCACCCGCACGCCCAGTGCCTGTGCGACGGCGGCCGGGGTGAGGCCGGCCGCTTCGCGCAGCCGCGCGCGCTCGGCCGGGACGGGCAGCACGGTGCCGTCGTCGACCGCGGCGAGCAGGGAGTCGACCGCGGTGAACAACTGCGGCGGCTGGTCAGTCATCTGCGATTCCTCCTCGCTCACCGCACGCCCTGGCGGATCTCTTCGAGCCGGGTCATCAGCCGCTGGTAGCGCTGGGAGGCGGCCTGGGAGGAGTTCAGGCCCTGGTGCCGGGCGATCTGCCGCCAGTCCATGCCGCGGCGCCGGGCCTCGATGACCACCTGGGTCTCCAGCCGGTCCAGCTGTTCACGTACTCCTTCGAACAGGCTCAGTGCGGCGCCGACCTCGGCGGCCGTGGCGCCCGGCTGCTGCCCGTCCCTGTACGGCTCGCCTGCGGCGGCCAGGAGTTGCCCGATCAGTGATGCGTCCTGCTCCACTCGGCGTGCGGCCGTGGTGTCGTCGGCGGGTGCCGCGGCCAGGGCGGACAGTCGCTCACGGGCCTGCCGGCGGGAGTCTTGCGGCATCCGGCCACCCTATCGCATGCGGACAATGGAACAACGGTTCGTTGTCCTGTTGATGCTGTGGAGAGGCCGGCGGTGGTGGCGTGGTGCGGGGCGGCCGGATCCGCCGCCCGCCCGCACGCCCGGTCCGGTGCGGTGCGGTGCGGTGCGGTGCGGTGCGCGTGCAGGGCCGTCATCCGGTGCACGGGCGCGGCGTTCGGAGGTGCGCGGGCCGGCCGCTCCTGCCCGTCCGGCAGGTCGGTGTCTGCGGATCGGGCGGGTTCGGTCTTTCGTCTGGGCGGTGGCCGGCGTGCCCGGCCGTACCTGGTTGCGCCGGCCGGGCGGGCGGGCCGGGAACCCATCGGGCCGGCGTGCCGCCCTCTCCCTGCCGCAGGTCCGGCCCGCTCCCCCGGCGTCAGATCGCGCGGGCCGTCAGCTCGCGGTGCTCCGTCGCGGCGTTGCCTTGTCCACGGTGCGAGCGGGTGGCGTACTTCCGGGGGGCGGTGCGTCGGTGCCGGCTCCGGGCCCGTGCCCCGGGCTCTTCGGCGGTGGGTCCCCCGCCGGGTCGAGGGGTGGCCGGCGGATCTGCACGAGCACTTGGCGCAACTTCACGGAGAGTTGACCGGAGTGGCCTTGCGGCGGAACGGGGCGGATGAAGAAGCTGGAGGCCGGCTTCCACCGCACTGTCCCACCCGCCAAGTGACCAAGGGCCCCGGCGCATGCCGGCCGGTGTCCGCAGCCAGGGTGCCGTCGGCTCAGGCGCGGCGGCCCCCGGCGTCCGGACGGGCGCACGTGCGGCCGCCGGACCGGCGCCCTCGGCACCGAGGGCTTCTGCGCCGGGCGTCCTGCCGGGCGCCGGTTCCCCTTGCCGCAACGCCTTGACCGGAGTTCTCTGCGACTGGATCAGGATCATGACCTTGCCGATCAGGCCCGGGGCCGTCGTCCCGCCGAAGGACCCGCGCAGGGGCGGTCTGCTGTTCGTGCTCGCCTCCAACATGCTGATCGACGCGCTCGAAGTGTCCGTCATGGTCGTGGCCATGCCAGTGATGAAGGACGACCTGCGGCTCTCGCTGCCCGAGGTGCAGTGGGCCATGAGCGGCTTCGCCCTGGGGTTCGGGGGGCTGATGCTGCTGGGCGGGCGGCTGGTGGAGCTGCTGGGAAGGCGCCGCGTCTATCTGACCGCCCTGCTGGTCTTCGCCGCGGTGTCCCTGGCGGGAGCGCTGGTGGAGGATCCCGCGCTGCTCCTGGCCACCCGTTTCGTCAAGGGCTTCGCGGCGGCGCTCACCGCGCCGACCGGACTGGCGATCCTGTCCACGGTGATCCCGCAGGGGCGGGCACGTGCCCGGGCGCTGTCGGTCTACGCCTTCTTCGGCGCGTGCGGCTTCACCGTGGGACTGGTGCTGTCCGGGCTGCTCACCGAGGTGAGCTGGCGCTGGACGATGGCGTTCCCCGCGCCCGTGGTCCTGCTGCTGTTCGTCGCGGGCCGCCGGCTGATCCCGGCGGACCACGCGCCGCGCGGCGCTGCCCGCCTGCGGGTGCGCGACCTCGACCTGCCCGGCGCCTGCGCCCTGACCGGCGGTCTGCTGGCGCTGGCCTACGGCCTGGTGTCCCTGCCGGCGGGAGGCTTGCAGGACCCGCGGGTGATCGGTGCGTTCGTCGTGGGCCTGGGGCTGCTGGCGGCGATTCCGCGTATCGAGCGCGCCGCGACCCGGCCGCTGCTGCGCCCTGACCGGCCCGCCGGCCGTGTCCTGCTGCGCTCGGCCCTGGGCGCGGGCGCGCTCAACGGTTCCTATCTGGGGCTGCTGTTCATCCTCACGTTCCAGCTGCGGGCCGCGGGCTGGGGGCCGCTGGAGACGGGGCTGGCGCTGTTGCCCGCGAGCGCGCCGCTGGCCGCGACGGCGCTGTTCTCCGGTCGTCTGGCGAGCCGGTTCGGCACCGCCCGGCTCGTCGCGGTGGGCTCGGCTCTGCCGTTCATCGGCTATGTCCTGTATCTGCGGCGGCCGGTGCCCGATCCGTACGTCGGCGGTGTGCTGCCCACGCTGCTGCTCGTGGCGGCCGGGTTCGTGCTCGCCTTCGCCGCCCTGAACATGCAGGCCGCCGCGAGTGTGCCTCCGGCTGTGCGGGCGCAGGCGAGCGGTCTGTACCAGAGTGCGGTCCAGATAGGTGCTGTGGTGGTTCTGGCCGTGGTCACCGCTCTGCTGGCGGACGGGCAGGGGGCGGGCGGACCGCCCCGGGCGGCCATGGCGTTCGTGGCGGGGGTCGGTCTGCTGGGTTTCCTGGCCGGGCTCCGGGGGGTGCTGCCGCGCCCGCCGCGGGCGGGCCGCGTGGCCGGGGAAGGGGGGTGACCGTGGGGGGTGTTGCGGCGGTGCGAGCGGCGGTGCGGGTTCGTGCGCTTGCGCGCGCTCGCCGCGGCCGGGTGTCCGTGTTTCCCGCGGGCGGGGGTGTCCTGCTCGGCGCGGGTGCGCGTACCGCCCTGTGCCGGGTCGGTGCTGTCCCTTTTCCGTGCCGGGTCCGGGCGGGTGGGGTGCCGCGGCCGGCCGGGCCCGGCCGGCGTGAGCCGTGCGGCCGGGTGGCGGCAGGGCGCCGCGGACCGTGCGCCGCAGTTTTTTCCTGGTCTTCCCGTGGCTTTCGGACGGTGCGCAGGTCGTGTCCGGGCCGGCGGGAAGACCCCCGCGGATGATCGCTGAGGAGCGCTTGTGGAGGATCGGGTGGAGGAACTTCGCAGGATCAGGGATGCCGCCTGCCGGGGCCCGGGTGACGCGGCGACCGAGCGGCAGCACGCCCAGGGCAAGCTGACCGCCCGCGAGCGCATCGGGCTGCTCCTGGACAAGGGGAGCTTCACCGAGGTGGAGCAGTTGCGGCGGCACCGGGCGACGGGGTTCGGGCTGGAGCACAAGCGCCCGTACACCGATGGTGTGGTGAGCGGCTGGGGCACGGTCGAGGGGCGGACGGTGTTCGTCTACGCGCACGACTTCCGGATGTTTGGAGGTGCGCTCGGCGAGGCGCACGCCGCGAAGATCCACAAGCTCATGGACATGGCCCTCGCGGCCGGGGCCCCGCTGGTGTCGCTGAACGACGGTGCGGGAGCGCGTATCCAGGAGGGGGTGAGCGCGCTCGCGGGCTACGGCGGGATCTTCCAGCGCAACACCAGGGCCTCGGGCGTCATCCCGCAGATCTCGGTGATGCTCGGGCCGTGCGCGGGCGGCGCCGCGTACTCGCCGGCGCTGACGGACTTCGTGTTCATGGTCCGCAACACCTCGCAGATGTTCATCACCGGCCCCGATGTGGTCAAGGCCGTGACCGGTGAGGAGATCACCCAGAACGGGCTCGGCGGTGCGGACGTCCACGCGCGGACCTCGGGCGTCGCGCACTTCGCGTACGACGACGAGGAGACCTGTCTGGCCGAGGTGCGCTACCTGCTGTCGTTTCTGCCGTCCAACAACCGCGAGTTGCCGCCTGTCGTGCCGTGCGCCGATCCCGCGGAGCGGCCGACGGAGGCGCTGGTGGAGATCGTGCCGCACGAGCCGGGCCGCTCGTACGACGTGCGTGCGGTGATCGAGGAGGTGGCCGACGACGGGGAGTTCTTCGAGGTGCACCCGGCGTGGGCGGCCAACCTCGTCTGTGCGCTCGTGCGGCTGGACGGCCAGAGCGTGGGGGTGGTGGCCAACAATCCGGCGTCGCTGGCCGGGGTGCTGGACATCGGGGCCTCGGAGAAGGGCGCGCGGTTCGTGCAGTTCTGCGACGCGTTCAACATTCCGCTCGTCACCCTGGTCGACGTGCCGGGGTTTCTGCCGGGTGTGGGCCAGGAGCACAACGGCATCATCCGGCGCGGCGCCAAGCTGCTGTACGCGTACTGCAACGCCACCGTCCCGAGGATCTCGCTGGTCCTGCGCAAGGCCTACGGCGGTGCGTACATCGTGATGGACTCCCGTTCCATCGGCGCGGATCTGGCCTATGCCTGGCCGTCCAACGAGATCGCCGTGATGGGGCCGGAAGGGGCGGCCAACGTCATCTTCCGGCGGGAGATCGACGCGGCCGACGACCCGGACGCGGTGCGGGAGCGGCGGATGGAGGAGTACCGGACGGCTCTCATGCACCCGTACTACGCGGCCGAGCACGGCATGGTCGACGACGTGATCGACCCCCGTGACACCCGGGCGGTGCTGGTCCGCTCGCTGGAGATGATGCGGAGCAAGCACACCGACCTGCCGCAGCGCAAGCACGGCAATCCGCCGCAGTGACCCCGGCCCTGCCCCTGCCCCGGCCGTGCGGCGCGCGGGCGGGGCGGGGCGGGGTTCTCGCACCGACCGATCGGAGTGATCATGACCGACCCGGCACAGCCCCTCATCCAGGTGGTCAGGGGCGTCCCCGACGCGACCGATCTGGCCGCCCTCACCGCCGTGCTGCTCGCCCGGGTGCGGCCCGCGGGGGCCGGGCACGGCGACCCGCGGGGCCGCACGCGCAGCGTGGCCCGCTGGTCGCGTCCGGACCGGCGGGCGCCCTTCGCCGGGCCGCGTACCTGGCAGGAGCACCAGTGACGGGGGCGTCGCGCGCGTCGGCGGCCGTGCGGGGAGGCTGCCTGGACGGCGGGCGGCCGGCGGGGTCCGTCCTGAAGGGAAGCAGGTGTCCGGAACGATGACGGAAGGGTTGATCGCCATGTCCCCGGTGTCCCGGGCCGCCGTCCGCCGCTGCCACGCCTCGCTCAACGCCCTGCACTCCACGGTCTACTTCAGCGCCGACCTGGGCGAGGAGCTGGCCGGGTACGGTATCGGCGACCCGACGGCCTGCTATCTGGCCGCCCGCGCGGCCGCGTTGGGGCAGGTGGGCGCCGGTACGGTCACGGCGGTGTTCCACAGTTTCCGGCACGACCTGGTCGCCCGGCACATTCCGCGCGTGTGGCACCTGGCGGCGCCGGAGGCGGTGGTGGCCGCCCGGCTGCGGGCCGCGGACGCCACGCTGCGCCGGCTGCTGGGCGCGTCGCTCACCGCCGGCGCGGAAACGGCCGAGGCCGCACAGCTCGCGCTCCGGGCCGCCGGAGGGGGGATCGGGCCGGGGCGTCCGCTCTATGCCGCGCACGCCGCCCTGCCCGTGCCCGAGAAGCCGCATCTGGCTCTGTGGCTGGCCGCCACACAGTTGCGGGAGCATCGCGGTGACGGGCACATCGCGGCGCTGACGCACCTGTCGATCGACGGTCTGGAGGCTCTGGTGTCGCACTCGGCGAGCGGTGCGGGGATGCCGAAGGAGATCGTCATGTCCAAACGGGGCTGGACCCAGCAGGACTGGTCGGGGGCTGAACGGCGGCTGTACGAAAGGGGGTTGATGAGCACCGACGGGTCCCTGACCGGGGCGGGCCGGCGGCTGCGCCGGGAGCTGGAGGACACCACCGACCGGCTCGATCTGGCACCGTACGAGCGTCTGGGGCAGCGCGGGGTGGAGCGGCTGACGGAGCTGGCGGAGGGGCTGGTCGCGGTGGCGGTGCGCGCCGGGGCGTTCCCGCAGGCGCTGCGCCCCTTCTTCACCGGCGAGCTGGGGGCGTCGGGGGGCGGGGGCCGGTGAGGGTCCTGTTCGGGGTCATTCCGGCCCCGGCCCATCTGCTTCCGGTGGTCCCTTTCGCGTGGGCGCTGCAGTGCGCCGGCCATGAGGTGCGCATCGCCTCCCATCCCAGCCTGGCCGAGGCGATCACCGCGACGGGGCTGTTCGCCGTGCCGCTGGGACCCGAGGCGGATCTGGCGGCTTCCGTGCACCGGGCCCTGGGTGACCCCGCCCTGCTGCGGATCATGGACACGCTGGCGCTGGGTGCGGCGGAGGAGGAGCTGCGGGCCGCGCTGCATCCGTACATGCTGGCCCCGTTCGCCGACTACTACGCCCTGCCGGGGCCCTCGGGCGGGCCGACGATGATCGAGGCGATGACCGGGTTCGCCCGCTCGTGGCAGCCGGATCTCGTCCTGTGGGATCCGCTGTTCTTCCCGGCCCCGGTGGCGGCGCGGGCCTGCGGCGCCGCGCACGCGCGGCTGCTGTGGGGGCAGGACCACTTCGCCTGGGGCAGGCAGCGGTTCGCCGAGCGGGCGGGGGTGGCGCACGGGCCGGCCGGTGACCTGATGGCCGAGGTGATGCGTCCGGCGCTGGAGCGGGCCGGGCAGGACTTCGGCGAGGAACTGCTGGTCGGGCAGTGGACGGTCGATCCCACGCCGGAGCGGATCAGGCTGCCGGTGGATCTGGCTTACGTGCCGGTGCGCAGGACTCCCTACAACGGGGCGGGGCCGGTGCCCGGGTGGCTGCACCGGCCGCCGTCCCGGCCGCGGGTGTGCCTGACGCTCGGGGTCAGCGGGCGGCAGTTCTTCGCCGACGACGCGCTTCCCGTGGCGGAGATCCTCGCGGAGCTGGGACACCTGGACATCGAGGTCGTCGCCACACTGGACAAGGGCCAGTTGGGTGTGCTGGGGCGGCTGCCGGGCAACGTCCGTACCGTCGACTACGTGCCGCTCAGCCTGCTGCTGCCGACGTGTTCGGCGGTCATCCATCACGGCGGAGGGGGCACGTTCACGGCCGCGGCAGCCGCACGGGTCCCGCAGTTGATCATTCCCAAGCAGGGCGGTGACTACGCCGACTACGGCCTGTACGCGGCGGAGCTGGGTGCGGGCCTGTTCCTGCCCCGGGACGCGGGGCTGTCGGGGGCCTCGGTGGCCGGCGGGGTCAGGCGGCTGCTGGAGGAGCCGTCGTTCCGGCCGGGCGCCGACGCGCTGTGCGCGGAGATGGCCGCGGTGCCGGGGCCGGACGGTCTGGTGGCCTTGCTGGTGGAGCTGACGCAGAAGCACCGGCGGCGCGGCCGGGCCTCGCCGTCGGATTCGCCGTCGCCGTCGCGGTCTCCGTCGCCTTCGCCGTCGCCTTCGCCGTCGCCTTCGCCGTCGACGGCCCGATGACCTGTCCGGAGAGGACGGACCCGTGCGCGTACTCTTCACGTTCTTCCCCTACGCCTCCCACCTGTATCCGCTGGTGCCGCTGGCCCGCGCGCTGCGCGAGGCAGGGCACGAGGTGGCCGTGGCCAGCGCCACCGAGGAGCAGCAGACCATCGTGGGCGCCGGTCTGAGGCCGGTGGACCTCGGGTCCAAGGCGCAGTGGCGCGACACCCCGCGGTGGGCGGACAGCCCGCTGTGGCGGAGGCAGGAGGAACGGCTGCGGGAGATCACCGCGTTGCTGTCGCTGCCGGAACCCGACGCCACGCACTGGTCGTTCGTGCGGCGCCAGTTCCTGCCCGTGCAGGCGTACTACTTCACCCCGGACCGGCGTGAGGGCGGCCCTCCGATGGTGCAGGCGCTGGTCGAGTTCGCCCGCTCCTGGCGGCCGGACCTGGTGGTGTGGGACTTCACGGTGCCGACGGCGGCGGTCGCGGCCCACGCCTGCGGCGCGGCGCACGCACGTTTCACCTGGGGGCTGGACTATCTGGGCTGGGCCGCCGAGCAGTTCGTGTCGTGGCGGCGTGAACTGGGTCCGGGGCTCGGCCAGGACCCCCAGGTGGCGCTGGCAACAGCGGCGGCGGCGCGGTTCGGGCTCGCGTACACCAGGGACATGGTGCTCGGGCAGTGGACCATCGAGGCGACCGCCGCGGACATCCAACTGCCTTTGCAGACCGGGAGGCTGAAGGTGCGTCATGTGCCCTACAGCAACGACGGGCCGGTGCCGGAGGGGGTCACAGGGCCCCGGCGCCGGCCGCGGGTCTGTCTGAGCGTGGACGCCGACGACGGTGCCGGGGAACCGCTGTTCGCGGGCTCCGCCCTCTTTGACGTGGTCGCCGCCCTGGGCCGGGGCCCGGACATGGAGGTGGTGGTGCCCCTCGCTCCCGAGCGGCTCGGCGGTGAGGCCGCGCTGCCACGTCACGTACGGGCCCTCTCCTACGTGCCGTTCGACCGGCTGCTGCCGACGTGCTCCGCCCTGGTCCACTACGGCGGCGTGGGGAGTTTCGCGGCGGCGGTCGCGCACGGGGTGCCGCAGGTGATCGTCCCCCGTGACCTCGGCAACGGTGACGCGCTGCTGGAACACCTGCGGGCCAGCGGTGCGGGCACCGGGGTGAGCGAGGCGCACTGCACCCCCGAGCTGCTGCGGACCCTGGTCGGGCAGGTGCTGGAGGACCCCTCGTTCCGGGCGGGAGCCGGGCGGCTGCGTGAGGCCATGGCCGCGGCGCCGGCCCCGCACGCGATCGTGCCCGCCCTGGAGGAACTGACGCGACGGCACCGCCCGCCCGCGCCCGCCCCGCTCTGAACCCGTGCCGCACCACCGCACACCACCGCACCCGGAGGGCTTCCATGCGCGTCCTGTTCGCCGTCATCCCCCTGTCCAGCCACGTGCGGACGAACATCCCGCTGGCCCAGGCCCTGCGTTCGGCCGGCCACGACGTCCGCTTCGCCGGCCACCCCAACGCCGAGGGCCTCATCACCGGTGCGGGGATGCACGCGGTGCTGCTCGGCGACGTCCTGGACAAATCCCAGGAGCTGCTCGACGACTCCGCCGAGAGCGACGGCATCGCGCTCGACCCCGACGCCCCCGACGCCTGGGAACACGTCCACGAGGCCCTGCTGCGCGACCTGGTCGCGGACTACTTCGGCCCGAGGCCGCCGGGTGGGCGGTCGATCGTGGACGAGCTCGTCGACCACTGCCGGACCTACCGCCCCGACCTCGTGATCTGGGATCCGCTGTTCCTGCCCGCCGCCGTGGCCGCCCGCGCCTGCGGTGCCGCCCACGGGCGGCTGCTGTGGGCCTCGGACAACATCGGCCTGCTCCGGGCCAAGGCGGTGGAGCGCGCGCTGCGCGACGGCGGGAGCGCCGGCGACGACCCGTGGGTCCGCGCGCTGCTCCCTGCCTGGCGGCGGCACGGCCTGGAGTTCGGCGAGGACCTGATCACGGGGCAGTGGAGCATCAGCACCGTTCCCGAGCGGATGCGGCCGGCCGTCGCGCACACGTATCTGCCGATGCGGTACGTGCCCTTCGACGGCGGCGCGGCGGTGCCCGGCTGGCTGCACGGGGCGCCGGAGCGGCCGCGGCTGTGCGTCACGTGGGGCGGCACCGCGCGCAGCGTCACCGAGCGCGAGAGCGCGGTGGGCCTGCCCACGCTGTTCGAGGCGGTGGCGGACCTGGACTGCGAGGTCGTCGCCACCGTGCACCCGGACCAGCTCGCCCAGGCGGGCCCGGTCCCCGGCAACGTCCGTACCGTCGAGTACGTACCGTTGTCGATGCTGCTGCCGACGTGTACGGCCGTCGTCCACCAGGGCGGCGACAGCACCTTCGCCACCGCCGTCGCCCACGGGCTGCCCCAGGTGGTCAACCTGGCGCCGAAGTGGGGTGAGCTGTACGTGGCCCGCTATCTGGAGGACCGAGGTGCGGGTGTGGTGCTGCGGGAGCGCGACAGCTCGGCCGCCGAGGTCCGCGGCCATCTGGAACGGGTGCTCACGGACCCGTCCTACCGGCGGGCCGCGGGGGTGCTGCGGGAGGAGATGATGGCGACCCCGACGCCGCACGACCTCGTCGCGGTCCTGGAGAACGTGGTGATGCGTCACCGCCGGTGACCCCCGCACCAGGGGGCGGGGTGCCCCGGTGTGGTCGTGGACCGGCCGGTCAACTGACACGGCCGCAGGCGGACTTCCCCTCTTCCGGGCGCTTCTTCTACAACTCTTCGTGAAGTTTCTTGTTGCGCCGACCAGGGGCGATGAGACTGGAGGGGAGCCGGTACCGGCTGTCGCCAGCAGCCATGCCGCAGGCCGTACCAACCCTGAGAGAGGTCACCATGCAGGACGCGCCCATCAAACTGGCCGTCATCACCGGCAGTGTGCGCGGAGGACGGTTCGCTCCGACGGTGGCCGACTGGTTCGCCGGCCAGGCCAGGAAGCATGGCGGTATCGACGTCACGCAGATCGACCTGGTCGACTTCACGCTGCCGCTCGTCATGCCGGACTTCGGTGAGGAGCCCGAGGCCTCGACCAAGGAAGTGGTCGACCGGCTGGGCGCCAAGCTGGCGGAAGCGGACGCGTTCGTCGTGGTGACCCCGGAGTACAACCACAGCACGTCCCCGGTGGTGAAGAACGCCATCGACTGGTACCTCGACGAGTGGAAGGCCAAGCCCGTCGGCCTGGTCTCCTACGGCGGCCAGGGCGGAGGGCTGCGGGCCGCCGAGCACCTGCGGCAGATCTTCGCCGAGGTGCACGCGACGACCGTGCGGGACGTGATCAGCTTCCACAACAGCTGGGCGGACTTCGAGGCCGACGGCAAGCCGGCAAGCCCGGAGGGCAGTGAGACGGCCGCCAAGAACCTGCTGAACCAGCTCCTGTGGTGGGGGATCGCGCTGCGCGACGCCCGCACGAAGGCGCCGTACACGCACTGACCGCGGGCCCATCCGCCCCCGGACGGACCTCCTGCGGCCGGAACGGGCGGCGTGAGGCACCCCCTCATGCCGCCCGCCCGGTCATGACCGGCCAGAAGGACACGACAGCCGTCCGTGCCTTCCCACCCATCAGCGAAGGGGAGACATGACACCTCAGCAGGCCGTTCTCGTCACCGGGGCCACCGGCAACGTCGGACCGCACGCCGTCGCCCAGCTCCTGGAAGCCGGGGTGCGGACGCGGGCACTGGTCCTGGAGGGCGACCCGAACACCGGCCGGATACCCGAGGGCGCGGAGATATTCCACGGCGACCTCGCCGACCCCGACTCGCTGGACGCGGCCCTGGCGGGGGTCGACGCCGTCTTCCTGATGTGGCCGTTCTTCACGCTCGGCGTGGACACGGTCCCCGCCGTCCTGGAGAAGATCGGCCGGCACGCGCGCCGGGTCGTCTTCGTCTCCTCGATCGGTGTGCACATCGGTCTCGAACCGGTGGACAACCGGTGCCACGCCTACCTCGAGGAACAGATCGAGAAGTCGGGTCTGGAGTGGACGTTCCTGCAGACCACCGGGTTCGCGTGCAACGTGCGGATGGGCTGGTCCCATCAGATCCGCGCAGGCGGAGTCGTCCGCTCCCCCTACGGGGCGGCGTCCCGCTCCCCCATCGACGAGGCCGATGTCGCCGCGGTGGCCGTGCGCGCGCTGACCGGGCCGGGCCACGCGGGCCGGCGGTACGTGGTGACCGGGCCCCAGGCTTTGAGCCAGGCGGCCCAGTTGCAGATCATCGCCGAGGAGACAGGCCAGGGCCTGCGGTGGGAGGACGTCCCGCACGAGGCCGCCCGCGGCGCGATGGTCGACGCCGGCTGGCCTCCCTCGTACGCCGACGGCGCACTGGAGTACTTCGCGATGCTCGTGGATCGCCCCGAAACCGTCACCGGCACGGTGGCGGAGGTGCTCGGCAGGCCGCCCCGTACGTTCCGCCAGTGGGTCGCGGAGCACGCGGACGACTTCCGCTGACAGCCAGGTTCTGGAGCAAGCCATGCCACCGACGAACGATCCCCCTCCGGCAGCGGGCTACGTCACCTTCCACGAGATCGGCGCCCGCACGCCCGCCGACGCCCACCGGATCGCCGAGGCGAGCGCACGGCTGCTGCGGCGCTACACCCGGCACTCCCCCGGGTTCCGTTCGGCCCGGGTCCATCTGAGCCTCGACGCCACCGCCGTGGTGGTGCGCGGCGAGTGGGACGGGGCGCAGCGGCCCGACACCGCCCTCGGCGGTCCGGCCGGGCGGGTGCTGCGGTATGCCGAGCGTCTTGGCCGGGTGCCGGTGTCGGCCTTTCGGGGGGTTCCCGCACCGGGCATCGAGGGCCCGGCGAAGGGGCGCCGGCCGGGGCTGGTCGTCGTGGCGACGCGGCAGGTGGGCAGTGCGGACAACGCGCGGAAGCTGTCCGGGCTGCTGCTGCGCAGCAGCGAGTGGAAGAGCGGCTTCTCGGGGTTCGTCGCGGCGGACCCGTGTGTCAGCGAGGACGGCGGTACCTACGTCAACTACCCGCAGTGGGTGGACGAGGACGCCTTTGACGCCTACATGAGCGATCCGCGTAACGCCGAGGGGCGTGAGGCCATCGCCGGTCTGGAGGTGGCGCCGCCGCGCTTCGTGCTGTGCACGATGGTCGCGCAGATCGACGCCGAGCCGTCCCGCCCCGGCCGGCCGGCCGGGGCGGGGCATCCCGCCGGGCCGCGTCCGGGGCAGTGATCCGAGGCGGCGCACAGCGCACCGGCCCGGGAAGACTTCGGAGGAAGCCAGCATGAAAATCCTGTTCTCGGTGCCGCCCGCACTGGCACACATCTATCCCGTCGTGCCGCTGGCCGGCGCCCTGCAGGGAGCGGGGCACGAGGTCCGTGTCGCGACCCATCCCGAGATGACCGACGCCGTGAGCCGGCTGGGGCTGTTCGCCGTGCCGGTGGGCGGGGAGGGTTTCGTGGAATCCTCGAAAGGCAGCTGCGAGGGGCTCTACGAGCGGCTGGAGGCCGCCCTGGCCCCGGAGCTGGCGCAGGGCGGGACGCAGCGGCTGCCGTCGAAGCCGTTCCTGGAGGCCTTCGCACGCTACTTCAGCCCGGAGCCCACGGGTTCGGCCACGACCACGGTCGTGGAGGACCTCGTGGCGTTCGCGCGGGGCTGGCGGCCGGATCTGGTGCTGTGGGACATGGTGTCCTTCCCCGGGGCGGTGGCCGCGCACGCGTCGGGGGCCGCCCACGCCCGTGTCGTGCTGTCGGTCGACGACTTCGCCTGGGCCCGGCTGACCCTGGTGGACCGGTTGCGCGGTACCGGTGAGGCCGACCCCATGGCCGCGATGATGGAGCCCGTACTGCGGCGCCTGGGCATCGGGTTCCACGAGGACCTGCTGCTGGGGCAGTGGACCGTGGACCACTCGCCGGCGATCAGAGCGCGGCTGCCGCTGGACCTGCGCTACGTCCACTCCCGGCCGCTCCCCTTCAACGGCTCGGCCGTCGTGCCGCCCTGGCTGTACGAGGACGCGGGGCGGCCGAGGGTGGCGCTGTCGCTGGGGGCGGGGATGCGCAGCTTCTACCCCGACGACAGCACGATCGATCTGGAGGCGCTCTTCGGCGCCGCGGAGAAGCTCGGCCTGGAGGTGGTGGCCACGCTCGACGGCTCCCAGCTGCGCCAGGTGCGCCGTGTCCCGGACAACGTACGGCTGATCGACTACCTGCCGCTCAACCTGCTGCTGCCCACCTGCCGTGCCGTCATCCACCACGGTGGCGGGGGCACCATGGCCGCGGCCGTACCGCATGAACTGCCGCAGCTGATCTGGCCGGAGGACAGCCACTACTACCAGGACTTCGCCCGGTACGTCGAGCGGGCCGGCGCCGGCCTGGTGATCGACCCCCACGCGGCGTCGGCCCCGACGATCGCCGAGTACCTCGACCGCCTGGTGAACGACCCCTCCCTCAAGGAAGGCGCGGCCGGCCTGCACCGGGACCTGCTGTCCGTCCCCAGCCCGGCGGAGGTCGTTCCCACGCTCCAGGCGCTCACCCAGGAGTACCGCGGCCGTGGCACCGGCCCGGCCGCGGCCACGGCAGGAACCAGGGGGATGCAGGCATGACAGCCCAGGAGGAGAACATGGCGCGGCGCGGCGACGAGGTCCTGGCGAAACTGTGGGAGCGCAACTACGACCCCCACACGGCGTCCATCATCGACGCTCTGGAGCCCGCGGACACCTGGCGGTGTCTGGATGTGGGGGCGGGCAGCGGTTCGATGTCCCGCTGGCTGGCCGAGCGGGTCCCCCGCGGTGAGGTGCTGGCCGTCGACGTCGACGGCACCGGTTTCGGCTCCGCCTCCCCCGCACCGAACCTGACGTTCCGGAAACTCGACGTGGCACAGGCCGGGTTCGGCCCGGGTTCCTTCGACTTCGTGCTGGCGCGGGCCGTGGTCTCCCATCTCCCGCACGCCGAGCGGCAGCTCGCCCGGATGGCCGACTGGGTGGCGCCCGGAGGGTGGCTGCTGGTGGAGGACTTCTACTTCCTGCCGAGCGAGGACGCCCCCCAGGACGCCGGGCGCTCCGTCGTCGCCGCCTACACCGGGACCTTCCGCGCGGCCGGGGCCGACATGCGCATCGCACGGCGGCTGCCGGCCCGGCTGGCGCAGTACGGGCTGACGTCGGTGGACGTGCGGGTGCGGCCGCTGGGTCCGGGGCAGGGCGCGGACGAGAACGAGCTGATGCGGACCCGGATGGAGCTGCACGGGCAGGCCCTGGTCGACCAGGGCCTGGTGAGCGGCGATCACCTGGCGGAGTTCGTCGCGACGCTGGACCGTCCGCAGGCACGCGACGTCACCGTCCTGCAGTTCTCCGTGTGGGGGCAGCGCCCGGCGCTCTGAGCACCCCGGCAGGGGTGGTGCGGCTGCCGTTTGCGCACCACCCGGGCCAGGGCCGCTACGCCTGTCCACCGAGTGACACAGTCAGGAGAGCACGGATGAAGGTCCTGTTCATCGCCGCGGGCAGCCCGGCCACCGTCTTCGGGATCGTGCCGCTGGCCAACGCCGTGCGCGGCGCCGGTCACGAGGTCTTCATGGCCGGCAACGAGGCCATGGTGCCCTACATCGCGAGCGCGGGTCTGCCCGCGCTCGCGGCGGCCGAGCATGAGATAGCCCATTACATGGACCTCGCGCGGGCCGGCACCGGTCCCCTGGACCTCGACAACCACCGGCAGGTGATGGAGTACGTCGGGAGCTGGTTCGCGCTGCTGGGTGCCGACAGCTTCGCCCGGCTGCGCCGGTCGCTGCGCGGCTGGCGCCCCGATCTGGTGGTGGGCGGCACGATGAGCTATGCGGCGCCGCTGCTGGCCGCGGCGCTCGACGTGCCGTACGTGGTGCAGGAATGGACGCTGGACGACTGGTCGGGCACGGACGCGGGAGCGCTGCGCGTGCTGGAGCCGCACCTGGCCGGGCTGGGCCTGACGGGGCTGCCGGAGCCGGAGCTGCGGATCGGGATCTGCCCGCCGGCCATCGCGCATCCCGACGCCCCCGACGTGGTGCCGATGCGCTGGCGGCCCGGCAACCGGCAGGGCCGCGTCGAGCCGTGGATGTACGAGCGGCCCGGCCGTCCGCGGGTGTGCCTGACCGCGGGGAGCCGGGCCGGCCACGAGCGGGGCTTCGCGTTTCTGCGCGCGCTCCACGACCGGATCGCGCCGCTGGGTGTCGAGGTCGTCATCCCCGCGCCCGATCCGGTCGCCGCCGAACTGCGTGCGGCCATGCCCGGAGTGCTCACCGGCTGGATCCCCCTCGACACGCTCATGCCGACCTGTGACCTGGTCGTGCACCATTCGGGCGGCGCCACGACGATGACGGCCGCCGACGCGGGGGTGCCGCAGCTGATCATCCCGGAGACCCCGGTGTTCGCCCCGCCCGCCCAGCGGCTCGCCGATCACGGCGCGGGCATCATGATCGCCGAGGCCGAGGCGACGGACGAGGCGGTGGAGCGCGCCTGCCGGGAGATCCTCGCCGATGCGCGGTTCAAGCAGCGCGCCGATGAGATCGCCGTACAGATCGCCCAGATGCCCGCGCCGCCGGCGCTCGTGCCCGAGCTGGAGAAGGCCGCGCTCGGCTGAACCTTTTCTGCCCGCGGGGCACCGATCCGGTGTTCCGCACCGACCCAGGTGTTCCGCACCGACCGGTGTTCCGCACCGACCCGGGTGTTCCGCACTGCCCACCACCGCACCACAGTCCGAAGGAGAACGATCATGGATCAGCAAGCGCCCCCTCTCGCCGGGCGGCGGGAATGGATCGGCCTTGCCGTCCTGGCCTTGCCCACCCTGCTCCTCGCGCTGAGCATGACCTCGCTCAACCTGGCGATCCCCTACCTGAGTGCGGATCTCAACCCCAGCGGCGCCCAGTTGCTGTGGATCACCGACATCTACGGGTTCCTCATAGCCGGGACCCTGATCACCATGGGCACCCTGGGCGACAGGTTCGGCCGGCGGCGGCTGCTGCTGATCGGTGCGGCGGTCTTCGGGGTGGCGTCGGCCATCGGAGCGTACTCCAACAGCCCCGAGATGCTGATCGTGATGCGGGCCCTGCTCGGCCTGTCGGGCGCGACCCTGATGCCGTCGACGCTGTCGCTGCTGTCCAACATGTTCCGGGATCCGGCGCAGCGGACGTTCGCGTTCTCCACCTGGATGGCCACGTTCATGGGCGGCACCGCGGTGGGGCCGCTGGTCGGCGGGGTGTTCCTGGAGCGCTTCTGGTGGGGTTCGGTGCTGCTGCTCGGCGTTCCCGTGATGCTGGTGCTGCTCGCGCTGGGGCCGGTCCTGCTGCCGGAGAACAAGGACCCCGACCCGGGGCAGATCGACCTGCTGAGCGTGGCGCTGTCCCTCGCGGGGGTCTTGAGCGTGGTCTACGGGCTGAAGCAGATCGCCGGTGACAGCGCGAGCCGGCTGGCGTTCGTGTACATGGCGGCGGGGATCGTGATCCTGGTGGTGTTCCTGCGGCGGCAGCGGCGGCTGAGCCATCCGCTGCTGGATCTCGCGATGTTCCGCAACCGCACGTTCAGCGTGCCGATCGTGGCCCTGGCCGTGGGTATCTTCATGAACGGCGGTATCAACTTCTTCCTGATGCAGTTCCTGCAGAGCGTCCTGGGCCTGACGCCGCTGCAGGCGGGGCTGTGCACGCTGCCCCCGACCACCATCGGCATGGCCACCTCGATGCTGGCCCCGCAGCTGATCCAGCGGTTCCGGCCCGCGTTCATCATGGGGCCGGCCTTCCTGGCGGCCGCGGCCGGACACGTGATCATCTCCACGGTCGACAAGGACAGCGGGGCCGCTCTGCTCGTGGTCGGGCTCGCGGTGATGGGGACCGGTTTCGGGCTGTTCATGGCCATGGGCACCTCTCTCGCCCTCGGTGCGGTCGAGCCCGAGAAGTCCGGTGCGGCGTCGGCGACTTCGGAGACCAGTACCGAGCTCGGCCTGTCGCTGGGTATCGCGGTGCTCGGCAGTGTGGGGACCGCCGTGTATCAGAGCACGTTCCGCTCCCGGGTGCCCGAGGGGACACCGGAGTCGGTGGTGGACCGGGCCGAGAAGACCGTGGGTGCCGCCGCCCTGGAGGCCGAGAAGCTGCCGGCGCCGCTGTCGGAGGAGTTCCTCGACGCGGTCGGCAGCGCCTTCGCGGCGGGACTGCGCACCAACTCCGTCATCGGCGCTGTGGGGCTGACGTGTGTGGCCGTGTTCGTCACGGTGATGCTCCGTCATCTGCCGGCCCAGCCCAAGGGGTCGGGCGGGCACGGGCACGGGGGCGGCGATGCGGCGCCCGGCACGGAGGCCACTCCTTCCCCGGCTCCCGGCACGGAGCCTGTTCCCTCCCCGGCTTCCGGTGCGGCGGGCGCTCCTTCCCCGGCTCCCGGCACGGAGGTGAAGCGCGATTCCTGACGGCGGGGCTCCTTCGGGGGGTCACGCGCGGGTGTACGCGGCCTCCCGGTGTGCGGCCTGAGAGGCCGGGAGGTTCCCCTTCCCCGTTCGCCGGCGCGCTCGCTGCGCCGGCGGGCGGGGAAGTGCTGTGCGGGCGCGGCGCTGCGCGGCCGGCGGCCGGTCCGGCGTCGCTGAGCTGACCGCGGCGGGCACGGCGGCCGCAGCGGCGGGCGCGGCGGCCCGGGTGGCCCGGGTGGCCCGGGTGGCCCGGGTGGCCCGGGTGGCCCGGGTGGCCCGGGTGGGAATCGCGGGCCGGGCCTGCGTGGGTGCGGTGCCGTCGGCCGAGTGCCAACGGCGCCTCAGGTACCTACAGGCCTACGTCAACTTCGTTGCTTCGGCCGTCCCGGCCCGATGAGAATCCTTGGTGCAGAGGCGGATCGGCTGTGCGGGTCCTCCTTCCCCGGGGGGAGACGTGTGCGTCGCGGCTTCTCCTGGCCCTCACGGCCGGGCATCTCCGCCCGGCCCGTCCCCCGGGCGGCCACCTGCCGTGGCTCCCGCCGTCAGGTTCAGTCCCTCCACCGTCCGCGGAGCCCCCGGTCCGCACCCACTCATCCCCTTTTGTCTGCCTGTTGGAGGCGTCATGACCGCCGTTTCGGAAGAGTTCCCCGCGGCCTACAGCACCAGCCACGCCGAGATCTACGAGTTCATCCACGCGGCCCGCGGCCGTGACTGGGCGGCGGAGGCCGACGACTACGTGCGGCTGATCCGGGAGCGGAACGCGGCGGCCGCCTCCCTCCTCGACGTCGCCAGCGGCACCGGTGCCCATCTCGCGCGGTTCGCCGAGCACTTCGGGCGTGCCGAGGGTCTGGAGCTGTCACCGGGCATGCGCGCGCTGTCGCGGGCGAAGCTGCCCGATGTGCCGGTGCACGAAGGCGACATGCGGGACTTCGACCTGGGGGTCACGTACGACGCCGTGGTGTGCCTGTGTTTCTCGGTGTCGTACACCCGTGACGTGGAGGAGCTGCGGGCCGCCGCTTCCGCGATATGCCGGCATCTGGCCCCGGGCGGGGTGCTGATCGTGGAGCCCTGGTGGTTCCCGGAGAAGTTCATCGACGGGTTCGTCTCCGCCGGCCTGGCCGAGCAGGAGGGGCGGGCGGTGAGCCGTCTGTCGCGCACCGTGCGGGAGGGGCGCACCAGCCGGATGGAGGTGCGTTACACGGTGGCCGACCGGCGGGGCATCCAGGATTTCACGGAGTACGAGGTGCTGTCGCTGTTCACCGAGCAGGAGTACACGGCGGCCTTCGCGGACGCCGGGTGCCCGGTGGAGTACCACCCCGGCGGTCCCAACGGCCGTGGCCTGTTCGTCGGGGCCCGTCCGTAGCCGAGCGGTGTCCGTGGCCCGGCCGCGGGGTGTCCGGCCAAGTCCTCATGTGGTCCAAGGAGACATGACGTGATCAATGTTTTCCAGCCCAGCCTGGGCGAGGAGGAGGCCGCCGCGGTCGCGGAGGTCTTCGCCACCAACTGGACGGGGCGCGGGCCCCGGACCAAGGCCTTCGAGGCGGAGTTCGCCGAGCACCTGGGGGTCGACCCGAGCCATGTGCTGCTGATCAACTCCTGCACCTCGGGCCTGTTCCTGGCCACCGAGCTCCTCGGGCTCGGCCCGGGTGACGAGGTGGTGATGCCGTCGCTGAGCTTCGTGGCCGCGGCCAACGCCGTCGCGGCGGCCGGGGCGCGCCCGGTGTTCTGCGAGTCGGACGTCCGTACGCTGAACCCGACGGCCGGCGACGTCGAGCGGGCGCTCACGCCGCGTACGAAGGCGGTCATCGTGCTGCACTACGGCGGCTATCCCGGGGATGTCGCCGCGATCGCCGCGCTGTGCCGGCGGCGTGGTGTCACGCTCATCGAGGACGCCGCGTGCTCGGTGGCCTCGCGGGCCGGGGGTGCCGCGTGCGGCACGTTCGGTGATCTGGCCACGTGGAGTTTCGACTCGATGAAGGTCCTGGTCACCGGTGACGGCGGCGCCTTCTACGCCCGCAGTCCTGAACTTGCGCTGCGGGCGCGGCAGTTGGCGTATCACGGTCTGGAGCAGGCCAGTGCGTTCGACGCCGCGAAGGTGTCCGACCGCTGGTGGGAGCCGAACGTCGAGCACTTCGGCCGCAGGATCATCGGCAACGACGTGACGGCGGCCATCGGCAGCGTGCAGCTGCGCAGGCTGCCCGGGTTCGTCGCCAGGCGGCGTGAGATAGCCGCGCTCTACGACCAGCTCCTGCTGGATGTGGAGGGGGTGCGGGTGCCGCCGCCGCTGCCCGAGGGGCACGACAGCTCGTACTACTTCTACTGGGTGCAGATGGACCCGGCCATCCGCGGCAAGGTCGCCTCCGATCTGCTGGGGCGGGACATCTTCACCACGTTCCGCTATCCCGCCCTGCACCGGGTCCCCCTCTACGGCGTCCAGGACATGTCGCTGCCCGGCGCCGAGGAGGCCGCGGACCGGACGCTGCTGCTGCCCCTGCACCAGGGGCTGAGCGACACCGAGGTCCACACCGTGGTCGACGAGTTCCGCAAGTCGGTCGAATTCCATACGCAGGAGCTGCGGAGCAAGGGGTGAGGGATGCACGTCGAGGAGACCGCCATTCCCGGCGCGCTGGTCGTCACCCCCCGGCGCCACGTGGACCGGCGCGGTGACTTCTACGAGGGTCTGCGCACCGACGTCCTGGAGCACGAGCTGGGCCGGCCCTTCCCCGTGCGGCAGATCAACTACTCCACCTCGGGCCGCAACACCCTGCGCGGTCTGCACGGTGTGGCGATCCCCCCGGGCCAGGTCAAGTACGTCACCTGCGTCCAGGGCGCGCTGCGCGACATCATCGTCGACCTGCGGATCGGCTCCCCCGCGTTCGGCCGCCACCACGTCACCGAGCTGGATGCCGGGTCCGGGCGGAGCGTGGTGATCCCCGAAGGTGTCGGGCACGGCTTCCTGACGCTCACCGACGACGCCCGCATCTGCTACGTGCTGTCCACCCTCTACGTACCCGGCACCCAGATCGACATCGATCCGCTGGATCGCGATCTCGCCCTCCCCTGGGGGTTCACCCAGCCACCGCTGATGTCCGACAAGGACGCCGGGGCCCCTTCCCTGGCCGAGGTCACCGCCACCGGGCGGCTGCCCCGGTGGCAGGCCGGTGTCGCCTACTCCAACACGTGAGGAGAGATACGCGATGAAGGCATTGGTGCTTTCCGGCGGGTCCGGTACCCGCCTGCGCCCCTTCAGCTACTCCATGCCCAAGCAGCTCATCCCCGTAGCGAACAAGCCGGTCCTGGAGCACGTCCTGGAGAACATCCGGGACCTCGGCATCACCGACATCGGCGTCATCGTCGGCGACCGGGGCGAGCAGATCGCGGAGGTGATCGGCGACGGTGCCCGGCTCGGGGCCCGCATCACCTACATCGCCCAGGAGGAGCCTTTGGGGCTGGCGCACTGTGTGGCGCTGGCCCGGCCGTTCCTGGGCGACGACGACTTCGTCATGTACCTCGGGGACAACATCCTGCCCGACGGGGTCGGGGACGTCGCCGGCCGGTTCACCGCGCACCGCCCCGATGCCCAGGTCATCGTGCACAAGGTGCCCGACCCCCGGGCCTTCGGCGTGGCGGAGCTCGACACCGGAGGCCGGGTCGTGCGGCTGGTGGAGAAGCCGCAGGACCCGCAGAGCGACCTCGCCCTGATCGGCGTCTACTTCTTCACCCCGGCCATCCACGAGGCCGTCGCCGCGATCGAGCCCAGCCCGCGCGGCGAGCTGGAGATCACCGATGCCATCCAGTGGCTGGTGACCCAGGGCCGCGAGGTGCGGGCGAGCGAGTACAGCGGCTACTGGAAGGACACCGGGCGGGCCGAGGACGTCCTGGAGTGCAACCGGCGGATCCTGGCGGGCCTGAAACCGGGCATCGCCGGCCATGTGGACGCCCACAGCACCCTGGTGGGCACGGTCGTGCTCGAGGCGGGTGCCCGGGTGGTGCGCTCCGCCATCGAGGGCCCGGTCATCATCGGGGCGGGCTCGGTCGTGGAGGACAGCCGGATCGGGCCGGGCACCTCGGTGGGACGCGACTGCGTGCTGCGGCGGTCCCGGGTCGCCGACTCGATCATCCTCGACCGGGCCGAGATCACCGGCATCCCCTCGCTGGAGGGCTCCCTGATCGGACGCGGCGCCCAGGTCGGCGCCTGCACACTGGAGCCCTCCCACCACCGGCTCGTCGTCGGCGACGACACCCGGATAGAGGTGGCGGCATGAGAATCCTGGTGACCGGCGGAGCCGGGTTCATCGGCTCGCACTACGTGCGCTCCCTGCTGGAGGGTTTGTACCCGGACTGTGCGGACGCCCGGGTGACCGTGGTGGACAAGCTCAGCTACGCGGGCAACCGGGACAACCTTCCCGCCCGCCACCCGCGCCTGGCGTTCGTCGAGGCCGACATCTGCGACCTGCCGCGGATGCTGGAGGTCCTGCCCGGGCACGACGCCGTGGTGCACTTCGCCGCGGAGTCCCACGTCGACCGGTCGGTGGAGTCCGCGGCCGAGTTCGTCCGGACGAACGTGGGCGGCACCCAGACCCTGCTGGACGCCTGCCTGGAGACCGGCGTCGAGCGGCTGGTGCACGTGTCGACCGACGAGGTCTACGGGTCCATCTCCCACGGGTCCTGGACGGAGGAATGGCCGCTGGCCCCCAACTCCCCCTACGCCGCGACCAAGGCGGCCTCGGACCTGGTGGCCCGGTCCCACTGGCGCACCCACGGCCTGGACCTGTCGATCACCCGCTGCTCCAACAACTACGGGCCCTACCAGCACCCGGAGAAGCTGATCCCGCTGTTCGTCACACGTCTCCTGGAGGGCCGGCAGGTGCCCCTCTACGGTGACGGGCGCAACGTACGGGAGTGGCTGCACGTGGACGACCACTGCCGGGCGGTCCACCTGGTGCTCACCCGGGGCAGGGCGGGCGAGATCTACAACGTGGGCGGGGGCGACGAACGGTCCAACGTGCAGATCACCGAGGAGGTCCTGCGGCTGTGCGGGGCCGACTGGTCGGCGGTCCGTCATGTCGCCGACCGCAAGGGCCACGACCTGCGCTACGCGCTCGACGACAGCAAGATCCGCGAGCACCTCGGCTATGCGCCGCAGGTCCCCTTCGCATCGGGTCTCGCGGACACCGTCACCTGGTACCGCGACCACCCCAACTGGTGGAAGCGGCTCGGGCACGAGGGCGCCGCGGGGCAGGACCGGACCGGAGAAGGCACAGGAGTGAGCCCATGAACAGCCACAAAGCCATGATCCTCGACGAGACCCGCAAGTACCACGCCGACCAGCAGCCGGGCGGTCCCTTCGTCCCCGGCGTCACCGAGATCTGGCCCTCGGGCGCCGTCCTGGACGCCGAGGACCGCGCGGCGCTCGTCGAGGCGGCCCTGGACCTGAACATCGCGGCGGGCTCCCGCTCGCAGCGGTTCGAATCACGGTTCGCCAAGCTGCTGGGACGCCGCAAGGCACACCTGACGAACTCCGGCTCGTCGGCCAACCTGCTCGCGCTGACCGCGCTCACCTCGCACGTCCTGGGCGAGAAGCGGCTGCGGCCGGGCGACGAGGTCATCACGGTCGCGGCGGGCTTCCCCACCACGGTCAACCCGATCGTGCAGAACGGGCTCATCCCCGTCTTCATCGACATCGACCTGACCATCTACAACACCACGGCCGAACGGGTCGCCGAGGCGATCGGCCCGAAGACCCGCGCCATCATGATCGCCCACGCCCTCGGCAATCCCTTCGAGGTCGCGGAGATCGCCCAGCTCGCCAAGGACCACGACCTGTTCTTCGTGGAGGACAACTGCGACGCCGTGGGCTCCACCTACCAGGGCGCGCTCACCGGCACCTTCGGCGACCTGACCACGGTGAGCTTCTACCCGGCGCACCACCTGACGATGGGTGAGGGCGGCTGTGTGCTGACCTCGAACCTGAAGCTGCACCGGGTGGTGGAGTCGCTGCGCGACTGGGGCCGCGACTGCTGGTGCGAGCCGGGCAAGAACAACACCTGTCTCAAGCGGTTCGACCACCAGATGGGCCGGCTGCCCCAGGGGTACGACCACAAGTACATCTTCTCCCACGTCGGTTACAACCTGAAGGCCACCGACCTGCAGGCGGCGCTCGGCCTGACCCAGCTCGACAAACTGGACGGCTTCATCGCGGCGCGGCGGCGCAACTGGCGGCGGATGCGCGAAGGGCTGGAGGGCGTGGCGCACCTGCGGCTGCCGGAGCCGACGCCGGGCAGCGATCCGAGCTGGTTCGGGTTCGTCATCAGTGTGGATCCCGCGGCGCCGTTCAGCCGGGCCGCCCTGACGGACTTCCTGGAGGCCCGCAGGATCGGCACCCGGCGGCTGTTCGCGGGCAACCTGACCCGGCAGCCCGCCTACCTCCACGTGCCGCACCGGGTGGTGGGGTCCCTGGCCAACAGCGACTTCGTCACCGAGCACACCTTCTGGGTCGGGGTCTACCCGGGCCTCACCGACGAGATGATCGACTACGTGGTGTCCTCGGTGCGCGAGTTCGCCGGAGGGCACCGATGACGACCACCGCCGGGCTGCTCCGCCCGCGCCACGACAGCGGGCGCGCGGACCGTCTCGCCCGGTCGCGGGCCCGCCGCGGGGAGGGCGTCCAGCTGAGCACGGAGCGGTTCGCCCCCTGGCTCGCCTGGCGCGGGGAGACGAACCGGTTCGCGGTCCAGCGGATCGCGTTCTCCGCACTGGAGGGCTGGTCCTTCGCCCGGGACACCGGGAACCTGGTCCACCGCAGCGGGCGGTTCTTCACCGTGGAAGGGCTGCAGGTACACACGCGCGACGGGTCGGCGGCCCCGTGGCAGCAGCCCACGATCCTCCAGCCCGAGGTGGGCATCCTCGGCATCCTCGCCAAGGAGTTCGACGGGGTGCTGCACTTCCTCATGCAGGCCAAGATGGAGCCCGGCAACCCGAACCTGCTGCAGCTCTCCCCGACGGTGCAGGCGACCCGCAGCAACTACACCAAGGTGCACCGGGGCGCGGACGTGAAGTACATCGAGTACTTCACCCGGCCCGGCGGGAACCAGGTGCTCGCCGATGTCCTGCAGTCCGAGCACGGCTCCTGGTTCTACCGCAAGTCCAACCGGAACATGGTCGTCCAGACGGACGAGGACGTCCCCGTGGACGACGAGTTCTGCTGGCTGACCCTGGGCCAGCTCGGTGAACTGCTCGCCCGGGACAACGTGGTCAACATGGACGCGCGCACCGTCCTGGCGTCCCTGCCCGGCTGCTGCCAGGACAGCCGGGCGGTGCACTCGGACACCGAGCTGCTGTCCTGGTTCACCGGCGAACGGGCCCGGCACGAGATCACCGCGGAGCGGACCGCGCTGGGTGAGGTGAACGGCTGGCAGCGCGACGACTGGAGCATCAGCCACGAGGAGGGCCGCTACTTCCGTGTCGTGGCCCTGGCGGTGGAGGCCAGCAACCGGGAGGTGGGCGGCTGGAGCCAGCCGCTGTTCGAACCGGTCGCCCAGGGCGTCACCGCGTTCCTGACCCGGCACTTCGACGGCGTCCCGCACCTGCTGGCACACGCCCGTGTCGAAGGCGGATTCCTGGACACGGTGGAACTGGGGCCGACGGTCCAGTACACCCCGCACAACTACGCCCACCTCGACGCCGCCGCCCGGCCGCCCTTCCTGGACCTGGTGCTCGGCGCGGACCCCTCCCGGATCCGGTACGAGGCCGTGCACTCCGAGGAGGGCGGCCGCTTCCTCAACGCCGAGTCCCGCTACCTCTTCGTGACGGCCGACGACCTCGGCACGGACCTGCCGGCCGGCTACGCCTGGGTGACCCCCGGCCAGCTCAACTCCCTGGCCCAGCACGGCCATTACGTCAACGTGCAGGCCCGCACGCTGCTCGCCTGCCTCAACACCGGGGCGGTGGCCTGCTGATGGCACCGGTCCGGATCGGGATCCTGGGCTGCGCCGGGATCGCCCGGCGGCGGATGCTGCCGGCCATGGCGGCCTGCGCGGAGACGGAGATCTCCGTCGTGGCCAGCCGCGACCTTCTCCGGGCCCGGGAGACCGCACACCCCTACGGGTGCCGCGCCGTCCAGGGGTACGAGAGCGTCCTCGGCGACCCCGCCGTCGACGCGGTGTACGTGCCGGTGCCCGCGGCCCTGCACGCCCACTGGGCCGAGGCGGCCCTGCGGGCGGGCAAGCACGTCCTGGTGGAGAAGCCGCTGGCCACCGACCCCGGCCGGACCGCCGAACTGACCGCCCTCGCCGCACAGCGGTCCCTGGCCCTGATGGAGAACGTCATGTTCGTCCATCACGGCCAGCACACGGCGGTCGGCGAACTCCTCGCCGACGGCGCCGTCGGCGCAGTGCGGGCGATGCGCGCCGAGTTCACCGTGCCGGCCCGGCCCGACGACGACATCCGCCACCGCCCCGACCTGGCCGGCGGCGCCCTGTGGGACACCGGCGTCTACCCGCTGCGCGCGGCCCTGCACTTCCTCGGGCCGCACCTGTCGGTCACCGGAGCCGCGCTGTCCAACGGCCCCGGACGGCACGTCGACACGGCGGGCGCCGCACTGCTGCGGACACCCGAGGGTGTCACCGCCCAGCTCTCCTTCGGCCTCGACCACGGCTACCGCTCGCTGTACGAGCTCGTCGGCAGCCACGGCCGCATCACCCTCGACCACGCCTTCACCCCGCCCGCCGGCCACGTGCCCGTCGTCCGTCTGGAGAACGGCGACGGGACGAGGGAACTCACCCTGCCCGCCCACGACCAGGTCGCCGCGGCCGTCCGCGCCTTCGCCGCCGCCGCCCGGGCCGGGACCGTGCCGGACAGCCCCACCATCCGGCGCCAGGCCGAACTGCTCGCGGACATCCGGCAGGCCGCCCGGTGAAGGACGGCCACCGCCGTACGCCGCCGCCGCTGCCCCACCCGACGACAGGACCCTGACATGACGAGCCGCCTGTTCACCTCGGAATCCGTGACCGAGGGCCACCCCGACAAGATCGCCGACCAGATCAGTGACACCGTCCTGGACGCACTGCTGCGCGCCGACCCCGCCTCCCGGGTCGCGGTGGAGACGCTCATCACCACCGGGCAGGTCCACATCGCCGGAGAGGTGACCACCACCGCGTACGCGCCGATCGCGCAGCTGGTGCGGGAGAAGATCCTGGAGATCGGCTACGACTCGTCCGCCAAAGGCTTCGACGGCGCCTCCTGCGGTGTCTCGGTCTCCATCGGCGCGCAGTCCCCGGACATCGCCCAGGGCGTGGACACCTCCTACGAACAGCGCGCCGGAGACACCACCACCGGCACGGGCACCGCCGCCGGCCCGCAGGACGACGGGCTCGGCCGGCAGGGCGCCGGCGACCAGGGCCTGATGTTCGGCTACGCCTGCGACGAGACCCCCGAGCTGATGCCGCTGCCCATCCACCTCGCACACCGGCTCTCGCGCCGCCTGTCCCAGATCCGCAAGGACGGCACGCTCGGCTACCTGCGCCCGGACGGCAAGACCCAGGTCACCATCGAGTACCGGGGCAGCCGCCCGGTCCGGCTCGACACGGTCGTCGTCTCCTCCCAGCACGCCCCCGGCATCAGCCTGGAGGGGCAGCTCACCCGGGACGTACGGGAGCAGGTGGTCGGCCCGGTCCTGGCCGCCCTGGCCGCCGACGGCATCAAGCTGGAGACCGAGGGCCACCGGCTCCTGGTCAACCCGACCGGCCGCTTCGAGATCGGCGGCCCGATGGGCGACGCCGGCCTCACCGGCCGCAAGATCATCATCGACACCTACGGCGGCATGGCCCGCCACGGCGGCGGCGCCTTCTCCGGCAAGGACCCCTCCAAGGTCGACCGGTCGGCGGCGTACGCGATGCGCTGGGTCGCCAAGAACGTGGTGGCCGCCGGTCTCGCCACCCGCTGCGAGGTCCAGGTCGCCTACGCGATCGGCAAGGCCGACCCGGTCGGCCTGTTCGTGGAGACCTTCGGCACCGCGACGGTGCCCCGGCGGGCGATCGAGAACGCGATCGGTGAGGTCTTCGACCTCCGCCCGGCCGCGATCATCCGCGACCTCGACCTGCTGCGCCCGATCTACGCGCAGACCGCCGCCTACGGCCACTTCGGCCGCGAACACCCCGACTTCACCTGGGAGCGCACCGACCGGGCCGGCTCCCTCGCACGGGCGGCCGGGGTCTGAGATGCGGATCGCCGTCACCGGTTCCATCGCCATCGACCATCTGATGACCTTCCCCGGCAGGTTCACCGACCAGCTCCTGGCCGACCAGCTCGACAAGGTCTCGCTGTCCTTCCTGGTGGACGGGATGGACGTACGCCAAGGCGGCGTCGCGGCCAACATCGCCTACGGGCTGGGGGTGCTGGGCCAGGACCCGGTGCTCGTCGGCGGGGCGGGCGCCGACTTCGACGGCCACCGCCCGCGGCTGAAGGAGCACGGCGTCGACACCGACGCGGTGCTGGTGTCCGCCACCCGCCAGACGGCCCGGTTCCTGTGCCTCACCGACCAGGACATGAACCAGATCGCCGCGTTCTACCCCGGGGCGATGGCGGAGGCCGCGGACATCCGGCTGGGTGCCGTCGCCGAGGCCGCCGGCGGCCTCGACCTGGTGCTGGTCTCCCCCAACGACCCGAAAGCGATGACGGGGCACACGCAGGAGTGCCGCGAGCTGGGCATCCCCTTCGCCGCGGACCCCTCCCAGCAGCTCGCCTCGCTGTCCCGGGAGCAGACCCGCGGCCTGGTGGAGGGCGCGGCGTGGCTGTTCACCAACGAGTACGAGGCGGCTCTGGTGCGCGAACGCACCGGCTGGAGCGAGCGGCAGGTCCTGGAGCGGGTCGGGGCCTGGGTCACCACGCTCGGCGCCCAGGGCGTGCGGATCGCCCGCAGGGACACCGGGGACGAGGTGGTGCCCGCCGTCCCGTGCGCGGCTCCGGTCGATCCGACCGGGGTCGGCGACGCCTTCCGTGCCGGTTTCCTCGCGGGACTGGCCCAGCGGCTCCGCCCCGGTGCCGCGGCCCGGCTCGGCTGCGCACTGGCGACGACGGCGCTCGGCTCCACCGGCCCGCAGGAGTACACGGTGACGGCGCGGGACCTTTCCCGGGCCCTGGCGTCCCGTTACGGGGACGCGGCCGCGGCGGAGGCCGGCGCGGTGCTGGAGCGGGTGCGATGACGACGTACTCCTTCGAGTTCTTCCCGCCCAAGACCGCCACGGGTGCCGCCGCCCTGTGGAGGACGGTGCGCCGGGTCGAGGCGCTGCGGCCCGATTTCGTCTCCGTCACCTACGGTGCGGGCGGTTCCTCACGGGAGCGCACCGTGGAGGTCACCCACCGGATCGCCACCGAGACCACGCTGCGCCCGGTCGCCCATCTGACCGCGGTGGGTCACTCCGTCGCCGAGCTGCGTCGCATCATCGGCCGGTACGCCGATGCCGGTATCCGCGATGTCCTGGTGCTGCGCGGGGACCCGCCCGGTGACCCCACAGGGCCGTGGGTGCCGCACCCGGACGGTTTCACCCACGCCTACCAGCTCGTGGAACTGGTGCGTTCCCTGGGCGATTTCACCATCGGGGTGGCCGCTTTCCCCGAGCGGCACCCGCGCTCGCCGGACTGGGACAGCGACATCCGGCACTTCGTCGCCAAGTGCCGGGCCGGTGCGGACTACGCCATCACGCAGATGTTCTTCCGTGCGGAGGACTATCTGCGGCTGCGCGACCGGGTGGCCTCGGCGGGGTGCGACACCCCGATCATCCCCGAGATCATGCCCGCCACCGACGTCCGGCAGATCCGCCGCTTCGCCGAACTGTCCAGAGCCTCCTTCCCGCAGGATCTCGCCGGCCGGCTGGAGGCGGCCCGGGAGAATCCCGCCGAGGGCCACCGGATCGGGGTCGAGCACGCCACGGCCCTGGCCGGCCGGCTCCTCGCGGAGGGGGCACCGGGCCTGCACTACATCACCCTGAACCGCTGCGCGGCGGCCCTGGAGGTGCACCGCAACGTGACCGCCTCGCACGGTGCGCCGGCAGGTTCCGCCCACGCCTGACAGACCGGGCGGCCCGGCGCCCGGTCTGTCAGCAGGATGCCCGCGGGGCAGCAGGGCGCCTGCGGGTCAGCAGGGTGTCCGCGGCGCGGTGGGCGCCGCGGTCTCCCGGGCCAGGAGGCACTGCTCCAGGAAGGCCAGTGCCTTCAGGTGGTAGGTGCGGGAGGCCCAGCCCAGGCTGATGTTGTGCCCGGCGTCGGGCTGACGGTCGATCACGACGTGGGGGGCGGCCAGCGGTGCGCGCAGCGCCGAAAGCGCCTGTTCGTCCTGGTGCCACCACTGTTCCTGCTCGGCGAAGGTGAACCGGACGGGAACGCTCACCCGGGCGGCGATGGCGGGGTACATCTGCGGCCAGCGCGCCGCTTCCCGGGCTTCGCGTGCGGGCACGGGGGCGACGACGCCGCGGCACTGGCCGAACGCTTCGGGCGGATACAGGCGCAGCGGGCCCCAGTGCCGGCGCCAGGTGCCCGGCCGGCCGGGGCCGGGCAGGTCGTGCGGTTCGACGGCCGGGCGGGTGCCGAGGCCGGAGATGTCCAGGCCGACGAGGCCGGTGCCGGTGCCGGGTTCGTGGCCCGCGGCGAGTGCCAGGGCGAGTTTGCCGCCGTTGGAGTGCGCCACGACGAAGTGTCCGGCGCCCTGTTCCCGGGTGCGGGCGAAGCCGGCCAGGGCCGCGTGCAGGGTCGCCGCCTGGTCGGCCAGGCTCTGTCCTTGGGGCAGGTGGGCGGCGGATGCCCCGTAGCCGGGGCGGTCCACCGCCAGGACGGTGTAGCCGAGTTCGGCGCCCAGGGTGAGCAGGGAGTGGCCGGGTCTGGCCCGGCTGTCGAAGTAGCCGGCGCGCATTCCGCCGCCGTGCACCGCGACCACCACGGCGCGCGGTGGCCGGTGCTCGGGCAGGGCGAGCAGTGCCGACAGGGGCAGCCCGTCCGCGTCGAGGGTGATGCGGTGGGTGGGTGGGGGTGTGCGGGGTGCGGGCTCGGCCATGCGGGTCGCTCCAGGGTGGATCGTCGGGCGTGCGGGACCGTCCCGGGGGGCGGGGTGGAGGGGCCGAGCGGGGCGGGGTGTGCCGGGGGGCCGGGGCCCGGGGTGCCCGGGGGGCGTGCCGGGATACCGGGGGGGCCAGGGGGTGGTGCCGGGGGCTCGGTGCCCGGTCTGTCGTGCCGCTGGACCGGGTGGTGTGGGTCGGCCGGCCGGGCGGGTGCCGCGGCGGGGGGCGTGGGCGGCAGGGGGGTGTCGTCCGGCCGGCCGGTGGGCGGGGGGTGTGTCAGCCGAGGAGTGTTCCTCCGGTGGCGTCGACGAACGAGCCGGTGATCCAGCGTGCTTCGTCGGTGGCGAGGAAGGCCACGACGTCGGCGACGTCCCCGGGTTCGCCGACGCGGTTGAAGGTGGACAGCTGTGCCATCTGCTCCACGGCTTCGGGGATGGCGAAGACCGGGTTGTCGTTGCGGGTGATGCCCGGGGCCACGGAGTTGATGGTGATACCGCGGGGGCCGAGGAGTTTGGCGTAGTGCAGGGCGAGTTGTTCGACGGCGCCCTTGCTCATCGCGTAGGCGATCTCGTCGGGGTTCGCGAAGCGGGTGAGGCCGGTGGAGATGTTGATGATGCGGCCGCCGTCGGGCATGTTCTTCAGCGCGCGCTGGATGAGGAAGAACGGGGCCTTGGCGTTGACCGCGAAAATCCGGTCGAACGCTTCGGGCGTGGTGTCCTGGGGTTTCACGTTGCCCATGACGCCGGCGTTGTTGACGAGGATGTCCAGACCGGTGCTGCCCGTGCGCTCCCGCAGGCCGTTCTCCAGGCCCAGGAAGAGCTCGTGGACATCGCCGGCCGGGCCGAGTTCCGCCCGTACGGTGAAGCCGCGGCCGCCGTCCTTCTCGATCCGTTCCAGGACGTCGGCGGCCGCCTCCTCGTTCGATGCGTAGTGCACCGCGACGAGTGCTCCTTCCTGGGCGAGCCGGAGTGCTGTGGCCCGGCCCATCCCCCGGCTCGCGCCGGTGACGAGCGCGGTCTTTGCGCTGAGCCTGCCCATGTCTGTACTCCGCTTCTTCCGTGGTGGCGTCGCAGGGGACTTCACCGGTGTGAGGGGCCGGGGTGGAGAGGTCTGCGTGGTGGGTGGGGCGGCGGGTGCCGCGGCGGTGCCGAACCAGCGGTGCAGGGCCGTGGTGAGGCCGGTGGGGTCCTCTCCCGCCCAGGCGACGTGTCCGTCGGGCCGTACCAGCAGGGCCGGGGCGCCAGGGCCGGCGGCTCCGGGTTCCGGGGCGGCGGGGCCGGTGGGCGGGGCGGTGGTGGCCGTGTGGACCAGGCCCTTCCAGGGGAGGGCGGCGGTGCGCAGCGTGTGGTGGTGTGCGGTGTCGCCGGGCGGCAGGAGCAGGACGCCGCGGCCGTCGTGCATCAGTTCGGCCGCGGTGGCGGGCCCCGGGGTGCGGGTGGTCAGTTCCTGGTGCGGCAGGCGGGCGCCGAGCAGGGGGTGGGTGCCGGGCCCGACGTCGTAGCGGGTGTCCAGGCCGGAGATCATTCCTGCCAGGTGGCGGCGTGCGTCCTCGTGCCGGAGCAGTTCGGCCAGGACCTGGCGTGCGGGGTCGGCCTCGGTGGTTCCCAGCAGCAGGAGTGCCTGGGCGCGGATGTTGTCCAGGACTCTGCGGCCGACCGCGTGCCGTTCGCTGTGGTAGCTGTCCAGCAGTCCGTCGGGGCCGCGTCCGGTGAGCTGGGCGGCGAGTTTCCAGCCGAGGTTGGCGGCGTCCTGCAGGCCGAGGTTGAGGGCCTGTCCGCCGATGGGCATCTGCTGGTGTGCGGCGTCCCCGGCGAGGAGGAGGCGGTGGTCGCGGTAGCGCGCGGCGTGGCGGGAGGCGTCGCCGAAGGTGTTGACCCACAGGGGGCGGCCGCCGCTGATGTCTTCTCCGGTCACGCGTTTCCACGCGTCGGTGACCTCGGTGAACCCGGGCGGTGCGGTGCGGGGCCGGGCCCCGTATTCGTGGACCATCACCCGGGTGACGCCGTCCGGGCGGCGGGCGGCGATGGCCAGGCCGTGGGGCAGTCTCTCGAAGCGCCGGCCTGGGATGTCGATGCCGTCGATGTCCGCGCGCAGCAGGTGGCGCCGGGCGTCGGTGCCGGGGAAGGCGAAGCCGCCCAGGTGCCGCACGGTGCTGTTCTCGCCGTCGCAGCCCACGACGCACTTGGCGCGCAGGCGGGTGGTGCGCCCGTCGGTGAGGCGTATCTGTGCCTCGACGGCGTCGGTGGTGACGGTCAGGGCGGTGAGTTCGTGGCCGCGCCGGAGGTCGGCGCCGAGGCTGGTGGCCCGGTGTGCGAGGAGTTCCTCGACGCGGGTCTGGGGGACTTTCCACTGTCCCGGGTAGCGGCTGGGCAGGGACAGGTCGAGAGGGATGCCTCCGAAGTGGCCCATCGGCTCGTTGGGCAGGTCGCCGAGCGGGGCGAGCAGGTTGCGGGTTTCGAGGATCTCCATGGTGCGGGCGTGGAGCGTCGAGGCCCTGGATTCCGTCGTGGGGCTGGGGAGCTTGTCCAGCACGACGGTGTCGGCCCCGCCCAGGCGCAGTTCCCCGGCGAGCATCAGCCCGACGGGGCCTGCGCCCACGACGATGGCGTGGGTGTCGAGTCGGTGGGCCGTCATCGTCAGCGCTTCTCGGCGTAGTCCTTGGCGTGGCCCAGGGTGATGCGGCTGTTGGCCGACAGTGCGCCCTGGACGTATTCGCGGGCGTCGGTGACGGTGGCGTCGGTGCCCAGGATCCGGGCGATGTTCTCCTCGTTGATGACGACGGTGTGCTGCGAGGAGGCGGTGGTGGTGCCGTGGTCGTCCTCGGTGAAGGTCCAGTAGCCGGTGTGCAGGGTCATCAGGGCGGGCAGGGTGACCTGTTTGTAGGCGATCTTCTCGTGCGGGAGGCACACGCGGTAGGACTTGGTGGTGTGCACGGAGCCGTCCTTGGCGCGGGTGTCCATCTCCAGGGTCTGCAGACCCGGTTCGTCCTCGGTCAGGCGCACGGTCGCCACGTGGGGCAGGCGCTGGGACCACAGGCCGGCTTCGTTGATGAAGTCGTAGACGTGCTCGGCGCTGCCGTGGACCTGGACGCTGTCCTCGAAGGAGAAGGTCAGTGCCTGTGCGGCGTGGGCCCGTTCCACGTTCTCCTTGAGGGCGGCGAGTTCGGAGCGTGAGTTGCGGTCGACGGCCTCGTCGATCCACGCCAGGCCGGCCGGGTCGTCGTCGATCGCCCGGTAGTCGTGCAGCAGCCGCACCCGGCAGCCGGCCCCGGGCAGCGGCTCGATGACCCAGGTGCCTGCCATGGAGGCGACCGGCGGGGTGGAGACCTCCTGCCGGAAGTCGATGCGCAGGCCCTGCGGGTCGAGCGTGCGGCGGGAGGTCCAGTTCTTGGCTGCGCCGTTGGCGGTCGCCCAGATCCGGATGCGCTCGTTGTCGCCGTCGTGCTCGACCTGGTCGACGTGGATGGTCGGGGGGAAGATGCGCGGCCAGTTCTGTACGTCGGCCAGGAGCCGGTAGACGGTGGGGGGCGGGGCCGCCACCGTGATCTCGTGCTCGACCTGATGGGTCGTCATGGTGAACCTCCTTGGAGTGGTCAGAAGTTGCCCAGGCCGCCGCAGACGTTCAGCGCCTGTGCGGTGATGGAGGCGGCGGTGTCCGAGGCGAGGTAGCCGACCAGTCCGGCGACCTCCTGCGGGGTGGAGTAGCGGCCGAGCGGGATCTTCGCCTGGAACTTCTCCAGGATCGCGGTCTCGGAGGTCTGGTAGGCGGCCGCGTAGCCTTCGCGGACGCGCTGGGCCATGGGGGTTTCGACGTAGCCGGGGCAGACGGCGTTCACGGTGACGCCGGTGGGTGCCAGTTCGTTGCCCAGGGCTTTGGTGAACCCGACGACGCCGTGTTTGGAGGCGGAGTAGGGGGCGCCGAGGACCACGCCCTGCTTGCCCGCGGTGGAGGCGATGTTGATGATCCGGCCGCGGTCCTTGGCCCGCATCCCGCCGGTGTTGAGCACGGCCCGGGTCACCCGGAAGACGCTGTTGAGGTTGGTGTCGATGACGTCGTCCCACAGTTCGTCGGTGAGGTCCGCGGTCACCCCTCCCCCGCTGCGGCCCGCGTTGTTGACCAGGACGTCGACGGGTCCGAAGCGGTCCACGGCGGCCTGGACGAAGGCCTCCACCGCGTCGCCGGACCTCACGTCCACGGCCGTTCCGTCGACCTCCAGCCCTTCTTCCCGCAGCTCCTTGACGGTGGCGGCCACGTTCTCCTCGGTGCGGGCGCCGAGGAAGACCCGGTGGCCCTGCCCGGCGAGCAGCCGGGCGACTGCCAGGCCGATTCCGCTGGTCGCGCCGGTGACGAGCGCGACGGGCTTGTCCTGCTGCATGACGGTTACTCCAAACAAGGGGCGGTGGGAGGGGCGGGGGGGGGGGGGGGGGGGGGGGGGGGCGGGGGGGGGGGGGGGGGGTATAAAACAAAAAAAACCCACACCAAGAGGACACAAAAGGACTTAGGAAGTG
>NZ_JBHXOX010000048.1:0-37870 GCF_042718795.1 Streptomyces cyaneofuscatus
GAGCGGGATATGACCCGGCAAGCCGGGTCATAGTGAATGAATTGCGCAAGCGCAATTCAAATTCCGGCGCAAGCGCCGGAATGGAATTCCGTAAACGGAATTCCAGGAGGGGATGCAATTCGCGCAAGCGCTCATTGCGGCACCCGCGCAAGCGCGGTCGCCTGGGCTGGCGGCAAGGGGAGGTGCATCATGCTCGGGCCTGTGTAGGGCTTGGGGTTCCTGGACACCACCCCTGCAACGGATGTGACGGGCCGTCAGGCTGTACGGGTGCCGGCCTCGCCGCAGGCCCAGCACGTCAGAGGTGAAGGCGTCGAGCTGGCCCCTCACTCTCGAAACCGCCCGGTGATGCTCATCAATGCGCCATCAGCGCGCCATCAGCATACAGGACAACCGGCCGCATCGGGTCGAGATTCGGTCATGTATCACCCTGGGGGTGAAGGTTGGCGTGCGGGTGATGCATCACGGACCATGCCTGTGTAGTGTTTGGGTCCACACACCACAACCCCCGGACCGCGCCATCGCGCCGGGGCCTTCCATTCTTATTACGCGCGACATTCCGCGAAAGGGAGAACACGGGAATGGCTAGGAAACTGTTTCCTCACCAGACCGAGGCTGTTGCGAACATTGTGCGCGGTCTCGATGTTCCACTGGATGGAATTCCTGTCAATGGCCTGCGCGGACAGGTGCATGCCGCGTGCGGAACGGGAAAGACCACCATTGCCGCAGTGTCGGCAAAGCGGATTGTGCCCAAGGGGCGCATTCTGGTCCTGGTGCCGACGCTGGACCTCTTGACTCAGACGGTCCGTGAATGGCACGAGGCTGGGCACACGGGGCCGGCGGTTGCGGTGTGCAGCCTCACCGACGACCCGGAGCTGTGGAACCTCAAGGTGCGCTCCACCACGAACCCTGTGCAGCTGGCGCTGTGGCACGGCACGGGGCCCGTGACCGTCTACGCCACCTACGCGTCCCTGGGTGTCCTGGCGGAGGCGTTCGAGGGTGCCTACGGGCAGCAGTTGGCCCCGATGGACCTGACGGTGGTCGATGAGGCCCACAGGACAAGTGGCTCGATGGGCAAGGCGTGGGCCGATGTCCACGACCAGGGCGTCATCCCCTCGTACCGGAGGCTGTACCTGACGGCCACGCCGCGGATCTGGGAGGAGCGGCCGAACCATGAGGTCGCGGAGGGGGTGCGTGACCCGCTGCCGCGGGAGATGGCGGCCTCCATGGATGACGAGAAGGTCTTCGGTCCGGTTCTCTATAAGCTCTCGCTGGCGTCGGCGGTGTCGCGGAAGCTGCTGGCGCGGTACCAGATCATCGTGCTGGAGCTCCAGGACCCGGTCGTCACCCCGGAGCGGCTGATGAGCGAGGAGCGGCACAGCGAGAGGGTCCGCGGTGAGCGGCTCGGGGCGCTGCAGGCGGCGTTGCTGCACACGATGGCGGAGCACCACCTCCAGACGTGCATCACTTTCCACCATCGGACGATAGAGGCGCAGGCGTTCGCGGAGGGCCTGGAGCGCGTGGCCAAGCGGCTGCACGCTGATCGGCCCGAGAGGTACCCGGCGCGCATCTGGGCGGACTGGCTGTGCGGCGAGCACGTCCCCGAGCGTCGGCGGGGGGTTCTGGGTGGGTTCGGGTCCACGGGACTGCGGGCTGTCCTGTGCAACTGCCGGGTGCTGGGTGAGGGCGTCGATATCCGGGCGGTGGACTCGGTGGCCTTCCTGGACCCCAAAGGCGCTCCGCACGACATCGTCCAGGCGATCGGCCGGGCGCTGCGTCAAAAGCCCGGACAAGGAAAAGTCGCCTCTTTGATTGTGCCGGTATTTCTCCAGCCTGGGGAGCAGCCGGAAGACATGTTCACCTCCGGATCGTATCGGCCTTTGGTGAAGGTATTGGAGGGTCTGCGCGCTCATGACGAAGAGGCAATCGAATTGCTCGCGATTCCGCAGGAGCCTCAGAAGGACGTCGTGCAGCCGTCCGAGTACATCGGTTCGCCGCCGGAGGAAGGTGAGGATGAATCCCGTCTGCTGCTGCGTTTTGCGGCTCCGCGTGACCCGGTGATGGTCGCGGACTGGATTTCCTTCAACGTCATCGACACCGAGCGCCAGGACTGGGCGCGCGGCTGGTCGGCGCTCAAGACGTTCACGGAGCGTGAGCTTCACGCCCGGGTTCCGTACGGGTTCAAGGAGGGAGCCTTCCCCCTGGGGACATGGGTCGCAGAACAGCGACGGGCCTACGGGGCGGGGCAGATGACCGGCAGGCGGGCGCAGCGGCTGGAGAAGCTGGGCATGGTCTGGAGCCCGGCCGATGAGCGGTTCCAGGAGAACCTGGAGGCCGCGAAGGCGTACTACGGCCAGTACTGGACCCTCTGTGCTCCGAGGTCCGCAGTGGCCCTGTCCAGACCGGTAGGACAGTGGTTGAGCAATTTGCGCCGCGCGGGTGCGCTGGACGGTCACCCGGAGTGGGAGGCGGCGCTGGAGGCCGTGGACGCGGACTGGAACCCGTCGTGGCCGGCGGAGTGGCAGCGGCACTACGCCGCACTGCGCGAGATGGTGGCCGACGAAGAAGGCCACGCCGGCGCGGTGGAGGTCATGCCCGGCTTCACGGTCCACGGCATGGACATCGGCAAGTGGCTGGCCCGGCAGCGGAAACCAGAGGTCTGGCAGGCCTTGACCGGCGGGCAGCGCGAACGCCTGGAGCAGCTCGGCATCACACCGATCACCCTGGAGCTGGAGGCGTCTGTGAAGCCGTCCACGGCGCTCGTGAGCGCCTTCGAGCGGGGCGTGGCGGCGCTGGCGCAGTACAAGGCCCGCACCGGTTCCGTGACCGTTCCCAGAGGCCACGAGGAGGAGGTCGAGGTCGGTGGCCAGGAGCACGTCGTGAAGCTCGGGGTCTGGGTCATGAATCAGAAGGGGCGCCGCGCCAAGCTCACCCCCGACCAACTCGCCGTACTCGCCGCTCTCGGGCTGAAATGGGCAGTGTGAGAGTCGTGTACTTGCCCGGCTGTGGTCCGCAGGGACCTACACCTGGCTCACGGCCCTGCGGATCCGAGGATCGACGGTCCTGTCGTCCGCGAAGTGGCTGAAGTGCTCCGCCGATTCCGAGTGGTCGTGTAGAACTGCTGCTGCAACGGAAGCAGCATCGTCCTTGAGCGACCTGAGCCAAGGACCGATCACATCCCGTGCGTCCCACTGGTCCCAAGCGCCATCCCACGTGCACATGGCCTGCATGGCTTCCTCCATCAGGTCCCACTGTTGTTCCCGGGCTGCGTGATCGGCCACGCTTTGAAGCCAAACCGTCACTTGAGTCGCTTCCATGTACTCAACCCGTCGGGTGTCCGCGCCGCCGACGTGATCGGTAAGGGCCTGCAGGACTGTCTGCGCATAAGTAAGGTTGTTGCCGAGCGTTTGGGCGGCGAGGCGGGCTTCGAGCTGCGGAAGCTGGACGGCATGCAGCTCGAAGTCCTCCACGTGGTCGGTGAGCAGGGTGAGAAAGGCGTCAGCGGCGCTCCCGTCGCCGCTGTTGGCCTGCTTGAGCAGTGTCACGGCCCGCTCTAGGGGGTCTACCGGCATTTCGGCATGTTCCCGTTCAATCAGACCCACCAGCTCACCGACACTCTGGGGCCGACGGGAGGGGTCTTCCTGCGTGGCGGCCCGGACGATGTTGCGCCAGGGACCGGGCAGGGGGAGCAACTGCTTGTTGGGCAGCGGCATATTGCCGGTCAGGGCCCAGGCGATCATCCTGCCGACGCTGTAGATGTCGCTGGACGGCTGAGGCCGCTGGTCCGGGTTCGAGAACAGCTCAGGTGCGGAAAAGCCTTCCGTACCGATACCGGACCGTGTTCGGTCAACCTTCGTAGTCTGGCCGGCGGGACGCCGCACAGTGCCCCAGTCGGCGAGCACCCACCGCCCCTCCAACAGAAGGATGTTGGGCGGCTTGATGTCACGGTGGACCCAGCCGAGCCTATGAGCCTCGGCCAATACCGAGATGAGGGCATCGACCAACCGCCGCAGAAGCCGTGAGTCCTGCAGATCCTCCCTGTGGTCCTCGGCTGTGCTGTCGGCCCAAGGCATGACGAACCAGGTGTAGTCAGCGCCGTGGTCCAGGATTGGAATGGCATGCCGGTGACCCATCAAGGCCTTCCCAGCCTCGATCTCCCGCTTCATGCGAGCAGCCCTCATACCCCCAGAGCTCTTTACGCGCAGTTGCTTCAACGCCACGACGATGCCGGTCGTCTTGTGCGTGGCCCTGAAAACGTCCGCCTGATTACTGCCAGGCAGGGGGAACTTATCGCGCCGATATGCCTTAGGGTCGCCCGTCGCCTGCCTGGGCACTTCCTTATGGATGCTCTGCGCAGTCGCGGACTGAATGTTCGTCCCGGGTGCCTCGTTGAGGGTGCCGAACCGATCATGTACGACCTGGGCGGCGCCTTGACGCTGGCCGACGATGGTGCCCTCGGATCTCGGCAGGGCGTCGGTATCTATCGTTCCGGTGCGCAACGACCTGATGCGATCTCGCACGCCGTCTCCCGCCAGAACGCAGCTGGCGCCCTCGGAAGTGACGGTGACCCTGGCCGGATCGGTGCCGATGCGTTCGATGAGGCTGTGCTCGGCCAGGTAGGCGAGCGCCTGATGCAGATCGGCTGCGGAGGTGTGAGCTCCGGCGAAGAACGAGCCGGGTGTCGCCAGAAATTGGGCCGGGTCGACCGGAGCCTGGTCGCCCGCGGAGTCGAACAGCCACCCCAGGAAGGCGTCGCTCGTGTATCGGACCCGGGCGGCGCGATCTTTCTGTAGATTCTTCAGACGATGCACGGCGACACGGCCTTCGTCCGTGAGGTGGGCATTGAGAGTGCCTGCAAAGTCCCGGGCGATGTCCACCAGGCCACGCTGCTCCAGCTGAAGAGCGAGGACGGACGGGTCCTCGTCGTCCTCCGTGTGGTGCTCCTCAACGAACCGAGCAACGTCGACGTACGCCGCCGGGTGCTGCTGCGCGTGGACGTCCAGCCACATCAGGAGGCGGGGCAGGTAGCCACTGCCCTCGATCTCCTCACGACCGAACCCAGCGCTGGTGTTCGTGTTGAGCTGGGAAGACCCTCGAGGAGGGTTCCTTCGCTGAGCCTGCTCCAGACTCTTGCTGGCCTCCTTGACCACGTTCTTCGCCCACTTGTCCAGCTCACGCTTGTTTATCCCATTGCGGGGGGCCACGTTGTTCTCCTGTCGCAGGCGCCTCACAGCTACTCTACGGAGCAGGGGTGACAAGAGGCTATCTACTGAACGGAGTCCGGGGCCTCGCCTCCCAAGGCATACATGCACGCATGCACTCCGGCTAATGTCGTCAGCACGGACGGTGTGGCGTCGCACTGGCGTACGTGTAGGCCTGAAATCGAACTCACACAGGTTCTACGACGATGCACTTTTGCTTGTGCAGCTCTCTCAAAACGTTCGACCAGCGGGCACGGCGTTCTGCAGGAGACCAGCAGAGGGCCCATACCAGCGGATCAGCTTTTCGGACCACGGCAGCAAGGGACTCAAGAATCTGCAGCACGCGCGGAACTCCAAGAAGAACCTTTCCGCCCACGTAGGGCCGGATGATCCCGTCCTGGTCGTGCTCGGCGTCCGGGTCATGAAACCGGGCCAATGCGTCCTCGCTACGCAGTTCACCGTTCTGGTGTGTCAGAAGATGGCGAAGCTCTCTGGCCCACCTCACGTCGCCCGTCTCAACGTCACTACCGAGAATCTTGTGGGCAGTAACCAGGGTTTTCCATCCCGGCGACTCGAATCCCCGTGGAGCGGCCAGCCTGATGCTGTGTTTCTTACCCTCCATTGTGAAGGACGAACCGAGGGCCTCCAACAACGCCTTCTCCAGATACACCTCGAACGCCGTAACGGCGTTCCTCACCACTGACGCTTCCGTGATCCAGGCATAGGAGTGAGGCCAGAGCCCGTCGACCGAATCGTCGAAGATATCGACGTGCTCATCCCCGTAGTGACGGTGGGGATCGAAGTGTGCAGAAAAGGAATTTTCGGCTTCCTCCCAAGCCTGTTTATAGGCACCCTCCGACCACTGGGCGGAGAGCCGCAGGAAGGCACGGTTCTCCCGTTCGTTCCACTTCCAGTCATCGAACGTCCGGCTGACCGTGCCATCGTCCTCGCTCCATGTCATAGAGAGAGGCTAGGGAGCCGTTGTTCGCCGACCTAATGCTTTTCGGACCGGCTGATCACCGGGATTGCCGGCCACAGCCCCAGCTCGGCCATCAAGGCGACGTCAGCGCCTCGGCCGCCAGCCCGTGATGCCAAGCAGTAGCCCGCTCAGCAGGCCGCCGACCAGCGCGGCGTACGTCTGGTGCAGCAGCGGACCCGGGTGATCGTCGTGTTCGTAGCCGTTCATCCGCCCGCGCAGCAGCTGCTCGTTGCCGTCCTTCGTCCGACCAGCCTCTCGGCCCCCACCCACAGCGGAATGCCGACGGGGCCCGGTAGTCCGTCCTCTCCCGCCCCTTCCGGTCCCTCGCGACCGAGTACCGCAGTCGTGCCCGGCGGCGTATGTGCGTCCGTCGAGGTGCAGCACTGCATCCGTCTTCATAGTGCTGCGAGGAGGAAGGTCAGCAGTGCCAGGGAGAGGGTGGCGCTGCCTGCGAAGGCCAGGGCACCCCGTAGCAGGGCGCTGGCATAGGTGGCTCCCTCGATGCGGGCAAGCTTGCCGGCCGCTGCTCCTACAAGGGTGCAGAAGATCGCGACGACCGCAAGGAGTAGGACCAGGAGCATCAGGTGGCTGGATGAGGTGTTCATGGCTTCTTCCCGGGACGGTTGACGAGGTGACACCAAGGAATTTCGCGGTTTCGGTGTTCGCCGGGGTTCGGGGTGAACAAAGATGAACGAGGACGGTCGCTCTGCAGGACGGAGAAGCGGGACATGGGGGACGTGAACGAGGATCCGTTGGCGGAGCTCGCGTCTCGGCTGCGTACCCTCAGGGTGCAGCGTGGTTTGCAGATGGGCGGGTTGCAGCAGCGGACCGGACTGGGGCGGACAACGGTCAGCCAGGCACTGAATGGTCAGGCGTTGCCTTCCGAGGCCACGCTGGTGGCCCTGGCGAAGGCGTTGGGTACAGATGTGGGACCTCTGCTGGCACTACGTAACGCCGCCTCCCGCGTGCCGCAGGCACGCGGGGACTATCCGAGGTTGGTTACCCGTAGGCATACGCGGTCGAAGGAGCAGCCCTCGTTTGAGGAGCGGTACCTCCGTTACGTGGCGGAGCGGCATTCCCAGCTGACGGTCGTGGGGCTGGATCTGAGCCGGCCGGAACGCGCGCGTTGGCCGCTGGACGCGGCATACTTGAGCTTGGAACTGGCAGAGCGGCCGGAAGACTGGCTTACGGGCAATGAGGAAGCCAACCGGCCGTCCATCGTCGTGAAGCGTGCGGAGCACGCGCTGGCCCACTGCCGCCGTGTTCTTCTGCGAGGACTCGCGGGCAGCGGAAAGACGACACTGTTGCAGTGGCTGGCTGTCGCGACGGCACGCGATGAGCTGCCGGAGGAACTGGCGGGCTGGCGGGGGCGCATTCCTTTCGTCCTGCCGCTGCGGACGCTGGTGAGGCGTGGCCCTCTTCCCGAGCCGCACGATTTCCTGTCTGCGGTCGGCACCCCCTTGGCCGCATCACAACCCGAGGGCTGGGCCGATGCCGTGCTCGACAGGGGGGAGGCACTGGTCCTGGTCGATGGCATCGACGAAGTTCCTCAAGAGCACCGCGGCGCCACGCGGGACTGGCTCGAGCAGCTTCTGGCGGCCTACAAGGACGCACGCTTCGTGGTCACCACACGTCCGTCCGCTGTCCCGGAAGGCTGGCTGGCCTCGTCGCACTTCACCGAACTGTCAGTGCGGCCCATGAGTGCGGCCGACACCGGAGTCTTCGTTCACCGGTGGCATACCGCAGCCCGGCACAGTTCTACGACCGAGACCGAGCGAGCACAGCTACATGATCTCGAAACAGCGCTCCAGGTCACCGTGCGTGCTCAGCGCGATCTGGCGCAACTGTCCAGCACACCCTTGATGTGTGCCTTGATCTGCGCGCTGCACAGGGACCGCCGCGGTCATCTACCTCACAGCCGCATGGAGTTGTACGAGGCAGCCCTGTCCATGCTGCTCGTGCGCCGCGACCTCGAGCGCAGCATCGACGGCCCGGAAGGCATCCAGCTCACCGAACACCAGAGCGTCCAGCTACTGCAGCGTCTGGCTTACTGGCTCATCCGCAACCGCCAAACCGAGATGGAACGAGCCACTGCGCTGGCCCTGATCGGCGACGCGCTGCCAGCTATGCAGGCCGTGGCCGAACAGGGCACCGGCGACCAGGTTCTCACGCACCTGGTCGGCCGCAGCGGACTACTGCGCCAGCCCACAGCGGACACCATCGACTTCGTCCACCGCACCTTCCAGGACTACCTCGGAGCCAAAGCCGCCATCGAAGCCCACGACTTCCCTCTACTCGTCAACAACGCCCACGACGACCAGTGGGAAGACGTCGTACGCATGGCCGTCGCTCACGCCCGCCCCACCGAAAGCGCTGATCTGCTCCGCCGACTCATCGAACGCGGTGACGCCGAGACTGAGCACGGCAGCAGACTTCACCTCCTGGCAGCTGCCAGCCTGCAGTACGCCACAGAAATCGACCCGTCCGTTCGCAAACTGGTCGAACAACGGGCACGTGTCCTGATGCCACCCCGCTCGCCGGAAGAAGCGACGGGTCTTGCCGCGCTCGGACCAGGCATCCTGGACCTGCTACCAGGGCCTGACGACCTGGAGTATGACGAAGTAAGCGCCGTCATCCAGACTGCCGCCACCATCGGAGGCGATCACGCCTACGCCTTCCTCAGCAACTTCACCCAGTCACTCAATTCCGAGTCAGCCCCTTACTGGCTCGCCGAGGGCTGGGACAAATTCGACCCTATCCCCTACGCACGGGAAATTCTGCACCCCTTCAAGGACCGTTTAACCCCGGTCGTAAAGACAAATGACCAGCGCAACGCGTTGCAGGCACTGAAGCCCATTATTGACATCAATTTTCAGGAAGCTTTCACAGATGAGGAAACGATCGAGCATCTCTCCCCCGAGCATACCCAAACACTACGAATATACGATGGAAAATTACTAACGGACTTGCAATTCATACGCCGGCTCCCTGCCCTGCGGGAACTCACCCTATCCGAGTGTAGCCAACTCACTCACATTGAAGACCTTGCAGGACTTCCGCTGAGATCCTTGGGCCTCCTGCGCTTTCCGGACGAAGCCTCCTTCGACGCCCTGGCATTCCTACCAGAACTCACCGACCTATCTCTCTACACTCGATTGCCCTGGGAAAGCCTTGAGGACATGCCCGCACCTCCGGGCTTAACCGCACTGCGACTAGTCCGCACGATCGATGCCTCGCTAGAGGGAATTTCGAAGTGGCAACTTCTGGAAATTCTGATCATCAACTCGGGACCAACCCCAACAGAGTGGCGAGAAATCTCCTCACTGCCAAACCTGACCGACCTTGTTATCTCCGAGTTTGATCTAGCACAGGCCACCCCCATGCCAAATGTGACACACCTACAGTTGTCCCCCATCGACGCAGACACACAACTACATCTTGTCCCTGACATTTTTCCTAACCTGAAAAGTTTGCTCGTCCACTGCCGCAACGCCTTACCTGACATCATCGACGTCACTCCCCTTACGCAGATCGAAGGCGTGCACATATCACTGCAATATGCGAACAGCGTAATCGGCCTAGAGGGATTTGACGCAGACGCTATTCACCGGTATCCGCGTCCCCGAGAGACGGGCGCCTGATCAAGCGCGACCGAAATTAGGCCATATCAGCTCTAGCCGTAGCAGGGGAACGCGCCTTCCGTGCTGGTGGTCGCGGGCAATGCGAGCGCCTGCACTTTGGCCTCATGCACGAAGACACATCCTGTGTCTCCATAGCTATGGAGCATCGCAACCCTCCGCACCCTTGCCGTCGGCCTCCTTCGACAGGTGACACTAGTCAGGCCTGTGTGCTGATTCCCCTGACCTGCCTGCTGCGGATTGGCACGATGTGCTGCGATGGACTTACAAGGGATCGCGCTGGTCGTCACCACCTCGGTAGCTGTCGTGGGGGTGCCGTGCACGCTACTGATCGGGCGCTGGCAGCTCCGTGCTGCCCTCCAGACCGCTGGCGCCACCCACCAGGCGGGTCTCCGCCAGGCGGAAACGGCCTATCAAGCCGCGCTGGACACGGTCCGAGCACAATCGGACTCGGCTCACGACCAATGGCTGCGCGGCGTACGCCGGGAGGCATGCTCGGTGTTCCTCCTCGCCATCGGGGAACTGGTCGGGATCCTGGACCAGGTCCTGGACGGCACGGGCGTACCGGACAGTCTGCGACCGGCCAGCCGCGATCTCCAGCGGGCGCTGGCTGTCCTGGAGCTGGAGGGCGACGCGGAACTGGTGGGGGCCGCCCAGGAACTGGTGGCCTGTTGCGATGAGATCGCCGAAGCGGCGCTGAGCAGCAGCTTCGCTGCCCGCACCTGGCGTGCCCTCTATGCCAGGCAGGTGGAGGAGAGGAACGCTGTCACACGGCGGGAGCAGTCGAGCACACCGGTCACCGATGCGGTCAACGCGCTGCTCGACCTCCAGGTCCGTCTCGCCGGCATGCGTGACGCCTATACAGCTGTGGAAGCGCCGCCCGGTGTCCGTCCGGGAACGATCAGCGCTCTCGGCCACTACGTACCGCGAGGTGGCCACCCGTACGACTCCATTGGTGAGGCCTACACTGCCCTGCGGCATGTGTACGAGACCGCGGTGCAGTTCCTGGAGAGAACCAACCTGCCACGCGAAGAAGCTGCTGTCTTGTTGCGCGATGCCGTCCACGAGGGCCGGGTCACCGTCCTCGACTACATGACGGGCCAGTCCACTCGCCTGACCGAGACCCGTAGGACGTTCCTTTCCGCAGCACGCCACGCGCTGGGAAACCACAGCAACGGGTGACAGTGCCAAGAGCCGGCGGACGCGCTGGGCTCCTGGTCGGCACCCGTCCTGCACGGCCGCGCGGCACAGACTGGGTCGGGCCAGCCCCGTCACCGGTTCGTGCGGCGAGCAGGGGGCCGGTTGCGGCCTCAGCGGTCAATCGGGGCGATCTCGTCCAGCCCGCTCTCGTGCAGGATCTGCGCGACGGTGTCCTCCAGGGAGCTGTCCGCCCCGATGACGGTCTCCAGGGCGCCGGGTAGCAGGTCTTTGGCCCGGTACCAGTCGCTGAGGTGATCGGAGGTGACCTGCTGGAGGTACTCGGCATCCAGCTTCGTCGCGTGCCGTCGCACCGTCTCCGCGTACGGCACATCGAGGTAGTAGCAGCGTGAGACACCGCGGTGGGCGCGCACCAGGTCCTGCAGCATGGGTCCGTAGCGGTCGGCGTACAGGATGCCTTCGACGACTACGTGGAAGCCGTTGTCCAGGGCGTAGCGGGTAGTGAGGTCGATCAGCCCGATGTTGGCGCCGCCGGGCCGGTCGCGTTCGCGGAGCACGATCCGGCGGAGGTTGTCCTGGCCCACGATGGCGAGGTTGCGGCCGAACTTCTCGCGCAGACCGGCCGCGACGGACGACTTGCCCGAGGCGCTGTTCCCGCGGACCACGATCAGACGTGTGTCCTTGGTGCCCACGGTGTTCTGGGCGGCCTCAGTCACGGATGCTCATCCCAGCCCCAAAGCAACCGTTTGTCGTGTGTCGCCGTATCCCGATGAGCGGTGGGCACAGACGGGTTTCTCAGTCATCAGCACCCCTCCGCAAGATCGCCTTCATGCCCGCAGCGTACGCAGCGAGCACGTTCGCCTCTACGGACGTCCTACCCATGCGTGGTGGTTGGGGGCGACGCGCAGCTGCTCGCGGACGCGGCCGCGCAGGACGCCGACGCGTGTACGTCCCTCGAGGACCTGCAGTCCATTGTCCACCGGGTCCAGGAGGCGCCGGTCGATCAGGAGCGGCGGTCGCAGCCAGGTCCCGTGCTCTTCCCAGTGCCGGCTGATTTCTGGGGGCCGGACCGCGACCCAGTGCACCGGATGGGCGGCGTAGCTCTCGATGCAGCCGACGTCGGATTTCCCTGTCGGCATGGTGTGGAAGTCCGCAGCGGGGATGGTCTCCAGCTGCCAGGTGATGTGCCGAAGGTCGATGGTGCCGTAGTCGTGCACGAAGGCGCCGTTGTCGCCATGCTCGAAGAGGAACTGCTCCAGGACGTCGTCCGGCCAATGCAGGGCGGCCAGTGCCGGGTCGGAGCGGAATCGGTTGAAGCTGAGGCCGCCGTCTAGGCGGCGGGCCATCAGCGGGCCGAGGTCGTTGAGCTTCATGTCGCCAGGTCTACAGGAGATACCTGACGATGCTCCCCCCGGCTCTCGATCCGGTGCCGTTCCACGGCGCCGAAAGGGGCGCCAGGGCGCCGGCCAGATACAACGCAACATCCCGCGCCCAGGCGGCTCCTGCCTCTGGGCGGCCATGACGCCGGAGGGCTATTCCTATGTCCCGCTTACGGTCAGCTGTCGGCGGTGCACGCTCGTACGATGAGCTCCGTGACCACTCGCCGCGTCCTTGGCGCAGGACCCCAGGCCCCCGCGCCCAGCAGCATCCGCGCGGCTGAGGCCGACATCCTCGATGCGCTCCCCGGCACACGCCTGCCGGACCTTCACGAACTGCGGGAGCGCGGCGTCGTCGGGTCCCATCTCCCTCGCGCCCTGGGCACCCGTCGGGCCCTCGGGGCCGGAGCTCTGACCGACGACGCAGAGACTTCTGGCTGACTGATCTGCAGGAATCGGGGGCCGGTTTCAAAAACCGGCCCCTGAATGAGGCGGATCCGGGGGAGCCCCGACCAGGGCTTGGCCCTACCTGGGTGACGAGCCCTCGCCCGTTCCAACGGGACCGAGCGGATGGAAGCCGGACCGTCTCTCCGCTGGTACGGCACCTCCCCACCCATGGCAGACCGCGTTCCAACGAGCGGCGCCGTGTTGGAAAATGCCTGGTCACAGCGTTCCAACGCCGCCCTCCCTATGGAACGCGGTCGCCTGGCCGGCGGCGGTGGGTCCGGCCTGCGAGAAGACCGGCCGGACCCGCCGTACTCATCGCGCCTTCGGCAGTGCGGCCAGGGTCCGGCGTTCCTCACCCCGGTGGTTGCCGACGACCCGCCACACCGACCTGCCCGCCCCGTGCTCCATCAGCAGGGCCAGGGTCGTGGTCGCCACGGTGAGCCGGTAGCCCACGCTCCCCACGCGGCCGGCCCGCTCGTGGAAGGCGGCTTCTCTCGTGTCCGGGTCCGCGCGGCGCCGGGCCGGGGCGAAGACGAACAGCACCGGCGGGAACGGACGCTCCAGGGACGGCCCGGCGTAGTTCTCCTGCCAGTGCGAGCGCGGCGGGCGGGCGGCGTTCCCGCGCCCGGCTACCGGGGCGCCCCGGTAGGCGTCGTAGCGTTCCAGTTTGGCGATCAGGCGGGCGTAGGACATGGTGCGGTCGATCTCCACGAACGCGCTGGAACCGTCTGCCAGGAGCACCACGCCGTCGGGCAGCAGGTTCCCTGCTGGGGTGGGGTGGGGTACCTCCACCCGCCAGTCCGCGTGATCGGCGAGCTGCGCCTGGTGGAAGGCGATGACGGTGTCGACCAGGGCCAGGCCGTGCTCCCGGAGGCCGGTCCTGCTCGCGGCGATGCGCTTACCCGTGGTCCGGCCGGTGGTGGGTGCGAGCTCACCGGAGGCCGCCGCTTCGGCGAGGCCGGCCGGGGTGCAGTGCCAGTAGCTCTGCTGGGCGCGGTTGGTCCGGCCGACCAAAGCCGGGGACTCCAGCAGGTTACGCAGCGCCCGGCGTACGTGGTCGGTGTCCTGCTGGTGCGGCAGCAGCAGCGCCTTGAGCTGGCGGGGTGTGGCAAGGCGCAGCTGGGCGAGGGTGAGCAGGACCTCGCCGCGGAGTTCCGCTCCGGCCTTCGCGACTGCGGCCTTACGGGGCCGGGACGCTTCTCCAAGTACATCAGTACGCGGAGAAGAGGAGTTGCAACCGGCCGGGGCAGGCGAATCAGTGGTCTGATCAGCAACAACGCTCAGGCGGCGGCCGATGGCTGCGGGGCTGGGTGCGGGGCCTGCCGCAGGGCTCGCCGTGGGGCTTGCTGTCGTGGTGGTGTCCGCCGGGGCCGGGCGGGTGCGCGGGTCGGGTGCGGAGGTCATCGGATCCTCGGGATTCTCCGGCCGTCGCGGCCGGATCGGTGACAGGTCCGGCCCGTACGCGGAAGTGCGTACGGGCCGGAGCCACCGTGCGAGGTCACCCCTTGTCCGCGGTCTGACGCCCGACCGTCACCGGTGCCCGGTACGTCCCTGGACCACCTTTCGTTGTCCCGGTTTGTCCGTGGCTGACGCCACACCGGCAGGCCGGGCTCAGCGGGCGGGGCGCGTACTGGAGGGTGAGGCTCCGCGCCGCCAGTCCGAGGGCTTCTGGCCCCGGAATGTCTCGCCGCTCTCGATCCTCGCCTTGTTCCGGGCGAACTCCCGCTCCGCCGCCGACAGTCTCCGGGGCGCGCAGCCGGGGTGTGCCCAGCCCTCGGTCGCCTTCGTGATGACCTCGCCCTTGGCGTAGTCCTTGAAGCAGGCCTGGCAGGTGCCGCCGTACGCGGCCCGCAGCGACCCGCGCGGCAGCGGCACCGTCTTCTTGGCCACCGCCTTCTTCACGGCCGGCTTCCCGCCAGCGGCCTTCTTCCTCGCCGCCTGCGCCCGCAGAGACGCCTCGCGCTGCGCCTTGCCGGGCCGCTTCTTCGGCTGCTGCCCACCTGCCGCCTGAGCGGCCTTCTGTGCCGGGTTCTGTCCCACGCGCGGACCGTAGAGGCTGACGTCTGCGGGACCGCGCGCGCCACGCCCGCTGGAGGGCCCGGGCGGTGGCGCGCGGGTGCGGACTGGCGCGCATGGTGCGTTGAGTTGCGCGCGATGGAACGCACTCCCCCACCCGGTGGAGCACACCGAGTGGACTCCACCCGCACCTGGTGCGCTTCGCGATGGCCTCCACTCTCCACTCGGTGCGGACGATGCTGCGCACTCCCACCCGGTGGAACGCACCGCGATGCGGCGATGCACGGCATCCTCCGCACCACGCACCCGCCTTACGGACGGTGACGGTGCGCGGTGCGCCGTGACGAAGAAGTCTCCCCTCCCACACCGGGCATCAAGGGCACGGTGCTGGGCGTCTCCGTGGTGGCGGCGGAGTGTGTCAAGGGGAAACGTCGATGATCACGCCGAGACTCGTGGGTGGACAAGGGTTGCTTTCCATCCGATGGGCTGGGTGGAATCCGGCGGCACACCTGGTCAAGGGGGGTGCATCGACTGCACCGCATCCGATGCTCCGTCACCCTCTGTACACACATCGAGTGGAACGGACGGGAGTGGCGGCCACTCCGACGCGTGCCAGTGGACCGTGCGGTGCGGCGCACCGGTGCGGCGGGAGTGCTCGGCATCGTCGGCGGCCACACCGGTGCGCCCGATGCACCGCCCACCGCTCCGGATGTTGGGGTGTTCCGCCCTCCCGCACCGGGTGGAGCGCACTGAGTGGACCGCTCGATCCGCACCCCCGTGGCGTCCACTCCCTCCGAGCGCGGCGCGGTGGGGTCCACCGTGTCCACTCAGCCCCGGCGGTGGCGCAGGCGCGGGGTGCGCCACGGGTTCGGCCGGCCGCCGGGGTACTGCCGGGAGCGGCGCCGGACCGACGGCCGCGGCTTCGGCGGCGGGTACAGCGCCGTCCGCAGCCGGCTGGCGTCGGCGAGGTGCTCCAGGCGCTCGCGCTGCTTCGGCGAGAGGTGTATCAGGATCAGGTCGGCCATGGGTTCCTCCTCGTCATGGGGGCGGTCTCCGTTCTCTCGCCGCGCCCTGGTGTCTGCGGGGCCGGGGCGCCGGGGCGTGCTCGGGGGCTGGTGCGGTGGCTTCGATGTGCGTCCCGTCGGGCGGTTACGGCCGGGGACCGGGGCCCTGGCCGTGGCCGGGGTGCTGGTGCTGCTGCTCGTGCTCCTGGCGGTTGCCGTCGGCGGCGGGGGCGTCGAGCGCGGCCGGGGGCTTGGTGTCCTCGTAGGTGCGGCGGCGGGCGGCGGAGGCGCGGGTGAAGGCGGCGAGCCGTTCCAGGTTCTTCGGCGTGCGCAGCCACGTCCCCGCGTCGGTCGTGCGGCCACCGAGGTATTCCTCGGGCATCGCGGCCTGCTGCTGGGCGTGGATGGCGGCGGCCTGCTGCGCCGGGGTGAGGGTCGCGTCCCGGTCGGGGTGGTCGACGGCGTGCGGCGGGGATGACGCCGGGTCGTGGTGCTGGTCGTCCGTACGCGCGGCGGCCGACGTCGCGGCCGGGGCGTCGGCCTGCCCGGCGGATGCGGTGCGGGCGGCGCGGATCGCGTTGCGTACGGCGAGGCTGGCGACCCGGGCCCGTTCGTAGCGGGACGACTCCCGGGGCGGCGTGCCGTCGGTGCCGGCGATGAACCAGGGATCGGGTGCGGTGAAGTCGGCGGTGTAGAAGATCTGGTCGGCGGCCGGGGCCTGGCGGTCGGGCTGGGGGTCGGTGGTCTGGCGGCCGTGGTCGGACAGGGCGCGGCTGGCGATGTAGTCGTCCAGGCCGCGCGTGAACTCGCGGCCGCGCAGGGTCTCCAGCAGGTGCCGGCGCGCTTCGGCCAGGATGTGGCGGCGGGCGAACTTGCCGCGCACGGTGAAGACGACCGCGGCGACGTCGACGGCGGCGAGCATGACGTCGACGTGCGGGTCCACTCGGGCCCGGATCGCCGCGCCCGCTGCGCGGCAGCGGTTCAGGAGCCCGCCGACCATCTGTTTGCCGAACTTCAGCAGTGCGGACGCCTTCCACCACGCGAGCAGCTGCTCCAGCGGGCGCGGGGTCTTCTTCTCCCGGCGGGTGTCCTGCGCCGCCCACCACCCCATACCGTGCCGGGCCTGCTCGCCGGGCAGCCGCCCGTGCTCCTGCGCGTACTGGTAGGTCAGGCCCTCCAGGACGTCCTCGATCTGCTGGCGGCGGGTGGCCGACCAGTCGATGAGTTCGGAGTCGACACCCGCGATCTCCCATGACGGGGCGCAGGCCCGGCGTCACCTCCCGGGGCACCGTCGCCAACCCGAGCTCCTCGCACACCTCGGTCGTCATCGCGAGGGTGTAGAGCGTCCCGGCGGCCACCACGTGGCGGTAGAGGCGGCGGGTGTCCAGCGCACCCCACACCGGATCACCGTCAGCGTCCAGGCGCTGCACGCGGTTGAGGACCAAGCAGTGCTCATGCAGGAGCGGGAAGCCATCGCGATTCTCGAAGTGCCGGAAGGCTGCGACCACCAAGGCCGGCGTCTTCGCACGGCCGCGGCCCGACGACCACCGGGTCTCGGCGACGTCGTCCTCGATCCATCGCAGTGCCCTGTCGATGGCCCGCTCGTGCGCCCGCTCGATGACGCGGCGGGTGTGGGCGTCGCCCAGCGCCCACAGCACGTGCAGGGACGCCTGCGGGCGGAAGGTGAAGTCGAGGGCGAGCAGCGGGGTCTGATTGCGGGCCTCGATCTCCTCGATCGGCTGCCCGAGCACGGTCGCCCGCCGCGCGGCGGCCGGACCGACGCCGTCGTCCAGGAGGTGCTGCTCGATGCGGTCTGCGTCCGGGTGCCGGCCCTTACCGAAGGTCAGCTCCATCTGCCGCTCGGACACCTCCGCGCCCGCGGTGAGCCCGAGCGCGGTCAGGCCGCGCCCCAACCACCGTCCCGGCGGGAGGCCGGCCAGCTCCTGGGCGGCCTTGAGGGACTGGCAGACCGGGCGGCGGCCGTCCCCGAAGGCGACTCCGCGTACGTAGTAGCGCCAGGCGTTGCGCCTCTGGACCTTCGCGACACTCAGCATCCGCACAGAGGACACCAGCTCTGAACTGCATAAAAGCCCGATCCCGTGGGACGGGAGGGTTCACCGGAACTTCACAGCCGATCCTGTCCGGCGGGCACTTCCAGCGGCGCCGCGCCCGCCCGGCGGACACCACCCGGCCATGCAAATGCTGCGCGGACACCCCGCCACACCAGCCTCACACACCACGAAACCTCAAGTAGACGCCTCCAGCGTCAACGAGGGCCCTACTACGAACTGCTCCCCCACCCAGCGGCCAAGGACGCCGCACCCAGCACCACGTCACCCACTCTCGCCCCCGGCAGCGCCGGGGGCTTCTTGCTGCCTGGAGGACCGACGTGCCGACCTACGAAACGCTGCCCCGCTTCACCACCGGCTTAGGCCGCCTCACCCCGGCGCAGCGCCGCCGCTTCCGCCGGACCGTGGCGGCCTTCGTCGACGACTTGCGCACCGGCAGCCAGTTCCGCCCCGGACTCCGCATCAAGGGCGTGCGCCGTACCCCGGGCGTCTACGAACTCACCTGGTCCATGGGCACCGGCCCCGCAGGACGCGCCACGTTCGAGTACGGGACCGAGGTTCGTCCCGGCACACCGCACGTCATCTGGCGCCGCATCGACACCCACGACATCCTCATCGGCCCATGAGCAACGGCAGGAAGCACCTGCGCTATCGCATCCGTTCGGATGGAGTCCGCGCAGTTCACGGCGCGTGACCTGGTACCTCGAATTCGAACATTTGTACTGGTAAGGGGTGGCCACGTACGACTTCCCCTCAGACCTCCGCGACACCCAGCTCGCCCTCCATCGCAGCCGTGCCGCCTACGAGGAATACGCCCGAACCTTGCCGTGGTCGGCGGAGGCCTTGCCCGGCTGGGAGGCGGAGAAGCAGCTGCACTCCGGCTTCCGGTCCTCGAAACTGGATAGCCCCGGCTACACCGAGGAGCAGCACGCTGAGGTGGCACGGTTCCAGGCCGAACTATTGGAGCTAAGCATCACCGTGTCGACGCACCCGTTCTGGGAGCAGGTGGAGCAGGGCCAGGTTGTCGATGCGCGGATGCAGCTGAAGCACCAGCACGAAGCTCCCGAGGCACCCTGATCCGCGCATCTGGGCCCGGGTGCGCCCCCTCTGGAGAAAATCCAGATCATCCGGGATTTTCTCATCTGCCAACTACCGATGTCCGAACAGCGGGTCCGCATGGTCTTCCGCACCCGTCGGGTCCTGCCCTGCTTCCAGCAAGGGCAGGACCCGACGCCACTCCCGGCATTCCTCACGAGAGAGGGAACGTACAGGTCAGGCGACCGAGGTGTAGCGGACGATGGTGTCCTCGCACGGCCCCTCAGCGAATACCTTCAGCGCTTCGAGCTCGCGGTCGTCCGCGGTGAGCTGCCAGCGGAGCTTGGTCGACACCCACTCACCTACGTACCGGCACTGGGCTTCCGATGACGGCGGCATCCAGTCCGCCGGGTCCTGGTCGCTCTTCGACCTGTTGGTGCGTGCGGTCACCGCGACCAGGGAGACATCCGCGCCCTGGTCGTTCGCGTACGCCTCCCTCCGCGCCGGCGTCCAGGCCGACGCACCGGAGTCCCACGCCTCCGCGAGCGGGACCATGTGGTCGATGTCCAGGGAGCCGGCGGAGACGACCTCCTGGCCGTCGTAGTAGCTCACCCAGGTGCCGCCGGTCAGCTTGCAGCCAGCCTCCACCGTCGGCGCGACGACGGCCTCGGCGATGAGGACCTCGGCGCGGGTGTTGCACCCGTCGCCCGAGTCGTCGCCACTGTTCCAGTGCTTGAACTTGGTGCGGGTGTAGCCGGTGCGGTCCTCCTCGGTGACCTTCACCAGGCCGACCGCGTCGGCCAGCGTCGTCACTTCGGGTGAGGGTGCGGCCTGCGCGGCGGGGGCCGAGAGAAGGGGAAGGAGGGCAAGGGAGAGTGCGCTGAATCCGAGCGCGATGTTCTTGATCACCACCGCTGTGTATCGGCTCCACCGACCTGCGACGAAAGCCAAGGTCCCCGGGGTCACCCACGCGGGCGAGAAGGTTCACCGCAGGAACGCTTCCGCGCTCACCCCCAGGGTGCCAGGACGCGAGCCTTCCCCTGCTGCCGACGGTGGAGTGGGAATGCGGGCAGACCTGCCAAGCGTGAGGATCAGGAGTACGTAGCCGACCCGGTGCTTCCGACCGGGCGTACCCGACCCTTCCCTCGCCGAGCAGCGGCGCAAGGGCACTGGAGGTGGAAGAGATGCCGCGACCGTTGTGGGCCGGTGCCATCAGCTTCGGGCTGGTCACGATCCCGGTGAAGATCGTGTCCGCAACCGAAGACCATGACGTCCACTTCCACCGGGTGCACCTTGCAGACATGGGGCGGGTGCGGACGAGGAAGGTGTGCGAGCTCGACGGTGAGGTCGTGTCCCAGGACGAGATCGGCAAGGGTTACGAGATCGCGAAGGACGAAACCGTACCGGTGACGGACGAGGAGCTGGAGCAGATGCCGCTGCCGACAGCGAAGGCGATCGAGATCGCCGCGTTCGTCGACGCCGACTCGATCGACCCGGTCCGCATCAGCGACTCCTACTACCTGGCTGCCGACGGACAGGTCGCCGCCAAGCCCTACACCCTGCTGCGCAAAGCCCTGGAGCGGTCCTCGAAGGTCGCGGTGGCGAAGTTCGCGTGGCACGGACGCGAGCGCCTGGGCCTGCTGCGGATCCGCGAAGGGGCGATCGTGCTGCACTCCATGAAGTGGCCCGACGAGGTCCGCAGCCCGCAGGAGCTGGCTCCACGCGAGGTCGAGGTCGGCGAGGAGGAGATCGAGCAGGCTTTGGAGCTGGCCGAGCGGATGACGATCGAGGACCTGTCCGGTTTCCACGACGAGTACCGCGAGGCCCTGGAGGACATCATCGCCGCGAAGGCGGAGGACAAGCCCCTACCCGCCCCGGCCGAGGACGAGGGGAAGGAGAAGGGTGAGGTCGTGGACCTGATGGCCGCCCTGAACGCCTCCGTCAAGGCCGCGAAGGAGTCCCGCGGCGAAGATGGCGAGGACGCCACCGTGCACGAGATGCGACCGTCGAAGAAGACCGCCAGGAAGACACCGGCGAAGAAGACGACCGCCTCGAAGAAGTCCACGGCGTCGACAAAGACGGCGAAGAAGACGGCCGCGAAGAAGCGCAGTGCATCCTGACCCTCCCAGTGCTGCTGGTGCCGTGCTGCCGAGGATCGAGCCGATGCTCGCAACACCCGGCCCGTTGCCCTCGGCGGGGGTGGAGGACCAGTGGGCGTTCGAGGTGAAGCAGGACGGCCAGCGGGCCATGGTCTACCTGCCGGGCGACGGCACGATCCTCCTGCGCGCTCGTTCGGGTACGGACATCACCGCCGCCTACCCCGAGCTCCTCCCCCTCGCCGTAGCCATCGGCGCGCGGAGCGCCGTGCTGGACGGGGAGATCGTGGCGCTCGACAGGCAGGGCCGCAGCGACTTCGAGCGCCTCCAGCAGCGAATGGGGCTGACCGGCTCTCCCGCGAAGGCCGCACGGATGGCGAGCCGGGTGCCCGCGCACCTGATGCTCTTCGACGTCGTGCACCTCGACAGCCGGCTCCTGACCCAACTGCCGTACGCGGAGCGACGGGCGCTGCTGGAAGGTCTCGGGCTGGCCGGGCCTGCCTGGTCGACGCCTGCGGCGATCACTGGGCATGGGGCTGAGGCGTGGGAGATGGCCCGGGAGGCCGGGCTGGAGGGGCTGATCGCGAAACGGCTCACCTCCCGGTACGAGCCCGGGGCACGCTCGAAGACCTGGGTGAAGATCAAGGTCCACCGACTGGCCGACGTCGTGATCGGCGGGTGGGTTCCCGGACGAGGACGGCTGACCGGCCTGCCCGGGGCCGTCCTGGTCGGCGAGTGGCACGACGGGCTGCTGCAATACGCGGGCAGCGTCGGCACCGGCTGGAGCGAGGCCGAACGCGCCCGCCTCGCCGAACTTCTCCAGGCCGCGGCCATCGACGCCTGCCCCTTTGCCCAGATACCGCCGGTGACCGGAGCCCGGTGGGTACTCCCCCAGCTCGTCGGCGAAGTCCGCTACACCTCCCGCACCCGTGCCGGGCGCCTGCGCCACCCCTCCTGGCACCGACTACGCCCCGACCTCGCACCCAACGACCTGGCTGGCTGAAATTACGCGCCCTGAACTCGCATGTTCGAATTAATGTTCGATACAGTCGAGGGAGAAGAGTTCGATTAGTAACACTTTGGGGGTTATGGGCGGAGGGTGTGATGCGGGAAAGCGTCCCTCACCTGCATGTCAGCAGTGGGTTTTCGGCCCGATACGGTGCCTCGCACTCCCATGATCTCGTCGCGCGGGCGTCCGAGCGCGGGATCGGGGCGCTGGCGCTGACCGACCGCGACATGGTCACCGGCACGGTGCGCTTCGCGAAGGCCGCCACAGCCGCCGGGGTGAAGCCGCTGTTCGGCGTCGACCTCGGCATCGCCCCTCATACGCCCTCCGCCGAGGCCCGCCGGCGTTCCCCGGTGCGCGGAGGAGCGCACGTAGCCGAGGCACCGTTCCGGGCCACGCTCCTCGCCAGGAACGCGACCGGGTGGGCACGGCTATGCCGACTCGTATCCGCCGTGCACGCCGAGGCCTTCGCCGCGGGTGCGCCGCCGGCAGCTTCGTGGGAGATGCTCGGCCGGTACGCGGGTGAGGGGATGGTGGTGCTGCTCGGTCCGGCGTCGGAGCCGCTACGGGCGCTCGCCGCCGGCCGCCCGGACATCGCCGAGCGGCTCCTCGCACCGTGGCAGGAGGCTGTCGGCGGCGGGCTGCGGCTGGAGGTCGTGTGCTGGGGCCTGTCCGGTACAGGCCCGGGGTCGGTACGCCTGGCCGCGCACACCCTGGCGCTCGCCGACCGCCTCGGTATCCCTGCAGTGCTGACCAACGCCGTACGGTACGCCGACCGGTCCCAGCACCGGGTCGCGGACGTCCTGGACGCGGCCCGGCTCCTGCGGCCCGTCGACCGGCGACGGCTCGACTGCGGGGAACGTTGGCTCAAGGACGGGCCGACGATGACCGAGATCGCCGAGCGGGTGGCAGCCGCGCACGGGGGCGGCCGGGCACGCGCCGTGCAGCTGCTCGCCGACACCGCGGCCGTCGCAGAGGCGTGCGAGGTCGACCCGGTGAGGGACCTGGGGCTCGGTGTCCCGCACTTCCCCGAGCCTTCCGTCGTCGGCGCAGAGGCGAGGGCGGGCGGGGCGATGCGGCTGCTGCGGCAGCGGTGCGAAAGCGGCATGGCCGCCCGCGGCCTCGACCGGGACCGCCGTTCGATGGACCAGCTCGACTACGAGCTCGGCGTCATCGGCCGCCTGCACTACGAGCCGTACTTCCTCGCCGTGGCCCAGGTCGTCGCCGATGTGCGGGACATGGGCATCCGGGTCGCCGCCCGCGGCTCCGGAGCCGGCTCCATGGTCAACCACAGCCTGTTCGTCGCCACCGCGAACCCGCTGGAGCACCACCTGCTGTTCGAAAGGTTCCTGTCCGAGCGGCGCTCGTCGCTGCCGGACATCGACATCGACGTGGAGTCCGCGCGCCGGCTGGAGGTGTACGACCGGATCATCGACCGCTTCGGGCGGGAGCGGGTCGCGGTCACCGGGATGCCCGAGACCTACCGGGCCCGGCACGCGCTGCGGGACACCGGCCTCGCGCTCGGGATCGCCCCGGCCACGGTGGACTGGATCGCGAAGTCGTTCCCGCACATCCGGGCGTGCGACATCCGCTCCGCCCTCTCCGAGCTGCCAGAGCTGCGGAAGCTCGCGGCCGATGCCGGGCGGTACGGGCCGCTGTGGGAGCTCGCCGAGAGCTTGGACGCGCTGCCGCGCGGGATCGCAATGCACCCGTGCGGCGTGATTCTCTCCAACACCAGCCTGCTGGACCGGCTGCCCGTCCAGCCCACCCCCGGCGGGGAGTACCCGATGCTCCAGGCCGACAAGGAGGACGTCGAGGACCTGGGCCTGCTCAAGCTCGACGTGCTGGGGGTGCGGATGCAGTCGGCGATGGCGCACGCCGTCACCGAGATCCGCCGCACCACCGGCAAGGCCATCGACCTCGACAACCCCGACCACGTGCCCCTGGACGACCGGTTCGCCTTCGCTCTCATCCAGGCCTCGGACACGGTGGGGATGTTCCAGCTGGAGTCCCCCGGCCAGCAGGACCTGGTCGGCCGGCTCCAGCCCCGCGGCCCGCAGGACGTCATCGCCGACATCAGCCTGTTCCGCCCGGGACCGGTGCAGGGCGGGATGCCCGCGCTCTACATCGCCGCCCGCCACGGTGCCGCCCCCACCTACCCGCACCCTGACCTGGAGCCGGTCCTGAGCGATACGTACGGGGTGACGATCTGGCACGAGCAGATCATCGGCATCCTCGCGGTGATGACCGGCTGCGACCGCGCCCTGGGCGAAGTCGCCCGCCGTGCCCTCAGCGACAAGGAGCGGCTGCCGAAGGTCGAGGCGTGGTTCCGGCAGCAGGCCGGCACCCGCGACTACAGCCCGGCGGTGCTGGACGAGGTATGGGACGTCGTCGCCTCGTTCGGCGCCTACGGGTTCTGCCGGGCCCACGCCGTCGCGTTCGCCGTGCCCGCGCTCCAGTCCGCCTGGCTCAAGGCCCACCACCCCGCCGCCCTGTACGCCGGTCTGCTGGAGCACGACCCCGGCATGTGGCCGGCCCGGGTCATCGTCGCCGACGCCCGCCGCCACGACGTCCCCGTCCTGCCCGTCGACATCAACACCTCCCAGGCCCAGTACGCGGTGGAACAGACCGGATCGGGGTGGGGCGTGCGGATCTCCCTGTCCACGATCCACGGCATCTCCGACGACGAAGTCGCCCGGATCACCGCAGGCCAGCCCTACACCTCCTTCCAGGACTTCTACGCCCGCGCCCACCCGAAACTCCCTACAGTCGAGCGCCTCATCCGCATCGGCGCCCTCGACCAGTTCAGGAGTGAGTCGACACGGCGGGACCTGCTGCTGCAGGCGGCCGAGCTCCACCGCCAAGCCCGCACCCGCCCCGGAGCCGGGCAGCTCCCGCTCACCACCGGCTTGGACACGGCCAAGCCGTCCGGGCTGCGGGAGATGACCGCCCGTGAACAGCTCGACGCCGAGCTCGGCGTCCTCAAGATCGACGTCTCACGGCACCTCATGGAAGACCACCACCGTCTGCTCCGCGAGATCGGCGCCACCGACGCCAAGCACCTGCGCGCGATGCACCCCGGGCAGCGTGTCCTGGTCGCCGGTGTCCGTGCCTCCACCCAGACCCCGCCCATCGCCTCGGGACGGAGGATCATCTTCGTCACCCTCGAAGACGGCAGCGGCCTCGTTGACCTGGCTTTCTTCGAGGACTCGCACGAGCGGTGCGCGCACACGGTCTTCCACCACGGCCTGCTCCTCGTACGCGGCACCGTCGAAGCCCGCGGGCCCCGGCGCACCATCGTCGGTGAGATGGCCTGGGACCTCGACGAGCTCGCGGCCGCCCGCGCGACCCACGGGCCGCAGGCCGTTCTCGACCTCCTCGGCCAGGCCGCCGCGCCGACGCCCGCTCAGCCCGCGCCAGGGCGGACGATCCCCGACGGCACCGCAGGCGCGCGCCTGCACCCCTGGAGCGACCTGCAACCCGCCGGAACCCGGTCGGCCGACCTCACCCGCTTCGGACACCGCAGCCCCGGGAGCCCGGGATGAACACCACAAGCCGGCAGCGGCCGCGCGCGATCCTGCGGGTTCACTTCCACCCTGCCGAGCGGACCGAGGAGTTGTACGGGCAGCTGCTCACGGTCGTCGACAGCATCAGCTCCCGCGTGGAGCCCCTGTCGGCCGACTGGTCCGCCTACGTCGACCTCACCGGCGCCCTGTCCTACTGGGGCCGCGACGTCGAGGGCCTGGTCGCCGTGCTCAGGCTGCGCCTGCTCGCCCTTCACGGCGTCCAGTGCTCCGCCGGCGCCGGACCCACCCGCTCCATCGCGGCCATGGCCGCCGACATCACCCCGTCGGGAGCCGCAACCGTGGTGCGAGACGAGCCTTACGAGATCGCCGCGTTCCTGCGCACCAAACCGGCCTCCGCCCTCCCCGGCATCGGCCCCAAGACCGCCCGCGCCCTCTCCCGCTACGGCATCACCAGTGTCGGCGACATCGCCGACACTCAGCTCTCCACCCTCCAGCGCATCCTCGGGACTACCGCGGCACGGCTGGCCCTCGAACGGGCACACGGGATCGACGAACGCGCAGTCGTCCCGGGGGCAGCCCCCAGAAGCATGAGCGCGGGTCACCGCTTCGCCCGCGACGAACTCGACTCCGACCGGCACCAGCGCGCGGTGCTCGGCCTGGTCCAGGAGCTCGGCGGCCGACTGCGTACGAGCGGCGAGATCGCCCAGGCGCTCACGCTCACCGTGACCTACGCCGACCGCACCCAGACCAGCCGAAACCGCCGCCTCGCCGAACCAACCGCCCATACCCCAACACTGACCGCCACCACCCGCGAACTCCTCACCGGGCTTGGCCTCCAGCGCGCCCGCGTACGTACGCTGACCATCCGGGCAGAACGGCTGCAACCTGCCGAACACGCCGTTCGTCAACTCACCCTCGACCACGCCGTTGACAAGGCCCTGCTCATCGAAGCCGTCCAGGACCGTGCCCGGCAACGGTACGGAAGGGACGTCATCAAGCCCGCACGCCTCGCGCGCAGGCCGGGCATGAGAAATAGCAGGTGAGGGACGTTGACTTCTAGGCGTGCCGGGTTGGGTGGAAGGCCGGAAGTCTGGTGTGCCTTCCGGGCATGCGAAGGACGGTGGTTTGCTCAGCCCTGCGGCAGATCCTCAGCGGCCTTCTCCAGGTACCGGAGATCAGTGGAGCCGATACTCGAGACTTCGGAGACTTCCTCCACCGGCTCACCCTCACGGACTGCGGCCACGGCTTCGAGTTCGACATCTACTCGCGCTGCGTCAGCGGCTGCCTCGGCGGTGCGCTGATGTTGAGCCGCCAACTCGACGGAAGAGATCTTGTCCATGAGCCTCATGTTCACATAAAGGTGGATGGCCAAGCCGTCCGCAGCGAGTGGTGCGTGGCAGCTGGTAGAGAGCGGTTGAACTGCGGTCATCCTGCGGTAGAAATGGGTGCCGGTGTGCGTGACGGCCCCTTCGCTTCCCGCAGGTGGTGGGGGCATCTGTCATTCCAGCCTTTGCTGGTCGGAAGGCCCTCAACTTGTCGCATGTAATTGGTCGTTTAAGAACGAGGTGAGGGCATAGGCACGTGGGTAATCCCGGCCGCGTTTCTCGACTCCGCGCTCCTGTTCTGTGTCCCGTCGTCGTCACTTGCGAAGCGAACATACCGCGCCCGGCGAGGATCACGTTTCCGGCGGCTGATGGCCGGATATTTCCTGACAGGAGTCTCGACGCGGACCCTCGCCTGACCTACTGTCAGCACAAACGCAGCGGACTGTCGGCTGGGGGAGCCGTGCCGCGTCCGCTCACGAGCGAGGGGGCTCGCCATGCCGCATCCGAAGGCCCAGTACCTGCCCGGTGACACTCCGCCCGACCTGCCCGGACAGGTTGACAGGCGCATCCGCTCTCGCCTGGACGGCAGCCACCTTCCCGATGCGCACGATCTGGTCGGCATGCTGGTTACGGCACTGCGGGCCGAAGTCCCGGTGGCGCTGCCCGCCAACCCTGCGACGCTCGCGAACGACACCGAGGTGTTCCAGGAGACCGCGAGAAGCCTGCTGGGCGCCCCGGGGGCCCTGAACGCCGATCTCGGGCTGTTCCCGGCTAACCTTCGGGCGCACGCCATGGCGGCAATCAGCCAGCAGGACCCGATCTACGGCGCCTACACGCCGGCTCAGGCCGCGACGCTCTTGGAGCCGTTCCTGGATCGGATCGCCCGACAGTTGGTTCTCGACTGGTACCAGCAGTCGGCGCTGCGCGTCCGGCCCAGCGACGACATCGTCACGCTCTTCCATCGGTTCGCGACCCTGGCCGCGCTCGGCGCCACCGGCCCGCAGGACGCGATCGGTGCTGCCTATCTGGCGGCTCACCCTCAGTCGCCGACCTTCCAACCCGTGCTCCCGCAGAAGGTCAAAGAGGCTCTCACCGAGGGCCTCGGCCGACTGGAGTCCGTCCGCACAGCGCTGCAGGGCGCGGGCTCGGTGTCGTTACGGAACGGGGTCGACGCCCGCTGGTCCACGAACCCGCTGGTGGAGGCGGCTGCTTCCGAGCTCGACGATGAGAAGACCAGCCTTGTCACGGAGAAGGCCCTGCCGTCGACCGTCAAGAACATCAAGGCTGCGCTGCACGCCCTCACCAACATCGTGGACCCGGGCGCGCACGCGGGGTTGCCGCGCCCCCGCTTCACCGTGGTCAAGGCGGCTGGGCGGGACCAGAACATCCGGGCGTACACCGAGGCTGGCGGGGTGAGCGTCACCATCGGACAGTTCGACGGGGCCGACGTGGTCGCCCATGAGGTGGGGCACGTGTTGGAGAACGTGCTGCCTCTGGGCTGCTGGCTCGACCTCATGCGGCTGCTGCAGGGCCGACACGCCGTGGCGGGCGGGGGCGACACGCTGCTGCCGCTGCACCCGGGGGCCGCGGACACCACGCTCGCGAAGGAATGCGCGTATCGGTCTGTAATGCCGGCCTATCCCTCCCGTAGCGGCGACCGTGGCAGCTACGCCGCCCGGGTGTACGGCGGCGACAGCCCCACGGAAGTGATGTCCACCGCCCTTGAGATGCTCGTCGTTCTGAAAAGCGCCAAGACTCTGCTGTTCGACGATCCGCAAGTGCTGGCGATCGTGCTGCGGTGGCTCACCGGCCCCGGCGGCGTCGCGGGCAACACCCAGCTTCTCACCGTGGCCCTGCCCACCGCTATGTGACACCGGCCGCAGCGCGGTCCGCGTCCAGCATGCACCGGTTGGATGAGGTTTATTGCAGTCGACGAACCGGGATCAACGACCTGGCTCTCCATCAGGAGCGGGCGGCCCGATACTCGGTTTGGGCAAAGTCTTCAGCTCGCGGTACGGATGCCGGCGTCACAGCGGGAGAGTTATTCCGAGTTCCTGCATGGCGGTGGAGGGCGGGCCGCCTTCAGATCGTTCGGTCTTATAGCCCTTAGTACCGGCGGCCAGGGTGCGGGGGTCGACGGCTTCGGCGGGGGCACCGGTGGCGTAGAGGCCTTGGGGCTGGGTGTCGCGGTCGTGCGGAAGAAGCCAGAAGACTCGGCGGCGGAAGGTGCCGGAGGAGCGGGAGGCTTTGGCCTGGGGGCCCAGGAGGGCGTAGCCGATCATGCGGCCGTCGCGGTGATAGGGGGGCTTACCGCGACGGGTCGAGAGGCGGTCCAGGCTCTGACGGACGTAGTCGAGGCCGACGGTTTCTTCGAGCCAGACGAGTTCGATCTCGTGGCTGATCTCGTCCTCGGTGATCAGGGAACTCATGCGGTCGCCTGCCTCTCGTGCTCGGGGAGTAGTCCGATGCCCGGGTAGTACTTGCGCTGGTTGGACAGGATCATTTCCTTCGGAGATGCCAGGCCGGCGAGTTCGCGGGCGCGGGCGGCGAAGGCGCGTGAGGTCATGGCGGGTGCGCCTTCTTCCTGGCACCAGGTGCGGTAGGCGGCGTAGAGACCGGTCTGCTCGGCCCGTAGGTCGGGGCCGAGGGTGCAGGACTCTTCGAAGAAGCGGCCGGTGTGGTCTTCGGTTTCGGCGTAGGCGGTGGTGGCGATGCGGACGCGTTCGGGTCCGGTGAGGTCTTTGTCACCGGCGAGATAGCGACGGGCGCCGTCGATGAGCCAGCCGAGGATCCCGGGGCCTTCTTCGGTGACGAGGATGTCGGCGAGGTTGTCGATTTTGCGGTCGTCGGAGACGACGCGGGTGAAGGGGATCAGGCGCATGCGGCGCCAGAAGGCGAATCCGCCGGTGCCAACCTCAGGTCGGTGGTTGCCCAAGAGCCAGAGTTTGTGGGTGGGCTGAAAGCTGAAGAAGTCCTGACGCATGCGGCGTGCCTTGATGCGGTCTCCGCCGGTCAGCAGTTTGACGCGGGCCTCGTCGAACTTGTCTCCGTGCTTGACCTCGGAGCAGACGATGACGCGGCGTCCGTGGAGCTCGGCGAGGTCGGTGGGGTGGCCTTCGTAGGGGCGTGCCATGAGGAAGCCGGGAGGGGCTGCGTCGGCGTAGTCGCCGAGGAGTTTCATGAGGACGTCGAGGAGGACGGACTTACCGTTCTTTCCGGAGCCGAAGAGGAAGGGCAAAATCTGCCCTCCGACGTCGCCGGTGACGGAGTATCCGAGGAGGAGTTGGAGGAACGCGATCATCTCGGTGCCTTCGGCGTCGTCGCCGAAGGTGTCGGTGAGGAAGCGGTTCCATCGGGGGGTCGGGTTAGGGCGGGGCCCGACGGAGGTGGAGCGGGAGTGGAAGTCCTTGTTCGGGTCCGGGGTCTTCAACAGGCCGGTGCGGAGGTCGACGATGCCGTCGGGGGTGCACAGGGCATAGGCGTCGGCGTCGAGCCGTGCGGCGTTGAGGACCATACCCGGGGCTGATTTCGCCTGGGTGAGCATGGCGTTCATGCCTGTGGTGGACAGGGCGCGGCGGCGGTGCTGCTGGAGCGCCTGGGTGGTGTAGAGGCCGCGGGGGTCGCTGGAGGCGATGCTTTCGGCGAGGTCACCTGCGGCCCAGACGACGGTGTCGTCCTCGTCGATCTGCCAGCGGGTGGTGTCCCACCTGTACCAGCCCATGCCGGGGACGTGCCGGTAGTCGTTGGCGTAGAGCTTGACGAAGAGTTTGGCGTTGCCCCGGTCGGTGAGGGTGTCCGGCAGCAGCCCGTGCTGGGTTGCCTCCCCGGAGCTGGCAGCTGCGGGTGTTGTGAGGGCCTGGGCCGGCAGCGGCAGGGGGCCTTGCTCGCGGATCTGTGCAGCGACAAGTTGCGGGTCGAAGTGGAAGAGCATGTTGTCGTTGCCGGGTGATGTCATCGGACGCTCCCGGAGTACAGCGGGCGCTTGAGCCCGGCAGCCATGCCGCTGCGGATGATCTGTTCGGCCCGGTGTTCCTGGCCGGGGCGGGCGGCGGCCGCGGTCTGCAGGAGGAGGTCCTCGGCTTCCTTCTGGGAGAGGCGGCTTGCGGCGACCAGGCCCCCGAGGGTGTAGGCGGCGCGGTTGAGGATGTCGGAGAACCCCGCTCCCTCGGCGACTTGGCCGCATGCTTCGACCGGGGCGAGCACGGAGGCGAGGATGTTGTGGGTGTGGTGGCGGCCTCCGCCCGCGGCGATGACGGCCTGCTGCGCGCGTGGGGGTACGGCGCGTGGGGCGGGGACGTCCAAGGCGGGCAGGTGGCCGGTGCGTTCGAGTTCCTGGGCCAGCCAGTCGGGGAGGACGGAAGGGCGGCGTACCGGGCCGAGCGGTGTGTAGGTGCCGGTGGTCGTGGTGGTGCCGGGCGCGACGATGTAGCCGCCGTTGGCCCGGACATCTACCTGCCAGGCCAGAGCGCGCCCTGGGCTGGAGCCGCTGGAGCACTGCCAGGAGCGGCTGTCCCCCACTCGGTACCAGACGTGGAGTCCGCCGGATGGTGTCCGCACGCGCAGGGTGTTGGTGTCGTCTGCCGGGCTGGGCATGTCGCGCAGGGCCGCGAGTAGGGCGATGGTGTGGAAGCCGTTGGTGAGGCCGGCAAGGTTGACCTGGTCGCTGATGGGGATGCCCGGCAGGATCCTGTCGCGGCTGGGAGGCTTCGTCGCGTGGGCGTCGATGTCAATGACGACCAGACCTGCGGGACCGCAGGCAACACCAGTACCGAACTGAGGGTTGTTGCTCCACCATCGGTCGATACGGCGCTGGTCTAGCGTCGCCGCGTGGAAACTGTGGCACCACCGGCCCTCGGACGGGCAGGTGCACCCTGCGTGGGAGTGACCGGGGCGGCGGCATGCCTCACAGTTCGCCGCAGGAGTCTTACGGCCAGGGGCCAGGGGGTGCACCGGCCAGCCCTGACGGGCACACCACCTCGCCGTAGCAAGTGGCACAGCAGCGACTGAAGGAAGCAAGCCTTCATCCCGTGGGTCGCTGGGGGAAAAGCGCAGGTCAGCAGGCATCAACACCCCCTCAAAGCGACCGAAGCGACTGAATAACAAACACACCTTAGCGAACTGCCGCCCAGTACTCGCGCTGCCGTGACAAGAAGGGCGCGTCTCCCGTCGGCGAGCTAACGAGACTGCGTGCCTGAGCAGCGACCGAACTGACTACGCAGCGACCGGGGACTTTGGTCGCTGCTCACCAGCTTTCAGAAAACTGCAGCTCAGGGCCATGAAGTTGCCGCAACAGCGACTGAAGCGACTGAAGCTCGCTATATATGACGCACACGCGCACACAGGAGTTCTTGATATATGACGAAGTCCGGTCGCTTCGGTCGCTGTTCCACCGCACTGCCCCTTCCTGAGCTGCGGTTTCTTCGTTTCCTGGGGGAGCGACCGAACCAGCTGTCAGTCGCTCAGCTTGAGTCGCTGAACCAACCCAGCGACTCAAGCGACTCAACCCAAGGCACTCTCCAGAGCAAGCTGTACGCCGGTCGGCCCGGGCGCAGCGTAAGCAAGGGGGATGAGGATCACCAGGGCTTCGGAGCCGTCGACGGGCAGAGCGTCGGCTGGGGCGCTGCTCCACGAGCAGCGCGCCCGTACGCCGACCGGGGCCGGCCTTCGAATGTCATCGCTCTCCCATGCACCAGCCGACTGGTGCATGGGCTGCCGGGCAGGACAACTAGGAGCATGAGCAGCAGGAACAGGAGCAGCGCGAGGGCCGTGGGCGGGTGCTAGACCTCGAGGAAGGCCACAACCACGACGGTCTTGAGCGTGGTCACCCAATACAAGAGCCGGACGCGTTCGACGTCATCGACGTACTGGCCCAGCAGTGGTCCGGGCTGTCGCCGGGGAGGAGTTCGCCGGCGTCGAGGTCGATGGAGAGGACGACCAGGGCGCGGTCCAGGGCGTGGAGCTCGGCCTCGCTGGTGATGGAGTCCAGCTGCTTGGCGGCGGAGTCGGAGAACGCGATGCGGGCGCGGCGGCGTGGGCCGTACGGTGCGGGCGTCAGGCGACGGCCGGGCGCTGGGCAGCGAGCCGGGCGAGGTGTGTCTCGCACAGCTCCTCCCACGGCGTGCAGTCCTCCACGGTGGGCAGGCCGTTGGTGGCGATGTCCTCTAGGACGGCGGCGAGCTGGTCGGCGCTCTCGCGTGTCCGGGCCGCGTACGCGCGCAGTCCGTCAGCGGCGTCGGGCTCCAGCTGCTGCCGGACGGTGGTGTCGCCGGGGACCGGCTGTTCGCTCATCGGGGCCTCCTGGGCGCGAACGGGTGTGTGCCACCACGGTATCGGGCAGCCGCAGCCCCCGGGGCCACTCCGTGCGACCCGGCCGGGAGCGTGCCAGGTGCATCACATGCCGAGCGAGGAGTCGACGTCGCCGATGCTCTCGCGGGCCAGCTCTGTCATGTCGTCCTCGATGGCGGGGAACTCCTCGGTGTCGAGCAGTCCGGCCGGTGACGGTGTCAATGACCACCACCACCGGGGAACCGTACTGCCTGACGGCTGCCGAGCGGGATCAGACAGCCGACGTATAGCGGACAATGGTGTCCTCGCACGGCCCCTCGGCATACCCCATCAGCACCTGAAGCTCGCGATCGTCCGCAGCGAGGTCCCAGCGGAGCTTGGTGGCCACCCACTCCGTACCGGCACTGCACCTGCGCAGACGGCGGCATCCAGTCCGCCGGATCCTGGTCGCTCTTAGACCGGTTGGTGCGCGCCGTCACCGCCACGAGCGAGACGTCCGCGCCTTGGTCGTTCGCGTATGCCTCCCGCCGCGCCGCCGTCCAGGCCGAGGCCCCGGAATCCCAGGCCTCGGCGAGCGGGACCATGTGATCGATGTCCAGGGAGCCAGCGCTGGTGACCTCCTGGCCGTCGTAGTAGCTCACCCAGGTGCCGCCGGTCAGCTTGCAGTCGGCCTCCACCGTCGGCGCCACCACCGCCTCGGCCAGGAGCACTTCGTCGCGGGTGTTGCCCCCGTCGGACTTGTCGTCGCCGGAGTTCCAGTGCTTGAACTTGCTGCGGGTGTAGCCGGTACGGTCCTTCTCGGTCACCTGCACCAGGCCGACCGCGTCGAACAGCGTCGTCACCTCCGCCGCCGAAGCAGCCGAAGCGGCAGGGAAGGAAAGAGAGGGAAGAAGGGCAAGGGAGAGCACGCCGAAGGTGCGCGCAAGGTTTTTGATCACCACGGCGTTCTACCGGCCGTACTCTGTCCCCGGTGAGGTCCTGCGCCGGGCGGTCACCCGCCCGGGGGAAGAGGTTCATCGGAGAAACGCTCCGCCAGACCCGTCGTCCCGGAGAGCTCCGTGGGGCGGGGCCCAGTACCGGCGGCAGGGCCGCCACGGGCGCCAGGGGCCCGAGCCGTACTCCAGGAGATCCCGGACCTGTCCCGCACATCCATACGGCACGGTCTGCCCCAGACTCTATCCAGCGCGGCCGGAGCAATCGCTATCGGCGGCCCAAGGTTGTCATCCGGTGGATCCGCCTCCGCTCACCGCACCGCCTTCGACCGCGCCACCGGTCTGGAAGTTGTTACCGACACAATTAGCCGTCCCGATGACTCCCGAGCAGTTCGCTACGTTGTCTACGCCGACATCGACGAGCGGAGATCCGAGGCCTCCGCACTGGTTGGCGGGAGCAGCCACCGGGACAGCCGCCACGAGGTCGCTCACCGTGCCTGCGGCGAACCCTGTGGGAGCAAACGCCCGGGCCCCGCCCTCGTTGGCACAGCGGTTGTCGTGGGCGCTGTTTCCGATGCCGATGACGTCGGTCGCGCTCGCCGGCGCGGGAAGCGCCACAGGGATCAGGGCAGCCGACGCTACGACACCCAAGCTCAGGGCCACGCGAGGAGTATTCACACCACGAGAACGAGAGCCCACCCAACTGGTGACGAGCGCTGCCCCGCAGTCACGACCGGATGAGTACCCGGCCCGGTCGGCACACCCCGAAAGGCTGCGCACCCTCGGCCAGCTCGGCTCGGGCACGCTCCGCACTGACCTGACCTCCGTGCGGTCGGTCAGCGGTTCCTCAGGCCGCGACGCGGGTGCTTCGAGCTCCCGAGGCAGCAGGTCTTCCAGCCTCTGCCGGTACGGGTGGTCAGTCCCCAGCCTTCGAGGTGGCCGAGCTGGTATGCGACGGAGCTGGTGGAGGAGGGGCCGACGCGTTCACCGATCTGCCGTATCGAGCGGGATCTGCCGGCGCCGTTCGCTCGGATCACCGGCACGGTCCTCTACGACAGCCATTTGATCCGGATGCGTACCCGGATCCGCTGACATCTCGTCCCGTGACGGCTCCGGCCCGTTCCCCTCGGGGCATCGCTCCTGGGTGGTTTCTCAGAGGGTGCGCATGACTGTGACGACCTTGCCGAGGATGGTCGCGCCATCTCCGGGGATCGGCTGGTAGGCCGGGTTGTGGGGCATGAGCAGTACCTGGCCGTTCTGCCGGTGGAGCCGCTTGACGGTGGCTTTGTCGTCCAGGAGGGCGGCGACGATGTCGCCGTGCCGGGCGGTGGGGCTCTGCTGGACGACGACGTAGTCCCCGTCGCAGATGGCGGCGTCGATCATGCTGTCGCCGACGACCCGGAGGGCGAAGAGGCGCCCCTCCCCCACCAGCTGGCGGGGCAGCGTGTAGACGTCCTCGACCGCTTCCTCCGCGAGGATCGGCGTACCGGCCGCGATCCTCCCCAGCAGCGGGACGTCCGCCGTCCGGAAGTCGGGGAGCGGGATGGTGCCGTGGACGAGGTCGGTCCAGCGGGCGCGGACGCGGTAGGCGCGCGGCCGGTGCGGGTCGCGGTAGAGGAAGCCCTTGCGCTCCAGTGACATCAGCTGATGGGACACCGAAGAGCTGCTCTTCAGCCCGACGGCCTGCCCGATCTCCCGCATCGACGGCGGATAGCCGCGCGAGGCGACCTGTTGCTCGATGAAGTGGATGATGGCCGCCTGTCGGCTGGTCAGCCCCACCCGGTTGGCCCGGGTCCCCGGCGGCCGACCCGCCCTGCCCTTCGCCTCGACAACCTGCATCTGGCGCCCCCTCCCTGACGGGATCTTGCTTTCGGGGACACTAACCCGCCAACCACCGCATAGGGAACACTGTTGCGATTCCCGACATGAGCAGGGTCAGGGCCGTGACCTGCCGTGGTGAGTTCTCCGGAGCCCATGGTGTGTGGCCGCCTCCCCCGGCAGGCGCGGCGTGGTGAGTTCCCGTGGGGAGTCACCTCGGTGCGGGGTCCCATCCGTGCTGAGTAGGGAGCCCGGCCGTGGTGAGCAGGCGGCCGGACCGTGGTGAGTAGGAGGTCGGCCCGTGGTGAGTTGAAACGGAACTCACCACCGGGAGTTCCAGCGCCGCGCCCAGTTGGAACCTGGGGCATGGTGAGTGGCTGCGAGAGCGGCCGGAGTTCCAACTCGGCGAGCCGCTCGTTCCAGGTTCATCTTCCGGCCGGGCCCTGGAGTTCCAGTCCCGTCAGCCTCTGGGGCGATCATCACTGCAGAGGCCGTCTAGCCGTTCCAACTCAGGCCCGGCATCGTCCTTCGAGGAAGAGCTGCACCGGGACCGAGCCTGGGTCAGAGTTGGAAAATTGCAGGTCAGCTCGTTCCAACTCGCGATTCCAACGTCGAGCCCCTGGTCGGCGGGCCGTCGAGCCTGCAGGGCCGTCCCGTCGGGTGGCCGCTCTGTTCCAGCGTGCTGAGTACGCCCGTCTGCCGGTCTTGTGACGTGCGAGCACCATCGCAGGCGTCCACTCCCCCGTCGCCCCGTCCGCTTTCCAACGCGGTGACGGGTTGGAAAACGGCCGGGTTCAGTGACGTACGGCAGTCTGCTTCTCAGCGCGCTTGATGTCGCCGAGGTACTTCCGCACCGTTCCAACGGTGTAATCCGTGCCCTCGGCAAGCAGCGGCGCGAGGGCATTCGCCGACCTCGCACGCTCCTCCGCAGGCAGCTCCCGGTAGCGGGCGGCCACCACCTCCGCGCCCGACAGCACCCTCTCCTCGTGCGTCGGGGCCTCCTCCTCCACCAGCTCCACCGGCTCCACCCGCTTCCGCGCCGGTTCTTCATCACCGTCACCAGGAGGTGCGTGGGCAGGCGTCCGGTCCGCACCATGGGGCTCGGGAAGCCTGATCTGCACGACGCGACGGCCCTGTCCGGTCCGGTCCGCCCTCGCCCCGCCGCTACTGCCAGCGGCCGCGCCGACGGGGGCGTTGGAATGAGAGTTGGAAGAGGAGGGCTGCTCCTCGGGTGCGTTGTCCCGGGTCGCTTCGTTCCAGGATTCCACCTCTTCCAACGTGGCCTGAGGGGCACCACCCGAGGGGGTCTCCTGGGCAGTGCCGAACCAGGCGCTGGTCCCGGCCGTCTGTCCCGGCGCCCGCTCCCCCAGCGGGGCTGCTTCCGACTGCGGGTCGGGCTCAGTAGGCCGGGAGCCCATGGGGTCCTCGCTCCCGGTCTCCTGCTGGAGGCGCTCGGTCACCGACTCAGGTGCCCGGTACTGGAGCCGGAGCTCGTCGACCACGGGCTCCAGCAGCAGCGCGGGGAGCGGCCCGCCAGTTGTGGGGTCGGTGATGTCGTACAGCGCGAGGAACAACGCGAACTGCCGCGCATCGGGGACGCCCCCGCGCTGCTGAATGAACGCCGCGGCGGCCGCCACGTAGTCCAGGTCCGGCAGCACCGGCACCGGCCGCTGCGCCGCTGATGCCTCACGTACGGCTTCGGCCTCACTCACCACCGGTACCTCGCCTGCGGCCGCGGCGGGCTGCTGGGCGTCGTCGGCCCACTCCCCCGCCCGCTGGCGGCCGATGCGGAGCACCGGTTCGCTTCCGGCATCGACCCGTCCCAGCGTGACGTGCTCGGGTTCGTGGATGCCGGCGGCTGCGAGGCCGGCCGGGGCGGTCTCGGCGAGCGGGACGCCGTACTTCGCCAGCCGCAGCGGCATCATCGCCTCGACCGGCGCCTTACGGCGCCAGTTGCGGCC
>NZ_JBHXOX010000049.1:0-34300 GCF_042718795.1 Streptomyces cyaneofuscatus
GGTTTGTTTTGTGTTTTATCTGCGGGGGGGGGGGGGGGGGGGCCGGGCGGCCGGCGGCCCCTCACCCTTTGGGGCCCCACGGCGCGGGCGCCCGCGCGGGGGGCCCCCGCGCCCGGCTGCACAGCGGTGGTACGAGGTGGGGCTCAGCCCTCGTCGGACTGCTTGAGCGCCTCCATGGCACGCGCGGTCACGTCCGCGACCTCGCCGAGCGCCGAGATGGTCACCACCAGGCCCTGGGCCCGGTAGTAGTCGATGATCGGCTCGGTCTGCGTGTGGTAGACCTCCAGCCGGGTACGGACCGTCTCTTCGCTGTCGTCGTGCCGCTGGTACAGCTCGCCGCCGCAGACGTCGCAGACGCCCTCGGTCTTCGGCGGGCTGTACGACAGGTGGAACACGTGCGAGCTGTCCCTGCGGCAGACGCGGCGGCCCGCGATCCGCTTCACGACCTCGTCCTCGGGGACCTCCAGGTCGAGAACCGCGTCCAGCTTCACGCCCTCGTCCTTGAGCATCACGTCAAGGGCTTCGGCCTGGCCCACGTTCCGCGGGAAGCCGTCCAGCAGGAAGCCGTTGACGGCGTCCGACTGGCCCATGCGGTCCTTGGCCATCCCGATGGTGACTTCGTCCGGCACCAGCTGTCCCGCGTCGATGTAGGCGCGGGCCTGCTTGCCAAGGTCGGTGCCCTGGCTCATGTTGGCGCGGAAGAGGTCACCCGTGGAGATGTGCGGAATCGAGAGGTTCTCGGCAAGGTACGCAGCCTGCGTTCCCTTGCCGGCACCCGGAGGCCCGACGAGGACGATTCGCATCAGCGGAGGAACCCTTCGTAATTGCGCTGCTGGAGCTGACTCTCGATCTGCTTCACGGTTTCCAGACCGACACCCACGATGATGAGGATGCTCGTCCCGCCGAACGGGAAGTTCTGGTTCGCACCGCCGAAGCCTGCCAACGCCATCGTCGGCACAAGAGCGATCAGGCCCAGGTACAGCGAGCCCGGCCAAGTGATCCTGTTGAGCACGTAGCTCAGGTACTCGGCAGTAGGTCGACCTGCCCGGATGCCCGGGATGAAGCCACCATACTTCTTCATGTTGTCGGCGACTTCGTCGGGGTTGAACGAAATGGCGACGTAGAAGAAGGCGAAGAACACGATGAGTACGAAGTACACCGAGATGTAGTACGGGTGGTTACCCGTCACGAAGTGGTCCTGGATCCAGGTGGCCCACCCTGCGGTGGATCCGGAGAACTGGACGATCAGCGACGGGATGAAGAGCAGCGACGAGGCGAAGATGACGGGGATCACACCCGCCTGGTTCACCTTGAGCGGGATGTACGTCGACGTACCGCCGTAGGAACGGCGCCCGATCATGCGCTTCGCGTACTGCACGGGGATACGGCGCTGCGCCTGTTCGACGAAGACGACGAGGGCGACCATCACGAAGCCGATGAGGATGACCGTGCCGAACTCGATCCAGCCGTCGGCCAGCTTGCCGCTCTCCTTGATGGCCCACAGGGCGCCGGGGAACGTGGCGGCGATCGAGATGAACATCAGGATCGACATGCCGTTGCCGATGCCCTTGTCGGTGATGAGCTCACCGAGCCACATGACGGCGGCCGTACCGGCGGTCATGGTGATGACCATCACCATGGTCGTGAAGATCGACTTGTCGGGGACGATCTGGTCCCGCACGGTGCAGTTCTGGAACAGCGCCCCGGTCCGGGCGGTGGCGACAAGGCCGGTGCCCTGGAGGATGGCGAGCGCGACGGTGAGATAACGCGTGTACTGCGTGATCTTGGCCGTGCCGGACTGCCCCTCCTTCTTGAGGGCTTCCAGCCGGGGGATCACCACGGTCAGCAGCTGAAGGATGATGCTGGCCGTGATGTACGGCATGATGCCGAGCGCGAAGATGGTGATCTGCAGCAGGGCGCCACCGCTGAACATCTGCATCAGACCGAGCAGCCCACCCGAATCGGACTGGTCGATGCACTGCTGCACCTTCGCGTAGTCGACTCCGGGAGCCGGGACATGCGCCCCGAGCCGGTAGATCACGATGATGCCGAGCGTGAAGAGCAGCTTCTTGCGCAGGTCGGGCGTCTTGAACGCTCGGGCGAACGCGGTGAACACGGTGCCTCCTGCGACCCCCGCGCTATGCGTCAGAGGCGACGGGTCTGGATGGGACTGGATGGGTTCGGATACAAGGCAGCCCTACATCGTAAGGAGGCCACAAAAGATTAACGGCGCCACCCTACCCGGCCCGGGACTGAGCAGGAAACACGCACTGCACACCGGTGCAACGCCTGCTCCCCGCCCCGGGCCGTGAAAGACCGGCCAAGCCACACCAATTAGGACGTGAACGACCTCGGGCTCCCCCACCGCCGGTGCGGTGGACACCCGTTCAACCTTTCCCGAGCCTTTACGGTTCCCGTACAGCGGCACAAACAAGAAAAAGCCTGGCCGGCCACCTCCGAAGAGGCGGCCGGCCAGGCCCAGTTCTGTCCCGCGGCTCAGACGAGCTCGGTGACCGTACCGCCGGCGGCGGTGATCTTCTCCTTGGCGGAGCCGGAGACGGCGTCAACCGAAACCTGGATCGCCACGGAGATCTCGCCCTGTCCGAGGACCTTGACGAGGTGGTTGTTGCGCACGGCGCCCTTGGCGACCAGGTCGGCCACCGTGACCTCTCCACCCTCGGGGTAGAGCGTCGCGAGCTTGTCCAGGTTCACGACCTGGTACTCCGTGCGGAACGGGTTCTTGAAGCCTTTGAGCTTCGGGAGACGCATGTGGAGGGGCATCTGGCCACCCTCGAAGCGCTCCGGGACCTGGTAACGAGCCTTCGTACCCTTGGTACCACGGCCTGCGGTCTTACCCTTGGACGCCTCACCACGACCCACACGGGTCTTGGCGGTCTTGGCGCCCGGGGCAGGCCGGAGGTTGTGGGCCTTCAGCGGGCTGTTCTCCGCCATGTCAGTCAACCTCCTCAACCGTCACGAGGTGGCGGACGGTGTTGGCCATTCCGCGGAACTCGGGGCGGTCCTCCTTGACAACCGAGTCGTTCAGGCGCTTGAGCCCGAGCGAACGCAGGGTGTCGCGGTGGTTCTGCTTGCTGCCGATGTACGACTTCGTCTGCGTGATCTTGAGGCGAGCCATTACGCACCCGCTCCCGCACGTGCACGCAGCAGAGCCGCGGGGGCGACGTCCTCGAGGGGCAGACCACGGCGGGCCGCGATCTCCTCGGGACGCTGCAGGCCCTGGAGGGCCGCCACGGTCGCATGCACGATGTTGATCGCGTTGGACGAGCCAAGCGACTTCGACAGGATGTCGTGAACGCCGGCGCACTCGAGCACGGCACGCACCGGGCCACCGGCGATAACGCCGGTACCGGGGGAAGCCGGCTTGAGCAGGACGACGCCCGCAGCCTTCTCGCCCGTGATCGGGTGAGGGATGGTGCCCTGGATGCGGGGGACCTTGAAGAAGTTCTTCTTGGCCTCTTCGACACCCTTGGCGATGGCCGCGGGAACTTCCTTGGCCTTGCCGTATCCGACACCGACGGTGCCGTCACCATCGCCCACCACGACCAGCGCGGTGAAGCTGAAGCGACGACCACCCTTCACAACCTTGGCGACGCGGTTGATCGCGACGACGCGCTCGACGTACGCGGTCTTCTCGGCGGCGCTGGCGCCACCGTCACGGCCCTTCCGGTCCCGCCGCTCGCCGCCACCGGCACCGCTTCCGCGGCGCTGGGGTCCAGCCATTGGATTTACCTCTCTCTGTTACGTCCGCTGTGCGTAGGAACCGGGGCTTAGAACTTCAGCCCGGCTTCACGGGCGGCGTCAGCCAGAGCGGCAATCCGCCCGGCGTACTGGTTACCACCGCGGTCAAACACGACGGCCTCGACGCCTGCGGCCTTGGCACGCTCGGCGACCAGGGCGCCGACCTGCTGGGCCTGGGCGCTCTTGTCACCCTCGCCACCACGGATCGAGGTGTCCAGGGTCGACGCCGACGCGAGCGTGTGGCCCGCGATGTCGTCGATGACCTGGGCCACGATGTGGCGGTTGGAACGCGTCACGACCAAGCGGGGACGCTCCGGCGAACCGGAGATGTGCTTGCGGACGCGGATGTGGCGGCGCTTGAGGGCGGCACGCTTGTACGCGTCGCCCTTGGCGATCTTCACACCGTATGCCATGGCTACTTACCAGCCTTTCCGACCTTGCGGCGGATGACCTCGCCCGCGTACTTGACGCCCTTGGCCTTGTACGGGTCGGGCTTCCGCAGCTTGCGGATGTTGGCGGCTACCTCGCCGACCTTCTGCTTGTCGATGCCCTCGACGCTGAGCTTCGTGGGCGACTCGACCTTGAAGGTGATGCCTTCCGGAGCCTCGATGAGGATCGGGTGGCTGTAGCCCAGGGCGAACTCCAGGTTGGAGCCCTTCGCCTGGACGCGGTAACCGACACCGCTGATCTCGAGCGCCTTGGAGTAACCCGCGGTCACGCCGGTGATCATGTTCGCCACCAGCGTGCGGGACAGGCCGTGGAGGGCCTTGTTCTGACGCTCGTCGTTCGGGCGGGAGACGTTGAGCACGCCGTCCTCGCCCTTGGAGACCTCGATCGGCGCGGCAACGGTGTGCGAGAGGGAACCCTTGGGGCCCTTCACCGCGACCGTACGGCCATCGATGGTGACGTCCACACCGGCGGGAACCTGGATGGGGAGCTTGCCGATTCGCGACATGAGCTTTCCTTCCTTTCCCGACTACCAGACGTAGGCGAGGACTTCCCCACCTACGCCCTTCTTGCCTGCCTGCTGGCCGGTCAGGAGACCGTGGGACGTGGAGATGATCGCCACTCCCAGGCCGCCGAGGACCTTCGGCAGGTTGGTGGACTTTGCGTATACACGCAGACCCGGCTTCGAAATCCGCTTGATGCCGGCGATCGAGCGCTCGCGGTTCGGGCCGAACTTCAGCTCGAGGACGAGGTTCTTGCCGACCTCGGCGTCCTCGACCTTCCAGCCGGTGATGAAGCCCTCCTGCTGGAGGATCTCCGCGATGTGCGACTTGATCTTGCTGTGCGGCATCGCGACGTCGTCGTGATACGCCGAGTTCGCGTTACGCAGACGCGTGAGCATGTCTGCGATGGGATCAGTCATGGTCATGAGTTGGCCTTCGGCCTCTCTCGCCGGGGTTTCCTGTATGCGCCATCCCTCTCCCCACTCAGTGGCGGGACGGGTGCGGTGCGGGGACCTACGGCGTAGTAAGTCGGTCGTGGGCGGCAGGCGCCCAACCCTTCTAGCCTACGGCATGAAAGGTGGGGCTCCTGCCGACCAGATACTTACCGAGAGTCTCCAGAACTTCCCTTCGCCCTAGGGCGGAGGAGAGTTACCAGGAGCTCTTGGTCACGCCCGGCAGCTCGCCACGGTGAGCCATCTCACGAAGGCACACGCGGCACAGGCCGAACTTGCGGTAGACGGAGTGGGGCCGGCCGCAGCGCTGGCAGCGGGTGTACCCGCGGACGCCGAACTTCGGCTTACGGGCGGCCTTAGCGATCAGAGCCTTCTTCGCCACGGTCAGTTCTCCTTGAACGGGAAGCCGAGGTGACGAAGGAGGGCACGACCCTCGTCGTCGTTGGTCGCCGTGGTGACCACGGTGATGTCCATGCCCCGGACCCGGTCGATCTTGTCCTGGTCGATCTCGTGGAACATGACCTGCTCCGTGAGACCGAAGGTGTAGTTGCCACGGCCGTCGAACTGCTTCGGCGACAGGCCACGGAAGTCACGGATACGCGGCAGCGCGAGCGACAGCGTACGGTCCAGGAACTCCCACATCCGGTCACCACGAAGGGTGACGTGGCAGCCGATCGGCTGGCCCTCACGCAGCTTGAACTGCGCGATGGACTTGCGGGCCTTGGTGACGGCCGGCTTCTGACCGGTGATCGTGGTGAGGTCCTTGACGGCACCGTCGATCAGCTTGGAGTCGCGGGCGGCGTCGCCCACACCCATGTTGACCACGATCTTGACCAGACCGGGAACCTGCATGACGTTCTCGTACGAGAACTCCTCACGCAGCTTGCCCGCGATTTCCTCGCGGTAGCGCGTCTTGAGACGCGGCGCAGTGGTGGTCGTCATCAGATGTCCTCACCGGTCCGCTTGGCAACGCGGATCTTGTTGCCCTCGTCGTCAAAGCGGTAGCCGACGCGGGTGACAACCTTGTTGCCGTCCTTCTCCACGACCAGCTGAACATTGCTGACGTGGATCGGGGCCTCGGTGGTGACAATGCCACCCGTCTGCGAACCGCGAGCCGTCTGACCGGCCTTGGTGTGCTTCTTGACCCGGTTGACACCCTCGACGAGGACGCGGTCCTGGGCGGGGTAGGCCACGATGACCTTGCCCTGCTTGCCCTTGTCCTTACCGGTGATGACCTGAACCAGGTCGCCCTTCTTGATCTTCATGCTTACAGCACCTCCGGCGCGAGCGAGATGATCTTCATGAACTTCTTCTCGCGCAGCTCCCGGCCCACCGGGCCGAAGATGCGGGTGCCGCGGGGGTCGCCGTCGTTCTTCAGAATGACGGCGGCGTTCTCGTCGAAGCGGATGTACGAGCCATCCTGACGACGACGCTCCTTGACGGTGCGAACGATGACGGCCTTGACGACGTCACCCTTCTTCACGTTGCCACCGGGGATCGCGTCCTTGACGGTGGCGACGATGACGTCACCGATACCCGCGTAGCGGCGACCCGAGCCACCGAGAACACGAATGGTGAGAATTTCCTTCGCACCCGTGTTGTCGGCGACGCGCAGTCGCGACTCCTGCTGGATCACGTCTATCTCCTGATCGTCTGCCGGTTCCCGGCGGGGTGCTCCGTAAGTGACTTACGGAGCACCCTCACCGAGCCTGGCGGAACTGACCTGATGGGGAATGCCCCTCAGGAATTACTTGGCCTTCTCGAGGATCTCGACGATGCGCCAGCGCTTCGAGGCCGACAGCGGACGCGTCTCCATGATGATGACGCGGTCGCCGACGCCCGCCGAGTTCTGCTCGTCGTGGGCCTTGAGCTTGTTCGTACGGCGGATGACCTTGCCGTACAGGGCGTGCTTCACGCGGTCCTCGACAGCGACGACGACGGTCTTGTCCATCTTGTCGCTGACGACGAGACCCTCACGGGTCTTGCGGAAGCCGCGCTCGATCTTGCTGGTCTCAGTCACAGTCTTCTCGCTCATCAGACGCTCTCCACCGTCTCGATGCCCAGCTCGCGCTCGCGCATCAGGGTGTAGATCCGGGCGATGTCCTTACGGACGGACTTGAGCCGGCCGTGGTTCTCGAGCTGGCCCGTCGCCGCCTGGAAGCGGAGGTTGAACAGCTCTTCCTTGGCTTCGCGGAGCTTGTTGAGGAGCTCCTCGTCGCCCAGCTCGCGCAGCTCGGACGCCTTGGTACCGGCCGACATCACGACTCACCTGCCTCGCGCCGAACGATCCGGCACTTCATCGGAAGCTTGTGAGCAGCGCGGGTGAGCGCCTCACGAGCAATCTTCTCGTTCGGGTAGGACAGCTCGAACATCACCCGACCCGGCTTGACGTTCGCGATCCACCACTCGGGAGAACCCTTACCGGAACCCATGCGGGTCTCGGCAGGCTTCTTCGTCAGGGGACGGTCCGGGTAGATGTTGATCCAGACCTTGCCGCCACGCTTGATGTGACGGGTCATCGCGATACGAGCGGACTCGATCTGACGGTTCGTCACGTACGCCGGGGTCAGCGCCTGGATGCCGTACTCGCCGAACGCAACCTGCGTGCCACCCTTGGACATACCGCTGCGCTTCGGGTGGTGCTGCTTGCGGTGCTTGACCCTACGGGGGATCAGCATTTCGGTCAGGCCTCCGTTCCGGTGCTCTCAGCAGCCGGAGCAGCGGCGGCGGGGGCGTCGGCCTTGGGGGCCTCGGCTGCCGGCGACTGCTGCGGCTTACGGCCGCGACCGCCACGCTCGCCACCACGGCCGCCACCACGGCCGGCCGGGCGGTCGGTGCCGCCACGAGCCGGACGGTTGCCGGCGCGGGCCGCGGCGTTCTCGGCGCGAACCTCGGCGATGTTCTTGACGTCGCCCTTGTAGATCCAGACCTTCACGCCGATGCGGCCGAAGGTCGTCTTGGCCTCGAAGAAGCCGTAGTCCACGTTCGCGCGGAGCGTGTGCAGGGGCACACGGCCCTCGCGGTAGAACTCCGAGCGGGACATCTCGGCGCCGCCGAGGCGACCGCCGCACTGGATCTTGATGCCCTTGGCGCCGGCCTTCATCGAGGACTGCATGCTCTTACGCATGGCCCGACGGAAGGAGACACGCGAGGAGAGCTGCTCGGCGACGGCCTGGGCCACCAGCTGAGCGTCCACCTCGGGGTTCTTGACCTCGAGGATGTTCAGCTGGACCTGCTTGCCGGTCAGCTTCTCCAGCTCGCCGCGGATGCGATCGGCCTCGGCGCCACGGCGACCGATGACGATGCCCGGACGGGCGGTGTGGATGTCGACGCGGACGCGGTCGCGGGTGCGCTCGATCTCGACCTTCGAGATGCCGGCCCGCTCCATGCCCTTCGTCATCATGCGACGAATGGCGACGTCTTCCTTGACGTAGTCCTTGTACAGCTTGTCGGCGTACCAGCGGGACTTGAAGTCCGTGGTGATGCCGAGCCGGAACCCGTGCGGGTTTACCTTCTGGCCCATTACCGGGTTCCTTCCTTGCTGCTGACGACCACGGTGATGTGGCTGGTCCGCTTACGGATCCGGTAGGCACGGCCCTGAGCACGCGGACGGAACCGCTTCAGGGTCGGGCCCTCGTCCACGTACGCCTCGCTGATGACCAGCGAAGAGGCGTCGGTGTGGTCGTAGTTGTGTGCGGCGTTGGCGATGGCGCTGTCCAGCACCTTGCCAACCGGCACGCTCGCGGCCTGCGGGGCGAAACGCAGGACCGCCTGAGCCTCCGTGGCATCCATGCCACGGATGAGGTCCACCACTCGGCGGGCCTTCATGGGCGTGACGCGGATGTACCGCGCCTGGGCCCTGGCTTCCATGGTTGTCCCTTCGGTGTAAGTCATAGTCGTTTCCACCCCGCGCTTAGCGGCGCTTCGACTTCCGGTCGTCCTTGACGTGGCCGCGGAAGGTGCGAGTCGGCGAGAACTCGCCGAGCTTGTGGCCGACCATCGACTCGGTGACGAACACCGGGACGTGGATCTTGCCGTTGTGCACCGCGATGGTGTGACCCAGCATGGCCGGGACGATCATCGAGCGACGGGACCAGGTCTTGATGACGTTCTTGGTGCCTGCCTCGTTCTGTACGTCCACCTTCTTGATGAGGTGGCCGTCGACGAAGGGCCCCTTCTTGAGACTGCGCGGCATCTAAACCCGCTCCTAGCGCTTCTTGTTCGTCTTGCGGCGGCGGACGATGTACTTGTTGCTCGCCTTCTTGGGAGAACGCGTACGACCCTCCTTCTGACCCCACGGCGAGACCGGGTGACGTCCACCGGAGGTCTTGCCTTCACCACCACCGTGCGGGTGGTCAACCGGGTTCATCGCGACACCGCGGACGGTCGGGCGGACGCCCTTCCAGCGCATACGGCCGGCCTTGCCCCAGTTGATGTTCGACTGCTCGGCGTTGCCGACCTCACCGATCGTCGCGCGGCAGCGCGCGTCGACCAGGCGGATCTCACCCGACGGCATACGAAGGTGGGCCATGGTGCCCTCCTTCGCCAGCAGCTGCACGGAGGCACCCGCGGAACGGGCGAACTTCGCGCCGCCGCCGGGCCGCAGCTCGATGGCGTGGATGGTCGTACCGACCGGGATGTTGCGCAGCGCCAGGTTGTTGCCCGGCTTGATGTCGGCGCCCGGACCGTTCTCGACACGGTCACCCTGCGACAGGCCACGGGGAGCGACGATGTAACGCTTCTCGCCGTCCGCGTAGTGCAGCAGCGCGATGCGCGCGGTGCGGTTGGGGTCGTACTCGATGTGCGCGACCTTGGCCGGCACGCCGTCCTTGTCGTGACGACGGAAGTCGATCACGCGGTAGGCGCGCTTGTGGCCACCACCCTGGTGGCGAACGGTCACACGACCGGCGTTGTTACGGCCGCCCTTGCTGTGCAGAGGGCGGACCAGCGACTTCTCCGGCGTGGACCGCGTGATCTCGACAAAGTCGGCGACGCTGGAGCCACGACGGCCCGGGGTCGTCGGCTTGTACTTGCGGATACCCATTTCTCAGTCCTCGTCCGATTCCGGACGACTCGGCCTCCGTTAGGAGGTCGGGCCGCCGAAGATGTCGATACGGTCGCCCTCGGCGAGGGTCACGATGGCGCGCTTCGTGTCCGAGCGCTTGCCGAAGCCGGTCTTGGTGCGCTTGCGCTTACCCTGCCGGTTGATCGTGTTGACCCCGGTGACCTTGACCGAGAAGACCGCTTCCACGGCCTGCTTGATCTGGGTCTTGTTGGAGCCGGGCGCGACGATGAACGTGTACTTGTTCTCGTCGAGCAGCGCGTAGCTCTTCTCGGAGACCACGGGCTTGACGAGAACGTCACGCGGGTCCGAGTACGTCTTGCTGGTAACGGTCGCCTCGCTCATCAGGCGTCGCTCCCTTCGGTCTCAGCGGTCTGGGGGCCAGACACGAAGGACTCGAAAGCGGCCTGGGTGAAGACCACGTCGTCAGAGACGATCACGTCGTACGTGTTGAGCTGGCCCGGCTCCAGGATGTGCACCTGGGGCAGGTTGCGCGCGGACAGCCACGCGGCCTCGTCGGCGCGGTCGACGACCAGGAGCAGGTTCTGGCGCTCCGAGATCTTGCCGAGCAGCGTCTTGGCGGCCTTCGTGGAGGCGGCACCCTCGACCACGCCGGTGACGACGTGGATACGGGAGTGACGGGCCCGGTCCGAGAGGGCACCGCGCAGGGCGGCGGCCTTCATCTTCTTCGGGGTCCGCTGCGAGTAGTCACGCGGCTGCGGGCCGTGGACGACGCCACCACCGGCGAACTGCGGGGCGCGGGTCGAACCCTGACGGGCGCGGCCGGTGCCCTTCTGGCGGTAAGGCTTCTTGCCACCACCGCGGACTTCGCCGCGGCGCTTGGTCTTGTGCGTGCCCTGACGGGCAGCGGCCAGCTGAGCGACAACGACCTGGTGGATCAGCGGAACGCTGGTCTTCGCGTCGAAGATCTCCGCGGGGAGGTCGACGGTACCGGCCTTGTCGCCTGCCGGCGAAAGGATGTCAATGGTGCTCATTACCTCAAGCCCCCTTGGCCGCGGTACGGACCAGGACGAGGCCGCCGTTCGGACCGGGGACCGCGCCCTTGATGAGGAGCAGACCCTTCTCCGCGTCAACCGCGTGGATGGTCAGGTTCTGGGTGGTGACGCGCTCGTTACCCATACGGCCCGCCATGCGCATGCCCTTGAAGACACGCCCAGGGGTGGCGCAGCCACCGATGGAACCGGGGGAACGGTGCTTGCGCTGGGTGCCGTGCCCGGCGCCGAGGCCCTTGAAGTTGTGACGCTTCATGACACCGGCGAAGCCCTTGCCCTTGCTCTTGCCCGTGACGTCGACCTTGACGCCGGACTCGAACACCTCGGCAGTGACCTCCTGGCCCAGCGTGTACTCGCTGGCGTCAGGGGTGCGGAGCTCCACCAGGTGGCGGCGCGGGGTGACGTCGGCCTTGGCGAAGTGACCCTTGAGGGGCTTGTTCACCTTGCGCGGGTCGATCTCGCCGAAGGCGATCTGGACCGCTTCGTAGCCGTCGCTGTCGTTGGTGCGAACCTGCGTCACGACGCACGGCCCGGCCTTGACGACGGTCACCGGGACGACCCGGTTGTTCTCGTCCCAGACCTGGGTCATGCCGAGCTTCTCGCCCAGGACGCCCTTGATGTTCTTGCTCATCTCGGCCCGTCCCCTCAGAGCTTGATCTCGATGTCGACGCCCGCCGGGAGGTCGAGGCGCATCAGCGAGTCAACCGTCTTCGGCGTGGGGTCGAGGATGTCGATGAGGCGCTTGTGCGTGCGCATCTCGAAGTGCTCGCGAGAGTCCTTGTACTTGTGCGGCGACTTGATGACGCAGTACACGTTCTTCTCAGTGGGCAGCGGCACCGGGCCCGCGACCGACGCACCAGTGCGGGTCACCGTCTCGACGATCTTCTTCGCCGAGGAGTCGATGACCTCGTGGTCGTAGGCCTTGAGCCGGATGCGGATCTTCTGTCCCGCCATGGCTACTAGTAGTCCTGTCTCTCGTAACGCTCTGGAACCCGGGGGTTCTCTGGACTCCTCCTCCGACCCACGCGGTCGGGCGTGTCGCATCCCCTCTACGAAAATCTCCCGAAGGAAATCCCAACCAAGGGGGTGCGGGCCCTGGGACCGCGGAACCGGGGGCGGAACACCCACCGGGTGCCTGGCCGGCGCCCTGCATTGCTTCCCGGAAGATTCCCGTACGTCCGGCCCTACAGGGCCGACGAGTACTGTGGGACTCGCTTCCGGTCCTCCCGGCGGGAGGCGCGCAGCATTGACACTCAACCGAGCAACCTGGTCAGTGTGCCATACGGGGCGCGGGCCTGGCCAATCGAGCCGGGAATACTACCCCGGGCGAGCGAGTACTCAAACGCAGGCGCGCATCCGGCGGTGTCAGGTCCCCTGGAAGAATCCGGTTATGCCGCCGACGAGCACCCTGCCCCGCTGGACCCTGCGCCCCGCCCTCCCCGAGGACGTCGAGGCCATCGCCGAGCTCCGGGCACGCGTCATGCGCCCCGACCTGGAGCGGCTGGGGCGGTACGACGAGCACCGGGTACGGCAGCGGCTGCGGGACGCGTACGTGCCCGCGTACACCTCGGTCCTGGAGATCCCCGACGGCTTCGCGGGGTGCGTCACGCTGCGGCCGGCCGCGGAGTGCTGGTGGCTGGAGAACTTCCTCCTCTCCCCCGGGCTCCAGGGCCACGGCGTCGGCTCGGCCGTGCTGCGCGGCCTGCTGGCCCGGGCGGACGCCGAGCGGATGCCCGTACGGCTGAACGTGCTCCAGGGCAGCGCCGCCCGGCGGCTGTACGAGCGGCACGGGTTCGCGCTGGAGCGGGAGGACCCGGTCGACGTGTTCCTGGTGCGCAAGCCCACATCCTGACCGGTTCCTGGTGCGCCGGCCCACACCTCGACCGGTTCCTGGTGCGCCAGCCCACACCTCGACCGGTTCCTGGTGCGCCAGCCCACACCCTGACCGGGCAACCTCCGTGCCGCGATCCCCGTCTATCCCCCCGCAGGCGCCGCCGACCAGCCGCTGACCTGCGCGAAGAGCCAGGGAGTACGCAGGACAGGGCGACCGTTCGCCCGCTGCGGGGGAAGCGGGAGCGGACGGGGTGCGTGGCGTGGTGGATCGGTCTGTCCTGTCCCGCATACGGGTGCCCCGGCGCACGCTCCTGCTGACGGCCACCGCGACCGCCGCGCTCGCCGGATGCGCCGTACCGGCTCCGCGGCGCCGGGGGCCGGTGCCGGATCCGGCACCGGGGCTGGCCATAGCGTCCACCCGGCGGGCGCTGGTCATGCAGCTGCTGGCCCACCCGGACGACGACCTGTACTTCATGAACCCCGACACCCGGCAGTCCCTGGACGCCGGGACCCCGCTGGTCTGCGTGTACCTGACCGCGGGCGAGGCGGACGGCGTCAACAAGGTGCCCGGCGCGCCCCGCCCGGCGCCCGACCGGGCCGCGTACTCCTCCTCCCGCCACCAGGGCCTGCGCCAGGCGTACGCCGAGCTCCTCGGGCTCGACCGCTTCGCGCCCTGGCAGAAATCGGTGCTCCCGCTGCACGGCGGCCACCGGGCCGAGGTCAACGTCCTGGCCGACGGGGTGCGCCGGGTCGAGCTGGTCTTCCTCAACACCGCCATGCACACCGGCCGGGGGCGGCTCGGGCTCCCCAGCCTCTGGCAGGACCGGCGCCTGGTGCTGCGTACCGTCGTGGCCGACAACTCTCCCTTGGACAGGGCCGGTTCATATACGTACGACGGTCTCGTCGAGGTCCTGGCGGGGCTGCTGGAGCAGTACCGGCCCACCCTCGTGCACACCCTGGACCCCGACCCGGACCTCCAGTTCAGCAGCGAGGGGCAGCGGCGCCGGGACAGTGAGCAGCGCGGGTACTCCGACCATGCCGACCACACCGCGGCCGGCTGCTTCGCCTGGGCGGCGCTGATCCACTGGGTGGCGCGGGCGACGGCGGCCGGGGAGCCCGTGCCCGGGTTCACCGTCTCCTCGTTCCGGGGCTACTACAACCGGCACTGGCCCAAGAACCTGCCGCCGAAGGTGCTGGAGCGGAAGGCCGCCCACCTCGTCCCGTACGGCGGCTCGCCCGGCTGGGAGTGCGGCAACCCGTCCGGCTGCGGCGACTACAACGTGGGCGGCGACCGGCCCCTGACCAACCGGAAGGGCTGGGTCCGCTCCACCCACCACCGCTACCCGGGCCCCCGCTCCGCCCTCTCCGGCGGGTCGGACGGCCGGCTCACCGCGTACGGGGTGCTGGGGCTGCGTGCCGTGCGGTGGCGCGAGAGCGCGCCCGACAGCGGGGTCTGGGACGCGCCGGACGACCTCGGCGGCGGGCCGCTCGCGCCGGTGCTGGGCTCGGCGGTGACGGCGGACGGGCGGCAGTTGCTGTTCGGGCTGCGGTTCGCGGCGCTCGGCGGGCACGGCTCGGACAACGAGCGCGAGATCGTGGTGCTGGAGCAGCGCTCGCCGGACGGGCCCTTCCGGGCCTGGCGGGGGCTCGGCAACCCGGCGACGGGCCCCGACCACGGGCGCCGCATCGGCGTGCCGGTCGCCGTGACCGCGCCGGACGGCCGCGTCCACCTCTTCGTACGGAACGCGGAGAAGGGGCTGAGCACCCGGGTGCGCGACGCGGACTCCGGACGCTGGAGCGGGTGGCGCGACCTGGGCGGCGGCGAGGTGCAGGACGGGCTGACCGCGGTGGCGGACGCGGCGGGACGCGTGAACGTGTACGCGGCCGGACACCACGCCGTGCACCACTGGACCCAGGACGAGCCGGGCGCCGACGTCACCGCCCGTACGCAGCTCACCGGTGCCCCGGTCCCCTCCCACGCGCCGGCCGCCGTGGCCGCGCCGGACGGGTCGGTCGCCCTCTACTACCGGGCCGCGGCCGCCGCCGCGCTCACCGCCGTGACCGGCACGGACACCCCCGCCGCGCTCACCCCGGTGACCGGCACGGCCGCCACCGCCCCCCGCTTCGACGGCTACGGTCCGGTGGCCGCGGCGCCCTCGCGGCGGGGCCCGGTCCTGCTCGGCCGGGACGCGGAGGGCGCACTCCGCCTCCGTACCGCCAAATCCACCGCCGTACGCTCTCGGGGGCCGGTGGCACTGGACGGGGCCGCGCTCCACCTCGGGGCGGACGGGGCGCCCACCGTCGTGGGGTTCGGGCCGGACGCGGCGCCGTGGATCTGGCGTCCCGGGGGCGGCGTCTAGCGAGACCGGGAACGGCCCCGTGGCGCTACCTACCGTTCGCCGGGCCATAACGCGACGTTATGGGAAAGCGTTAGTACCCGGCCGAATGGTTCTTCGACACTCTGGGGCCGTCAACCCCCACAAACACGCCCCTCAGCGTGCTCCCCGAAATGAGGAACCATGCGAATAGCAAGGCTAGTTCCCGCTGCCCTCGCCGCCGCGGCCACCGTCCTCGCTCTTCTCAGCCCCGCCGCCACCGCCGCCCCGCAGCCCCCGCTCCAGGACGCCCCGCCCCCGACCACGCAGATCATCGGCGGCGGCCAGGCGTCCAACGCCCCCTGGGCCGCGCGGCTCTTCTCCAACGGCAGGGAGACCTGTTCGGCGACGATCATCGCGCCGACCTGGATCCTCACCGCCAAGCACTGCGTCACGGGCGGCGGTCTGTCCTTCCGCATCGGCAGCCTCGACCAGCACAGCGGCGGCGTGGTCGCGAACGGCGCCCAGACCTACACCCACAGCTCGGACCTGGCGCTGGTCCGCCTGGACCGCTCCGTGCAGGCGACCTACTCCCGCCTGGGCAACCCCGGTTCGGTGAGCGTCGGGCAGAGCGTCCAGGTCTGGGGCTGGGGCGCCACCTCGCAGTGCGGCTCGGAGGCCAACTGCCAGTCCCGCTACCTGAAGGTCGCCAACGTGACGGTGACCGGCGGCTGCGGTGACGCGTACGGCGGCTCGGCGATCTGCGCCCGTCGCGGCAACGGCATCACCGCCGGCGGCGACTCCGGCGGCCCGATGACGGCCAACGGCATCCAGGTCGGCGTGGCCTCCACCAGCGACCGGCAGACCACGACGGCGTACACGAACGTCACCGCGTACCGCTCCTGGATCCAGTCCATCGCGGGCGTCTGACCTGCCGCCACCCCTGGGGGCGGCGGGCACCTGACCGACCCGCCGTCCCTCTCGAAACGTAGGGCCCCCTTACCTCTCCGCCCTGAGGTACCGGGGCCCTACATCCATGCGGGGGCGTACCCCTGAGTGCTCCGGACACGGCGAAGGGCCCCGCACCTCGTACGAGGTGCGGGGCCCTTCTTGCGACTCAGTGAGCCACCAGGTCCAAGGACCAAGCAGAAACTACTTGATGATCTTGGTGACCTGGCCGGCGCCCACGGTCCGGCCACCCTCACGGATGGCGAACTTCAGGCCCTCTTCCATGGCGACCGGCTGGATCAGCGCGACGTCCATGAGGGTGTTGTCACCCGGCATGACCATCTCGGTGCCCTCGGGAAGGGTCACAACGCCCGTCACGTCCGTGGTGCGGAAGTAGAACTGCGGGCGGTAGTTGTTGAAGAACGGGGTGTGACGGCCACCCTCGTCCTTCGACAGGATGTAGGACTGCGCCTGGAACTCGGTGTGCGGCGTGACCGAACCCGGCTTGATGATGACCTGGCCGCGCTCGACGTCCTCGCGCTTGATGCCACGGAGGAGCAGACCGACGTTCTCACCGGCCTGGCCCTCGTCGAGCAGCTTGCGGAACATCTCGATGCCGGTGACCGTGGTGGTGGTCTTCTCGGTCTTGATACCGACGATGTCGACGGTCTCGTTGACCTTGAGGACACCACGCTCGATGCGGCCGGTGACGACCGTACCGCGACCGGTGATCGTGAAGACGTCCTCGATCGGCATGAGGAACGGCTTCTCGACGTCACGCTCGGGCTGCGGGATGGACTCGTCGACGGCGGCCATCAGGTTCAGGACCGACTGGCCCCACTCCTTGTCGCCCTCAAGAGCCTTGAGCGCCGAGACGCGCACGACCGGGAGGTCGTCGCCCGGGAACTCGTACTCGGAGAGGAGCTCACGGACCTCGAGCTCGACGAGCTCCATGATCTCCTCGTCGTCCACCATGTCGGCCTTGTTCAGGGCGACGACGATGTACGGAACGCCGACCTGGCGGGCCAGGAGCACGTGCTCCTTGGTCTGCGGCATCGGGCCGTCGGTGGCGGCGACGACGAGGATGGCGCCGTCCATCTGCGCCGCACCCGTGATCATGTTCTTGATGTAGTCGGCGTGACCCGGGCAGTCGACGTGCGCGTAGTGACGCGACTCCGTCTGGTACTCGACGTGCGCGATGGAGATGGTGATACCGCGCTGGCGCTCTTCGGGAGCCTTGTCGATCTGGTCGAAGGCCGAGGCCTCGTTCAGGTCCGGGTACGCGTCGTGCAGCACCTTGGTAATGGCGGCCGTGAGGGTCGTCTTACCGTGGTCGATGTGACCGATGGTGCCGATGTTGACGTGGGGCTTAGTCCGCTCGAACTTTGCCTTCGCCACTGGGGTCCTCCTGAGTGGTTCTGTACGCCTTGCTTCATCGGCGCCAGGTGATCTTTGCTGGGGTGCCGGTGCCGGGGGCATACGGCACAGTGCTCGCGCGCTGTGCCGTATGCCCGCCCGGCTCCGGTGACAAGCCTAAAGCGTGAGCTCGGGAGAGTTACTCGCCCTTGGCCTTCGCGATGATCTCCTCGGCGACGTTCCGCGGAACCTCGGCGTAGGAGTCGAACTGCATCGAGTAGCTTGCGCGACCCGAGGTCTTGCTGCGGAGGTCTCCGACGTAGCCGAACATCTCCGAGAGGGGCACGAGGCCCTTCACGACGCGAGCGCCGCTGCGCTCCTCCATGGCCTGGATCTGGCCACGGCGGGAGTTGAGGTCGCCGATGACATCGCCCATGTAGTCCTCGGGCGTGGTGACCTCGACGGCCATCATCGGCTCAAGGAGCACGGGAGAGGCCTTGCGGGCACCCTCCTTGAACGCCTGCGAACCGGCGATCTTGAAGGCGAGCTCCGAGGAGTCGACCTCGTGGTAACCACCGTCGAGAAGGGTGACGCGGACGCCGACCATCTCGTAACCGGCCAGGATGCCGAACTGCATGGCTTCCTGAGCACCCGCGTCCACCGAGGGAATGTACTCACGGGGGATGCGGCCACCGGTGACCTTGTTGACGAACTCGTAGGAGGCGTCGCCACCCTCGATGGGCTCGAGGGCGATCTGCACCTTCGCGAACTGGCCGGTACCACCAGTCTGCTTCTTGTGCGTGTAGTCGATGCGCTCGACGGCCTTGCGGATCGTCTCGCGGTACGCGACCTGGGGCTTGCCGACGTTCGCCTCGACGCGGAACTCGCGCTTCATGCGGTCGACGAGCACCTCGAGGTGAAGCTCGCCCATACCACCGATGATGGTCTGGCCGGTCTCCTCGTCGGAGTGCACCTGGAAGGAGGGGTCCTCCTCCGAGAGGCGCTGGATGGCGACACCCAGCTTCTCCTGGTCACCCTTGGACTTGGGCTCGATGGCGACCTGAATGACCGGCGCCGGGAAGTCCATGGACTCCAGGATGACCGGGTTCTTGTCGTCACACAGCGTCTCACCGGTGGTGGTCTGCTTCAGGCCCATGACGGCGATGATGTCGCCGGCGCCCACCGACGCGATCTCCTCACGCTTGTTCGCGTGCATGCGGTAGATCTTGCCGATGCGCTCCTTCTTGCCCTTGACGGAGTTCAGCACCGCGGTGCCGGCCTCCAGGCGACCGGAGTAGATCCGGACGAAGGTGAGCTTGCCCAGGTGCGGGTCGCTCGCGATCTTGAACGCCAGGCCGGAGAACGGCTCGTCGTCCGAGGGCTTGCGGGAGATGACCTTCTCCGGGTCCTTCACGTCGTGGCCCTCGATGGCCTCGACGTCCAGGGGGGAAGGCAGGTAGCGCACGACCGCGTCGAGCAGGGGCTGGACGCCCTTGTTCTTGAACGCGGTGCCACAGAACACCGGGGTGACCGTGACGGAGTCGGCGCTGCCCTTGGAGGCCAGGGTGATGCGGCGGATCGCCTCGTGCAGCTGGTCCTGGGTAGGCTCGTTGCCCTCCAGGTACAGCTCCATCATGGCGTCGTCGTTCTCGGCGACGGCCTCGAGGAGCTTTCCGCGCCACTCGGCGGCGGACTCCTGGAGGTTCTCCGGGATGTCGACGACGTTGTACATCTCGCCCTTGGCGGCCTCTTCGGGGTACACGAAGGCCTTCATCGACACGAGGTCGACGACGCCGGTGAAGTCCGCTTCGGCGCCGATGGGGAGCTGCATGACGATCGGGGTCGCGCCGAGGCGGTCGATGATCATCTGGACGCAACGGAAGAAGTCGGCACCGGTGCGGTCGAGCTTGTTGACGAAGCAGATACGCGGCACGCCGTAGCGGTCCGCCTGACGCCAGACGGTCTCGGACTGCGGCTCGACGCCGGCCACACCGTCGAACACGGTGACGGCGCCGTCGAGGACGCGGAGCGAACGCTCCACCTCGACGGTGAAGTCGACGTGACCCGGGGTGTCGATGATGTTGATGGTGTGGTCAACATCGTTGAGCGGCCAGTGACAGGTCGTCGCGGCGGACGTGATCGTGATGCCGCGCTCCTGCTCCTGCTCCATCCAGTCCATCGTGGCAGCGCCGTCGTGGACTTCACCGATCTTGTAGCTCACACCGGTGTAGAAGAGGATCCGCTCAGTGGTGGTCGTCTTCCCCGCGTCGATGTGGGCCATGATCCCAATGTTGCGGACCTTGGCCAGGTCAAGCGAAGTGGTGGCCATGAGGCTCAATCTTCTCTCGGTCTCGATGGGGGTAGCGACTACCAGCGGTAGTGCGCGAAGGCCTTGTTGGACTCGGCCATCTTGTGGGTGTCCTCACGCTTCTTGACCGAAGCGCCGAGGCCGTTGGAGGCGTCGAGCAGTTCGTTCATGAGGCGCTCGGTCATGGTCTTCTCGCGGCGGGCGCGGGAGTAACCGACGAGCCAGCGCAGAGCGAGGGTGGACGCGCGACCGGGCTTGACCTCGATCGGCACCTGGTAGGTGGCGCCACCGACACGGCGGGACTTGACCTCGAGCGAGGGCTTGACGTTCTCAAGCGCGCGCTTCAGCGTGATGACCGGGTCGTTGCCGGTCTTCTCGCGGAGGCCTTCCATGGCGCCGTACACGATCCGCTCGGCGGTGGAACGCTTGCCGTCGAGGAGGATCTTGTTGATCAGCGACGTGACAAGAGGAGAGCTGTAGACCGGGTCGATGATGACCGGGCGCTTCGGGGCGGGGCCCTTACGAGGCATTCTTACTTCTCCTTCTTGGCGCCGTAGCGGCTGCGGGCCTGCTTGCGGTTCTTGACACCCTGGGTGTCAAGGGAGCCGCGGATGATCTTGTAACGAACACCCGGCAGGTCCTTCACACGGCCACCACGCACGAGCACGATGGAGTGCTCCTGCAGGTTGTGTCCCTCACCCGGGATGTAGGCCGTGACCTCGATGCCGGAGGTCAGACGCACACGCGCGACCTTACGGAGCGCCGAGTTCGGCTTCTTCGGGGTGGTCGTGAACACACGCGTGCAGACGCCGCGACGCTGGGGCGAACCCTCGAGCGCGGGCGTCTTGTTCTTCTCGACCTTGTCCTGCCGGCCCTTCCGGACCAGCTGCTGGATCGTAGGCACTACTTCTCCGGTTTCTGTGTGCCGTTCGTGAAACTAACCTGGAACATCGCCGACCCACGCGGTCGGGTGTGTCGAATACTGCGGACTCCCGCCCTGGGGGCAGAAGGGGCGCAGATTGCGGTGGCTACTGACGAGCTCGCGATGCGGCTGAGGACACGCACCGGAGCCCAGGCACACCCCAGGCACAAGGCTTGAGCGTACCTACCTCACGGACCTGGGTCAAAACAAATGCTGTCCACCCCGGCGCACCGGGGTCGCCGGCCACGGCGGACGGGGCGCGGCGCCCGGCAGGGGGTGGGTCGGGTCCTGCCGGGTTCCGGCGAACAGGCGGCTTGGAAGCGGTGCGCGGGCGCCCTCCCGGAGCCGGGCCCACGCCGTCACTGACGGCGGCCGGGACCGGGTCCCCGGCAGGTCTCCTGGTCCTCCCGGTCAGCTGGCTCCGGACGCGGCGCCTGGCCCCGGGGATCGGGGCGGCCGGGTCGGCGCACGGCCAGCCGCGGGATGGTCGGCGCCCTGGAGTTCCGGTTCTTCGCCACCAGCCCGGGGCCCGGCGGTGCTACGGACCGCGCCGGTGCGGCAGGGGCGTCCTGGTGTGCTCGTACCTCGTCGGTGTCGGGGTGCCCCCGTACGTCGTCGGCGCCCGGCCCGGCGTGTGCCTCCGCTCCGGCCGGCTCGGCCGCCGCCGCTGTCGCGGTGCCGGGCGCGCGCCGCGCCGGAGCGGGCGTGGCCGCCGGTGTGCCCTCCTCGGCGGCGGAGAGGGGCGCGTCCTGCGGGAACGGGATGACGGCGGCCTGGCCTGGAGTGGGGCCGACGAGCCTCAGTCTGCGGCTCCCGGCAATGCGTCGCGCCTGCTCCAGAGCGGGCTCGTACCGGTCGGCGGCGTCACGCCAGCCGTTCGCGTACGCCAGGAACTCGCGCCGCTCCAGCTCCGAGCGCAGCAGGACCACGACGTCGGCCGGGGAGTGGCGTTCCAGATGGGCGCCGAGTGCGGCGAGCAGGGCGGAGATGCCGTCGGGCGGCTCGGCCGGTTCCGGGCCGACGCCGCGTCCCCCCGGAACCTCGCCGGCGGGCGGATCCGTCTCCTCCGGCTCGGGGGGCACGGCCCGGCCCGTTCCGTTCCCGCGATCGGCCCGTCGGCCGCGCTCACCGGGCGAGGCGCGCGCCGGACGGGTGCGCTCGTCACCCTCGACCATGCACCGCCCACTTTCACGTCCCATCGGTCGCACCGAATGGCATGGAGCCTGCACGGATGGGGGGACAGGCCAGAAAATCATACTGGCCACGCGTGTACGGAGGTCCGGTCAGCCCTTTGCGGAGGCCCGGTCAGCCCTGCCCGGCACCCTTCGCCGCGGCCGAGCCGCGGTCGGCCGAGCCCCCTGCGGAGTCGGCCGAGCCCCGTGCGGAGTCCGCGTCCGCCCCTGCCGGGAGGAACTGCCCCGCGACCCTGATGAACATGTCCCACTGCTCGCGCGGGACGCCGAGCCCGGCGGCGGCCTCCTCCAGGGTCAGCCGGCGGGGCGGGGCGACGGCGTCGAGCTCACCGCCTCCGAGGTCCGGCAGCGGCAGGTCCTCCTCGGAGAGCCGGCCCGAGCGGATCAGCATGTCGCGCACCGGGACGCGCAGGACGTGCGCCAGCCGCCGGGTCGTCTCCAGGTCCGGCATGCTCTGACCCTGGAGCAGCCGGGTGATGGCCGCGCGGTGCACGCCCGCCTCGTCGGCGAGACGCGACTTGCCCCCGCCGCGCGGGCTGTCGATGTCGTAGCCACGCTGCCGGATCAGGTCCTCGACCCAGCTCGCGAACCGCTCCAGCTCACTCATGGTCATGACGTCGGCCTCCCTCCGAAGCAGCCACAGCGTAGCGCGCTTGCGCGCACAGAATTACGTGCGCGTAAGCAACTCGATGTGTGGGTTCTGTTCGGATGCGGGCCGCCGTTCCGGCCGGATGCGGGGGTCGCCGCCCCGGCCGTCACCGCGCGTCCATGGATCGGGAATTATGTTGCGTGCTCGCTCGCAACATGCCAGGGTGCCGTCATGACCTCATTAACCCCGCAGCCCGACGACGCGGACGGGCCGGACTCCTCGTGGTGGCGCTCGGCCGCCGCCTGCTCCGGAATGCCGCCGCAGATCGTCTTCGCCCGCCGGGAGAGGGACGCCGCGCCCGCGCTGCGCGCCTGTGCACGCTGTCCTGTTCTGCGCCGGTGCGAGGAGACCGTGGCGCCCGCCGACAGCTGGTTCGACGGCGTGAGCGCCGGCCGGCTCTGGCGTAACGGACGCCCTGTCACCACCCGCGCCGCGCACACCGCCCAGCACCGAGGGGAACGCTGATGCCACCCACCACGTCCGCACCGGCCGACGACACCGCCCTCTGGCTCGACCTGCTGGTCCGCCAGTATCCGGAGCTCCTGGTCGAGCTGGCCCCCGGCACCCGCGGCCGCCCGGCCGACCGGCCCGAGCCCACCCCCGCGCACCTGGCCGCCCGCGACACCCGTATCCGCGAGGAGCGCCGCGAGGCGCTCGCCGTCGAACAGGCGCACGGCCTCACCGCTCCCGGCCACACGGCCGCACCCCTGCGCCTGCACGTCTCCGACGCGCTGCGCGACATCAGCGACGGCGTCGTGGAACTCGACGAAGCCGTCCACGACAAGCTGGGGCTGGGGCGGCCGCGCCACGCGACCGTGCCGCAACGTCTTCTCCGTATCCGCCGGCTCCTCGGCCCGATCGCCGTGGAGCCCCTGCTCGCCGCCCATGTGAAGGACGAACTGCGACGGATGGCGCGGCGCTGCGGGCGCGCCCTCGGCGACACCGAGCCCATGGCCCGGGTGAGCGGCCGGTGCCCCTGGTGCGACTCCGTATCGCTGCGCGCCTTCCCCGCCAGGCGGGCCGTGCTCTGCGTCAACCCGGCGTGCCGCTGCACGGCCGCGCAGTGCGACTGCCGTACGGACCCGGCCTTCCGGCACGTCTGGTACGAGGACACCTGGACCGCGCTGGCCGGTGCGGGCGGCGCGGACCCGGGCGAGATCGGGGCGGCGCTCGACGAAAGCGCGCCCACCACGACGGGAGGCCGGGACCGATGAGCACCAGCACGGGAACGCGTCCGCTGATCACCGGCGCCCTCGCCGCCCAGGAGGCGGCCGTGGCGCCGGCGACGATCCGCAAGTGGGTCCAGCTGGGCCGTCTCACGCCCGCAGGCCGGCAGGGCCGGGCCCAGCTCTTCCGGCTGGAGGACGTCTTCGCCGCCGAGCGCGGTGCGCGGGGGCGCCCGGAACGGGTGGGCGACGTGCGCAACCGCCCCTGAACGCACGAAAACGAGGCGGCCGCACCCGTGATGGGTGCGGCCGCCTCGTTCGTACACGGTCGGTGCGACGGACCGGTGTCCGTACGCGCGGCAGGCGTGCGGGACCCGGGTCCGTGCGCGCGGCAGGCGTGCGGGACCCGGGTCCGTGCGCGCGGCAGGCGTGCGGGACCCGGGTCCGTGCAGGCGTCACGGGACGGGTCGACGGGCGTACACGTGTCGACGGGCCGACGCGATCGGGGCAGCGGGGGGGCGGACGTTCCGGGCGGTGCCGGGCGGTGCTCAGCGGTCCCCCGGACCGGGTCGTGGGCCGAGGTCGCCGTCGGGTCCGGGGAGCCGGGCCGCGCGGGCCGCACCGGTGCCGTCGCCGGCCACCAGCTCCATGGCCTCGCGCCAGCCGCTGGAGAAGCCGCGCACCTCCGCGTCGATGACCACCCGTACAGCGACCTTGTTCAGTACCGCCGCCATCGCCCGGGCCGTCTCCACGGTGTACGTCCCTGCCTCCCCCGCCTCGGCCGCCACCTCGACGACCGCGGCCACCACATCGGTAAGCCGGTCTCCCGCACCGCTGACCATCGCACCTCCCCTTCGTCCGTCAGGCGTCCACGCTCCAGAACCGCCCCGTTATCGAATATGCGTTCGATGAATCGCAGCGTAGCGCAGCGGCGCCGGAGAGCGCGGAGCCTCACGGGCCCCACACGCCCCGGCCCGCCGGATGTCGCCACATTGGTTGCGTGCTCGCGCGATCGCCTGCTCGGGACGTCCAGCGGTCAGCGAGCGCCCGCCTGCCACAGGGCCAGGACCAGTGCCACACAGGAGGTGAGTGCGGCCAGCGACGGCAGGGGCCAGCGGGTGCGCTCCAGCGCGTCCAGCCGCTCCTCATGCTCGCCGAGCACCTTGTCCGTCTGGTCCGCGCGCTGCAGCAGCAGCGCCAGATCACCTCGCGTGGTGGCGAATCCGACGTCCACCGAGCGCCGCAGGCGCTCAAGTTCCACCGCCACGCCTCTCTCCTCGTGCTCCCGCATCATGGGTGGACCTCCTCTTCCTCGGCCGGCCTCCCCGGCGCCGGCGGTCGCCCGGCGGGCAGGCGCAGCCACGGCGGCAACAGCCGCTGCACGGCGGGCGCCGACATGGCACGGCTGAGAGCGGCCGCGAGCGCGGCGGCACCCGCCAGGACGGGGAGGTCCTGTACGGCCGGTTCCCCGGCCAGCAGCGGAGCCGCAGCGAGCAGCGCGCAGCAGACCTGGGCGAACGTGCGCAGCGCACGGCGGGTCGGATCGGTCATCGTCTTCCTGTTCGTCTCTGTCGGAGTGCCTGTCGAGGTCCCTGTCGGGGTCCCTGTCGGGATCTCACCCCGAACCTTTGTTCGTATTTCGGTCGGAATGTCTATCGCCATCTCTGGCTGAATTTCTCGCTGATTCCGTCCCTTCGTCCACGCCCGGGTCTCCGTCGGGTGTCCGTCGGGTGTCCGTCCGCGACCCAGCCCTTTCACGACCGGGGGACGCGGAGCCGCTGCCAGCTGTCCCGCCCCGGCGTGCCGTCCGCGTCCGTACCGCGGTAGCCGAGCTTGCGCTGCCAGGCCGCGTAGGAGTTGCGGTCGGCGGCGCCCCAGACCGGACCCGGACCGACGGAGTACCGGCCGCAGCCCTCTGCGACCAGTCGCTTGCCCACGGCGGTGAAGAGCGGGTCCCGGTGGCCGGGGACGAAGAAGGACCCGCCGGGGAACGGCGCGTACACCGGCGCGGGAGGCGAGTCCGTGACGGGGTGCCCGCCGAGCCGCCCGGCGATCCGGCTCCGCATCCCGGCCATGGAGAACGACGGATCGATCTTGCGCCGGGTCCACTCCTTGTGGCCGATCACGCTCGCCGCCGACCAGCCGTGCACCCGGCACAGCGCGGCCGAGAGCCGCTCCACGGCGTCGAGCTGGGCTGCCGGGTAGGGGTCGCGGCCGGAGCCGAGGTTCTCGATCTCGAACCCGTAGAAACGGGCGTTGCCGTCGACGGCGTCCGGACCGGGCGCGGGCAGCGGCAGCTCCTCGCGTACGGCGGCCAGCACCGCGGAACTGCCGCTGCCGGCGTGGTTGGTACGGCCGTAGCCGACCAGGTGCACCACGCCGTCCTTCGTGACGACGCCGACGCACAGCGGGCCGGGGAGCTCGGGGGCGCCCCGGCGGCAGTAGCCGACGCTGCTGGTGCCGGCCGTGTGATGGAGCATCACACCGTGGACCGGCCCCCAGGCGCCCTTGTGGTTGCGGTTGTGGCCGTGCCAGCCGGCGTGTTCGGTGATACGGACCCCTTCGGCGCGGAGGGCGCGGGCGAAGGCGTCGGCGGTCAGGGGTGCCGCCATGGGTGGTCTCCTCTTCGGATCGGGTCCGGCCGGTGTCGGCACGGACCGGGGGGCGGAACCGGAGTCGAATCGCCCGGAATCGGAGTCGACCGTCCGGAACCGGAGTCGAACGCCCGAAATCGGAGTCGACCGTCCGAAATCGGAGTCGGCCGTCCGGAATCCGCTGGAGGCGTCCGGAGCCGGTACGACCGCGACCGCCCCGGCCCGTCGCGGAGAACGACGGACCGGGGCGGGGCGGGACCGGACGGTACGGAACGGGACCGGGCAGGACGGAGCCGGAGCCGGAGCGGGTGGGCATCCGGCGGTTCGGCGCCGGATCGGCGCGCCGGTTCAGTGCACCGGGTCGACCCGCAGGAACCGGTTCGCGAACGTCGCGGTGCTGGTGGTCGCCGAGGACCGGTAGGCCGGGGTGGCGGTGTAGGCGACCCCACCGGTCAGACCGCTGATCTGGAACACGGTCGACACGGAGTTCTGCGCGGTCCCGACGGAGATGGCGGCGCGGGTGTCGGCCGTGGCCGAGGTGACCGTCGTGCCCTGCTTGACCGTGACCGACATCAGGCCGCTCGCGGTGGCGACACTGGAGCTGACCCGCGCGCCGACGGTGATGATCACCGTGCCGGACGGGGGTGCGGTGAACGCGGCGACCATCGTGTCGCCCGTGGAGCCCGTCAGAGCCTCGGCGTACGTGGCCGACGTCGTCGTACCGGCGACGGCATTCAGCTTCAGGACCGGGCTGGGAAGGACCGGGTGCCAGTAGCTGCCCGTGTAGAAGTAGTACCGGCCGGGGTTGGTGACCCAGGCGAGCATGCCCGTCACCGGCGAGGCCACGGAGGTGAGCGCGACCGTGGTGGCCAGCCGCAGCACCGTCCGGCCGTCGAGGGCCTGGGCGAGGGACTGGACGTGCAGCGGCACGTTCGCGGCGTCGGTGGGCTGCGGGTAGGGGAGATTGCTGAGCGGGGTGAGCTGGACCATGGGAGAGCCCTCCGGGAAGTCGGGGTACGGAAAAGGCCGGCGCCCCCGAGGGGCGCCGGCCTGCTGTCACAAGGGTGCGGCGGTCAGCCGCCGATGGGCGGGGGCAGCGTGTCCGGCGGCATTCCGCCGTCCCCCTCCCGCGTGGCCGGGTCGTCGATCGGCACCGGAACGGGCGCCGGGGCGTCCGGCGGCGGCTCCCAGGGGGCACCTGCGGGCAGGCCCGCCCCCGCGCCGGCGCCGTCCGCCGCGGTCGGGCCGCCGGCACCGAGCGCCGCGCCCGCATCCGCGTCAGCGTTCGCACCCGCGTCCGCCGGGTGTTCCGCGCCGGCGTCCGCCAAGTGGTCCGCGCCCACGTCCGCCGGGTGGTCCGCGCCCGCAGCGACCGGGTGGTCCGTACTCATGCCACACCTCCCAGCGTCTCCACGAGCGTCCGGTACGTGAGCTGCTCCGCCGTCAGGTCGGCGAACTGCGCGTACTGCGCCGTCACCATCTGGTACGTACGAAGCCGCCCGTACCCCGGGTCCAGCGGCGCGTCCGGCACCAGTCCCGCGTCGGCCGGCACCCCGTTGTAGCCGGTCCCGCGCAGGACGAGGACCTGCTGGGGGGCGGACCCCGCCGCGCAGGTGGTGCGCATGCCGACGACCCACGCGAGGGTGTCCAGCTTCGCCCCGGCCGTGTCCATCACCCGGACGACATCGCCCAGTTGGAGCCGGGGGTCGTGCAGCACCTCGACCTCGCCGAGCACCGGCACCGGGTACCGCCCGGCGTCGAGCATGGTCTGGGCCAGGGTGTACGCCACGGTCGCGGACTGCACCCAGTCCGAGGCGGGCGCGTGGTACTGCTGCTTGCCGTAGAACTCCTGGCTCGCCGGGCTCCAGCGCGCCCAGACGCGCTGCTTCGGGTCGGCCGACCGCTTGAGCGGGTCGATCTGCACCGAGGGCTTGCCGTCCTTGGTGACCGTCCACACGCTGGTCGTCCCGGTGTTCGTGAACCGGACGATGTACGCCGGCCCCTCGCGTCGGGAACTCACGGTGACCTGGCCCTTCACCGCCGTACCGCCCGTCGCCGTACTGCCGAACCGTACCCGGTGACTGGCGGTCGACGCGGGCGTGTCGTCCACGATCGACAGCGGGCCGATGTCGCTCTCGTCGTCGGCGATCGCGTACGAGACCTCCTGCGGTATGCCGGGCTTGAGCTCCCGGATCAGGGTGTCGGTCTGTGGCTCGCCGTGGAGGAGGGTGATGCCCGTCCAGTCCTGGTACGGCTGCTCGCAGTGGTTGCGGCAGGCGTCGATCTCCTCGCTGACGGTGAGGGCGGAGATGTCCCGGACCGTGGTGACGGTGGCGTCCGGGGCGGCCGGCATCCGGCTGAACCGCGACGGGCCGCGCCAGCGGAAGACGCCCTGCTCGTCGAATTCGGCCGTGGACATCGACGCGCGGGCGATCTCCGTGATGGCGTCCCACTGGGAGCCGGAGACGGCGGGGATGTCGAACAGCGGCAGCGCCGCCTCGTCCAGCTCCGCGCCCTTGCGCCACTGGTCCTTCTGCTCCCACTCCTCGCGCGGATAGGTGGCGGTGTCCGCCCACACCCGGTCGGTGACCTGGAGGCACTCCACCGCCATGTCGGAGACCAGGTCGATCTGCTGGAGCTCGGAGCGCGGATGGGCGGCCACCGACTCGACGAAGGTCCCCAGGCCCCCGACGTGGTACGAGCCGTCCGGCGCGGTGAGGCGGGGCTGGACCACCGGCAGCACGGTGGCGCCGTTGCTCCGGGTGTCGACCATGAAGCCCAGGTGCCAGCTGCCGCGCAGGGCGGCCAGCTTGGGGAACGTCCAGGTGAAGTACCACCAGCCGCCGTCGACCGTCCCCGACGCGATCTGCACGGTCCCCGTCGAGATGTCGAACTTCGCGCTCAGATAGCCGGCGGCGCCGCCGCTGCGGTCGAAGACGGTCTTCATCTCGACCGTGCTGCCCTTCGCCAGCGCCGTGTTGACCCAAGCCTCGACCTGGAAGACCTTGCCCGGCAGCACGAACCGCGAGCGCGGCATCCAGGACGCGCGCAGCCCCGGCTGCTCGGGCATCAGCGCCATCTCGAAGGGCGCGCCGTCCCGGATCCACCGGTACGACGCACTGCTGGGCAGCACCTCCGGCTGCCCGTAGGTCGCGTTGAACCCGCCGTGCAGGGAGGCGTACAGCACCGTGAACGGCGCCACGTCCGCCGTGTCGGCGAGCGGGGCGCGCGGCGGCGGGCAGGTGTGGATGCCGCCCTGGCGCAGGAGTTCGTCCACGCACCAGGTGGCGGTGGCGACCGGGCGGCCGTAGTAGAAGCCGTGGTACGGACGCGGCAGCGAGGCCGGGCCGCGCAGCCGCTCGGCGCCGTCCAGCGCCTGGACGGTGACCGTGTCGCTGCCGGAGGCCGCCGAGCGGGAGCGGACCGTACCCCGGAAGGCGGGCAGGGTCCGGCCGGCCACCCCGGCGGCGTGGACCACGGACTGGCCGGGGCGCACCGCGTCACCGGTGGACCGGTCGGCCCACGCCGAGTAGAGGCGCGGCGCGTGTTCGCCGCCGGCCCCGCCGAGCTGGAGTTCCAGCTGGGCCGATGAGCTGCCGGACACCGCGCGCACCGCCTCCGGCAGGTCGGTGTTGTACGCGCGTTCCACCTTCCAGGACTGCACCTGCTCGCCGAGCTCCGTGCCGCCGAGCCGGGTCGCGTGCACGGGCACCCGTTCCGGGGCGGCGAGCGCGGCGTCCAGGTTCTCGTCAGTTGACTGCACCACGCACCTCCACAAGGTCGATTCCGATGTTCCGGTAGGGCAGCCGGGGCGCGGGTGCGTCGGTCAGGCCGGTGACCGCCATCGGCGGGCAGCCGTCGCCGAGCGCGTACGCGACCGGAGTCTCCCCGATCGTCAGGCAGGCCCCGGCCAGCGCGATCGCGCCGGTCGTGCCGGGCCGCCCGACCGGGGTGACGAAGGCGGCCTCCGCCGGGGCGGTGCCGGTGACGACGGCTCCGGTGACCGAGGTGGTCGAGAGGTACGAGCCGTCCAGGGCCTTCCAGTCGAGCTGGGCGGTGCACACCGCCGGGTCCCATCCCGGCGGGACCATCCACGACACGTCCATGCCCGGTGCCACGGGCCAGCCGGTCCAGGTGCCGTGCACCCAGCCGACGGCGCTGGCCGGGTCCTTGCAGTCTCCGGTGAACACGTCACCGACGGACGGCCGGAACGTGATGTCGCCGACGACGGTGAACCAGTGGTCGCCGCCTCGCGCGTGCCGGCTCTGCCCCGCCGCCTGGAGCGGGTCGAGCAGGTTGACGGAGACGGGGTCGATGACGACGACCGAGCCGCCGGCGTACACATTGCGCCCGAGCATGCCCGGCCCGCTGATCCGGCGCGCGAGGCGCACCAGGTGCTGGGCGTCCTCGGGCTCCAGCCACTCGAAGGAGAGCTTCATCCGGCGGGTCGACCGGGGCGGGGCGACCAGCGTCACCTGGCTCTCCAGCGACCGGAACTCGCTCACGTTGAGGTCCGGGCTGCGGTCCCAGCTCTTGGCCGCCTGCGAGATCTCCCGCAGCAGACCGGGCTTGCCGATCCAGAGGTTCCTTGCCATGTCTGCCTACCTCCGGGCGAGCTGGCGCTGCCCGACGAGGACGGCGCGGGCGATGGTCTGGGAGTCCACCTGTACGTGGACGGGGCGCTCGGCCAGCCGTTCGACGGCGGCGGCGAGCCGGGCGATCTGGGCCCGGCCGGCGCCGGGGCTCATCATCCGGTCGAGCTTGCTCAGCGGGATGACGGCCTCGGACTCACCGGCCTCGCCGATCACGGCCAGGGTCCCGCCGTTGCGGGCCGGCACGACACCGCCCTTGGCGAGGTGCGGGACCGGGATGGTCGGGAGGCTGATCGAGAACGACCGGCCGCCGAACTTGGGCACCCAGCCCGGGATGCTCACCTTGAACCTGTTCAGGGCGCCGATGACGACGTTGACGGCGGTGGCGAAGCCGCGGAACGGGGCGAGCAGGAGGTTGCCGATGCCCCGCAGGACGGGGCCGATCGCCTTCATCGCGGCGGAGGTCGCGGACCGGATGGCGGCCATCCCGGTCTTGAACCCCTTCTGCACGACGGCGACGATCTTGTCGACCTTCACGAACTGCAGGATGAGCGGCGCGAGCAGCGTCATGATCAGTCCGAACGGGCTGGCCGCCATGGCGAGGTTGAGCCCCTTCTGCGCCAGGCTCGCCCCCTTGAGTCCCTTGGTGAGCCCGCCGCCCATCGTCTTGCCGGCCTTGTCGGCGTTCTTGCCGGCCTTCCCGACGGACTTCTCCACCGCGTCGGACTGCTGCTTGACCCCGCGCAGAGCGGTCCTGGCCTTGTCCGCGGACCCCTTGAGCTTGTCGAGCGCGCCCCTGAGCTTGTCGGAGCCGCCCTTCGCCTTGCCCAACGACGCGTCGGCGTTCCGCAGCCCGGTGCGCAGCTGCCCGACGGCGCTGCCGCTGTTGGCGGCGGAGGTACGGAGCTTGACCAGAGAGGCGCCCGCCCGATCGGACCCGCCCTTGACCTGGCCCATGGCCGTATTCGCCTGACCGGCCGACGCTTTCAGGCCACCGACGGCGCTCGACGCATTGCGCGAAGACTGCCGAATGCGCCCCATGCTGGTGTTGGCCTGGTCGAGGCTGCTGCGGAACCTGCCGGCGCTGCTCGCCGCCTTGGTGAAGGCACTCTGCAGACTCATTTCATCCCCTCACTCTCACTGGAAACTGTCACGGGAAACAGGCGCTTTCTTCTCATCCGGCCAACTGTTTTTCCAGGTCACGCAGATCCTGGCGCGTGCTGAGGGCGCCGCCGCGCATTTTTCGGAAGCTGGTGGCGGCATCGGCCGCCGCCTTTTCGGCGTCCCGCTCCTCCCGCTTCGCCTTGAGAGCCAGCTGGCGCGTTTCCACATAGGCTGCCTGGGCCTTCTTGGAAGCCTTTTCGGCTGCGAGCTGCTGCTGTTGCACCTGCTTGAGCTGCGTCTCCAGGGCCCATGAGCCCTTGATGGGCACCCTGCTGCCCGCCTGGCTGTCCATACGGGCCCTGAGCCGCTTCATCTGCTCCAGCGCGCCCTTCGCCCCGTCGTCCGCCCGCTCGGCACGCTCGGTGAGCCGGACCAGTTTCTTCTCGGCCGCTTCGGCCTTGCCCTTGTCGTCGCGCGCGTGCGGCCACGTGTATTTCTGCACGCCGCCGACGACGATGCCCTTCTCGTCCACTTTCAGGTACGTGAAGTCGAACTTCGCGACAGTCGCTCCGATCGACAGGCCGGCGAGCGCCACCTTCATGTACTCGACCGTCGTGCTCAGCCCGTTGTACTTGTTTTTGAAGGTGTCGGCTTCGCTCTTGGTCCAGAAGTAATGGACCGAATCATCCGGTTTCGCCATCCCGGTCTCCCTCTCCTGTGTCTCGTCCGATCTTGTTGCCGACGGCCCGGCATGCGACCATCGGCGGGTGACAGGACTGATGTGGGTAGCGGTGGTCTGCGTGCTGGCCCCGCTGCCATTTCTCGTCTGGTTCGGCCTTTATCCGCTGTGGCTCCGACGCCATCTGAAAAGAGTCGGTGTGCCGGTCACCGGGAAATGCCGGACCATCTCGGCCTCCGAAGGCCGGTATTCGACCAGCTTCGAATTCGTGCCCCCGTCCGGCCGACGCGTCATCTACGTCTCGCCGCTCAGCGGAAGGAGTTGGGGAGAACCGGGGAAGGAAGCCGTCCTGGTCTACGACCCACGGCACCCGCACCGGTTCGTACGCAGCCGGCGAGAGCTCGACGCCCGTTCCGAGGCCTGGTTCTCCCTCTGGGTGCTCGCGGCCGCGGAGTTGACCATGGTGCTGGGCCTGGTGCTGGTCCTGCTCCACGAGAACGGCGTCATTCACTGATCACTGGGCGAAGAACCGGGTGAGCTGCACCGCGTCCGGCTGCTCCTCGCCACCGGCCCGCCCGGCCGACGGGGACGCTTCCGGGCCCTCCCCCGACTCCTCGGCAGCGGGCTCCGCGCCCGGCCGGGACACGGGTACCGGATACTCCAGCGGCTCCGCGTCCTCGTCCTGGTTCACCGTGGCGAACATCCAGTTGGATTCGGCGAGTTGGTCCACCGCCGCGGCCAGCAGGTAGTCGGAGACCGACCACTCCGCCGCCTCCCCGTGCAGTTCCCGGGCGACCGCGCTGTCCCGGGGCAGATGCCGGAGCAGCACCGAGAGCCGCCGGGACGACAGCTCGCCGCGGTGCCAGTCGAGCAGATCGAGGCCGTAATGGCGGAGCAGGTCCGCCTCAAGGGCCTCGGCGTGTTCGTCGACGAACGCGCCGAGGCTCAGTCTTCCCCCAGGCCGAGCCCGGTCTCCTTGCCGTACGCCTCCAGGATCGCGGCGATGTCCTGCATGGTGATCTCGCGCTGGTCGAACCGCGCGTACTGCTTCTCACCGAGCAGCAGCCGCAGCAGACCGTCGACGTCGTTGTCGTCCAGGTCGCGCAGCTTGCGGGCGGTCGCCCGGGTCAGTTCGGTCGGCAACTCGAAGACGTCGCCGTCGAGTTCGAAGGTCCAGGCGCGGCCGAGCGCTTCGAGGCGCTGGGCGCGGGCGGCGTTGACGTTGAAGCCGGACATACAGGGGCTCCTCTACGAAGGGCGAAAGTGCGGGGGAAAGGAAGGGCGTACGGGCGGAACGGCGGTGGGGGGGGGCCCGCGGCCCCCCCGCGCCCCCCCCCCCCCCCCCCCCCCCCCCCCCCCCCCCCCCCCCCACGACCACAAAAAGAAAAAAAACCGGAGAAAGAGA
>NZ_JBHXOX010000050.1:0-1739 GCF_042718795.1 Streptomyces cyaneofuscatus
TACCTCGTCGCCACCCAGGCCCACCCCGAGCTCCGCTCCCGCCCGACCCGCCCGCACCCGCTCTTCGCCGGCCTGGTGAAGGCAGCCGTCACGCGTAATGAGGCAACTCGCAGGGCGGCGGAGACCGCGGCCCGGCCGGGCCCGGCCGAAGTGTTCTCCGCGGAGACGTCGGCCGGAGCGGCGGGAGCCGTGCAGGGGGAGGATCAGGGGACGCCGGGTACGGCCCGGGGGTGTGCTCAGGCGCCCGGCACGGTGGGCTGCACCTGACGGAGGAACGTCGCGTTGTCCGGGGTGCGGCGGACGTTGTCCAGCAGCGCCTCCAGGGCGCCCTGACCGTCCCGGGCGTGCAGGGCGCGGCGCAGCGCCCGTACGGTGGCCAGTTCGGCGGGGCCCGTCAGCAGCTCCTCGCGGCGGGTCCCGGAGCGGGCGATGTCGACGGCCGGGAAGACCCGCCGGTCCGCCAGCGAGCGGTCCAGGCGCAGTTCCATGTTGCCGGTCCCCTTCAGCTCCTCGAAGAAGAACTCGTCGGCGCGGGAGCCCGTCTCCACGAGGGCCGTCGCCAGGATGGTGAGCGAGCCGCCCTCCTCGGCGGAGCGCGCCGCGCCGAACAGCTTCTTGGGGCCGGCGAGGGCCGCCGCGTCGACACCGCCGCTCAGGGTGCGGCCGCCCGATCCGGCCGCGTTGTTGTGGGCGCGGCACAGCCGGGTGAGGGAGTCCAGCAGGATCACCACGTCGCGGCCCTGCTCGACCAGGCGCTTGGCGCGCTCCACGGCCAGGTCGGCGAGGGCGATGTGCTCCTTCGCGGGCCGGTCGAAGGTGGAGGCGTACACCTCGCCGCGCACGGAGCGGCGCATGTCGGTGACCTCCTCGGGGCGTTCGTCCAGGAGGACCACCATCAGGTGGCACTCGGGGTGGTTGGCGGCGACGGCGGCGGCGAACTGCTGGAGCAGGACCGTCTTGCCGGTCTTCGGCGGTGCGACGAGCAGACCGCGCTGGCCCTTGCCGACGGGGGAGACCAGATCGACGATCCGGGGCGCCGGGCCGCCCTTCTCCGTCTCCAGCCGCAGCCGCTGGGCGGGGTGGACGGGGGTGAGGTCGCGGAAGTGGGCGCGGCCGGCCAGGGCCTGCGGCGCGAGGCCGTCGACGCGGTCGACGGTGGCGAGGACGCGCGGCCGCTCGCAGCTCCCCTCGACGGCGTCGCCCTTGCGCAGGACGTACCGGCGGATCAGCGTGGGGGAGACCTTGATGTCGTCGGGGGAGGGGTGGCCGCCCCGGACGCGGAGCAGGCCGTGGCCGCCCGCGGTGGTGTCGAGGAGACCTGCGGCCCGGACGGGGCGCGGCTCACGGATGGCGGGGCGTTCGAGTGTGGTGGTCATGGGAGGGGTCCTTTCGCGGACATGGCGCATGAGGGACCGGCGTACGGAGGGGGCGGCATCGTCACGCCCGCACCGGGGCACGGAAGCCCGACAGCCGGAAGGAGAGACAGCGAGAGAGAAACGCTGGGGAAGAAGCTGGATCGCCGGTCGTACGAGGACGGCGCGACAGCGATGGAGAGAGAACTCAGCACCGGTGCCCGATGAAGGGGCATCCACGTGTGCTGATCGCACCATAGCACGGTTCATCGGGAGAACGCGCCGAGGGCGGTGGGGGGGCCGCGGGGAGCGCGCCGCCCCCCCCCCCAGGCCGCAAACCAAAAGACCCCCGACCCACCCCACCACCCCCCACCGCCCCGAGCCGCC
>NZ_JBHXOX010000050.1:1749-32093 GCF_042718795.1 Streptomyces cyaneofuscatus
ACCCGGTACTGCCGGGTCCGCACCGCCCTCGGAAGGACTGCCTACTGCCGCCGTCCGCTCACCCGGTCACCCCGAGCAGCGGCGCCCAGGCCTCCAGTGCCGGCTTCTCGGCGAGGTCGGCGAAGGCCACCTCGATCCCGTGATCGCGGCGCCAGGCCGCGGCCAGGGACATCAGGCGAACGGAGTCGAGTCCGTAGTCGACGAGGTTCTCGTCGAGCGGGATCTCCTCCGGCTCCTCGCCGAGGATGTCGGCGACATCGGCACGTAGCTGGTCCAACGTCAGGGCCACGGCGGTCACTTCCCTTCGAAGACGGCTCGGGTGGTGGTGACGACGGCACACTTGCCGGCCGCCCAGCGCAGCGCCATCGCGTGGTCGTCGGCCGAGAAGTCCGCCACCGCGTCGGCCACCACGAACGCCTGGATGTCCTGCATCCACGCGTCGCACGCCGTCATCAGGACGCCGATGTGGGCGTAGACGCCGGTGAGGACGATCTGGTCGCGGCCCTGCTCACGCAGCCGCTCCAGCAGATCGGTGCGGACGAAACCGCTGTACTTCCACTTGATGATGACCGTCTCGCCCTCGACGGGCGCGACCTCGTCGGCGATGGCCGCCGCGTGCTCGTCGGCCGGCAGGCCCGGGCCCCAGAAGTCCTGCTGGAGCCCGCGCTCCTCGGCGCTCTGGCCGCCGGGCTGCGCGGTGTAGAGGACCGGCACACCCAGGCGCGCCGCCTCCTTCTTCAACTCGGCCACATGCGCCAGGAGTTCGGGCACTGGGGCGGCCTGCCGGTCGTACGCCGACAGGAAGTAGTTCTGCAGGTCGTGGACGAGGAGTACGGCACGCGCCGGGTCGACGGTCCAGTCGACCCGGTTGGCGGGCAGCTCGTCGGCGGCCGGCATGGGGTAGGGGGTGATGGCGGGCAGAGCCATGGCGGAGAGGGTTCCGTTCGAAAGGTGCGGGGACGTACGGCGAAAGCGTCAGAGGGCGGGAGCAGGAGCGGGAGCGGCGGTGGCGGTGCGGGCGGCCGCGTTGCGCAGGTCCTTCTTGGAGACCTTGCCGACCCCGGTCTGCGGGAACGCGTCCACGAACTCGACCCGGTCCGGCACCTTGTAGGCGGCCAGCCCCCGTTCCCGTACGAACCGTTTGATCGCCACCGCCTTCAGCGGACCGGCGCCCGAGCGCAGGATCACGTACGCGCAGACGCGCTCACCCAGATACGGGTCCGGCTCCGCCACCACGTTGGCGTCGTGCACGGCCGGGTGGGCGAGGATGTGGTTCTCCACCTCCTCGGCGGCGACCTTCTCACCGCCCCGGTTGATCTGGTCCTTGGCGCGCCCCTCCACGACGATGTGCCCGCTCTCCGTTACCCGGACGACATCGCCGGTGCGGTAGAAGCCGTCCTCGGTGAAGGAACGGGCGTTGTGCTCGGGGGCGTTCCAGTAGCCGCGGATGGTGTACGGGCCCCGAGTGAGCAGGTGGCCCGTCTCCCCGGGCGCCACCTCGCGGTCCTCGTCGTCGACGACCAGGATCTCGTCGTCCGGCGAGATGGGGCGGCCCTGCGTGGTGACGACGGTCTCCACCGGGTCGTCCAGGCGTGTGTAGTTGACCAGCCCTTCGGCCATTCCGAAGACCTGCTGGAGCGTGCAGCCCAGCGCGGGACGCACCCGGCGGGCCGCCTCCTCGCTGAACTTGGCGCCGCCCACCAGCAGCACGTCCAGGCTGCTGAGGTCATGGGCGCTGCCGGGCGCGGCCTCGGTCCACAGCAGGGCCAGCGGCGGCACCAGGCCCGTGATGGTCACGCCCTCGCGCTCGATGAGTGGGAAGGCCACCTCGGGCGAGGGCTGCGGGCAGAGCACCACGCGTCCCCCGGCGTACAGCGCGCCGAGCGAACCGGGGGAGGAGAGCGGGAAGTTGTGGGCGGCGGGCAGCGCGACCAGGTAGACGCTCTTCTCATCGACCCCGCAGATCTCGTTGGAGCCCCACAGCGAGTAGATGTAGTCGTCGTGCGTGCGCGGGATCAGTTTCGGTACGCCGGTGCTGCCGCCGGAGAGCTGGAGGAAGGCCAGGTCGTCGGGGCGCGGACCGCCGTAGCCGACCGGCTCCTCGGCCACCTCGGCCAGCGCCTCGAACTCCCCCGGGTCCCCCTGGGCGACGAACACGTGCTTCAGCGTCGGGACGTGGGCGCGGGTCTTCGCCGCCAGCTCCCGGTAGTCGTAGCCGCCGCTCTCGGCCGCGATGACATAGGCGACCGCCTCGGTGAACTCGCAGAAGTAGGCGATCTCACTCTCGCGGTGGGCGGGAAGCGCGAAGACGGGCAGCGCGCCGATCCGGAACAGCGCGAAGATCACCTCGAAGAACTCGGCGATGTTGGGGAGTTGGACCACCACGTTGTCGCCCTTGGCGATCCCGCGGGCGAGGAAGCCCGCGGCCAGCCGGTCGGCGCGCCGGTCGAGCTCGGCGTAGGTCCACCGGCTTCCGGCCACCGGGTCGACGATCGCGATCCGGTCCGGGTGCTCCTCCGCGCGCTGCCGTAGCATCTCGCCGAAGGTCTCCCCGCGCCACCAGCCGGCCGCCCGGTACCTCTCGGCGAACTCGGCGGGCCAGGTCGGCGCCGCTTGGGTACTCACAGTTCGGCTCCCACGGCGCTCAGGAACGTACGGAACTTGGCGCCGGTCTCGGCGGTCTCCGCCTCGGGCTCGGAGGCGGCGACGATGCCCGCGCCCGCGTAGAGGCGGAGCGTGCGCTCCTCGGCCTCGGCACAGCGGATCGTGACGACCCATTCGCCGTCGCCGTCGGCGTTCCCCCAGCCGACGACACCGGTGAAGAAGCCGCGGTCGAACGGCTCGGTCTCCGCGATGATCTGACGGGCTGTCACCGTCGGCGTACCGCATACGGCGGGCGTCGGGTGCAGCGCCATCGCCAGGTCCAGCGCCGAGGTGGAGGCGGAGGAGAGAGTGCCGGTGACCGTGGTCGACAGGTGCCACATGGTCGCCGTGCGGATCAGCGTCGGCCGGGGCGGGACGGTCATCCCGGTGCAGTGCGGGGCGAGCGCCTGGTGGACGGCGTCCACGACGACGGCGTGCTCGTGGAGGTCCTTGACCGACTCCAGCAGCGTCGCGGCGCGGCGGACGTCCTCGGCGAGGTCGGCGCTGCGCGGGGTGGACCCGGCGAGCGGGTTGGCGACGACCTGGTTGCCGTGGCGGGAGACGAGCAGTTCGGGGCTGGCGCCGATCAGGGTGCGGGCGGGGCCGGTCGGAGCTGCGAAGGTGTAGCCGGACGGGTCGCGGCGGGCCAGCCGCTGGAGCATCGCGGGCAGGTCCAGCGGGGCGCCGGAGGTGAGTTCCAGAGTGCGGGCCAGCACCACCTTGCTGAACTCGCCGCGCCACATGCGGGCCACGGCGGCGGCGACGCCCTCGCCGTAGACCTCGGGCGCGGGCACCGGCCGGATCTGCCAGTCGGTGGTGGCGGACGGGCCGGCGGGCAGCGCGATCATCGGGTCGGAGGCGAGCGGCGGGGCGGTGCGCACCGACGCCGGAACGTGGAGCGCTGCGGGTGCCGTGTGGTCGAACGGGATGGCGCCGATCACCACGGGCGATTCCTGCCCGGCGGCGACGGCCTCGGCCAGGGTGGCGTCCACCCGGTGGGTCAAGGGTCTCTCGTCGTGCGGGACTTCGCGTCCCGGTCCGCGGGCGAGCAGGGTGCGTCCGGGCGTGGCGAGGAACGTGTCGCCCGGTGTGTAGGCGTCCAGGAGCGACGTGGCCGCTCCTACGGAGGGGTGGGCCGGATCGGCCGGGGGGACGTGCGTGGCGACCTGGGATGCCGTCGACACGGGGACTCCATTCTCGATGGTCCCGTCAGCGGGTGCGGGGGGCTGGTGGGAGGGTGAAGTGGTACGGAGAGGTCGTGCGGGGGGCCGCCGGTCAGCGCAGGGTCGCGCCGCCGTCGACGTACAGCTCCTGGAGCGTGATGTGGCGGGCGCGGTCCGAGGCGAGGAACGCCACCGCGTCGGCGATGTCGGCGGCTTCGGCGATCCGGCCGAGCGGAATGCCGGTGCGGTACGTCGACGGGTCCCCGTCGATCACCCGCGCCTCGGCGCCCGGGTCGGTCCACAGCGCCCGCTGCATGGCGGTGTCGGTGGAGCCGGGGGCGACGACGTTGCAGCGTACGCCGCTGCGGGCGAGTTCGAGGCCCAGACACTTGGTGAACGCGGCGGCGGCCGCCTTGGAGGCGGCGTATGCGGCCATGTTCGTGCGCGGGATCCCGGCGGCGTTGGAGCCGACGGTGACGATGCAGCCGGTCCGCCGGGCCGCCATCAGAGGGGCGACGGCCTGGGAGACCTGGAAGACGCCGGTGGTGTTCACCGCGAAGGTGTCCGCCCAGTCCTGAGCGGAGAGCGTGGTCGCCGGGCCGGTGCGCAGGATGCCCGCGACGTTCACCAGGATGTCCACCGGGCCCAGTTCACGTTCGACTCGGGCCACGGTGTTCTCCACCACGACCCGGTCCGTGACGTCCATCACATACGATTCCAGACAGCCCGCCGACCGCTCGCCCGCCGGCAGTTTCTCCTGCCGCCGGGGCCAGTCGGCGGTCAGCGCCTCGATGCTGTGGCCGGCCCGGTCGGTGGCGGCCACCTGGGCACCGAGGTCGGCGAGAAGTTCGGCGACAGCGGCACCGATGCCCTGTCCGGCACCGGTCACCAGGGCCGTACGACCCTCGAACTCGCCACTTCTGCCCGGTATGTGCTCAGGCATGAAACAACCTCCCCCTGGATGTTAGGTAAGGGTAACCTAAATTGATTCGACCGCCCAGAAGGGTGTCGAGCCGTCGATATACGGTTAGGTTAGCCTCACCTTATGCAAACGCCGCACACGGGGACCACGGCCTCGGCTCCCGAACATGACTCCTCGACCGCCCAGTTGGACCGAGGGGAGAGTGAACGGACGGCCAGGACGCCGCCCGTCGGAGCGGAGGAACCCGCTCCGGCACCCGGCTCCAGACCCGGTACGGGGCTGTCCCCCGACACGGAGATATCGCCGGGTGCGGAGGTCGTCCCGCGCGCGCCCTCGGCCGACGGCCGGGCTGTGGCACTCGCCGTCGCCGGTCTCACGGTGGCCGTTCTGCTGCTCAGCGGCCTCTCCCTCTCCATCGGTGCGGGCGAGGTGGGAGTCGGCGGGGTGCTCGACTACCTGCTGAACCGGGACGGGGCCCGCGACAACGCCCGCCTCTCCCTGGTCGTCGGCGACCTGCGCCTGCCGCGCACCCTCACCGCGCTGCTCGTCGGCGCGGCCCTCGGCGTGGCCGGCTGCCTCCTCCAGGCGGTCACCCGCAACCCGCTCGCCGAGACCGGTCTGCTCGGCGTCAACGCGGGCGCGTCCCTCGGCGTCGTCGCGGGCATCGCGCTCCTCGGCTTCGATTCCGGTTACGCCTACCTGGTCTGCGCGTTCGTCGGCGCGGTGGTCGCCAGCGGCCTGGTCCTCCTCATCTCCAGCCGACGCGGCGGCGGCTCTCCCATGCGCCTGGTGCTCGCGGGAGCGGCGCTCGGCGCCACCTTCGGCGGACTCACCAGCGTCATCGTCGTCAACTCCGCCGAGACCTACGACAGGTTCCGCTTCTGGGTCCTCGGCTCCCTCGCCGGAGTCGAGGGCTTCGGTGAACTCGGCCGCCTGGCCCCCGCCCTCGCCCTCGGATTCCTCGTCGCCCTGCTCGTCGCCCGCCCGCTCTCCGCCCTCGCGCTCGGCGACGACCTGGCCCGCAGCCTCGGCCACCGGCCGCCCGTCATCCGTACGGTCGTCGCCATCGGCGTCACCCTCCTCACCGCCTCCGCCGTCGCCCTCGCCGGGCCCATCTCCTTCCTCGGCCTGCTCGCCGGATTCCTGGCCCGTGCCATCGCCGGCACCCGGCTGGCCGCCCGCCTCCTGCTCGCCGGACTCATCGGCGCCTGTGTGCTCACCGTCTCGGACGTCGCCGCCCGCGTGGTCTCCCGGCCCTTCGAGGCCCCCGTCTCCGTGATCGTCGCCCTCATCGGCGCCCCGGTCCTCATCGCCATCGTCCGCTCCAAGCAGCTTGCCTCGATGGGCATGACGGAACCGGCCACCGAGGAGCGCGCGCCGGACCGCCCGCGCCGCTTCAGACTGACGCTGCCGCGCCCCAAGTCCCGTACCCCCAAGGCCGTTCGCGTCCGTCCACCGGACACCGTCGTCGTCCGCCACGGCCCTCTCTCCCTGCTGATCACCCGCCGCGCCGCGCTCGCCGCCGTCGCGCTCGCCGCAGCCCTCGTGCTCGCCGTCGTCCTCTCCGCCTACGCGGGCCAGAGCGAGATGGGCGTCGCCCGCACATTCCGTGCCGTCTTCGGCCAGGGCGACCGCTTCGACGTGCTGCTCGTCCAGAACTTCCGCCTCGGCCGCATCGTCGCGGGACTCACCGCGGGCGCCGCCCTCGGTCTCGCGGGCTGTCTCACCCAGACCCTGGCCCGCAACCGCCTCGCCACCCCCGAGCTCCTCGGCGTCAACGACGGTGCCACCGCCGCCGTCCTGCTCTCCGTCACCCTCAGTGCCACCGGAACGTTCGGCGCCTGGTGGGCCGGACCGATCGGCGCCCTGGTCGCCGTCATCGTCGTCACCACGGTCTCCGGCGGCCTCGGCCAGCGCGGCTACCGCGTCCTCGTCGTCGGCCTCGCCATGTCCGCCCTGGCCTCCGCGATCACCCAAGTCGTGCTCTCCCGGCGGTCCTTGAGCTCTGCCGGCTCGCTGTACGTCTGGACCTCGGGCAGCCTCAACGGGCGCAGCTACTCCGTCGCCGTCCCCGTGCTCATCGGCCTCGCGGTCCTCGTCCCCATCAGCCTCGCCGTCGCCCGCCACCTGGGCGTCCTGCGCTTCGACGACGCCACCGCCTCCTCCCTCGGCTCCGCCCCCGGCCGGGTCCGCGCCCTCGCCCTGCTGCTGGCCGTCGGCCTCGCGGGCCTCGCGGTCGGCATCTGCGGCCCGGTCGGCTTCGTGGCGCTCGCCTCACCGGTCATCGCCTCCCGGCTCGCCGGCCCCCTGCGGGTCCCGCTGGTCGGTTCGATGCTCACCGGGGCCGTCCTCGTCGTCGTCGCCGACACGCTCGGCCGGATCGTCTTCGATGGCGTCGAACTCCCCGTCGGCATCGTCACCACCGTCCTCGGCGGCCCGTTCCTGCTCTGGGTCCTCCTCGGCCGCTCCGCCGCCACCCGCGTCTGAAAGGCGGCCCGCACATGACCTACCCACCGCGCCGCAACCCGCCCGCCCCGCCCGTATCCCAGGGATCCACCAACACCGAGGTGTCCACCGTGCGAAGTCCCCTGCTGCGTCAGCTCCTTGAGGACACACGCGCGGGCAAGCCCGACGCCGAGGAGGCCTTCTGGCGGTACGTGGCCGCCACCGGCGCCCCTCTCGTCGAACCGGACCCCGAGGGCGAGGCCGACCACCGGCTGGTCACCTTCGTCCGCCGCGAGGACCCCGCCTGCCCCGCCACCCACGTCCTGGCCCTGGTCCACACGGTCACCGACAAGGACCGGCACGCCGGCGACCTCGCCCCGCACCTGATGGAACGCGTCGAGGGCACCGGGGTCTGGGCCATCAGCCACCGGCTGCGCACCGATCACCGCGCGTCCTACCAGTTCCACGCCACCTGCGGCACCCGCGAGGACGCCCTGCGCGCCGACCGCCCCTCCTGGCGCCGGGTCCTCGACCGGGCGGAACCCGACCCGCTCAACACCGGGGCCCCGCTGCCCTCCCGCGACGGCCGCAACCCCGCCTCCGTACTCGAACTTCCCGAAGCGCCCGACCAGTCACGCACCCGGCGCCGCGACGACGTGGACCGGGGGCGGACGCTCGACACCGAGGTGGACGGCCGCCGGATCAGCGTCCACCTCCCGCCGGGACACCGGCCGGACAGCGGTCCGTACGCGCTGGCCGTGCTCCTGGACGGCGAGATGTGGGGGCCGGTCCTCGGTGTCGGCGACATCTTCGACAATCTGCACGCGGACGGCGAACTCCCGCCCACCGTGGCGGTGTTGATCGACACCATGGGCCGCCGCATGGAGGACCTCGCGTGCAGCGCCCCGTTCGTCGACTGGCTTGCCGACACCCTGCTGCCGTGGACCGAGCAGGAGTACGGGGCCGGGGCGGAGGCCACACGTACGGTCGTCGCCGGCCAGAGCGCGGGCGGCCTCACCGCCGCCTTCGCCGCGTTCCAGCGACCCGACCGCTTCGGACTCGCGCTCTCCCAGTCCGGCTCCTTCTGGTGGCCGGACGACGACCGCGAGGGTGAGTGGCTCACCGGCCAGTACGCCTGGGGCGAGCGCCGGCCCATCAGGCTCCAGGTGGAGGTGGGCCACCAGGAGTGGATGCTGCTGGCGGAGAACCGCCGCTTCCGCAACATCCTGCGGGCCCGTGGTTACGACGTGCGCTACCAGGAGTTCAACGGCGGCCATGACTACGCCTGTTGGCGCGGCGGCCTCGCGGACGGCCTGGTGGCCCTGCTCGGCCGCCCGTAACGCGTCCCCACGCCCTCCCCGGAGCACCGAAAGGGGCGGGGCGGCATCCCCCTCCGGATGCCGCCCCGCCCCTTCGCCGTACCCGCTCAGGCCCGGAGAGCCTCGCGCCTGTACCCAGAGCGCCACGCGCTCTCAGCCCTTGACGGCCGGCGCCTCGTCCGCCGCTGCCAGGTCCTCACCCGGCGGCGGCGCGTCCTCGTCGTCGAACGGCGGCGGCTGCGGAGCCTCACGCGGCAGCCGCAGCGCGATGAGCGCCCCGACCGCGACGAGCCCCGCCGTCACCCACACCGCCGTGCGGTACGGGCCCGGGTCGGCGGCTGCCTCCGTCACGTGGCCGCCCCCGATCACCGCCGCACAGGCGGCGATGCCCAGCGCGCCGCCGAGCGTGCGGACGATCTGGAACAGGCCCATCGCCTGGCCCATGTCCGCGGGCCCGATCGACTCGAACCCGGAGATCTGCACGGTGAGCACCGCCGTCCCGAGCACCAGACCGATCAGGAACATCAGCCCGCGCACGCTCCACGCGCTCTCCGCCACGCCCGGGATCGCGAGCGTCGCGAAGACCGCCGCGGCGGCCAGCAGCGCCGGTACGGTCAGCAGCCGGGGCCCGAGCTTCGGCAGCAGCCGGTCCACCACCTGCGAGGCCAGCATCAGCCCCACCGCCTCCGGGAAGACGCTCAGCCCGGCATCCAGCGCCGATGCGCCCAGGCTCGCCTGGTAGAGCAGCGGGAAGACGAACAGCACGCCCATCAGCCCGGCCGCGGTGACCCCGGCCAGCGCGGACGCCGACCCGTACACCCGGTCGGCGAGCAGCCGCAGCTTCAGCAACGGCGTCTTCGCCCGCACCTGGTGCAGCACGGCCGCCACCAGCAGGACGGAGCCCAGCGCCGCGCTGACGGCGACGGCGGGCCGGGTCCAGCCCTGGGAGGGGCCGAAGCCGAGCGCGTACGTCAGCAGCCCCAGCGCCGGGGTGGCCAGCCAGAAGCCGACGGTGTCGAACTTCCCTTCCGGGCCCTCCACATGCTCGCGCAGACCGAAGACACCCAGCAGCACGGCCGCCGTGCCGATCGGCACGTTCACGAAGAACAGCCAGTGCCAGGAGAGGTGTTCGGTGAGCAGGCCGCCCAGCGGCGGACCGAGCGCGGGCATCAGGGCCGTCGGCACGATCAGCACCTTGGCCAGCTTCATCCGCTCGTGCGGCGGGAACGCCCGGAACAGCAGCGTCATCCCGACCGGTGTCAACAGCCCACCGGCCAGGCCCTGTACGGCCCGGGCGACGACGAGCGTGTCGAGGTCCGGTGCCAGACCGCAGACCGCCGAGGCGATCGTGAACGCGGTCAGCGCGCCGAGGAACACCCGCTTCGTCCCGAACCGGTCGCCCAGCCACCCCGCCACCGGCAGCCCCACCGCGAGCGCGACCAGGAAGGCCGTCTCGACGGTGTTGGCAGCGGACAGGGGGCGGTCGAAGTCGCCCGCGATGGTGTAGAGCGCCGGGTTCACGATCGTCGAGTCCAGGCCGTTCATGCACATGGCGGCCGTGTAGACGAGGACGACGGCGACCCGGGGACGTATCCGGGGCCGGATCAGCAGCCCGCTCACCGGGCGGCGAGGGGGCCGGACCAGTGGGCGCCGATCCAGTCCAGCGCCTCCTGGCGGGCGCACGGACCGTGCGCCGTCGACCAGCCGGCGGGCACCGCCGCGAAGAGCGGCCACAGCGAGTGCTGACCCTCATCGTTGGTCAGGACGAGGAACTCCCCGTCCGCGTCGAAGGGGTTGGCGGGTGTGTCACTCATCGGTGTCACTTCTCCAGCTCGGTGAGTCGTTCGGCGACCACGCGGGCGATGTGCGCGATCGGTTCGGGCAGGGTCATGTCCTTGTGCGAGCAGGCGACGTTCGTGTTGTCGATGCGCCCGCTGACGTAGGGCGTCCAGGTCTCCGGCGTCAGGGTGTCGTCGATGGTGTCCACCGTGGCCCGGAAGAACAGCACATCGCCCTGGAACACCCGGTGGTCGTAGGCGCGTACGAGGTCGTTGGTGTTGAGGTACACCTCGCCGAGCGCCTCGATCCTCGCGGCGGAGAGCGCGGCCAGCGGGGAGCCCTCGCGGCGCAGCACCTCCACCACGTTGGCCGTCGTCAGCTCCTTGTCGCCGAGGCTCTCGGGGCCGTAACCGCCCATGGTGAGCAGCGATTCGAGCGCCTCGGCCCGGTCGGGCACGGGCAGGCCGCGGAAACCCTCGGCTGGGTAGGCGTCGAGGATCGCCAGCAACTCGACCTCGTGGCCCGCCTCCTGGAGCACCGCCGCGACGGCGTGGGCGATGATGCCGCCGGTCGACCAGCCGAGCAGCCGGTAGGGCCCCTCCGGCTGGACCTCGCGGATGCGGGAGGCGTAGTGGGCGGCCAGCTCCTCCAGCGTGGTCGGCAGCGGTTCGTCCGCCGTCGCCTCACCGACGCCCTGGGCCTGGAGCCCGTAGATCGGCACATCGGCCGGGAGATGGCGGATCAGCCCGGCGTAGCACCAGCTCAGACCGCCCGCCGGGTGCACGCAGTGGACGGGGGAGCGGTCGCCGGGGCGGGCCGGCCGCAGCGGCAGCAGCACGTCCAGCGGGTCCTCCTCGCGCGAGACGTCCAGCGCCGAATCCAGCGCGGCGGGCGTCGGCGCCTGGAAGACCGTGCCGATCGACACCTCGATGCCGAACGCGGACTTGATCCGCCCGGCGAGGCGCACCGCGAGCAGCGAGTGGCCGCCCAGGTCGAAGAAGTTGTCCTCCACCCCGGCCGACGGCAGCCCCAGCACCTCCGCGAAGATCGAGCAGAGCTGCTCCTCGCGGACCGTGCGCGGCGCCCGGCCCCCGCCGCCCACCGGAACGCCCGGCGCGGGCAGCGCCTTGCGGTCCAGCTTGCCGTTGCCGGTCAGCGGCAGCCGGTCCAGGACCACCACCGCGGAGGGCACCATGTGCACCGGCAGCACCGCCGCCGCGTGCTCGCGCAGCTCGACCGGGACCGGGTCGGTGCCGGGCGCGGGAACCACGTAACCGACCAGCCGCTTGTCACCGGGCACGTCCTCACGCACGACGACCGCCACATCGGCGACCTCCGGGTGCGCGGCCAACACGGCCTCGATCTCGCCCAGTTCGATACGGAACCCGCGGATCTTCACCTGCTGGTCGCCACGCCCGAAGTAGTCGAGGGCCCCGTCGGTACGCCGCCGGGCGAGGTCGCCCGAGCGGTACATCCGGGTCCCGCTCTCCCCGAAGAGATGCGCGAACGGATCGGCGACGAAGCGCCCTGCCGTCAGGTCGGGCCGGCCCAGATAGCCGAGGGCCACACCCTGGCCGGCGACGTACATCTCGCCGGTCACTCCGGGCGGGACGGGCTGGAGCCGGTCGTCCAGCACGTAGACGCGCAGGTCGGGGATGTTGACGCCGATGGTGCTGGAGACGGCGGAGGCGGCCGTCTCCCGGTCGAGTGCCAGGTAGGAGACATGGACCGTGGTCTCGGTGATGCCGTACATGTTGACCAGCGTCGGCGCGTTCTCCTGGTGGCGCGTGTACCAGTCGGCGAGCCGCCCCAGCTCCAGCGCCTCGCCGCCGAACACCACATACCGCAGCGCCAGGTTGTGCCCGGGGGCCTCCCGGTCGGCGGCGGCCAACTGGTAGAACGCGGACGGCGTCTGATTGAGGACGGTCACCTGCTCATCGGCCAACAGCCTGAGGAACGCCTGCGGGTCACGGCTCGTCAGATGCGGTACGACGACGACCCGGCCGCCGAAGAGCAGCGCGCCCCACAGCTCCCACACCGAGAAGTCGAAGGCGTAGGAGTGGAACAGCGTCCACACGTCGTCCGCACCGAACGCGAACCAGTGCTCGGTCGCCGTCATCAGCCGCGTCACATTGTGCTGGGTGACCACAACTCCCTTGGGGCGCCCGGTGGATCCCGAGGTGTAGATGACGTACGCCGGGTCCTGCGGGCTCAGCGGCCGCGTCCGGTCCGCCTGGCTCAGCGGCCCGTCGGGGAAGCCCGCCGCCTCGGCCACCGTGATCAGCGGCAGCTCGTGCGCGGGCAGCCGGTCCGCCGTCGCCGCGTCCGTGATCAGCGCGGCCGGCCGGGCGTCCTCCAGCATGTACGCCAGCCGGTCCGCCGGGTAGTCCGGGTCCATCGGCAGATACGCGGCGCCCGACAGCGACACCGCGAGCAGCCCGGCCACCAGGTCCAGCGAACGCGGCAGCGCGAGGGCCACGATGGAGCCGGGACCGATGTTCCGGGCCGCCATCAGCCGAGCCAACGACTGCGCGCGGGAGGAGAGTTCGGCGTACGTCAGTGACTCGCCGGCATAGCTCACGGCCACGCGCTCCGGGTGACGGCGGGCCGCCACCTCGTACACCTCCGCGAGCGTGAGCGGCACCGGCCGGTCGGCGGGCACGCCGTTGGCCTCGACCAGCGCCCGGCGCATCTCGTTCTCACCGAGCACGGGCAGCAGCCCGACCGGGGTCTCCGGCTCCGCTGCCGCGGCGGTCAGCAGCCGGGCCAGCCGGTCCGCGAGCGCCTGGGCACTCGCCCGGTCGAAGAGATCTGTGCGGAACTCCAGGAACCCGGCGATCCCCCCGTCGGCCAGCTCGCCCGCGTTCAGGGTCAGGTCGAACTTGGCGGTGCCCGACGGTACGGCGGCGAGCCGCGCGGTGGCGTCCGGGCCGAAGGCGGCGGGCCCGTCCGCGATCGACTGCCAGGCCAGCATGGTCTGGAACAGCGGGTGCCGGGCCAGCGAGCGCGGCGGGTTCAGCGCCTCCACCAGGTGGTCGAAGGGCAGCGCGTCGTGCTCGTACGCGGCGAGCGTCGCCGCCCGCACCCGGTCCAGCAGGGCGCCGAAGCCGGGGTCGCCGGAGGTGTCGGTGCGCAGGACCACGGTGTTGGTGAAGAAGCCGACGAGTCCGGCCGTGGTGTCGTCGTCGCGGCCCGCCACGGGGGTGCCGAGCGGGATGTCCGTTCCGCAGCCGTGCCGGGTCAGCAGGGCGGCGAGGCCCGCCTGCACGGTCATGAAGACCGTCGCGCCGTGCGCCCGGGCCAGCCGCCGCAGTGCCTCGTGCGCCGCCGCGTCGAGCGCGAACGGCACGGTGTCGCCGGCCGAGGTGGCGACGGGCGGGCGGGGCCGGTCGGTGGGCAGCTCCAACTGGTCCGGCAACCCGGCCAGCGCCTCGCGCCAGTGGGCGAGCTGCGCCTCGGCGAGCGGGGTCGGGTCGGCGGGGGTGCCGAGGAGCTGCTGGAGCCGGGCGGCGTGGTCGACGTACTGGCCGGCCAACGGTGTGAATTCCGGGGCGTGGCCGGCGAGGCGGGCGGTATAGGCGGCGGCCAGGTCGCGGGCGAGGGGGGTGGTGGACGCGCCGTCGCCCGCGATGTGGTGGAGCAGCAGGAGCAGGGTGTGGTGGCCGGGGGTGTCGCTGAACAGGACCGTGCGCAGGGGCGGCTCGGCGGCCAGGTCGAAGCAGTACCGCACGGCCTCGGTGAGGTCGCTGCCGGGCTCCGCGAGGCGCAGCACGGGACGGGCCGCCTCATGACCCGGCGGAAGAATGACCTGGTGGGGGGCGTCGTCGCCGTCCGCTCCGGGGGCGTTGTCAGTGGGCGGATATACCGTTCTCAGTGTCTCGTGACGGTCCACCAGATCGTGCAGGGCGAGCTGGAGCGCGTCCCGGTCGAGGGGGCCGTTGACGCTGAGGACGAGCGGGATGTTGTAGGTCGGGCTGGGACCTTCGAGGCGGTGGAGGAACCAGAGCCGCTGCTGGGCCGGAGAGAGAGGGAGGGGACCGGTGCGGGGGAGCGGGGAGAGCGGTACGGACGCGGGAGCCGCGCCGCTGCGGGTGCGGACCTGCGCGGCGATGGCGGCCGCTGTGGAGTGGCGGAAGACGTCGGCTATGGAGAACGGGACGCCGAAGTGCTCGCGGACGCGGGCGGCCAGCCGGGCGGCGAGCAGGGAGTGCCCGCCGAGGTCGAGGAAGCCCGCATCGGCGGCCGGGGGCTCCGCGATACCGAGCACGTCGGCGTAGAGCCCCCGCACGATCTCGGTGTGCGGGCCGCTCTCGCCGACGACCTCGGCCCCGATGGCGGGGGCGAGAGGTTCGGGGTCGGGCAGGGCGCGATGGTCCAGCTTGTCGTTGGCGGTACGGGGGAGGGCGTCCAGCAGCGTCACGGTCGCGGGGACCATGTGCTCGGGCAGGGCGGCGGCCAGGTGGTCGCGGAGGGCGTTCGGGGTGGGCGGTGCTTCGCCGTCCTTCGACGGGACCGCGTAGGCGAGGAGGCGCTTGCCGTGTCCGGTCTCCCGGGCGATGACGGCGGCCGCCGCGACCTGCGGGTGGGCCGCCAGCCGGGCCTGGATCTCCCCGAGTTCGATGCGGAAGCCGCGGATCTTCACCTGGTCGTCGCTGCGGCCCAGGAACTCCAGGGTGTGGTCCTCACGGCGGCGCACCAGGTCCCCGGTGCGGTACATCCGGCCGCCGGGGGTGCCGTGCAGCGCGCCGAACGGGTCCGCGACGAACCGCTCGGCGGTCAGGTCGGGGCGGCCGAGGTAGCCGAGGGCCAGGCAGGCCCCGGCGACGTACAGCTCACCGGTCACCCCGGCGGGCACGGGACGCAGGGAGGAGTCCAGGACGTAGACCCGCGATGCGCGGACGGGTCTGCCCTCGGGCCGGTCGGCGGAGTCGCCGGGCAGCCAGTAGTAGGCGTCGACGGTCGTCTCGGTCGGCCCGTAGAGGTTGACCGGGTGCACGGCGTCGGCGGCGGTCAGCCGCTCCCAGAGGGCCGGGGGCACGGCCTCGCCACCGACGACCAGGTGGGCCGGGTGGTGGCGGCTCTCGTCCAGCAGGCCTTCGGCGATGAGCGCTTCGGCGTAGGAAGGGGTGACATCGAGATAGTCGACGCGGTGGGTGCCGACGTACGCGGACAGGACCGCGGGGTCCCGGTAGGCGGCGTCGTCCAGCAGGTGCAGCTCATGGCCGTGGACCATCCACAGCAGCGGGTCCCAGGACGCGTCGAAGGCGAACGAGGCGCTGTGCGCGACCCGGAGCCGGTCCCGGCCGGTGCGGGCGACGGCCGGGGCGATGTGGTCGGTGAGGTGGCCCGCGCCGAGATTGGCGAGTGAGGCGTGGCTGACGAGGACGCCCTTGGGGCGCCCGGTCGAACCGGAGGTGTGGATGAGATAGGCGGGATCACCGAGGGCCGGCCCGGTGGGGAGCGGCCCGGCGGGGCAGCCGGCGAGGGCGTCGGCCGTCGCGGGCTCGTCGAGCGCGACGGTGGCGAGGCCGTGCGGCGGCAGCGCGGCCAGCGTCGCTGTCGTGCCGATGACGGCGACGGGCCGGGCGTCCTCCAGGACGGCCAGGGTCCGGGCGGCGGGGTGGCTAAGGTCCAGCGGCTGGCAGACCAGGCCCGCCTTGAGCACGGCGAACAGGGCCACCACCATGTCGGCGGTCCGGGGCAGGGCCAGCGCCACCGTGGCACCGGCCTGGGTCGAGAACCGGGCCCCGGTCGGCGTCCCCACCCCGGCCAGCAGGTGGGCCAGCCGGTCGGAGGCGGCGTCCAGCTCGGCGAAGGTGAGGGTGGCACCGGCGTCCATCCCAGGTGCGCCCTCCGCTTCCCTGGCACGAGCGGCGCCCTCCGTCCCCCCGGCCCCCCGGAACGTCCCAGCGAGGGTGGAGCGTACGGCGACGGCCTCGGGCGTCAGCGCGGCCTGAGCCGTGAACGCCTGGGGGACGGTCAGGGCGATGGCCGGCTCGGTGCGGCCGGCCGTGGCCTCGCGCACCTGGTCGTCGGTGAGCAGGTCCAGGGTGGCGACGGGCCGGTCCGGGGCGGTGAGCAGCAGCTCGGTCAGGCCGTCGAGATAGCGCAGCCAGGTCACCTCATGGGCGGCGAGCCCCGCCTCCCCGTACGCCGCCGGGTCGGCGTCCAGCGTGAGCCGCAGCCCGCCGTCCGGCCCCGGGGCCGCGCCGACCGCGAGGCTCTCCACGGGACCGGCGGCGAGGTTGCGCACGGTGCCGGGGAGACCGGCGAAGTCCAGGGCGCTGTCGAAGGCCTTGATGTTGACCATCGGGCCGGTCAGCGGCACGTCGGCCGACTCCAGGGCCAGATCGCGGCGGAGGTCGGCCTGCGGGTAGCGCTGGTGGCGGCGGACCGCGCGGATCTCCAGCACCACCCGGCGCAGCAGCTCCGCCCCGGTGTCCTGACGGCGTACGGCGATGCGCAGCGGCAGCACGTTCACGGACATGGCGGGGGTGCGCAGGGCGGCCGGGCCGCGCCGGTTGGTCAGCGGCAGGCCCAGCACCACGTCCTCGGTGCCGGTGAGCCGGTGCAGATGACCGGCGGTCGCGGCGACGACGAGCTCGGCCCAGGTCGCCTTGGCGGCGCGCGCCGCCCGGGAGAGCCGGTCCAGGGTGCTCGCCGGAAGATCGGTGATCCGGTGCAGCAGGTCGCCACCGGCAGAGGCGCCGGACGCAGCGCCGGACATGGCACCGGCAGAGGCGCCGGACATGGCACCGGACGTGGCGGGCCCGGCCTCGGGGGCGTACCCGGCCATCCGCTCCGCCCAGAAGGCGCGGTCCTCGGCGTACTCCGCACCGGACAGATACGCCGTCTCGTCGTCGGTCAGCTCGCTCAGCGGGGCGAACCGGCCCTCAGGCGCGGGCTCCTCGGCGACAGCGGCCGCGTACAGCTCGGCGACCCGGCGTCCGATCAGCGAGAGGGCGTAGGCGTCGACGGCTATGTGGTGGACGCGCTGGTACCACCAGTGCCGGTCCTCCCCGACGCGGATCAGCGCCTGCGTCATCAGCCCGTCGGCGGAGGCGAGATCAACCGGCCGGGCCAGATCCTCCCGCATCCACACCTCGGCCTGCTCCGGCGTCAGTTCCAGCCGCTGCACGACGGATTCACCGTGAACGACGTGCTGCACGGGTGTGCCGTCGGCCTCGGAGACCCGTACGGCCAGCGTGTCCGCCTCGCCCACGGCCCGACCGAGCGCCTCGCTGAACAGGTCCGCGTCGAGCGGCCCGTCGATCTCCACGCAGTCGGCCGTGTTCAGCTCCGTTCCGAGCGGCGCCAGTTGGTGCGCGTAGTAGATGCCCGACTGGGCGGTCAGGAGGGGCAGCGCTCGGGAGGGAGGGCCGCCGGGGTGCGCTGCCGAAGAGCTGGTCGGGCGGTTCGGACGCTCATGCATGTGTGTGACGACTCCCCTGAAGGACAACGGACACCGGGCCACCAGACTCCCCGGCACGCACTTAGGTAAGGCTAAGTTAACCTATTTCCGACAGTGCAGGCGACCGTCCACGGGCGGTCCCGGAACACCAAGGAGAGACCCATGACCGTCCCCGGAACCGAACACGCCGCGACGCAGGACGGCGGGCGAGCCGACGAGCGGCTCGGCGCCCTCAAGGCGGCCGTCCGGGACACGGTCACGATCCACGCGGAAACCCTCCTCGACCTCAGCCGGCGCATCCACGCCGACCCCGAGACCGCCTTCGAGGAGCACCGCTCCGCCGCCCTCTGCGCCGAACTCCTGGCCGCCCACGGCTTCGACGTCACCGCCCCCGCCCACGGTCTGGAGACGGCGTTCCGGGCCACGATCGGCTCGGGACCGGTAACCGTGGCGATCGCCTGCGAGTACGACGCGCTGCCCGGCCTCGGCCACGCCTGCGGCCACAACCTGATCGCCGCCGCCGGGGTCGGCGCGGCGCTCGGCCTCGCCCCGTACGCCGACGAACTCGGCCTGACCGTAAGGGTGATCGGCACCCCCGCCGAGGAGCGCGGTGCGGGCAAGGCGCTCCTCCTGGAGGCCGGGGCGTTCGACGGGGTGGACGCCGCGATGATGGTGCACCCCTGCCCCTTCGAGCTGGCCGACTTCCGCTCGTTCGCCCTCGGCACCCTGGACGTCACCTACACCGGCCGTACCGCCCACCCCAGCCTCAACCCGCACGAGGGCCGCAACGCCGCCGACGCGCTCACGGTCGCCCAGGTCGCCCTGGGCCTCCTGCGCCAGCAACTGCCGCCGCAGTGGCGGGTGCACGGCATCACCACGGCGGCCGGGACCTCGCCCAACCTGATACCCGAACGGGCCACCGCCACGTACGAGATCCGCGCGCTCGCCGCCGAGGACCTGCGGGAGCTGCGGAGCCGCGTCGAGGACTGCTTCCGGGCCGGTGCGCTCGCCACCGGATGCGAAGTGACCCTGGAGCAGCCCGAACCCGACTACCTCGACTTCCGGGGCGACGCGGAGCTGCTCCGGCTCTGGACCGCCAACGCCCGCGAGCTCGGCCGTGCCGAGTCCGTGGAGCGCCCGCCCTTCGCCTGTACGGACATGGGCAACGTCTCGCACGTGGTGCCGTCCATCCACCCGGTACTGGACATCAGTGGAGGCGCCTGCGGGCCGCACGAGCCCGAGTTCGTCGACGCCGCGGTCTCCCCGGCGGCCGAACAGGCCCTGCTGGACGGCGCGGTGGGCATGGCGTGGACGGCGGCGGACTTCGCGGCGGCCCGTACGGCAGGCGCGGTAGGCGTGGCAGACGCGGAATCCGCCTGACCCACCGGAAGCCACTCCGCGGCCCGGACCGGCCCGGCCCGGAAACCCGGGCCGGGCCGAACGGCCTCGCGGCACCGGACTACTTGGCGGAGAGCGCCTTGACGTAGTCCTCCATCACGACGTCGGCCGCCAGCGGCCCGCCGCGGGTCGACCACACCGAACCGTCGACCGTCACGACCTGCTTGTTCTTGACGGCGCCGAGCTCCTTGTAGGCCGGCTTGTCCTGGACGTCCTTGAGCGCCTTGGCGCCGTCCGAGGTCAGCGTCGACAGGAACAGCCAGTCGCCGTCGATCTCGTCGATCTTCTCCAGGCTCAGCGACGGCGTGTGCGCGTTGCCGTCCTTGTTCTGCGACGTGGGCCGCTTCAGCCCCATCTCCAGCGCGACACCACTGGCGAACTGCTTGTTCTCCATCCAGCTCGGCCCGTCCGGGTTCCAGCGGACGATGGAGACCTCGGCGCCCTTGTTCTTCCCGAGCTTCTCACCGGCGGCCTTCGCGGCGGCCTCGTGGTCGGTGATGAACTTGTTGGCCGCGTCCAGCTTGTTGACGGCGTTGCCGACACCCCGGAAGAACAGCTTCCAGTCGTCGGTCGGCGCCATCGTCACCAGCGTGGCCGGGGTGATCTCGCGGAGCTGCTTGAGCACCTGCTCGTCCTGCATGTCCCCGGCGAGGATCAGGTCGGGCTTGGCGGCGACGACCTTGTCCATGACCGGCTGGAGCAGGTTGCCGACGATGTTGATGCCCTCGACCTTGTCCGCGAGGTAGGCCGGCGGCTTGTCCAGGCCCTGCCCGTTGGTGATGCCGACCGGCTTGATGTCCAGCGCGAGCACCGCGTCCAGGTCCTCCTGGGTGAGCGTCACGATGCGCTTCGGCTCGGCGGGTATCTCCACGGCCGCCCCCGTGGCGTCCTTGACGGTCCGCGTCGTGGACGAGGCGGAGTCCGCCTTGGCGGACTTCTCGCCGGACGGCTTGCTCTCGGCCGAGTCGGAACCCCCTCCGCAGGCCGTCAGGAGCAGGACCGCGGTCCCGAGCGTGGCGACGGCCTGGGCGGCTCTTCGGGAGACGGTGCGGACGGGGCGGTGGTGCAGGGTCATCAAGGGCTCCGGAATCAACGGGACATGAAGCGACGAAGGTCCAACGGCAGCACAAGGGCGACCATCGACCGCTCGGCGAGCTAAGGTTAGCCTTACTTTAGTGGCATCGGGCAAGGTGATGCCCCATTTCTTCTGAAAGGCCGGTCCTCGTGGACATCCGTGTTGAACAGCTCACCGCTGGATACGCCGGTCATACCGCCGTGGACCGTGTCGACCTGACCGTCGGATCGGGACAAGTGGTGGCGATCGTCGGCCCCAACGGCTGCGGCAAGTCGACCCTGCTGCGCTGTGTGGCCCGCCTCCATCAGCCGCGCTCGGGCAAGGTGTTCGCCGGCGGGTCCGACATCTGGGAGCTGCGCCAGCGGGACGCCGCCCACCGCATCGCCCTGCTGCCGCAGGCCCCGCAGGCCCCCGAGGCGGTGACCGTCGCCGGACTCGTACGGTACGGACGCCACCCGCACCAGGGGCTGTTCCGCCAGTGGTCGCGCGAGGACGAGGAGGCGGTGACCCGCGCCTTGGAGGCGACCGGCACGACCGGCCTGGCCGACCGTCGGCTCGACCAGCTCTCCGGTGGCCAGCGCCAGCGGTGCTGGCTCGCCATGGCCCTCGCCCAGGAGACCCCGATCGTCCTCCTCGACGAGCCCACCAGCGCCCTCGACATCGGTCACGCCGTGGAGGTCCTGGACCTGGTGCGCGAGGTCGCGGCCCAGGGCCGGACCATCGTCATGGTCGTCCACGACCTGGCCGGCGCCGCCCGCTACGCCGACACCCTGGTCGCCATGCGCGCCGGGCGGATCATCGCCTCCGGCCCGCCGCGCGAGATCGTTGACGCCGACCTCGTAAGGGAGTTGTACGGCATCGAGGCCGAGATCCTCACCGCCACCTCCGACGGCACCCCGGTCGTCGTCCCGACCGTGAGCGCACCTCCCGTCGCCGTCTGAGCCCCGCCGCGTGACGCGGCCCCCGAAACGCCGATGGGCCCCTCCGTCCAGGGGCCCATCGGTCCGTTCAGCTGCGGATACGGCTCAGGCGCGCTCGTCGCCCCGGAACACGCCGAGGATCTCCTCGGCGGCCAGCGTCGCCGTCAACGTCCCCTCACGGACCCGCTGTTCGAGCTCCGGCGCCAGCTTCCGTACGGCAGGGTGGTTGCGCAGACTGTCCAGCAGCTCGTCCCGGACCATGTTCCAGGTCCAGTCCACCTGCTGGTCACGGCGCTTGGCCGCCAGCCGGCCGGTGGACTCCAGGACCGTACGGTGCTGCTCCAGCCGCTCCCACAGTGTGTCCAGGCCCGTCGACTCCCGGGCGCTGCACGTGAGGACCGGCGGGGTCCAGGCCGCGTCCACCGGGTGCATCAGCCGCAGCGCGCCCGCCAGTTCACGCGCCGCCGAGCGGGCGTCACGCTCGTGCGGGCCGTCGGCCTTGTTGACCGCGATGGCGTCCGCCAGCTCCAGGACCCCCTTCTTGATGCCCTGCAACTGGTCGCCGGTCCGGGCGAGGGTCAGCAGCAGGAACGTGTCGACCATGTTGGCCACGGCCGTCTCCGACTGCCCGACCCCCACCGTCTCCACGAGCACCACGTCGTACCCCGCCGCCTCCATCACCACGATGGACTCCCGCGTCGCCTTCGCCACCCCGCCCAGCGTGCCCGCCGTGGGGGAGGGGCGCACGAAGGCGGCCGGGTCCACCGCGAGCCGCTCCATCCGGGTCTTGTCTCCCAGGATGGAGCCGCCGGTACGGCTGGAGGACGGGTCGACGGCCAGCACCGCCACCCGGTGCCCGAGCCCGGTGAGCATCGTGCCGAGCGCGTCGATGAAGGTGGACTTGCCCACCCCCGGCACCCCGCTGATTCCGATCCGCCGGGCCTTCCCGGCCTGTGGCAGCAACCGGCTCAGCAACTCCTGCGCCAGCACCCGGTGTTCGGCCCGCGTCGACTCGACGAGCGTGATGGCGCGCGCCACGAACGCCCGCTTGCCGTCGAGCACTCCCTGTACATAAGTGTCGATGTCGATCTTGGCAGCCATCCGGTCAGCGGCTCACAGCTCGTGGCCGAGCGCGGCGCCGAGCCGCGTCACCAGATCGTGGGCCGCGTCCGGGATCACCGTCCCCGGCGGGAAGACCGAGGCCGCCCCCGCCTCGTGCAGGGCCTCGATGTCCTGCGGCGGGATCACCCCGCCCACCACGATCATGATGTCCTCCCGGCCCTCGGCGGCCAGTTCCTCGCGCAGCGCCGGCACCAGAGTGAGGTGCCCGGCCGCCAGCGAGGAGACGCCCACGATGTGCACGTCGGCCTCCACCGCCTGCCGCGCCACCTCGCCCGGCGTCTGGAACAGCGGGCCGACGTCCACGTCGAAGCCCAGGTCGGCGAAGGCCGTGGCGATCACCTTCTGGCCCCGGTCGTGGCCGTCCTGGCCCATCTTGGCGACCAGGATGCGCGGACGGCGCCCCTCCGCCTCCTCGAACGCGTCGACCAGCGCGCGGGTGCGGTCCACCGAAGGGGAGTCCCCTGCCTCTTTGCGGTACACACCGGAGATCGTACGGATCTGCCCGGCGTGCCGCCCGTACACCTTCTCCAACGCGTCCGAGATCTCCCCGACCGTGGCCATCGCCCGCGCAGCGTCCACGGCGAGCGCCAGCAGATTGCCCTCCAGGCCCGGGCCCGGGCTGCGCTCGGCGGCCGCCGTCAGCGCCCGCAGCGCCTCCTGGCACGCCACCTCGTCGCGCTCCTCGCGCAGCCGGCGCAGCTTCTCGATCTGCTGGGTGCGCACCGAGGAGTTGTCGACCTTGAGCACGTCGATCTTCTCGTCGGTCTCCACCCGGTACTTGTTCACCCCGATCACCGGCTGCCGCCCGGAGTCGATCCGCGCCTGCGTACGGGCGGCCGCCTCCTCCACCCGGAGCTTGGGGATGCCCGCGTCGATGGCCTTCGCCATCCCGCCGGCCGCCTCGACCTCCTCGATGTGCTGCCAGGCCCGGTCCGCCAGATCGCGGGTCAACTTCTCCACGTACGCGCTGCCGCCCCACGGGTCGATGACCCGGCAGGTCCCGGACTCCTGCTGGAGCAGGAGCTGGGTATTACGGGCGATCCGCGCCGAGAAGTCCGTCGGCAGCGCCAGCGCCTCGTCCAGCGCGTTGGTGTGCAGCGACTGGGTGTGCCCCTGCGTCGCCGCCATCGCCTCCACACACGTACGCGTCACATTGTTGAACACGTCCTGAGCCGTCAGCGACCAGCCCGAGGTCTGCGAATGGGTGCGCAGGGAAAGGGACTTGGCGTTCTTCGGGTCGAACTGCTTGACGAGACGCGCCCAGAGCAGCCGGGCCGCCCGCAGTTTGGCGACCTCCATGAAGAAGTTCATGCCGATCGCCCAGAAGAACGACAGCCGGGGCGCGAACGCGTCGACGTCCAGGCCGGCTTCCTGCCCGGCGCGCAGATACTCCACCCCGTCGGCCAGCGTGTACGCCAGCTCCAGATCGGCCGTCGCCCCGGCCTCCTGGATGTGATAGCCGGAGATCGAGATGGAGTTGTAGCGCGGCATCTTCTGCGAGGTGAACGCGAAGATGTCGGAGATGATCCGCATCGACGGGGTCGGCGGATAGATGTAGGTGTTGCGGACCATGAACTCCTTCAGAATGTCGTTCTGAATGGTCCCGGCCAACTTCTCGGGCGGCACGCCCTGTTCCTCGGCGGCCACGATGTACAGCGCGAGTACGGGGAGCACCGCGCCGTTCATCGTCATCGACACCGACATCCGGTCCAGCGGAATGCCGTCGAACAACTGGCGCATGTCGTAGATCGAGTCGATCGCCACCCCGGCCATACCGACATCTCCGGTCACGCGCGGATGGTCGCTGTCGTACCCCCGGTGGGTCGGCAGGTCGAAGGCGACCGACAGACCCTTCTGCCCGGCCGCGAGGTTGCGCCGGTAGAAGGCGTTGGACTCCTCGGCCGTGGAGAACCCGGCGTACTGACGGATCGTCCAGGGCTGGTTGACGTACATCGTCGGGTACGGACCGCGCAGATACGGGGCGATGCCCGGGTACGAGTGCAGCGCTTCCAAGCCCTCCAGGTCATCGCCGGTGTAGAGCGGCTTGACCGTGATGCCCTCGGGGGTCTCCCAGAGCGGGGCCTCGGCGCCGTCGGCCCCCTTGGCCACGGCCGCCTGCCATTCCTCGGCGGAGACGGAGGCGGAGGCGGCCGGGGGAGCGGGGGACTCCAGCGCGACCTCGGAGAAATCAGGAACGGCGGATGTCCCGGCGGATTTCTGTTCCGTGGGCGATGTCTGCATCACGCCACTCCCATGCGGTCGAGTACGGAGGTGAGAACGGCGACCGTGTCGCAGCCCGCGAAGACGTAGGAGTCGACATCGGCGTACTCGCCGGGGCGCCCCGCGAGGAACACCTGGGCCGCGCCCGCCGACTTCAGCGCCCCGGCCACGTCGGCCGCCTGCTCGGAGTACAGGGCGTCCGACGAACACAGACACGCGATGCTCGCACCCGAGGCCGTGAGCGCCTCGGCGGCCGTGGCCGCGTCCACCGACACCGGCCGGTGCACCGCCTCGATCCCGCCCGCCCCGAAGAGGTTGACGGCGAACGAGGCCCGCGCGGTGTGCGCGGCGGCCGGTCCCAGCGCGGCGATGAACACCTTGGGCCGCTCGCCGGTCGCCGCGAGGTGCGCGTCCGACCGGGCGCGCAGCGCCTCGAACGCCTCGTCGCGCCGGACCCGGGGCAGCCCACCCGGGGATTCCGCGTACGGATCGGGCGCCGGCTCACGCTCCACCGGCCGCTCGGACGGCATCGGGAACTCGCTGACCCCGGTGATCGGCTCCTTGCGGCGGGCCAGCTTCGCGCTGCGCGCCGCCCAGGTGGCGGCGAGCCGCTCGGCGACCATCCCGGACCGCAGAGCGGTCGGCAGTCCGCCCGCCCGCTCGGTCTCCTGGAAGAACGCCCAGGCGGCCGCCGCGAGTTCGTCGGTGAGCCGCTCCACGTACCAGGAGCCGCCCGCCGGGTCGATGACCCGGGCCAGATGCGATTCCTCCATCAGGATCGTGGAGGTGTTACGGGCGATGCGCCGGGCGAACGCGTCGGGCAGCCCCAGCGCGTGATCGAACGGCAGCACGGTGACGGAGTCGGCGCCGCCGACCCCCGCGCCCAGCGTGGCGAGCGTGGTGCGCAGCATGTTCACCCACGGGTCGCGGCGCGTCATCATCACCGCTGACGTCACGGCGTGCTGGCGCTGCGCCCCGGCGGCAGGCGCCCCCGACGCCTCGGCGACCCGCGCCCACAGCCGGCGCGCCGCCCGCAGCTTCGCGATCGTCAGGAACTGGTCGGCGGTTGCCGCGTAACGGAACTCCAACTGCGCGCAGGCCGCCTCCACGCTGAGACCGGCCGCCGTCAGCGCCCGCAGATAGGCGACGCCGGACGCCAGGGAGAGCCCCAGCTCCTCGGCGGCCGAACCGCCGGCCTCGTGGTACGGGAGCGCGTCCACGGCGATCGCCCGCAGCCCCGGGTACGCCGTGCCGCAGATCCGGGCCCAGCGGACGGCGGAGGTGAGGTCCGCCTCGATGCCGGTCCGGGCCTCGTGGCCGAGCGGGTCGGCGCCCAGAGTGCCGCGCGCCTCGCCCTTGGCGACGCCCCGCTCCTCGTACAGCCGCAGCAGCTCGGTGGCGGCGGCGTCCAGGTCGGCCGGGGCGTCGAGCACGATGGGCGCGAGGTCCAGGTAGACGCCGTCCAGCGCACGGGCCAGGGACTCCACGGGGACGCCGGCGGGGCCGCCCACGGTGAGCCAGAGCGAGGTGACCCCGTTCTCCAGATCGCCGAGCACCGCCTCGTTGAGCCGGGCGGGGTCGCCCAGGGCGTGGCGTTGGCGTACGTCCCAGCCGCCCGCCGCGTTTCCTTCGGCCCTGCTGCCCCGGGTGAAGGGCGCGAAGCCGGGGAAACCGGTGTCCGGTGAGACGTCGTTCGCGGTGTAGAGGGGGCGGGTGGTGAGCCCGTCCTCCAGTGTGGTGGACAGCGCTTCCTCGGCGGCCGAGCCCGAGACTTCCTTGCCCGACTTGCGCAGAACGCCTTCGACGAGGCTCTGCCACTGGTCATGGGAGGGGTCGGGGAACGCGGCGGCCGGAGAGAGCCCGTCAGCAGGCTGGACCGTCATGCTCAGATGCTAGGCCAGCGCGGGGAACGTGCAGCAGGGGCACGTGCTGTGACCTTGCCCTCTCCGGTCCGCACTTGATCCTTTACTTACCGTCGCGTTACCGGCGCGAGGACGCCGAGGGGCCGGGACACCGACCGGAAGCCGGGACAGGTCGGGCGCAACACGGCCATGTTCGACAACGGGGGGAATGGGACAATTGATGCATATTATGTGCGAAGTTTTTCGGTTTCTTATGTCATCCCTTGCATGCCCGTATCCACCCCGGAGCCCTCGCGGCCGCCGGGATGCGGAGAGGACGCGACCGTGGCCGTCGGACCTGTGGAACACCTCGTCATCGCCTTCCCCGGCAGCGGCTTCACCGGGGCCGTCGTGCCCGTCCTCGCCGATGCCGTGGCGTCCGGTGCCGTGCGCGCCGGGGACCTGGCCTTCGTCCGTCGCGCCGGAGGCGGTGCGCTGGCCCCGGTGGAGCTGGCGGAGCTCGACCCCGAAGGGACGGTTCCGGCCGGCGGTGCGGAGGGCGGGGCGGCCGTGGCGCTGAGCGCGGGGAACGTGGAGGTGCTGGAGCGGAGCGTGCCCGAGGGCGAGACGGTCGCCCTCGTCGTGCGGGAGGACCTGTGGACCTCGGAGCTCGCCCGCACCTTCCGGGAGGCGGGCGGTGCGTTCGTCACCCATGAGCGTTTCGGTGCGACCGGGTCGGACGCGGACGCGGACCAGGCGGGTGAGGGGGACGACATCATCACCCGGCTGGAGCGGCTCGCCGAGCTGTGGGGGCGGGACGTGCTCACGGACGCCGAGTTCGCGGAGCAGAAGGCGAATCTGCTGGCGGACTGAGTTCCGGCCGGCCGGCCGGTGGGTCGTTGGGCCGATGGAGCCCCGGACGTTCTCATCAGGGAAAGAGGCAGTTCATCGTGCAGACCGCCCGGACCGTTCCGGCCGCCACCGTTGTCAATCTTCGCGACCTGGGGGGCATCGCCCTGGGCCGTGACCGCCGGGTGCGGCAAGGTGTCCTGTTCCGCTCGGGGCAGCTGAGCGACCTGCAACCGGACCGCGACCGGGCGGTGGCCGCGCTCGGCATCCGTACGGTCGTCGACCTGCGCACCGCCGACGAACGGCAGTGGTCCCCGGACCGGCTCCCGGACCGGGCCCGGCTCTTCGTCGCCGACGTCCTCGGCGACCACCCGGGCGTGGCGCCGGCCCGGCTCAAGGCGCTGCTCGCCGATCCGGCCGAGGCGGAACGCGCGCTGGGCGGCGGCCGGGCCGAGGAGCTGTTCGCCGAGACCTACCGCAAGATGGTCCTCTCGCCCGGCGCGGCGGCCGCCTACCGGGCCTTCCTGGAGACCGCCGCGGACCCCGGCGCGCGGCCGGTGCTCTTCCACTGCACGGCCGGCAAGGACCGCACCGGCTGGGCGGCGGCCGTCCTGCTGATGATCCTGGGCGCCTCCCGGGAGACCGTGCGGCAGGACTTCCTCGCGGTGAACCCCGCCGTACGCGCCGCGTTCGCTCCGTACGTCCAGAAGTTCCTGGACGGCGGCGGCGATCCGGCCGTCGCGGCGGCCATCGTCGAGGTGCGCCCCCGCTATCTGGAGACCGCGCTCGACGCGATGGACGAGCGGTGGGGCGGCCTCGACGGATACGTACGCACCGGCCTGCGCATCCCCGAACCGGTGCTGGAGCGGCTGCGCGAAGGTCTGGTGATCGCGGGCTGATCGCTGGTGCGGGCGGGTGTCCGGCGTGACAGATATACCCCTAGGGGGTATGTTGGCGGTGTCGGAAAACGTCGTCGTCCGCTGGGGGACAGCCATGAACACCGGACTGAGGGTCGCGGCTTTCGCCGCCGCGGTCGCCGCCGTCTTCGCCATCGCCTTCGGGGTCGGAAGGGTCGCGGGGCCGGACCCGGACCCCGCTCCCGGGCCCTCCACCCACCAGCCCTCCACGCACCAGGGGGAGAGCCACGGGGAGTGAGAGCGGGGCGCGCACGACGCGAGGGCCGGTCCCACCGACGTACATCGGTGGGACCGGCCCTCGCGTCGCGACGCCGTGCGGTCGCTCGCCGCTCAGAGGCGGACGAGGCGTTCCGTCAGGTCGCGGTACTGCTGGAGCGCGATGCGCAGATCCTCCGTACCGGCCTCCGACCGCTCGCCGTCGCGGTCGGTGCGCAGCAGCCGGGACCGCTCGGCCAGGGCCTGCGTGAGCTCGGCGACGACCTCGTCGAAGGCCGCGTCGGCCTCCTGCACCGCCTGGCGCGGGTTCTCCACGAAGCCGGCCACCGCCTGGTGGATGCGGGCGTCGAACTTCTCCCGCTGCTCCGGGGCGAACAGCGGGCGATCCTTGCCCGTCGCCGTGCCCCCGCCGGTGCCCGCCGTCGCCTTGGTGCCGGTGGCCGTGCCACTGCGGGGGTCGGCGTCGGTGTCCGTCGTGCGACCGGTCTCCCGGGCCCCCTCCGTGCGGGTGTCGGTTTCGCGGACCCCTTCCGTGCGGGTGCTGGTCTCCCGGGCTCCTTCCGTGCGGGTACCGGTCGCCCGGTCCCCCTCCGTGTGGGCGGGGGTGGCATGCGCCTTGTCGGCGTGGGGCGTTCCGGATGCCGGGACGGACGCGCCGTCGGGGCGGGTGTCGGGGGCCCTTTCCGGGGAGCCGGCCGGCTTCGCGGCCGATGCCGGTACGGGGGTGCCCAGCGGGTCGCCGGGAGGCGTCACCGGGGGGACGCGCTCGGCGCCGGTGGAGGGGGTGGCCCGGTCCGAGGTGCTGCCGGTGCCGTCATTGCCGTGCGGGGTCTGCGTCATGAGGTGCCCTGTCCCTTGGTGAGCTGTCGGTTGTCGTGTCGGCGCGGGGCCGGGCCGTCCGCGAGGAGGGCGTCGAAGAGGTTCCGCGCGTCGACGAAGGCCTCGCGCATCTCCTCGGTGCCGGTGTCGTCGCTCCGGGCGGAGTGCACCCTGCGGTAGCCGTCGATATGGCGGGGGTGGTGGACGGAGAGGGCGTCGGCTCGTTCCTCGAAGCTCTCTCCGGCGGGGAAGCCCCGATCGCGGGAGAGGTCGGCCAGCAGCGCGTCGGCCTCCTGCAGCGCCTGCTGCGGCGAGTCCACGAACTGCTCCTGCGTGCGGGCCCAGCGGGCGGTGTACTCCGCGCGGGCCGCCTCGGTCAGCGGCAGCTTCTCCAGGTCTCCGTGGAGCTTCACCCGCTCGTCGAGCTCCTGCTCGGCGGCCTGGGTGTCGCCCCCGTGCCGGGCGACCACCCGGTCGTACTCGGGGCCGAAGCGGCTCTGCAGACTCCGGCCGCCGACCGGACCGCGGCGGACGACGAAGAAGTAGACGGCGGCGGCCACGACGAGGACCGCGACGATGATGATGATCGCTGTTGTCACGGCTGTCGCCCCCACCGTTCACCGGCCGGCACGCGACTCTCTTGTCGCACAGTCGTCAACCCCTCTCGGTCCCGGCCCGGAGGAACGACCACCGGGCGACGTGCTGACCGTGTACCCCCGAACAGCCGTTCATGCGGGCAAGCCCCGCCGGAGTGATCTGTGTACCGTGCACATGGCGTACCGGTGTGGGCGGAACTTAGCTCTGGTTGGCCGTAGTTAGCCCTGATCGGGAAGATCTTTCTCCCATCCGTCTCCCATGGGGACACGGATGGGAGACAGATGCGGGGGAGCCCCAGCTCTGTACAATTCGGTCAACCGAGGGCGCTGTGAGCTAGGGCCACCGAGGGGACTCGGGCCCGTCGGCCTGCACCCAGGGGGCTACGTCTTTGTCGTCTCGAACGACTCGATCGTTGGCGTCCTATCCTGCGGCTTCTTGCCGACCGGGACACCGACGTGAAGACCCTCACGGGAACGCCTTCTACGGTTCTCCGCGAGGACTCTGACCGCGGCACCCCTCTACGGTGCGTTCTCGCTGATGTCCTTCAGGCGCTGTCCAGGCGGCGGGGTCGCGGCCACGAAGTCGGCGCTCAACACGTCGGCGTACGCAGCCAGGTCATCGTGGGTGGCCACCACGGTGCGGACGATGCGGTTGATCGTGTCCGAACGGGCAAGCCGTGCGCCCCGGG
>NZ_JBHXOX010000051.1:0-7184 GCF_042718795.1 Streptomyces cyaneofuscatus
TACTGCAGGGGGGACCCTGTGGGAGAGTAGGACGCCGCCGAACAATTTTTCCGGGAAAGCCCCGCACCGTATGGTGCGGGGCTTTTCTGCGTTCCGAGCGTCTAGGGTCGGACCATGCGCTACGAACTGGTCATCTTCGACAACGATGGTGTGCTCGTCGACAGTGAGCCGATCTCCAACACCATCCTCGCCGGCTACCTCACCGAACTCGGTCACCCCACCTCGTACGAGGAGTCGCTCCGCGACTACATGGGGGCCGCCGTGCACCGGGTGCACGACCTCGTCGAGGAGCGGGGTGGCGAGAAGCTCCCCGCGGACTTCGAGACCACCCTCTACACCCGCACCTTTGCTGCTTTCCAGCAGGAGCTGGTGGCGGTGGACGGGGTCCAGGACGTGCTCGGCAAGCTCGTGGCCGACGGGGTCGACTACTGCGTCGCCTCGTCCGGGAGCCACGAGAAGATCCGGGTCGGGCACCGGAAGACCGGGATCGACCAGTGGTTCGAGGAGGAGTGGATCTTCAGCTCGGAGGACGTCGGGCGGGGGAAGCCGGCGCCGGACCTGTTCCTGCACGCCGCCGAGCGGATGGGCGTCGCGCCGGAGCGGTGCGTCGTCATCGAGGACAGCCCGCTCGGTGTCGAGGCGGCCCGGGCCGCGGGGATGGACGTGTACGGGTTCACGTCGATGATGCCCGCCGATCGGCTGACCGGAGTGACCGGGTACTTCTCGGACATGGCCCAACTCCCGGAACTGCTCGCCTGATCCATCTACCCATGGGTAGATCCTGGGCCTACGCTCGCGGCCATGACAGACGCGGGCATGACACGTCCGGGCGCGGTCGGCCCGGGTTTGCGGCACGGCAGGGCCTCTCTGGCACTGAGCTTCGGCGTCCAGGGGGTGGCGTTCGCGCTCCTCGTGACGCGTATCCCCGCCCTTCAGGACCAGTACGGGATATCCGACGGGCTGCTGCCCGTCTTCCTGGCCGCCGTCCCGATCCTGGCGGGCGTCGGCAGCGTACTCACCGAGAAGGTGGTCGCGCGGGTGCGGCCCGGGGTCGTCCTGCGGTGGGCGCAGCCCCTCGTCCTGCTGTCCCTGCTCGGGGTGGGGGCCGGCCGTGAGCTCTGGCACATCGCCGTGGCGCTCGGGGTCTTCGGGCTGGCGGTCGGGGCGCTGGACGCCTCGATGAACATGATGGGCGTCAGCCTTCAGCGGGCGTACGGGCGCTCCATCATGCTCGGGTTCCACGCCGCGTACAGCCTCGGGGGGATCGCCGGGGCGTCGCTGGCGTGGGTCGGGGCGCGGTGGGATCTGTCGCTGTTCGTGTCCTACCTCCCTGTGGTGGCCGTCCTGCTGCCTGCCGCGCTCCTCGGCAGCCGGTGGTACACGGAGGGGCGGAGTCCGAAGGGAGCCGGTGACGAAGGCCCGAAGGCTCCCGGCGGGGGCCTCTCGTTCAAGCTGCTGCTGCCGCTCTGCCTGGTGATGTGTTTCGCGTACATCGGTGACTCGACCGTCTCCAACTGGAGTGCCAAGTACCTCCAGGACGTGCTCGGCAGCTCGGAGCAGATGTCGACGCTTCCGTACAACGTCTACATGGTGACGACGCTGCTGGGGCGGGCCGTGGGGGACCTCGGGGTGCGGCGGTTCGGGGCGGTGGCCGTGGTGCGGGGCGGGAGTCTGCTGGCGGCCGGCGGGTTCGCGGTGGTGGCGGGGGCGCCGGGGGCCTGGGTGGGGATGCTCGGGTTCACCATGCTGGGGCTCGGGCTCTGTGTGATCGTGCCGCAGACCTTCGCGGCGGCCGGGCGGTTGTTCCCGGGGAACAGTGACGCGGCCGTGGCCCGGCTCAATATCTTCAACTATGTGGGGTTCCTGGTGGGTTCGCCGCTGGTGGGGGTTCTGGGCGATGCGTGGAGCTACCGGGGCGCCATGCTCGTACCGATGGTTCTGGTGCTGGCGACGCTGGTGTATGCCCGCTCGTTCGCTCCGAGCCCCGCCCGATACGGTGGCGGGCATGAGCGGCCGCGCACAGCTGATGTGGGATGACGCAGTTACGGGATACGACTTCGGGGAGAGCCACCCCATGGACCCGGTCCGCCTCGCCCTGACGATGGGGCTGGTGCGGGCGTTCGGGCTCGATGCGGCGGTGGACCTGCGGTCGGCGAAGCCGGTCGGGGACTCGACGCTGCGGCTCGTGCACCGGCAGGACTACGTGTCCGCCGTACGGGCCGCCTCCGCGAATCCGCGGGCCGCCGACCAGGACTACGGGCTGGGTACGGTGGACGATCCGGCGTTCGCCGGGATGCACGAGGCGTCCGCGTTGATCGCCGGGCTGTCCGTCGGGGCCGCCGAGGCCGTGTGGCGCGGGGAGACCGCGCACGCGGTGAACTTCACCGGGGGGCTGCACCACGCCATGCCGGGCGCGGCCGCCGGGTTCTGCATCTACAACGACCCGGCCCTCGCCATCGCCCGGCTGCTGGAGCTCGGCGCCGAGCGGGTCGCGTACGTCGATGTGGACGTCCACCACGGGGACGGGGTGCAGGCCGCGTTCTGGGAGGACCCGCGCGTCCTGACGATCTCCTTGCACGAGCACCCGAGGACCCTGTTCCCGCAGACCGGGTGGCCGGAGGAGACCGGGGCCGGGGCCGGCGAGGGGGCCGCGGTGAACCTGGCGTTGCCCGCCGGGACCGGGGACGCCGGGTGGCTGCGGGCGTTCCACGCCGTCGTGCCCGAGCTGCTGGCCGATTTCCGGCCCCAGGTGCTCGTCACGCAGCACGGGGCCGACACGCACTTCGAGGACCCGCTCGCCCATCTCGCCGTCTCCCTGGACGCCCAGCGGGCGGTGATGGAGTCCTGTCACGAGCTGGCGCACCAGTACGCCGAGGGCGGGCGGTGGGTGGCGCTCGGCGGGGGCGGGTACGCGGTGGTGGATGTCGTACCGCGGTCGTGGACGCATCTGGTCGGGATCGCCGCGCATGCTCCCGTCGATCCGGAGTCGGTGGTGCCGCCGTCGTGGCGCGATCTGGTCTACGCCCGTACGCGGCAGTTGGGGCCCGGTCGGATGACCGACGGGCGAACGCCGTCCTGGCCGTCCTGGGAGGACGGGTACGACCCGGCGGACCGGCTGGATCAGGCCGTCCTCGCGACCCGTAAGGCGGCGTTCCCGCTGCGGGGGCTGCTCGCCTGACGTCCGCGTACCGGGTGGGCATTGTGCCGTGCGGTTACGCCAACGGTGGGGCGTACCGGGAATTCGGCCCGCCCGGGCCGGGTGATGCGGCAGCATCCCGAGGGTGTTGAGCACCGGGGCGTTACGCGCCCATCTGCTGGCGGCCCGGCTGGCCGGGCCCGTTGCCACGTCGCGCGAGGACAGTCTGCGCAGCTACCGGCTGTTCGCCGCGCGGGATCCGCGGGTGATGCTGGGGCTGACGCCCGAGCGGGCCTGGGGTGAGCCGGAGGTGCTGCGGCTGATGGCCGAGCGGTGCGGGGTCTCGGCCGATCCGGGGCATGTGTCGGGTCCGGACGCGATCGATCCGGAGCGGACGGTGGCTGGTCTGGACGCGTTCGCGGAGCGGCTGGGGCGGGTGGCGTCGCTGCGGGCGCCGGTGCTGCTGGGGACCGGGCATCCGCACCGGTTGCTGGGGTTCTACGCCGGGCTGGCAGACGCCTTGTCGTCGGCGGGATGTCCTGTCCTCACCCCCGCGCAGGGGAGATGTATCGACATGACGACCCGGTTCGGCGTACGTACGTACCGTCTCGACTACGTACGGGGGGTCGCGCTGGTACGTGAGCCCGGGGGGCGGCCCTCGGGTGGTGAAACCGGCGCACACACGCATTCGCCGCTGCCGGTCCGGGTGGCGCTCCAGGACGCGGCGGAGCGGTACGGGGTTCTTCCGGAGCTGGTGATCGGGGATCACGGGTGGGTCTGCGGCGCAGGTCAGCTCGGTATCGAGGCGATCGGACCGGCGGATACGGATGATCCCGCGCTCTTCGTCGGCGAGGCCGAGGGGCGGGTTTCGGTCGTCGTACCGCTGGATGACGGGGTGCGTTCGCACTACTACCGGCCACTGGCGCGGTATGTGCTCCACCGGGCCGGTCTGTCCGCGTAGCCGCCCAGGCGTCCCTCCTCTTCCCCACTCGCACCACCCGCCCCTAACCTGGGGAGTGAGCGCACAGCGACGAAGAGTCACCGGAGGGGAAGCCGGTGCGCGTCCGGTGCGGAAGGTACAGGTGGGTCATGGCTGCTGACAACGAAAGGCCTCTCAACGAGGTCAGGTTTCTGACCGTGGCGGAAGTCGCCTCGGTCATGCGAGTGTCGAAGATGACCGTGTACCGCTTGGTGCACAGCGGTCATCTGCCGGCGGTCCGGGTGGGAAGGTCCTTCCGGGTGCCGGAGCAAGCGGTTCACGCGTATCTCCGCGAGTCCTTTGTGGGGGTGGAATCAGCCTGAGGCCGCCCTCGAAAGCCTGAGGAAAGCCCCCGGACCGCCTGGGGTCTGCCCTCGGACCTCCTGGGTTTGCCCTCGGATTACGTCCCTCACCCGGTGGCGGGTAGGCTAGGCCGACGTAGGTCGTGTGGGCCCAGACGCCCCGCACCAGTGAAGAAGAAGTGAGCGAGGGTAGTCGTGGGCTCTGTTATCAAGAAGCGGCGCAAGCGGATGGCCAAGAAGAAGCACCGCAAGCTGCTCAAGCGCACGCGCGTTCAGCGTCGCAACAAGAAGTAAGCGAACGCAGTTCGTGAGATCCGCAGCCCTCCCGCCGTCCTGGCGGGGGGGCTGCGGTGCGTTTCGGGGCACGGGGTCGTCACAGGGAACCGTCCAAGCGCTACGGTGACGGCCAGGGAAGTTACCGCGGGAAGCAGGGGAACAGGGAAGCAGGGTTCGGCTTCCCCTGCCGACGGAAGGCGCTGGTCTTGGGGAAGGTCGTCCTCGTCACAGGAGTGGCCCGGCAACTGGGGGGCCGTTTCGTCCGGCGCGTCCAGCGCGATCCCGGGGTGGAGCGGGTGATCGCCGTGGACGCGGTCGAGCCCGCGCATCCGCTGGGGGAGGCGGAGTTCGTCCGCGCGGACATCCGGCAGTCCGCCCTGGCGCGGATCCTGGCCGAGTACGCGGTGGACACGGTCGTGCACCTGGACGTCTCCGGCAAGGCGCTCGGCACCGCCGGCCGGACGGCGATCAAGGAGACCAACGTCATCGGCACCATGCAGCTGCTCGGCGCCTGCCAGAAGTCGCCGACCGTGCAGCGGCTCGTGGTGAAGTCCAGTACCAGCGTGTACGGGTCGGCGTCCCGCGATCCGGCGGTGTTCACCGAGACCACTCCGCCCAAGTCGCTGCCGAGCGGCGGGTTCGCGAAGGACGCGGTGGAGGTCGAGGGGTACGTACGGGGCTTCGCCCGGCGGCGGCCGGACGTCGCGGTGTGCGTGCTGCGGTTCGCCAACATCCTGGGGCCGCGGCCGGACTCGCCGCTGGCGGACTACCTGTCGCTGCCGGTCCTGCCGACGGTCTTCGGCTACGACCCCCGGCTCCAGTTCGTGCACGAGGACGATGTGGTCGACGTCCTCCAGGTCGCCGCCCGCGAGCCCCGGCGCGGGACGCTGAACAGCGGGACGTTCAACATCGCCGGGGAGGGTGTGCTGTTGCTCTCCCAGTGCTCGCGGCGGCTGGGGAAGCCGACCGTGCCGGTGCTGCTGCCCGCCGTCACGTGGGTCGGCTCGGCGCTCCGTACGATCGGGATGACCGACTTCTCGCCGGAGCAGATCCGGCTGCTGACCCACGGCCGGGTGGTCTCGACCGTGCAGATGCGCGACACCCTCGGTTTCCGGCCGGAGTTCACCACGGCCGAGACGTTCGCGGAGTTCGCGCGGAGCCGGGGCCCGGGGCTGCTGCCGCCGGAGACGGTGGGCAGGGCGGTGGACCGGCTGGCGGAGCTGCCGCTGCCGGGGGGTGCCGGGCCGCGGGAGCGCGGGGCCGGTGCGGTACAGACGACTCACGGCGCCAGGTAGAGGAGCGCGGCCACGATGGCGGATGCCAAGGTCATTCCGTTCGACGACGACCGTTCGCGGTCCGGTGGCGGCTCGCGTCCGGCCCGGCGCCGGACGGGGAGCGGCAGCGGTGGGCGGGGCGACGGCGCCACGGCCCCTGTGAGCGCCCTGCCGGGCGGCCGGCTCCCCGATGACCCCCTGGAGGGTGCGGCGGACCCGCAGGAGCCTCAGCGGCCCCAGGAGTCGTCCTTGCGGGAGGCGGGCGGTGGTGGCTGGGACCGGCGGATCGCGGGCGGGCTCGCGTTCCTGCGGCGGCGGGTCACCGGTGACTACGAGGTCGACGAGTTCGGCTACGACAAGGAGCTCACCGACCAGGTCCTGATGTCGGCGCTGCGGCCGCTGGCGGAGAAGTACTTCCGGGTCGAGGTGAAGGGCATCGAGAACATCCCGTCGGAGGGCGGGGCGCTCGTCGTGGCCAACCACTCCGGGACGCTGCCGCTGGACGGGCTGATGCTCCAGGTCGCGGTGCACGACAACCACCCGGCCGAGCGCCATCTGCGGCTGCTCGCCGCCGATCTGGTCTTCCAGTTGCCGGTCGTCAACGAGCTGGCCCGGAAGGCCGGGCACACGCTGGCCTGTGCGGAGGACGCGCAGCGGCTGCTGGAGCTCGGCGAGATCGTCGGGGTGATGCCGGAGGGGTTCAAGGGGATCGGGAAGCCGTTCGGCGACCGGTACAAGCTCCAGCGGTTCGGGCGGGGCGGGTTCGTCTCGACGGCGCTGCGGGCGGGGACCCCGATCGTGCCGTGCTCGATCGTGGGGGCCGAGGAGATCTACCCGATGATCGGCAACGCGAAGACGCTGGCGCGGCTGCTGGGCTTCCCGTACTTCCCGATCACGCCGACGTTCCCGTGGCTGGGGCCGCTGGGTGCGGTGCCGCTGCCGACGAAGTGGACGATCCAGTTCGGTGAGCCGATCCCGACGGACGGCTATCCGCCGGAGGCGGCGGAGGACCCGATGCTGATGTTCAATCTGACGGACCAGGTGCGGGAGCAGATCCAGCACACGCTGTACAAGCTGCTGGTGCAGCGGCGGTCGGTCTTCTTCTGAGGGCCGGGGTACGCGAGAGGGGGGGGGGGGCGGGGCCGCGGGGCCGCCCCCCCCCCGCGGGGGCCGAAGGCGGGGGGGGGTGGGTGGGGACCCGCGCAACCCGGGCGCGG
>NZ_JBHXOX010000051.1:7194-29644 GCF_042718795.1 Streptomyces cyaneofuscatus
CTCGGTGTAAATTGTGGTGGTGCTTTGGGGGGTGGTTCTTTTTCGGTGGGGGGGGGTCGGCGTGGGGGGGCCGCACCGCCTGCGGCGTGCCGCCCCCCTCTCGCGTACGTCCTACGGCTTGGGCTTGAGGTTCTCCCCGTCGATCCCGAGGCCGGGGAGGAGCCCGGGGAGCAGCGGGGGAAGGGTGACGTCCGGGGCGGGGCGGGGCGAGGTGCTGGGCTTGTCCTCCGGGGTCGGCTGGGGGAGCCCGTCCGTGGGGAGGTCGTCGAGCAGTCCGTCCGAGCCGCCGCCGAGGAGGCCGTCGTCGGGGGTGGGGTCCGAGGAGCCGGGGGAGTCGGAGGAGTCCGACGGCTCGGGTGCGGTGCTGGAGTCGGGGCGGCCCTCGGAGGGGGCCGGCGGGGCGGGGGCGGGGTCGTCGGTCCGGGGGGTTCCGGTGTCCGGTGTGGTGGTGTCGGTGCGTCCGGTGTCCTCGCTGCCGCCCGGGGGGCGGGGGAGGAGGGACTGGAGCGGGGCGACGTCGTCCTCCATGGCCTCGAAGACGGAGCTGACCTGGTCGCGGATGTCGGTGAGCTGGACGGGGAGCCGGTCGCGGAGGCTGCTCCAGGCGGAGCGGTGCGAGCGGGAGAAGGTGTCCAGGGTCTGGATGGGGCCGATGGAGCCGTCGCGCTGGTACGCGGAGTGGAGCAGGCGGTGGCCCTCGGAGGCGTCGTGGGACATGCCGTTGAGCGCGCGTCTGACGGCGCCGAGGGACTCGTGGTCCAGCTCGCCGGCGCGGCCGCGCTCCATGAGTCTGCGGGCCTCGCTGAGCCGGGTGGAGGCCTGGTCGAGGTAGGCCTCGCCGCGGTCGGCGTCGCCCTTGGCCATGCCGAGGCTGATGTCCTCCATCCCGCGCTTCAGCCCGTACAGCGAGTCACCGGGGAGGGCGTCGGAGCTGGCAGCGGCCACTCCGCCGAACGCTCCGGCTGCCACACCCACGGTGAGCCCACCGGCGGTGAGCCCCTTCGCCCAGCGGGAGCGGGGCCGCAGTTTGCGCAGTGGGGAGGCCCGGTGGGCCCCCTTGCCCCGTTGTACGGGCACCGTAGGGCCCGTCGATGCGCCGCCCTCGGCGAACATGGCCTCCATGGCGGCGACGAGCTGGGCTCGCTGCACCACTTTGACCTCGGGGTCCAACTGCGGCTTCGGTAGTTCACCGAGGCCGTTCGCCAAGGCCAACAGCGGTCCGCGGTCGGCCTGGTCGGCCGGCTCCTCGGGCTGTACGGCCGCCGCACCCTGGGGGGTCTGCTCCTCCAGGGCCTGGGCGAAGGCGTTCGCCCGCCGGTGTGCCGAAACGTTTGCGATCACTGGCGGCACCTCCTCTCGTCATGACGGTCGACTCCCCTGGCGGTCCGGAAGGTTGCCCACCTTGAGCGTTTCCACTCGATGGAGTGAGTGGTGACGGACAGGGCGTGACGGCAGGGGGCCTGCAACCGGCACAACGAGCGCCTCGGCACTTGGGTTACGCACGAAAGATGATCGGACCAGTGCGTGAGGGGACGGTCACTTTCGGGCAGGGGGTACGGCGGTCCGGGGTCAGCGGGCGTCGTCCGGCAGGAGCCGGGCGAGCGTCCGGACGGCGCGGTACTGCAAGGTCTTGATCGCGCCTTCGTTCTTTCCCATCACCCGGGCCGTCTCGGCGACCGAGAGGCCTTGCAGGAAGCGCAGTGTGACGCACTCCTGCTGCTGTGGATTGAGTCGGCGCACGGCCTGGAGCAGTGCGGCGTTGGAGAGGGACTCCAGGACGGAGTCCTCGGGGGAGCGCGCCACCTCGTTGGCGTCGAGCATTTCGCCGGTGGTCACTTCCAGTCGGAACCGACTGGATTTGAAGTGGTCGGCGACCAGGTTGCGAGCGATGGTGACCAGCCAGGCGCCGAAGTCGCGGCCCTGCCAGGTGAACGTGGAGATACGGCGCAGCGCGCGGAGGAAGGTCTCACTGGTGAGGTCCTCCGCGGTCGCCTTGGCGCCCACGCGGTAGTAGATGTACCGGTACACGGTGTCGCTGTACTGGTCGTACAGGCGGCCGAAGGCGTCGGCCTCGCCGGCCTGCGCGCGCTCGACGAGATCCATCATGCGCGCGCTGTCGCTGTCGGCCGTGGGACGGCGGACGGTCGACGTGGTCGAGGCGGCGCGGGTGCTGCGTCTTCCGACCGCCGCGCTGCGTTCGGCCATGGCGTAGCAGGGGCCGGCAGGTGCAGGGGTGGCGAAGGCGGGGACGGCGTACGCGGTGGGGACGAAGCCGCGCAGGCGGTCAATGACCGATGCACGCAGCGTAGCCAGGCCCGAGGCGTCAACCCCGACGTGTGGGTACACGGGACTCCCAGAGGCAGAGCTTCCATCACGAGCAGTTCGAAAAACGTCACTCGTCGTAGCGAGCGGCGGTCTCCGTGATGCGTCTGAGGAGAATAACGCTTCGTGCAGGCGGCACTACACCCAGTTGTCTAAATCACCGATTACGTCGTTTCTTGTATCGCTAAGTGACGCATCAGGCAGCACATCGTGACCACTTATTGATCGGATTGCTTCGCGATCTGTCGCTCTCCCGCGTGGCGCCGGGTTGACGGGCACAGCGCGTTGCTTGCGTCCGGCGTGGGCCGCGGTCAGCGGCGGCGGCGGTGCAGGGCGAGGGCGGCGGCGGTGCCGCCCGCCAGCGCGCCGACCCCGGCCGCGGCGGGGATGCCGACCTTGGCCGCCTTGCGGCCGGTGCGGTAGTCGCGCAGCCGCCAGTCCAGGGAGCGGGCGTGCTTGCGGAGCTTGGTGTCCGGGTTGATCGCGTAGGGGTGGCCGACCAGCGAGAGCATCGGGATGTCGTTGTGCGAGTCGCTGTAGGCGGCGCACCGCTCCAGGTCCAGGCCCTCGGCCGCCGCCAGCGCGCGTACGGCTTCGGCCTTGGCGGGGCCGTGCAGCGGCTCGCCCACCAGGCGGCCGGTGTAGACGCCGTCGACCGACTCCGCGACGGTGCCGAGCGCGCCGGTCAGGCCGAGGCGCCGGGCGATGATCGTGGCGGTCTCCACCGGGGCGGCGGTGACCAGCCAGACGCGCTGGCCGGCGTCGAGGTGGGCCTGGGCCAGGGCGCGGGTGCCGGGCCAGATGCGGTCGGCCATGTACTCGTCGTAGATCTCCTCGCCGATGGACATCAGCTCGGAGACCCGGTGGCCCTTGACGATGGAGAGCGCGCTGTCGCGGGCGTCCTGCATGTGCTCGGGGTCCTCGACGCCGGCCAGCCGGAACCACGCCTGCTGCCAGGCGAAGCGGGTGAGTTCGCGGCGCTCGAAGAACTTCCGCTTGTACAGGCCCCGGCCGAAGTGGAAGATCGCGGCGCCCTGCATGACGGTGTTGTCGAGGTCGAAGAAGGCGGCGGCCCGGTCGTCCCCGGCGACGGGGAACGCGGGCTCCTCGGGGGCTTGGCCGGTTGCCTGGCCGGTTGCCTGGTCGGGGGGTCCGGTCAGGAGGGCGGACTCGTCCTCGGCCGAGGTCTTGCGCGCCGCCTCGGCCGCGGCCTCGCCTGCCAGGACGCTCCGTGCGGTTGCGGAACGCCTACGGGGGGTGAGCCATCCAAGTGCGGCCATGCGGTGAGCATAGCCAGTCCGCCGGTACGTGCCCGACCTGCCGGGATGCGACGGCGTGAACTCTGCGGGGCCGAATCGTTAATCGGGCGATTCCGGGCGGTCCGCCGTAGCGCTGGGCGGGCGCAGAATGAGAGGCATGAGCCCTCTGCTGCGCCGTACGAAGAAGAAGCCCGCCGACCGGGTGGTCACCCTGGTGGGGAAGCCCGGCTGCCATCTGTGCGAGGACGCCCGGGCGGTGGTGAGCGCGGTCTGCGAGGAGACCGGTGCGTCGTGGGTGGAGAAGGACATCACCGAGGACGAGGAGCTGTACAAGGAGTACTGGGAGCAGATTCCGGTGGTGCTGATCGATGACGAACAGCACACGTTCTGGCGGGTGGACCCGGCGAGACTGCGCAAGGCGCTGGGGGCGGACGTGAAACTCGGTTAACATCGTGGGCGTTTTGAGTGGTCTCGGGGGCGTAGACATGAGGAGTGTGTACCGCTTTGCCCCCTTCGAGGCTGCAACGGGATGATGCGGTCCTTGGTTCCGGGATCGCGCGGGCAATGTGCGTGACCCCGGTCACTTTGACCGGACAAAACGGACACTATCTTTGTGCACGCGTTCACAAAGACATAGCCTGCATTCGACGGGGCGGTCTTGGGACATACGGCCGCCTGCAGCCCCGCTCATCCCGCAGGAGCACCGTGGCAACTGGCCGAACTCACCGACCGGCGACCCGTAGCCGAGGAATTCCCGAGGCCACCGTCGCCCGACTTCCGCTGTACCTGCGCGCCCTCACCGCGCTCTCCGAGCGATCCGTACCCACGGTCTCCTCCGAGGAACTGGCCACCGCCGCCGGGGTCAACTCCGCGAAGCTGCGCAAGGACTTCAGCTACCTGGGCTCCTACGGCACCCGTGGTGTCGGGTACGACGTCGAGTACCTCGTCTATCAGATCTCCCGCGAGCTCGGCCTCACCCAGGACTGGCCGGTCGCCATCGTCGGCATCGGTAACCTCGGCGCGGCCCTCGCCAACTACGGCGGCTTCGCCTCGCGCGGCTTCCGGGTCGCGGCGCTGATCGACGCAGACCCCGCCATGGCCGGTACGCCGGTGGCCGGGATCGCCGTCCAGCACACGGACGACCTGGACCGGATCATCAGCGACAACGGTGTGTCCATCGGCGTGATCACCACCCCGCCCGGCGCCGCCCAGCAGGTCTGCGACCGGCTCGTGGCCGCCGGGGTGACCTCCATCCTGAACTTCGCGCCGACCGTGCTCTCGGTCCCCGAGGGCGTCGACGTACGCAAGGTGGACCTCTCCATCGAGCTGCAGATCCTGGCCTTCCACGAGCAGCGCAAGGCCGGCGAGGACGCGTCCGCCGACGGCGAGGACCCCGAGGCGCCGCCGATGCGTGCCACGCCCGCGAGCCGGAAGGGACCCGACGGGGACATGCCCGCCGTGATGCCGGCATGAGCCTCCTCGTCGTCGGGCTGAGCCACCGCAGCGCCCCCGTCTCCGTACTGGAGCGGGCCTCCCTCGCTGCCGACACCCAGGCCAAGCTGCTCCAGGACACCCTCGCCGCGGAACCCGCGACCGAGGCCGCCGTGCTGGCCACCTGCAACCGCATCGAGCTGTACGCGGACGTGGACAAGTTCCACGCGGGCGTCGCCGAGCTCTCCACGCTGCTCGCCCAGCACAGCGGCGTCGGGCTGGACGAGCTCACTCCGTATCTCTATGTGCACTACGAGGACCGGGCGGTCCACCACCTCTTCTCGGTGGCCTGCGGTCTGGACTCGATGGTCGTCGGCGAGGGCCAGATCCTCGGCCAGATCAAGGACGCGCTCGCGCGCGGCCAGGAGCTGCACACCGCCGGACGGCTGCTCAACGACCTCTTCCAGCAGGCCCTGCGGGTCGGCAAGCGAGCCCACAGCGAGACCGGGATCGACCGGGCCGGGCAGTCGCTCGTCTCCTTCGGGCTCCAGCAGCTCGCCGCCGGGGCCGACCCGGGCCTCTGGGCCCGGGGCAAGCGCGCCCTGGTGATCGGCGCCGGCTCGATGTCCTCGCTGGCCGCCGCCACCCTGGCGCGTACCGGGGTCGCCGAGATCGTCGTCGCCAACCGGACCCGCTCCCGCGCGGAGCGGCTGGTGGAGATCCTCCAGCAGGGCGACGACACCACCGTGCGCGCCCACGCCGTCGAGATGTCCGCGGTCGGCGACGAACTGACACGTGCCGACGTCGTCGTCTCGTGCACCGGCTCCACCGGCCTCGTCCTCACCGCCGACGCGCTGGCCGACGCCCTCGGCGTCACCCTGGACGCCCCGGCCGAGACGCCCGCCGTCACGGTCGTCCCGGCCCCCGCCGACGTCGACCAGCACGCCGCCTGGGTGGAGAACGGTTCCACCGCCTCCGCGCCCGAGGCCCCGCGCCGTGTCACGCTGCCCGCGCAGCCCACCGGACCGGTCAAGCTGGCCCTGCTCGACCTCGCGATGCCGCGCGACATCGACGGCGCCGCCCACCGCATCGACGGTGTCCGGCTCGTCGACATCGAGTCGCTCGCCGACGCCTCCGCCGACGCGCCGATGGCCGCCGACGTGGACCAGGTCCGCACGATCGTCGCCGACGAGGTGGCCGCCTTCGGCGCCGCCCAGCGCGCCGCCCATGTCGCGCCGACCGTGGTCGCCCTGCGCACCATGGCCGCCGACGTGGTGGCCGGCGAGATCGCCCGGCTGGACGGCCGCCTCCCCGACCTGGACGAGAAGCAGCGCGCCGAGATCACCCAGACCGTGCGCCGCGTCGTCGACAAACTCCTGCACGCGCCCACCGTGCGGGTCAAGCAGCTCGCCAGCGAGCCCGGCGGCGCCGGGTACGCGGACGCGCTGCGCGAACTCTTCGACCTCGACCCGCAGACGGTGGCCGCCGTCTCCCGGGCCGACCTGAACGACCCGAATAGAGGGCGGTCATGACCGACAACTCATCGCCGGGCGCGGGCAACCCCGCGCCGCTCCGGCTGGGCACCCGGCGCTCCAAGCTCGCCATGGCCCAGTCCGGCCTCGTGGCCGAGGCGGTCCGCGAGGTGACCGGGCGCGCCGTCGAGCTCGTCGAGATCACCACGTACGGGGATGTCTCCCGTGAGCACCTGGCGCAGATCGGCGGCACCGGTGTGTTCGTCGCGGCCCTGCGCGAGGCGCTGCTGCGGGGCGAGGTGGACTTCGCGGTCCACTCGCTCAAGGACCTGCCGACCGCCCAGCCCGACGACCTCGTGCTGGCGGCCGTGCCGCAGCGCGAGGACCCGCGCGACGCGCTGGTGGCCCGCGACGGGCTGACCTTCGGGCAACTGCCCGACGGCGCCCGCGTCGGCACCGGTTCGCCGCGCCGGATGGCGCAGCTCAACGCGTACGCCCGCTCGCACGGCCTGCGGATCGAGACCGTCCCCATCCGGGGCAACGTCGACACGCGGATCGGGTTCGTGCGGGACGGGGAGCTCGACGCGGTGGTCCTCGCCGCTGCCGGGCTCAGCCGCCTCGGCCGCAGTGGTGAGGTCACCGACTTCCTGCCGGTCGACACCGTCCTGCCCGCTCCCGGCCAGGGAGCACTGGCGATCGAGTGCGCTGCGACCAGCGCCGACCTCGCCGCCGCGCTCGCCGAGCTCGACGACCCGTACACCCGGGTCGCCGTGACCGCCGAGCGTGCCCTGCTCGCCGCCCTGGAGGCCGGCTGCTCCGCACCTGTGGGTGCGCTGGCCGACCTCCTGGTCGACGGACAGGTTGTCAACGAACTGCGCCTGCGCGGAGTCGTCGGTACCACCGACGGTTCCTCGCTGGTACAGCTGTCCACCACCGGTCCCGTCCCCACGTCGCACGACGACGCGGCGGCCCTCGGTCGCGAACTCGCGGCCGAGATGCTCGCCAAGGGTGCGGCCGGTCTTATGGGGGAGCGAGCACTTTGAGCCCCACCGGCCCCGCCGCATCCGACTTTCCTGCCCTGTCCCCACGAGGTCAGGTCACCTTCCTCGGCGCCGGTCCCGGCGACCCGGGACTGCTGACGCTCCGCGCCGTCGAGGCGCTCGCGTGCGCGGACGTCCTGGTCGCCGAACCGGACGTTCTCGACGTCGTTCGCGGTCATGCGCGGGCAGGCGTAAGCACGCCTGAGCTGACGGTTGTTGACGTGTCGTCAACAGCCGTCGGAGTACCCGTTCTCAGGGACGCGGCCAATCTTGTCATGGAGGCCGCCAAGGGCGGCAGGCGGGTGGTCCGTGCTGTCGCGGGCGACCCGGGCCTGGACGGGAACGCGGGCGCGGAGATGCTCGCCTGCGCCGCCGCCGGGGTGCCCTTCGAGGTGGTCCCGGGCGTCGCGAACGCCGTCGGCGTGCCCGCGTACGCCGGGGTGCCGCTGCGGGACGCGCAGGGCGCCGACGTGCGCTTCGTCGACGCCCGTACGGCGTCCGACCGGTGCTGGAGCGAGGTCGGCGCGAGCGACGCGACCGCCGTCGTCTCCACCACGCTGGACTCGGTCGCGGCGGCCGCCGGTGAGCTGGTCTCGGCGGGCCGCAAGCCCGACACCCCGCTCACCGTGACGATCGCGGGCACCACCACCCGCCAGCGGACCTGGACGGCGACCCTCGGGACGATCGCCCAGACCCTCAAGCAGGCGAAGGTGCTCCCGTCGCCGGAGGGGCACCGGCCGGTCATAGCCGTGGTCGGTGAGCGCAGTGCCGCCGCCCAGCGCGACCAGCTCGCGTGGTTCGAGTCCAAGCCGCTGTTCGGCTGGAAGGTGCTCGTGCCGCGGACGAAGGAGCAGGCCGCGTCGCTCTCCGACCAGTTGCGTTCGTACGGTGCCGTCCCGCACGAGGTCCCGACGATCGCCGTCGAGCCGCCGCGTACGCCCCAGCAGATGGAGCGCGCGGTCAAGGGCCTGGTCACCGGCCGCTACGAGTGGATCGCCTTCACCAGCGTCAACGCCGTCAAGGCGGTCCGGGAGAAGTTCGAGGAGTACGGGCTCGACGCCCGTGCCTTCGCCGGGATCAAGGTCGCGGCCGTCGGTGAGCAGACCGCCGCCGCCCTGGTCGACTTCGGTGTGAAGCCGGACCTGGTGCCCTCCGGTGAGCAGTCCGCCGCCGGGCTGCTGGAGGACTGGCCGCCCTACGACCCGGTCTTCGACCCGATCGACCGGGTGTTCCTGCCGCGTGCCGACATCGCCACCGAGACCCTGGTGGCCGGGCTGATCGAGCTGGGCTGGGAGGTCGACGACGTCACCGCGTACCGCACGGTCCGCGCCTCGCCGCCGCCGGCCGACACCCGCGAGGCGATCAAGGGCGGCGGCTTCGACGCGGTCCTGTTCACCTCGTCCTCGACCGTCCGGAACCTGGTCGGCATCGCGGGCAAGCCGCACAATGTGACCGTCATCGCCTGTATCGGCCCGGCCACCGCGAAGACCGCCGAGGAGCACGGCCTGCGCGTGGACGTGCTGTCCCCGGAGCCGTCCGTGCACAAGCTCGCCGAGGCGCTCGCCGCCTTCGGCGAGCAGCGGCGGGACGCGGCGAAGGAGGCCGGTGACCCGGTGACCCGGCCGAGCGAGCGCCGCCCGGGGGCGCGCCGGCGCCGGACGACGACGTAGCAGCGTTTTACGGGGGTGGTGGGCCCGGTCGCTTCGGCGGCCGGGCCCACTGCTGTTCCCGCGCCCTTTCCCGGCGCGGGTGTCGGTAAAGGGGTGGCGGGGGCGGGTCTATCGTCGAAGGATGACTGCGTACGGAAACTTCCCCGGCTCCCGTCCCCGCCGGTTGCGGACGACCCCGGCGATGCGGCGGATGGTCGCCGAGACCCGGCTCGACCCGGCGAACCTGATCCTCCCCGCGTTCGTACGGGAGGGCATCGACGCCCCGGTCGCCGTCTCGGCCATGCCCGGGGTGCACCAGCACACTCTGGACACGCTGCGGAAGGCGGCCGTCGAGGCGGTGTCGGCCGGGGTCTCGGGGATCATGCTCTTCGGGGTGCCGGAGGACGCGAAGAAGGACGGCCGGGGCACGGTGGGCACCGACCCGGACGGGATTCTCCAGCTCGGGCTGCGGGCGGTCCGGGAGGAGGTCGGCGACGACCTGGTGGTCATGTCGGACCTGTGCCTGGACGAGTTCACCGACCACGGCCACTGCGGGGTCCTGGACGCCGACGGGCGGGTGGACAACGACGCGACCCTGGAGCGGTACGCGGAGATGGCCCAGGTCCAGGCGGACGCCGGGGCCCATGTGGTGGGCCCCAGCGGGATGATGGACGGCCAGGTCGGGGTGATCCGCGACGCACTGGACCAGACCGGGCACGAGGACGTGTCGATCCTCGCCTACACCGTGAAGTACACCTCCGCCTTCTACGGCCCCTTCCGTGAGGCCGTCGGCTCCTCGCTGACCGGCGACCGCAAGACCTACCAGCAGGACCCGGCCAACGCCCGGGAGTCGCTGCGGGAGCTGGCGCTCGACCTGGAGGAGGGCGCCGACATGGTCATGGTGAAGCCCGCCGGGCCGTATCTGGACATCCTCGCCAAGGTCGCGGAGTCCGTGGCCGTGCCGGTCGCGGCGTACCAGATCAGCGGTGAGTACGCGATGATCGAGGCCGCCGCCGAGAAGGGCTGGATCGACCGGGAGAAGGCGATCCTGGAGAGCCTGACCGGGATCCGGCGGGCCGGGGCGCAGATGATCCTCACCTACTGGGCGACCGAGGCCGCCCAGTGGCTCGGACGTGGCCGGGGCTGAGCGTCGTGCTCAGGGGCTGCCGGCTCCGGTCTCCTGGAGCCGGTGGGCCTCCTTGATGGAGAACCGGGCGCTGTCCCGTACCAGCGGGTCCTGGTCCGCGCGGGCGGTGGAGTCCAGGGCCATCGCGACGAGCGGGTCCGAGGTGTAGGGCGCCAGGCTCATCGCCGCGTACTGGCGGACCAGGTCCTCCTCCGGTTCCCGCAGGGCGGTGAGCAGGGCGCGGCCGGCGCGGCGGCGGAGGTCGGGGTCGTCCGGGGGCCAGACCCGCAGGACGGTGGCGCTCTCGACGCGGGCGAGGTCGTACTCCTGCGCGTCCGCGACCACCGAGACGAGGAACGGCAGCGCCTGCGCGTTGGCGTCCAGTTCGGTGATGATCTCGCGCTTGCGGTCACTGCCGGGGGGCAGCGCGCGGTACTCGGCTATCAGGCGTTCGGCGGCTTCGGCCGCTGCCGCCGCTGCCGTGGTCGGGGGGTGCGTGTCGTTCATGGGGGTGGACACTTTCTGTCAGGGCCAGTCGACCAGTGCCATGAATGCTACGAAAGTGACCACGACGGTGGCGGGTGCGGCCAGTGCCAGGCCCACCCGGGGGCCCGCGTTGCGGAGCTGCCAGGGGGTGGCCCAGCTCGCGATGAGGGCCATCAGGGTCAGCAGCAGGCCCACCAGCAGGACGGTCCACGCGGGGCCGAAGCTCGCGTCGAAGCGGTCGGCGGCGGTGCCGTCGCAAGAGTCGCACGCCATGGGTGTGAGGCCGCCGATGAACAGGGCCACGAGTGCCATCGGCAGGGTCACGATCGTGGTGATCAGCGGGGCGATCCAGGCGCGGGGGTCGCGTGCGGTGTCGGGCATGCGTACGAGTCAACCTCGGGCGGCGGCCGCTCGCATGAGTACGGGTGCTCAGCCGTTCAGCCGCCTAGCTGCTCAGCCGTCCACGCCCGCGCGTCGGGTCACGCCCGCGCGTCGAGCCAGGTTCGGGCCTCGTTCACCTCGCCGGCCGTGAGGGGCGGGCGGACCTGGTCCGGGTGGCGGAGCACATAGTGCTCGCGGGCCGCCTTCAGGCCGATCGCGCGGGCCTCGGCGGAGAGGCGGGGGTCGTCCGCCACCTCTTGGGCGCGCCGCCACCAACTGTGGCTGCGCGGGTCGAACGCGTAGTGCCACAGCGGCTGGGCGGGGTCGGCCACGCCGATCAGGACCCGGTGCAGGACGTACTGCCTGATGCCCGGTTCACCGATCAGCCGTTCGGCGACCAGCAGGGGGTGGGTCCCGTCGAGGCGGGCGCGGAGCAGCACCCAGGTCATGAGGTGGCCGGTGTCGTGGGCGCCGGAGGCCACGAACTTCCACAGCTCGGCGGCTCGGGTCTCGTCCGGCGCGCCCAGGTGGGTGAGGAGGCGGAGCGGGGACTTCCAGAGCGGCTTGGACTTCGCCCACCAGGCCAGCAGGTCGGCGGCGGCCGGGTGGGCGAGGTCCTGGGCGAGGCAGGTGAGGGTGACCAGGGGGTGGCGCCACTCGGTGTAGGTGGTGCGGTACTGCTTGGCCAGCTCCTTCTTCCAGCGCGGCAGGAGGGCGAGCAGCTCCGTCTCGGTGGCCTCGCCGTGGGCGTGGAGCAGCTCCAGGCAGAAGGCGATGCCCTGGACGCCGGTGGCGGGGTCGGCCAGCCGGTCGCGCAGCCAGCGGATGTCGGCGGGGGAGAGCGTGCGGTAGCGGTGCCAGAGGTCGCCGAGCGCGCCTTCGTAGCTGGTCAGGTCCGGGCCGGTGCCCGCGAGGAGGTCGTCGCGGGCGGCCTCGTACCGGTCGGCGGCGGCGAGCGCGTCGGCCGCCTCGGGGCCGGTGAGGCGGGCCGCTTCCTCCCGTACGAGGGTGAGACGGTCGTACGCCGCGTGCGCGGCCGCCACGCGGAGGGGGCGGGGCAGGCGGTCGTCGGTGGTGAGGCGGACGGTGGTGAGGGCGGCGAACGCCTGGGTCGCCTCGTGGGTCTCCTGCGGGTGGGCGGCGCGCCGGTTTGTCGTCACGGCGGTGCGGAGCGCGGTCAGCAGGGCGGCTTGGGCGGTCGGGGCGGCTTCGTGGGCTGTGAGCTGTTCGGAGAGCGTACGGGCCGCCTGGTGCGGGTCCGGTTCGTGGAGCGCCCGGTACGTGTGGAACCAGGCGGGGACGGCGCTGTCGTGGCCGGCCAGGGCCATCGTGCGCACGGTGGCCAGGGCCTGCGGGGAGGGGTGCTCGGCGAGGGTGCCGGCCGCGTCCGGGCCGAGGGCGGCAGCCGTGTCCCAGGCCTCCTCCCGCTCCTGACGCAGCAGCGCGTTCAGTACGGGCCACCAGCCGGGCCAGGCGGAGAGCCGGCCGGCGTACTCCTCTTGCCAGGCGGACAGCAGCCGTGACGTCTCGTCCGGCGTCAGCGCCCCGCGCAGCTCCAGCGCGCCCGCGAACCCCGCGACCCGCCGCAGCTCGACCGGGGTGGCCAGCCGGTCGTGCAGCCACCGCTCCTCGGGCCCGGTGAGGGGTGCGGAGGAGCCGTGGTGGTGGCGGGTCGTGCCGAGCCGGGCGAGGAACTGGCGTACCCCGGCCTCGTCCTGAGGGTCGGGCAGCCCGTCGGCGTCCTGCCGGGTGACCCGGTCCAGCCGGAACGCGCCCCGCGGGCCGCTGTCGGTGATCCGGTAGCCGTCCGGGCCCTCCCCGAGACCGGCGGCGACGGTCGCGTGGTCGCCGCCCCAGTGCAGGTACAGCTCGCCGGTGAGCGTGCCGGTGCGGTCGAAGGCGGAGTGGGACTGCCAGTGCCAGTACGCGAAGGAGGTGCCGGTGGCGAGGGACCGGGCCGCGAACAGCTCGGCGGCGTCCTCGTGGCCGTCGGACTGGGTGTAGCGGCTCCGGGTGGGCGGCGGGAGCGCCAGAAAGCCTGTGCCGCCCAGGGTCCGCCACCAGGCCGTGATGCGGGAGAGGTCGGAGTGCCGCTGCGCCTTCAGTCCCACCAGAACGACCATGCTTCCTGGTTCAGGATCGCCTTCTCCGCGTAGACGTCGAGGTCGTACGGCGGGGACTGGTCGATGTTGTCCGGGCAGAACGCGTAGTGCTCGGCGGCCAGGGCGCGGGCCTCCTCGGTGGTGGCCGGCGGGCGGCCCACGGAGACGATCATCGTGTCGAAGCCGAGCGCGACGACCCGTGCGTCGTACCGGTCCTCCCAGGAACGGAGCACCGCGCAGAGCCGGGCCACGTCACCCTCGTGGTTCATCGGGCCCGACCAGCCGATCGCCGCCGGTATGTCGGCGCTGCGGCGGGCCGGGACGAGGGCGATCCGGGCGCCGCCGAGCGCGTCGTCCGCGCCGGCCGCGATGACGCCCGCGAGCCCTGCGGCCACCGTGTCCGGGTCCTCGGGGGCCTCCCGGGCGGGGACGGGGGCGGGCGCGAGGCCGGGCCAGGAGCCGGGGCCGCTCTCCTCGCTTTCCTTGCCCTCCTCGCCGTGTCCGGGCTCCGCCGCGCCGTCGCCCAGCTCGTCGGCCGCGTAGTCAGCCCAGTAGCCCGCGAGGACCTCTTCCGCGTCGTGGTCGCCGGGATACGTCGTGCCGTCCGGGCAGAGGTCCCAGTCCTCGGGCCACTGGTCGCGGTGGCCGCCCGTGACCAGCACCGGCAGCAGCCCGAGCCGCCGCCCCGCCGCCCGCAGGGCCGGCCAGTCACGCGGGGCCGCCGGGCCGTCCGCGTACCAGAGCAGCGGCTCGGGCCAGGGGCCGTCCAGCGTGGCGTCCACCAGGGAGCCGGGCGGGAGATCCAGGCCGGAGGTGGCCAGGGTGGGCAGAGGATTCGGGAGCGTCGCCATGGTGGGGAGCCTAGGGGGCGGCACTGACAACGCCCCGTGCGGCCGGGGCGGTGGCGCAGGCCGGACGGCGGGGCGGGTGCGGGGCTAGGCCGTGGGGCCGGGCCCCGCCAGGCCGTCGGCGAGGTCGCCCGGGAGCAGCGGGCGCATGAAGGTGCGTTCGTAGCGCAGTACGCAGCCGCTCTCGTCGCGGATGCGGTCCGCCTCGGTGAAATCCGGGTCCCGGCCGAACAGGTGCCGGTACTCCTCGTACGCGGCCAGGCTCGGGAAGCTGAACAGGGCCAGCGCCTCGTCGCTCGCGCCCTCCGCCGGGAGGAAGTAGCCGTGGTGCGTGCCGCCGTGGGCCTGCACCAGCTCCATCCAGCGGGTGCCGAACCGCTCAAAGGCCGCGATCTTCTTCGGGTCGATGGTGTACCGCACGACGCAGGTGATCATGCGTCCAGGCTAGGCCGCTTCCCCCGTGCCGACGCCTGTTCCGGGAGGGCGCATTTCCCGGTGGATCGAGTGTGACAGGCGTATCTTCGAGCCCCGTTGTGCGCCGCCCGGCCACCGCCGGCCGGGCCGATCCCGCAGGAGCCGCCGTGAACAGGATCATCACGTCCATCTCGCTCTCCCTCGACGGATTCTTCGAGGGGCCCGACCACGACATCGACTGGCACACCGTCGACGAGGAGGTGCACCAGCACTTCAACGACTACTTCCGGACCATGGGCGGGTTCGTGGAAGGGCGCGTCACCTATGAGCTGATGGAGGAGTTCTGGCCGACCGCCGATCAGGACCCGGCCAACGAGGGCCCGATGGCCGAATTCGCGGGGATCTGGCGGGACACGCCGAAGTTCGTCTACTCGCGGACGCTGGAGCGCGTCGGGCCGAACGCGACCCTGCTGCACGAGGTGGACCCCGAGCAGGTGCGCGGCCTGCGGGACGCCGCCTCGGGGGATCTGGCGGTCGGCGGGGCGGAGCTGCTGGAGTCGTTCCGGCAGGCCGATCTGATCGACGAGTACCGGATCTACATCCACCCCGTCATCCTCGGCGGGGGCCGCCGCTTCTTCCGGGACGCGGAGGAGCGGCAGGGGCTGCGGCTGGTGGAGACCCGGACCTTCGGGAACGGGGTCGCGATGCTCCGTTACGAGACGGTCCGGGCGTGAGGCTTACGGCGATGCGGGGTCAGACGGTGGACGCGTAGGCGGCGAACGCCGACCAGGCCGTGGTCGCGACGGTGAACGTCGGGCCCTCGATGTCCTTCGAGTCACCGACGTGTACGGCGGCGGGGTGCGCGGCGATCTCGACGCAGGCCCCGCCCTCGTCGGAGCTGTAACTCGACTTCCGCCAGTCGTAGGCGACTTCGAGGCACTGGCCGCCCTCGCCCCCGCTGTAGCTCGACTTGAACCAGTTCAGTGCTGCGGTGCTCATGTTTTTCCCAGTAAACGGGCCAGCAGGCGCAGGGTCTCAAGAGGGGTGAGCGCCTGGGCTCGCAGCATCGCATATTTCTGGGCGAGGATGCTGATCTCATTCCGGTCCGAGATCAGGTGGCTGCCGCGCTGGATCTCGGAGTACGCGATGTGCTGGTGGTCTTGGGTTTCCAGGAGGGTGAAGGGGCCGTCCAGGCTCGCGTGGGCCCTGCTGTCGAGGGGGAGCACCTGGAGTCAGACGCCCGGGAGTTGAGCCATCGCGTAGAGGTGGCGTAGCTGTTCCAGATGCTCCTCGTCCGACGTCAGCTTCATCGTCAGGACCGGCTCCCAGATCACCATGCTGATCGTCGGCGGCTTCTTCCGCTCCAGGATCTGCTGGCGTTGCAGCCGCGTCACCGTCTGCGTCTCGATCTCCTCCGGGCTGTAGGCCGGGATCTTGTTGCTGAACACCGCGTCTGCGTACGCCTTGGTCTGGAGCAGGCCCGGGATGACCTGGTTGTCGTACCAGGAGAGCGCCAGCGCCTCGTGTTCCATGTTGAGGTAGTGCTCGGCCCACAGCGGAATCAGGTCGTATTCCGGCATGTTGTCGACCGCCGTCGCCAACGCGCCGTTGGTGTCCAGCAGATCGTCGATCGTCTCCGCCAGATCCGGCACGAGCGAGCGTCTGCCCTGCTCGATGGAGGCGATCGTGTCCTCCTGTACGCCTGCGGCCAGGGCCAGTTCGACCTGGGTCATACCCGCATCGGTGCGGAACCGGGCCAGGAGCTTGCCCACGAGCTTCATCGTCGACGCGCTCTTACGCTGTCGCTTTCTGGGGTGCATACGGTTCCCCATGCCACCCCGGAACCCTCTTCACGCACGCGCGACCCGTACAAGAAATGTGTACGGGTCGCGCCTGGTTACAGCACGTCAGCCGCTGGCCCGGGGTGCTGCCGCAGGTCAGTACATCAGTGCGGTTTCGACGTCCGACTGCCAGTAGGTGACGAAGCCCAGGCCGTCCGTGTAGGTCTTCGCCGGGAGCTTCAGCGTGGCCTCGCCCTTGGACTTGTTGTTCTTGTCGACCATGATCACGCCGAGGTTGGCGCTCTTGACCGGCTTGTTCTCGCCGGGCTCGCCGAGCAGGCCGACGCCCGCGTACGCCTCCTGGCCGGGGGAGAGCACGACGACCGCCTGCGGCTTGCTGTCGTCGAGGATCGGGTAGACCGCCTGCGCGTTGTCGAAGCGGAGGAAGGGCGCGTGGTACGCGGCGCAGTCCTTGGAGCCGGTGTTGGTCACCGTGAGCAGCAGGTGGTTGATCGGGCGGGTCACCGAGGAGACCTTGACCTTGGAGTTCTTGGGCGTGCAGGCCGGGATCGCCGTCGCGTTCGTGTTCGACTTCGCGGTCGGCGCCGTCTCCGACTTCTTGCTGGGGGTGCCGCCGTTGCCCCCGGCGTGCTTCCCCTCGGACGGGACGGTCTGCGTCTCGGGTGCGCCGGCCTCCGGCGCGTCCTGCTGCGCCTTGCCGTCGGTGCTCGTCGCGGCGGGCGTCGCCGTCTCGGCGGTACCGGCCGGCTTCGTCCCCAGGGCCTCGTCCTCGCCGCCGCAGGCGGTGAGCGAGAGGGCGGCCACCAGGGCGGTGGCGGCGATGGCGGTGGTGCGGATGCGGTTGGTGCGCATGGCGGTGGTACTCCCCGTACTCGGTTGAACTGCGGTGTTGCCGCTGTGGTCTGGTCCGAGCTTGTGGGGTGGCGGATTCCGGCCGCAACGCCTGGCGAACCATTGGGGATGCTGGAACGTCTACGCGTACGGTGACCTGCGGGAATTCCGCGTCCCTGGAACGCCGTTCCGGGACGGACGAGGGAGGGGAACGCCGTCGTGGCGACGCCGGAGGCCGAGCATTTCGCGGCCCTGCTGAAGGAACTGAAGGACCGTTCGGGGCGTAGCTACGGGGTGCTGGCCGGGAGACTGCACGTCAGTACGTCGACGCTCCACCGGTACTGCAACGGTGACGCCGTCCCCAACGAGTACGCCCCCGTCGAGCGGTTCGCCCGGTTGTGCGGGGCGGCGGGGGACGAGCTGGTGGAGGTGCACCGGCGGTGGATCGTGGCGGATGCGGCCCGGCGGCGGCCGGCGGGGGTGGGGGCAGCGGGGGCTGGGGCGGAGGTGGTAGCTCCGGGCGCGGCTGAGCCTGTTCCCGAGCCTGATGCCGGGACCGCAGCGCCCGTGGTCACAGACACGCCCGCGCCCCCCGCCTCCCCCTGGGCCCGCCTCTCCCGGCGTACGCGGATCCTCATCGCCGCCGCCGGGGTCGCCGCCCTCCTCGTGCCCACCACCGTCGTCGCCGCCGACCTCGTCGGGTCGCGGGCGGAGGACCGCGCGAGCGCCCCGGGTCCGGGGCCCCGGGCGGCGGACGACGACACCTTCACGCCGCCCGCCGCCACCGACCCCCGGCCCTCGCAGACACCGGGCTCCCCCTCCCCGAGCTCCTCCCCGTCGCCCTCCGTGTCCTCCGGCGCGCCGTCCGCCGCGCCCTCGGCCGAGCCCGGCGCGCCCGCCGGTTCCGCCGGTTCAGCCGGTTCCGCCGAGAAGCAGCAGCACGGCGGCACCCGTACGGGCCTCGGCGCGCCGCCCGCCGTCACCATCTCCTCGTACAACTGGGAGGAGCCCTGCGGGCAGTTCTACCTCCTGGACCGGGGGCCGGAAGGGGTCGCTCCACCGCCCGCGCCCCAGGACCGGCGTGGCTGGGCCCGGTCGTACGGCGGGGTGGAGGGCGGGAACATGCGGCTTCAGTTGACCGCGCAGGGCACCTCGCGCGAGGCCGTCGTCCTCAAGGGCCTCTATGTGCGCGTGCTCTCCCGTAAGGCGCCGCTGCCCTGGTCGGCGTACCTCATGGGCAACGGCTGCGGCAGCGGCATCGCGCCCCAGACCTTCGCCTCCGACCTTGATGCCGGGCACCCGGTCATCACGCCGGTGCCGGGGTCGCAGGGTGACCGGGTGATCCCGGCCGTGCCGTTCCCGTACAAGGTGTCGTCCGAGGACGTGGAGGTGTTCAACCTCGACGTGAAGACCACCGGGTACGACGTGACCTGGTACCTGGAGCTGAAGTGGAGCAGCGGCGGGCGTGAGGGGATGCTGCGGATCGACGACCACGGGAAGCCGTTCCGTACGAGTGGGATGCGCGGGCGGCCGATGTACACGTACGGCAACGACGAGGTGAAGTGGGAGCCGTACCTGCCGGGTTGAGCCGGCTGGGGGAGGGGCGGGCCGCTGTCCGTGGCAGCGGCCCGCCCCCGTTTCATGAGGGGGTCGCGCCCCAGCGGCGGAGGTCGAACGTCGGGTGCTGGGCGGCGGCGTTGGCGTCGCGCCAGATGCGCTGGACCGGCGCGTCGTCGTAGATCACGGCCGAACCGGACGCCTCGTACACCGCGTTGACGACCTCCCGGCACCGCGTGCCCGCGTACGCGATGTCCCGGCGCATCCGGGCCCGCTCCTCCGCTGTGCCGCCCGGGGTAGAGGAGGCGGCCAGGGTGTCCAGGTCGGCGAGGAGCATCGCCCGCGCGGTGTCGACCGTCGCCGTGAGCGCGGAGACGTCGAGCCCGGAGGCGCCGCTCGGGGAGCCCGCGTAGGCGTCCAGGGCCGCCCGGGCCGCGCCCAGCAGCACGCCCGCGAGCGCCACCGTGCCGACGGCGGCGAACGCCATCCGGTACGGGGTCGTGCGCGGGCGGCCGTGGGGTGAGGGGTTGACCGGGTCGAGGGCGGAGAGCGGGAGCACGCGGTGGTCGGGGACGAGGAGTTCGGGGACGGTGAACGAGCGGCTGCCCGTACCGCGCAGGCCGCTGGTGTGCCAGTCGTCGATGCCCACGGTCCGCTCCTGGGGGAGGAGCATGACGTGCGGTTCGGGGTCGGCTCCGGGGGCGGGCGGGGCGCTGACCCCGGCGACGATCCACTCGGCGTGGTCGATGCCGGAGCAGAAGCGGCCCCACATGCCGCGCAGCAGGTAGCCGCCGGGGACGCGCCGGGCGGGCGGGCCGGCGAGCTTCAACTGGAGGGCGACGCGGCTGGAGGGGGCGGCGAACACCTCCTGGCGGGCCTCCAGGGGGAACTGCGCGACGGTCCAGGTGTTGCCGCCCATCACCGCGCGCAGCCACCCCACCGACGCGCAGCCCCGGGAGAGCTCCTCGGTGGTGAGGAGCGCGGTGGCGAAGCCGAGGCCGCCGCCGCCCCAGACGCGCGGGGTCAGGACGTCGAAGAGGCGGGCGCCGTCCAGGAGGCGCACGGCCTCGGCGGGCAGGGCGCGGAGCCGGTCGGCCTCGGCCGCGTACGTTCCGAGGCGGGGCGCGATCGCGCGGGCGGCGGCGACCGCCACGTCGTGCGAGACGGTCGGGCGGGGCGCCTTCTCCGTGGGCTGCGGACCGGTCGGGCGGGGGGTGTCATGGGCGTGCGGCGGGGCGGCGCTCTGCGGACCGGTCGGTACGGGGACGGTGGCGGCAGCGGTCACGAGAAGCTCCAGGGGGGTGTGGGCCGGGCGCAGCCGTCGTGGGTGAAGTACGGGGAGAGCGCGGGGTCCTGGGGGAGTGCGGCGAGGTCGGTGACCACGGCACGGGCGGGGATACCGGCCGCGTGCAGGCGGCCCAGCCAGGCGGCGGTGGGGGCGGTGGCCAGTTCGGCGGGGGTCGTTCCGGCGCCCGCGCCGACCGCGATCAGGCCGTCGGCGGTCGGGGCGACGAGACCGGCCTCCGCCGGTGCGGTCCCCGGGGCCTCGTCCAGGCCGCGCAGCAGGGGCCGCAGCAGCACCCGGGAGGCGCCGAGCAGCGAGGAGTCGACGCGCAGCCGGCCCGTCGCCGCGCCGGACTCGCGGGCCAGCAGGGCCGCCAGGACCGACTCGGCCGCCAGGTGGCCGCCGAGGATGTCCAGCAGGGCCACCAGGGAGGGGGCCGGGGTGCCGTCGGGCGTCCGTACCGTGTCGGCGACGCCCGACCACGCCTGCACCATGGGGTCCGTCCCCGGCGGGCGCGGCCCGTCGGGTGCGCGGTCCCAGGCGGAGGCCCAGGCGTAGATCAGCCCGGGGCGGGTGCGGGCCAGGTCCGCCTCGTCGAGCCGGAGGCGGGCCGCCTCGCCCGGGGCCCAGGTGTGCAGGAAGACGTCCGCCTCCGCCACGGTCTCGGCGACCGCGCGGCGCCCCGCCGCCGTACGGATGTCGATCTCGCGGACCTCCTTGCCCGCGTTGAGCGCCGCGAACCGGGCGGAGACCCCGCCCGCGAGCGGCGCCGCCCCGCGCGCCGGGTCGCCGCCGGGCTGCTCGATCCGGATGACGTGCGCGCCGAGGGCCTGGAGCACGGAGGTGGCCAGCGGGCCCTGGACGCCCCGGGTGGACTCGACGACGCGCAGGCCGCCGAGGGGGAGTTGCGGGAAGCCGGTGTGGGGGCGGGAGGAGGGCGAGGCGGAGGTGTACAGGGGTGCCGGGAGGCCGTCGCCCTGGTCCCGGGGGAGTTCGCGCAGCTCCCAGGGGTCGTCGTCGTACCGTACGTCGCTGTCGGCGCGCCGGTCCGCGAGCGTGCGCAGGGCGCAGAGGCCCATGCCGGTGTGCTCGGCGATCAGGAGGAGGTCGGCGTAGCGGTGGCGGGCCGCGCACTGGGCGAGCGTCGTGATCAGCGGGGCGGCGGCCCGTGCGTGGCGCGCGGCGAAGGCCCGCCAACTGTTGGCGATGTCCTTGGCGGGGGCGCCGACCGCCTTCCAGAAGTCGCGCCAGGGCTGGACCGCGAGGGCCTCCACCTCGAACCGGACCCCGTCGGCCGAGAGGAACGGCGGCCGGGCGGTGCGTCGGTAGGGCGGGCTCGGGACCTCCTCCGGCTCGTCCCCGGCCGTGGCGGCGGCCACGTACGGGCCGAGCGAGAAGAGGGCCGCCTGGGCCACGCTGACCCGGGCCGAGCGGACCGGGGTGGAGCGCAGGCCGGAGAGGGCGGCGGCCAGCAGAGCCTGGGTGGCGACGGTTCCGGCGAGGGTGCCCAGGAAGTCGGTGCCGAGGGGGCGGGGGCCGCCGTTGGCCCGGCCGTGGAGGGCCATGAGGCCGGTCGCGGCCTGGGCGGTGGTCTCGTCGAAGGGGGTGGGGTCGCCGGTGGGCCAGCCGCGCAGGGTGAGGTCCGTGCCGCGGGCGTGGTGCGGGCCGCCGAGGCCGATGACGGTCTCCGGGCCGGCCGTGGCGTACCGGTCCCGGGCCGGGGCCGCGCTCCCGTCCGGGTGCCAGGGGCCCGAGGCGGGGCCGAACCGGGCGCCGAGCCGGGTGAGGTGGTCGCGGACGACCTCGGTGGCGGTGGCGAGGCCGGTGGGCGGGGCGGGCGGCAGGTGGACCAGGTGGCCGTCGAGAGGGAGGGCTTCGCTGGTGGTGAGCGGGGAGAGCGGTGGCGCGGATGTCAACGGGTCCTCCGGGGTGGTCCGGTGGTGGTGTCCGGGGCGGGCGGCGCGGTTCGGACGACCGGAGACGAGCTGCTAGTTAGGTTAGGCTAACCATACTCATCCTGGCGGCGAGACGGAGGGTTTCCGTCGGATCGGGCCGCGTGGCGCGGGAGTTGGGGCCAGGAGGGCCCGAAGGGTGGAGCGGGGCTGAGTCATGCCCGTACCGAGGAGTACAGTCTCCGACGCCCTGGCTAGCCCGTCCCGGTGCGGCGACGCTCCGGACGGCGGGCGGCCCCACCCCCGTACCCCCAGGTGACCGATGTCCGGCATAGCCGAAGCCTCCGAACGAGCCGAACAGGATCCGCGCGACCGCACGCAGACCGGCGCACAGACGGATCTCGATCCGGAGGTGTGCGAGAGACGCTCCTCGCGGCTCAGGCGCAGGCTGGAGCGGTTGATCGGGATCGCGGCGACGGAGGGGAATGCGCTGATCCCGCTCCGTAACGGTGATCAGATCTTCGGTGCGATGCTGAAGGCGATCCGTGAGGCG
>NZ_JBHXOX010000052.1:0-24891 GCF_042718795.1 Streptomyces cyaneofuscatus
TCCTTGAAGTAGTCGCCGAAGGAGAAGTTGCCGTTCATCTGGAAGAACGAGCCGTGCCGGGTGGTGCGGCCGACCTCCTCGATGTCGAGGGTCCGTACGCACTTCTGCACGCTGGTGGCCCGCTGCCACAGCGGGGACGCCTCGCCGGTGAAGTACGGCTTGAACGGCACCATGCCGGCGTTGACGAAGAGGAGGGTCGGGTCCGGGGTCGGCAGCGGCGCGCTGGGGACGATCGTGTGGTCCCGGGCGGCGAAGAAGTCCAGGAAGCGGCTGCGGATGTCGGCGGTACGCACAGGGAGTCCTCTCAAGTCCTTCGGTCGGTCACCAGGTCACCAGGTCACCAGGTCACCAGGTCACCGGGGGATGGTGACGGCGGGGCGGCGCTTACGCGGCTCTCGCCGGTGCGGCGGCGGCCGGGTGCAGCGCGGCGTACTCCAGCGGTGCCGACGGGTCGACGGACACGTTCAGCTGCGCCGGGTCCGCGCCCGCCCGCACCAGCAGGTCGCCGACCGCCGCGATCATCGCCCCGTTGTCGGTGCACAGCGTCAGCGGCGGCACCCGCAGCTCGACCCCCGCCGCCGCGCACCGCTCCTCCGCCAGCGCCCGGACCCGGGAGTTCGCCGCGACACCGCCGACCACGACCAGCGTCCGGACGTCGTACCGGCGGCAGGCGGCCAGCGCCTTGCGCGTCAGGACGTCCGCCACGGCCTCCTGGAGCGAGGCCGCCCCGTCGGCCAGCGGGATGTCCTCGCCCCGCCGGCGGTGCTCCTCGGCCCAGCGGGCGGCGGCCGTCTTCAGCCCGGAGAAGGAGAACGCGTACGGGTCGTCCTTCGAGCTCAGCAGCGGCCGGGGGAAGGCGACCGCGCAGGGGTTGCCCTCGCGGGCGGCCCGGTCGATGGCCGGGCCGCCCGGGTAGGGGAGGCCGAAGACGCGGGCGACCTTGTCGAAGCACTCGCCCGCGGCGTCGTCCACGGTGTCGCCCAGGTGCAGGATCGGGTCGCGCACCAGGTCGCGCACGAGCAGCAGCGAGGTGTGGCCGCCCGAGACGATGAGCACCACGCACGGATCGGGCAGCGGCCCGTGCTCCAGGGTGTCGGCGGCCACGTGCCCGGCCAGGTGGTGCACCCCGTACAGCGGCACCCCCGCCGCGTAGGCCAGCGCCTTCGCTCCGGCCAGGCCGACCTGGAGGGCGCCGGACAGACCGGGCCCGGTGGTCACCGCGACCGCGTCGATGCCCCGCAGGCCGAGCCCCGCCTGCGCGAGGGCCTCCTGGACGACGGGCGTGAAGGACTGGAGGTGCGCGCGGGCGGCGATCTCCGGTACGACCCCGCCGAAGCGGGCGTGCTCGTCCATGCTCGACGCCACGACGTGCGCGAGCAGCCGGCCGCCGGAGACGATTCCGGCCCCGTCTCGTCACACGACGACTCGATGCCCAGCACCACCGGAGTCCGCACGGCTTCTCCTTCTCGCACATCTGTCGTTACTGCGATCTATGTGCAATAAGGTACTCGCCTGCGGCGCGGTGCCGCTGGTCGAAGACGCCGCAGCGCTGCCGGCCGGGCCGGCAGGCCTGTGCGGCCCCGGGCTCGGGCCCGGCCGGAAAATGGTCGGGGCCGCCGCTCCGATGGCGTACAGTTGTGTTCACCGACGCGGGGTGGAGCAGCTCGGTAGCTCGCTGGGCTCATAACCCAGAGGTCGCAGGTTCAAATCCTGTCCCCGCTACTGAAGATCCAGGCCCGGTACGCAGATCACTGATCGCGTACCGGGCCTGAGTCGTTTCCGGAGCCCAGCCCCTTCCGGGTTGACCTTGACGTTACGTGAAGATCTAGCGTTCTCGGCATGGAGTGGTCCATCCAGGAAATCGCCAGAGAGGCCGGCACCACCAGCCGCACGCTCCGGCACTACGGAGACCTCGGTCTCCTCGCGCCGAGCCGGCTCGGGAGCAACGGCTACCGCTACTACGACCAGAACGCCCTCGTCCGGCTGCAGCGCATCCTGCTGCTGCGCGAACTCGGACTCTCACTGCCCGCGATCAAGGACGTGCTGGAGGGGCAGCGGGACACCGCCGTGGCGTTGCGGGCGCATCTGCGGCTGCTCGAACAGGAGCAGGCGCGCATCGGGCGGCAGATCGCCTCGGTGCGGACCACTCTCCACAAGACGCAGGAGGGGATGGAACTCATGGCCGAGGAAGTGTTCGACGGTTTCGACCACACCGCGCACGAGCGGGAGGTGACCGAGCGCTGGGGGCGTGAGGCGTACGAGGAGGGCGACCGGTGGTGGCGTTCGCTCGGGGCCGCCGAGAAGCAGGCCTTCCTCGGCGAGCATGAAGCCATCGCGCGGGACTGGGGCAGCGCCCGGGAGGCCGGGGCCGATGCCGGTGGTGAGCAGGCCCAGGAGATCGCGCGGCGACACTGCGCGTGGCTGGCGTCGTCGTCCGGGGAGCCCAGCCGGTCGTACGTCATCGGACTCGGCGAGATGTATGTCGCCGATCCGCGCTTCGGGAAGAACTACGATCGCTACGGGGACGGCACCGCCGCCTTCGTACGGGATGCACTGACGATCTACGCCGGGCGCCGGCTCTCCGACTGACCACGGAGCGCCTCCGCACCAGGCCCGCTTCCCCCTATTCGGCCGATGACGGGTCGCCGCACGGCGCGGCTCCGGGAAGCCTGGACGGGGCGCGGTACCGTCCGCAGCCGTGGTCGGACCGGGCGGCAGGAGTGCACAGGTGGTGGGGATGGCGGAGAAGGGGCGCGGGCTCGTGAGGGGGACCCTCGGGATCCCCGGGGGTGCCGCGCCCGGCTCCACCGGGAAGGGCAGGCCGGTGGTGGCCCGGAGCCCCGGTACCCGGCGGTTCGTCCGGCTGCTGCCGGTGCTGCTCATCGGCGGCGGGCTCCTCTTCGACTCGCTCGCCCCGCCCAACTTCACCGCCGTGCCCCTGTTCGTGGCCGCGCCGCTGATCGCCGCGCCGTTCTTCTCGCTCGCCAGCACCATCCGTACGGGCGTGGCCGCGGTCCTCTCCGTCATCGCGATGCGGCTCTCCGACGGCACGTCCACCCAGGTCGTCCCGGTCATCGAGATGATCACGGTCCTCACCGCCGCGGCCCTGGCCCTCGTCATCAACGGGGTCGTGCGCCGCAGCAACGAGCAGCTCGCCTCGGCGCGGGTCATCGCGGAGACCGCCATGCGGGCCGTGCTGCCGACCCCGGCGGAGCGGATCGGCGGGCTCCAGGTGGCGGCGCGGTACGAGGCGGCGCAGGCGGACGAGTTCGTCGGCGGGGACCTGTTCGCGGTGGCGGACACCCCGTACGGCGTACGCCTGGTCGTCGGGGACGTGCGCGGCAAGGGGCTGGACGCCGTGGAGGCGGTGGCCGTGATCATCGGGGCGTTCCGGGAGGCCGCCGAGCAGGAGCGTTCCCTGGAGGGTGTGGCCCAGCGGCTGGAGCGGGCGCTCGCGCGGGAGGGGACGCGGCGGTACGGGCTGGACGCCATGGAGGGGTTCATCACGGCTGTCCTGGCCGAGATCCCGCCCGGTTCGGCGTCCCTGCGCCTCGTCAACCGCGGCCACCCCGAGCCGATCCTGCTGCACGCGGACGGGGCCCTGGAGGTCCTCGCGCCGAGCGTGCCCGCGATGCCGCTGGGGATGGACCTCGGGGTGTGGCCCGACCGGTCCGACGAATGGGAGCTGCCCGCCGGTTCGACGCTGCTCGCCTTCACGGACGGTCTCTCCGAGGCGCGGGACGCGAACGGCGTCTTCTACGACCCGGCGGCCCGGCTGCGCGGCCGGATCTTCCCCGGCCCCGAGGAGCTGCTGTCGGCGCTCACCGACGACGTACGGCTGCACACCGGGGGCCGGTCGACGGACGACCTGGCGCTGCTCGCGGTCAGCCGGCCGGCGGAGGGCCAGCCGCCGCGGCGGACGACGGTGAAGATCGTCGGCCGGGGCGATGACACGGCGCGCGGATGACGCGGCACGTGGATGACACGGTGCGCAGGTGACACGGTGCGCGGATGACACGGTGCGCAGGTGACAGCGTGCGCAGGTGACACGGTGCGCGGATGACACGGTGCGTAATGGAAGGGCGCCGCTCCGCATAACAGTTGACACACCATCAGAAAAAGAGGTGTGGGCGAGGGGTCGTCAAGTCGTCCGATTCAGGCCACTTGTGGACGGTAAGTCCCCGTCGGAGCCGTTAATGATCAACAGGAACAGCTTGGAATCGGGCCCGTCTGTCTATTAACGTTCGATAACGCAGCGCGGTCGTCCCAGCCGTCGTCAGAGACGGCGCCGTGCGCGAGCGCCGAATTCCGCAAGGGAACCGGGGAACCACCTACATGGGGTGAATCGGACGCCTGCGTCTCGTGAGAGACGGAGGGGCCCGTAGGAGACCTTCCTGCTCCGAACCCGTCAGCTAACCCGGTAGGCGAGAAGGAAGGAAAGGAGTGCGCCCACGTGGCGTCCAATCACCCTGCCCCTGAGGCCCCGTCACCCTTCACCACCGACGGCCTCGGTGGCCCGGAGCGGACGTGGGAGGAGTGGAACCCCACCGCGGAGTCCATCCGTCCCGTGCGCGGCAAGCACCGCGTGGCCAAGCAGCGGGGACTCGCCCGTAGCTCCACCGTCCTCGGGGTCGGCGTCATAGCGGCCGTCGGTGCGGGTGGCATGGCCACCGCCCAGAGCAAGCCGCCGGTCTCCATCTCCCTTCCCGATTCCATCGCGGACAACCTCCCCGACGCCAAGTCCCTTCCCGGCGTCGGGTCTTTCATGGCCCAGGAGGCCGAGGCCGCACCGGTCACCGCCGCGCCGCTCACCACCGCGGGCATCACGACCGCCGAGGCCGACCAGGGCACCACCGACGCCGGCGAGGCCCTGCGCGCCCGCATCCTCCAGCAGGCCGAGCAGCAGCAGGCCAGCGCCGACGCCGAGGCCAAGGCCGCCGAGGAGAAGGCCGCGGCCGAGAAGGCCGCCGCCGAAGCCAAGAAGCAGCAGGACGAGGCCGAGGCCGCCGCCAAGGCCAAGATCGCCGCCGAGAAGAAGGCGGCGGAGGAAGCGGCGGCGAAGAAGGCCGAGGAGGAGCGCCTCGCCAAGCTCCGCGCCAGCTTCACCCTGCCCACCTCCTCGTACACGCTCACCTCGACCTACGGCCAGTCCGGCGCGATGTGGTCCTCCGGCCAGCACACCGGCCTGGACTTCGCCGGGGCGGCCGGTTCGCCTCTCAAGGCCGTGCACGGCGGCACGATCACGTCGGCCGGCTGGTCCGGTTCGTACGGCTACCGCACGGTCCTCCAACTGGAGGACGGCACGGAGATCTGGTACGCCCACCAGTCCTCGATCGACGTCTCGGTCGGCCAGCAGGTCAGCACCGGCGAGACCATCGGCCGCATGGGCGCCACCGGCAACGTGACCGGCGTCCACCTCCACCTGGAGGTCCGCACCGCCGGCGGCTCGGCGATGGACCCGGCGGCCTGGCTGAACAGCAAGGGCCTCACCCTCTGAGACCCCGGCCCCGGACGTCGTTCGCCGACGTCCCCCGCATACCCCGGCAGCCCTGACGCTCCCCCCCGACGTCAGGGCTGCCGGTCTGTCCGGCCGGGTGCCGGGACGTGCCGGGTGCTGAGCCGTGCCGGGTGACGGAACGTCCCGGGTGCTGAGCCATGCCGGGTGCCGGGCCATGGAATACGCGCCTCCGCGGCGCCGTTGAACCCCGACATGACTTCTCTGCGCCCGCTCGGCAGCTCCGACCTCCAGGTCTTCCCCCTCGCCCTCGGCGGCAACGTCTTCGGCTGGACCGCCGACGAGGACCGGTCCTTCGCCGTCCTGGACGCGTACGCCGCGGCCGGCGGCAACTTCGTCGACACGGCTGACGCCTACTCCGCCTGGGTCGACGGCAACCGGGGCGGTGAGTCGGAGACCGTCATCGGCGCGTGGCTCGCCTCCCGCGCCAACCGCTCCGACATCGTCGTGGCCACCAAGGCCGGCGCCCACCCCGAATTCCAGGGGCTCTCCGCCGCCACCATCAAGGGCGCGGCCGAGCAGTCGCTGCGCCGCCTCGGCACCGACCACATCGACCTCTACTACACGCACTTCGACGACGAGACCGTCCCGGTCGAGGAGATCATCACCGCCCTCGACGGGCTGGTGAAGGACGGCAAGGTGCGCCACATCGCCGCCTCCAACATCAGCCCGGAGCGCCTCCAGGAGTCGCTGGACTTCTCCGAGCGCGAGGGCCTGGCCCGGTACGTCGCGCTCCAGCCGCACTACAACCTGGTCTCCCGCGCCACCTACGAGGGCCCGCTCCAGGAGACCGCCGCCCGCGCCGGCCTCGCCGCCGTCCCGTACTACGCGCTGGCCTCGGGCTTCCTCACCGGCAAGTACCGCCCGGGTACGAGCGTCGAGAGCGCCCGCTCCGCGAAGGCGGGCGAGCACCTGGAGTCGGAGCGCGGCCGCACGGTGCTCGCCGCCCTCGACCGGGTCGCCGCGGAACGGGGCGCCGAGATCGCCACAGTCGCCCTCGCCTGGCTCGCCGCCCGCCCGACGGTCGCGGCCCCGATCGCCTCGGCCCGCACGGTCGAACAGCTCCCCGCGCTGCTGGCCGTCGCGGACCTGGAGCTGACGGAGGCGGAGCTGGCGGCGCTCACGGAGGCGTCGGCCTGAGCCGGTTCCGCCTGAACCGCCTGAACCGCCTTACGGGGGAGGCGGGGTGGGGCCGTACTGGCCGGGTCCGCCGTACTGGCTGTGCCGGCCGTACGGGTACGGCTGCGGGGGCGGGCTGCCGTACGCGGTTCCGCGGCCTTGCCCGTACCCGTATCCCTGCCCGTACCCGTTCCCGTATCCCTGCCCCTGCCCCTGTCCGTACGGCATCGGCGGTCGGTACGGGTACGCGTACGGGCGTGGGCGCGGGCCCCTGCCCGTCATGTCCGCCGCGTGCGTGAGCGCCGGGGCCGCGATGGCGCGGCGCTGCCAGAGGTGGTGCAGCAGCTCCCGTTCCCGGGCGGCGAAGTCCGGGCCCACCGCGTCGTGGCGGGCGCGGCGGCGCAGGCCGGCCAGGGTCGTCGCGAACGACTCGTACTCGGCGACCGCGCGGGCCGCCGCCCGGCCCCGGGAGCGGTCCTGCTTCCCGTGCCAGTGGCGGGCCAGGTCGCGGGCCACGCCCCGGGTCCGCATCGAGGAGAGGGCCAGGGGTTCGGCCGGGGTCAGCCAGCCGGCCGTGGCGTACGCGGGGAGTTCGGCGGCGAGCGTCCGCAGCTCGCGCCGGCGCCACCAGACCGCCAGCCAGGTCATCAGCGCGAACACCGGGACCATCACCACCCCGTACACCGCGTAGAAGCCGTACGGGCCGAAGGCCGACGAGCCGTTCCACAGGGCGTGCAGGCCCATCGCGAGCAGCAGGCCGAGCACGGGCAGGGCGATCCGGCGGACCCGGTGGTGGCGGGCGCTGATCGCCGCGAAGCCGAAGCCGAGGCCGGTGAGGACCGTGAACAGCGGATGCGCGAACGGTGACATCACGATCCGTACGAAGAACGTCCCGGCGGTCACCGAGGCGATCCCGGAGCTGCCGAGCTGCTGGTCCTCGTCGAAGGCGTTGCCCAGGTAGAGGATGTTCTCGGTGAAGGCGAAGCCGGTCGCGGTGAAGCCCGCGACCACGATGCCGTCGACCACGCCCCGGAACTCCCGCCTCCGGAAGATGAAGACCAGCAGGACCGAGACGGCCTTGGCGCTCTCCTCCACGACCGGGGCGATCACCGTCGCGCCCAACGTGTCGGCGCTCGCCGGGTCGGCGGTCGCAGTGGCGATCCACCGCATCGCGAACGAGTTGGCGATGATCGCGACGAGCGCGGCCGCGCACGCGCCCCAGGCGAAGCAGAAGATCAGGTTCCGCCAGGGGCCCGGCTCGACCCGGTCCAGCCAGCGGAAGGCGGCCAGCAGGAGCGGTACCGGCAGCAGCGCCAGGCCGAGGCCGACGAGGAACCCCTCCGGGCCCGTCTGCTCACGGACCAGGGCCAGGATCACCAGCCCGCACAGCGCGAGCGCCACGATCACGGTCCCGAGGCGGAACACCTTGCTGCGCCACACCATGGAGACGCGGCGCGGCCGGTACGTCCACCGGCCGCGCTCCGGCACGGCGCCCAGCGCCTCCTCGAACCGCTGCTCGTGGAGGACCGGGACCGCCGGCTGCCGCTGCTGGTACTGCACGGGACCGTCGGACACCCCTCGACCCTAACGAGGAGCACCGACACCCGGCGACGGTGCATCCGGCCAGGACATGGCCGGACCGGGCGGTGCGTCAGGCAGTGCGTCAGGCGGTGCGTCAGGTGTTCCCCCGGATTCGGGAGACGGTGTCTCAGATACGGGCGAACAGCAGGTCGTGCACGACGTGGCCCTTGTCCAGGCCCTGGCCCTCGAAGCGGGTCAGCGGCCGGAACGCCGGGCGCGGCGCGTATCCGCCGTCCGCCGCCGTGTTGGCGAAGCGGGGGTGCGCGGTGAGCACCTCCAGCATCTGCTCCGCGTACGGCTCCCAGTCCGTCGCGCAGTGGATGACGGCGCCGGGCTTCAGGACCGGGGCCACCAGGTCCAGGAACTCGGGCTGGATGAGGCGCCGCTTGTGGTGGCGGGCCTTGGGCCACGGGTCGGGGAAGTAGACACGCAGGCCGTCCAGCGACTCGGGGGCCAGCATCTCGCGGAGCAGGATCACCGCGTCGCCGTTGGCCACCCGTACGTTGGTGGAACCGGCCTTGTCGGCGAGGCCCAGCAGGTTGCCCTGGCCGGGGGTGTGGACGTCGACGGCGAGGATGCCGGTGCCTGGGTCGTCGGCCGCCATCTGCGCGGTGGCCTCGCCCATACCGAAGCCGATCTCCAGGACGACCGGCAGGCCGTCGAAGAGCTCGGCCAGATCCAGGACGCGCTTGCCGTCGATGTCCAGGCCCCACTTGGGCCACAGCCGCTCCAGGGCGTCCTGCTGGCCGGTGGTGACCCGGCTGCGGCGCGGCTGGAAGCTGCGGATCCGGCGCTCGTGGTGCGAGCCGGCCGGGTCGGCGGCGGGGCCGCCGGGGAAGCGGGGCTCCTGGCGCAGCCGGCGCGCCCGCTCGAAGGAGGCGGCCCGCAGCGCGGCGGCTTCGTCGGCGGTCGATCCGGCGGCGGCAGTGGCGTCGGCGGCGGCGGACCCGGTCGCGGACCCGGTCACGGTGGTCGCCGCCTCCGGCTCGGTCGCCGCATCGGTCGTGGGGTTCAAGGGCTGCTCAGACACAATGACCCGATTCTACGGCGGGCGGCCTCCACCCCGTCTCCTGTGCCCGGCGCAGCGCCAGCCGCGCCACCTCCCGCCCGATCGGCAGGCACGCCGTCGCGGCGGGCGAGGGCGCGTTCAGTACGTGCACGGTGTGCGGGGCCTCGCGGATCAGGAAGTCATCGACCAGCGTGCCGTCCTTCAGCACCGCCTGGGCCCGGACCCCGGCGGGCGACGGGCGCAGGTCCTCCTCCCGCGCGGCAGGCAGCAGCCGCTGGACGGCCTCGGTGAAGGCGGACTTCGAGAGCGAGCGGTGCACCTCGCCCGCCCCGTACCGCCAGTGCCTGCGGGCGATGTGCCAGGTGCCCGGCCAGCTCAGCGTGGAGAGCAGGTCGGCGGGGCGGACCTGCGGCCAGGCGTACCCCTCGCGGGCCAGGGCGGGGACCGCGTTCGGGCCGACGTGGACCGTGCCGTCGAAGCCCCGGGTCAGGTGGACGCCGAGGAAGGGGAAGGCCGGGTCCGGCACCGGGTAGACCAGGCCGCGCACCAGCTCGGGGCGGGCCAGCTCGTAGTACTCGCCCCGGAACGGCACGATCCGCACCCCCGGGTCGTCGCCCGCGAGCCGCGCCACCCGGTCGCAGTGCAGCCCCGCGCAGTTGACCAGGGTCCGGGCGCGGACCACCAGACCGTCCGCCGTGCGCACCGCCACGCCCCAGGCGCGCCGGTCTATCGCGACGACCTCCGCCCCGTACCGCACGATGCCGCCGGCGGCCTGGACCTCGGTCGCGAAGCGGGTGGCGACGGCGGTGAAGTCGCAGACGCCGGTCGTGCCGACCCGGATCGCCGCGAGGCCCCGGACCTCGGGCTCGTACTCCGCGATCTGCGCCGGGCCCAGCTCCCGCACGGGCAGTCCGTGCTCGCGGCCGCGCTGGACCAGGCTGTGCAGCCGGGGCAGCTCGGAGCGCTCGGTGGCGACGATCAGCTTGCCGGTGGTGGCGTGGGCGATCCCGTGCTCGGCGCAGAAGTCGGACAGCTCGGCGGAGCCGCGCAGCGCGTACCGAGCCTTGAGCGAACCGGGGCGGTAGTAGATCCCGCTGTGGATCACTCCGCTGTTGCGGCCGGTCTGATGGCGGGCCGGGCCGCGCTCCTTCTCCAGGACCGTGACCCGGGTGCCGGGCGCGGACCGCTGGAGGGCGTACGCGGTCGACAGACCGACGATCCCGCCGCCGATCACCAGCACATCGCAGTCGTACGCCGCGTGCGTCATCATCACGCCACCTCCCACCCCGATAGTGCACTGACCCACTGACAACGGGCTCAAACCCGATCCGGGCGGGGCGTGGCGCACACGGTGACCGGCGGGCGCCGAAAAGCACCCGCCGGGCGGCTCAGGCCTGGGTCACCAGCAGCGGGCGGGCCCGCTCCCGCAGCTCGGCGACGCGCGGCTCGTCCCCGTACGGTTCGAGCCGGTGGAGCAGATCGCGTACGTACTCGGTGGTGCGCGCCGAGGAGATCCGGCCGGCCACCTCGACCGCCCGGGTGCCCGCCGCGCAGGCCGCGTCCAGGTTCCCCGACTCCAGCTCGGCGACGGCCGAGACGACGAGCCGCAGTCCATGGCTGCGGACGAACTCGTCGGTCGGCCGGGAGAGCGCCTGCTCGGTGAAGCGGCGCACCTGGCGGGGCGCCTTCAGGTCGCGGTAGCACTCGGCGGCATCCGCGGCGAACCGGTCGTAGCTGTAGAAGCCGAGCCAGGGCGGGTCGGCGTCGCCCGCCCGGGACCGCTCCAGCCAGCTCTCGGCGCCCTTGAGCGCGGCCCCCGCGGCCGGTGCGTCGCCTGCCTTGGCATGGGCGCGGGCCTCCACCAGCCGGAAGAAGCTCATGGTGCGGGCGGTCGCCAGGCCCCGGTTGCGCTCCACGGCGGCCTGGGCGAGGTCGACGCCCTCGTCGGCGAAGCCGCGGTAGGTCGCCTGGAGGGACATCGAGGCGAGGACATAGCCGCCGAGGGGGACGTCGGCGGCGGCGCGGGCCAGGCGCAGGGCCTGGATGTAGTAGCGCTGGGCGGCCTCCTGCTGGCCGGTGTCGAACGCCATCCAGCCCGCGAGCCGGGTCAGCTCGGCCGACGCGCCGAACAGGGCGCGGCCCACCTCGTCGGTGTACGAGCCGAGGAGCAGGGGGGCGGCGTCCACGCGTAAGCACTCCGGCACCATGGAGGAACGCCAGTCGCCGCCGCCGTACTTGGAGTCCCAGCGCCGGGCGTCCTGGGCCGCCTCGCGCAGCTTCATGACGTCGCTGTGGCCCACCCGCAGCGGGGAGGCGTCCGCGACGGACTCCGGGCCGGGCTGGACGGGCACGGAGCCGGAACCGAGACCGGAGCCGGAACCGAGACCGGAGCCGGAACCGAGGCCGGAACCGGTGCCGAGGCCGGAGCCGCTCTGCGCGCCCCCGGGTGTGTGCGGGATGTGTGCGCCGCGGCCGTCCGGCGCGTGCTGCGGCCCGCGCGGACCCGGCGTACCGCCGCCGTCCTGGCCACCGCCCCGGGCGCCGAGGATCGCCGCCTGTGCCGCCGTCGGGTCGCGGGCGACCGACGGATCGGCGGGGGTTATCAGCCAGCGGGACGCGGGGGTCGCATAGGCGCTCACCGCGAACGAACCGGCCAGCGACTGCCAGATCCCGCCGCCGCCCCTTCGCCCGGCCAGATCCAGCCGGTACAGCTCGGTCGCCGACCTGACCGCCTCGCCCACGTCCCGGGGGAAGGCGAGGCCGACCTCCGGCGCGGGGTCCGCGTCGGCGAGACCGATCTCGTGCAGCGGGACGGGCCGGCCGAGCTTGGCCCCGATCGCCGCCGCGATCAGATGAGGCGCCGCGCCCTGCGGCACCATCCCCTTGGCGACCCACCGGGCCACCGAGGTCTTGTCGTAGCGAAGTGTCAGACCGCGCTGTGCTCCGAGGTCGTTGACCCGCCGGGCGAGCCCGGCGTTACTGATTCCCGCGAGGGCGAGAACCGTGCCGAGCTTCTCGTTCGGCCCGCGTTGCTCCCTGGACATGCGCCACCCCTCGACACACAGACAGCCGCCGCGTCACCGAGGACGGCGCGCGGCATTCGTACCGATGCTCCCCAGGTTCGAACCCCCGTACTCCGCCTGCACACGCATGTGGCCGAGCCCCGAGGAATATGCCCCCCTGCTGAGAACACCAGTAAACACAGCGTAGTTCTCCCCATCCCTACCGTTAAGGGGCAGACGTCCGTATGGCGGGATTGTTGTCCGTCCGGGCGGCGGGGTCCGCGCTCCGGGGGTGCGCGTGCCGGGGCGGGGCGTGCCCCTGGCGTGTGGCCGTGCGCCCGGCCGTGCGCTCTGGCCCGGCCCGTGGGGGAGGGGCTTGGCTGGGTACCGCGTGGGTCGGCTCACTGCACTGGACTCAGTGGGCTGGGGGATACCGCCGCTCCATTCCCCGCGGGCGGCGGGCCGGTCCGGGAGGTGAGGCCCACCTCCCGGACTGTGCGTGGGAGGGTCCGCCGCGGGGGCGCGGACGGGTGTGCGCGAGCGGCGGAGCCCGACGAGAATGGCTGAATATCGCCTGTCCGGTGACGGTCTGGCCAACGGTCCGGCTATGGCCGGATTTCGACCGCTCTCCCGGGCCGGCGGTCCCGGCGTCGCTGGCGGAGTCCGATGCGGTGGTGAGCGTGGCCGACGGCAGCGCTTGCGGTGTTAACTCCCGGAATCGACACTTCCGTTGCCGGTGATGCGGTGAAGACGACGGCGAGCCGGGTGTCCGGCCTTTGCCAGGGGCGCATGCTCATCCGGCGTGCGCTGCCCGTACCCCCTCTCCTGCGGTCCTGTCGTGGCAGCATGTCCCGCAGCGGCGATGCGACTCGGTACGGTGCGCCGCTTGTCCACAGCCTGTGGAGGCGGCGATGCGTTGGTTGGTGGGATGGAGCAGTATCGCCGCGAGCTTCGGCACGGTAGGGGCCGTCGGCAACGGCGGTGAGGGGCGCACGGTCCATCCGGTGGGCTCCCAACTCCTGTGGGGCGACCCGGATCCGCTCTGGGCGGTCGGCGACTGGCGCCCCGACGAGATCCGGATCATCGGCGTCGCCACGCCCGAAGGCGCCCCCACCGCCCGCCTCGCCGTCCTCGGCTGCTGCGGGGCCACCGACGAGCAGCTGCGGGTCGGGCTGCTCGCCGCGCGCGGCGGGGCGATGCGCCACCTCACCGCCTGGCCGGGCAGCTACACCGCCGTCGTCCAGATCGGCCGCCGCATCACCGTCGCGGGCGATCTCGCCGGCGCCCGGCCCGTCTTCCACACCCCGTGGGCCAACGGCACCGCCTACGCCACCGCCGCCCTCCCGCTCGCCGACCTCATCGAGGCCCAGCTCGACATCGGCCACCTCGCCGCCCTGCTCGCCTGCCCGGAGAGCCCGGAGGCGCTCGGCGACGGCACCCCGTACGCCGGGGTGAAGCGGGTCCCGCCGGGCCACGCGCTGATTCTGCGGGAGGGGTCGCGGGAGATCACCGGGTACGAGGCCGTCGCCTCCCTCGCCGTCGCCGCGCCGCAGGTCGACCCGGTGCACGCGGTGGAGGGCGTACGCGACGCGCTCGTCGAAGCCGTACGCGCCCGGCTCACCGCACCCCGCCACGCCCCCGAGACCCTGCCGCAGGACCCGGGGCCCGTACCCGGCATGGGCCCCGCCGACCGGCGCGCGGCCCGGGGCGGGCCGGTGGCCGGAATCGGTGCCGACCTCTCCGGCGGCAGCGCCTCCGCCACCCTCGCCCTGCTCGCCGCCGGGCTGCCCGGACTGCCCGGCACCCTCCTCGGCCACGGCACGGGGGCGGGGGAGCGCCTGCTCGCGGTCACCTTCAACGACCTCACCACCCGCGGGCACGAGGAGGAGTTGGAGCGGGCCCGCGCCATCGCCGCCAACCCGCGCCTGCACCACGTGGTCGTCGCGGCCGGCGAAGAGGCCCTCCCGTACGCCTCGTTGGGGACCGGACCGCTCACCGACGAACCGGGCCCCTCCCTCGTCGTCGCCGAACGCCACCGCCGCCGCCTCGCCGCGGGCAGCGCCGACCACCTCGTGGGACACGGCGCCCGGCAGGTCCTGGACGCCCACCCGGCCCGCCTCGCCGACCTCCTGATGGACCGGCGCAGACGCCACCTCCTGCGCCCCGTCGCCGCCCTCACCAAGGCCGAAGGCCCCTCGGCGCACTCCCTCTTCGTCCCGCTGACGGTCTACCGCGCCGCCCGAAGACTGGCCCGTACGTCGTACCGCACCGGCCTGGAGACCGCCGCCGGACTCCTCCCCGACGCCAACCGGTACGCCCCCGACCTCGCCACCCCCGCCGACGCATCGCTCGCCGCCCTCGCCTGGTCGCGCCCGGGACCGGCGGCCCGCTGGCTGACCGGAGAGGCGCTCGCCGAAGTATCGGTTCGCCTCCAGGAAGCGGCGATCCGGCCCACCTCGGTCCAGCGCCCCGGCGAGGCCCGCGCCCGCGCCACCCTCGCCCGCGCCGCCGCCGACCACCGCATCCTGGAGCAGGCCGCCGAGATCCGCAGCCAGCGCCTGCACGCCCCGTTCCTGGACAACCAGGTCGTCCGGGCCGCCCGCGCGCTCCCCGAGTCGCTCCGCGTCCAGCCGGGCGCCCGGGCCGCGATCCTGCGCCGGGTGCTGGGCGGGGCGGGCATCCACGACCTGCCGCCCGGCTGGGGCACCCCGTCCCAGGCCACCTCCACCGCCGTCACCCGCACCGGCCTGCGCACCGCGCTGTCCGACCTGATGGCCCTGTTCGACGCCCCGCTCCTCGCCGACGCGGGCCTGGTCGAGGCCCGTGTCGTCCGCAAGGCCCTGCGCGCCGCCTCCGAGGGCGAGCCGCTCCCGCTGGACGGCCTGGCGGAACTGGCCTCCACCGAGCTGTGGCTGCGCCGGCTGCTGGCCCGCCGGGGCACCTGCTGGACGGGTACGGCGGCGCCGCGCCAGCGCGCGGTGGCGGGCGGCGTGGTCCCGTCCCGACGCACGCTCCAGCCGTGACGTACGACTGGGTCCGCGCGGCCGGGCTCAGGCACCCTGGTGCCGGGCTCAAACCGCCCCGGGGCCGGGCTCAGGCGCAACTGATCCGGGAGTCCGCCCAGTCGGCCAGCGCCACCCCGCCGAGCGGCCCCTCGGGCTCCACCACGAGCCGGATCGACGACTGACCCGCGATCCCGACGCTGACCGGGACGGCGGGCGCCCCGCCCGCCATCACCGGGGAGCGCCACAGCCGCGCCCCGTCCCCGTCGTAGACGGAGAAGCGGACCGCGCCGAGCCCCATCGTCAGGTCGTCCACGCCGACCATCGCCTCGTAGCGGGTGCACGGGCGGTTCAGCTGGATGATGACGGAGGACCGGGCGTGCACGGTGACCCCGTGCGCGTACCGCGTCCGGGCGATCGACACGTTCGAACGCTGCCAGATCCAACTGCTCCGCCCGGTGACGACCTCCGGCTCGGTGTGGTCGCCGAGCAGGGAGTACGCGAGCTCGCTGACCTGGTAGACGGTCGGCGCGGGCGGCGGAGGAGGCGGCGGCTCCGGGCTGGGATCGGGCTCCGGAGGCGGCGGCGGAGGGCTGGGCGCGGGCGGCGCGGGCTCCGGCGGCTCGGGGGAGGGCGTGGGTTCGGCGCTCGGCGGCGGGGTCGGCTCGGGCTCCGGTGCGGGCGGTTCCGGCTCCGGCTCCGGCGCGGGGTCGGGTGCCGGGTCGGGCGACGCGGGCGGTACGGGGTCGGGAGCGGGCTCGACCGGAGGCTCGGGCTCCGGTGCGGGCGGCTCCGGCGCCGGGACCTCGGGTGCCGCCGCCGGGGGCTTCGCCGCAGCCTTGGCCTCCGGCTTCGGCTGGTCGTCGCCGACGAGCGCCCACACCAGACCGGCGGCGGCCGCCACGGCGACGGCGGCAGCGATCCCGGCCTTGGCGGGCGCGCCGAGCCCTTCGGAGGCGGCACCCCCTGCGGATCCGGAGGCGGCACCCCCCGCGGCTCCGGAGGAGGAACCTCCCGCGGCACCTCCGGCAGCGGCACCGGTGGTGCCCGATCCGGTGGCCGCGGCGGCGGCTCCGGCCCCGGCGGCGCCCGCGGCACCGCCCGCCACGACGCCCGCGGCCTTGAGCGAGAACCCGGCGGCGAACCAGCCGATGACGGCGATGGGCAGCAGCGCCGGAATCCCGGCGTTCACGTGTTCCAACTCACCGGCCGCCACCCGGCACTTCGCGCACTCGTCGAGGTGCTTGCGCAGCCCGCGCTCGGCCCGCATCCGCAGCCCGCCCCGGGCGTAGGCGCCGAGCCGGTCGGCGTACTGCGCGCAGTCGCCCCCGGTGGTGAGCGCCTGGCTCACATGGGCCTGGAGATAGGCCTGCTTGAGCCCTTCACGGGCCCGACTGGCCAGGACGGCGGTGGCGTTGGCGGTCAGACCGAAGAGCGGGGCGATCTCGCTGGGCGACTCCTCCTCCACCGTGGTGTGCCAGAGCACCGCCTGCCAGCGCTCCGGCAGGCTCCGGAACGCCTCCATCGCCATCGACTGCTCGGCCTCGTGCATCGCCAGCACATCGGCGCCGAGGTCCAAGGTGTCGTCGTCCGACAGCTCCGACGTACGGGAAGCCTGTGCGGCGAACACCGCGAAGTCGTCGACCAGGTGCTCCCGCCTCGCGCTCTTCGTCCAGGCGGCGGCGACGTGGCGGACGGCGGTCATCAGGTAGGCCCGGACGGCCTCCTGCGGCCCCTTCCCGCCCCGTACGGCCTGGAGCGTGCGTGCGAACACCTCGGCGGTCAGGTCGTCGGCGGTGTGCCCGTCCCGGCAGCAGGTACGGGCGTACCGCCGGACCGCGCCCGAGTGGCGCCGGAACAGCTCGTCGTAGGCGAGGTTGTCCCCCTCGCGCATGCCCTCGATCAACTGGGCGTCGGAGAGCCCGGTGTCGGGAGACCCGACGCGGCCCTCGCGCTGCGAAGGGACGGCGTACGCACCGACGCCACCGGAGGCGCTGTCCCCGGACCGGTCCCCGGCTTCGGCCCCGGCTCCAGCTCCGGCCTCGGCGACGGACGGCCACGGCCCGGGCAGGACGGTGCCGCCTTCAGCCTCACCGTCCGAAGCGTCCGGAGCGTCTGAACCATCCGACGGTCCACGCCCCGCCTGGGCAGGCACCTGCCCGGAGGGCATCCCGTCGGCCTGCGTGACCCCACCCGCCGCAGCGATCTCGTCGAGCGGCTCTTCCTGCTGCTCGTTACCGCTCATCGCGGAAGCCCCCGTATACACCCTCGGACCCGGATACCGGCCAAGAGTGCCACATGGCTTAATCGTGATGGACTCTCAGTCGTGCCAACCACTCATCCGGGGCGTCTTCTCGAATGCGAGTGCTAGGGAAGCCTCTTTCGGGGAATGACCCCTGGTTGTTTCGCTTGCCGGAACCCACCCGCCGGAAACCCGCTCGCCCGTTCACCGAAACGAGCGGGCCCCGGACCACGAGCGGGCCCGGCCGACGAGCGGGCTCCGGACCACGAGCGGGCCCCGGACGGTGACCTCAGACGGCCGGCCGGGACCGCAGCCCCTCCAGCAGGATGTCCAGCAGCCGGGCCGAGGCCGCCGCCTGCTGGGCGGCGTCCGGCAGGGACGGGGCGGCCGTGGCGATGACCAGCAGCACGTCGGCCACCGTCACATCCCCGCGCAGCTCGCCCGACTCCCTCGCCCGGTCCACCAGCCGGCCCACGACCTCCAGCAGCTCGCCCGCGCCTGAGTCCTCCCCGAGCCCGTCGAGCTCGTCCCCGCTCCCGGTGCGCGGGGAGACGACGCGGACGTCGGCCTGGGCCACGCCCTGCCGCTGCTGCGGAACGCGGGTCTCGTCCCCCGCGTCCCCCTTCGCCGCTGCGTCCGGCTCCTCCGCGTCGGCCCCGACCCGCAGCACCTGCGGCGGCAGCAGCCTGCCCGCCCCCGATGCCACCGAGGTCCGCAGGAAGCGGGAGAGCGCCGACCAGGGCTCCTCCTCCTGCCCCAGAGCCGTACGCGCCTGCTCGGTCAGCCGGGAGGTCTCCTCCTCGGCTATCCGCCGCACCAGCACGTCCTTGCTGGGGAACCGCCGGTAGACGGTGCCCACCCCGACCCGGGCGCGGCGTGCCACGTCCTCCATCGGAGCGCCGTACCCCAGCTCACCGAACACCTCACGCGCGGCCCGCAGCACATGCTCCAGATTGCGCTGCGCGTCGACGCGCAGCGGAGCCGAACGCGTGGCCGCCGCAGGTGAGGTGGGCGTCGGCCCGCTCGCGGCGGGACCGGCCGGAGCCGCTCCTGTCGCCGGCGCGCCTGTGGTGGACACCCCTATCGCCGCGGCGCTCATCGCCGCGGCGGAGCGCACCGCGTCGGCCGAGCTCATGACACCGAGCGCTCCCACGGAGCCCAGACGTCCGTGGTCCTTGGGCGCGTGCGTGCGCGCGGACTGCCCATGCGAATCCTGAATCTGCATAACTTTCCCCCGGTTATGACGTCTCCCCCCGGAGACTTCCCCGCCGTGTCAGCCGGTGAGTGAGCACAACGAAATCCGCACCCGACTCCCGACGGGTTACGAACATAGTTGAGCCTGCGTCAATTCAGAAGGGGGAAGTTCCGCATGGTGCGTCCCCCGATCGATGCAGGAGCGCCCCGATCCCCTGTCCGCCCCCGCCTATTCGCCCCCCGCACAGCGCCTGACCTGCACCGCTTCCCTGCCGCCCGGCCGACCGGCCGGAACTTCCCGGCAGCGTCCGCCGGTCACACAATTTGCCGGGCCTGTGGACAAACCACCGACTCCGTTGCGTCATGGGGTGGTGATGGCTCCAGATTCCCGGGGGACGACCCCCGGCACCCGGCCAGGTGTGCGCATTCTCGTCGTCGGCGGCGGCTACGTCGGGATGTACACAGCACTGCGTCTCCAACGGAAGCTGAAGCAGAGACTCAGGAGCGGGGACGCCGAGATTGTGGTCGTCACGCCCGAGCCGTACATGACGTACCAGCCCTTCCTCCCCGAAGCGGCCGCCGGCTCGATCTCACCGCGCCACGTGGTCGTGCCGCTGCGCCGCGTCCTGAACCACTGCACGATCGTCATCGGCGAGGCCGGCCGGATCGACCACGCCAAGCGTACGGCGACCGTCACCACCCTGGCCACGGCGGAGGACGGCACCGGTGCCCTGGAGATCGGGTACGACGAGATCGTCATCGCCCCGGGATCCGTCTCGCGCACCCTCCCCGTACCGGGCCTCGCCGACTTCGGCATCGGGTTCAAGACCGTCGAGGAAGCCATCGGACTGCGCAACCACGTCATCGAACAGATGGACATCGCGTCCGCCACCCGCGACCCCGCGATCCGCGACGCCGCCCTCACCTTCGTCTTCGTCGGCGGCGGCTACGCGGGCGTGGAAGCGCTCGCCGAGCTGGAGGACATGGCCCGCTACACCGCGCGGTACTACCACAACATCAAGCCCACCGACCTGAGATGGGTCCTGGTCGAGGCCTCCGACCGCATCCTCCCCGAGGTCGGCGAGGCCATGGGCCGGTACGCCGTCGGGGAGCTGCGCGGCCGAGGCGTCGACGTACGCCTGGAAACCCGCCTCGACACCTGCGAGGACCGCGTCGCCGTCCTGAGCGACGGCTCCCGCTTCCCCACCCGCACGCTCGTGTGGACCGCGGGCGTCAAACCGGCGCCGCTCCTCGCCGCCACCGACCTCCCCCTCACCGAACGCGGCCGGCTCCGCTGCACCGCCACCCTCTCCGTCGAGGGAATGCCGCACGCCTGGGCCGCGGGCGACGCCGCCGCCGTCCCCGACCTCACCGCCGCCGAGCCGGGCAGGGAGACCGCGCCCAACGCCCAGCACGCCGTCCGCCAGGCGAAGGCCCTCGCCGACAACATCCTCGCGACGCTGGAGGGCCGCCCGCCCACCGAATACCGCCACAGGTATGCGGGATCCGTCGCCTCCCTGGGCCTGCACAAAGGCGTCGCCCACGTCTACGGTCGCAAGCTCAAGGGTTACCCCGCCTGGCTGATGCACCGCGCGTACCACCTCAGCCGGGTGCCGACGTTCAACCGGAAGGCGCGCGTCCTTGCCGAATGGACCCTGGCCGGACTCTTCAAACGGGAGATCGTCTCCCTCGGCTCGCTCGAACACCCCCGGGCCGAGTTCGAACTCGCGGCCGGTGGCGGCTCGATGGCTCCGCAACGCCCCGGCACCCTGCCCCGCCCCGACACCGACGAGAGCCCGGAGGACCCGCCGGGCGGACCGCCGCCCCGGCCCGCCCGCTGACCAGGGCCGCTCCCCGGCGTAAGCCGTTCGGACGCCGCCAGGACAGCGGCCGGACGGCGGCCGGACGGCGACTGTCAGTACGGTCGGTCACACTGGACGTGTGACCATAGGTGGGCCCACACCTGCACAGAGTGACCCGGCCGGCAGTGACCGACAGTGACCAGTAGCGACGCACCGAACCGACACACGAGGCCAGAAATACCGTGAACTTCACGCGTTGGAGCGCCCGCCTTCCCGGAACGCAGCGTCGAGCCGCCGCGCGGGACGACCGCAGCCCCGTCCCCGCGGCCCGGGCCGAGTACGCCCAGGCGCAGGCCGCGGCCGCCCTGCCGGACGGCGCGCTTCCGGTACCCCCCGACACCACCGCGGCCCCGGGAGCCTCCCTGAACGACCTCTCCGCGCGCGAGATCCTCGGCCGCCTCCCCGCCGCCGTCGCCCTGCTGCACGGCCCGGACCACCGCGTCGCGTACGTCAACGAGGCGTACGAGACCGCGTTCGGCCCCCGCCCCTCCGGTGTCCCCGCCGCCGAGGCCCTGCCCGAGCTCGCCGAGCTGAGCGTGCTGCCCCTGCTGGACCAGGTCCTGCGCAGCGGCACCGCCCGTACGGTCAAGTCCCGCAGAACGGCCGGAGGCGGTTCGTACACCGTGACCTGCACCCCGGTCGCGGCCTGGAGCGGCACGGCGGACCAGGACGACGAGAAGGCGGGTGACAAGACAGGAGAGACAGGAGAGACAGGAGAGAAGGGTGGCGGGAGGGACAAGGAGACCAGGGCCGAGGGCGGCGTCCTCGTCTACGCGGCCGACGTCACCGACCACGCCGAAGCCGCCGAGCGCCTGCGCACCAGCGAGCGCCGCCACCGCGAAACGGCCGTCACCCTCCAGCGCTCCCTGCTCCCGCAGGAGCTGGAGCAGCCCGACGACCTCCGGATCGCCGCCACCTACCAGCCCGGCGGCACCGACGCGGCCGTCGGCGGCGACTGGTACGACGTGATCACCCTCGGCGCCGGCCGCACCGCCCTGGTGATCGGGGACGTGATGGGCCGGGGCGTCCGCGCCGCCGCCGTCATGGGCCAGCTCCGGACCGCCGTCCGCGCCTACGCCCGGCTCGACCTCCCGCCGCACGAGGTGATCCAGTTGCTGGACGGCCTCGCCTCGGAGATCGACGCCACCCAGATCGCCACCTGCGTCTACGCCGTCCACGACCCGAACGAGGGACAGCTCGTCTACGCCTCCGCGGGCCACCTCCCGATCCTCGTCCGCCACGAGGACGGCACGGTCGAGCGCGCGGCCGACCCCACCGGACCGCCGCTCGGCACCGGCGGCTGGGTCCACACCTCGGGCACGATCGCGCTGCCGCCCGGCTCCACCGCCGTCCTCTACACCGACGGCCTGGTCGAGCGCCGCAGCGAGGACATCGACGAGGGCGTCGCCTCCCTCGCCCGCGCCCTCTCCGGCGCCAAGGGATCACCGCAGGTGGTCTGCGACCGGCTGATCCGCTCCCTGGGGGTGACCGCCGAGCACGACGACGACGTGGCGGTCCTGGTCGTCCAGCACCCCGCCCGTACGGGGGCGAACGCGGAGCTGTTCCACAACGCCGCGCTCGACCTGCTCGGCGGCATCGAGGCCACCCCGCGCGCCCGCTCCTTCGCCACCGGCGTCCTGACCTCCTGGCGCTTCCCGGCCGAGCTCCGCGACCTCGGCGTCCTCGCCGCCAGCGAGCTGGTCGCCAACTCGCTCCAGCACGGCACCCCGCCGATGCGCCTGGGCCTGCGCCGCACGAACCGGCGGCTGATCATCGAGGTGACCGACGGCGACGACCACCTGCCGCGCCGCCGCCAGGCCGAACCGGCCGACGAGGCGGGACGCGGCATCGAGATCATCGCGTCGATCGCCACCTCCTGGGGCAGCCGCCGCACCCCGGGCGGCGGCAAGGCGGTCTGGTGCGAGTTCGCCCTGCCCCGCTGAGGCCCCGCTGCCGCCGGCTCAGCGACCGGCAGTAGCAGTAGCGGCAGCGGCCGTGGTGGCCGCAGCCGTCGGCGCGGTGACCGAGACGGCCCGGTCGGCCGCCTCCGCGCCGCTCTCCGCGCCCTCGGGCAGCGACACGGCCACCACCCGCGAGGGCGCGGGCGCCAGCGACGGCTGATCCTGTACGGGGGTGAGCCGGCGCCCCAGCCGCAGCGCGAGCACCGTGATCCCCAGCGAGAACAGCACGAACGTCACGATGTACGGACCGTGCAGCGAGGCCCCCATCGGCCCGCCGACCGCGGGGCCGACCGCGAGCGCGAGCTGCTTGCACAGGGCGAACGCCGAGTTGTACTGCCCGACCATCGACTCCGGCGCCAGATCGGCGACCAGCGGGGCCACGGTCGGCGACAGCATCGCCTCACCCAGCCCGAACAGCGCGTACGTCGAGATGAACGCGGCCGTCGCCATGGTCTGGCTGCCGTGCCCGAGCCCCGCATAGCCCGCCACGATCCAGGCGAAGGCCCAGATGAGCCCGACGGCCGCGATGACCCGGCTGCGCCGCCGCCGCTCGACGAGCCGCAGCACGACGAACTGGGCGATGACGATGACAGCGGTGTTGGCGGCCAGCGCCAGGCCGAGCGTGGACGGCTGGATCCCGGCGGCCTCGGTGCCGTACGCGGCGAGCCCGGACTCGAACTGCCCGTAACAGGCGAAGAAGAGCACGAACCCGAGTACGCACAGCTGGACCATGGCCCGGTGCGAGAGCAGCGCCCGCATCCCGCCCTTGGCGGACCCCTCGGCCGGCCGGGCTCCACCCAGGGAAGCCGTACGGGGCATCTTCACGGTCCCCGCGACGACACCGAGCACCACGAACATCCCGGCCTCGATCAGGAACAGCATCGTGAAGCTCGCCGGACGGCTCACGTCCACGAGCTGCCCGCCGACCAGCCCACCGAGCCCGAGGCCCAGGTTCTGCAGGAAGAACTGCATGGCGAAGGCGCGGGTACGGGTGGCGGTGCTGGAGCACCAGACGAGCATCGTGGCCAGGGCGGGCTGCATCACGGCGGTACCGGCACCGAGGACGGCGGCCGACAGCACGGCGGCCGGCACGCTGCTCGCGTACCCCAGGGCCGCGGCGCCGACGGAGGCGAGACCGGCGGCCACCACCAGCACGGGCAGCGGCCCCCGCCGGTCGATGGCCCGCCCGGTGAACGGCAGAACGGCCAGCGCCGCCATCGCGAAGACCGCCAGCACGACTCCCGCCGTACCGGCGCCCAGATCCCGCACCTGCGCCACATAGACGTACAGATACGGGACGGTGAACCCGAGCCCGAACGCGCTCAGCGCGCTGCCCAGCTGGATCCGCCGCAGCGCTGCGCCCATCTCCCTGGTCACACTCACCTACCTCAAGGTCTAGAAGGACTCACAGGTCCTGAACGAATCAGACTCGAAGACTTTAGCACTAAACTTAGAAGGTGAAAACTACAGCCTGAAGGACTTCAAGGGGCGTGAGGGCGTGCCATACTGCCCGCCATGTCCGAGAGCACCGAGGAGCCCGGCCCCCACGAGCCGAGCCTCGACGAACAGATCGCCGCCTACCAGCGCGAGTTCCGCGACCTCGACCCCCAGGTCGAGCAGGTCGTCTCCGCGCTGGGCCGCCTGAACCGCCGGATGAACGTCGCGTACGGGAGACAGGTCGCCGCCCTCGGCATCAGCAACGCCGAGTGGGAGGTCCTCAAGACCCTCGTCCTGTCGGGCGCCCCCTATCGCCTGGGCCCCGGCGAACTGGCGAAGCGCCTCGGCCTCACCCCGGCCGCCATGACCCACCGCGTCGACCGGATGGCCGCCGAGGGCCTGGTCACCCGGGACCGCGACGAGAACAACCGGGTCCGCGTCATCGTCGAGCTGACGGACGTGGGCCGTACGAAGTGGCTGGAGGCGATGCGCATGGCCTCCGACTTCGAGGAGGACCTCCTCCAGGACCTCTCCGGTGACGAACGCGGAGTCCTCGGCGAACTCCTGGTCCGCCTCCTGCGCCGCGTGGAGCATGCCCAACCGGACGCCGGCGGCCGCCTCACCGACCTGGACTGAGGGGCCCGGAGCCGGGGCTGGGACTGGTGCTGGGGCGGGGTTGACACGCCCCGCCCCGATCCGTAAAGTACTGCGAGTTGTCACGGGGCCGGAACGGTTCTGCGGCAGCCGTCCCGCCGCACACGCGGCAACCAAACTTCTCAGCACGATCCCCCAGCCGGGAGAATTTCGGCATGCCGGAATTCATTTCGAATGGCTCGATTATGAGCCGCCGGGAGAATCCGCTAGAGTTTGAGCGTCGGAACGGCCCAACAGCCGGGAAGACAAGCCCCGCTGACTGGGGGTCAGGCCCGAAAGGATCTGATAGAGTCGGACTCGCCGGAAAGGGAAA
>NZ_JBHXOX010000053.1:0-24048 GCF_042718795.1 Streptomyces cyaneofuscatus
AGGCCGAGGGCGAGCCGCCCGGCCGCACGGGCGGGAAGGTCGGGGCGGCCGAGCAGGGACCGGAGCAGGCTCACCGCCGCGCCGGGGTCGGCCAGGGCGTTCGGATCGTCGGCCGCGCGCTCGGCGGCCCTGAGCCAGGCGCCCTCCCGGCCCCCGAGGCGCTCGTGGTGCGCGACGGCCACCCAGGACACCTCGCCGCCCCGGGTCAGGACGCCGGCGGCCCGCCGGTGCAGGGAGCAGCGGATCGGACCGGGAAGAGAGGCGAGGACGGCGGAGGCGGCGAGCGGGATCGTGAAGCCGTAGCGGTCGGGCGCCCGTTCCTCCAGAAGCCCCGAGCGCAGCACCTGGACCAGTCCCGCCCCTCCCGCCGACCGCCCGAGCCCGGCCACCCGTCGCAGGTCCCGTTCGCGGGAGCCGCCGCCGAGCACGGCGGCGGCCCGCACCAGGGCGGTGGCATCCTCCCCCAGCGAGGCCATCCGTGCGGTGATGTGCTGGCTGAGCCTGACCGGTGGCTCCACCTCCTCGTCCTGGAGGGCCGCTGCCACGTCCGTGGGCTCCGCCAGGACGTCCAGCAGGTCCCACACGGTCTGCGGGTTCCCCCCGGCCAGCAGATGGAGCCGGTCAGCGAGCCGCTCGGAGCTGCGCTCGGGACCGAGGACCTCCAGCGCCAGTGCCCTCGTCCGGTCCCGCTCCCACGGCCCGAGGCGCTCGCGCCGGATGCGCAGAGCGGGCGGGAGCTCCGGGTCCAGTCCCAACGGGCATGCGGGGTGCGGGAGTTCGGCGGGCCGATAGCTGACCACCGTCACGAACCCCGGCCTGGCCTCCCGCAGCCAGGCGCGCAGCCACGGGACCGTCCCGTCCGGTGCGCGATGGACGTCCTCGACGACGAGGAGAGCGGGAGCCTCGACAGCCGTGAGGTCCGGTGGGGCGGTGCTGCCGGCGGCCGGCGTGTGCCGGAGGGTGCGGGCGTCCCAGTCGGCCGCGGCCCGGGCCCACCGCGCCGCCAGCGTGGTCTTGCCGGTCCCGGCCGCGCCCTCCAGCAGCACCAGCGCGGGGCGGCACTCGGCGCCCGCAAGGGACGCCCGCAGGAACGCCGCACCCGGGAGTGGCCGGAAAAGGCCGCTTCTGTCGTCGCCCGCCACAGCGCCTCCCGAAGGAAGGGCCGGCTCCGAGGCCGGCCGGAAATTCGTGCTCATACCGTATGTTTCGCCTGCTGTGCTGTACACCCTCGCGCACCGGGCGTCCCTGTGGTGTGTGCGGGCCGGGGTCACATGCGGCTCAGCCGCCACAGGCGCCAGACACCGGTGCCGTCCGAGAGGTGCTCGGAACCGGCCACGTCGGGCGCGGCCAGGACATAGTCCTTCCGCTGCCAGAGCGGCAGCACGGGCACGTCCACGGCGATCTCGTCCTGGATCTCCCGGAACACCCCGGACGCCTTGCGGCGGTCGCCGTGGCGCTGCGTGAGGGAGATGAGTTGGTCGACCCGTGGGCTCGCGTAGGTGTTGTGCAGGGCGTTGGACCGGCCGACCAGGGGGGTGGTGAAGTTGTCCGGATCGGGGAAGTCCGGCACCCAGCCCAGGCCGTAGGCGTCGTAGGCACCGCTCGCGTAACCCTTTTGGAACTGCTTCCACTCGGCGGAGACGGTCCGCACCCGGAACAGTCCGGCCGCCTCCAGTTGGCGCCGCAGTTCGGCGGCCTCGGCGGCGAACGCCGCTCCCGACCGGTGGCCGTAGGTGAACGCGACCGGCGTGCGCACGCCCGCGCGGCGGAGCAGCGAACGGGCGCGCCCCGTGGCGTCGTCGTCGCGGAAGTAGCGGTCGAAGAACGAGGTGGTGTGCCCCGTGAGACCCCGGGGGATGAGGGAGTACAGCGGTTCCACCGTCGAGTGGTGGACCCGGGTCGTGATGCGGCCGCGGTCGACCAGCACCGCGACCGCCTGCCGTACCTCCCGCCTCGCCAGGGGTGAGCCGGGGCGCAGATCGAAGACCACCGTACGGATCTCGGCAGCCGCCGCCTCCGTCATCCGCCCGGACTCCTCGCCCGGCTCATAGGTGGAGGTCAGGTCCGAGGGCAACTGCCGGTGGGCCACCGCGACGCCGCCGCGCCGCCACGCGTCGGCGAGTTGCTCCGCGTCCTCGAAGTAGCGCACCTCGACGGCGCTCCGCGGCACGGCGACGGCTCCCCGGTAGTGCGGATTGGGCTCCAGCAGCGCCCGCAGCCCGGGGGTGTACGCGGCCAGGGTGTAGGGCCCCGATCCGTCGACGGCCGTGCCGGGGCGCAGCGCCTCGCCGGGGTAGCGTGACCGGTCGACGATCGCCCCGGCCCCGGTGGCCAGCTTCAACGGGAACGTCGCGTCCCGCTCGCGCAGCCCGAAGGTCACCGTGCGGCCGCGTGCCGAGACGCTGTCCAGGCCGGCGAAGAGCGTCGCCGGGCCGATGTCGGTGGCGATGCCGAGCATCCGCTCGAAGGAGAACCGCACGTCCTGGGCGGTCAGGGGGTGCCCGTTGGCGAACGTCAGCCCCGCGCGCAGGGTGCACGCGTACGCGGTGAGGGACGCGTCGAGGAAGCGGCAGCTCTCGGCCGCGTCGGGGACCGGTGCGGTCGAGCCCGGCCGGAGGGTCAGCAGCGACTGGTAGAGGTTGCTGTAGAGGGCCCAGGAACCGGTGTCGTAGGAACCGGCCGGGTCCAGGCTGCCGACGACGTCGGTGGTGCCTACGGAGATCGGCCGTTCCCGGTCGCCGTCCTCGGACAGCAGGAGCCGGACTCCCGCTCCGGCGGCCAGAACGGCGGTGCACAGCAGGGGTATCCAGATCCGCAGGGATCTCATGGTCGTGGTCCTTCGACGCCGTGGCGGACTGGAGAGGACGGGAGGAGCGGCGCCCGTCGGCGGCCGGAGGTCCGCACAGCCTCCGGCCGCCGCCCGGTCAGTAGACGATCGTGTTGCGGTTGATGATCGTCTTGGCGACTCCCGTGGTGGAGAGCCCGGCCAGCGGGCGGTGCTGGGTGAAGTACTGCTTGAAGTCGCCGCTGACGTAGGTGTTCATGAGCTTGAGGGTGCGGTTCCAGTTGCCGCCGTCGGGTCCGTTCGGCCCCCACAGTTCGAGCAGCGCGGCGGCCACCCGGCCCTCGACCCAGTCGCCCTTGCCCCAGCCGCCCACGACCCGCTGGTCGAGCAGGTCGTAGGAGTCGCCGGTGCTGAACGTGTAGCGGGAGTCGCCGAGGGCGTACGCGGCGACGGCGTTGGCGAAGCCCTCCGTCCAGCCGCAGGCGGCCGAGGCGCCCTTGTCCAGGGTGTGGCCGTTGCAGTCGCGGACGGGGGGCCACTGCTTGTTGTGGAGCTGCCACTGGAACCAGTGGCCGGCCTCGTGGAGGATCAGGTGCTTCGAGTCCGGGTCGTCGGCCTTGAGCACGACCCAGTCGGTGCCGTCGCTGGTGTCGCCCGGGAAGGAGGGGTGGTCCCAGTAGCCGCCGCTGGAGCCGTCCTGCCGCCAGGCGACCGTCAGTTGATCGCAGGCGGAGGTCTGGTGGGCGGTCCAGCAGAGGGAGCCGGTGCCGCGTTTGCCGTACAGCTGGTTCAGGGTGTCGGTGATCTTCCACGCCTGCTGCATCGCCTTCGGAACCTTGACCGTGCCGAGGTCCGTGGTGGCCGTCGGCGTGTTCCGCGTGGCAGTGGTGAAGGTGTACTGCGTGGTGTTCTTCCAGTTCGGGTCGCCCTGCTTCGCCGTGCCCGCCCCGACGACCCGCCAGAGGGTGCCGGCGCTGGAGAAGAACCGGACGTGGACGTCGCGCGGTGCGGCCGTGCCGGTGTGACAGGCGGAAAAGCGGCCGTCGGTGGCCCCGGTGAGTCCGCTGCTCAGCCGTTCCACCTGGCCCGAAGCGGTCCGGCGGCCCCACAGCTCCCAGTTGGAGTTCCGCGCCCGCTGGGTGACCAGGGGCTTGTGCGTACCCGCCTCGGCGTCGTTATGGTCGAAGGCGAGGGTGCCGTTGAGACAGGTGGTGGACGCGGCGGCGGCCGTCCCGGCCGTGAGCGGCGTGGCGAGGGCTATTCCGGCGCCTACGGCCAGAGCGGCCGCCAGGACGCGGCGTCTGGTGGTCGGGGCGGCGGTGGGTCCGGCGGCCGGGGCGGACGGAGCATGCGATCGGATGGGCATGACGACTCCTGGAATCGAGGGGGGTGTGGCTCCCCGGGGCCGACGGGCCCGGGGAGAGGTGTGCGGGTGAGGGGAGTTCAGCGGTGCCGATCGGCGCGCCCGCCCCGGTGGCGCACGGCCGCGAAGCCGCCCGCCGCGAGGACGGCGGCGACGCCGACGAGGAACCACGGCCGGTCGCCGGACCGGTGGGGCCGATCGGCCAGGGCGGGAGGAACCGCTGGTCCGGCCGAGGCGGCGCGTTCGCGCAGTGCCTCGGTGTAGCTCGCGATCGTCACGGTCTCCGGGGGTCCGGACCGACCGCGGCTCTCAGCCAGGGGGCGCAGGGCCCGGTCGTCGAGTGCGTACCACTCACTTCCGCGCGGCCCCTGGTCCTCGAAGAGGACCTCGTTCCCCTCCAGCCTCCGGGCCAGGCCGGCCTCGGTGGCGTCCTGGGCCGCCGCCACCGCGGCCCATCGCGGTGCTCCTCCGCCGGCCGGGGCCACCCGGGCGACCTGGAGGGTGACCGCGCGGCCGTCGCCCGCGTGCGCGGTGACGGCCACATAGCCGGGCACCGCGAGCGGGAGACGTCCGCCGCGTTCGGCGAAGGCGGGGTCGAGGTGGTGGACCACGGTGCCCCGGCCGTCGACGCGCAGCGCGGCGGACTGCCCGGCGGGGATACCGAGGTTGCTGCGGGCCAGGTTGACCGCGCCGGGCGTACGGGCCGCGGCCACCGCCACCCGTACCTCCTGCTCCGGCAGTGTCTCGACCACCGGCCGCGCGGAATCTGCCACCGCGGCGGACTGCGCGGTCGGGGACCACAGGGCCGCGGCGGACAGGACGGTGACGGCCACCCGTCGGCCGGTGTGCCCGGACACGGCCTGCCTCAGCCGCTCTTGCGGATGTTGTAGATGGTGTCGGTCCACCTGAACTGCGAGGTGGGCGTCCGCACACCCAGGTCGTTCCAGGCCACGGTGGTCCTGCGCTGGGAGTTGGGCCCGGGGTCGGCGTAGCTGACCGTGGGGTTGGCGGTGCTGTAGGAGTCGTCGTAGCCGTAGACGACCACCGTGTGCTGGCTGTTCACGCTGGGGCCGTTGGTCCAGGTGACCCCCATGACGAAGGGGCTGTCGGCGTCGATCTCCCGCTTCACGGTGGAGAACGGCAGATGGGACTGGGTCCACTTGGCCGAGTAGCCGGTCGCGTTGTAGCCCTTGACGATGTTCGGCCAGGCCAGACCCTCGTCGGGGCACGGCCGGTTCGCCGGGATGTTCCGGGCCACATGACAGAACCGGTCCTGGTCGATCTGCGAACCGTGGTACTTCTGGATGCTGACGGCGGTGGCGGCCCAGCACCAGTAACCGCCCTTCTGTACCTCCTGGGTGTACGGGAGGACGGCGGCCACCGAGCTCTGCGCTCCGACCAGGGTGCCGGCTATGGCGAGTGCCGCCGCGGCGGCGGTGCGGACGATACGTGGGGACAACATGGGGGGGCGGCCTTTCTTCGTGCCGTCTCCGGGCAGCCGCGACCCGCGGAGGGCGGTCGGGGGGTGCCGGAGAGCGGCGGGGGACGTGCGGGGCGGGCGTCGCGGAGGGGCGGATCGGAGAAGTCCGTCGTGTGCGCGCGGGTCCACGGGACCAGCGCCTGGGGCCGCGGCGAAGAGGCGTTGCACCGGTCGTGCCGGGGTCTCCGTCGATCGGTGGGGTCTTTATACATGGACGTTGGGTAAACACGGCGACACCGAATTGCCACCGGCACTTTTACGCCTGGCAGACGTTCGGGCCGGAATCCCTCCACCCGCTCGGACGGTCACCGGAAGACGCGCGGGCGCAGCAGGGCCACGGGCGCACCGGTGCACCGGTGCCGCCGAGCAGGGCCGACGGCCGCAGGAGAGGAACACCGGGTACGGGACCGGCCCGCGGTGGGCGCAGTCCTTCCGGGCAGCACGTCGTCGGCCACGGGCAGGCCGCTGCCCGTGGCCGACGACGCGGTCGGCACGGGTCACCCGGGCCACGCGGTCGGCCGTACCGGTGAGGCACGTGGACCACGCCCTGCCCGGGGCATGCCCGTGCGGTGCCGGACCGGGGCGGCGAAAGGGGCGCCCTTGGCTGGATCGAGCCTCCGTCGCGAACCCGGGCCGACGTCTTGGAACCTATTCCTGTCGGGCGGCGGCGCATATACGGGGTGGTGGAATTGCTGATACGCAATCAATCCCCCCGGAAGGTGCCCCTGGCCCGCGGGGCACCCTCCCCCCGGAGGGTGCCCCGCCTCCGGATCAGGTGAGCAGCCACCTGCGGAAGTCGGCGTCGTACCGGGTGCCGATGTTCTGCTTGATGTAGGTACGGGCGGCCTGCCAGGAGCCGGCGCGGTAGTGGCCGAGGATCTTGGCGACGTCGGCGGGCCGGTTCTCCATCAGGTAGTAGACGGCCAGGTACCCCCAGGCGTAGACACGGTCCTGATCGTGCTGCTGCGTGGTGTCGAACAGAGTGCTGAGGTTGTACGTCTGCCGGGAGGCCTCACCGGCGGCCCAGGTGTTGTGCCGGCGGAGGTAGCCGTAGGAGACGTACTCGGCCAGGCCCTCGATCCACCACAGGGTGGGGGTGGAGATGTTGGCGTTCCAGTCGCCGTACATGTTGAACCGGCCGTCGAGGTAGTGCGTGTACTCGTGGTTGAGGTTCTTCACGGTGAACGTGGACGCGGTCTCGTCGCGGTAGGCGATGAAGCGGGCCTGGTTGCCCTGCGCGGAGGGGTTGCCCTCCAGGTACACGCCGCCGTTGTTCGTGCTGACCCCGTAGAGGCTGCCCGCCAGTCTCCGGTACTCGGAGCTGGAGTTGAACACCACGACTTCGAGGCTGGTGTTGTTGTCACCGGGGACCGGTTGGCTGTTGCTCTTCACCACGTTGTGGAAGTAGGCGGCCTGGCCGGCGAGGCTGGTACAGACGGAGCTGAGCTGCCCGCTCGTCATCTGCTGGGCACGGACGCGCAGGGTGCTGCTGCAACTGTGGTCGACCGGCAGGGTGGAGTTCACCGCCTGCGTCGCCACCTTGGCCGGGGCGCTGGAGCGCACGGCGGTCGGAGCGTCGGACGGCGCCGTGCCGGCGGGGCCGTGCGGGGCCGCGGCCGCCGCGGCGCGGGGGGCCGCGGTGCTCTGCGGGGTGCTCGCTGACGTCGGGGCCACGGCGAGGGTCGTCACCGCGCAGGTGGCGAGGACGGAGACGGCGAGCGGTATGAGACGGCTGCGGGCCGGAACGTGGGGCATGACTCTCCCTGGGTGCGTGCCGTCGGCCGGACGGGCCGGGGCTTTCCGGGACCTGGAACCGCTGTGCCTTGCCGCACGAACGGTTCGCAGGGGCATCGGAAGGGAACGGAGACTTTCGGCCGGACGGCACCGGGCCGTCGACTGGTGGAACTGTGGCGGGCCCCGTCGAGAGGCGACAAGGCAGGGAAGGCGGATTCCGTATACGCAAGAAAACGGCGGTCGCGGCGGTGCGCGCGCGACGGCTTCCCCGTCGGGGCGTGGGCCGCTACAACTGTCCGAGATCGCACCGCCGAACCTTGTGCGTCTGTATGAAGTGACCGCCGACAGCCGGTGCGAGACTGCCGCCCATTCCCTCCCCCGCTCTCCGCCGCACGGTCGGTCCGGCCGACTCCGGCCGTGGAACCGGGACTTCGCCGGGCCGGGAGGGGTGAACACGCGCCGACCAGGCGCGGCGGGGACCACGAGACGCCAGGAGGCGCACGATGGATCGACGGGACGGATCAGCCGGCACCGGGGACCGGGCGATGGGAAGGCCGGCCGCACCGGAGGGGCTCTTCGGACACGGCTGGGCGGCTACCGACCTGGCTCTGCGGCCCGTCCCCGGCGCGGCCTGGGCGGCGAAGCGGCGTGCCGCGGTCTCCGCGAGGTTTCGTGGGGAGCGCGTCGTCGTCCCCTCGGGCGGGCTGAAGGTCCGCAGCAACGACTTCGACTACGCGTTCCGGCCGCACTCCGCCTTCATCCACCTCACCGCCGAGCAGGGCACCGGGGCGGTGCCCGACAGCGTCCTGGTCTTCGAGCCGACGGGCGGCGGCCATGAGGTCACGCTCTTCGTCCGGCCGCGCTCTCCGCGCGATCCCGGCGCCGGCGGCACCGAGCTGCACCGGGACCCCCGGCACGGCGAGTTCTGGGTGGGCCGCAGGCGGACCCTGGCGGAGACAGCCGACGCCCTCGGAATCGGCACGGACCACCGCGACCACGTCGAGGCCGCCCTCGGCGCCCGCGTCCCGACCCGGGTGGTGCGCGGCCAGGACCCGCTGGTCGACTCCCTGGTGCAGCCGTCCGCCGACGCCGACGAGGAGCTGCTGGCCTTCCTGTCGGAGCTGCGGCTGGTGAAGGACGCGTGGGAGATCGAGCAGTTGGACTCGGCCGTGCGTCAGACGGTCGCCGGGTTCCACGACGTGGCCGGCGAACTGTCGCACGCGATGCGCGCCCGGCGCGGTGAGCGCTGGATCGAGGGCACCTTCAACCGACGCGCCCGGCTCGAAGGCCACGGCCTGGGGTTCGAGACCATCGCGGCGGCCGGGGCGCACGCGTGTGCGCTGCACTGGACCCGCAACGACGGCCCGGTCAGGGACGGAGACCTGCTCCTGCTGGACGGGGGTGTCGAGGCCGACTCGTTCTACACAGGGGACGTGACCCGGACCCTGCCGGTCGGCGGGCGGTTCTCCGACGTCCAGCGCCGCGTCTACGACCTGGTGTTCGCCGCCCAGTCGGCGGGCATCGCCGCGCTGCGCCCAGGTGCGCCGTACGGGGCCTTCCACGACGCGGCCACCCGGGTCATCGCCGAGGGGCTCGACGCCTGGGGGTTGCGGCCCGGCGGCCGGCACCTGCCCCACGGTTCCGAGCTGTACCGCCGCTACACCGTGTGCGGCACGGGCCACATGCTCGGTCTGGACTGCCACGACTGCGCCGCCGCCCGTGACGAGACGTATGCCGGCGGCACCCTGGAGGCCGGCCACGTCCTCACCGTCGAGCCCGGCCTCTACTTCCAGCCCGACGACCTGACCGTGCCCGAGGAGCTGCGCGGCATCGGCGTGCGGATCGAGGACGACTTCGTCATCACCGCCGACGGCGCCCGCTGTCTCTCCTCCGGGCTGCCGCGGGACGCGGACGGGATAGAGGCGTGGATGAGCGCGACACGGGGATAGCTACGACGCCCGGACCCGGCTCTCGGTGCCGGGTGTCCGGCCGGCCGGACACCGTGTCCCGCCGGTCGGCGCCCGGCCGGCTCCTCGCGTCGGCTCCCTTTGCCGAGCTCAGAGCCACCCCTCGGACTTGGCGTGCACGCCGAGCTGGAACCGGGACGACACCCCGGCGAGCGACATCAGCCGTTCGACGGCCCGCGCCAGCGTCCGCTTGCTGATGTCCAGGTTCCGTGCGGCGGCCTCGTCCGCGACCCCCGCCGCCAGCAGGGCGAGCAGCCGCCGCTCCAGGGGGCGCAGCACCGTGGTGCTCGCACCCTCCCTCGCGGCGAGCGGCCGCGCCGACTGCCAGGCGGACTCGAACAGGGCCGACAGAGCGGGCAGCAGACTGCACCGGTGGACCAGCAGGGCTCCGTGATGGGTGTCGGCGTGCACGGAGCTGAGCGAGACCAGCGCGAAGCGGTCGTCCACCAGCATCATCTTCGCCGGTACCGAGGGCGCCATCCGGGCCTCCTCACCGGCGGCCGTGCACGGCACGATGTTCCCCTGGAAGTAGTCCGGCGTCTCGACCGAACTCTGCGCGTAGAGCACCCGGTAGGACACACCGCGGCCCAGGTTGGCGATCTCCACGGGGTTGGCGATGGTCGCCGCACCATAGGGCGCCGTGTCGAAGCTGCGTACCTGGCTCACCGCGCTGCGCTCCAGCTCGACCACCTTGCGTTGCAGGGAAGCCTGTTCGAGGACCTCGACGGTGGGCGCTCCCGGGGGGAGGCTGTGGGCCCGCCGATAGGACTCGTAGGCCGCGACGACCGCGGTCATCCCGGCGTTCAGGTCCGCCTTGCGTCGGGAGGCCAGGAGTTGGAGTCCGGCGGTCGGGTCCAACGGAACGACCGGATCGCCTTCCTGGCCCACGGGTGCGAGCAGGGCGACCGACGCCAGCTCCGACAGCGCGGCGGTCAGCGTCTCTTCGGGCTCGCCCACCCGGGCAGCCAGCTGGGCCGGGGTCAGCGGGCCCGTTTCGAGCAGGCGGCTGTAGAGCGCGGCGGCCTGCGCCGAGAGGCCGAGCGAACCGAGGTGGGAATGCGTCACGTCGGACATCCTTGTCTCTCCCCGGCCGCACCGCCGGACACACAGTCGTCGCCAGGGCGTCGCATTCATGCCCGCGGCACTTCTCTGCCACAGGTGAAAGTGCGGCGAGTGTATAAAGGAGCCACCGGATGAAGGAAGATCCAGGTTGCTGCATCTTCACCTCCCCGGGCCGTGTGCGACATGTACACACGAGCCCTTTCGCCCACCGGAGGGAAACCCCTGACGGGACGGCTGAATGCCGATGGGGCATTCCATCGCGTCCCGCTCCCGGTCCGCCCTCCCCACGCCGAGCGACGGGCCGGGGGCGGAACATCCGCAAAGAAGCCCGCGCCCTTGACCGACGGGACGTCCTGAACCCTGACGCGCGCGATCGCGGGGCGGCTCCAACCGAGGAGAAGGCGTCATGACCAAGCCCTATTTCCAGGTCAGCGTCCCCACCACGCACCGTGAGCAGCCCGGTAGGCATGGCCTGCACATCTTCACGGGACCGGCCTCCACCAGCGAGGAAGCCGTGCGCTGCGCCCGCGAGGCGTGTGAGGCGGCGCTCGCCGCCGAGCAGACGGCCACCGACGGCGCGCTGCCGCCCGTCGCTCGTTGGAGGGTCCGTGGCGTGTGTCGGGAATGGGCTATGGACTGGGAAGCGGCGACGGCCGCGTTCTGGGAGAGCGAAGGCAGCCTGGAGTATCCGTTTCCCGTCGTCCGCACACGTTCGGAAGTCTGATCACACGCGGGCGGAGGATCCAGCGCCCCACGGGCCGGAGGGGAATGGCCAGTGCGGATATCGGCAGGCCGCAGAGGAGACGGTGAGGGAAATCCTGTCCGTGACCGGTCCGCGACCAAGGGAAAGTACGGGCGGGCGATCAAAAACAAAAGCGAGGTGACCGGAATACCCCTACGCAATCAATTCGGTCCCCACCGGACTCACCGCCGGGCGTCCCCGTGGGGTTCGGGCCGCAGCGACGCGGGGCCCGAGCCCGGGGCCGCCCCCGGGCTCCGCACGCACCCACCCGCCCCGCCCCCCGATACGGCACACTGGACGTTTGGCCGCAGCCGTATCCCGCATCCGTGGCCGCACCCCGCAGAAAGGGCCGAAGCGCGTGACCGGACCCCTCATCGTCCAGAGCGACAAGACGCTGCTCCTTGAGGTCGACCACGAGCTGGCGGACGCCTGCCGCCGGGTCATCGCCCCCTTCGCGGAGCTGGAGCGTGCGCCCGAGCACATCCACACGTACCGGGTCACCCCGCTCGGGCTGTGGAACGCCCGCGCCGCCGGGCACGACGCCGAGCAGGTCGTCGACGCGCTCGTCGAGTACTCCCGCTACCCCGTGCCGCACGCGCTCCTGGTCGACATCGCCGAGACGATGGCGCGGTACGGGCGGCTCACCCTCTCCAAGCACCCGGTGCACGGGCTCGTGCTCACCAGCACCGACCGGCCCGTGCTGGAGGAGATCCTGCGGTCGAAGAAGGTCCAGCCGCTGGTCGGCGCCCGGATCGACCCGGACACCGTCGCCGTGCACCCCTCCGAGCGCGGGCAGATCAAGCAGACCCTGCTGAAGCTGGGGTGGCCGGCTGAGGACCTTGCGGGGTACGTCGACGGCGAGGCCCATCCGATCGAGCTGGCCGAGGACGGCTGGGCGCTGCGGCCGTATCAGCGGCAGGCCGTCGAGGGGTTCTGGCACGGCGGGTCGGGGGTGGTCGTACTTCCCTGCGGGGCCGGGAAGACCCTCGTCGGCGCCGGTGCCATGGCCGAGGCCAAGGCGACCACGCTGATCCTCGTCACCAACACCGTCTCCGCCCGCCAGTGGAAGCACGAGCTGGTGAAGCGGACGTCGCTCACCGAGGACGAGATCGGCGAGTACAGCGGGACGAGGAAGGAGATCCGGCCCGTCACCATCGCCACCTATCAGGTGCTGACCACGCGCAGGAAGGGGATCTACCCGCACCTCGAACTCTTCGACTCCCGTGACTGGGGGCTCGTCGTCTACGACGAGGTGCACCTGCTGCCGGCGCCCGTCTTCAAGTTCACCGCCGACCTCCAGGCCCGGCGGCGGCTGGGGCTGACCGCGACCCTCGTACGGGAGGACGGCCGCGAGTCCGACGTGTTCTCGCTCATCGGGCCCAAGCGGTTCGACGCCCCGTGGAAGGAGATCGAGGCGCAGGGCTACATCGCGCCCGCCGACTGCGTGGAGGTACGGGTCAACCTCACCGACTCCGAGCGGCTCGCGTACGCCACCGCCGAGGCGGAGGAGAAGTACCGGTTCTGCGCCACCACGGCCACCAAGCGGAAGGTGACCGAGGCGCTCGTACGCAAGCACCGGGGCGAGCAGACCCTCGTCATCGGGCAGTACATCGACCAGCTCGACGAGCTGGGGGAACACCTGGACGCGCCGGTCATCAAGGGCGAGACCAGCAACGCCCAGCGGGAGAAGCTCTTCGGTGCGTTCCGGAACGGGGAGATCAGCGTCCTCGTCGTCTCCAAGGTCGCCAACTTCTCCATCGACCTGCCCGAGGCCACCGTCGCCATCCAGGTCTCCGGGACCTTCGGGTCACGCCAGGAGGAGGCCCAGCGGCTCGGCCGCGTCCTGCGGCCCAAGGCCGACGGGCACGAGGCACGGTTCTACTCCGTCGTCGCCCGCGACACCATCGACCAGGACTTCGCGGCGCACCGCCAGCGGTTCCTGGCCGAGCAGGGGTACGCGTACCGGATCGTCGACGCGGACGAGCTGCTGGCCGGCAACTGAGGGAGCGAAGACGTACGCGAGGGGGCGCGGGAGACACCGGATACAGTCGGGCCCATGTCCCCTCGCCCTCCCGCCCGCCCGGGATTCGGGGCGTGGCCGCGTGAACCCGGTACCGTGACGCGCCGGGCCTCGGCCGTTCCGGCGGGGGCCGTGGCGCCCTTCGTGATCATCTCCGAGTCCCACGTCTCCGGCGTCCCCACCGAGTGGGAGCCGCACACCCACCCCCTGCACGAACTGGTCTGGGTGCGCGGCGGGACCCTGATGTCCCGGGTGGCGGACCAGGTGTTCACCGTCTCCGAGGGGCAGGGCCTGTGGATGCCCGCCGGGGTGGTGCACGGGGGGCGGCTGACGGCCGGGGTCGAGTTCTACGACGCGTTCTTCGCGCCCGAGCGGACGCCCGTCGCCTTCGACGGGCCGACCGCCGTCGAGATGACCCCGCTGCTGGAGTCGTTGCTGACCCATCTGGCCCGTACGGACCTCGACGCCGGGGCCCGGGCGCGGGCGGAGTCCGTCGTGTTCGACGTACTGCTGCCATCGGAGCGCCCGTTCGCGCTCCGGCTGCCCGGCGACGCCCGGATCGACACCATCGCCGAGGCCCTGCTGGAGGACCCCGCCGACTCCCGGTCGCTGGAGGAGTGGGCCCGGGCGCTGGGCACCAGCGACCGCACGGTCACCCGGGCGTTCCGCCACACCACAGGGCTGTCCTTCGCCCAGTGGCGGCAGACGCTGCGCGTCCACCGGGCGTTGACGCTGCTCGCCGAGGGGTGGGATGTGCAGAACGTCGGCGAGGAGCTCGGCTATGCGCAGACCAGCACCTTCATCGCCGCGTTCCGGCGGGTGCTGGGGACGACACCAGGGGCGTTCTTCAGTACGGCCACGGGGGCGGAGTTCCGTTCGGCCGCCGATCGTGTCCGGAACGCCGTATCCGGTGTCTCCAGCTCCTGATTGCCGACACGGCAGGCGGAATATAGCCTTCCAGGAGTTAGGTAACCCTTAGTTGTTGCCCGCCACGTGTGGTCGCCGTCGGGCTCGAAGAGCGCGTGGCCCGGTCGGCGGCGCGCGGCGCCCGGGGTGCCGTGCGCCCCCGCCCCTCCGACCCGACCGGACGCCCCATGTTCCCCAGCCATCCCCCGCCCTCGGCCGCCCTCCACGGGCGTCGACTGGTGCTGCGGTACGGAAAGACGCCGGTCGTGCACGGTGTCTCGCTCTCCCTGGAGCCCGGCCGCGCGACCGCCCTGGTCGGCCCGAACGGCAGCGGCAAGTCCACGCTGCTGCGCTCGCTCGCCCGGCTCCACCAGGTGGACGACGGCACGGTGACGCTCGGCGGCGGCCCTGGCTGCCCTGACGGCGCTCCCGAGCGCGCCGTCTCGCTGCTCAGCGGGCGGGAGTTCGCCCGCGAGGTCACGCTCTTCTCCCAGTCGCGGTCCGCGCCACAGGGGCTGACGGTGGCGGAGGTCGTGGCCTTCGGCCGCCATCCCTACCGGCGCGGCTTCGCCGGGCTCTCGGCGGAGGACCGCGAGGCGGTCGCGTACGCCATGGACGCCACCGGCGTACGGGACATGGCGGCCCGCGCCGCCGGGGAGCTCTCCGGCGGCGAGATGCAGCGCGTGTGGCTCGCGGCCTGTCTGGCCCAGAACACCGGCGTCGTCCTGCTGGACGAGCCGACCAACCACCTGGACCTGCGCTACCAGATCGAGACGCTCGACCTGGTGCGCGACCTCGTCCAGGACCACGGCATCGCCGTCGGCATCGTGCTGCACGACCTCGACCACGCCGCCCGCGTCGCCGACACCCTCGTCCTCATGCGCTCCGGCCGCGTCCACGCCGCCGGTCCGCCCGCCGACGTCCTCACCGCGCAGAACATCGGCGAGGTCTACGACCTCCGCGTCGAGGCGGGCGTCGACCCGCGCACGGGCCGGGTCCGCATCGACCCCGTCGGGCGCCACCCGGCCCCGAGCACTTCCCTCGGCAGTCCTCTCAGTAGTCCCCTCAGCAGCCCCCTCAGCAGTCCTCTCAGCAGCTCCCTCAGCAGTGACAGAAACGAGAACCCTTCATGATCCGCACCCGCCGTCTCCTGGCGTCAGCCGCCACCGGGCTCGCCGTCGCCTTCGCAGCCACGGCCTGCGGCACGACCGAGGTCAAGGCACCCGAGGCCGGCGCCGCCGCCTCCCCGGCCTCCAAGGACTGTGCCGGGGACACCACGGCGACCTCCACCGAGCCGGTGACCCTGACCGACAGCCTCGGCCGGAAGGTGGAGCTGGACAAGCCCGCGAAGCGCATCGCCGTCCTGGAGTGGCAGCAGGTCGAGGACGCCCTCACGCTCTGCGTCACGCCCGTCGCGGTCTCCGACGCGAAGGGGTACCGGACCTGGGTCAGCGCGGAGAAGCTCCCCCAGGGTGTGACGGACATCGGGACCCGCGAGGAGCCCGACCTCGACACCCTCGCCGCCGCCAAGCCCGACCTCGTCGTCGTGGAGGCGTTCGACGCCAAGGACGAGACCCTCCTCGCGCTGGAGAAGCGGGGCATACCGGTCATGGCCACCCGGGGCGCCGACCCCAAGGACCCCATCGGCAACGTGCGGGACGTCTTCAACCTGATCGGCGAGGCGACCGGGCGCACCGAGCGCGCCAAGCAGGTGATCGGCGAGTTCGACGACCACCTCGCGGAGGCCAAGAAGCAGGTGGCGGACGCCGGTCTGCCGACGAAGGACTTCGTGTTCTTCGACGGCTGGCTCCAGGGCGGCAACCTCACGGTCCGCCCGTACGGCGAGGGCGCCCTGTTCACCGCGATCGGTGAGGAGCTGGGCATGAAGGGCGCCTGGACCGACGACATCAACAAGGCGTACGGCGACGGTGGCGTCGACCCCTCGTACGGCCTGGCGCAGACCGACGTCGAAGGGCTGACCGGCGTCGGCGAGGCCAACCTCTTCTACGCCAACGACGAAGGCGCCGGAGGCTACGTCAAGGCCCTGGAGAAGAACCCGGTCTGGAAGTCGCTCCCCGCCGTGAAGGAAGGCCGCGCGCACAGCTTCCCCTCCAGCGTCTGGGGCGCCGGCGGACCGCGCTCGTGCGAGCAGGCGATCGACGCGTACGTCGATGTCCTGACCAAGAAGTGAGCGCTCCGGTCTCCGTCGCACAGGAACAGGCCCCGGCCCCCGCGCGTGGCGCCGGTCGCCTCGCCGGGGCCGGCGTCCTCGTCCTGCTCGCCGTCTCCATCGTGCTGGTGGGCCTCTGGCATCTGACCCAGGGGACCTCCGGCGCGGGCATGGGGGACCTGATCCGGTACGTCGCCGGGGCGCGGGAGGACGTCGGCGGGGTGCCGGTCGGGGACATCGTGGCCGGTTCGCGGCTGCCCCGGCTGCTCGCGGGGGTGGCCGTCGGCTTCGCCCTCGGGGCGGCCGGGGCGCTGCTCCAGTCCGTCACCCGTAACGCCCTCGCATCGCCGGACACCCTCGCGGTCACGGCCGGGGCGTACTTCACGCTCTCGGCCGTCGCCGCCTTCGGGCTCACCGTGCCGCTCTGGGCCTCCGGTGCCGTCGCCTTCGCGGGCGGTCTGCTCGCGGCGGCGCTCGTCCTCGCCCTCACGGGCCGTACGGCGGGCACCTCGGGCACGCGTCTCGTCCTCGCCGGATCGGCGACGGCGATGGCGCTGGACGCGGCGACCGCGATGCTGCTGATCCTCTTCGACCGGAACACCACCGGCCTCTTCGCCTGGGGCAGCGGCTCCCTCGCGCAGCTCAACATCGACGCCTCGATGCGCGCGATCCCGCTGGTGGCCGTGGTGCTGTGCGTCGCCCTCGCGCTCTCCCGGAAGCTGGACGTGCTCGGCCTCGGCGAGGACACGGCCTCCTCGCTCGGCGTGCCGATCCGGTCGACCCGGACGGTCGCGGTGCTCTGCGCCGTCCTCCTGACCAGCACGGCGGTGACCCTCGCGGGCCCGATCGCGTTCGTCGGGCTCGGCGCCCCGGTCCTGGCCCGGCTGATCGCTGTACGCGTCCGGGCCCTGCACCGGCACGCCCTGCTGGTGCCCGGGGCCGGGCTGCTCGGCGCGCTCCTCGTCCTGCTCGCGGACGCGTCGCTGCGCGCGGTGCTGGGCGCCGAGGGTGCCGCCTCCGTCCCCACGGGCATCCCGACCGCGCTGCTCGGCGCCGTCGTCATCGTGGTCCTCGCGCTCCGGCTGCGGGACGCGGGACCGGTCCGGCAGCCTCCGCAGGCCCGCTCCGCCACCCGGTCGCGCCGGTCGTTCCTGCTCGTGGTGGCCGGCGCGGTGGTGCTGCTGGCCGGGGCCGTGCTGGTGGGGGTGCTGGCGGGGAGCCTCTGGCTGCGTACGGGGGACCTCGTCCTCTGGGTGCAGGGCACCGCGCCCGACCTGATCGGGCGGGCACTCGACGACCGGATGCCCCGGGTGGCGGCCGCCGTGCTCGCGGGCGCGGCGCTCGGACTTGCCGGGTGCGCCGTGCAGAGCGCGGTACGCAACCCGCTGGCCGAGCCGGGCGTGCTCGGCATCACGGCGGGGGCCGGGCTCGGCGCGGTGGCCGTCGTGACGTCGGACCTGCCCGGCGGACGGCCGCTGCTCATCGCGGCCGCCGTCGCCACCGGGCTCGCCACGTTCGCGCTGATCGCACTGCTGGCCTGGCGCGGCGGCTTCCTGCCCGACCGGTTCGTGCTGATCGGCATCGGCTGCGGGTACGGGCTCAGCGCCGTCTCCACCTTCCTCCTGCTCCGCGCCGACCCGTGGAACACACCCCGCATCCTCACCTGGCTCTCGGGGACGACCTACGGGCGCTCGTTCCCCGACGTCGTACCGGTGGCGGTGGCCCTGCTGGTCGCGCTGCCGCTGCTGCTGTCGATGCGCCGTCAACTGGACCTGCTCGCCGTCGACGAGGACACCCCGCGCATCCTCGGCGTCAGCCCGGCCCGCACCCGCTTCGCCTCGCTCACCGTCGCCGCCGTCCTCGCGGCGCTCGGCGTGATCGCGATCGGGGTCGTCGGCTTCGTCGGGCTCGTCGCCCCGCACCTCGCCCGGTCCCTGGTCGGCGCCCGGCACGGGCGCGCGATCCCGGTCGCGATGCTCATCGGCGGGGTGCTGGTCTGCGTGGCCGACACCCTGGGCCGCACCCTCATCGCGCCCGCCCAGATCCCCGCCGGGCTCATGGTCGCCCTGGTCGGCGCCCCCTACTTCGTCTGGCTGCTCCGGAGGTCCCGCGCATGACGTCGGCGTACACGGTCGTCCCCTACGGGCCCGGCGCCTGGCCGGACGCGGTGCGGCGGGCCGCCCGGCCCGAGGTGCTGGAGCGCTGGGGCACCGTCGACCGTTCCCCGCACGCTCCCCGGCTGGTGGTCGCGCCCGGTGGTGACGGCGCCGCGCTCCTGACGGCGCGGCCCGGTACCGCCTACGTGAAGATCGTGGACGCGGTCGGGGACGTACCGGCGGCGGTCGGTGCGGTGCTCTCGTACGCGTACGAACAGGGCCTCGCGCAGGTCAAGTGGGAGGGGTGGACGGCGAGCGCGGAGGACGCGGCGGCGGCCGGGTTCGCTCCGCTGCGGCTGCCGCTCACGCACCGGCAGGAGGTGGATGAGCCCGGGGCCGGGTATGTGCGGTGGCTGGACGGGTGCGGGGAGGGGGTCGCCGAGCCGCCTCCGTACTACCGGCAGAGCACCAGCTTCACCTGCGGCGCCGTCACCGCGCTGGCCGCGCAGGCGCACGCGGGCGTGGCGGCGTGGGAGTCGCTCGACCGGGAGGCGGAGCTGACGCTGTGGCGGGACGCGACCAACTTCGCCGCGTGCGAGCCGGTGGGGCTGGGCGTCGCGGTCCGCCGTCGGTGGGCGTCGTCGCCGGTGGAGGTGCTCCTCGACACGGAGGAGCCTGTTCTGCTGGACCACCTCTCCGGGGACGAGCGGGAGTGGCGGGCGGTGCTCCAGCGGGCGTCACGGGCGGAGGCCGGGCGGCTCGGCGTACCGGTCGAGGCGCGGCGGCTGTCGATGGCCGGGATCCGGGAGGCGGTGGGCCGGCGGGAGCACGTGCTGCTGCTGGTGTCGCTGGCCACGATGCAGGGGTTCGACGTGCCGCACTGGGTCCTGTGCCACGGGGCCGTGCCGGGTGCGGTGGTGGTGGGCGATCCGTGGTTCAACACGGCTGCGGGAGAGAGCTGGGTCGACGCGTATCTGCTGCCTGTCGCTGACGAGGCGCTCGACGCGATGTCGGTGGTGGGGCGGGAGGGGGGCCGGGACTTCCGGGGCGCGGTGCGCATCGGGGGAGAGTCTCGCTGAGGAACCGGCGTACAGCGGTGCCTTCAGTGCCCCAGGCGTACGCCCGCGCCCTCCGCGTACTCCCCCAGGACGACCACGCTGAACGCCGTCGTCACGAACACCTTCACGGCGCGCACCGCGTCTCCGAGGCGGTGGGGTCGGTGGTGACCGGTGACCGCGGTCGCGCCGTGCGCGGGGCCGGTCCTGCTGGGGTTCAGGGTGGTGGTGCTCATGTATCCATGGTGCTCCCGTCACCCGTTCGGCCGCGTCGGCCCGCAGAGGGAACCCGTACGCCGGGCGCGTAGCTCTCCAGTACCGCTCGGGCCGCGCACATCCCCTACGGGTACCCCTGGCCCCTCCTCCCCGAGGGGAGCCGGAAATCCGTTTCGCCGCTGCCCCGCCCTGTGGCTACAATCGCCGGTCTGCCCGCCTCCCGCGCCGCGTCAACGGCCCCGGGAGCGCCGCCGACCGGACGGAAACCGGCCGACACACGCGAACGAACCTTCCGAGCGGACCCCCGCCGGCTCCCGTGCCGACCCATGCCACCGGAGCACGACACGGGTCCGCCGTCCTGCGCTGAAGAGTCGCTGAAGAGCCGGAGGCAACACCGTGCCCGCGCACGTAGCAGAAAGCGATTCCACCACCGACCCCCTGGCACACGAACGCGCCCATCTCGCCGCGTCCCGGACCGCCCTGCGCGCGATGCGCGAGGACGTCCAGGCCCTCGACATCCGCGATGTCACCGCGAACTGGGTCAACGCCGCCGTACTCCAGTCCCAGATCGACGACCGCATCAAGGCGCTCGCCGATCTCTCCCACACCCCCCTGTTCTTCGGCCGCCTCGACTACCTCCACGCCGTCGGCGGCGAGTTCGCCGAAGGTTCGGAGGGCGAGCGGTTCTACATCGGGCGCCGCCACGTCCACGACGCCGCCGGCGATCCGATGGTCATCGACTGGCGGGCCCCGGTCTCCCAGCCGTACTACCAGGCCTCCCCGAAGAACCCCCAGGACGTCGGGCTCCGCCGCCGCTTCGGGTACACGGCCGGCGAGCTCACCGCGTACGAGGACGAGCACCTCACCGACCCCGCCGAGACCGCGCACACCAGCCGCCTCCTCCAGGCCGAGATCGAGCGGCCCCGCGTCGGCCCGATGCGCGACATCGTCGCCACCATCCAGCCCGAGCAGGACGAGATCGTCCGCAGCGGGCTCGGCGGCACCGTCTGCGTCCAGGGCGGTCCCGGCACCGGGAAGACCGCCGTCGGCCTGCACCGGGTGGCGTTCCTGCTGTACGCGCACCGCGAGCGCCTCGCCCGCACCGGCACCCTGGTCATCGGGCCGAACCGGTCCTTCCTCCACTACATCGAGCAGGTCCTGCCCGCCCTCGGTGAGCTGGAGGTCAAGCAGGCCACCGTGGACGACCTGGTGACGGCGGACGTGGAGGTCAGGGGGGTCGACGACGCGGCCGCCGCCGTCGTCAAGGGCGACGCCCGCATGGCCGAGGTGCTGCGCCGGGCCATCCGCTCGCACGTCACCACCCCCACCGAGCCCGTCGTCGTGGTGCGCGGGTCGCGGCGCTGGCGGGTGCCCGCGTACGAGATCGAGGAGATGGTCGAGGAGCTGCTCGCCCGGGACATGCGGTACGGCTCCGCCCACGAGGCCCTGCCGCAGCGGATCGCGCACGCCGTCCTCGTACGGATGGAGGAGGCCGGTGAGGCCCCCGACGACCGGGTGCAGAACACCGTGGCCCGCAACCCGGCGGTGAAGGCGGCCGTGAAGGCGATCTGGCCCGCCGTGGATCCGGCGAAGCTGGTGCTGCGGCTGCTGGCCGACCCGGAGTTCCTGGCCGTCCACGCGGAGGGGCTGTTGAGTGAGGACGAGCAGAAGCTGATCCTCTGGGCGAAGCCCGCCCGGAGCGTGAAGTCGGCCCGGTGGTCGGCGGCGGACGCGGTGCTCATCGACGAGGCCCGGGATTTGGTGGCCCGCACGCACTCGCTCGGCCATGTCGTGCTCGACGAGGCGCAGGACCTCTCCCCCATGCAGTACCGGGCGGTGGGGCGGCGCTGTTCGACCGGTTCGGCGACCGTGCTCGGGGACCTCGCGCAGGGGACGACGCCGTGGTCCACGGAGAGCTGGAACGAGGCGCTGTTCCACCTGGGCAAGGCGGACGCGGTGGTGGAGGAGCTGACGGCCGGCTTCCGTGTGCCGCGCGAGGTGATCGCGTACGCCTCCCGGCTGCTGCCCGCGATCTCGCCGGGGCTCGCGGCGGTGGAGTCGGTGCGGGAGTCGCCGGGTTCGCTGGTCGTACGGGAGGTGGCGGGCGGGGCGGATGGCCTGGACGCGGCCGTGGTCGGCGCCTGCGAGGAGTCGCTGCGCCATGAGGGGTCCATCGGGCTGATCGCCGCCGACGCCCGGATTCCGGCGCTGGGCGCGGCCCTGGAGGCGGCGGGCCACGCGTACCTCTCGCCTGGTGAGGAGACCACCGCCGAGTCGCGGCTGACGCTGGTGCCGGCGTCGCTGGCGAAGGGCCTGGAGTACGACTACGTGGTGCTGGACGAGCCGGCGGCCGTGGTGGACGGCGAGCCGGACGAGCGGACCGGGCTGCGGCGGCTGTACGTGGCGCTGACCAGGGCCGTTTCGGGGCTGACGGTCGTCCATGCGGCGGCGTTGCCGGGGGCGCTGGGGTAGTCCCCCGGGAGGGAAGGGGGGAGGGGCGGGGCCTGTCGCGGCGCCCGCCCCATGCCTCCTGGATCAGCGCCTCCTGGATCAGCGCCTCCTGGATCAGCGCCTCCTGGATCAGGCGTCGAGCGCCTCGCGCCACTCCCGTACCGCCGCCGCGTCCACCGGCGCCGACCAGCCGGCCGGGCGGGCCGCGCCGCCGATGTGGAAGGCGTCGATGCCCGCCGCCCGCAACCGCGGCAGGTGGTGGAGCTGGAGGCCGCCGCCCACCAGGATCTGCGGCTCGTACCCCGGCTGCCCGGTGCGGGCGGCCTCGGCGAGGAGCGTCGGGATGCCGTCGTCGACCCCGGCCGGCGAACCCGCCGTGAGGTACGTGTCCAGGCCGGGCAGGTCCGCGAGCTGCTTGCGCAGGGCGTCGCGGTCGGCGGCCCGGTCGATCGCGCGGTGGAACGTCCAGCGGGCGCCGTCCAGCTCGGCGACGATCCGCTCGACGGCCACGAGGTCGGCGTGGCCGTCCTCGTCGAGGAAGCCGAGGACGTACTCGTCGGCGCCCGCCCTCCGCATCTCACGGGCCTTGCCGACCAGCACCTCGATGTCACCGGCGGCGAACCCGTCCGCCACTCTGAGCATCACGCGCAGCGGGATGTCCACGGCCGACCGGATCGCCGCGAAGGTCTCCCGTGACGGCGTCAGGCCGTCCGCGGCCATGTCGGTGACCAGTTCGAGGCGGTCTGCACCACCTGCCTGGGCGGCGACCGCGTCCTCCGCGTCGAGAGCGATCACCTCCAGGACTGCACGGTTGCTCATGGGTCCCCATTCCTCCGATACGCAGCTGAACGCAGCTATAGGTCTAGTCCAATGGCCAGCCTACGGGGCGGCCGAGGGGCCGCGCAGCCCTCCATCTGAACGCATGATCGCGGAAATGCGCGACCCCGCCCGGCAGGCCCCCTCCGGCGCGCCTTGCGTTTTATAGGGGTGGGGGGTATACATGAGGAGAGGAAAATATACCCCCTAGGGGTATACGAATCGCCCCGAGGAGGACCCCGTGCCCACCCGCTCCGCCACCACCCCCACCGTCACCGGTGCCGGCACCTCCGACGCCTCCGACGCCTCCGTAGAGCTGTCCATCGGCGGCATGACCTGCGCCTCCTGCGCGGCCCGCATCGAGAAGAAGCTCAACCGGATGGACGGCGTGGAGGCGACCGTCAACTACGCCACCGAGAAGGCGAAGGTCACGTACCGGGGCGAGGACATTTCCGTACAGGACCTGATCTCCACCGTCGAGGCCACCGGCTACACCGCCCAGGAACCGCCACCGCCGCAGGAGGCGAAGGCGAGTGCGGCGGCGGAGACGGAAGAACCCGACCGCGAACTCACCGCCCTCCGCCAGCGCCTGATCACCGCACTCGTCCTCGCCGTCCCGGTGATCGCGATGGCGATGATCCCGGCCCTCCAGTTCGACAACTGGCAGTGGCTCTCCCTGACCCTCGCCGCCCCCGTCGTCACGTACGCCGGCTGGCCCTTCCACCGCGCCGCCTGGACCAACCTCAAGCACGGCGCGGCGACCATGGACACGCTGATCTCGGTCGGCACGTCGGCCGCGTTCCTGTGGTCGGTGTGGGCGCTGTTCTTCGGTACGGCGGGCATGACCGGGATGACGCACCCGTTCGAGCTGACCATCGCGCGCAGCGACGGCGCCGGGAACATCTACCTCGAAGCCGCCGCCGGGGTGACCGCCTTCATCCTCGCCGGACGCTGGTTCGAGGCCCGCTCCAAGCGGAAGGCCGGGGCCGCGCTGCGGGCGCTGATGGAGCTGGGCGCGAAGGAGGTCACGCTCCTGCGCGACGGCCGCGAGGTGACCGTACCGACCGCCGAACTCCAGCTCGGGGACCGGTTCGTGGTCCGGCCCGGGGAGAAGATCGCCACGGACGGCAGGGTCGTCGAGGGCAGCTCGGCCGTCGACGCGTCGATGCTGACCGGCGAGTCCGT
>NZ_JBHXOX010000054.1:0-20525 GCF_042718795.1 Streptomyces cyaneofuscatus
GGGTCTGCAGGCCACCAGCGCCTCCCACGGCAAGCTCGCGGTCGAGGAGGGCGCCTGGGTCTACAGCCTGGACACCGCCGACCCGCAGATCGGCATCTCCGACATCCACCTGTTCTCCGTCGGCCGCGACGGCCGCACCGTCACCCTCGTCCGCTGGGGCCGGACGGGCGACCTCGCGGACGCCCCGCTGACCGCCTTCCGCACCACGACGAAGACGGCCGTCAACAAGCTCCACTGACCCGGGAGCTCCCCCCGGGGGCTGACCACAGCTCGACAGCGGCGCGGCCGGAACCCCGGGCGCGCCGCTGTCGAGCCCACCTGCTCCGCCGGCAGCGACCACCTCTGGCTCAGGTGGTGAGCAGTTCGGCGATCTCATGGGCGAGCTCCGGGCCGAGCGAGCCCCAGCCATCCTTGTAGCCGTACACACTCCCCAGGCTGCGGGCGTCGTAGTCGCCGTTCAGGATGTCTATGTCGGCGGGGGTGATGAGCGACGGGTGGGGAACACCGACGGCGCCCGAGACCTTCAGCAACTCCCGGCGCAGAGTGCGCAGGTACATCGCAGCCCGAATGCCCTTCGAGGGTACGTCGATGCCGCGCGCCAGCCACGGGTTCTGGGTGGCGATGCCCGTGGGGCACTTGTCGGTGTGGCACTTCTGGGCCTGGATGCAGCCGATGGACAGCATCGCCTCACGGCCCACGTTGATCATGTCGACGCCGAGGGCGAACGCGACGACGGCGTTCTCGGGCAGGCCGAGCTTGCCGGAGCCGATGAAGGTGATGTCGTCGGTCAGGTCCCGCTCGGCGAACACGGCGTAGACGCGGGAGAAGCCCATGCGGAACGGCAGGGACACCGAGTCGGCGAAGATCAGGGGAGCCGCCCCGGTGCCGCCCTCGCCACCGTCGACGGTCACGAAGTCGACCCCTCGCTCGCCCCGCTCCATCAGGGTGGCAAGTTCCTCCCAGAAGTCCATCTCCCCGACGGCGCTCTTGATCCCGACTGGCAATCCAGTCTCCGTGGCCAACAGTTCCACGAAGTCGAGCATTGAGTCGACGTCGTGGAACGCGGTGTGCCGCGATGGCGAAACGCAGTCCTTGCCTGCGGGAATGTCGCGGATCCCGGCAATCTCGTCGGTCACCTTGACGCCCGGCAGCATGCCGCCGAGCCCCGGCTTCGCGCCCTGCGAGAGCTTGATCTCGATCGCCTTGACGGGCGCGCCCGCGACTATGGACTTGAGCTTGTCGAGGTTGAACGTCCCGTCCTCGTTACGGCAGCCGAAGTACGACGTACCGATCTGGAAGACGAGGTCCCCGCCGTTGAGGTGGTAGGACGACAGGCCCCCCTCGCCGGTGTTCTGCATCGTCCCGGCCAGCGCCGCGCCCTCGTTGAGCGCCGTGACGGCCGCCCCGGACAGCGAGCCGAGGCTCATCGCCGAGATGTTGACGACGCTCGCCGGGCGGAACGCCTTGGCGCGGCCGCGCGGTCCGCCGAGCACCTTGGCCGAGGGCAACGCCGTCTGCGGGTCGCTCAGATCGGGCAGCACACCGGCGAACGTACGCTGCTTCACGTATGCATGACCCTGTATGTGCTCGATGTCGTTGTCGGTGCCGAACCCGAAGTAGTTGTTCTGGCCCTTCGCCGACGCATAGATCCAGCTCCGCTGGTCACGGCTGAAGGGACGCTCCTCATCGTTGGACGTCACGATGTACTGCCGTAGCTCGGGGCCGATCGTCTCCAGCACATACCTGGCGTGTCCCACCAGGGGGAAGTTCCTCAGCAGCGCGTGCTTCTTCTGCACGAGGTCGCGGGCGGCCACCAGCGCCAACCCCGTGGCGGCTGCCGCACCAATGCTCCGAGCACGCACGATAGAAGTTCCTCTCCCCGACTGGCCGATTCTCACGGTGGCCGTCTACCCCGCGCTGCGGAGATGCCACGCGATGTCGCAGATCAGAGGGCGCCGCCCCTGCAGGAGGGCCGCCGCGCGGCCCTTACGACGGTAGGGCCGCGCCGCGGACGGGTCAGAGCGCGGAGTCGAGGTGCCCGAGCTGCTCGATGAGGTTCATGTTCTCGGCATAGTCCACCGGGCAATTGATGATTGACACTCCCGGGTCCGCCAGTGCCTCACGGAGCGTCGGCAGAAGCTCCCCAGCGGACTCGATGTGGTAGCCCTTCGCGCCGAAGCTGCGGGCGTACTGGACGATGTCCGGGTTGCCGAAGTCGGTGTTGGAGTGTTCCCCGACCTCCAGGTCCATCTTCCACTTGATGAGCCCGTAGCCGTTGTCCTCCCAGATCAGCACGGTCAGCGGGATGTTCTCCCGAACCGCCGTCTCGATCTCCTGGGAGTGCATGAGGAACGAGCCGTCGCCGACAGCCGCCAACACCTTCGTTTGCGGCCTGGCGAGCTGAACCGCGAGCGCGCCGGGCAGCGAGAAGCCCATGGTGGACAAGCCGTTGGAGATGAGGCAGGTGTTCGGCGCGTACGTCGGGTAGAGCCGGGCCATCCACATCTTCAGCGCGCCGGTGTCGACCAGCACGATGTCGTCGCGACCGAGCGCGGCGCGGGTGTCGGCGATGACGCGCTGCGGGGCGAGCGGGTAGCGCTCGTCAGCGGCGCCCTGCTCGAGCTCCTTGGCCAGCAGCGTGCGGATAGCCGCTGTGTCCTCGTCGTCGATGGTCCAGCGCAGGCCGTCGAGTTCCGTGGCGAGGGCGTCGAGTGAGGCGGAGATATCGCCGATGATGCCGACGTCGACCGAGTAGCTGTCGTCCACCTCCGCCGGGACGCGGTGGATATGGACGATCTTCTTGTCACCGTCCGGGTTCATCCGGGACGGGTCGAACTCCTGCAGCTCGTAGCCGACGGCGATGACGACGTCGGCCTCCTCGAACCCGAAGTTGGTGTAGTCGCGCCGCATGAAGCCGAACGTGCCGGTCGCACACGGGTGGTCGTCGGGCAGGACGCCCTTGCCGTGGAAGGTGGTCGCCGTCGACACGTCGAGTGCGGCGGCGAACGCCGCCAGCGACTTCTCGGCGCCGCCGCGCGCCGCACCGTGTCCGGCGAGGATCACCGGCCGGCGGGCCGCCCGCAGCAACTCCGCCGCCCGCTTGACCTGCTTCGGGGACGGTGCCTCGGGCTGCACGACGTTCCTGCGCAGCGGGCGCAGGTCCGAGCCGTCCGTCGCCTCGTCGACGTCCTCGGGCACGGCAAGGTAGACGGCGCCGGGCCGCTCGGACTCCGCGGTCTTGAACGCTCGCCGCACCATCTCGGGGATGGCCTGGGTAGCCGGGACCTCCGCCGACCACTTCGTGATCGGGGCGTACATGCTCACCAGGTCCACGAACTGGTGGGACTCCTTGTAGTTGCGCTCCTTGCCGACCTGCGCGGTGATCGCGACAACGGGCGTGCTGTTCGTCATGGCGTCGGCGACGCCCAGCATCAGGTTGATCGCGCCGGGCCCCAGCGTCGCGGACATCACGCCTGCCGAGCCGGTGAGCCGGCCGTGCATCTCCGCCATGAAAGACGCGGCCTGCTCGTGCCGGGTAAGGATGTAGCGGATCTTCTCCGAGCGGGCGAGGGCATTGGTGAAACGGATGTTCTCCTCGCCGGGTACGCCGAACACCACCTCGACGCCCTCGTTCTCCAGGCAGCGAACCAGGAGTTCGGCCGCTCCGTCGGGGGTCTGCTTCGGGTGCTCGGCGCCGCTCACTCTGATCGTGTCCTCTCCTGCGTTTGAGCCGCGCCGATGGGCGGGCCGGTCAACCACCTACCCCGGCCGACTGGCCGGACGCCTGGCGGCCATGGCTGCGAGAGCTCTGTCGGACCCGGGGGCGCCGTCCGGGCCTCGGTGACAGCTCGTTCCTCGATTCCCTCCTCCTCGGACGCCGTCGCCACCGCGCGTGGACGGCCGACTCGTCCTGGCCCGACCCCTGCTACCGCCTCGTCGTGCTCCTGCTCTCCGTGACCGGCACCATGCCGCGCTGGGAGACCGCCGAGTGGCCCGCTGCCCGAGGGGGCGGAGTGGTGTCGGAGGCCGGCATGTGCGGAGGTTTCCCCAACCCCTTGCTCCTACCTACCGGTTAAGAAGGCGCTCGGACCCCGAACCTCGCATCCCGACACCCAAATCCTGGAACCCGAGCTTCGGGCCGGGCCCCCTCCCACCTACCCCCGCACGAGTGAACCGTCCGACCCCGAAGCTCGGGGCCCGGAGGCCGAGCCCCGAGCCTCGGCCGCGCGAGACCAAGGCCCACACCCTTCGTCACACCGGCGGCGTGCCCGGTGGTGAGGGCGTCGGCTTCGGCGTCGGGAGTGCGGGCCGCGGGTTCGGCGGGGTTTGCGGCGGGCCGCTGCCGTGTCGGCCCTGCTCGATCCGGCGCTCCGTCAGCCCGTAGATACCGAACGGCGGGAACAGGTCGACGCGCCGCGGGTGGTTGCCGAGCGCGCACGGCTGGCACAGCAGATCGGCGCCGGCATTGGTAACGCGTGCACCCTCCACCAGCTCCACCCAGCACGCCTCGCAGGTGGTGACGGCGGTCGGGGAAGGGCGGCCTTCATCGACGCCGCCCGGGGGGTGCGGTCGGGCGGGTGTCGGTGGTACGCATGGTGGTGCCTCCGTCCAGCGGATGGGGGATGGCCCGGCCCGGCCGCTGTCCCGCCAGGGGTGAGCGCCCGGGGCGGGAGTTCAGGTGTGGCAGGGGCAGTCGCAGTGCAGGCGCTCGACCACACCCCCGCCTGCGATGAGGTCGACATTGCCGGCGCACAGCCGGTGCCCGTCTGGCCAGCCCGGCCAGCCGCTGGCGGCACGGCACTCCGGAGAGGCGTATGCCATCGAGCGGCGGGCGGCTGGGCGGCCATCCAGGGCCGTCACCCGGCGGCCCGCCCGGCACACGCCGCCGCGTCCGGGCACTCGCGGGGGAACCAGCTGTACGCGGCGCCGGTGGCCGGGACGATGCGCTGCTCCCCGAGGTCGGTGCCCAGGCTGACGCCCAGCGGCTCCCTGCACCAGACGCAGCACCACCCGCGTTGCTGTTGCTCGGACATATCGCGGACCGGCGGTGACTGGCGTACGGGCACGGCCGTCTCCCGGGTCGTCGAAGTGGTTCTCAGACCGTAGAGAGAGTTGTTTCTCGAACCCCGGGATGTTTCTCGCTGTTTCTCCAGCAGTGGCCGCTGTTGCTCCGGGTTTCTCGGAAGCCGATCGCGGCCCGCGTGCGAGCGATGACGGCATGCGCTGCGCGCCCTGTCACTGCCCCGTCGCTCAGCCCGTTCCACACCTTCGCGTACAGGGCGATGTCGTCGGCCGAGTCCAGCCACATCTGCGTGTTCCACGTCTCGGCGATGACGAGGCGGTCGTCGTGGTCCAGAAGTCGTCACCGATGCCGATCCGTCCCTCGGCGGTGAGCGGAATGATCCCCAGTTCCACGGTCGACAGCCCGTTCACGGACATCAGCCGGTCCAGTTGGTCGGCCAGGACAGCACGGGGGCAGATCCTCGTAATGGCGGCGCCTGCTGACCGGTAGAGGTAGCGGATGTCCTCCCCGGCAGTCAGATTTCCCGGAGTTGTGGCAATCAGGTACCGCTGGTTGGCCGTTGCGGGCTCGTCAACCAGACGGACCCCCTCGATACGCTTGCCCTGCCCCGTCTGCGTGCGGGTGTTGGAGTACCAGGGGCTGTCCTCGTCGTTGTCGGGCGCAACGCCCTGGAGGAACTGCTGGTACTCCCCGGTCCGCTGGTCGGCGTCGTACTCCCGGCGGGTCTCCAGCCGCCAGGCCGTGTGCTCGAAGCCGTTCCGGAAGAAGTCGAGTATCCCGGTTGCGGGAACGGTGCTCTGCAACGTCACTCCTTGGGGGAGAAGTTGAGCAGCAGGGCCCGGTCGACGACCACGAGCGACTCCCCTTCCAGGGGGTTGGCCAACTGCGCGATTACCTCGGGCTCGGTGACGGTGTACCCCTGGACAAGAATCTCGCCCGAGTCGACGTCCTCGTAGAGCGTGGGGCATTCGCCGTTTTTCGAGTTGGTGCCGAGCATCCGCAGTGTGCGGGCCATGTGCGTCCCCTCCCGATCGTGGGTCCGGCCGGGTAGCCGGAGTGTGACCGACCGAGCCCGGCGATCAAGAAACACGCCACCGTCGAGGCCCGCCTCTGGGGCGGCACCACGGGGCCGTACGATTCCGGCCGCGAGTGATATCGGCACCCCCGAGTCCCTGATGGATCTGGAGCGCTGGCCGCGACCGGCCAGCCCCGGTTCGAGATCGTGCGGCGGCATCAACTGCGGCGCACGCCTCGTCGGTTGCCATGATGGCCATGTGGCCACGGTCGGGGTGGGTGCGGCACTCCGGGCGAACGTCGGGCGCCTCCCAGTCGAGACGGTGCGCAAGGAGCAGCGTGGGCGTCCGGCCCCTTACAACTAGCCACTGCTGCGCGCTCCTTGGCAACTTGGGAGACGCTCGTCTGAATTCCAGCAGGCCCGGAGCGCCTCCAGGTCCTCGCGGGCGGAACACCCCCGCCCTGCGCGGGGACCACGATGCCATCCACGGGTCACGCCCCCTAGATGGAGGAACACCCCCGCCTGCGCGGGGACCACGTGGCGAGGAGGCCGCTGACGTACTGCGGGTCCGGAACACCCCCGCCTGCGCGGGGACCACTCTTCCTGACCTGAGGTTTTATAGGGGCTTTGCCATTTCTTGACTCATTGCTGCGCCCCTCACCCTTACATGGTGGCAGAGCGGAATGGTCAGCACGCACGCGAGCCCCGCAAGGCCAGTTGAGCCGCCTCATCGGCCACCGCAAGGCGGCAAGGCGCAGGGCGCAAGGCGCAGCACAGGCAAGCACATGCGTCTCCAAGAGCCCAACACCCACCCAGCCCATGAACCCGCGCTTCGCCCACCCGCCCCGCTCCCCGCCGCTGCACAGCGTCAAGTCGTACGGATGCCCCATCTGTACGGGTGAAGCTAGGGCCGATCGCCGCCATCAGCCGCAACACCCGCTCCTACGATGGCCATCCGCGCCGCCGACCCAGGGAGCCGTCGTGTCGGATCACGCCCCGGACCATCCGCCGAAGACCCCGCCCCCGCCGAAGCGCCCGGTCTCCCCGCCACGTCCGGAGGCCAGCTCCACAGCTACCCCGCGTGCCCGGACGCTGGTTCGGAACCGAAGGTCCGCGAACTGGCAACTCGACAGTGCTCCTTGGACTCCGAAGAAGGCCTCAGACCACGTGCTTCTTCGGCTGCGCGAGTGGGGCTTGCGCGAAGCAGGCCGGGCCGCAGCCGAGTTAACGGAGTTACTGGTGCGCACCGCAGTCGCAGACGGCGGCCGCCGGGTATCCGTGCACCTCGCGGACCAGGGGCAGCAGGCCCTGATCGTCGCGCTGTCACACCAGCCGGCGCATGAGGTCGCGAACGGCACGGTGCTGCCAGAACTCACCCGCCTCGGCGCCGTCTCGTGTGGAACGGACACCGCAGAGGACGGCCGGCGGGTCTGGGCGGTACTCGACCTGTAAGCGACGAGCCCTCCGCAGCGCCGCACCGGGTCCGCACCAGCCGCCCTTCCCTGCCGCCCCCGATCCTGATAGGGCTTGTCGAGGGCAACCGCAGCCGGTGCGGGCGCCGTTGACGGCTAGGAGTGGCTCGTGCACGGTAGGGCGCATCACCCGCACAACGAAGAGGCGTCGCTCAGCAAAGCCCCCGACAGCAGAAGCGTGCATGTCCCGGCCTTGGCCGACCAGAAGGTCCGCCCCGACGCGCCCCTGCCCCCGGCCACCGCCGATTTCCTCCAGCGCTCCATCGGCAACGCCGCGCTCGCCCAGATGATCGAGGACCAGCGCCACGTCCACGATCCCTCCCGCAGCCACCCGGACACACCAGCGGCGACGGAGTCCGAGGCCAACACACCCGTACGGCGCTCCAGCGTGCACGACGTCCTGCGCTCGCCGGGGCGGCCGCTCGCCGAACCGGTGCGTACGGAGATGGAGTTACGTCTCGGCGAGGGCTTCGAATCCGTACGCGTCCACGACGGCCCCTCCGCCGCCCGCTCCGCCTCCGAGATCGGCGCCCGCGCCTACACCTCCGGCGACCACGTCGTGCTCGGCCACGGCGGCACGGACAAGCACACCCTCGCCCACGAACTCACCCACGTGATCCAGCAGCGCCAGGGTCCGGTGACCGGCACCGACACCGGATCCGGGCTGCGCGTATCGGACCCCTCGGACCACTTCGAGCGCGCGGCCGAAGCGAACGCCACGGCGGCCCTGGCCCGCCCCCTTCCTGCCCCGTCGGCGGACCGCCTCTCCCCGGGCTCCGGCCCCGTACCGCTCGGTGGGGCGCACACCACAGGCCACTCCTCCCCGTCGCCCATCCAACGCGCTCCCTCCACGGCAACCACGGCCACCGGTGCCACCGCCCCCCTCGCCTCGCAGGCCGCCCTCACCAACCTGTCGGCGGACGAGAAGGAGGGCGAATGCGGCTACTTCGAACGCAGGCGGCAACTGAGCGTCAACCCGCCCCAGCAAGGGCTGATCATCCAGGAGATCAACCGGGTCTTCGCCGTTGAGCAGTGGGACGGCTCGGCATGGACCGCCCTGCCCGCCGCGAGCATCGACTCCTACGTCACGGCCAAGGGATCGGACGTGTTCGCCACCGTCGGACGGTACTGGGAGCTGTGGGTCGTCGACGCGCAGGGCAACGTCTCCGACGGAGGGGAGGACACCTTCTCCCTCGCCTCCATCATCCCGGGCAGAAAACGCAAGGACACCACCCGGGGCACGTACACGATCACGGGTGACGCGCAGTTCTACCCCACCACCGTGGCGCCGAGCGCTCTGGGATTCACCCAAGGAGGGGCCGGCCCCGCCGGAGGCCTGTTCAGTACGTTGACCAACCCGGCGGGCACCATCGCGGCGAGCGGGCTCACCGCCACCGGCCAGCCGGTCCGCTGCCGGGTCCACGTGGCGTGGGACAGCTCCGCGCCGGACAGGTACTCGACCGTCACCATGACCTGACCCCGCCCCGCCGCCGCTCACCCCCGCAGATCACTCAGCCGAGCAAGAGCATCGCGCGCCGACTCACGCTCCTCGGCACTGAGTTGCACCGAACCCGCCTCCTCCAGCCAACCCCGAGCCCCCTCCGCATCCCCCAACCGCTGCGCGATGTCCCCGCGCAGGACGAGCAGCCGCACCCTCTGTACCGGGGTCGGCTGCTCGTCCTCCAGCTTCAGCACCCGGTCGATGATCCTGGCGGCCCCCGGATAGTCCTGCTTGGAGTCCGCGAACAGGTCCGCCATGTGCAACGCGCGGGCGAAGGTCTCCCTCGGGGCGGTTGCTGCGGACTCCTGGGCGCCGTCATCACCGATCACCTGGCCCACCCGGATCGTGTTGCCGGTCGGGTCGGTCGCCAGGAACTGCCGTACCCCGTACGACATGTCCTTCAGCGGGCCGATACGCGGCAGCCCGCGCGTCGGGATGCGCCCGTACGCCGTCTTGAGGCCCGACCGGAAGGCCGCGTGCAGGCCGTCGACATCGTCGGTGAGCACATAGCAGCTCGAATGCGACGTTCCCGGGTCGTAGTCCTTCATGCCGTAGAGCTGGAGCTCGACGGCTCCCCGCTCGACCACCGCGTACGCGTACGGGCTCTTCTGCAGGTGCGTCGTCTCGAAGCCCAGGGCTGTGTAGAAGTCGACCACGGACTGGATCAGTTCCGTCCGGCAGGGCAGCAGCGGAATGGTCTTCTCAGTCATGACGGCGACCCTAGTCAAGTTTGAGTAGCTGGGCAATGGGGCATGACAGCGGCCCCGTCAGGTCGGTGACCGCGACGGGGCCGCTGAGTGGTCGTTGTACGTCAGGCGGAGAGTTCGTCGCCTTTGACGGCGGTGACGAACCGGGTCCAGCCCTGGGGGGAGAAGGCGAGCACGGGGCCGGCGGGAGTCTTGCTGTCGCGTACGGGGACGGTGGCGTGGCCATCCGCGAACTCAAGGCACTCGCCCTGGTCCCCGCCGCTGTAGGTGGACTTGCGCCATCCGGTCAGGGCCGGGCCGTCAGTCGTGGTGGGCTCAGTGATGCGCATGTTCGTGCTCCTCCAGGATGCTTCGACGTACGCCGACGGGGTCCGTGGCGGGCCACCACTTGTCAGGCGGAGAGCTCGCCGCCCTTGACGGCGCTGACGAACCGGGTCCAGCCCTGGGTGGAGAACATCAGCGCGGGACCGTCCGCCGCCTTGCTGTCGCGTACGGGGACGGTGGCATGGCCACGGGCGACCTCAAGGCACTCGCCGTTGCTCCCGCCGCTGTAGCTGGACTTGAACCATCCCGTGAGGGTGGAAGCGTCCGTAGTCCCCCGCCTATTGCTGACCATGTTCGTGCTCCTCTGCTGCGGCCCGCACATGGGCCACCGATTCCTGGTGCGACAACGCATCGCCCAGGGCGAGATCGTAGGCCGCGCGGCTGAACGCCACCAACTGCGGATCGTCCATCAAGTTGCCCGTCTGGAAGCCCTCGACGTATGCCACCGGCGCCGAGTCGGGGAAGCTCATCAGCGTCAGCAGGCTCTCCTGAAGAGAATGGGCCCCAGCCTCGAACGGCAGCACGTGCAGCCGCAGCCGTCCCGCCTCAGCCATGTCCGCGATCTTTCGCAACTGTGCGGCCATCACCTGAGGTCCGCCGACCCGGCGTCGCGACACTGCCTCGTCCAGCAGGGTCCACAGCACCGGATTCATCGGGCCGTCGAGGAGGCGGGCGCGCTCCATTCGACTGACAACGTCTTGGTCAACCTCCTCCCGGCGGTAGTTAGGCCGGAATGACTCGAACAGGGCCCTCGCGTAGTCGTCCGTTTGAAGCAGGCCAGGCACCAGCGACAGCGCGAACTGCTGGATGAGCACCGCCTGCTGCTCCAACTCCGCCACAGCCGCGAAATGATCGTTGAACTTCGTCTCCAGGTCCTTCAGCCATCGCTCGAAGAACCCGTCCGTCCCCAGCGCCCGGTCGATCCGTCGTGCGTCGTCCGGACTCGGTAGGCGCCGCCCCGCCTCGTAGTGGCTGATGAGCGTCGGTGAGCAGACCACCTGTTCGGCCAGCGCCTCCTGAGTCATCCCGGCGGCCGTGCGCCGCAGTCGCAACTCCTCGCCGTACTTCTGCCGTGCCGTACGCGGCCGCCTGTTCGCCTTCATGCGCGCCCAACTCCTCGATCTGGCCAGCGTGCTGTCATGCCCGACCCGCTGGAAGCGTAGCGACTCATGACCCCACTCTGTGATGGGTTCGCTACGGAAAGAAGCGACGCCCGTCCACCCCGTAAGACGAGAAAGCAGGCCCCCCATGACGTACGCCCTCGCCCGTGCCCTGGAGCCGCTGCCGCCACCCCCGAGCCTTCGCCCCGGCCGTGGTGAAAGCGAGGCCGTCGCATGAGGGTGACCGGTGGGAGCGAAGCCTCCGTCGCCCGGCTGCTGCCCTGGACGGGTACGGGTGGGAAGCCCTGCTACGTCGTCGGGGACGGCACCGGTTACGTGTCCCGGAAGGCCGACGAGGTGGAGGACATCCAGCTCGACATGGCGTACGAACTGCTCGGGCACGCCGACGGTCTGCTGACCGAGCCCGGCGTCACCGCGCCCGAACTCCACTTCCTCGCCAGCCGGTTGAGCGAGTGCCTGGAGCAGGTCCAGCGGATCGCGGAGAGCAGGGGGTCCCGACTGGAGGCGGTGCTTCCTCAGCCCGAGCCTCAGTCGAACAGCGAGACCAGCCCGTAGACCCAGATCCCGAGGAAGGCGACGGTCAGCAGCAGGCACCCGATGCCCGTCAGGGCGTCGGCCAGCCGACTGATCTCCCGCGCGTCCCCCTTCACCTCCGCCAGCCCGTCCCACGTGACCGGCCGCCCGACGATGTCCGAGGCGGCCTCCCGTACGGCGGCCAGTTGCCCGGCGGCGAACGGGGTCGGCGCGTCCGACTCCGGGCCCCGCCAGGCCATGGCCCGCATGCGGCGTACGGCGTTGGCGTACCGCTCCTCGAAAGCCGCCGTCTCCTCCGGAGCGCGGTCCTCCTCCAGGTACATCCAACGGCCGGCCTCCGCCGCATCCCCGTACAGGCGGTACACCTCGGCAAGGCGGCGGCGGGGTGCGGGGTCGTGCGGGTAGGAGGAGACCAGGCCGCGCAGGCGCTGCCTCGCCACCGGTATGCGCCCGGCGGCGAGGTCCGCGTCCACGCGGGCCAGGGTGTCGTTCAGTGCCATGCGCTCATGATGGGGGTGGGGGAGGGGAACGTACGAGTGAGTTGTTCAGCGGGCCGGGTCGCCCACCCCCTGCCGCCCGCTCCGCTTCTCCTCCGCCCGCGCGTCCGGCGCGTCCGTACGCGCCTTCGGCGACATGAACAGCGTCGCCGCCAGCGCCAACAGCAGCAGCCCCGCGCACACGTACCCGGAGACCTGCACCCCCACCGCCATCGCCTCGCGCGCCGCCTCCGCCGCCGTCGCCGTACGCGGGTCCGCCGCGAAGGAGCCGATCACCGAACCGGCGCTCTCCGTGACGACGTCGCCCAGCCGTTCCGCCTCACCGGCGGCCACCCCGTCCCGCGTGAGGCGGTCGGTCATGCCGGAGGCCAGGGTGCTGAAGAAGAGGGTGGTGAGGAGCGCGATGCCGAGTGCCGAGCCGAGTTCGCGCGCCGCGCTCTGGATGCCCGAGCCCTGACCGGCGCTGCGGGGCGGGACGTCGACGAGCACGATGTTGGTGACCTGCGCCGTGGCGAACCCGACCCCGACCCCGTACACGAACAGGGCCGACGCGATCAGCCACCACGCGCTGTCCGTCGAGGCGATCAGCGCCAGCATCGCCAGTCCCGCCGCCTCCAGCACCAGGCCGATCCGGACCTGCGTGAGGGCGGAGACCGTCGCCGACATGGGGAAGCTCGCTCCGGAGGCCGCGAAACTGCCCGCTGCCAGGGCGACCAGTGCCAGGCCCGCCTGGAACGCGCTGTAGCCGAGGGCGAACTGGAGCCAGAGCGGCAGCACCGCGATGATGCCGAACTCGCCCAGCCCGACCATCAGCGTCACGAAGTTGCCGTTGCGGAACGAGCGGATGGAGAAGAGGCCGACGTCCATCAGCGGCTCGCCGCCCGACCGGCCGAGCACCGCCTGCCGCCGCCAGAACGCTCCCAGGGCCAGGGCGGGCGCGAGGAAAGCGACCAGCACCGGCGACGGGCCGCCGCTCCACGTGAAGCCGCCGACCTCCAGCGGCTTCGTCGTCATCAGCCAGCCGTGGGTACGGCCCTCGATGAGGGCGTACGCGAGCAGGCCGAGGCCGGCCGCCGACAGGACGGCTCCGACGCCGTCGATACGGCCCCGGGTGCGCGGCGACACGTCCAGGTACAGCAGGCCGCCCGCCACGATCAGGGCGACGAGCGGGATGTTGATGCCGAAGGCCCAGCGCCAGGAGATGTCCGCGAGCCAGCCGCCCAGCAGCGGTCCCACGGCCGCCGCCGCTCCGATCGTGGAGCCCCAGATCGCGAACGCCTGGCCCCGGGCGCGTCCGGAGAACGTGGCGTTCAGCAGGGCCAGGGAGGTGGGCAGGATCATCGCCCCGCCGACGCCCTGGACGAACCGGGCGAGGATCAGCAGCCCGCCGCCGGGCGCGAGGGCGGCCAGCAGGCTCGTCGCGCCGAACACGACGAGGCCCAGCAGGAAGATCCGGCGCGCGCCGTAGAGGTCGCTGAGGCGGCCGGTGACCAGGAGGAGGGCCGCGAAGGTGATCGCGTAGGACTCCTGGATCCACTGCGCCTCGGACGAGCCGATGGACAGGTCCTCGATGATCGGCGCCAGGATCACGTTGACGATCGTGATGTCCACGACGATCAGCGCGACGCCCAGGGCCACGGCGATGAGGCCGAGCCACTGACGCACCGAGGGAGGGGTTTCCGCAGGCCGGGAAGGTTCGGGCATGGTGCTTCGACTCCCATGGTTGCTTTGCCGCAAAGATAGATAGCTTTGCGGTAAAGGTAAATGGGGCGCGGTAGGTTGTCAAAGCGCGGGAGAGTGACAGCGTGGGAGACCGACAGTGCGGAGAGAGGGTGGGGCGGAGCCATGGCCAACGCTGATGCGGCAGCCGACGCTGATGCGGCAGCCGACAGGAACGGGGGCGGCGACGACGAAGCCACCCGCGTCGACCACCTCATGGACGGGCTGCGTGCCTTCGGCGCCAACTACACCGAGTTCACCCGCCGCTTCGCGACCTGGCTCGGGCTGCACTCCACCGATGCCGCCGCCCTCGTGGAGATCCTGTACGCCGAGGACAAGGGCACGCCCCTCTCGCCCGCCCGCCTCAGTGAGCGCGTCTCGCTCTCCTCCGGCGCGACGGCCATCCTCCTCAAGCGGCTCGAACAGGCCGGGCACATCGTCCGTACCCGCGAGAGCACCGACCGCCGGGTCGTCACCCTGCGCAGCAGCCCCGACATCCGGCCGCGCGCCGAGGCGTTCTTCGGGCCGTACGCGGAACGGATGGCCGAGGCGATGTCCGCGTACTCGCCGCAGGAGATCCAGCGGTTCGAGGACTTCATCGGCCGGCTGCGCTCCACCATGGACGCCCTGCTCGCCGACGAGTACCGGGACGGCGGGCCCTCGGTACGGGACGGCGAGCCTGCGGTACGGGACGGCGAGCCTGCGGTACGGGACGGCGAGCCTGCGGTACGGGACGGCGAGCCTGCGGTACGGGACGGGGGGCCCGCGGAATAGCAAGGCCCCGGGCCCCGGTAGAGGTAGGCCCCGGCCCCGGCGTAGGAAGGCACCGGCCCGCGAACCGCACTGTCAGTGGCGGGCGGTAGCGTCGGGTCATGTCCAACATGGCCGTCCTCGAAGGGGTCCTGGAGCGGATCACACCTCACCAAACAAAAGTGACCCCGGTCACAAGTGGGTGGGTGGCGTGGATGAGCCGAGCCGTCAGGGCGTCTATGAAGTGACCGGCATCGTAGAAGTCAGGCGGGGTCGCCGCTGTGTCCGAAGACGAGCGCGGCTTTGACCGTGTCGAGATGGTCGGGACAGGAGAAGTAGCTCTTGCGCTTCCTGAATAGTCCCCGAGAGGTAGATACCCGGTATGTGGCGCCAGTCGGGCTCTCCGCCAGCACCCTGACGTCAGGGTGCACGAAAGTGCAGCCGATGATGTCGCAGGGAGGGTTGGCCACCCGGTCCGGGTCGATCACGTACCAGCCCATAGACAGTGCGTCGCGGGTTGTCATTCCAGACGCCCTCATGTGCTGAGGTGACATAAGGACGACTTCCTGTGTGACGACTGTGCGGCCGTGGATGAGCTCTTGGTCGGCAGGCATGAGCAGGACCCTACTCAGAGGGCACCCCCATGCGGGCCCCTTAGGGAGATCGGAGTCCGCCTGTCAGCGGCGAGCGATAGCCTCCGGAGGGTCGTTCACGTAGGAAGCGCAGGTGGGGCCGTGCCCAGTGGGGGAGTTGACGCCAGGCGGGGTAGCCGCGAAGGTGTTTGTGAAGTGACTGGGGTCCTGGAGAGGATCACGTACGCCAACGAGGAGAACGGGTACACGGTCGCCCGCGTCGACACCGGGCGCGGGGCCGGCGATCTCCTCACGGTGGTCGGTGCGCTGCTCGGCGCGCAGGTCGGTGAGTCGCTGCGGATGGAGGGCCGTTGGGGCTCGCACTCGCAGTACGGCAAGCAGTTCACCGTGGAGAACTACACCACCGTGCTGCCCGCCACCATCCAGGGCATCCGCCGCTATCTCGGCTCCGGGTTGATCAAGGGCATCGGGCCGGTGATGGCCGACCGGATCACCACCCATTTCGGCGTCGACACCCTCGACATCATCGAGAAGGAGCCGAAGCGGCTCGTCGAGGTGCCCGGCCTCGGCCCCAAGCGCACGAAGATGATCGCGGCGGCCTGGGAGGAGCAGAAGGCGATCAAGGAGGTCATGGTCTTCCTCCAGGGCGTCGGCGTCTCCACCTCCATCGCCGTCCGTATCTACAAGAAGTATGAGGACGCCTCGATCTCCGTCGTGCGGAACCAGCCCTACCGGCTGGCCGCCGACGTCTGGGGCATCGGGTTCCTCACCGCCGACAAGATCGCCCAGGCGGTCGGCATCCCGCACGACAGCCCCGAGCGGGTCAAGGCCGGCTTGCAGTACGCCCTCTCCCAGTCGTCCGACCAGGGGCACTGCTACCTCCCCGAGGAGCGGCTCATCGCGGACGGGGTCAAGCTCCTCCAGGTCGACACGGGCCTCGTCATCGAGTGCCTGGCCGAGCTGGCCGCCGATCCGGAGGGCGTCGTACGGGAGAAGGTGCCGTCGCCGGAGGGCGGTGAGCCGATCACCGCGGTCTATCTGGTGCCGTTCCACCGGGCCGAGCTGTCCCTCGCCGGGCAGGTGCGGCGGCTGCTGCGGACGGACGAAGACCGGATGCCGGCCTTCCAGGACGTGGACTGGGACAAGGCGCTGGCCTGGCTCGCGACGCGTACGGGGGCCTCGCTGGCGCCCGAGCAGGAGGAGGCCGTACGGCTCGCGCTCAGCCGGAAGGTGGCCGTCCTGACCGGCGGGCCCGGCTGCGGGAAGTCGTTCACCGTACGGTCCATCGTCGAGCTGGCCCGGGCCAAGCGGGCGAAGGTGGTGCTGGCCGCGCCCACGGGGCGGGCCGCCAAGCGGCTGGCCGAGCTGACGGGGGCCGAGGCGTCCACCGTGCACCGGCTGCTGGAGCTGAGGCCGGGCGGGGACGCCGCGTACGACCGGGACCGTCCGCTGGACGCGGATCTGGTCGTCGTGGACGAGGCGTCCATGCTCGATCTGCTGCTCGCCAACAAGCTCGTGAAGGCGGTGGCACCCGGTGCCCACCTCCTCCTCGTGGGCGATGTCGACCAACTGCCCTCGGTCGGGGCGGGGGAGGTGCTCAGCGACCTGCTCGCGGAGGGCAGCCCCGTCCCCGCCGTCCGGCTGACCAGGATCTTCCGGCAGGCCCAGCAGTCGGGGGTGGTCACCAACGCGCACCGGATCAACGCCGGGCAGCCGCCGCTCACCCAGGGGCTGAACGACTTCTTCCTCTTCGTGGAGGACGAGACGGCTGACGCGGGCAAGCTGGCGGTGGATGTGGCGGCCCGCCGGATTCCGGCCAAGTTCGGCCTGGACCCGCGCCGTGACGTGCAGGTTCTCGCGCCGATGCACCGAGGGCCGGCAGGCGCGGGCGAGCTGAACGGGCTGCTCCAGCAGTCCATCACCCCCGGCCGGCCCGATCTCCCCGAGAAGCGGTTCGGCGGCCGCGTCTTCCGGGTCGGCGACAAGGTCACCCAGATCCGCAACAACTACGACAAGGGCGAGAACGGCGTCTTCAACGGCACGGTCGGCGTCGTCACCGGCCTTGACCTGGACGAACAGCGGCTCACCGTCCGCACCGACGAGGACGAGGAGATCGGGTACGACTTCGACGAGCTGGACGAGCTGGCCCACGCGTACGCCATGACGATCCACCGCTCCCAGGGCAGCGAATACCCCGCCGTCGTCATCCCCGTCACCAACAGCGCCTGGATGATGCTCCAGCGCAACCTGCTCTACACCGCCGTCACCCGGGCCAAGAAGCTCGTCGTCCTCGTCGGGTCCCGTAAGGCGATCGGTCAGGCCGTCCGTACGGTTTCCGCAGGCAGACGGTGTACGGCACTGGATTTCCGGCTCCGGGGCGGCTCAGGAGAAGACTTCTCGTGACCCCTGCACAAAAATGATCGATCAAATCGGTGGGAAACATCACGGAGGTCTTCCGGAACCGCAGTCAAGGGGGCAGGATGAGGAAGTTGGCGGCACTCAGTGCCGTCAGTAGGTCCAATGGACGACCCCGAGTGCACTCTCCTGAGCCGAATGGGGGAGGGTGGAGACAGTCAGGGCACCTCGAAGAAGAGGCACTACGTCGGTGAGGGATGACGTGAGCGACAACTCTGTAGTACTGCGGTACGGCGATGACGAGTACACCTACCCGGTGATCGACAGCACCGTCGGCGACAAGGGCTTCGACATCGGGAAGCTCCGGGCCAATACCGGCCTGGTGACGCTGGACAGCGGATACGGCAATACCGCCGCCTATAAATCCGCCATCACGTACCTCGACGGTGAGCAGGGCATTCTGCGCTACCGCGGATACCCGATCGAGCAGCTCGCCGAGCGCTCGTCGTTCCTCGAGGTCGCGTACACGCTGATCAACGGCGACCTCCCGAAGGTCGACGAGCTGGCGACCTTCAAGAACGAGATCACCCAGCACACGCTGCTGCACGAGGACGTCAAGCGGTTCTTCGACGGCTTCCCCCGGGACGCCCACCCGATGGCCATGCTGTCCTCCGTGGTCAGCGCGCTGTCCACGTTCTACCAGGACAGCCACAACCCGTTCGACGAGGAGCAGCGCCACCTCTCGACGATCCGCCTGCTGGCGAAGCTGCCGACGATCGCGGCGTACGCGTACAAGAAGTCGATCGGGCACCCCTTCGTCTACCCGCGCAACGACCTCGGGTACGTCGAGAACTTCCTGCGCATGACCTTCTCGGTCCCCGCCCAGGAGTACGAGCTGGACCCGGTCGTCGTCTCGGCGCTGGACAAGCTGCTCATCCTGCACGCGGACCACGAGCAGAACTGTTCGACCTCCACCGTGCGTCTGGTCGGCTCCTCGCAGGCGAACATGTTCGCCTCGATCTCCGCCGGCATCTCGGCGCTGTGGGGCCCCCTGCACGGTGGCGCCAACCAGTCGGTGCTGGAGATGCTGGAAGGCATCCAGGCCAACGGCGGCGATGTCGACTCCTTCATCCGCAAGGTGAAGAACAAGGAGGACGGCGTCCGCCTGATGGGCTTCGGCCACCGGGTGTACAAGTCGTTCGACCCGCGCGCCAAGATCATCAAGGCTGCCGCGCACGACGTGCTGTCCGCGCTCGGCAAGTCCGACGAGCTGCTCGACATCGCGCTCAAGCTGGAGGAGCACGCGCTCTCCGACGAGTACTTCGTCTCGCGCAACCTCTACCCCAACGTGGACTTCTACACCGGTCTGATCTACCGGGCCATGGGCTTCCCGACCGAGATGTTCACCGTGCTCTTCGCGCTCGGCCGCCTTCCGGGCTGGATCGCCCAGTGGCACGAGATGATCAAGGAGCCGGGTTCGCGCATCGGCCGCCCGCGCCAGATCTACACCGGCGAGGTCCTGCGCGACTTCGTCCCGGTCGAGGGCCGCTGACCCGGACTCGTACCGGTCGAGGGTCGCTGACCCGACCTCGTACCGCCCTGTAGTACCCCGGCCTCTTCGGCCGACTGCCTTCGCCCCGCGTACCGCGCTTCGCACAGAGCGCGGTGTCCGGGGCGATTCGGCGTTCCGGGGCTGCTGGCTCTTGTGTGGCGTCGTGCCGGTGGTGGGTGGGTGTCCTTGGCCCCTTGAACAGCGAGAAACGCCCTGCCGCCGATCCCCCCACGGGTCGACGGTCAGGGCGCTTCCCATATCCCGGAGCGGATTCCCCCCACGGGATCCGGCCGGGCGTCTGAAGGGAGCCGAAGCTCCCGTTGTTGTGCTGTGCGCGGTCTGCCGGGGTACGTACGCACGGGAGGGCCGCTCAAAGCTCCCCGGTGCACGTGCCCCGGCTCAACGCTTGCCACAGGAGCGTCCCCCAAGACACTCCATCGGACGTCCCCCAAGACATCCTTGGCATCGCACTCTAAGACTCATGAACCCACCAGATGGTTACCCTGAATCCGGTGTGATCTAAATCTCTTTGTGGAAGTTACGTGAAGGCACGCAACCGGAGGCTGTTCGTGACGACGAACACGGACGAAAACGCCATGGCGGCTCCCGCGATCATAGGGTTGAGCAGGCCACTTGCAGCCAGGGGCAGAGCCGCGACGTTGTACCCGAAGGCCCAGACGAGGTTGCCCCTGATGGTGGAAAGAGTACGCCTGGAAAGGCGGATTGCGTCAGCCGTCACCTTGAGATCTCCACGAACCAGTGTGAGGTCGCTCGCCTCGATCGCCGCATCCGTCCCGGTACCCATCGCCAGCCCCAGATCTGCCGTGGCCAGAGCCGCCGCGTCGTTGACCCCGTCGCCGACCATCGCGACGCTCCGGCCCTCGGCCTGAAGGCGCTTGACGACGTCCACCTTCTCCTCGGGGAGCACCTCGGCATGGACCTCGTCGATGCCCACTTGGCGGGCCACGGCCTCGGCGACCGCCCGGTTGTCGCCGGTCAGGAGGACGGGCCGCAGCCCCAGGGCCCGTAGCCGGGCCACGGCGTCCGCGCTGCCGTCCTTGACGGCGTCGGCCACCCCGAGAACGCCCCGGGCCGCCCCGTCCCAGGCGACGGCCACCGCTGTACGTCCCTGCTCCCCGGCTTCCGCCAGGGCGGCGGCCAGCTCCGGGGGGAGGGCGATGCCCGCGTCGGCGAGGAGACGGGGGCGGCCGACGAGGACGGTGTGGCCGTCCACGACGCCTTGGACGCCGAGTCCGGGGAGGTTGGTGAAGTCCTCGGGGGTGGGGAGGTCGGAGGCGAGGCGATCAGTTGCGCCTGCTGCCACCGCCTGGGCGATGGGGTGTTCGGAGGAGTGTTCCAGGG
>NZ_JBHXOX010000055.1:0-19061 GCF_042718795.1 Streptomyces cyaneofuscatus
ATCCGCCGCTACATCACCTGGCGAAACCGCCACGCCGACGACCGACGCCTACGCGCCGTCGTCGGCAAGGCAAACGTTGCCTGACCCGGCACTAGTTCCGCAGTGTCTCGGTGTTCAAATCGAGATCACCAGCGACCGACTCGATCATCGCTCCCGGCCTTGACCGGTACAACGCGACGGCGTCCACCTTGAACTCGTAACGCTTTATCCCGACGGGGACTCCCTTCTCCCGGACCATCAAGATGCAAGTGTCTCCGGTGTCCAAAACCCGGGGGCCAGGCCTGCGGCTGCCTAGCCCCCGAGAGCGACATTCAGCCCTATCGACCTACGCCTCCCGGGACGAACGGCGGCGATGGGATGTCGCAGTCATGCCCTACTTGGCCTACTTGAGTGCTGCCATCCCTTGAAGGCAGGCCGCAAGCGCACATGCGGAGGTTTTCAGACCTTTCGAGGCAACAGCATTTGGAGTCGCGGTTCTGAGGCGCCGGGTAGACGCACTCATAGAGTAAGGGATCGTTCATGTGCACATGTATGCGCTCGTAGCTGTCGTCTCCTATGAAATCTGCCTCTCACTCATCCTTGACGGTGTTCCTCTTTGGTTCATCTGCCGGAATGGGCTTGCTGTGGCTCGCTCCCAGCGACGCGGCACCGCGAGGCGGAGTCCTCGCAGTTTTTGGCTTGAGTGCCGTTCGTCGTACTGTGTCAGTGGATTAATCTGCGTCGCCTTCCTGATCACCAAGCAAGGGCTCGTCAGCGCGTTGTTGCCCCGCAGCAGCCGCGTCGCAACCCGAGCCGCCGCGACTCCCCGGCGACCGTCTGCTAGCGGCCCAGAACCTGCCAAGCGATGGTGACGTTCGGGACGGAGTGGGCCTCCTCCTCGGGCAAGCACCCAGCTGTGACCGCGAGGCCGAGGGATTGGTTGACCGGGTCGCTGCCTAGGACGGTGGCCAGATCGGCGGCTTGGGCCATCTGTGCGTGGATCTGGGATGCTCTGACGGGGCCAGCGTCCTTCAGCCAGCGGCTGGCTCCCGGGCAGATGCCCATGAATGCGACTTTCCCTTCCGCGCGGGGCTGCAGCCTGGGCTGATGGTTCGATCGGCCGACAGGGGGGTCGGGGTAGTGTTCATCGATGATCTGCGGGATGCCGGGCGTGGACAGCTGGTGACTCCAGATCTCCGACACATGTCCGGACTCGGAGCGGGCCTCGGTTCGACAACTCGTCGCCGAGGGCCCGGCACCAGACCGGGGCACCGGTGGGGCCGGGCGGGGTCGAGTAGCAACGTATGTTAAAGGTGACGGTGCGGTCTGAGCAGACCGCCCGTTCCTCGCCTTAGCTTGACTCTGTCGGGGATCTTGGGCCGGTTGAGGTCAACTGCCCAGGTTTCGCCAGGACTTCAGGCGAGGGATCTCGCGCTGGTCGAGGTAGTTCTGGAAGGCAGTCGGCTGGCGGGGTCTGGGGGCTTCCTCAGCGGGTGACAGTCCGCTGAGGCGCTCGATGTTGACGGCGATGGCCGTCAGGATGTGCTGGATGTGGGCCTTCCCCTGTCCTCGGTAGCGGCAGCGCCGCATGCCGTGTCCGTGGGCGAGCTCGTTGACCGTGCTCTCCACTCCGGAGCGGACCGCGTAGCGAGTCTTCCACTCGGGCGTCTGCTGTTCGGCGCGGACGCGGAGTTGCAGGTCACGGAGCTCGCGCGGGGGAAAGCCCACGGTGCGGGCGCTGTCGGCGGTGCTGGTGCACTGCGTGCGTGCCGGGCAGGGGCGGCACTGGCTCTTGGTGAACCGTGCCACGATCAGCGGGGCGGCGGTGGGCGAGGAAGTCGGGTAGGGGCCGTGCCAGCCCGCGCTTGTCTCGCCCTGGGGGCAGGTGACCTGCTGCTTGTCGTAGTCGATGGAGAAGTCGTCCCGGGCAAAGCCCTCGTCGCGGCGTTGCTGGCGGTGGGGTTGCTCTTCAGCGGACCGGAGACGGTGACCTGGTGCTCACGGGCATCTTGTTCCAGGTGGGGCAGGGAGGTGTAGCCGGCGTCGACCAGGTGCTCGGCGGGCAGCAGGCCGCGACGAGCCAGGCGGGTGTGGATGCCGGGCAGGACCTGGCTGTCGTGGGTGGTGGCCGCAGTGGTGGTGACATCCGTGATCACGTTGGGGCCGTCGGGGGCACAGGTCTCGGTCAGATGAGCGGCGAACCCCTTCCAGCTGATGATGTGTCCGTGCCTCGCGTAGCGAGCCGAGGTGTCGTAGGGCGAGACGATCGCCCGCGACGACGGCGGCAGACCGGCCCCGCCTTCCTTCTCGGCGGTGCGCCAGCGCAGCTGTCCCGCGGCATCACGGCGATAGTTCTGCACCATGATCTGTCGCAATGCCTGGATGCGAGGACCGAACCGGCGGTCCGCTCCGTGCCGGTAGAGGTGCTCCAGAAGCCGGACGGCGTCGTTTCCGGTGGCAAGAATTCTGGTCATGGGCCTGGTGGGGTTCTTCCCCAGGCGGACCGGCCGGCCGTAGCGCAGCCCCCAGCCCTCGTCGACCAGTTCGTCCAGCAGGTGAGGCGAGGTACCGGCGACTTCTTCCAGGGCGGCGCGGACCGCCTCGGTGATCAGCTCCAGTCGGGTCAGGTCGCGTACCGCGGCCAGGACGTGGGTGGAGTCGGTGCGCTGGGTGGTGCGCTCATGCACCAGGCCGGCCTCCTTCAGGCGGGCCAACGCAAGGTCGAGGAGGCGGTCGGCACGGCCATCCTCGGCGAGACGATCGCGGAAGTCGCCCAGCACACTGTGGTGGAAGCCGCGATCGTCCAGCTCCATGGCCATTGCGTACTTGAAGTCGATGCGGCAGCGGACCGCCTCGGCGGCCTGCCTGTCCGACAGACCGAGCATCATCTGGCTTGCTTGGCCAAAGAGTTGGCCGTGCCGTGGCAGGCCGGACTCGAAGGCCGACGCCATGCCGTACGCGGAGGAGTCCGGAAGCGGGCCGCGGGTGCCGGCGCCCGTCACCAGCTGGTGTTCGTCGACCGGTTGGTGGCCACGCTGATACATCTACGGCACGACCTGCCGCACTCGGTCCTGAGCCTGCTGTTCGGCGTCGACCGCTCCACCATCACCCGTGCGATCGCAGAGATACGCACGCTCCTTGCCGAGCGGGGGTGCGCGGTCCCCGACCGTCCCGGCCTGCGTCTTCGGACGCTGACGGACGTGTTCGCCTACGCCCAGTCCGAAGGCGTCGAGCTGCGGCTTGACGCCACCGAGATCCAGGTCCGCAGGCCGCAGGCCAACCGCGGCGGTCGCCGTGCGTTCGTCTCGGGAAAGAAGAAGCAGAACACGATGAAGGCCACCGTGATCGCCGACTGGCGGGGCCGCACGTTATGGACCGATGCCCTGCGGCCCGGTCGTATGCACGACGCGACAGCCGCCCGCAACGAAGGCATCGCCATCTGCTTCCAGCACTTCCCCGACGTCGAGGTCCTCCTGGACGACGGCTACCTCGGCCTGAGCCGCGACCACCGCGGGCAAGCGATCACACCGCCCAGAAAACAGCGTCCGGGAGCACTGCCCGGCAGGGTCGAACAATGGGAACGCGACCGTCACGGCCACTCATCCGACCGCATCACCGTCGAACACGCCCTCGCCGACCACAAACGCTGGAAGCAACTGACGCGCTGGACCCACCGCCGCGACCGCCTGCCCGACACCTACCGTGCCATCGCCGGCCTCGTCTCCGACCGCACCCACAACAACTGAGAACAGGCCACGACCAGGCCAAACACGCCTCACCCGCTATCACGCACCAACTTGTAAGAGTGCCTGTCTGAGGAGTCGGGCTTCCGGTCGGGTATTGCGTGCTGGCGGAGTGTGGGGGACTGGAACGAAGCCGACATCTGGCAGCAGCTGAACGAAATGCTGCTGGCCAATCTCTACGCTGCGGCCCGCCCCGACTGTTCGCGGGCGGTAGCCGACTCCAGTGATGTGCGGGCGCTGAAAGGGGTAGCCGCTCGGGACCGTGGTCAGTCGATCGTAGCCGAGAGGGATCGAAGTAACACCTGATCACCGACGGACTGGACACCCCGCTCGCCGTGATTCTTAGGGGCGGCAACCGCAAAGACGTCACACATCTCCTGCCCTGATCAACGTAACCCCACCCGCCAGAGGTCTGCGCGGACACCGCGCCGTAAGCCGAACTCGCCCTCCGACCGCAGGTACGACCACGACATCTACCGCGATCGGTCCGGCAACGCTGCATCGTGCCGGCCAGCGCCCGCCGCGGCACCCTCACGGCACTGGATTGGGCAAATACCGCTGGGCCGTCAAACGCAGCTTCGCCTGGCTCCAAATCTTCAAACGCCTCTAAATCTGATGGGAACGCCGAGCCGAGATCCACGAAGACTCCTTCACGCTTACCTGCTAAAAGCTGTCCCGTAACTGCTGGCGCCAACCAATCTTGCGTTGAGTTGCGGGACAGCCTTTACCTCATCACCCTCCCACAGATCAACTCATTATGTAGCCGCTGTTAAAGCTGCCACGGGCGCATCTTCTTGAAGGAAAGGCGTCCAGAGCGGGCAGACAGGTGCAGGTGCACGGTGAAACGCAGAAGGCGAGTGGGCTCAGCCATTCCGGCGGCCTGCCGCACTGCCGGGCCGAGCACGACAACCGAGACCAGTTTCCGCCAACCCCGCGCTCCAGACACTCGGTCGTACATCTGGGGCAGAGTGGCTTTGATTACCTTTTTACTGGCGGAGTTAGCGCGGACGTGGACTAACTCGTAGGAGTCAAGGAATTCAGCCACACCTTCATAGGTACGAGGTATCGCGCAAATTCCCATTCTTTGTCCAAGTTCGCGATAAAAAACGTATGTGCCAGCCAGTTCGCGCTCCGAAAGTGGGCGGCGTCCATACGTCTGTATCCATCGGGTTGGTACCACGATAAAGGCTGATAGGACGTAAAGCATATCCTCGTTGGTCAGACCATAAGTTGCGTGCACCCTGTTGACGTGCCGAATGGCCGCATCGCCTTGAGCATCGGAGAATCCGCGTTCGATGATGTGGTATATCAGATGGCTGGTTGCTGAGGCTCGCGTTCGAGGAGCCGAAAGTAGTGCACCAGTCTGACAAAGCACACTGCTTATGCTCGGTATCGCCAGCGTGCGAAAAAACGCAAGCTTGAGTCCGAAGCTAAGGTCCTCGGCCAGATCTGACCGTGATAGATCACGATAGACTAGATGACCGTGCAATGGGCCTAGTTCCGGCATAGTCATTGCGCCGGACCCTCATCCATGGTGCCCCAAGCTGATTTCTGGCGCTCCGAGACGAATCGCCACGCTAGCTGACCAGGCAACCATTGCCCAAGGGAGGTGAGATGGCGTTCGAGTGCACCTCTCTCTTTGTCAAAATCAGCTTTCTCAAAATGGGTGCGCAACTTCCTGATCAGCTCGTCGAACTCGACAATTCTGATGCGAATTGCGCTCCCGACTGCGTCGACGGCCTCCTGCGCGCTGATATCATCGATCTGCTGCTTCAAGGAAACATAGTTGTGGACCTCGCCATTTTCTCTCTCTCTCGCCCACGAGAAAAGGTCGTTCGTCCACAGAGTGATGTCGCCGGCGGCGAGGGTCGCCGTCCTCAGCAGTTTCATGGTGGCTATCTCGCCCGGCAGCTCTGCATCGTTCGCTATCTCGATGAAGTCGGCGTACGTTAAAAACGCGTCGGCGCGCCTACTCCTATACTCATCCAGCGGCGGAAGAGCGCTAATAGCTCTGTTCTCTGCTTCCCATACACAGTAGTCGAAGAAATTGGCAAGATGTAAATGGAAACGCGTTCGCCAAGCTTCGGACATAAGTGCACTCGTGCGTCGCCAGAGTTCCTTGAAGGCCTCATCGAATTCCCCTGTTGGTGTCGGCGTCGATCCGACGCTTGGTGGTAGTTGGGCGAGCACTCGGTCGCATATTTTTCTGACCTGCTTGGGGCTATGCCCCGTCGTTGTCTCGTCGAAAAGATCATCGAGCGCGAATAAGCACCCGATCCAGGCTGTGATCAATTCCAGTCGGTGCCTGTCGGCCTGCAAATAGGTATGTCCGGCCAGTGTCCCGATGTGGCAATTGTTGTGACGTTCTGCCCTGGCTTCGTTTGGAACAAGTCCGAAATGGCGCACAAACTTACGCCCGTGCTGTTCGGCATGAGGTGTTGAGGGGTTGATTAGGGTTACGCGAGGGATATTGAGATTGGGAAGTATAATCATTGCTAACCTCCGAAAACGGAATGATGTTTAGTGTCTGCTAACCCGACCTGTGGGTAAGCTGATCTACGAGATCACGCATACTCTCTTTGGATGGCGCGTGGAATTCTTCAGCCCTGCTCACTACAACAAGGGCCATATTGCGGCGCTCATTGATCATATTCTCGATAGACTCTCGTGCTCCGCACGATCTTAGGATATGGCGCACCTCCGCCGCATCATCCTCGCTAAGATCAGGATTACCGAGAAGCTGTAGTAGCCTGCTTCGGTGTTCTGCGGGCGCGTCACGAAGAGCTACAGCAATCAGCGGAGTACGCTTACCTTCTCGTAGATCATCAAGGCGTGATTTTCCAGTGACTTCCGGCGTGCCGAATACACCTAGAAGATCGTCACGGAGTTGGAAGGCTTCACCGAGGAGCAAACCGAACGCAGACAGCGTCTCTGCCTGTGTTCTTGATGCTCCGGCGAGAGAAGCTCCCAGAAGGAGAGGCTGCTCGACGGTGTACTTGGCGGTCTTGTAGCGAATAATGCGCATTGCGGCATCGAGGTCGTCGTCCAGGCGTCCCGTAGCGTCAACGTCCAGATACTGCCCGGCAATCACCTGCGCGCGCAGGGCGTCCCACACCGGTTGGGCCGCCGTGCGTTGTGCGTCGCTGATACCGCTGTGTTGAAAGAGTTCATCCGCCCAAATAAGAGCCATGTCGCCAGCAAGGATGGCCTTGCTCATTCCGTCATGTGAGTCGATACCGCGGTCAGCATGCCGATCTGCAAGTGTGTGCTGCAGGGTTGGCAAACCGCGTCGGCTGTCGGATTTGTCGATGATGTCGTCGTGGATGAGAGCAAAGGCGTGGAAGAGCTCAATCGCCGCGGCGCACCGCTCAACGGCGGGGGACAGCTCAGCGGTAGTAGTCGCGCGGTAGCCTAGGCAGCACATGAGGGGACGAATGCGTTTCCCGCCGTTGAGGGTGAACGACGTGATACTGCGGGCCAGATGATTCAGTGCGACTGAATTGTAAATTTTGCTCTCGAGGTGAAGACGCAGATAATGGTCGACTCTGCTGGCCGCGTTCGGCGGAGGTTGAGTAACAGTCTTTGCCATGGTCGGATCTTTCGTCGTGGAGGCCGACAGGTGCCGGAGAGGGACGAGCGTTAGTTTGGTTGCATAGTCGACTCGTGTCGCTTGTTAGGGGTGTAGATACGCTGGTGGTCCTTGAGTCCTTCGAGTCGGTAGGGGCCGGTCGTCTCCTGAGCAGCGAGCCATGTCGTTCCATCCGTAGGCGTGGTTAAAGCATGGTGCTGCCGGTATTCCTCGTAGCTAATGGAGCGTCGTCCGGATATAGACCGCTCATGCTGAGCTGTGCGCAGGTGGCGGCGGTAGCCGGGCATAATCCGGACGGTCAAGAACTCGGCCACACATCCTGATCCATAACTGAAAAGACCGATTGGCTGTCCTTCGAGTTCCGTCTTACTGTCTAGCAACGAGGCCAGCGCGAGGTAAAGCGAAGCGGTATAGCTGTTACCTATGGTTTCATTGTAGGTAGTTGTCGGGGAAAGCATCACGCCGATGTCGGCACGTGAGGTAGGCAGGTCGGAGAGGCGAAGGAGGCGGTGATGGGCCTTGTGGGCCATACGCGTAAAGGGTTGGTGATAACAGACGGCAGCGAGATCGTTTAGCTTCCGGCCGCCGTGTTTCCGGTAGTCCGTCCACGCGCCTTCCAGCGCGTCGAGGTAGGCGTTGAGAGACTTTTTTCCATCGACGAGAGCGGTAGTACGGTAGTTGGGGCGCCAGAAGTCCATGACATCCTGAGTGTGCAGTCCGCTGGGCCGCTCGATCGCGGCTAGCGCCGGCTCTGCGCTGACCAGCATGGCCGCCGCGGCGGCTCCTTGGGTGGATTCACCGGGGCTGTTGAGGTCATAGCGAGCAATATCGCTCGCAACGACAAGGACCTGCTGGTTGTAATCTGAGTGCACGAGCGCGGCGGCTAGTTGCAGAGCAGCGGTAGCCCCGTAGCACGCCTGCTTGAGTTCTACTACGCGGACATGGGACGGCAGGCCCAAAAGTGAGTGGACGTATACCCCCGCGGCCTTGGACTGGTCGATGGAACTCTCTGTGGCGAAGAGTAGAGTCCGCAACTTTGTGGTGCCGTGTCGCTGGAGTACTGCAGCGACTGCGTCTGCCGCCATGGTGACGATGTCTTCGTCGGTTGCGGGCACGCTCATGGCCCGCTGACCGATTCCCTTGTGATATTTCGCAATGTTTGCCCCGGTGTGCCGGGCGAGTTCAGCGTGGGTAAGGGACAGGCTGGTGGTTCGGAAAGTCAGATCACGTATCCCAACCTCAGGTCTACGGTGCACGGTGCTCTCCCTTGGTGCGTTCGATGCTGGTGTGAGCTTTCATCAGCTCGCCGGGGTTGGTTTGTGCGGCCAGAAGGGACAACTCCCCGCACAGAACGGTGCCGGCTGCCAAAGCAGCCAGGCGGCGGGCATTGCCGCCGACGGGACGCCCATCGCGGCAGCCCAAATTTCTGAGCACATCGTCGGTGCCCTCCAGATTCTTGCCGTTGCCAGTCGTGCCGACAATCACGTTGGGCAGCGTGCAGGAGAAGTACAGGTCACCGTCGCGGTCGGCCGCGTAGGTGACACCTTGGGAGCCTTCAACAATGTTAGCGGCGTCCTGGCCAGTTGCTAGATAGAAGGCAAGCAGCATATTGGCATAATGAGCATTTGCAGACCGTATGCCACCGGCTAGGAGAGTGCCGATGAGATTCTTGTGCGTATTCAGGTGTGCGACTTGGGCTGCCGTTGTGCGCAGTTGGCGTACGACGACGGCGCGCGGAATAAGGATTTCGGCCGTGACGTTTTTTCCGCGGCCCAGTATTCCATTGATTGCCGTGGCCTTCTTATCGCTGCAGTAATTGGCGGAGATCGAGCCGTAGCGGATGCCGGATATGGTCGAGAGTATGTGCGACAGGACGGCGTCAGCGGCCAGCGTAACCATGTTGTGGCCCGAGGCGTCACCCGTGGCGAACTCGAAGCGTAAAAAGAGCAGGGGCCCGCAGATCTCGTGCCGAACGGCAAGCAGTTCGGCGTAACGACTGGTGCTACGGGTAACCGACTGCAGTTCTCCGAGGCGGTTTTGGAGGGCGCTGGCAGCTTCCAGACACCGTGCCGCGTCTTCACCTTCGACGAGAACGGAACGAGTCATGCGCTCGTCAACGACGGTTGCCCTGATGCCCGCTTCAGTGTGGCGCGAAACTCGGGCGCCACGGCCGACGGCAGGCCACAAGGGTGATTCGTAGGTCGCCAGAGGTACACGTACCTCTCCTTCAACTGCGTTGCCGCAGATGCGCAGGGGGCCGATCCACCGCAGAGGGATAGGGGTGTAGTTCTTGCCGCGATCGGGGTCTTCCGCGCGTATAGTGGCGGATATTGTCATGCCGTTTCCTCGGTGGAGGTTTTGATATCAAGGCAGCGCTGCCGGGCGAAGTCGTAGAGACTTCCAGTCAGTACGACATCGCAGGAGGAGACCTCGGCAGGGCAATGTGCACCGAGGACCGTCATGAGAGCAGTGATTTGGTCAAGCCACTGTTGTATCTGGGAGATCAGTGGCGCCAGCCCGTCGCGTTGCAGCGTCGCGAGAAATGCTGCGGATACCCCTGCGGCATGGGCGCCCAGAGCCAGGCTGCGAACGACGTCCAGGGGATGGCGGATGCCGCCGGAGGCGAGCAGGGGCAAACCGCAGCCGCGAGCATCGAGGAGCGCGGCGGGAGTGCTCAGCCCCCAGGAGTTAAGGTAGGAGTAGTCAGCTTGCTCGCGGCGTCCGTTTTCAATCGCGGCGAAGTTGGTCCCGCCCCCGCCCGCAACGTCCGCGACCGCGACCCCAAGATCCGCCAGCTGAGATACCGTTATGCCGCTTAGCCCGAAGCCAACCTCCTTGACGATGACCGGCACCGCAACGGCTGTTGCGATTGCCTCAATGGAGGCAGGCCAGCTGCCAAAGGAGCGATCACCCTCGGGCATGACGGTTTCCTGGACGGCGTTGATGTGGATCTGAAGAGCGTTTGCTTCGAGCAAGCCGACGGCACGCCGCGCTTGTTCAGGAGTGGCTAAGGCGTTGACATTGGCCATGATGAACCCGTGTGGGTGGTGGCGGCGCACGGTGGCGAAGGTGTCGGCGGTGTCGGGATCTTTAAGGTAGGGGCTCATGGATCCCGTGGCCACGGGCAGACCGGTCTCGTGTCCGGCGATGGCCAGGTCACGGTTTATCTCCCCCGTCATAGGGCTGCCGCCTGTCATGGCGTTGATGTAGAGCGGAACTGGCCAGTGCATGCCGGCAAAGCTGCTGGACAGATCAATTAAAGTGCGGTCTGTACCCGCAAGGGCGTGGTGTATGAGGTGGACGTCGTCGAATGGAGATGGTGACCCATTGGGAACTGCCCGAGCGGAAGCAGATGTACTCGGAGTCTGGGCCAATGCGAGGCGGACGTGGTCGTCCTTGCGTGACGCGGTCACAGCGGGTTCCTTGCGGTAGGGGCGTGCAGGACACGGCACAGCGGTCCCCGGAGATGGGGTCCCGCCGCCGGCGACAGAGTGTTTAGGGTCGTGACGCTAGACAGCGACATGGGCGTGATGCCGAGTTGGCGCCAGCGGTCTTGAAGCTGGCCAGGGCTGGAAGTGATGGGCAGGAGCGCGATACCGCAGTCCCCGCCGCCTGCACCGGAGGGTTTGGCTGCCGCTCCCAGGCGGTTGGCGGTGTTGCATAATGTCGTCAGCTCAGAGGTAAAGACTTGAAGTCCGGTCTGATCATCGAGCTCGGTTAGTAGATGGTGTGCACCGCGGACCGCCCGGAGAATGCCTGCTGAATTATCCTCTTCCAAGGCGTGGGCGAGCTCGTGCACCAGCTCTGCGCTACGACCGCGAAAAGCCTTATGACCGGTTGAAGCCCACCAAGGTTCCGTTCGGAGCTGTCCAATCCGGTCGTGGGTGGACGCTGGCCGATGGGTCCACCCGGCGTGCAAGGTCAGCGATGTCGGAGCGGGCACTGAACGGACGGAGAGCCCCGACCACGGTGCGTGCAAGGTGTCCAGGACACCGTGGGCAGCGAGATATTGCGCAAGAGCGTGGCGGTCGGGCGGGCTATAAGCGATCCAGTTCTGCCAGATGCTGGTCGCGACGTCTGCGCCCGAAGGTTGGGGATCGACCGTGATGCTGGCCAGGAGGGCTAACCTGAAGCGTGCTTCGGTAGTCAGTGGGAGGCCGATGTAGTCGATCAATGCTTGTACGGCAGCGGCGGTCACCGCTCCGCTCGAGCCAAGTCCCAGCTTGAGCCCCTGCTCGTGCAAGGGGCCACTAAACACCTCTAACCGTACCCCCACCAAAGGAGTGCCCAGGCTCACCAGCAGGGCGTCGACCGTGCGGACAACTGCGAACAGCAGAGCTAGAGGCCCAGTAAGAAGTTCAGCGTCCTCTTCGTGCAAGGCATGCAGTCCTGCGCCATCCCGTACGAGCGCAACAGGTCTCGGCACGAGGTCGGAGACGATCTCGCCCGCGTGAGCAGAGTTGATGCACTCACTTGCAGTGACAGTGACGTATCGATTGACCGCAGCGATGACGGCTGGCTGGCCGGGAGTGAGGACTGCGTACTCGCCGGCAATCATCATCTTGCCCGGCGCCCGCGCGGTGACGGGGGGCCGCATCACGCCTCCTCCTGTGTACGCAGGCGGACACCCGGACCGGGGCCGGCGATGACGGTGCGGTAGCTGGTCGTCTCACGCAGTCGTTCGGCGATGCGGGACGCATCGGCTGGTGGACAGATCACCTTTACGTTCGGACCTGCATCCATCGTGGCCCACGTCTGCTCTCCGGCTCGGCGTAGGGCCCGCACCGCCTCAAGAACTTGGTGAGAGCCAGGGGTGCGGTAGTTGATGGGTGGAGAGGCGGTCTCCATCGTGTGGTGCATGCCCATGGCATTGTTTTCCGCGATGCGTCCGACCGTTTCCAGATCGCCCCCCACTAAGGCCGTGCGCATCAGGCGGATGTCGCTGCGGATGTTGGCCAGCCACCCTGCGTAATCAGGTGATGTGGCCTGAGTCCTGCGCATGGCTTCTCGGCTGGAGACGCTCTTGGCCTTTTCGTCAACCAGGACGACGATGAGCGCCAGGTCCACCGTGACGCCCCTAACCGGCTCGGCGTACGAACTCGCATGTGGGTCGCGTGCGTTGCTGTCGCCTGCGTACCAGTGCACGAACCCTCCGTGGACCGATCGGGCTGCGGAACCCGAGCCCCGCCGCGCCAAGCTTGTCAGCGCGCGGTCGTCCAAATTGATTCGGAAGGCAGTCGCGGAGGCGCAAGCGAGAGCTGCGAATCCTGCGGCGGAGGAGGCCAGACCTGCGCCCGTGGGTACTGTGTTGTGCGTTGTCACTGACACTGCGCAGGGCTCATCGGTGTGCCTTCGCACAAGATCGAGAAAATCAATGACACGGTGGAGCTTGGTTCCGCTGGCAGAGACGCCGTCAATCACCACCCGATCCTCCGCCCCGTCGGGTTGCAACTTGACGGTCGTGGTAGTGGGGTAGGCGTTCAGCGTCACGGACAAGCTGTCCGCGGATGGCAGGACCAGATCCTCGTCTCGCTTGCCCCAATACTTCACCAGGGCGATGTTGGGATGCGCGATTGCGGTGGCAGCTCTTTCTTTATTCACTGATCGCAGCCTTCCGCCAGAAGCGGAGCTAGCCACGTCCGCGTGGCGCCGTGTGCCCTGAGGTGTGCCGCGAGCTCGTCAGCCTGCGCTCGACTGCCGGCCAACGCGATTGCGCAGCCCCCCAGGCCTCCCCCCGTCATTTTGGCGCCCAACGCTCCACCGGACAGGGCCGTATCGACAAGCCCATGTACCTTTGCGGTGACCAGTCCCAACTCTGTCAGAAGCGTATGCGTCTCAGTCAGGCGGTGTCCCAGACGTTCGAGCTGGCCCGCCGCGAGAGCGTCGAGACCATCCGCGGTCAGCACGGTGGACCGACCGAGGAAGTCTCGCTGCAGGAAGGGGCTGTGGGTAAATAGCCCATTAAGCATCTCTACAGCTTGGTGAGTGCTGCCGGAAGTCCCACTGTCTGCAACAACCACCCATCCCTGCCGAGCGGTGACGGGTACAGCCATGCGCCCTTGATTCAGCACAACCAGCCCAGATTGTCCAGTAGCGTGCGCATCAATACCGCTGGATCGCCCGTGTGTGAGCCGCTCCGCCGATTGGACGAGGTCGAACAGATCCTGGGGGCCCAGACGCAGATCTAATAGATGGTTTAGGGAAGCAGCGACCGCGCGGGCGGATGCTGCACTGGATCCCAGTCCACGTCCTGGTGGGATGTTACTTTCTAGCAGCAGGTCCACTGACGTGGCTTGAGTGCGATCCGCACGCTCAAGCGCGGTCGCCACGAGTGCGTGCATGGATGGCGAAGCGGTGAGTTCGGTATATCGTCCGCCGGGGTCAGGGGTGCGCACGCACAAGGACGTGAGACCGCGCCCCGGTCGATCTCCGAGCAGCGCAGTGGCACGGCAGGTAGCTGTTGGTACGGCCAGGGCTACCGCGGGAGCTCCGTAGACCACGGCATGCTCACCCAGGAGGATCACCTTACCGTGAGCTTCGCCGGTAAAGGCGGAGAGTGATGAGGCTGGGGGGATAGGCACGAATGGCTGTTGGCGGTCGCACGCAAGATCCGGCTGTGATGCGCCGACATGGCAAGAGTGAGCTGGAGCAGACCAAGAATCCGACTGCGCACCACGCGAAGACAGTAATGCGGAAGCGGCAGGTACCGTTTGGTAGATACTTCGGGTGAGTTCGGATATGGTGTGCATGCAACCTACACCAAAGTAATTGGTGGGCTTTTTCATTAGCGGGGTCCCTCCACTCAATGCTAACGGGCGGCCAGCGCGCCGGCTAGTGTAGGAAGTGGTTTCTGAGTGGCCGATCATTGGCCCGGCGCAGCGCCGCCGATGAACGAGTTCAGCTCGCAGCGTCAACGACTTCCACACACAGAGCGACGGTCGCTCCTTCAGTCACGAGCTTCTCTTCGTCGATGCTCTTACCGGTTTCGTTTTCGATCTTTTGGGCAAGTTCGGTGATCTGCAACGAGTCAAGCTGCAGATCCTCGTAAAGGCGTTGGTCTGGACTGATTTCCTCGACACGGCGTTCGGAGATCAATGCAATGCAGCTTTGTACCAATTCGAGGGTATGCGCGTTTGAGGTCATGGCGGTCCTTATGGTGGATGTCGGCAATAAGGGTGGTCAGGGGCAAAGAACAACTTGAGCCGCATAGGTCAGGCCAGCTCCGAACCCGAAGAGGAGAACGGCATCACCACTTGCGATGGCGTTGTCCTTGCGCAGTGCATGCAGGGCGAGGGGCACGGAGGCGGCACAAGTGTTTCCGGTCTGGATGACGTCCTGGGCAACTGTCAGACCACGCACGTCGATGTTTTGGGCGAGGATGTCAAGGATGCGCAAATTGGCCTGGTGAGGAACGAATGCCTTCAGGCGTGATGGTGCGATCCCCGCTCGGTCGCAGGCGTCCTGGATGATCGGTGCGAGTGCAGTCGTTGTCCAGCGGAACACCTTGCGTCCCGCCATCTCCATCTGCCGCGTCGCGGGATCGATAACGATCAGGTCGGACTGGGCTCCGTTACTGCCCCATGCGGGGGGAAAAATCTGCGGCAGCGGGCTGGGCTGGACCAGCGCGGCTGCGGCCCCGTCAGCGAAGATCGGACCGGTATTGCGGTCATCGGGCGCCACCCAGTCGCTCATGCGCTCGGACGCAACGACCAAGACCTGGCGCGCAATGCCTGCGCGCACGAGCCCATCAGCGACCGCGAGGGCATGGCTGAATCCGGAGCACGCAGCATTCACATCGAATGCGGCCGTGGCGTGGCACCCCAGAGCAGTTGCTACCTGCGCAGCACCGTTAGGCATCGGCGAAGGCATCGAGCAGGTGGCGAGCACCAAAACGTCGATGTCGGCGGGGTCGGCCTGGGCGTCGGCAAGGGCTTCCTTGCCGGCTGCCACGGCCATGTTTACCACCGTCTCGTTTTCGTCCGCGTGCCGCCGCTCCTGAACGCCCACACGCTGGGCGATCCAATCCGGTTCTACGCCTGCCGCGGTGGCCGCTTCCTCATTCGAAATCAAGAATGACGGCCGATAAGCGCCCAATCCTGCGATGCGAGAGCCTGGCTGCGGCCTCCCGATTTTTGCAGATTCTGCAACCTTATTCATCATGCGTTCCCTGTGATTTTCTGAAAGAGGTATCCGCGCACGATTATTCGCTTACTAGCTGCCTCAAGATTTCACGGCCGTGCCACCCATGGCCATGCTACGGGCCCTGGGAAAAGTTGAGGCGGTTGGGTGGGCGGAGCTTGAGCCACCCCAAGGTCTTCCACTCATGGAACACGCTTCTGCCGAGATGAGCCAGGGAATCAGCCTCCGCGCATGACAATGCGTGGAAACCTTGTGCGCTTGTGATTCATCCCGCGTGTGCTGTTGAGAGGGCCTTGAGCTCATTAGGGCTGCTCCGTAACTGAGCGGCGGGACAGCTCGTGTTCCTCCAGAGGGCCGTTCCGGTCGCGCCAGCTGGTGAGAGTTAGATCCACAAAGGTGCAGATCGCCCTGCATTCCACCGTCGCCGACGCCAACAGCTCCGGGCCATTCACCGCAGGGCTTTCGGCCACGGGCTTTGATGCCGGGGTTGCTGTTCGTGAGGTACGCGGTGGCGTCGGCGGGTGTGCGGAACCTGGCTGTTGAGGATCGAACGATGCAGCCGTGGTCGGTGAGGAGGGGCTGGATTGGGGGTCGGCCCTGGTGATGGTGCTGCCGTTGCCGCCGAGGAGGTGGGCGATCAGGTCTCGTGTTCCGAGTTTACCCAGGTGGAGAACGGAGGCTAGGACTCGGTCGGCGGTGGTCAGCGTGTCCTTGGCCCGGCTCCGCGAGCCCTGACGTTGTCTCCTCCTCGCTGCTGTGACCGCCCGCGTTCACGGAGCCTTCGGCCGGTGGGAACGCGACGGCGTCTTCGAGCACCTCAACGCCCTGCTGCGGCGCCGGGTCCGCGAGGACGAAGGCCGCAACCCGGAGCCGACCGGGTTCGTCATCGACGCGCAGAGCGTGAAGACCTCCACCAACGTCCCCGCCCGCGAACAAGGTGCCGACGTGGGCAAACGGATCGTGGGCCGCAAGCGGAGCATCATCATCGACACCACCGGGCTCATACTGACCGTGCTGGTGACCGCTGCGAGTATCCAGGACTCCGCCGCCGGCGAACGCCTCCTGGACCACCTCGCTGCCGACCATCCCGGCCTCCGCAAGGGCTGGGCCGACCGCGGCTACCGCGAGTACCTCGTCGACCACGCCGCCCGCCTCGGCATCGACCTCGAAGTCGTCCGCCGCACCCCCGGCACCAAGGGCTTCAAGGTCCTGCCCCGCAGATGGGTGGTCGAACGCACCCTGGGCTGGCTCATGCACCACAGCCGCCTGGCCCGCGACTACGAGGCTCTACCCACCCGCTCCACCGCCATGATCGCCCTCATGACCCGCCGCATCACCCACGAATCCACACCAACCTGGCGAGGAGCCTGAACCTCACCAAGTACGCAGAATGGAGCGAAACAACGGGGCAAAACGCCCTCTCAGTAGGCGTGTCAGAGCGTGGTGGCGATCAAGTGGGGCAGTGAAGTGAGAATCTTGGCGACGCGGTCGGCGGGCAGGCCGCCGCCCTGGGCGACCTCCGGTGAGCCGCCGCCGCGGCCGCCGAGGAGTTGCTTCACCAGGTGGGAGGCGTTCAGGCCGGTCGCCCGCGCCGCCTTGTTGAGGGCGAGGACGAGGGCCCCGTCCTCCGTGCCGATCGCTACCGCGCAGGGCAGGTCGGCGGGCAGGTGGTCGCGGACGGCCAGGGCGAGAGTGCGGGTCTCCTGGGCGGTGCCGTCCGTCGTGGTGGTGATGGTCCGTACGCCGTTCACCTCGGTTGCCGTGTCGGCGAGTTCGGCGGCGCGGGCGGTGGTGGCCTGTTGCTTGAGGCGGGCGTTCTCCCGGTCGGCGTCCCTGAGCCGGTCGAGGAGGGCGGCGATGCGGTCGGGCAGCTCGGCGCGGGGGGCTCCGAGCTGCTCGGCGACGCGTGCCACCAGGTCCCGTTCGCGGGCCAGGTAGCCGAAGCCTTCGATGCCCACGGCCGCCTCCAGGCGGCGCATGCCCGCGCCGACCGAGCCTTCCGAGGTGAGGGCGACCGTTCCGATCTGCGCGGACCGGTCCACGTGGGTGCCGCCGCACAGCTCCCGGGACCAGGCGCCGCCGATCTCGACGACGCGTACCTTCTCCCCGTACGTCTCGTCGAAGAGGGCGAGCGCGCCGAGTTCCTTGGCCTCGGGCAGGGTCATCCACCGCACGCCGACGGGCAGGTCGCGGCGGAGCGCGCGGTTGGCGGCCTCCTCGATCTCGCTGCGGACGGCCGGGGACAGGGCGCCGCGCCAGGGGAAGTCGAGGCGGAGGTAGCCGGGGCGGTTGTAGGAGCCGGCCTGGAGGGCGTTCGGGCCGAGGATCTCGCGCAGGGCGGCGTGCAGGACGTGGGTGCCGGAGTGGGCCTGCCGGGCACCGAGCCGCCACTCGGCGTCGACGGCCGCGTGGACGGTGTCGTCGAGGGCGAGTTCGCCTGCGGTGATGCGGACCTGGTGGACGACGAGGCCGGGCAGCGGGCGCTGGACGTCGATGACCTCGGCCTCGACGGAGGCGCCCGACAGGAGTCCGGCGTCGCTGTCCTGGCCGCCGGACTCGGCGTAGAACGGGGTGCGGTCCAGGACGACGGTGACGACGTCGCCGGTACGGGCCACCGGCACCGGGCCGGCCGGGCCGAGCAGGGCGAGGACGCGGGATGCGGTCTCCAGGGTGTCCCAGGCCCGCCAGTCGGTCGGCCCGTGCGTGTCGAGGACCGTACGCAGGGCGGTGGTGTCCACCGCGCCGCCGGCCTTACGGGCGCGGGCGTCCGCGCGGGCCCGCTCGCGCTGCTCGTTCATCAGCGCGGTGAAGCCCTCGCGGTCGACCTCCACGCCCTGCTCGGCGGCCATCTCCAGGGTGAGGTCGATGGGGAAGCCGTAGGTGTCGTGCAGCAGGAACGCCTGCGCGCCGGGCAGCGACCGGCCGCCCTCGGCCTTGACCCGGGCGACGGCGGTGTCGAGGACGGTGGTGCCCTGCTTGAGGGAGGAGCGGAAGGCGTCCTCCTCGGCACCGGCCTGATCGGCGATGCGGGCATAGGCGTCGGTGACCTCCGGGTAGCTCGGCGCCATGCAGTCGCGCGCCACCGGCAGCAGTCCGGGCAGCACCAGGTCCTCGTAGCCGAGCAGCCTCATGGAGCGGACGGCACGGCGCAGGATCCGGCGGAGCACGTAGCCGCGGCCCTCGTTGCCCGGGGCGGTGCCGTCGGCGAGGAGCATCAGGGCCGTACGTACGTGGTCGGCGACGACCCGCAGCCTCACGTCGGTCTCCGGGTCCGCCCCGTAGCGGACGCCGGCCAGGTCGGCGGCGCGCTGGAGGACGGGGCGGGTCTCGTCGATCTCGTAGAGGTTGTCCACGCCCTGGAGCAGGGTCGCCATGCGCTCCAGGCCCATTCCGGTGTCGATGTTGCGGCGGGGCAGCTCGCCGAGGATCGGGTAGCCGGACTTGCCGGGGCCCGGGCCGCGCTCGTACTGCATGAAGACGAGGTTCCAGAACTCCATGTACCGGTCCTCGTCCACTGCCGGACCGCCCTCCCGGCCGAACGCCGGGCCCCGGTCGTAGTACAGCTCGGAGCACGGCCCGCACGGTCCGGGGACGCCCATGGACCAGAAGTT
>NZ_JBHXOX010000056.1:0-17595 GCF_042718795.1 Streptomyces cyaneofuscatus
TCCACGGCGAAGTCCCCATGCCCGCCCAACGCGCAACTTCTGACGCGGACACGGCCAACAGGAGCGATCCACCTCATTGTGTTAGCCGCTGTAAGAACTCCTATCGTAATGACTTCAGCCGTCGCCAGCAGATCAGTGCGCATCCGAGGGTGAGGAAGGCTTCGTGTATGTCGTCGCGTATCTCCCAGCGGCTCCGCAGGCGGCGGAACCAGTGGAGATGGGCGAATGCCCGTTCCACGAACCAGCGGTGGGTACCAAGTCCGGAGCCGTGCTCGGTGCCCCGCCGGGCGATCAGAGGCTTACGCCGAGTTCTCAGACCAGGCCGCGGTACTTGTCGTGGTCGTAGCCGCGGTCGCCCAGCACCACGTCAGGGCGGCGCCGGGGCCGGCCGCGCTTGCCCCGCACGGGCGGCACGGCCTGAAGGAGCGGGATCAACTGGGTGACGTCGTTGCGGTTGCCGCCGGTCAAGGTGGCGGCAAGCGGGATGCCGGTGGCGTCGGTGATCAGGTGGTGTTTGCTGCCCGTCCTGCCCCGGTCCACAGGGCTTCATCCGGTCTTGGGTCCCCCTTTAACGCCCGGATGTGGGAACCGTCGACCGCCGCCCGGGAGAAGTCCAGGGCGTTCGCACCCCGCAGTCTGGCAAGCAGAACCTCGTGCAGCCGGGGCCAGACGCCGGCCTCGGTCCACTCGGCCAGGCGGGGCCAGCACGTCATGCCCGAGCCGAAGCCGAGCTCCTGCGGCAGATGTTCCCAGGCGATCCCAGTATGCAGGACGAACAGGATCCCCTGGAACACCAGCCGATCCGGACGCCGCTTGCGTCCCGGATGCCGGGTCCGACGCTCGACCTTCGGTAGCAGCGGCTCGACCACCGCCCACAACTCGTCGTCAACTTCCCACGGCTTCGGCCGAGCCACCCCACACCCCCAGATCGTTAAGCTGGGAGCGATCCAACCACGCCGAAGATCATTTCATTAGGAGTTCTGAGAGACACTTCGTCCACGGGGACAGAGTCCGCCCATGCCTTTCCAGGCTGCTGGCCACGCGGCCAACTCGAATCGGATCAGAGCAATCTGTATCCCTGGCCGATAGTTCGGACGAACACCAGCCCTCGGCCGAACTGGTCGAGGGCTGCGTCATGTCCGTTCCGGCGCTCGGAGTTGCTACCGCATGCCCGGGGTGACGGTGGACGTCGTCGCAGTCTGCGCGGAATCCGCCGTCAGTCATCCGCCGCGTACACCTCGAAGGCGGAGAGCGCCGCCCCGGCCCACGCCGTGTTGTGGGTGACCTGTAAACGGACGAACCGGGCCGTGCGAGCGAGTGGGAGATCGACGGTGTTGCGCAGCTCCGGAGCGAATCGGCAGGCGACGGCAGGGGTTGCGGGTACGAGATCGTCCTCCGTGAGCCCGATGTGGACGGTCAGCGTCTCGGTGCGTTCGTCCCAGCTCCGCGGAGTCCGCAGGACGATGCGCGCGAGAGGCACAGGCTCGCCGAGGTCCACCTGGAGCCACTGCGGGAACCCCATGCCGTCGCTCTGCCACCACGTCCTCTCGGTGCCGTCGACGGTGGATTCGGGCGGGAAGCCTCCCATCGCCGTACTTGCCCGGACGCGTCGCCCGAGAGCTCTGTCCCCGGTGGAGTCGAAGCCGACGCCGGTCAGATCGACATGGAGCGGACTGCGGGGTCCGTTCGAGTGCACGGTGAGTACCCCGGTACACCGACCGGTACGCGAGGGGGTAAATTCCACGGTGAGCGCGGCACTCGCTCCGGGCGCGACCGCGTCCCAAGTGGGCGAGGCTGCGGTGAAGTCGCCGGTGACTTCGACGTGATGGACGAGGACCTGCCGGGGACCGGGATTGTGGAGTTCCAGACGTTGAGGAGCACCGGAGGTGAGCGGCGTCGTTGCTCCGAAGTCGAGGCGGGTGACCGACGCGTGGAGGGCACCGTCCGGCGGCAGTTCGGGCAGCTCTTCGTCCCAGCCCTCGTTGCCCGTGCCGCGCAGGAGATCGAATCCCGGAGCGGCGCGGTGTATCCCCGTCAAGCCGAGCCGTAGGGCGCTGACACGGGCGAAGCGGGCGGAGCCGGTCGCCTCCAGATGGACCGCGCAGGTGCCCGCGCCCTCGATGGTCATCCCGTCCACGTCCACGCCGTCGATCCGGCCACCGCTCAACTGCACTGCCGCGTAAGTGCTGTTGGTCAGGATATTCCCGCTGACCGTCACGTCACCCGTCATCGGCGCGTCGTCGGCGAGTAGCCACAAGGCGCCCACTCCCGCGCGGTATCGAGGATGGTAGGAGCCTGTCCGGATCAGGGAGTTTCCCTCGACGAGAGTTTTCCCCGCGAGGGGAACGGCACCATAGCGGTTGGCGATGTGGATCCCGCCACCCTCGGCGACCGAGTCGGCCAGCAGGTTTTCGGTGATCCGGTTGTCGTGACCTCCGTAGACGGCGATGTGATTGGCAAGCATCGGCAGCACGATGGTGTTCGCGTGCACCATGTTGTGGTGGGTCGCCAGCCCGTCGGACCACAGAGCGATGGCGTCATCGCCGGTGTTGCGTATGTGGCAGCCGGTAATAGTGACGTCCGAGACCCCGCGGTGCAGATTGATGCCGTCCGCAGTGGTGTTCATGATCCGGACGTTCCTGATGGTCAGATCCTCGAAGGGACCGTCCAACCACATGCCGCACTTGGTGTGGGCAATCCACACGTTCTCGATTGTGGAACCGCCGCCCAACGCACCTCCGATTCCGTTGTGTTGCGCCGCGTCGTCGCGCTCGGTGACCTCGCCGAAGATCGCGAGCCCGGACACGTGCACGCCGGTGCTGGGGCGGGGAGCCGGGTGCCCGTACAGACCGACGCCGGCGCCGCGCAGTTCGGTGTACCAAGGGCCGGCACCGCGGATCGTGACACGGTCCAGGAGGATGTGGTCGGTCACCGCATAGACGCCCCGGGGCAGCCAGACGGTGCGCTCGGTTCCGGTGGCTGCCTCGACAGCGGTCCGGATGGCCGAGGTCGAGTCATCGGTACCCGTCGGGTCCGCACCGAAGTCGAGCACCGACAGGGCGTCGCGCGGCGGGGATGCCGGTCCGCCGGTCTCCTCGAAGCAGGCGATGTCGACGGTGACCGGCACTTCCGCCTCGGCCACGGGCCGCAGGGTGACGCGTGTGCCCGGCGGGTATCGCCGGCCGAGGAGTACGTGCACGTCGTCGTAGAGATGGTGGGCCCGGCCGGCTGCCGGATCGTTGGTGAACGGATACCGGCCGTAGTACCAGGAGTAGCGAGAGCTCAGGGTCAGCCGGTGGCATTCCTCCCCGTCGATGTGCAGGACCAGCCGCTCGATGCGTCCGCCGCCCGTGGGGGCGTCGGGCAGCGAGTAGCGCAGGGTCAGCGCGTCGGCGGGGGCCACCAGGTGGAATTCGAGGTACTCGTCCGGGCCGGAGAGCCGTACGACGGCTCGGGCCACCGATTCCTCGGCCAGGCGGGCATCCGGTCCGGAAGCGTCGACGCGTGTGCCGTTGGTCCGGGCGTCTGCGGCCCGGTACAGGTCCGGGCCCTTCTCCGCGCCCGCGGTGCGGGCGGAGTGAGCGGTCATGCGCGCAGGATCCTCTCCACTCGGTGGCCGGCGAGGAGCAGCCCGGCCGCCATCAGGACGAGCAGGTAGACGATGGGGCGTGCCGTGGCCCAGCCAGCGGTGTCGAGCGACAGGCTCCGGACCAGGTCGACGGCCTGGGCCAAGGGCGTGCACTGAGCGAGGAAGCCGAGCGCCGCGGGGTAGCCGTCGGTCGGCGTGAACGTGCCGGAGAAGACGAACATGCTGAAGGTCACCAGGTTGACGCGGTCGAAGTCGTGGGTGCCCCGCAGGAACGTGGACAGGGCAAGACTCATGGCCGAGAACGCGGCGCTCACAAGGAGGGCGGCGATGAACAGCGTCGGCAGGCGCACGGGTTGGACCAGGTCGAGAGCGCACATGAAGGCCAGGAACCACACGGCGTGCACGGCGCTCATGGCGACGTTCCACAGCATCTCGCCGCAGACGATCGCGAGTGACGAGACAGGAGTGCAGGCCGTGGCGTCGTGGAGCTTCGTCATTCTGAGCCTGGTGAAGAAGGTGAACGTCGACTCCGACACGGCACCGTTCATGAGGGACGAGGCGAGCATCGCCGGGGCCACGAACGTGGCGTAGCTGACCTCGTGGCCGTAGATGGTCAGATCGCCGACCAGGGTGCCGACGCCGAGGCCGATCGCGCCGAGGAAGAAGACGGGCTCGAAGAGTCCGGACAGCAGGACCCACAGGTATGACGCATGGCGGGCTGCCTCGACGTTGCGGAGGAACACCGCCCAGACATGGGCTGGCCGGACGGTTTCCGTCCGGCCGGGCGCAGCGGCCTTGGACACTGGCACAGTTCCTCCTAGTCCGAGAGGCGTCGAGAGAAGGCGCGGCGGGCGAGAGCGAGTCCGGCGACGGCCCAGACAGCCAGACAGAGCAGGTCCACGGCCGCGTCCTGGGCGGTGCCGGAGCCGAGCAGCAGCATGCGGGACAGGTCGACGGCGTGCGTCAGGGGCAGGGCCAGGACCACGGCGTGGAGCGGTGCCGGCAGGACGTCGAGCGGGAAGTAGACGCCGCTGAACATGGCCATGGGAACGATGCCGATACGGAAGAGGACGTCGAACATCCCAGCGCTCCGCACGGTGGCGCTGAACGCCATGACCGGCGCGGCGATTGAGACGGCGAACAGTGGCAGAAGCGGGACGACTGCCAGGGCGGTCCATCGGTGTCCGACGCCGAAGAGCTCGATGACGATCAGGAAGCTGAGTCCGCCGAGGGTCGCCCGCCCGACGACCGCGGCCAGATGCCCCGTCATGATGTCCGTCGGACTGGCCGGTGTGAGCCGCATGGCGTGGTAGATACGGCTCCACTCGAAGCCGCCGAAGACCGCCCAGGCGGACTCCGCGGCGCCGATCTGGACGACGGATGTGGCCAGCAGTCCGGCACCGACGAAGGCGAAGTAGGAGACACCTGGCTGGAGCTCGTCACCGACGTACCGGCCCACCGACCAGCCGATGCCGGTGAGCAGGCACAGAGGCAGCACGAACGAGTTGAACACCGAGTCGAGCCAGGTACGGCGGTAGCTGGTGAACAGATGGGCGGTGACGGCGACAGCTCGGAAATCGGTCAGGGGCACGGTCAGTCCGCCAGGGTTCGGCCGGTCAGGTGCAGGAAGACGTCCTCAAGTCCGCCGCGGCGGACCAGGACGCTGCGGACCTCGATGCCGCTCCGGTGGACGGCGGAGGCCGCGGCCTCACCGTCGTCGGCGTAGATCAGCGCCCGGTCAGGCAGCATCTCGACCCGGAGCCCCAGTCGGTTCAGTTCGTCCATGGGTGCGTCGGCCTGCCGGAGGCGCAGTTCCACGACCTCTTTGGTGCAGTGCTGAGCGATCAACCCGCCGGGTGTACCGGTCGCGACGACCCGGCCGCCGTCGACGACGACCAGCCAGTCGCACAGCTGCTCCGCCTCGTCCATGTAGTGCGTGGTGAGTATCTGGGTGATGCCCCGCCGGCGGAGCTGGTCCAGGCGTTCCCAGAGGAGATGACGGGCCTGGGGGTCGAGTCCGGTGGTGGGCTCGTCCAGGAGGATCAGCTCCGGATCGTTGATCATCGCGCGGGCGATGCTCAGACGCCGCTTCATGCCGCCGGACAGCGAGTCGACACGATGGCCGGCCCGGTCCTTGAGACGGACGAACGCCAGGAGGTCGGCAGCGCGTGCGGCCGCCGTCGCACGCGGGATCCCGAAGTAGCGCGCGAAGACCGTGAGGTTCTGCAGCAGACTCAGTTCGGGGTCGAGTGTGTCCTGCTGGGGACAGACCCCGATCCTCGCGCGTACCGCGGGTCCGTTGGCGACCGCGTCCATGCCGAATATGCGCAGCGTGCCCTCCGTCGGCTTGGAGATACAGCTGATCATGCGCATCGTGGAGGACTTTCCCGCTCCGTTCGGTCCGAGCAGGCCGAAGACCTGGCCTGGACGGACCTCGAACTCAACACCGTCCAGTGCGGTGAAGTCCCCGTAGCGCTTCACCAGCGCCTCGGCGTGGACGAGCGGTTCCTGGGCTGGCATATGTCGTGGTTCCTTCCACTGTCTTCGTGGCTGTGGGCTGTGCCCCGGCCGTCCAGGTGCCATCGCTCATGCCGGTGCCCCGCTGTGGAGAGGAGCGCCGACCACCGACAGATGTCGGTCGAGCATGGCCTGGAAGGAGCGCCGCCAGTTCGTGCGGAAGTCGTGTTCCCGGCGGGCGCGGGCCAGGGCCGCCTGGCTGAGGTCCGTTCTCTCCTCCGGGGACAGCTCGGTCACGGCTGTGAGCATGGTGGTGGCGTCAGCGGTGTCCCGGCCGGCCCCCACCAGGCCGCTGACACCGGGTTCGACGAGCTCCGGGTAGACGCCGGTGGGCAGTACGGCGACGACGAGGCCCCTGCCGTTGTTCATCAGTGCGGCCTCCACCGGGGTGACGGAAGCGGCCTCCCGCTCGGACAGGAAGGCCGCGGACAGAGTTCTCGGCCATTGGCAGAGGGCGGTGAGGACCCGGTCGTCCTGGCCGTGGAGGAGCACGGCCGGTGATCCGGTGTTCCGGACGTGCTCCTCCAGATCGGCGTAGGGACGTGGGTTGAGGATCACCGGGACCAGCCGGTCCCCGGTCAGGCGAGCGGCGTCGACCAGCTTGTGGAAGCCCTTCTCCGCGACCCCGCGGCCCCAACTGACGACCAGGTCACGGTCCGTGGGGATCCCGAGCTCACGCAGGAGTGCGGGGTCAGGCGGGGCCGGCCGGAACTTGGCGTCGTCGGTGGGCACCCCGGCGCGGGCGTAGAGGGTCTTGTCGTCCGGGATGCCGTAGACCTGCTGATACTGGTGGCGCATCCAGTGCGACTCCCAGCCGATGGATACGCGGGGGTCCGAGCGGGCGAGGTGTCCCATCACCGAGTCGGCGTAGGTCTCGGGCAGCTCGGCGTCGCCGTCGGGGCGCAGGACGGGGTTGTGGGTCATGTGCACGTAGCTCGCCGCGAGCCCGAACTGGTCGGCGGCCCGGACGACGAAGCGTGCGGCCATGGCGAACATGCTCATCCCCGAGATGACGAGCAGGGAGTCCGCCTCGCGCCCCACGGTGAGGGCGACCTGACCGGCCGCGGAGCCGAGGGCCATACAGTGCTCGAAGTGGTCCACCTCCCAACTGTGGGCTCGCGGGTCGGCCAGAGGGTGATAGCGCACGGCTCCGCTGTGTACGTAGCGGTCCAGGGCCTGGGCGAAGCGCTTCTCGTCCAGGCCCGCGCAGTTGGCCCGTTCGGCGACGTGCCACTCCACCCGGACCCCGCGTTCGCCGGCGATCGTGGCGACGTCGTCACGGGAGTCGAGGATGTTGTGGACGTACCGGGCCACGCCGCCGTCGACCTGTCGGAAGCCTTCGTTGGTCAGGAGCAGAACGGCCATCCGGTGGTCAGGCATCGAACTCCTTGAGAGCGGCGTCGAACCCGTGCTGGTAGAGGTAGGCCACGACGAGCCGGTTCAGGCCGATGCCGCAGCAGCCGCTCCACAGCTCCTGGCCCTCCGTGGTGATGTTGAAGCTCTCGGTCTGGTGGGTGCCCTCGGCGGAGCAGCCGGAGATCTCCCGCAGGTCGAACCGCTCGTCGAAGTGGTCGGCCCAGCCCGGGCGGGCCCGGTCGGGGCGGTTGCTGCTGAGCGGGACCTCGATGTCCTGCACGGGCACCTCGTCGGCGGTCTCCGCGTCGTCCTGCGCCTCGACGAGGGAGGGTATTTCCATGCAGCCCTCGGCGGCGATGACCTGCCAGCTCAGTCCCCAGCCGGAGAGGAGGTCGGTCAGCGTCCGGCGCACCTGGTCGCGGGTCGCGCGGACCTGCTCACGGGTGCCGAAGAAGACGTGCTCGACGCGGAGGAACTCGCGCGCCTTGATGGGGCCGTCCAGGTCCGCGGCGTACTCGTTGCGCCAGGTCCAGCCGCCGAGGGTCTCCACGATGCGCAGCGGCAGCTCGTCCAGGGACAGTTGCCGGCCGCGCATGAGGTGGTAGAGGCTGATGCACTGGACCGGGTCGAGGACCTGGTCGCCGTCCGGGCCTGCCGGGACGAGGAGTTCGGGCGCGTACTGGCTCAGCCGGAAGTCGTCGAGTGCCTGCCGCGGGATCAGGCGCGGGAACAGCCACTCCTCGAAGTCGTTGGCGTAGGCACGATCGAGGATCTCGCTCTGCAGGCGTCGCAGCAGGCGGACCCAGGGGGCGCGGTAGACGTACTGGCCCTCCGCGAAGTTCACGATCCACTTCCGGTCCAGCGCTTCGGCCACGACGTCGCCGCCGTGCAGGTCGCCGAACTCGGATATGTCGAGAATGGTGCCGAGCTTCATCGGGCTGACTCCTTGGGTGAAGGGATTCCCCTGACGTGCGGGGCGGTTCGGGAGTGGCGGTGACGCAGCACGGTGCGGGCGGCTGCCAGGAGATCCGGGGCGTAGTGCACTCCGGTCACCGTGCTGGCCCGCGGCGGGGTGCGTGGACTGAGCAGGACCGCGGTGCATCCGGCGTTCAGGCCGGCTTGCGCGTCGGTGGGACGGTCTCCGACGAGGTAACTGCCCGCGAGGTCCAGCGAGAGGTCGGCGGCGGCCTGGCGCAGCAGCACGCTGGAGGGCTTGCGGCACCAGCAGCGGTTCCGCGCGCTGTGGGAGCACACGTAGACGCCGTCGAGCCGGCCCAGCCGGCGGTGCATCCGGGCGAGCGCGGAGCGGTCGAGCAGTCCCCGGGACAGATCGGGCTGGTTCGTGAAGAGGGCGATCAGGGCGCCGGCTGCGCGCAGTTGGGCGAAGCACTCCTGGACGCCGGGCAGGGCGGTCCATTCCTGTGTGTGGCGCGGAGAGGTGCGCCGCCCGCCCCGGAGGACGTGGTTGTTGAGCGTGCCGTCCCGGTCGAAGAACACGCACCATGCCCGGTCCCGTGCGGCGGTGGTCAGCTGTTCCACAGGTCCACCGACTTCCATCCGCGCGGGGTCGGTACCCGGCTGCGGCGCTCCGCCCCGGTCAGCCGCAGCAGCAGGGTGTTCCGCGGGGTGGCTCCCTCGAAGAACGCCGGTTCGGTGAAGGCCGGATGCTCCACGGTCAGTACCACGCAGTCGGCGTCGGCCGCCGCCTCGGTGAACGTGGCGCAGCGGTGCAGGTCCCGGAGGCCGGCGGTCTCGGCGACCGGATCGAAGGCGGTGACCCTGGCACCCTGTGCGTGGAGTTCACCGGCCAGCCGCAGGGCCGCGGAGTCGCGGAGCGTGGACACCCCGGGTTTGTAGGTCAGGCCGAGCAGGCAGACCGTCCGTTCGGCGACGCCTTCGAGGTGCTTGTCCAGGGCTGCCAGCGGAGCCAGCGCGTGGACGGCGTTGGCATGGGCCACGGCACGGAAGAGGCCGTCACGGCCGATGGGTTCACCGTGTTCCACGAGGGCGCGCACGTCACGGTGCAGGGTGGCGCCCGCGTACGGTTCTCCGGGGCGCAGCGGGGCTCCGGCTGCGACCCGTTCGTCGGCGCGGACGCCGTCGAGCACGGTCACCGGATCGGCGCCGAGATGACCGGATACGGTCCCCAGCTCGTTGGCGAGGGTGATGCACAGGGCGAGATAGGCGTTGGTGCCGTGCTTGACCAGCTCCGCTTCGACGAGCCGCATGTGCAGCTCGTCGCGGGAACCGAGGCTGTCCAGTAACTTACTTACGGTCGGATGGAGTTGGGGAGCATTGCACCCTACGACGGTCCGTGCGGGGTGCAGGAAGTCGGTGACCGCCCGGCCCAGGCGCAGGTTCTCGGGAATGTGGACGAGGTCGGCGCTGTCCTCCGGCAGGCCGGCGGTGGCGAGGGCGGCGTCGCAGGTGCCCGCGCGGAGCTGGCTCGCGACGACGACGGGCCCGTGGCGCCGGTGGTCCCCGAGCAGCCGGCGCAGTGCGGTGACGGGCCGGGTGTCGGTGACGGTGCCGTCGGCGGCGGTTCCGGTGTCGTGGACGACGAGGCTCATGTCGGCGTGCCGCAGGACCTGGGCGGCCTGCGCCTCGTCGAGCACCGGTCGCAGGGTGCCCTTCTCCCGCGCGGTGGTGAGGATTTCCGCGATCTCGGGTTCGTCGCCGCAGCGGTGCCCACGGGCGAGGGCGTCGAAGGCTGCCCGGTCCGGTGTTCCGACGGCGTCGGGCCACAGGTGGACCGTGTAGCCGAGCCGGGTCAGCCCGGCGGCGGTCACCGACGCGAGGTGCCAGTCGCCGACCAGGAGGACGTCAGGCATGGTCGGCTTCACCTATCTGGCGGCGTACCGCCTCGCGGACGGCGTCCTCGGACTCTCGCGAGCTGTGCCAGCCCATGGAGTGGGCCCTGGACAGGTCGAACTCGACCACCGGGACGTCGCCGGGCCAGCCGCGCCTGCCGCCGCCGTACTCGATCTCCGCGTCCAGGCCGAGTTCTTCCAGCACGATCGCGGCGATCCTGGCGACGGTGACCGTCTCGGTGGAGCCCAGGTTGGCGACCAGGATGTCGGTCTTTGCCGCGGCGGCCAGGTCGACGATCCCGCGGGCGCAGTCCTCGGCGAGGAAGTAGTTCTTGCGCTGGTGTCCGTCGCCCAGGACGTGGAGCCGGCCCGGGTCGTCGCGCAGCTTGTTGAGGAAGTCGTGGATGACTCCGTGGTTCATGCGTCCGCCGACCACGTTGCCGAAGCGGAAGATGCTCGCCCGGAAGCCGTGGAGGTGGCAGTAGGAGGAGATCAGCGCTTCGGCGCCGAGCTTGGCCGCGCCGTAGACGGAGATGGGCAGCATGGGGCCGTGGTGCTCGGCAGTGGGGCGCTGCGCGAGTTCGCCGTAGACGGTCGAGGAGGAGGAGAAGACGATCTGCCTCACGTCGGCCCGCCGCATGGCTTCCAGGACCGAGCGGGTCCCCAGAACCGACTGCTCGATGTCGACCCAGTTGTCCGCGAGGCCGACGCGCATGTCGACGCTGGCCGCCAGGTGGATGACCTGGTCCACGCCGTCCGACATCACCTCGGTCAGCCGGTCGGTTTCCAGGACGTCCAGTTCGTGGACGACGACGGTGCCTTCCCGTTCGTGAGGTTCGATCCACCTGCGGGTGGTGTTGGAGAAGTTGTCGACCACCACCACGGGTGTGCTGTCCGTGGCGACCAGGTGGTCGACGACATGGCTTCCGATGAAACCGGCGCCGCCGGTCACCAGGGTGCGAGGTCGGGTCATCGCTTTTCTCCATCGGTGAGGGCGAGGCAGAGGGCGTGCGCGACGAGGAGGTGCACGGACTCGATGCCGGGCGTGGCGAGCGGCTCGCGGTCCAGCGGGACGTTGATGTGCACGTCGGCCAGATCGGAGGTGGCTCCCCCGTCGAAGCCGGTCACGGCGATCACCGCAGCGCCCTGTTTGCGGGCGAAGGCGGCCAGCTCCACCAGACCGCGCGAGACGGAGCCGTCGCGGGCGCCACCGTGCACGGAGAAGAGCACCACGGCGTCGCGGGCGCCGGGGTGGCTGGGCAGCCATGGTTCAGCCAGGTGTGCCAGGGCCAGGCCGGGGTCGTCGTCATTGGTCCACGCCGTGTGGCAGGCGATGTTGTCCAGCAGGGCGACGGCGCGCAGATGCGGCTCGTGGGGGGTGCGGGTGAACTTGGTCAGGTCGGCGGCGAAGTGGGAGGCGGTGGAGCTGGATCCGCCGATCCCGGCGGTCAGGACGACACCGCGGGTGGCACGGCAGTCGGCGAGCACCCCGGCGGCCGCGGTGAGCGCGTCCGTGTCCAGGTCGGCCGTGACGGTGGCGGCCGCGTCGCGGAGGGCGGTGATGCCGGCCAGATTCATGGTGTCTCCTTCGGGACGGGGGTCCAGCGGCCGGAGCAGGTGGAGCGGTAGGCGGCCTCGACGACGGCGAGGGCACGCCGGCCGGCCGGATCGAGGGGCTGCCGGGGGTCCTGTGCGACCGTCTCCCGGAAGTGGGCCCATTCCGCGGCCCAGGACCGGTCGGCGCCGCGGAACCGGGTGACGTGCGCGCCGAACGGCCCGTCGTCGCGGTGTTCGACCGTCAGGGTCTGCTCGCCGTACGAGCCGGTCAGACCGTCGATCCGTACGGTGGCCCGCTCGAAGGTGACCTCGAACAGGAAGCGGTTGTGCCACTGGCTCAGGCTGCTGCGGACCATGGCGACCTGGCCGGCCGCCGATCGCAGCATGACGTGGGCGTCGTCCTCGATGCCGGCCGGCAGGCCGAACGAGTGCTGGGTGTGAGCGATCACGTCGTCGATCGGCCACAGCACTCCGTCGATCAGGTCGATCAGGTGAATGCCCTGTTCCATCAGCTGCCCGCCCGAGACGACGCGCGGGTCGGCGCGCCATTCGCCGGAGTAGCCTTCGCGGATGCCGTAGCCGTACACGCCCAGGGCCGAGAGGGGTCTGCCGTACTCGCCATCGGCCACGATCCGGGCCAGGTCGAGGACGGCGGGGTGGAAGCGGTGGTTAAACCCGCAGTGCAGGACCCTCCCGTGGTCGCGTGCCACGGCCTCCATCCGGGCCGCCTCCTCGCTGCTGCGGGCGAGCGGCTTCTCGCACAGGACGTGTTTGCCGGCGGTGAGAGCCGCGACGGTTGCCGCGAGGTGCGAGTCGGGTGGCGTCGCGACGATGACCGCGTCGAGTCCGGGCTGGGCGAGGAGCTGGTCCCAGTGGTCGAACACGCGGGCTCCGGCCGCGTGGGCGCGGGCCCCGTCCGCTTCGGGTGCGGCGATACCGACCAGCTCGTCGTCCGGCCGGAGTGCCGAGATGCGCCGCCCGCACTGCAGCCCGGCACCGATCACGCCGACGCGCATGTGTCCCCCTCGTATCGGCCGGGTTCTGCCGTCGACCCGGTGCTTTCCAGGCCCTGTTGGGAGATCCGCAGGGGTACGCGGGTGAGACCGAGGCCGTCCAGAAAGGTCTGCGCGCGATCGCTGCGAGCGGCGTCGGCCGCGATGAGCACGTGCCCACCGCCTCCGGCGCCGATCAGTTTGAACCCGGTTATTCCCTCGGTGTCCCCCGCTTCCCCGATGCGTCGGCACACGGGGTGGTCGGTGGCCGGGTTGGCGGTGATCTTCCGGGTCCAGTGCGCCCGCAGGGCCGCGCCGACCACGGCGATGTCACCGCTCAGGAAGGCCTTCTCGGTGAGCGCGGCGGCGGCCGTCGCCTCCCGGTGGTGTTCGGGGGTGACTTCCGGGGCCCTGGACAGGACACGGGAGGCGTCGCGGGTGCCGGGGACCCGGTAGAGCAGCAGGCCGTTGTCGATGAGCCGGGTCAGCGCGGAGCTCAGTGGGGGGCTGGGGGTGGCGGTGACGGACCCGTCGGGCTGGAAGCGGAGCCGCTGCGCGCCGCCCAGTGCCGCCGTCCAGGCGTCCTGCTGTCCGATCGTGCGGCCGAGTACCTCGCGTTCGAGCCGGAACGCGAGGGAAGCGGTCCTGTGCGGCGGCAGAGAGCGACCGCTCCAGCGGGCGAGCGCGTCGACGAGGGCGACGGAGTAGGCGCCCGAACCGCCGAGGCCCGAACCGGGCGGTACGAGGGAGCCCACGGCGATGCTGGGCAGGCGCCCCAGCCCGAGGACGACCGCCGCAGCCGCGGGATACGGGTGCCGTGCGGCGTCGGCGGGCGGCAGGAGGTAGTGCCACGGGGTGCCCTTCGCGTTCAGCTCGGCCAGCGCGCGGGCCGGCCGGTCGGCGACGCTGACGTGAACACGCAGCGGCAGGGCGGCCGCTACGACGGTGGTGGGGCCGTGGCGGTAGTACTCGGGTAGGTCGGTGCCCCCGCCCGCGATGCTGATGCGCATCGGAGCGGAGCTGCGAACCGTCGTCATCGGATCTGCCTCTCGGCTCGGGAGGGCGTGGTGCACGGCCCGCCGGGAAGGCCGGCCAGGGTGGCGCATGCGTGCCGCCAGCGATCCGGGGTGCCGATCTCGATGACCGGCTCGTCGCAGATCCAATGGGTGAGCCCGCGTCGGGCGGCGAGGGCCCCGAAGAACGGACTGTCGCTGTCGCCGGGACAGGACTCCAGCGCGTCGCGGCGAAGGAACCGGACCCCGCGGTCGATGTACGGCGCGCCGGATCCCTTGTCGTAGCGGTCGACCCACGGACCGTCGACGCTGATGTTGCCCAGGTCGTGTGAACGGCACTCGGGGGCGACCGACATGACGGCCTGTGCCCGGTGCCGGCGCATGGTGCCGCTGAGGGCTTCCCACAAGTCCCCCCTGTCGGGCGGGAGGACGTCGCCGAGAACGAGGAGGAACTCCTCGTCGAGGCGGGACGACGCTTCGCGCAGAGCCCCGACGGGACCGGCGGGCGCAGCTTCCACGAGGGTCTCCACGTGAACTGGTGTCCCGGTTCCGGGAAGGGGGACGGACGGCAGCTCTCCCCGGTGGGGCGGGTGCCAGGCACGGGCCAGCTCGCGTACGGAGCGGGCGTCGTGTCCCGCGAGAAGCAGGACCCGGTCGACGGGCGGCCGGACGGCCCGGTCCAGTACATGGCTCAGGAAGGGACGGCCGGCGACGGGAAGCATGCACTTCTGCACGCCACCGCTGACCGACGCCATCCGGGTTCCGAGCCCGCCGCAGAGGACGACCAACTGGGTCATCGCTGACCGGGGGTTCGCCGGAGTTCGTCCGTCAGGGCCGCGATGACGGAGTCCACGTCCTCGTTCGTCATCGCCGGGAAGATCGGAAGCGACAGAAGCCTCCGGTAGGCGGAGTCGGCCACCGGGAAGGCTTTGGCGGCGGAGGGCAGTTCGGCGCGGTAGTAGCTGAACTGGTGCAGCGGTCTGAAGTGGACGCTGGTTCCGATGCCGCGCCGGCGGAGCCCGTCCGCCGTTTCGTCACGGTCGACGCCCTCGGGCAACTGGACGGCGTAGAGGTACCACGATGAGCTGTCCGATGCCGTGTCGGCGGGCGGCAGCAGCAGGCCGGTCAGGGACGCGAGGCCCTTCGTGTAGCGCTCAGCGATGGCGCGGCGGCGTTCGTGCAGCGTGTCACAGCGATCCAACTGGCTGCGCAGCAGCGCCGCGGCCACGTCCGGCATGTTGTATTTCATCCCGGCCGCGACGACGTCGTAGTGCGGAGAGCGTCCCGAACGGTGCCGCGCGAACGCGTCGCGGTCGATGCCGTGGGCACTCAGCGTCCGGGCCCGTGCCGCCAGGTCCGCGCGATGGCAGACCAGAAGGCCGCCTTCGGCGCTGGTGAGTGGCTTCGTGACGAAGAACGAAAAAGCCGTGGCGTCGGCCAGCCGGCCGGGCGTCACCCCGTCCCGTTCGGCGGGCAGAGCGTGGGCCGAGTCCTCGATGAGGGCCAGACCGTGTTCGTCGCAGAGCCGGCGCAGTGCCCGCATGTCGGCCATGCGGCCCGCGAAGTGAACGGCCATCACGGCGCGTGTGCGCCCGGTGAGGTGGTGTCGCACCTGGTCCAGGTCGATGCTGAGCCGGTGCGGCTCGACATCGACCAGCACCGGGGTGGCACCCGCGTGCACCACCGTGGCCGCTGATGCCGTGAAGGTCGTCGTCGGCACGATGACCTCGTCACCCGGGCCCACCCCGAGGACCAGAAGTGCGAGATGCAGCGCCGCGGTACCGGAGTTGAGCAGCAGGGAGTGCTCGACACCGAGGTAGCGGCTGAAGCGGCTCTCGGTGTCCCGCGCGACGGAACCCGTGCCGATCCACCCGCTGCGCAGCACCTCGGTGACGGCGGAGATCTCCTCTTCCCCGATGAGGGGGGCCGCGAACGGCACCTGCTCCGGGCCCCCGGTCATGCGATGAGTCCCTCGGCGTCCGTGGCGAACTGGCGGGCCATCTCCATGCTGCGTGGATGGCCGATCCACTGCTCCAGGAGGGCCGGGGGCACGGTGACGATGTCGCAGGGGGTGTCGAGTGCCGCGGTGACGTCGGCGGGTTCGCGGATGCTTCCGATGAGCAGGCGCGTACCGGTGCTGGTCAGGGCGCGACGGGTTGCCACGGCACGGACCGCCTGGGCGGGATCCTCCCCCGCGATCGCGCGTGCGGCACCAGAGGAGGCTCAGATACTCGGGCTGCAACAACAGGGCCGCGTACAGCTCGGCGCGCGAGGTGCAGACGGTGACGTTCACCTTGACCCCGGCATCACGCACGCGACGGATGAGTGTCGCCCGGCACCGTCCTGCCGAGGTCATGAAGGGGATCTTCACCCGGACCCGCGGATCGAGGCTGGCCAACGCCGTCGCCTGCTGATACGCCTCCGCGTCCGCTTCGGAGAGGACCTGCGCGTGCACTTCGGCGGCCCCGCTGTCAAGGATGCGCTTGACGGTCGAGGACACCGAGGTGGCGCCGGCCTTCGCCACGAGGGTCGAGTTGGTGGTCACGCCATGGATGAGCCCGGTCGGTATCCAGTCGGTGCAGGGACCGTCGGCGGCTGAGTCCAAGTACAGCAAGTTATCCACCTTGCTAGGTCGGATGAGCTGACTAGCTGAGCAAACTAAGGTCAGAATCTCGTAATTTCAATACTGTCAGCCAAGATCTCATCGGTCTGGCTGATTTTTGACGCACAATCCGCGCCATAGAGTCGCGCAGGTGTTCAGTTTTTGTAGGGATTCATAGGTATCTTGCGAACGGTTTCGCTTCCTGGTTGGGTTGGCCCATGGACATCGCTGATCTCTTCGCCGTGCTCGACATCCTGGAGTCCGCCGACGCTCCGTACTGGGTCGCCGGCGGGTGGGGGGTCGACGTCCTCGTGGGGCGTCACACGCGTCCGCACCGGGACGTGGACCTCGCCCTGGACGCCGCGAGCGACAACGCGGCAGTCGGCGCGCTGGAAGCGTTCGGTTACCGGGTGGAGACGGAACAGCGCCCTACGCGTGTGGAACTCGCGGCTCCCGGACGACGCTGGGTGGATCTGCATCCGGTCGTCTTCGACGCCGAAGGAGTGGGGCGACAGGCCGACCTCGACGGCGGCTTCTTCCTGTATCCCCACGGCGCCTTCACCGTCGGGACGCTTCAGGGCCGGGCCGTCCCGTGCCTGTCGGTCTCGAAGCAGCTCGACTTCCGCAGCGGATACCCGCTCAGGGACGTCGACCACCACGACATCACGCTGCTCGAAAGCCTGAACGCCCACCAAAGCGGCGGCCACTGACGACGGCGATCGCCGAGGCCGCACATCACGGGAACTGGCCAGAAAGGGCACAGGATCCGCAGCGAAAGGCGCCACCGCGCCACGGCGTCTCTGCTCCGGCATGTCCGGGTCGCGCAGCGGGCGCGGGGCACCCGCTGCCGGGACGCCCGCGGTGAAGCTGTAGCGCCGAGCGGGTTCAGGTTCCTGAGCTTGAGCGGGGGCATACGTCGGCACATCGTCGCGATGTTTACCGCGACCTTCTGCGACATCGTGAATGGATGGTGGAGCTAAGGCGCACGCGGAGCGAGTAGCCGCAGCCCGCAGCCCAGCAACGGTGGGGAACAGCCGAAGCCCCGGTCAGCTTCCCTCTGCATAACAGCGGCTAACACAATGAGGTGGATCGCTCCTGTTGGCCGTGTCCGCGTCAGAAGTTGCGCGTTGGGCGGGCATGGGGACTTCGCCGTGGATCG
>NZ_JBHXOX010000057.1:0-16082 GCF_042718795.1 Streptomyces cyaneofuscatus
AGCGTCCTCATGCCGGTCTGAGATCCAGACGCCGATACCTGCGCGCGCGCAGGTATAAGGGTCCAGGCCGCCGAGGTCGCACCAGTTGAGCCAGAAGGTGACGTAGGTGCGGTAGTGGCGGCGGGCCTCGGCCGAGAACGCGCCGGAGGCCAGCTTGTATACGCCGCCCTCAGTGGTCCAGGCGGCGAGCTGCAGATAGGCGTCGTGGGCGTCGTCGCACGGGGCCGGACGGTTGGGCGCGCAGTCGGTCGAGTGGCGGTGCAGGGCGTTCGTCACCCCGGAACTCTACGCTCTAAGTGTGGTAACGGACCTTGGTTCCCTTGTCCGGCTCCCTGTTTGCCGCTGAGCACGGACTCCTCGCGAATGCCTCTCGGATCGAGACCCGCCACCTGGGTGGCGCGAAGGCAGCGGCGCAGTCCGAGGACGGAGGCGGTGGGGGTGGCCCCGGGAGAACCGGGGACGCTGCTGCCAGGAGGGCAGTAGCCGGGCCCTGCCCGCCCGGCAGCAGTCGGTGATCACTTCTCGCGCAGCGGGACCGAGAGATGACTCGGGTCCGTCGAGGGCGAGGAGAAGGTCAGCTGCGCGCCGGTCGGGTTGGCCTGAGTTCGCTTGACTCAGCTCTGGTTAGCCTCGATGAGCAAGATCCTTTCCCATTCTTTTCCCATCCGTCTCCCACGGCGGCAAGGGGCGGGCCGACGAGGTTGGGGACGTCCCCGCCGGCCCACAGCCGGTCGAGCGACCTATGTGCCTGCGCGGCGAAGGGGGGCGGCTTGATAGAACGCCGCCCGCGGGGCCACCACGGAACTCGGGAGCATCCGTGCCCGACTCGAGCCTGTCCCGAAGGATCCTGCCCACGGCAGATGAGCGTTAGAGCGCGATCCACCGGATTCGGTGCCCAAAAGACTGTCCGAATGGCTGTGAAAAGAGTGCTTGCATCATCGGACGACATGCGCAACTTAGTTTTGAGCGAATTATTTATTTATACGAAACGCTTGTGATTCTGGGTCGTTGAGCTGGGTGTGAGCGATCTGGTGGAGGACGCGCGGCATCTGTCGCCGTCGGCGCAGGAGGCCTTGCGGCTGCGAGCGGTGGCCGCGTTGGTGGCGGGGCAGGGCCGTGAGGACGTGGCGGCGGTGTTCGGGGTGTCGCTGAAGGCGGTTGACGTCTGGTGGGCAAAGTGGCAGGCCGGCGGGCGGGAGGCGCTGGTCATGCGGCCGCGCGGCAAGCCGGTCGGCGTGCACCAGGTGCTCGGGGAGACCGAGGAGGGTGCGGTGCGGCAGGCCGTCCTCGATCACCGGCCCTGTGACGTGGGCCTGAGCGGACAGCTGTGGACGCGGCGGCTGATCGGTGACCTGATCGCGAAGCTGTACCGGGTGCGGCTGACCGAGCCCGGCGTGGGCAAGTACCTGAAACGGTGGGGGCTCTCGTTCCAGCGGCCGGACAAGCGGGCCGTCGAGCAGGACCCGGAGGCCGTCCGGCGCTGGCACGAGGAGACCTGGCCGGCGATCCGGGCAAAGGCGAAGAAGGACGGCGGCGAGGTCCTGTTCGCCGACCAGGTCGGCACCCGCTCCGACCAGGTAACCGGCCGCACCTGGGGTGAGAAGGGCAAGACGCCCGTGGTGCGGCGGAGCGGAAACCGGTTTTCGGTGAACGCGATGTCCGCGATCAGTACCAAGGGCCGGATGCACTTCATGGTCTTCGTCCAGAGCTTCACCGCCGAGGTCATGTGCCGCTTCCTTGACCCGCTCGCCGGTCACTTCGACCACAAGGTCCATCTCGTGGTCGACGGGCACTCCGCCCCCCGCTCCAAGAAGGTCCGTGACTGGCTCGCCGCCCACTCCGACGACATCGAGCTGCACTTCCTGCCCCCGTACTCGCCTGAACTCAACCCCGATGAGTTGGTCAACGCCGACCTCAAGCACAGCCTGCCCAAGCAGCACCGAGCCAGCGACCAAGCTGAACTCGCCGCCGAGCCCCGCCGCTTCTTCCGCCGACGTCAGCATCAGCCACACGTCGTCCGCGGCTACCTCGGCGGCCCACACGTCCGTTACGTCCTGGACGAGAACCCCATGAGTTTCTGATCAATAGTGCATTGCCGGTTTTGACCTATAGCGCACTAAGTGCGCTTCTTCGTGGAGGTGCTAGATGGCAGTATTCTTGGCTTTCTGCGCAGCGCTCATGACGGTGTTCGGTGGTTGGGTGGCACGCAAGGTATCCGATCGTAGACACCTTGTTCTTGGCCTTGCTGGTGGGCTCATGCTTGGTGTGGTTGGTTTCGATCTGCTTCCTGAAGCCTTAGCGGCGACAGGCGCCGACTTGTTCGGCGTACCAGCGGCTTTGTTGCTTTTTATCGCAGGTTTCCTAGGGGCCCATTGCCTGGAGAAAATCCTTGCGGATCATCAATTGATGCACGGAAGCTTAAAAGAGGGGCAAAGGTCACCGCAGATGGGTATCGCCGCTGCGGCAGGCATGGTCGGGCACAGCGCCATAGATGGCGTTGCAATCGGCGGAGCGCTACAGCTGGGTGGAAGCGTAGCAACCACTGTCGCCATCGCGGTTGTTGCACACGATTTCGCTGACGGGTTCAATACCTACACTATCACAAGGATTTATGGTAACCAACGAAGGAAAGCCCTCAGAATGCTCGCCTTGGATTCGCTGGCACCAGTCGTTGGTGCTTCATCGACCATGCTATTCGAAATCCCGAAGGGGATTCTCGGGGGATACTTGGGTTTCTTCGCTGGAGTGCTTCTCTACATTTCTGCGACCCAAATTCTCCCGGAGGCGCACCACCATCACCCCGCTCGTTTGACGCTGCTCTGCACTATCGTTGGAGTGCTCTTCATTTTTTTTGTTATGGGAGTTGCCAACTAGTTCTGGTGCGCGACTTCTTGTATGTCCTGTTCGTGGGCTTGCCCGTGAGATGTTGGCGAGCTCCGACGAAGCGCCATTGAGGCTCAGGACGCCCTTATTCAGCTCATGCCTGTGCAGACCGCTACAGGCACGCGCCAGACGATGCAGAACCACTAGTAGTGCTTCGTTACCTTGAGTGATCTTGCCTGGTGGTGGGCATCTTCGAGGTGTGAAGCTGGGGGATGTCGAGCGACTCCGTGGCGAGTTGGCGGAGTTCGTAGGTGATGTGTTCGGGTCGTTGCCGCGGCAGGATCAGCGCCGTTGGGGTGCGTGTTATCTGCGCGGTCTGATGCTGGACGGGCGGCGTAAGTCGATCCAGCCGATGGCCCAGCGGTTGCCGGACGGGAACATGCAGGCACTGCAGCAGTTCGTGAACCAGTCGCCGTGGGATCCGTTGCCGGTGCGGCGGCGGATCGCCCAGAGACTGTCGGAGATGATCAGACCTCAGGTGTGGGTGATCGACGATGTGTCGTTTCCCAAGTGCGGCCGCGCCTCTGCCGGGGTGGCCCGCCAGTACTGCGGAGCACTCGGGAAACGGGCGATCTGCCAGGTCGCGGTCAGTGTCCATGCCGCCACCGACACTGCGTCGTGTCCGTTGGACTGGCAGTTGTATCTGCCCCGGGAGTGGACGGACGAGCCGGACCGCTGCCGGCGGGCCGGGGTCCCCGACGACGTCGTGCACCAGGAGAAATGGCGCCTCGCGCTCGGGCTGCTGGACAACGTGAGCGAGTGGGGGCTCAAGGCCCCGGTCGTGGTCGCGGATGCGGGTTACGGCGTCAGCACCCCCTTCCGCCATGGCCTGGAGGAACGGGGCCTGTCCTACGTGCTGGCGCTGACCGGGAAGGAAGTCGCCCACGAGGTGGACATCGAGCCGCACCAGCCGGATTACGGAGGACTGGGCCCACCGACGCTTGCCCGCTACCGGACGGCGCCGCGAGCACTTACCGTCCACGCTGCCGAGGCTGCCGCCGCCGACCACTTCGCTGAGGTGGCCTGGCGGCAGGGCAGTAAAGGCACGATGACCTCACGGTTCGCGGTCCTGGCTCTTCGGGCGGCGGGCAAGCAGTCAATCGCCACCGCCCAAGCGGCAGGCGGCGGACGCAACCAGTGGAACGGCGTCCTGCCCCCGTCCACCGTCGTGGTCGAATGGCCCGCGGGCCAGGACGGGCCCACGGGTTACTGGATATCGAACCTGCTGCCCGAGACTCCCGTTGCCGAGCTGGTGCGGTGGGCGAAGATGCGCTGGCGCATCGAACACGACTACCGCGAACTCAAGCACGGCCTGGGCCTGGACCACTTCGAGGGACGCACCTGGCGCGGCTGGCACCACCACGTCACCCTCGTCACCGCCGCCCAGGCATTCCTCACCCTCAGGCGGCTCGACCCAAAAGTCCCAACGCCGGCCTGACTCTCTACCAGGTCCTGGACGTTCTCCAGGACCTGCTGAAGGGCTGGACCGGCACCTGCACCACCTGCAACCGTACCCTGCCCCGCAACCGAAGCAGACGCAGAACCTAACGAAGCACTACTAGAAGCGGACCATGCGCGTCCTCGCGGTCGCTGCTCCATAGCTGCGCACCACAGCGGACGCGCGCGGGCAGGCCTCCAGCTGACCGCGCGCTGCCAGGGCGTGACCGTCATGCCCTGGCAGCGCCCACCTCAACTGCGGCATGATCACCCCGCACCGCACATGACCCCGTCGAGCCCTGCTGCCGGGCGAGCAGGCCGACAGCGCCGCCCGCCGCAAGGTCCGCGCCCCGGTCGAGCACGCGATTGGCTGGATGAAGAACTACAAGATCCTCCTTGACTGCCGGCTCCACGACGACGGTCCCCATCACGTTGTCCAAGCCATCGCCCCGATGCACAACCTCGCCCTCACATCAGGACCAGAGTGCCGTCACGGGTTCTGACCTGCTGGCACGTCGTGCTCGCGGTGGAAGCCAGTCCGTGGCTGCGTTCGGAGGGGCCGACCAGCGCCGAGCGGCTGTTCTGCCACGTCTATGAGCGTGCGAAGAACACATCGCAGCTCAGGCCTTGCTCCTTCGTGGCCGAGCTGGAGTCCGCTCGCACCTCGTGGGCGGCGGTGCTGGATTGACCACGACCGCGGCCTCCCCGTGATCGAAGTGACGCTGATCCGGCTGCAGGTCGACCACCTCCCTGGTGGCCGTGAACCCAAGCCCGTCTGGCTGTGGTTTTCCCGCGCCGGCGCCACTGTCCACGACATCGACCATCGCTCGCAGGCATTCCTCCGTCGATCCGAACTCGAACAGATTTTCGGACTATTCAAGCGGACCCTCAGCTGGGCCCGCCCGAAGATCCGCATACCTGAAGTGGGAAAAGCTGTACGTGATTGGTCATAACCGCCCACACCCGCTTTGGCTCGCCCGCCCGCTGAGGATCTGCGGCCATGGGGAGAAGCCCGCCTCACCCGGACGACTCACCCCGTCGGGAGTCCGGCGAGGCTTCAGGAGCATCCGTGCGAAGGCGCTCCTCCTGCCCAGTGCGCCGACAACTGGAAGACCTGGCCCAGGCCGACCGCTCGGCTCTGCCTACCGGCAGAAAACACCGGTCTGTAACGGGGGCAAGGCCGAGCTGCTTGATCTGACGATCAAGGAACGACGAGCGCATGGAGCAGGGAACGTTAACCCCTGCCCGCGTCGCTGGCCCACCTGCAACGGAGCATCCGTGAAGACACAGCAGAGGAGCCGGAGTGCCCCCCCCGAACCGTGGGCACCGTGGAGCAAAGTCAGGCCGCGTCTGTGGCAGGGCGGGCACTACGGACGACGCCGTCCAAGCCATCGCCGGATTATTGTCCCAACAACAGACCTTAGACCGAATTTTGGCTCAGCAGACGTGAGTCACGAGCTCATTAGACAACTATCCCTGCCGATATCGCTCTCGTAGCTCCGCCTTCAGTACCTTGCCAGCGGCTGACATGGGCATTTCCTCAACCACGTCCAGTGACCTCGGTACCTTGTAGCGCGCCAACAACTTTGCGCAATGGTTGCGTAGTTGTCCCAGCGTCAGCTCGCAGCCCGGCGCCAGCTTAACTACAGCGTGCGTCCGCTCACCCCACCGTGTGTCGGCTACCCCAACGACCGCGCAGTGGGCCACAGCTGGATGTAAGGCGATGGCGCTCTCTACCTCGGCGGAGTAGACGTTCTCCCCGCCGGATATGATCATGTCTTTGAGTCGGTCCACCACGTACAGGTAGCCGTGCTCGTCCAGGTAACCGCAGTCTCCCGTGTGCATCCAGCCGCCGCGTAAGGCCTTTTCCGTTTCGCGTGGTTTTTTCCAGTATCCCAGCATTACGTGGTCGCCACTGACCACTATTTCGCCCACGACACCGGGGGGCACTGCGGCACCACCCCGTCCTATCACCCTGAGGAGGGCGTGCGACACGCACTGGCCTGCAGATCCTCTGCGTTCGGGGTCGTCGTGGTCAGCGTCTTGTAGAAGGGTGGCGTGCGGTCCTAGCTCGGTCATCCCGTAGCCCTGAACCAAACGAGTTTGCGGAAGTCTGATGCGGGTGCGTGTGATGAGCGCGCCTGTGATGGGCGAGCCTCCGTACATGAGCAGGCGCAGGCTAGAGAGGTCGTATGAGTCAGTGCCTGGAGCATCGACGATCATCTGGATCATCGTCGGCACCAAAACAGTGTCCGTGATCCCCCGATTATGGATAGTAGCCAGGACTGTCTGGGGATCGAAGGAGGAAAGTGTGACGCAAGTAGATCCGATCTGGATGGCGTGCAGTGCGGCTGAGAGAGAGGCCAAATGGAAAAGTGGCGCGCTAAGCAGTAGCACTCCGGGCGAGTTGATCTCTGATGCTGCAGAGAATCCTAGCGAGGAGATCGCGAGGTTGCGCTGGCTGAGCATGACGCCCTTGGGGAATCCGGTAGTACCGCCCGTATAGAAGATCCCTGCCAACGCGTCGCCTCGCCGCTGAGCATCAGGGAGCGGCTCGTCGAGAAATTCATCTAGCCGCTCTGTGTCCTTTGGTGGCTTGCCCTCGCCGATGTACACGATATTCCGCAACCCTTGACGAGCCTCTTTTAACTCTGTAGCCATCTCGGCGAAGGCGCCGTCCACAAAGAGTATCGCAACGTCGGCTTCGTGCAGGGCATACTCGATCTCTTTCACGCTCCACCGGGTGTTGAGTGGCACGAGCACGGCATCGGCCCAAGGCACGGCGAACATCACAAGCAAAAAGCGATCCGAGTTTGTGGCAAGAATTGCCACGCGGTCGCCCGGCTCAGTCCCGCGCGCTCGCATACCTCCCGCAATCCGAGCGATCTTCTCAATTCCTTGCGCGTAGGTGAGCACGCGTCCGGCGTGTTCAGTGAACGGGCGATTAGGGTCTCGCTGGACGAGGCGGTGCAGACCCTGCGTTAGGTACATAATGTCTCCTCCGCGCGGGCTGCGAGCTTCGACTGGCGCGTGCCACCGACTCGTCCCGCTCTTCACCGGATATACCACATGCAAGGAATGATCGGAAGCAAGTGCTGTGCCAAAATTGGCCAAGGAGGTGCTTTCCAAACTGCTCTCCCCGGGTGGCGGCTCATAGCTGGACATTATGACGCGCACACGCGAGACCGCAATGGCTGAAAACCGCTCATCTGAACCAAGTCACAAGCCTTTTAGGCGCAGGAGAGGTTTGAACCTGAAGGCGCGACGGAAGCCATTCAGGTATCGCGCCTATTTAACTCCACGTACCCGGATGACTAGGTGCCCCATAGGGGGCTTTCATGAGCGACGCCGTGCTCTATGAGTTGAACGGTGGCCTCGCGAAGATCGTGCTGAATCGCCCAAAGGCGATGAACGCGCTGAACCGCGAGGCTAGGACTGCCTTACTTGATGTAGCGCAGGCTGCTGCCAACGACCCAACAGTGCGTGCGGTGTTGCTCACTGCGGTCGGCGACCGAGCGTCTGGGTTGGGCACGACCTCAAGGAACACATGGCCTCGCCGGCGGCTAAGCAGGAGGATGGCGAGAGGAGCACAGTTCGGGAGCACTACAACCCATCGTGCGGACATTGACGGGGATGCCCAAACCAGTTGTAGTCGCTGTGAACGCCGTGACGGCCGGTGCCGGATTGCGCTTTGCTCTTTGCGCCGACTACCGGATCGCTGCGGACACGGCCTCGTTCATCACTTCGTTTAGCAGCATCGCGCTTACCGCCGACTCCGGTGTGTCTTGGACGCTTCCGCGGTTGATCGGCCCCAGTAAGGCCTCAGACCTGCTGCTATTCTCCCGCTCAGTCTCCGCACCTGAAGCTCTTGAGCTCGGCATGGTGCAGCGGGTAGTATCGGCATCTGACCTGGCCGACGAGGCGAGCGCGGTCGCTCACGCGCTCGTCGATGGACCAACATTGGCCTCCGCAGCGCTAAAGGAGTCACTGGCGTTCGGCGCCGCTCACTCTCTCGATGAGACCCTTGAGAAGGAAAACGATTTGCAGAGCCGCGTGAGTAGATCCGAGGACCACGCTACCGCGCTGAATGCATTCGTTGCTAAGCACAAGCCGATGTGCCGTGGGCATTAGTAGCCCTTGCGTCATACCCAGAGGTTCGGGTTGGGCTGCAAAATGATCCGCTTTGCTTTTAGATACCTCAATAAGTTTTTCGCTATTTCACACTCCTACAAGCCACGGAGCGAAAAATTCCACTCGTTCGCGTTAATGATATTGACCTCTCCTACCGAATCTATGGATCCTCGGGGCCTGCGATAGTAGCTGTATCCGGCTTCTTCCCCCCACGGGCTTGGGATCATTCTGTCGTTCCCTCCTTAACGTCGGCTGGATATCGGGTCGTGACGTTTTCGCACAGGGGAATGCCGCCGAGCCATGTCTCGCGTGGCGGATACACGATAGAACAACTGGCAGATGACTGCGTCGGGCTCATGCTTTCTCTTGGGTTCTCCAAATTTTTTGCCCTCGGGGCATCTATGGGAGGGCTAATCGTGCAGAGAATGCTCCTGTCGAACCCTGACCCAGTTATAGCCGCGGCATGCATTAACGGGATGGGCAATTACAGCGCAGCGGGTAGAATTCTCGTAGAGGCGAATTTTGAGCTTTGCCGTCTTGAAGAGACGCCTGCAGCGTTACACCGGCTTATTTCCTACATGGGTGTGCAATGCCCTCAATATAAAGAGAATCCCGAGTTTTACAATAAAATGATAGGCGCAATGACAAAGGAAGGGTTGCCGCCCTTGCAGGGGCGAATAGGCCTTTCGGGGGCGCTTGTGCACTGGGGTCAGACTGACCACATGGCTGAAATCGCGGATATTTCGGTTCCGTGCCTGGCGCTCGGTTCAGTTCACGATCACATTTTTCCCTCCAGTTTAATCTTGGAATATTCCCGGCTTGCTGAGGCTATCGTCTATCACGAGCTATGTAAATCGCCGCACATATTCTTCCTGGAGGCGCAGGAGGCGCTTGCTCCCGTATTAGATTTCTTTTCGGGGCAGCTGAAGGAGGCTTAAGGCTGCTCAGTCGTATCTGGCTGAGGGGCATCTGTGAGTAAGGCATCCGTGGGCGGTTGTGCCTCCGTGCAAAAGAAGCTGTCCTTCGGGATGGCTCTTGGCGCCGAAGCTGACGAGTAAAGTGCAGTGAATGGGAAGGGCTGTGCGAGATTTCTGCCAATTCGAATCTTCGAGTGTTACAAACGAGACGGTCGCGCGCTATTAAGGATGAAGGCGAAGATGACTAAAGCAAGCCTGCGCCACTCGGTTCGCGGCGTTATACTCAATGACAAAAGGCAAATTCTGATGCTCAGGCATGATCTTCCCGATCATGTTATTTGGGCAACTCCCGGTGGTGGGATCGAAGCTGGTGAATCGATGGAGACAGCTTTACGTCGCGAGCTGCGTGAAGAAATTGGTTTAGTGCTGATTGAGACCCCAGTGCCCGTATGGCATCAGTTACTGCGTGGGCCTGGATTCCTGGAAGGGTATGAGAAAATTGTCCAGGACTATTTTCTCGTGCATACCTCCACTTTCTCGCCGTGCGGTACCTTATCGCGAGACGAGCTGGCAGTAGAGTGGATCGTTGGATTCCGCTGGTGGAGTGTATCGGAGATCGCAGATTACAGGGGTCCTGACCTGATCAGACCTACCGGACTTGCCGGTCCGCTTTCAGCGCTCATAAATGGTGACATACCTACTCGGCCCCTGATCCTTGAGGGGAATGTCTGATAGCGGTGAAGCCGCGAAGTATTCTCTATATGTCAGTCGGTGTGCGAAACGAGCGGTGGAGGCGGGGATGTAAACTCCGTTGGCGTCCAGGAGCGGGCGGACGTCCGCGGCGCGGCTGATAATCCTGGCGATGGTGTTGAAGCGTCGGCCCAGAAAGTCGTCGCCCCGAGTTTTCGCAGGTGAGTACGGTTGGGCCCGGGGCGGCTGAGTTGAGCATGGGCTTGCGCCTGTGCCAGGGGTGCGTTCTTGGCCCATCGAGATGCGGAGTACTTGCTCGCCTTGTATCTCCATCGCTTGCGTCAGCACGTCGACGAGTTCGTCGAACTCTCGGCGCGTTATCCCGGTCAGGTTTGGGACCTGTAGCCAACGCTGTGTGAGGCGAGTCGGTTTGGCCGCCAGGGCCTCGTCCTGTGCTGCTGATGGCCCTGTCAGGGGCGCGAGGGCTGGAGGGTGTAGTTCCAGTCGCCGTGGAAGGGGTGGCGGGCGATGCGATGGGCAGGGCGGCGATCTCGTCGTCGCTTGTGCGGATGTCGGTGGGGGTACTTACCGCTGTCCATTGCGGCCCGAACGGTGAGCCGGCGCTGCTGATGGCCGCGGCGATGTTCTGGAGCTGGCTTCGTGGCTGGTCAGGGGCCTGTCACGCCAGTTCATGGTGGCGGCCGGTGCTCGATCTTGTTCCACTTCAAGGTGCCGGGCGAAAGGTGACACACCGCGATCTCGAGACCGGTTTCGCCGGTGAAGTCGGCAAGCCGTATTCTCCGGCCCGGGTGCGGTAGCCGTCGGAGCCGCCACCGTCAGCTGTGATCAGCTGCCGGCGGGCGCCGGGGCAGCCTGTCGCCAGCGACGGATTGAGGCGATGGAGAACGTCGCCATGTCGTGATCGGTGGTCATGCTGACCCAGCCGGTGTTCGCCGTCATGTCCCAGATTCCGTAGGGAATTGCATTGGAGGCCTGGCCGGCGAAGACATGTGTTCCCCCTCACAGGCTGTCCTGCTTGGTGCCATACGTCCCCGGCGTTCCTGTAGTCGCTATTGATCCGAAACGCTGGTCAGGCTCGTTGATGGTACGTGAGCGATCTGGTGGGGGATGCGCGGGCCTGGTCGCCGGATGCGCAGGAGGCCGCGCGGTTGCTGGCGGTGTCCGCGCTGGTGGAAGGCCAGGACCGGATGGAGGCTGCCGCCCTGTTCAAGGTGTCGGTGAAGGCCGCGGACAACTGGTGGGTGAGTAGGCAGGCCGGAGGCCGGGACGCACTGCTGTCCCGCTCGCGAGGCCGTCGCGTGGGCGAGCACCAGGGCCTGTCGGAGGCCGAGCAGGCTGCCGTCCGGCAGGCTGTCCTCGATCACATCCCCTCTGAACTGGGACTTTCGGATCAGCTGTGAACGCGGGGGCAGATAGGCGAGCTGATCTTCAAGCTGCACGGGGTCCGGTTCACCGAGCCCGGGGCGGGCAAGTACCTCAAGCGTTGGGGGCTGAGCTTCCAGCGTCCGGACAAGCTGGCGGTCGAGCAGGATCCGGAAGCGGTCCGCGTCTGGCGCGAGGAGACCTGGCCGGCGATCCGGGTCAGGGCGAAGGCGGAGAACGGGGGAAGACCTCTTCGGTGACCAGGTCGGGATCCGCTCGGACCAGGTCACGGGCCGCACCGGGGGCGCCAAAGGCGACGCTGGTCGTCCGCCGGACCGGGAACCGGTTCTCCGTGAACGCGATGTCTGCGCTCAGCACCCGCCGCCGGATGCACTTCATGGTCTTCACCGAGTCGTTCGACGCGAAGGTGATGTGCCGCTTCCTCGCCCGGCTCGTTGGGCACTTCGACCGGAAGATCCACCTGATCGTCGACCGGCACTCAGCCCACCGCTCGAAGACCGTCCGGACATGGCTCCCCGACTACCAGGACCGGATGGAGCTGCACTACCTGCCCTCGTACTCACCCGAGCTGAACCCCGACGAGCTGGTCGACGCCGACTTTAAACGCCGCCTGCCCCACACCCACCGCACCAGGAACCAGGCCGAACTCGCGGCCCAAACCCGAAGATTCTTCCACCGCCGACAACGTTAACCACACATCGTCCGCGGCTACTTCGGCGGCCCACACGTCCGCTACGTCCTCAACGAGAACCCTTTGAGTTTCTGATTAATAGGAGCCTCTGTAGCTCACTGGAACTGCCTCGTACCGCGCATCAGAAGAAGGGCTGTCACCCGCTCCCTGAGGTCGACAGCCTGAGCTTGTCTGGGATAGCGCGAGAGCTGTCGCTTTAGTTGATGCAACGCGAAGTCAGCCTGAGTGGAGTGTAGATGAGGATATTTTTCGAGGAATAGCTCTGCATGCAACATGGCGGCTTCGACGTGTCCGCACTTGAGGTGCAATTCCGCCAAGCGAGCCTGAGTAAGAGCTAGGGATTTTCTCTGTTCGGCGGCACGGTAAGCTGCGGATGACGCCAACGCGTTGAGAGCTCCGTTGGCCTCGCCAAGTGCCTCGAGGCATTGAGAGCGCTGGTACTCCAGCGCAGCACGAGGGTAGTAGCCGAAGGGATCGTCCGTGCTCGACGCTCGTGCATGATGGTTCTCAGCGCGGATCAAATCAGCGGATGCACGGTGCCTGTCGCCCGTGACAGCGTAGGTGTGAGCGCGCTGAGTGAGCAGGAATGACGTGGTCGAGGGATTATCGTGAGCCATCGGGATTTCAACGGCAGCTTCGGCGAGATGCAGCGCGTACAAAGGATGGCCAAGCCTTAGGGCTTGGGCGCTCATTGCGCGCAGTGTAATAGCTTGTAGATGCGGGGCTCGGGCCTCGCGAGCGAGGTGCAGAGCGCTATGGAAGTAGCTCTGAGCTAAGCCGTAGTGACCTGAATCGTCGTTCATCATGGCGAGTAAGTGGGTCAGTTGGGCGGCGCCGGCCAATAAGTCGGAGCGCACCTGAGCAGACGCTGGGGCGCGAAGAGAGTGTCGTACCTGGTCGTTAAGGTAGGTGGTGAGCATTGAACGTACGTGCCCGCCTCCATGGCGTTCGACGAGCGAGGCGAATGCCTGTGTCATCTGGCCTAGCGCGAGTGCATCATATTCCGAGACCTGAATGTTCACAGACGAGACTTCCGCATCGCCCGGCTGGGTAGTGGGGCGCCGGATTTCATCGACGGCATAAGCCAGGATGCCTGTGACAGCCGTGGTAGTGACGGTATAGGCAGCCTTTGCCAGGAACGCTCGCCGCTCTGAGTCGGTCTCGGCGATAAGCAGATGCAGAAGACGGCGCACAGGATCGGCCTCCACCGGCGGAGTGTAACGAGGCGGCACCTGTCCTGGCGGGGGCCGGGACAAATCCGCCTCTCGAACGGTGATCAGTCGGCCGAGACGCTCACTGAGCGCAGCTGCGATCAACTGAGGGACCGGATGGCGGGGGCGGGCCCCTGAGAGCCAGTGTCCCACCGCTGTCCGGTCGTACCGTAGCGTCAGACCCTGTGCTCTGCCCAGAGTGTTGACAGCACGAGCCAGCGCCTGTCCGTTCCAGTCAGCCTCTGCGAGTAGTGCCGCCAGCCGCCGGTTTGGGGCGGAAGCCGCCATCGTAGGTCCCCTTTGCCGAATCTTGTGCGTTAGTGGGTGTCCACTAGGACACATTCAGTTACGAAGTCACAGCAGACGGGATAGCGGTACGCGCAATGCGCAGGGAATGATCTCATTCGATGTCGATTGCTGTCACAGCTTGTAGCCACAGGCTTGGCCAAGCACCCCGCCACGAAGTAGCCCTCGTCTTGCATTCTTGACATGTGCCCTGCGTGATGACTCTTACGCCGCCATCCACACCGACAGGTCTTGACCATGGCTGAAGGCTGTCGGGAGTGTTTTAGCCAGTCCACAGCCACACCGTCCGAGCTGGGCCTTCTTCCTCCCTAGCCCTTCTGCTCGGATATGTATTGGCTGAATGCACGTCCAGCGATTTCACGGTTGAATATGCCTGCAGCCTAACCTTTTTGCGCTTGCACCCAAGCAAGCGGATAGTACCGAGGCGTCACGATGCGTGATCCAGAAGGATTTCGTGTTGGTATTTCTCCGGAAGGTCATGCGTGAGCAGGGTAGGGGCTTGGCTGGGGCCGCCCCTGGTGTCCTACGCTGGCGGACCGGGTTCTGCCGGCAGGTGTCTACTACTGGACCAGCCTCACGATGGCAGCTCGCGCGTTTGTTCGGGGTTTCGCCGGCCACCGTGCGCCGGGTCATCCATCGGCTGCCCCCGCCCTTGGCGAGCGATCCGGCTATCAGCCCGGCTGACGCCGTGGACCGGCTGTGAACGTGGTCGGTGCCCTGATCACGACCCGAGGCCAAAGGGTCGGAGTCTCCTCACGCACCTATCACTAGACTCCTGATCGCAACGGCCTGCCCGGTGCCCGGCACCACTGCGGACGCGCAAGCCTGGCGGGCCTCCGGCCTGGCGCGCACCGCCAGGACGTGACCACCTTGGCCGACGGCGCCTACCTCCACTGGGGCAGGGCTAACCCGTACCGCAAACGACCCCGACGGGCCCTGCCACCGGGCGAAAAGGCTGACAACGCGGCGTACCGCAAGACCTGTGCCCAGGTCGAGCACGTGATCGGCCCGCTGAAGGACTACAGGTTCCTCCTCGACTGTCGGCAATACGGCGACGGTCTCCACTACGTCGTCCACCATCGCTCCGATACACAACCATGCCTTTCCGTATGATCCACACGAGACTAGTGCTGCATCAGACAACGTTCGCCCTCTTGACCGAGCCTGAGAACTCGTCCACGCGCGCTCCTCGGCAGCAGTTGTCGGTAGCCAATGTGATGCTGACGCCGACAACTCCGCTCCCAATGATCATTCAGGGGTTCGGGATGAGTGAACAATCAAGGTCTACCCTGTCTTGGGTCGACTTCGACGCCGCTTGGTGCGTGTCCGACCTCGGCAAGTACCGTGCCTGCCAATACACCTATGAGCGCTACTCCCTTGCGAGTCTGCCGCCGCTGGACTCCAGGCAGTTCACGGGTGCCTTCCGATGGCTCGGGGACGCTGGCGACCTCATCCCGCGGCAGGTCATGAAGCTCAATGGGCTGGCAAGGGATCTGGCCGCCAGGGGCCTCACCTTGCCGCAGGATTTCGTGACGTTCCAGACCACCGAGAATCTGTACGGCTCGCTGGACGATGTTTCGGTAACTGGGTGCTGGACAAATCTCTCAGACCCGCTGCCCAGTCTCGTTGAGCCCGATGCCTTCCTGGTGCGATTCTTTCGGGACTAGCAGGACTGCGTCATCTGGTACCTCTACCTCCGCCCGATGAGCGAGGCATTCGTGGTGTACTCCGACCTCGACTACGAGTTTGAGTACGAGGCGCGGCGCGATGGGTAGGAGACGAAGGCCGATCTTGAGGATGCGGAGGAGCAGAAGGCCGCGATCCTTTGGTGTGCGCCGTCATTCGAGGAGTTTGCCCATCGGTTCTGGATCGGGAACCGCCTCTGGCATGCGGTCAACGACCGTGAACCGCCACTGCTCGGGCCGCAGCTGCAGGATTACTTGAATCACTACGCGCCGCCTGGAGCTCCCGTGTGACCGCGCATTGAGCGAGATCCTATGCTGGTGCCAGAGTGTGTACGGGTTCGTGAGATCGATGACGACGAGGGCCGGCGGCTACTGCGGATCATCCGCAGGGGCACCGGGTCGGTGGTGACCTGGCGGCATGCTCAGATGGTGCTGCTGTCCGCGCAGGGCATGCCGGTGGCGAGGATCGCAGAAGTCTCGTTCACCAGCGACGACCGGGTCAGAGACGTGATCCACCACTTCAACATGGACGGCTTCGGCTCGCTGTATCCGAAGTATTCCGGCGGCTGGCCGAAGACGTTCACGTTGCCGGAACGCCGTGAGATCAAGAAGATCGCCAAGTCCAAGCCGATCGAGCACGACCTGCCGTTCTCGACCTGGAGTCTGACCAAATTGGCGGACTTCCTGGTAGCGGAGGGGGTGGTCGACGACATCAGCCACGAGGGTC
>NZ_JBHXOX010000058.1:0-15021 GCF_042718795.1 Streptomyces cyaneofuscatus
ATCCACGGCGAAGTCCCCATGCCCGCCCAACGCGCAACTTCTGACGCGGACACGGCCAACAGGAGCGATCCACCTCATTGTGTTAGCCGCTGTTAGAGGATATCCTCACACCATTCGATCGCAGAATCCTCTCAAAGACCTCCGAGCACTTCCCAGGAACCATGTCAGGGTTACCTTTATACGCCCTGGGAACATCTTGCGAAACTTTCGGAAAGGCCGCCCTAACTGCTACCCAATCTCCGAAGTACCAGCTCTCAAGCTCTCGGATTGCGATGCGATTCAAGACGTGAAAGACACCATCGCTTCCGCGCCCAGCACGGGGGATCATTCCAGCTTCTACAGCCGCAGAATCGAGCCTACGTTTCAAGTCGACACAGTCATCCGCATCCAGGTCCATCAGCACCACGACTCGAATATCGCCTCCACGCCTACGCGCCGCCGCATAACCTTGCAGTCTTTTTGGAAGCTTCTTGAGAAGATCCGGTTTCCCTTGAAATTGTCGAATTGCGGTCCGAACGCTTTCTCCTGCGAAAATCTTCGCAAGGATTGGCTTCAGAGCCTCTGCTGCAGACTCTTCCTCCACCAGGAACTCCAGAGAAACGGCAGATTGCTTCCGCCCCCCGCTGGTGCGCCGAACCACTTTTCGCGTCACCCGGCCACTCCATTTTCGACTGTCGGAGTCTTGGGGACCGGAAGATCGCCGAAATAGTTTTCCTGCCAGAGGGAGCCCAATAGGGCTCCATGATCGAGCATGTCATTGACCAAAGGAATTGAATTTGGCCTAATGACCCTCGCATAACCGTCACCCCCCCGGTACAGGGCGATCACTTCATCGGGCTTGCACTCATTGACAAACTCATGTGAATGGGTGGTTACGAGTACTTGTGATTTTTCGCTGGCCTGCCGACACTGCTGAGCCAGACCAGGAAGAACCGAGTTGTAAAGGTGATTTTCCGGTTCCTCAATACCAATAAATGGCGCCGGGTCCGGGTCATACAGGAGCGTGAGGTAAGACAGAAGCTTCAGGGTGCCGTCTGACGCATTGCTCGCAAGTACCGAATCCGAGAATGGTGCATCCTTAATGAATAGCACCAATCGGCCGTCGGGAGAGGTGGAGTAATCCACTCGCTCAAGTGTAGGAACTGCATCCTGCAAAGACTCTATGACGGACTCTAGCCTCTGAGGGTGATTCTCTTTGAGATATTGAAGGACGTTGCTGATATTGTCCCCAGATTGCGAAAGCCGCTCTTGCGGCCCAGCCGTGGGTGACTTCCTTTCCTCGGCCACCGAAAGGTAGGACAGATACCAACCAGAAATAAACCTCCGCAGTGCAGCAACACGTGGATGGGACTTGAATTGCCCCAATGCGTTTACGGCGAGCCTGTCTGGTCCGTCGAGAGCTTCCGGGTGCTTCTTCCCTGTAGCTTCATCTACCACGTAACCTGACCCATGCTGGAAATCAAGGATGTGACGCGGACGCCCTTGGGCGCGACCCGAAGTCCAACGCAACCACTCGCGACTGACGACAGGGCGACCACGCTCCTCATTGATCTCGAGACGATAAGTGAGGAGGTTCTCCTTGGGCTCCTGACGGTAAGAGATCTGAATCGCGATGGGCCCTTCAGCTCCTCTGGATCGGAGTTGGGCCAGCCCTCCTCTCCTATCCCAAGCGGCACGGATTCCGACAGTGAAAGATGTTTCCATGAAAGCAAAGACATCGAAAAGCGTAGACTTCCCACTGCCATTCGGGCCAATCAATACAGTGAAAGGCTTGAGTTTCCTAATCTCGACATCTTGGAGAACTCTATAATTCTCCACTTTAATCGCTTCAATCACCGGTGGCCGCATAGCCCACTCCTTCGCTCAGATGCAATCTTTGACGAAGTCGATGTCTACCCCTTGTAGAAATCGGCTGGTATAAGCTTAAAGGTGGTCGACTTGCGCGGTCTTCATGTCAGCAAAATCTGCGCGCCCCGCGCGGGCGCCGGCGCCACCCGGGCGTTGCGGCAGGTACCGGATGCCAGCAGCGCGTCGGCCACCTTGCGGGCCGCCGGCTCGTCCGCGACGAGAAACGCCGTCGTCGGCCCGGATCCGGAGACCAGCGCGGCCAGCGCCCCCGCCTCCGTGCCCGCCGCCAGCGTGTCCGCGAGGGAGGGGCGCAGGGAGAGCGCGGCGGGCTGGAGGTCGTTGCTCAGGGCGCCCGCGAGTGCGCCGGAGTCGCCGGAGCGCAGGGCGGCCAGCAGCACGGGCGAGGCGGTCGGCTCGGGGACGTCCGCCTCCGCCGTGAGCCGGTCGAACTCCCCGTACACGGCGGGCGTCGACAGCCCCCCGTCCGCCACCGCGAAGACCCAGTGGAACGCCCCGCCCACCTCGATCGGCGTCAGCTTCTCGCCGCGACCCGTACCGAGCGCGGCCCCGCCCACCAGGCTGAACGGCACATCGCTGCCCAGCTCCGCGCAGATGGCCAGCAGCTCGTCCCGGCTCGCGCCCGTCCCCCACAGGGCGTCGCACGCGACCAGGGCGGCCGCCCCGTCGGCGCTGCCGCCCGCCATGCCGCCCGCGACCGGGATGTCCTTGGCGATGTGGAGGTGGACGGCGGGCTCGATGCCGTACCGCTCGGCCAGCGCGAGGGCCGCCCGGGCGGCGAGGTTGGTGGCGTCCAGCGGGACCTGGGCGGCGTCCGGGCCGGAGCAGGTGATGCGCAGCTCGTCGGCGGGGGTGGCGGTGACCTCGTCGTACAGGCCGACGGCGAGGAAGACGTTGGCCAGGTCGTGGAAGCCGTCGGGGCGGGCGGCGCCCACGGCGAGCTGGACGTTGACCTTGGCGGGGACGCGGACGGTGACGCCCGTACGGACAGCACTCACAGGGACGGCACCTCCGGCTTGTTCTCCGCGATCGCCGCGAACTCCTCCACCGTCAGCGACTCCCCGCGCGCCTGCGGCGAGATCCCGGCGGCGACCAGGGCCGCCTCGGCGGCGGGCGCGGAGCCGGCCCAGCCGGAGAGCGCGGCCCGGAGCGTCTTGCGGCGCTGGGCGAAGGCCGCGTCCACGACCGCGAAGACCTCGGTGCGGCTCGCGGTGGTGGCGATGGGCTCCGTGCGGCGGACGAGCGAGACGAGGCCGGAGTCGACGTTCGGGGCGGGCCAGAAGACCGTACGGCCGATGGACCCGGCGCGCTTGACCTCCGCGTACCAGTTGGCCTTCACCGACGGCACGCCGTAGACCTTGTTGCCCGGGCGGGCGGCCAGCCGGTCGGCCACCTCGGCCTGGACCATGACCAGGGTCCGCTCGATGCTCGGGAAGCGCTCCAGCATGGTGAGCAGGACGGGGACCGCGACGTTGTACGGGAGGTTCGCGACGAGCGCGGTGGGCGCGGGGCCCGGCAGCTCGGTGACCAGCATCGCGTCGGAGTGGACGAGGGCGAACCGGTCGGCGCGCTCCGGCATCCGGGCCTGGACCGTGGCGGGCAGCGCGGCCGCGAGCACGTCGTCGATCTCCACCGCGACCACTCGGTCCGCCGCCTCCAGCAGCGCCAGGGTCAGCGAGCCGAGCCCCGGGCCGACCTCGACGACGGTGTCGTCCGGGCGGACCTCGGCGGTGCGCACGATGCGGCGGACCGTGTTGGCGTCGATGACGAAGTTCTGACCGCGCTGCTTGGTCGGGCGTACGCCCAGTTTCGCTGCCAGGTCGCGGATGTCTGCGGGGCCCAGGAGGGCGTCGGGCTCTGTGCTGCTCACCCGGTAAGCCTACGGCCGCAGTGCGGCCACGGACTCGCCCCCCGCTGCACGTAGAGCTTCTTCGCCCGGTACGTCTGCTCGGCGGCGGGTGCGTCCTGGGGCCGGCCGCTGCCGCCGAGCGACTGCCAGGTCCGGGTGTCGAACTGGTACAGCCCGCCGTACGTCCCGCTCGGGTCCACCGCTCCCGCCCGCCCGCCGGACTCGCAGGCGGCGAGCGCGGACCAGTTCAGCCCGTCCGCCCCGGTGACGGCTGCGGGCCGCTGCCGGGTGCCGGTGCGCACGACGCGGCTGACCGGCAGGTGGACCAGCTCCTCGCCGGTCCTGCGGGGTGTCTGCCGTACGCCGTTGACGGTCCGGACGGCGTACGTGACCCGGCGTACGCCGTTGCGCCCGGCCCGCTCCACCCGCTCGATGCCCCGGAACAGCGCGGGGTCCTCGCTCCGTTCGACGGCGTACGGGACGCTCTCCTCGTGCACCTCGCGGGTGTCGGTGATGCGGAGTACGGAGACCGTCTGGCCGTCGCGCGGGAAGCTCGCGGGGTCCACGGAGGTGGCGTCCAGGCCTTCCAGGGTGATGGCCGCCTGGGCGAGGGCCTCGTGGACGGTGGCGGCGTTGGTGCGCAGGGTGCGTTCCTGGCCGTCGGCCATGAAGGTCACGGTGCGTTCGGTGCGGACGGTGAGGGTGAGGCCGGTGCGGGCGATCCGGGTGGCGGGGGAGGCGGAGAGGTACGCCCCCTCGGCCCGGACCCCGAACGCGCGCAGGGCCCCGGCCACGGTGTCGGCGGTCGTCCAGACCCGGCGGTGGTGGCCGTCGAGGGTGAGGTCGACGGGGCGGCCGTAGCGGACGGTGACCTGGTCGCCGTGGTCCAGGTCGGTGCCGGGGGCCGGGGAGACGCGGTCGTGGGCGCCGACGGTGACGCCCTCGTCCGCCAGGAGTTCGGTGACGTCGTCGGCGAAGGTGTGCAGGGTGCGGGGCGTGCCGTCGACGTCCAGCCGGACCGCCTTGTCGTGCGCGACGAACGCGGTGGTGCCGCCGGCCAGGAAGGCGACGACGAGGGCCCGGGGCACGAGCCGTCCCAGCTTCAGGCGTTCCGGGTCGGCGACGCGTGTGCGGCGGCGCTTGGCGGCCCGCCGGGCCTCGGCGCGGGTGGGGCCCTGCCGGGGCGGCGCGGGCGGCGGCGGGACGGTGAGCGGGGTGTCCACGACGGTCGGGGCGTGGGCGGCGGACGGGGCGGGAGCGGCGGGACCCGGCGTCCACGCCCGGTCGGCGGCCGGGCCCGCCGTCCACGCTCGGTCGGCCAGGGTCGGCTGCTCGTGGAACGCGCCGAGACGCCTGTCCTGCGAAGTGCTCACGCCGTTCACGCCGTTCACGCCGCTCCTGAAGATCCGCCTGCTGCCGCCCCGTCGTGCGCGGGGACGATAGCGGAGCCCCGGTGACTCTCCAAAGCGACACGGCTACGCAGCGTGCGCGACCGGCTCGGAGTCCGGCTCGGACCCGGCTCAGAAGTCGAACGCGCGTGCCGTGTTGTCGTAGATCGCGGCGGCCAGCGTGTCCTCGTCCAGCCCCTTCACCGCGGCCATCGCGCGGAGCGTGACCGGGATGAGGTAGGGGGCGTTGGGCCGCCCCCGGTACGGGGCGGGGGTGAGGAAGGGCGCGTCCGTCTCGACGAGGACCAGCTCGGTGGGGGCGACGGCGAGCGCGTCGCGCAGCGGCTGGGCGTTCTTGAAGGTCATGTTGCCGGCGAAGGACATGAAGTACCCGGCCCGCGCGCAGATCGCGGCCATCTCGGCGTCGCCGGAGTAGCAGTGGAAGACGGTCCGCTCGGGCGCGCCCGCGTCCGCGAGAACCCGCAGCACGTCCGCGTGCGCGTCCCGGTCGTGGATGACCAGGGCCTTGCCGTGCCGCTTGGCGATCTCGATGTGGGCCCGGAACGACTCCTCCTGGGCGGCGATGCCCTCGGGGCCCGTACGGAAGAAGTCCAGGCCCGTCTCGCCGACCCCGCGCACGTGGTCCAGGGCGGCCAGCGCGTCGATCTCCGCCAGCGCGTCGTCCAGCGCCGCCTTGCCGCCGGGCTCGCGGGCTCCTTGCCGCGCGGTGCCGTCCGGATCGCCGTGGACGATGCGCGGGGCCTCGTTCGGGTGCAGGGCGACCGAGGCGTGGACGGCGGGGTGGGCGGCGGCGGTCTCGGCGGCCCAACGGGAGCCGGCCACGTCGCAACCCACCTGGACCACCGTCGTGACGTTCACCGCGGCGGCCCGGGCGAGGGCCTCCTCGACGGTGGCGTCCTGCATGTCCAGGTGGGTGTGGGAGTCGGCGACCGGGACCCGGAGGGGTTCGGGCAGCGGCGGGGCTTCGGTACGGCTCATGCGGACGACTCTACGAGGGCCCGGTTCACCGGCGTACGAGGACCGGGGTCCTCGCGCGGGGAGGCGTACGCCGGTGGCACCGGGCCCGACTCAGGAGCTCACCTGCGGTGGAAGGGGTGGAGCAGGTCCGACAGCCGCCAGTGGCGGTCGGCGGTGCGGGCGGCCGGGACCTTCTCCGGGTCCCGCTTGGCGCTCTTCGACGTGTGCAGGAACTGCTGGGCACCGGCCACCCGGCCGGCCCGCATGATGCGCACCACGTGTCCACCGCAGTTGGCGCAGGTGGGCGTGGAGAGCGGGGACGGCACGCGCTCACCGTCGGCCTTGTAGACGACGAACTCGTGACCGTGGATGTCCACGTGGTGCTCTATCTCGTAAGACTGCTCCCAGCCGTGCCCGCAACTCATGCAGGCGAAGGCATAGGCCTCGTGGACGGTGTTCGCTGCGATCTCGCTCATACCCGCTCCTCTTGTCCGCCGGTCAGGCACTCCGGGGTTACTTCCAGTGGACACCCGGGCAGGGGCGGACGCACCAGCTCAGAGACGTTGTTGATGCGTTCTTGGCCTCCTTTTGCCGCCCTTTGCCGCCGCATGGCCAGCGACAGGCCCACCCGTGACCGGCGGACGGGACGACCGGTGACGGCAGATCGCCGAGCGCCCCCGTACGCGCTCGCCACCGGTGCCGAATGCGCCCGCGCACCACCCCCGTGCGACCCCCCACAATTCCCCGAATTCTCGGCCTTTCCTCACCCATTCGCCGCATGAATTCATCATTCAATTGAATCCCTTAATACCATGGACGCCCGGCCCCGATTTGCGGAGCCCGCATTCCTCCCTTTCACTCGATATGTACGTCAAGCATGACTCGGTACGTACATCAACCCGATTTCCCACAGGATGGGGAGCACCCATGTACACCACGGACACCACTGCCACCGACATCGAGCTCGACCTCGACACGGCGCTGAACCCGGGCGAGATCGACGGCGTCTATCGCGACTCCCGCGAGTGCGCCTACCTCGCGCTTCTCGCCGGCGGCGGCGCCCTGCTGCTTTCGCCTCCGACCCCGCGCCCGAAGAAGGGCTGAACGTCGGAACATGGACCAGACACATGCTTCGTCCCCGCTCGCGGGTGCCGTGCATGACCTGGCAACAGAGGTGGTCCTCGCTCTTCGGAGCGGGGACCACCTCGCCACGGTATGCGGCGCGGCAGGAATCGACGAGGAGAACCGGACCGGAATCGCGGCGGCGCGGGTCATCGGTGCCGATCTGCTGCTGCCGAGTGTTCTGTACGGGCGTCATCCGCATCCCGGGGACGTCGCCGTGCTCGACCGGGCGGTACGGGAATTCCCGCCCAAGCCCGATGCTCCGGCCGCGACGGCCTGGAGCCACTGGCACATGATCTCCACGCTCCAGCGCATGGCGCAGCCTCCGGGAGCGGCTGCCGCAGGCACCTTCGAGGAGCCCGACGCCGCCTGGCTGGAGCAGGCCCCCTGGCAGTCCTTCACCCACCAGCTCTCGGTGCTCGCCCCCCTCGCCGTTCCGGCCGCCCCCTCGGCCGTGCAGCGGGCCGCGGCGGCGCGCGCGGTCGACCTCGCGCGCGGCTTCGTCCGGGCGGTGCGGCGGCGCGACTGGCTCCAGGCGGCGGGCGCGGGCCGCTGGCTCGCGGCGATCGGCGGCGAACCGGCGACCCTGGGCCTGGAGCGCGGCCTGGAGTTCGTCGAGCTGATGGGCGGCCACGACCCTCGCGTCACCCTGCACATCCGGGCGGCCCGGCTGATGGCCGAGGCGAGGGCGCGATGACGACGACCGCGACGCAGGGGCCCAAGGGCCGCCCGGAGAACCGGGCCCCTCAACGTCAGGCCCACCCCGGCCAGGCCCCCCGGGGCCACGCCTCCCCCGGCGCCGCGCTCACCGTCCTCCCGCACGTCCTGCGCACCGCCCTCGCCTGGACCGACGCCCACCGGGCGGAGTTCGCGCTCCCCGACGACGTCCTGGACCCCCGCACCCAGGTCAACGCCACCCTCAAACCCCTCGGCGAACTGGCCCAGCTCTGCTCCACGGTCCGCACCGCCACCGCCCTCGGCACCCCGGAGCACGAGGTGGCCGGGGACCTCGTCACGTACGCCTGGGAGCAGGTGTCCCGGGGCGCCCTGCTCCTGGAGCTGCTCCGCGCGGAGCCCTTCGCGGCCTACCCGTACGAGATCTACGCCGCCTTCGCCGGGTACGGGCTGCGCCACGAGGGGTTCGAGGCCCTGGCCCGCCCGCTCACCGCGACCCGCGCCTGGGCGCACACCGAGCAGCACGCCAACCGGCAGCTCGGGCTGATCAACTCCGAGCGGCGGGTGGGGGTCCTGCCCCACACGGACGCGGGTGCGGTGCTGTCCCGGACCTGGCTGGGCGGTCTCTCGGAGCCGTGGACGTTCGAGGGCCCGTCGGGCTACGCGCTGACCCACACCGTCTTCCACCTCACCGACTGGGGCCGGATGCCCGACCGGGTGCCGGAGAAGACGGACGCGTACCTGCGGACCTGGCTGCCCGCGTGGGCCGACGGCTGCGTGGAGAGCGGCCAGTGGGACCTCACGGGCGAGCTGCTGGCGGTGGCCTCCTCGCTGCCGGGCCCGGCGCCACGGGAACTGCTGGACGCGGTGTGGCCGGTGCTGGCCGAGGTCCAGCACGCGACGGGCTGCGTGCCGGAGACCGGCGTACCGGTGCACGAGGACGCGCCGACCGGCGTACGGGTGCAGCAGAACGCTCCGACCGGCGTACGGGAGCACGAGGACGCGCCGGATCCGTACCCCTTCATCGACTGCTACCACTCCACACTCGTCACGGCGTTCGCGGCGGCCCTGTCCCTGAGGTCCTTGAGGTCGCTGACGGACGGGTCCGGGTCCGGATCCGTCCGGGAAAGGCACACCCCATGAGCAGCGGAAACACCGGCATCCAGCAGATCCACGACGTCGGGGCGAAGGCCCTGGGCTGGCTGTACGAGCACCGCGAGGGCTTCCGGCTGGAGGCGGACCCGGCCCCGGAGGCGGGGATGCTGGACCGGTTCAAGCCGCTGGGCGAACTGGCGCTGATCGGGAAGGTCATCTTCCGCGAGGGCGTGGCCGGCTCGCAGCAGTCCTCCCTCGCCCACAAGCTGCTGGACCACGCCTGGCACGAGCTGCTGGACTCCGGGGCCCGGCTGCTGGAGGGCCAGCGGCGCGAACCGCTCTCGCCGGTGCCGCTGGAGGTCTACGTACCGTTCCGGGAGCTGGGCTACCGGCAGCCGGACCTGGAGTCCGCGATCCGCCTCAACCACCGTCTGGCCAGTTGGGCGGGGCTGGAGGTGCTGCCGGTGCGGCGGCTGGGGCTGAGCGCGATCGAGCGGCGGTTCGGGGTGGAGCCGAGCGTTCCGGAGACGGCGGCGCTGGCGCACACCTGGCTGGCGCGGCGGCCCGAGCCGTGGACGGTGGAGGGCCATATCGGCTACGACATCACGCACACGGTCTTCCACCTGACGGACTGGGGCGAGAGGCCCGCGGACCTTCCCGTCGACATCGCGGAGTACCTGGAGCTCTGGCTGCCGGCCTGGCTGGACGACTGGCTCGACCTGAAGCGGTGGGACCTGCTGGGCGAACTTCTGGTGGTGGACGCGTGCCTGCCCTCCCCCACGCTGGACGCGGCGGCCTGGCAGGGGTTCGCGCAGGCACAGCAGCCGGACGGGGCGATGCCGGTGGTGGACGGGATGCCGGAGGGGGACGAGGAGTCGGTGTTCGACCTGGTCTACCACCCGACGCTGGTCGCCGCGTTCGCCTCGGCGCTGGCGATGAGCCGCGCGCTCTCGGACCTGAGCGCCCCGGCAACGGCCCCGGCATGACGGACGTGACGGCGGCGGCCCCGGTGACGGCTGTCGACTCTTCGGCCACCTCCAGGTTGCTCGCGGAGGCAGCCGGCCGGATCGACGCCCCGGACGTGGTGCTCGCGCTGAGCCGGGGCGGAGTCCGTACGGTCCACACGGGCGGCAGCGCGGAGCCGGGCCCGGTGGCCCGCGAGCGGCTGCACTACGAACTGGGCTCGGCGTCCAAGCCGTTCGCGGGGCTGCTGCTGGCCCGGCTGGTGGCGCAGGGGAGGGTGCGGTACGAGGACCGGGCGGCGGACCTGCTGGCCCCGGGCCTCCCGGTGCACCCGTCGGTCCGCCGGATCACTCTGCGCCATCTGCTGACCCACACCTCGGGGCTGCCGGGCCTGCCCGCCGACTTCTACCCGCAGGCGGTGCCGCGCTGGTCGAGCGACCCGTACGGCAACTACCCGGCGGACCGGGTGGTCCGGGCCTTCCTCCGCGCCCGCCCGCGCCACCGCCCCGGCACCCGCTGGCACTACTCGAACTTCGCGGTCTCCGTCCTCGGCCACACCCTCGCCGCCGCCACCGGAACCCCGTGGGAGGTGCTGCTGCACCAACAGGTGCTGGCCCCCCTGGGCCTGGAGGCCACGCTGCTGCGCCCGGGCCCGGACTCCACCGACGCGACGGGCCACCGCCGCGACGGAACCCCGCTGCCGGCGCTGGACACGGGGGGCTTCACGGCGGCGGGGGCGCTGCGCTCGACCCCGCTGGACCTGCTGACCTTCCTGGAGGCGCATGTGGGGGGCGCCGAGCTGCGGGACCCCACGCTGAGCGCCGCGCTCGCGGAGGTGACCCGCCCGGTGCTCCGGCGCGGCTATCGGCACGCGCACACCCACACGCTGACGTGGTTCCAGCACCCGACCCCGTACGGCCCGGTCCTGTTCCACGCCGGAGCGACGCTCGGCCAGCAGGCGTTCCTCGGCTTCCGCCCCGGGACGGGTCTGGCGGTCGTGGCGACGGCGACGCGGCGGGTGCACCGGGCGGACACGTTCGTGGCGGCGGCGTACGGACTGCTGACGGAAACGTCGTAAGCACTGCCGTACGTCCTCAAGGCTTCTGCGGGGTCTTCTCCGCACCCTTTTCGGCGTTCTTGGCGGCCACCACCGCGTCGAACACCTCCCGCTTGGGCACCCCGGCGGCGGCGGCGACGGCGGCGATGGCCTCCTTGCGCCGCACCCCCGCCTCCTCGCGCACGCGCACGCGCCGTACGAGCTCCTCGGCGTCCAGCCCTTCGTCACCGGAGTCGGAGGCGCCTTCGACGACGACGGTGATCTCGCCGCGTACGCCGTCCTCGGCCCACACGGCCAGCTCACCGAGCGGACCGCGCTTGACCTCCTCGTACGTCTTGGTCAGCTCGCGGCACACGGCGGCGCGCCGCTCGGCGCCGAAGACCTCGGCCATGGCGGCGAGGGTGTCGTCGAGCCGGTGGGGCGCTTCGAAGAAGACCATGGTGCGCCGCTCGTCGGCGTTCTCGCGGAGCTTGGAGAGCCGCTCACCGGCCTTGCGCGGCAGGAACCCCTCGAAGCAGAACCGGTCGACGGGCAGCCCGGAGAGCGCAAGCGCGGTCAGCACGGCGGAGGGCCCCGGCACGGCGGTGACGCGGATGTCCTTCTCGACGGCGGCGGCGACGAGCCGGTACCCCGGGTCGGAGACGGACGGCATCCCCGCATCCGTGACGAGCAGCACCCGCGCGCCACCCACCAAGGCTTCCACGAGCTCCGGCGTACGGGCGGACTCGTTCCCCTCGAAGTAGGAGACGACACGCCCCGAGGTGTGGATGCCGAGCGCCTGGGTGAGCCGGCGCAGCCGCCGGGTGTCCTCGGCGGCGACGACGTCGGCCCGCTCCAGTTCGGCGGCCAGGCGGGGCGGGGCGTCCGCCACGTCACCGATGGGGGTCCCTGCGAGCACGAGCGTTCCAGTCGTTCCAGTCACATCAGCCATCCTCGCAGCACGCGCAGCACCCTTCGCACAGATGGGTTCCCTACGATGGCGCGGTGACCAGTACCGCACCCGAGACCCAGCGGGGCCAAGACGCCGGGGACCCGCTCGGCGAACAGCCGACCTCCTGGCAACGGCGGCTGCGCCGCTTCGGCCATGTCCCGCGCCCGGAGACCCCGCTCCGCGACCGGCTGGACCCGCCCTGGACCCGGCCGGGCCGGCAGGTGTGGTCGGTGCTCGCGATCCCGCCGCACGTGGCGGACCGCCTGGTGCGCTGGTCCGGCTGGGGCGGCCCGCTGCTGGTCACCCTGGTCGCGGGGCTGCTGCGCTTCTGGCGGTTGGACCAGCCGAACGCCGTGATATTCGACGAGACGTATTACGCGAAGGACGCGTGGGCGCTGGTCAACCAGGGGTACGAGGGGTCGTGGCCCAAGGACGTCGACAAGCTGATCCTCAAGGACCCGTCCTCGGTCCCGATCCCGACCGACCCCGGCTATGTGGTGCACCCGCCGGTCGGTAAGTGGATCATCGGGTTCGGCGAGCAGCTGTTCGGCTTCACGCCGTTCGGCTGGCGCTTCATGGTGGCGGTGCTGGGCACGGTCTCCGTGCTGCTCCTCTGCCGGATCGGCCGGCGGCTGTTCCGCTCGACGTTCCTGGGCTGCCTGGCCGGGCTGTTGCTCGCGGTGGACGGGCTGCACTTCGTGATGAGCCGGACCGCGCTGCTGGACCTGATCGTGATGTTCTTCGTGCTGGCGGCGTTCGGCTGCCTGGTGGTGGACCGCGACCGCTCCCGCCGCCGCCTGGCCGACGCGCTGCCGGTGGACGGGGAGGGGGTGCTGCGCCCGCACGCCCGGATCGCGGAAACCTTGCGGCTGGGCTGGCGGCCGTGGCGTATCGGAGCCGGCGTGATGCTGGGCCTGGCGTTCGCGACGAAGTGGAACGGCCTGTACGTGCTGGCCGCGTTCGGCCTGATGACGGTGTTCTGGGACGTGGGAGCGCGCCGCACGGCAGGCGCGGCGCGCCCCTACATGGCGGTGTTGCGCCGCGACCTGATCCCCGCGTTCTTCTCCACGGTCCCGGTGGCGATCGTCACGTACATCGTCTCCTGGACCGGCTGGATCGTCACGGACAAGGGCTACTACCGCAACTGGGCGGCCACGGAAGGCAAGGGCTCGTCCTGGAGCTGGCTCCCGGACTGGCTGCGGAGCCTGTGGCACTACGAGAACCAGGTGTACGACTTCCACGTCGGCCTGACCTCGGGCCACACCTACGAGTCGAACCCCTGGAGCTGGCTGGTCCTGGGCCGCCCCGTCTCGTACTTCTACGAGGAGCAGACGGGCTGCAAGGAGTCCTCCACGGGCAAGTGCGCCGCCGAGGTCCTGGCCATCGGCACCCCGCTGCTCTGGTGGCTGGCGTGCTTCGCCCTCGCGTACGTGGTGTGGCGCTGGCTCTTCCGCCGCGACTGGCGGGCCGGCGCGATCGCCTGCGGCGTGGCGGCGGGCTGGGTGCCCTGGTTCTTCTACCAGGAGCGCACGATCTTCCTCTTCTACGCGGTGGTGTTCGTCCCGTTCCTCTGCCTGGCGGTCACGATGCTGCTGGGCGCGATCGTGGGCCCAGCAGCGGGCACGGGCGCCCGCGCCGACCTGGGCCTCACCTCCAAGGACCCGACAGGCGAACGCCGCCGCACCCTGGGCGCGATCGCGGCGGGCGTGCTGGTGCTCCTGATCATCTGGAACTTCATCTACTTCTGGCCGCTGTACACCGGGACGTCGATCCCGGAGGACCTGTGGCGGGACCGGATGTGGCTGGATACGTGGGTGTAGCCCGACGAACAGCGGCGTTCCTGCTTCAGCTGTCGCCGGTGCTGGGGTGCTTGCGCCGGCGCAGGAGTGCTCTCGCCCATAGTGTGAGGCCCACCAGAGACAGGATCGCCGCTCCTCCGATGACCACGGGGATGGCCCCCATGAGAAGGAACGTGACCAACAGCTCTGCCCACGTCGGCTCGTCGCCCATCGTGCTGCCGCTTTGCTCCACGGACACCACGACGCGGGCAGGCAACAGCTGGTTCCCGATGCACGCGGGGAGGGGTGACGCCAGGGCCAGGGACCGAGGGTGCTCACGTGCTCTCCGTAGCGCTGTCGGGTGGTCGAGCTGTTGGTCATCCCGGGCCACCTCAGCCGTGGTGACGTCTTGTTGCTCCACCGGCCGCGTTCATGATGTATCCGTGACACACCTTCCGACCGATGTGCGAGCGGCTTTCCGCTTGTTCGCGTTCTACCTCCGCAACGGCACGCTGGACGTGGACCTTCTCGGATTCGATTACTGGGACATGCTTCAGCACGGTTCAGACCTGGAAATGGTCTTCGCGATCTTCAGTAACGTTCTTGAGGTCGACGAGCACGGCCGGACGGTCAACGACGGCGACGCCCAATACCGCGTCGCGCAATGGATTCGTGCGCGCCAGGACCCCAGCTATGTAGTGGACCCGCCGTTCGAGCCGTGGGAGACGGAGCTCCATTGAGCCGGCACAGCCGCGCCACTCCCGTGTCCGAGAAAGGCAAGTGGCTCGGTCACGGCCGCATACAGGAAATGCGCGGCCGCCAAGGGGCCTCAACCGCAGCTGAGACTGTGCAGAGCGGGCCACACGGGGTCACCGCTGGAGCCGTGTACCAGCAACGTGCCTTCCTTGAGACCCCGGTTCGGCTCGTACGACCCGTCTGCGACGGGGCGAATGCCGTCGTCTGCCGTCCAGCCGGTCGGTTCGAGGACGTGCACTCGGCGCCCAGGTCGCCGACCACGCCCCACGCCACTCCCCAGCCCGCTGCGGCCGCCGGGGCGACCGGCATCCACCGGCGGGGGGCGTAGGGGCCGGCCGCCCATCGGTACGCGGAGGGGTCGGCAGCACGGCCCGCGGCGTGCTGTCCGGTCTGCATCCGTAGGACCTACGGCCCTGTTGGGGTGGCGTGGTTGCGAGGGGGCCGCGAGCTGCGGGCGGTGAAGCGGAAGAAGGTTCGCACGAACTGCGGGCGGGGGGGGGGGGGGGGGGTGGGGGGCCCCCCCCCCGCCGGGGGGATAAATGATGTATTGAAAACAAGAAGAG
>NZ_JBHXOX010000059.1:0-14058 GCF_042718795.1 Streptomyces cyaneofuscatus
CGCCCGGTTACATTCCGAACCCGGAAGCTAAGCCTTTCAGCGCCGATGGTACTGCAGGGGGGACCCTGTGGGAGAGTAGGACGCCGCCGAACAATCTTTCAAGGACCCCTGGTCCCAGCGTTCACGCTGGGACCAGGGGTCCTTTTGTTTTTGTCGAAGCGCGTCGGAGGGTCGGCTGCGCGAGAATGTCTGTGGTACCCGAAGACAGGAGTCACACCCATGTCCACCAACTCTCCCGACGATCGTCCGGAGCGCGAGCCGCGTCGCCGGGACGGTGGTGACCGGGGCGGTTACCGCGGTGGTCGTGACGACCGGTCCGGTTCCGCAGCGCCTCGCCGTGACAACGACCGTGGCCCGCGCCGTGACGACAGCCGGCCCACGGGTAGCGGTACCGGTGGTGGCTTCCGCCGCGATGACCGCGACCGCGACCGGGATCGTGCGCCGCGTCGTGATGACAACCGCGGCGGTGGCTCCGGCGGCGGTTTCCGCCGTGACGACAACCGGGGAAGTAACTCCGGCGGTGGTTTCCGGCGTGACGACAACCGCGGTGGCGGCTCCGGCGGAGGGTTCCGTCGTGATGACAACCGGGGCGGTGGCTCCGGCGGTGGGTTCCGTCGTGACGACGACCGTGGTGGCCGTCCCAGCGGTGGTGGGTTCGAGCGTCGTGACGACCGGCCACGTGGGCCCCGTCGGGACGACGACCGTCCCAGCGGTGGCGGCTTCCCCCGTGACGACCGCAGCGGCAAGGCCGGGAGCGGTTTCCGTCGCGATGACAACCGAGGTGGCGGCTCCGGCGGTGGGTTCCGCCGTGACGATCGTGGCGGCCGGCCCACGGGTGGCGGCTTCGAGCGTCGTGATGATCGACCGCGTGGCCCTCGTCGCGATGACGACCGTCCCAGCGGTGGCGGCTTCCGGCGTGACGACAACCGCGGTGGTGGCTCCGGTGGCGGTTTCCGCCGTGACGACAACCGGGGCAACGCTGGTGGCTTCCGTCGCGATGACAACCGTGGCGGTGGCTCCGGCGGTGGGTTCCGTCGTGACGACGACCGTGGTGGCCGTCCCAGCGGTGGTGGGTTCGAGCGTCGTGATGATCGACCGCGTGGCCCTCGTCGCGATGACGACCGTCCCAGCGGTGGCGGCTTCCGCCGTGATGACAACCGGGGCGCTGGTTCCGGCGGTGGCTTCCGCCGGGACGACCGGGACCGGGACCGTGGGCCTCGTCGTGATGACGATCGTGGTGGGTACCGCGGTGGTCAGCAGCGTGACGACAGCCGTGGTGGCCGCCCGAGCGGTGGCGGCTACGAGCGTCGTGACGACCGGCCGCGTGGGCCCCGTCGGGATGACGACCGTCCCGGCGGTGGCGGCTTCCGCCGTGATGACAGCCGGGGTGGTGGCTTCCGCCGCGACGACCGTGACCGGGGCGGGGACCGTGGTGGTTACCGCGGCGGGCAGCGTGACGACCGTGACCGTGGTGGCTTCCGTGGCGGCCGGGACGACCGGGACCGGGACCGTGAGCCGATCAAGCGGCTGCCCATCCCGGACGACGTCACCGGTGACGAGATCGACAAGGACGTACGCCAGGAGCTCATGAGCCTGCCGAAGACCCTTGCCGAGGATGTCGCGCGCAACCTCGTCATGGTGGCCCGGCTGATCGACGAGGACCCGGAGGAGGCGTACGCGTACTCCCGTATCGCCCTGCGGCTGGCCTCGCGCGTTGCCGCTGTGCGCGAAGCGGCCGGGTTCGCGGCCTACGCGACGCAGAAGTACGCGGAGGCGCTCGCCGAGTTCCGCGCGTCCCGGCGGATGACCGGGTCCGTCGACCTGTGGCCCGTCATGGCGGACTGCGAGCGCGGTCTCGGCCGGCCCGAGCGGGCGATGGCCATGGCCGGTGAGCCCGAGGTGCAGAAGCTGGACAAGGCCGGCCAGGTCGAGATGCGGCTGGTGGCCGCGGGCGCCCGTCGCGACATGGGGCAGATCGACGCCGCCATCGTCACGCTCCAGAGCCCCGAGCTTGCCTCCAGCTCCATCCAGCCGTGGACGCCGCGTCTGCGCTACGCCTACGCGGACGCGCTGCTGGAAGCGGGGCGCGAGGACGAGGCCCGGGAGTGGTTCGGCAAGGCCCTGGAGGCCGACAAGGACGGCTCGACCGACGCGTCGGACCGGCTTGCCGAGCTGGACGGGGTCGCGTTCGTCGATGTCCTGGGTGACGACGAGGACGTGGAGTCCGTCGAGACCGGCGGACCCGTGTCCCCGTCCCCCGACGACTCGTCCGAGGGCGACGACGAGGTCGACAAGGCCTAGCCGCTGACAGCGGCACCGGAGCGCTGACACAGGAAAGGGGCGGGATTCCCTCGGGAGTCCCGCCCCTTTCTCATGCCCTGCGGCGCTCTCAGTCGCTGGTCAGGCTGCGCATGACCAGACCCGTCGCCGGCTTCGGCCCGAAGGAGGTCGACTTACGGGGCATGGTGACGCCCTGCCTGGCCAGGTCCCGGACGACCTCCTCACGTACCGGGTGCATGAGCACCGCCGTGGCGCCGAGGCGTTCGGCCTGCTCGACGGCGGCCTCGGTGTCGTGGATGTAACCGATGTGCTCGGGGGCGTCGGGGATCCGCCAGACGTCGTCGAGCAGCGCCGCGTGCAGGACCGTCGCGTCCAGGGTGCGCCACGCCTCGGGGCGGTCCGGCCGGATCGTACGGGCCAGCAGGGCCGGGTCCGGGCGGTCCAGCAGGTGGAAGCCGCCGTCACCGGCGAGGAGGTACGCGTTGCCCTCGGCCGCCGCGCCGGCCAGGGCGTCGAGCGCGCGGGGGAGCGGGCCTTCCACCGTACGGACCCGGAAGAGGCCCGAGACCGCGTCCAGCGCCCGGGCGACCGGCAGGCCGCGCAGCAGCCGGTGGATCGCGCGGACCTGGAGCGGGTGGCGGGTCGTGTCGACGAGGAGGACGAGGCCGAAGTCCCAGGGGCCCGGGGCGGCCTGTTCCCGCTGGAGCCGGAGGTAGGTGGCCCAGCGGTGGTGGCCGTCGGCGATCAGCGCCTGGTGGCGGGCGAGGTCCGTCTCGATCGCGGCGCGCTCGGCCGGGTCGGTGACGGCCCAGAGGCGGTGGTGGAACCCGTCCTCCGTCGTGGTGGAGAGCAGCGGTGCGCGCTCGGCCGTGCGCTCGATGACCGCCGCGGCGCCCCCCTCGACGCCCTCCTCGGCCCCGTCGCTGCGGTAGGTCAGCAGCAGTGGTTCCAGGTGGGCCTGCATCGTCCGCATCAGCTCCGCGCGGTCCGCGACGATGTCGTCCATCACGTCCTCGTGCGGCAGCACGATCCCGTCGGCGGCGGGGGAGAGGGCCAGGGCGCCGATCAGGCCGCGCTGGAGGATCTCGTCGTTGCGCTGCTCGTAGACGTACAGCGTGGGCGCCGGGTCCGGGGCGATCACCCCTTCGGCCAGCCAGCGCTCCAGCGTCCGCGCCGCCTGCCGGTGCCGGTCCTCGGCGGTGTCCGCCTGGGGGAGGATGAGGCGCACGATGTTGTGCGGGTCCGCCGATTCCAGGTGGTGCAGGCCGTCGGGCCGGACGACCACGTCGTACGGCGGCGAGGTCACCGCGGCCAGGCTGCCGACCCGCTCGGGGACGTAACGCAGTCCACGGAACGGGATCAGCCGCAGCCCCTGCTCGTCGGGGCCTGAAGTGTTCATTTGAGCATCGTATGTGTGCACGGGGCATGCGCGATGATCGGGGGAGCGGCACGAATGAGGAGCGGAGTCATATGAGCCAGCAGCACGACAGGTACCGGCCGGCGGGGAGCAGCACGGCGCTGAGCGCGGCGTACGACACGGCTCTCCTCGACTTGGACGGGGTGGTGTACGCGGGGGGCGAGGCGATCGTCCACGCCGTGGAGTCGCTGGGCACCGCGCGGGACGGTGGGATGCACCTCGCGTACGTCACCAACAACGCCCTGCGTACGCCGGACGCGGTGGCGGAGCACCTGACGGAGCTGGGCGTGCCCGCCGAGGCCGCCGATGTGATCACCTCGGCCCAGGCGGTGGCCCGGCTGATGGCCGACCAGCTCCCCGCCGGGTCCCGTGTGCTGGTCGTCGGTGGGGAGGGGCTGCGGGTCGCGCTGCGGGAGCGCGGTCTGGTGCCGGTGGAGTCGGCGGACGACGATCCGGTGGCCGTGGTCCAGGGGTACGGCGGGCCGGATCTGGCGTGGGGGCGGTTCGCCGAGGCGAGCTACGCCGTGGCGCGCGGGCTGCCGTGGTACGCGTCCAACACCGACCTGACCATCCCGGGCGCCCGGGGCATCGCGCCTGGCAACGGTGCCGCCGTGGAGGTCGTACGGATCGCCACCGGCGCCGAACCCCAGGTCGCGGGGAAGCCGTTGCCGCCGATGCACCGGGAGACGGTGCTGCGGACCGGGGCGAAGCGGCCGCTTGTCGTCGGGGACCGGCTGGACACGGACATCGAGGGCGCGTTCAACGGGGGCGTGGACTCGCTGCTCGTGCTGACCGGGGTGACGGACGCCGCCCAGTTGCTCGCCGCACCGCCGCAGCACCGGCCGACGTACGTGGACCGGGACCTGCGGGGGCTGCTCACCGGGCAGCCCGAGGTGACGGTGGAGGGTGACGCGGGCGAGGTGTTCCGGTGCGGAGGGTGGAGCGCGGTCGTACGGGACGGGGAGAAGCTGGTCCTGGAGGGTGAGGGGGATCCGCTCGACGGGCTGCGGGCGCTCTGCGGGGCCGCGTGGACCTTCGCCGGGGACGGGGCGTTCGGGCTGGACACGGAGAAGGCGGTCGCCGCGCTCGGGCTGTGACAGGGCCCTCAGGGGTGTGGCCGGAGGTGCGCGGGGAGGGGGTGCCCGGAGCGCTACGGCGAGGGGCGCCAAGGGGAAGATAGGTTAACCTAACTTGGTGCTGGTCGGAGGCCTTCCGGCCTTGATCCGCCGGACACCCCCTGCCTCCGGGAGTACGACCATGCAGCGCCTCACCGCAGAATCGGTGACCCTCGGCTACGACCAGCGGGTCATCGCCGAGGATCTCTCGGTCGAGATACCCGACCACTCCTTCACGGTGATCGTCGGACCCAACGCCTGCGGCAAGTCGACCCTGTTGCGCTCACTCGCCCGGATGCTGAAGCCCAGCCGGGGGCAGGTGCTGCTGGACGGGCAGGTCATCCACCAACTGCCCGCGAAGAAGGTCGCCCGCACGCTGGGGCTGCTGCCGCAGTCCTCCATCGCACCCGACGGCATCACCGTCGCCGACCTCGTCGCCCGGGGCCGCTACCCCCACCAGGGGCTGCTGCGGCAGTGGTCGCCGGAGGACGAGCGGGTGGTCCAGGAGTCCATGGAGTCGACCGGGGTCGCCGAGCTCGCCGACCGTTACGTGGACGAGCTCTCCGGCGGCCAGCGGCAGCGGGTCTGGATCGCCATGGCCCTGGCCCAGCAGACGCCGTTGCTGCTGCTCGACGAGCCGACGACGTTCCTCGACATCCAGCACCAGATCGATGTGCTCGACCTCTGTGCGGAGCTGCACGAGACGCAGGGGCGCACGCTCGTCGCCGTACTCCACGATCTGAACCATGCCGCGCGGTACGCCACGCACCTCATCGCGATGCGGGACGGGGCGATCGTCGCGGAGGGGGCGCCGTCCGATGTGGTGGACGCGGCGTTGGTGGAGCGGGTGTTCGGGATGCGGTGTCAGGTGATCGACGATCCTGAGACCGGTACGCCGCTGGTCGTGCCGGCGGCCCGCAAGGCGCGGAAGGTCGCTGCCTGAGGGGGGTGAGCGGATGCGGGTGGCGCCCTGGTCGGCGCTTTTGTCCTCAATCGCCGGACGGGCTTGAGGTGCTACAGCAGTGATTTCAGCTTCAGCAGGTCCCGGAAGCCCGCCTCCAGCCGTACGCGGCCCGAAGCCCACGCCTTCGCGAAGTTCAGGTCGCCGTCGACCAGGGCCACCAGGTCGTCACTCGTCATCGCGAGCCGGATCTCCGCCTTCTCGCGGGGCGGGCCCTCCACCGTGTCCTGGACCTGGATCCGGCCATCGGCCAGGCGGCCGGTGAACGTGATGCCGAGGTCCTTGATGTGACAGCTCAGCGAGCGGTCGAGCGCGGCGGCGGCGCGTACGTCGCCGTCGGCCGTCGCGAGGTTGTCGGAGAGTTCGTCGAGTGCGCTGCGGCACTCCGCCATGGTCGCCATCGCCCTCGACGGTACACCGGCCCGTCGCGGTAGCGTTTCGGCATGAGCGACTGGACGCCGGAGGCGGGAGCCCCGCCCGTGAGCACGCCCGAGGACGTGAGCACGCCCGAGGACGTGAATCCGCGCGAGGACGTGAACGCGCCCAAGGACCTGAGCACGCCCGAGGAGCCGGACCTGCCCCAGGACGGGCCCGCAGCCGACGCGCCCTCCTTCGAGCCCGCCGAGCCCGCACCCCTGGGCGTGGAGCGCACCCCCACCGGCCGGGCCGAGGTGGACGCCCTGCTGGAGCGGCTGGCCGACGCGGACCACCTCCCGGCGGACGGGCACACCGAGGTGTACGAGGATGTACACCGTGGGCTCAAGTCCGCGCTGACCTCGCTGGACGCCCGTCCGGCCGGGGACGCGCGTCCGGCCCCCGCACCCGGGCCGCCCAGGCCCGGACCCACCCCCGCGTACGACAACACGCACGACCACAGGAGCTGAACCGAACGTGGCAGGAGTGGCACGTCGCCGCCTCGACGCCGAGCTGGTACGTCGCAAGCTCGCCCGCTCGCGCGAGCACGCGAGCCAGCTGATCGCCGCGGGGCGGGTCACCGTCGGCCGGACCACCGCGACCAAACCCGCCACCCAGGTCGAGACGGCCGCCGCGATCGTCGTGACCAAGGACGACGACGACCCCGAGTACGTCTCGCGCGGCGGCCACAAGCTGGCCGGGGCGCTCGCCGCCTTCGTCCCGCTCGGGCTGACGGTGGAAGGGCGGCGGGCGCTGGACGCCGGGGCCTCCACCGGCGGGTTCACCGATGTGCTGCTGCGGGCCGGGGCCCGGCAGGTCGTCGCCGTCGACGTCGGGTACGGGCAGCTCGCCTGGTCGCTCCGGTCCGATGAACGTGTCATCGTCAAGGACCGTACCAATGTGCGGGAGTTGACGTTGGAGGACATCGACGGGGAGGCGGTCGGCCTGGTGGTGGGGGATCTGTCCTTCATCCCGCTCGGGCTCGTGCTGCCCGCCCTCGCCCGGTGCGCGGCGCCCGACGCGGACCTGGTCCTCATGGTCAAGCCGCAGTTCGAGGTGGGCAAGGAGCGGCTCGGCAGCGGCGGGGTGGTGCGCAGTACGGAGCTGCGCGCCGAGGCGGTACGTGAAGTGGCGCGCCGGGCCTGGGGACTCGGGCTCGGCGTACGAGGGGTGACGGCCAGTCCGCTGCCCGGCCCCTCGGGGAACGTCGAATACTTTCTGTGGCTGCGGGCCGGCGCACCTGAGCTGGATCCCGCGGATGTCGACCGTGCAGTGGCGGAGGGGCCCCGTTGACGACGAATGTGACGACGAACGCGGCACGAACAGTCTTCCTGTTGGCGCACACCGGCCGCCCGGCCGCGATCCGCAGCGCGGAGCTCGTCGTGCAGGGCCTGCTGCGCAACGGGCTCGGTGTACGGGTTCTGGCGACCGAGGCGGCCGATCTGCCGCTCCCGGACGCCGTGGAGACGGTCACCGACACCTCCTGCGCCGCTGTCGACGGCTGCGAGCTGCTGATCGTCCTCGGCGGTGACGGCACCCTGCTGCGCGGTGCGGAGTTCTCCCGCGCCTCCGGGGTGCCGATGCTCGGCGTCAACCTGGGCCGCGTCGGCTTCCTCGCCGAGGCCGAGCGCGACGACCTCGACAAGGTGGTCTCGCGGGTCGTCACCCGCGACTACGAGGTCGAGGAGCGCATGACGATCGACGTCCTCGTGCATGCGAACGGTGACGTCGTCCACACCGACTGGGCGCTCAACGAGGCGGCCGTGCAGAAGGTGTCGCCCGAGCGGATGCTCGAAGTCGTCCTGGAGATCGACGGGCGGCCCGTCACCGGGTTCGGCTGCGACGGGATCGTCTGCGCGACGCCGACCGGCTCGACCGCGTACGCCTTCTCGGCGGGCGGGCCCGTGGTCTGGCCGGAGGTGGAGGCGCTGCTGATGGTCCCGATCAGCGCCCACGCCCTGTTCGCCAAGCCCCTGGTGACCTCGCCCACCTCCGTGCTCGCCGTGGAGGTCCAGCCGCACACGCCGCACGGGGTGCTGTGGTGCGACGGGCGCCGGACCGTCGAGCTGCCGGCCGGAGCGCGGGTGGAGGTGCGGCGGGGGGCGGTGCCCGTACGGCTGGCGCGGCTGCACCAGGCCTCGTTCACCGACCGGCTGGTGGCGAAGTTCGCGCTGCCGGTGTCGGGGTGGCGGGGCGCGCCCCACTGACCGGCCGGGAGGTATTCGACGGCCCCGCGACCCCGGGAACGCTCGGGAGAGTGAATCCGGGAGCGGGGGCCGTCGCGCGTCCGCCTCGGAACCTCGTAAGGTCATGTCCGTGTTGGAGGAGATGCGGATACGGTCGCTCGGAGTCATCGACGACGCGGTGGTGGAGCTGTCACCCGGCTTCACCGCGGTGACGGGTGAGACCGGCGCGGGCAAGACCATGGTCGTCACGAGCCTCGGGCTGCTGCTCGGCGGGCGCGCCGACCCCGCCCTCGTACGGGTCGGGGCGAAAGCCGCGGTCGTCGAGGGCAGGATCACGGTGTCCGAGGGCGACGCTGCGGCGCTGCGGGCCGAGGAGGCCGGGGCGGAACTCGACGACGGTGCGCTGCTCATCAGCCGTACCGTTTCGGCGGAGGGACGCTCACGGGCCCATCTCGGCGGCAGATCCGTGCCGGTGGGGATCCTCACCGAGCTGGCGGACGAGCTGGTCGCCGTGCACGGCCAGACCGACCAGCAGGGCCTGCTCAAGCCCGCGCGGCAGCGGCAGGCGCTGGACCGGTACGCCGGGGACGGCGTGGAGGTCCCGCACGCGAAGTACGCGGCGGCCTACCGGCGGCTGCGCGCCGTCGCCGCCGAGCTCGACGAGCTGATCACCCGGGCCCGGGAGCGGGCCCAGGAGGCGGATCTGCTGCGCTTCGGGCTGAACGAGGTCGCCGCCGTGGAGCCGTTGCCGGGGGAGGACACCGAGCTGGCCGCCGAGGCGGAGCGGCTCGGGCACGCGGAGGCCCTCGCCTCCGCCGCCTCGCTCGCGCACACCGCGCTGGCGGGCAATCCGGAGGACCCCGAGGGTGTCGACGCGACGACGGTGGTCGCCGCTGCCGGGCAGTCCTTGGACGCGGTCCGGGCTCACGATCCGGCGCTGGCCGCGCTGGCCGACCGGATCGGGGAGATCTCCATCCTGATCGCCGACGTCTCCGGCGAGCTCGCCGGGTACGCCGACCAACTGGAGGCCGATCCGCTGCGGCTGGCCGCCGTGGAGGAGCGGCGGGCCGCGCTCACCACCCTGACCCGCAAGTACGGCGAGGACATCGCTGCCGTGCTCGCCTGGGCGCAGGAAGGCGCGGGCCGGCTCACCGAGCTGGAGGGCGACGACGAGCGGATCGGCGAGCTGACCGCCGAGCGGGACGCGTTGCGCGCCGAACTCTCCGCGCTGGGACAGGCGTTGACCGACGCCCGTACGGAGGCCGCCGCCCGGTTCGCCGAGGCGGTGACCGAGGAGCTGGCATCGCTCGCCATGCCGCACGCCCGGGTCTCCTTCGCCATCCGGCAGGCCGAGGCGGCCGACGAGGCGTCCGGCATCGACATCGGCGGGCGGAGCGTCGTCTACGGCCCTTCGGGCGCCGACGAGGTGGAACTGCTGCTCGCCCCGCACCCCGGGGCCCAGCCCCGGCCTATCGCCAAGGGCGCGTCGGGCGGTGAGCTGTCCCGGGTGATGCTCGCGGTCGAGGTCGTCTTCGCGGGGTCCGACCCGGTGCCGACGTACCTCTTCGACGAGGTCGACGCGGGTGTCGGCGGCAAGGCGGCGGTCGAGGTCGGGCGGCGCCTGGCCAAGCTCGCCCGGTCCGCGCAGGTCGTGGTCGTGACGCACCTGCCGCAGGTGGCGGCCTTCGCCGACCGCCAGTTGCTGGTGGAGAAGACCGTGGACGGTTCGGTGACCCGGAGCGGGGTCACGGTCCTGGAGGGCGAGGACCGGGTCCGGGAGCTGTCCCGGATGCTGGCGGGCCAGGAGGACTCCGAGACGGCCCGCGCCCACGCGGAGGAGTTGCTGGCGACGGCGCGCAAGGACGGGTGACGAGGTGTACGGGGCCGGGCGGAAGTCTCCCGTCCGGCCCCGTACGCGTACCCGTCCCGTACCCGTATCCAGGCTTCCTCCATGGGTACGAACGTGGGCAGGGCCGTCGTTGTCGCAGGTCTCGTGGGTGCGGGGGTGTACACGGTGCTGAGCCGCCGTCGTACAGACCCCGCCTGGCTGCGGACGAATCACGCCGGCCGGATGGTCACCTTGTACGCCGGGCCTGCGGCCGTTCTCGGTGGCGCCGCCAGGATCGCCGCTGCGCCGGGGCCGGTCCGGGCGCGGGTGGCCGGAGCGCTGGCGGTGCCGGCCGCCGGGGGCTGCGGTGCGTACGACGACCTGGTGGGGGCCGATGACCCGCGCCGGGGGTTCCGGGCGCATCTCGGGGCGCTGCGCGAGGGCGAGGTGACCAGCGGGGCCGTGAAGCTCTTCGGGATCGGGGCGGCGGGGGTGCTGGCCGGGCGCGGTGGACGTCACGGCGGTCGTACGGGGCGTGCTGCCCTGGCCGGCGGGCTCGTGGCGGCCGCGGCGAACGGGGAGCGGGTCAGTGGTCTCGCCCGCCGCGCTTCGGGGGTGCTGAGGCGTGCGGTAAGGGCCGGGCAGGGCGTGCGGCGGGGTGTTCGGGGCCGCCGGTGATGGCAACTTCGCGCCTCTGAGTTCACTCGTGAGGGTGGTGCCGCGTGACCCGTTGTCGCCGCGTGGTCAGCAGCAACGTTCCGGCAGTCCCGGAACGCGCGTACGGACTGGCATCCTTGGCGCTGTACTCACGACTCACGACTCACCACTGACCACCGACTCGGGGACCCCGGGAGCCAATCAACGTGTCACAGCTGCGTACGGTCCAAGTCCTGGGCGGCGGCAGTGCGGGCAGCAGCGCGCACGTCAGCTCGCTCGCCGCGGGGCTGGTGGCGCGCGGGGTGCAGGTCACCGTCTGCGCCCCGCCCGCCGTGGACCACGCCTACGGCTTCACGGCGACCGGGGCCCGCTTCCTGCCGGTGCCCCGGCGCAGCGACCCGGCCGCCGTCGCCGCGCTCCGCGCCGCCTGCGCGGGGGCCGACGTGGTCCACGCCCACGGGCTGCACGCCGCCTCCCGCACCGCCTTCGCCCTGAGCGGCCGGACCGTGCCGCTGGTGCTGACCTGGCACACCCGCCGGTACGCCGAGGGTGCCCGCCGCCAGATCCTGCACCTGCTGGAGCGAAGGGCCGTACGGGCGGCCGCCGTCGTCCTCGCCCCCTCCTCCGACCTGGTGGACCGGGCGCGGGTCCGGGGGGCCCGGGACGCGCGGCTCGCCCCGGTGGCCGCCCCCGTACCGCGCGCGGCCGGCACCCTGCACGACGGCAAGGCGCGGGCCGAACTGGGCGCGGTCGAGCGGCCGTTGCTGATGGCCGTCGGCAGCCTCGTGCCGCACCACGGCTTCTCCACCCTGCTGGACGCCGCCCGCGTCTGGCGCGGGCTCGACCCCGTACCCCTGCTCGTCATCGCGGGGGAGGGGCGCGAGCGGGCGGCCCTGCAACAGCGCATCCAGGAGGAGGAGTTGCCCGTACGGCTGATCGGATGCCGGGACGATGTCGGTGAGCTGATCGCCGCCGCCGACCTGGCCGTGCTGCCCAGCCGGTGGGAGGGTCGCTCCCTGCTGGCGCAGGAGGCGCTGCGACTGGGGGTGCCGCTGGTGGCGACCGAGGTCGGCGGTGTGCCCGAACTGGTCGGTCAGGCTGCCGAGTTGGTGCCGTTCGGCAACGCGGAGGCACTCGCCCGTACCGTGGTGCGACTGCTGGGGGACCGTGAGCGGTGCGCGCGGCTGGCCGAAGCGGGGCGGGAGCAGGCGGCGAGCTGGCCCACCGAGGACGACACGATCGCCCATGTGCTCAGCGTGTACGACGAGTTGGCGCAGCCGCTGCCTTCACGTACCTAGTTCGTATGGCGGCGGGCCCGTAGTGCCAGGCTGAGGGCCAGGACCGTCTGTGGGTCGTCCAGGTCCGTGCCGAGCAGCTCGCCGATCCGGGCCAGCCGGTTGTAGAGCGTCTGGCGGTTCAGGTGCAGCTCGCGCGCGGTCTCCGCCTTGCGGCCCGCGTGCGCCAGATACGCCTGGAGCGTCGGCAGCAACGGCGGGCGCGAGGTGCGGTCGTGCTCGCGCAGCGGACCGATCGCCCGGTTCACGAACGCCGCCAGGTCCGGGTGGTCCCGCAGCCGCCACAGCAGCAGGTCGATGTCGAGCCGCCGGGCGTCGTACCAGGGCCGGTCGTCAAGACCCTGCGCCGCCGTCGCCGTCTCCGAGGCGTGCCGCAGCCCCGCGCCCGCCGCCGCCCAGCTTCCGGCGACGCCGACCACGACCACCGGCGGCTGCGACCCGGCCCGGTCGAGGCCCGCCCGCCCCACGCCCGCCCGCAGCGCCGCCGCCACCCGGTCCGCGACCGCCGTGCGCTCGCCCTCCGAGCGCAGCCCGAGCAGCAGCGGCACCCGCCCCTCCACCGGCCGTACGCCCAGCAGCACCGGCACGCCGACCGAGGCCAGCTCCTCCAGCACCGCGCGGGCCAGCAGCGCCCAGTTGCCCGACGGGGACAGCTCGGGCGCCAGCCGCATCACGACCGGCAGGAGCGGTGTGTCGCCGGGCCGGAAGCCGAGCACCCGGGCCTGGCCCGGGGCGTCCTCCGGGGTGATCCGGCCCTCCGCGAGGTCGGTGAGGAAGTCGCCCCGGCCCCGGGCCGCCAGCTCCTCCTCCTGCCGGGCCTGCATCAGGACGACGGCCAGCAGGCCCGCCGCCCGTTCGGCCGCCATCCGGTGCACGGTGGCCAGCGGTCCCGCGACGGCGAGCAGCACCAGCCGGGCCCGTACGGCACCGGTGTCCGGACCGCCGCCCGGCACGTCCACCAGGAGCGCACCCGTCGGCGGCGACTCCCGGGCCGCCCGGTCGCCGCGCATCCCCTCCCAGACCTGGAGCGGGTCCGCGCCCACCGGCCCCGTGCCCGTGGACGCCGCGTACAGGAGCTGGCCGTCCGGCGTCTCCAGGAAGACCGGGTTGGCGGTGAAGTCGGCGAGGATGCCGAGCACCTGCGGCACCCCGCCGCCGTCCAGCAGCGCCCGGGTGGCGCGGCGGTGCACCTCCTCCGCCTGCTGGAGCAGGGCGTAGTGCCCGTTGACGATCTCGGTGTGCACCTCTTCGGTCACCGCGACGAACGGGACCTCGCGGTGGAGCTGCACCAGCGGAAGGCCGGCCGCGCGGGCCGCGTCCACGATGGAGGCGGGCAGCCGGCTGAAGCGTGGGCCCAGCTCCACCACCAGGGCGGCGATGCCCCGGTCGGCGAGGCGGCGGACGAAGGCGCGCTGCTCGGCGGGGCGGGTCCCGAGGCCCAGGCCGGTCGTGAGGAGCAGCTCGCCGCCCTTGAGGAGCGAGGCGATGTTGGGAACCTCGCCCGCGTGCACCCAGCGCACGGTGCGGCTCAGCCGGTCCGCGCCGGCCACCACCTCCGGGAGGCCCGCACGCAGCCCCGGCAGCTCCAGTGCCCGCTGCACGGTGATTCCGCTGTGGCTCTCCACGTACCCGGCCCGCTTTCGCCTTGATCCCGCCGCCCGTACCCCGGGCGGTCGTCCTGTTCAGGACGCTACCGCCCGGGGCGCGGGGTGCGCATGGCAGGGGAGGCGTGGAGAGTGTGGGGCCAGGCGGCCGTGGAGGCTCCGGACGGCCTGCCGAAGGACGGGCGGGGGCCCGGGCCCCCCCCCCCCGGGGGGGGGGGGGGCCCCCCCCCCCCCCCCCAAAAACCCCCCGGAGCACCCCCGCGCCCCGCCCGGCCCCCCCCCCCCCCCCACAGGGGCGCCC
>NZ_JBHXOX010000060.1:0-14048 GCF_042718795.1 Streptomyces cyaneofuscatus
GTCGTACGCGGTGTGCACCGCGTACGACCGGTCCCGCCGCCCCTGCTGCGTGAGGCCGGGTCAGCTCCTGCCGCCCGGCTGCACCACCATGGCCGAGCCGCCGCCCCGCCGCACCTTTTCCGCGGCCGCCAGCCAGCGGCCGTCCGGGAGCCGCTGTACGCCGGTGGCGGCGCCGATCTCCGGGTTCTGCCGGAAGGCGTGCCCGAGCGCTTCGAGCTCGCCGCGGACCGGGCTGTTCCACAGGTCCGGCTCGATCTCGGTGGTGGCCGCGTTGCGCTGGCTGGCGCGGGGTGCGGCGATCGCGTCGACCAGCGGGAGCCCGCGGTCGAGGTGGCCGGTCAGGGACTGGAGCACGGTGGTGATGATCGTGGCGCCGCCCGGTGAGCCGAGGGCGAGGAGCGGCTTGCCGTCCTTGAGCACGATGGTCGGGGACATCGACGAGCGGGGGCGCTTGCCCGGACCCGGCAGGTTCGGGTCTTGGACGGCCGGGTTGGCCGGGGCGAAGGAGAAGTCGGTCAGCTCGTTGTTGAGGAGGAAGCCGCGGCCGGGGACCGTGATGCCGCTGCCGCCGGTTGACTCGATCGTCAACGTGTAGGAAACGACGTTGCCCCACTTGTCGGCCGTCGTCAGGTGCGTGGTGTTCTCACCCTCGAACGTCGTCGGCGCGGCCGTGCCGCCGCTCCCGCACCACGCCGGGTTTCGCGGGTCGCCGGGCGCCACCGGACTGGTCAGCACCGCGTCGTCCCTGATCAGGCATCCACGTGCGTCGGCGAACCGCTGGCTCAGCAGCTCCTTCGTGGGCACGTCCTCGAAGGCCGGGTCGCCGACCCAGCGGCCCCGGTCGGCGAAGGCGATGCGGCTCGCCTCGATGAGCCGGTGGAGGTAGCGGGTCTGGCTCGCCCGCGAGAGGTCGGTGCGCTCCAGCATGTTGAGGGCCTGGGCCACCGTCGTACCGCCGGACGATGAGGGCGCCATGCCGTAGACGTCCAGGCCCCGGTAGCCGGCCTTCGTCGGCTTCTGTTTCAGCGTGCGGTAGGAGGAGAGGTCCTTGCGGGTCAGGTCACCGGGCCGGACGGTGCGGGCGGCCTGCGGGTCGACCGGCGGCTTGCGGACGGTACGGACGATGTCGTCCGCCAACTCGCCCCGGTACAGCTCCCCGACGCCCTTGCGGCCGAGCTTCTCGTACGTACGGGCCAGGTCGGGGTTCTTGAACACCGCGCCCACGACGGGCAGTTCACCGCCGGGCAGGAACAGCTTCGCGGAGGCCGGGAAGTCGGCGAACCGGGCCTGGTTGGAGGCCGTCTGGGAGCGGAAGGTGGGATCCACCACGAAGCCGTCCCGGGCCAGGCGTTCGGCCGGTTTCAGCAGCGTACGAAGGGACTTGGAGCCCCACGCGTCGAGCGCCCGCTCCCAGGTGGCCGGAGTGCCGGGGGTGCCGACGCCGAGGCCGCTGGTGACGCCTTCCTCGAACGGGATGGGTTTGCCGTTCTCCAGGAAGAGGGAGGCGTCGGCGCTGCGGGGTGCGGTCTCGCGGCCGTCGATGGTCCGCACCGTGCGCTTCTTCGCGTCGTAGTGGACGAAGTAGCCTCCGCCGCCGATGCCCGCCGAGTACGGCTCGGTCACGCCGAGCGCGGCGGCGGTCGCCACGGCCGCGTCCACCGCGTTGCCGCCCTGGCGCAGCACCTCGATCCCGGCCGCCGAAGCGTCCCGGTCGACGCTGGCGACCGCTCCCCCGTAGCCCACCGCAACCGGGGACTTGGGCGGGGCGGGTGGCTGGTGGGCGGGTTGCGCGGAGCCCGCGGGGGCGGCGGCCCCGAGCGAGGCGACCACGGCGAGGGCGGCCACTATCGACATGTTCCGGCCGACGGAACGGTGCATACGAACCTCCAGTCAACGGATCTCCGCGCAGGCTAGCCCGCGGGCACCCGGATCGTCAGGACCGCCTCGAACGGTTACCCGAATGACCGATAACATGCCCGGCCATGACGGACGACGTGCGCAACATCGTGCTGGGCGTGATAGCCGCCGGAATCAGCGGATCGCTGGGCTGGCTGGCCCGTACCTACCTCCTGCGGCGGAAGCTGCGCCGTAAGCAGGCGTTCTTCGGACTGCCGGCCCACTCCGAGTGCCTGCTGGTCGTCAACCGGTACGCGGGTGCCGAGGGGTCCGTGCACCGGTACGACGTGTTCGCGCTGCTGGAACTCTCCGCGCTGATCAAGGACTGCGCCGCCAACGCGCAGATCGTGACGCACGACGTGGCGCAGCAGGGCTTCGGGGAGCGTACGGAGTTCTGCGTCGGCGGTCCGACCTCCAACCAGCGGATGGCGGCCCATCTGCGGACCCTGCTCCCCGGCGTACGGATCAACACCGACCCGGAGCCCGGCCCCGACCGGGTCGCCTTCCAGGTCGGTTCGGAGCGCTACCGGCTGGAGCCGGGGATCGCGGAGTACGTGCTGCTCGCCCGGCTGACGGGCGGTCAGGAAGCCCGCCCGGTCTTCCTGTTCTGCGGGCAGCGGGCCATCACCAACCAGGCGGCGACCCGTTATGTCTCACGCCACTACGAGAAGCTGCTGCGCAAGCACGGGAACAAGTCGTTCGCGCTGCTGCTGAAGGTGGTCAACTCCCAGGCGTACGGCCCCGATGTGGTGGAGGTCGTCGGCGATGTGACCCGCGCGGCGCAGGCGCCCGTACCGACGGCTCCGCCCTCCCACCGGGCGAGCGACTGAGCCGGCCCGCCTTCAGCGCCGCAGCCGGGCCCGGCCGCCGTCCACCATGGCGGTGATCTCGCCGATCCTCAGCGGCCGGGCCAACAGCACCACCGTGAGCAGCAGCGTCAGCGTTCCGGCCCCGGCCGCCGCCACGTCGCCCGCTCCCTCGGCAGCGCGCGCGGCCCCGTAGGCGAGCGCCCCGGCGGGCAGGCAGGCGACGATCAGCCGGAGGTGGGCGCCGAGGGTGGGTGAGCGCAGCAAGGACCCGGTCCCGGTGGCCGAAACCCGCCGGGAGAGGACGTACCCGGTGACCGCGAAGCCGACGACGAAGGCCACCGTGCTCGCTCCGGCCATCCCGGTCACGGCCCAGCGGACGGGCAGCAGCCAGTAAGCGGCCGCCGAGAGCCCGGCGTTGACGGCGGCGACGACGAGGTTGAGCAGGAAGGGCGTGCGGGTGTCGCTCATCGCGTAGAAGCCGCGGGAGAGGACGTACTGCCCGGAGAAGGCGATGAGCCCGGGCGCGAAGGCCATCATGATTCCGGCCATCACGGTGATGTCGGCGTCGGTGGTGCGCCCGTACCCGAGGACCGAGCCGATCACCCAGGGCGCGAGGACCAGGAACGCGGTGGCGGCGGGCACGATGACGGCGGCGCTGGTCCGCAACGCGTACGCGACGTCGCGCCGCACCCCGGCGAGGTCCCCGTCGGCCGCCGCCCGGCTCATACGGGGCATCAGCGCGGTGACGAGGGAGACGGTGATGATGCCCTGCGGGACGACCCAGAGCTGGTAGGCGTAGCTGTACGCGGTGTAGCCCGCGCCGCCCGCCACGTCCTGCTCGAAGGCCTGCCGGCCGGCGGTGGTGGAGAGCCGGGTGACGACCCAGTACGCGAGCTGGTTGGTGAGCACCAGCAGGACGAGCCAGCCGGCCGAGCGCATCGGCCGGGTCAGTCCGCTGCCGCGCCAGTCGAAGCGGGGCCGCCAGCGGAACTTCGCGGCCCGCAGGGCGGGGATCAGGGCGAGGGTCTGCGCGGCGATCCCGGCGGTGGTGCCCCAGCCCAGGAGGTGGGCGTCGGTGTCGGAGAGAACGCCGTCGGAGTTCGCGGCGACGGCGATGTACAGGCCGAACACCCCGACGATCACTACGTTGTTGAGGACCGGGGTCCACATCATCGCGCCGAACCGGCCGCGGGCGTTGAGGACCTGGCCGAGCAGGGTGAAGAGCCCGTAGAAGAGGATCTGCGGCAGGCAGTAGCGGGCCAGCGCGATCGTCAACTCGGCCTGGCGGCCGTCGTAGTCGGTGTAGAGGCCGACGATCAGCGGAGCCGCCGCCACGGCGAGCGCGGTGAGGGCGAGGAGGCCGACGGTGCAGACGGTGAGCAGCCGGTCGGTGTACGCGGCTCCGCCGTCGGCGTGCTCCTTGGCGGCCCGGACCAATTCGGGGACGAAGACCGCGTTGAGGGCGCCGCCGATGAGCAGGATGTAGAGGATGTTGGGGACGGTGTAGCCGTCGGCGGTCAGCCCGGTGCCGAGCGCGGCGACGACGACGGCCGAGCGGACGAACCCGGTGGCGCGGGAGACGACGGAGCCCGCCGCCATCACGGCCCCGCTGCGCAGGACGGAGGCGGACCGGGCCGGGGGTATCGCGGGCTCGGCAGCGGCTTCTTCGGGCACGACGGACCCGTCGGGCGCCGCTGCGGACTCCCCCGACGCACCAGGCCCTTCCGCCTCCTCGGGCTCGACGATTGTGCCCACTGGACTCTCCCGCGCTCCGAGGTACTGGCCGACGGTGGAGGGTACTCCGCAGGGTCCGGCGCCGGTCCGGCGGGGGCACGGGCCGAACCCGATATGGGGGAAACGGAACCCGCCAGGGGGGAAATCGCCTCTCCCCTGTCGAGCACTGCAGCCCTGGAGGTTTTTTCGTTGAGTTCCGCACGCCCGCGCATCCACCGTCGTACCGCCCTGACCACCGTCCCGGCGGCGCTGCTCGCCGCCGCGCTGACGGCCTGTTCGGGCGGTGGCGCGTCCGGCTCCGCCGCCCAGGAGGGCGGGGACGGCAAGGCGCCCGAGACCAGCATCTCCGTGAACCTCGAGGGCAAGGCGGCGGCCCCGGGTGCACCGGTGAAGGTCACGCTGGCGGAGGGGAAGCTCAAGACGGTCGCGGTGACGGCCGACAAGGGCGGCGCGCTGGCCGGGAAGATATCCGCCGACGGCCGGACCTGGATATCGGAGCGGGTCGCCGCGCCCGGGACCGCGTACACGGTCGAGGCGAAGGACGCGGACGGCGGCAGCGACACGGCCACCTTCACGACCGCCGAGGCGGAGAAGGTCAACAAGCTGTCGCTCGCGCCGGGCAAGAACACCACGGTCGGCATCGCCCAGCCGCTGTCGGTCGTCTTCGACCACCCGGTCAAGAACAAGGCGGCGGTCGAGAAGGGGCTGAAGGTGTCCACGTCCAACAGCACCGAGGGCTCCTGGGGCTGGCTGCAGGACCACTCGGGCAAGGACCGTATCGACTGGCGGCCCAAGGAGTACTGGAAGCCCGGCACGAAGGTCACTCTGGCCGCCGAGCTGAACGGCATCGACACGGGCGCGGTGGGCGGCTGGTTCGTCCGCGACTACGCCACCACCTTCACCATCGGCGCGGCCCAGGTCGTCAAGGTCGACCTCGACGGGCACCGCCTCTCCCTGCACCGCGACGGCAAGCAGGTGCTCCAGGCGCCGATGTCGGGCGGTACGCCGGGCGGCGACAAGGCGTCCTGGCGGGGCACGGCCGTCCTGATGTCGAAGGAGGGCACGATCAACATGCGCTCCGAGACCGTGGGCCTCGGCGACGCCTACGACAAGATGGTCGACTACTCGATGCGGCTGACCTGGTCGGGGATGTACGCGCACGCCGCGCCGTGGAACGCCGGCTACTTCGGCAACGCCAACCGCAGCTCGGGCTGTCTCGGGATGAGCGACGCGAACGCCGCCGCGCTGTACGGGCAGGTCCGGGTGGGCGACCCGTTCGAGATCACCGGAGCCGACGCCAAGGGCACGGTCGCCGAGGGCAACGGGTACGGCGCGTGGAACGTGTCGTGGGCCGACTGGCAGGCGAAGAGCGCGCTGAAGTGACGCCCCGTCACCAGGGCCTCTACTGACATCACGTCCAACAATCGTTACCTTCACGCAACACACCCGGCAGTTACCAGCGGTAAACAACCGGGGTTACCGTCGGGTCACTTTGCACTGACACGCGTGAGGAGTGACCCGTGGTACGTCCGAAACCGGCACTGCGCACCACCGCTTCGATCACCACCGCCGCCGTCCTGCTGACCGGAGCCGCCCTCGGCGCGGCTCCGGCGGCGGGAGCCGCGCCCGCACCTGCCCCGGCGAGCGCCGCCTCCGCGCCGGGCCTGACGTTCCACGACATCCCCGGCTCCGGGGGCATCACGCTCAAGGGCAATGTGTTCACGCCGGCCGGCGCGTCGGCGGGGGCGAAGCACCCGCTCATCGTCTTCCCGACGAGCTGGGCCATGCCGCAGATCGAGTATCTGGCGCAGGCCCAGAAGCTCGCCGACTCCGGTTACGTGGTGGTGAGTTACACCTCGCGCGGCTTCTGGCTCTCCGGCGGGAAGATCGAGGTGGCCGGTCCGCCGGACATCGCGGACGCCTCCGCCGTCATCGACTGGGCGCTGGCGAACACCTCGGCCGACCCGGACCGGATCGGCATGGGCGGCGTCAGCTACGGGGCGGGCATCAGCCTGCTGGCGGCCGGGCACGACCCGCGGATCAAGGCGGTGGCCGCGCTCAGCGGCTGGGCCGACCTGATCGACTCGATCTACAGCGGCCGGACCCAGCACCTCCAGGCCGCCGCCCTGCTCGGCGGCGCCGGGCTGATCACCGGCCGCCCCAGCGACGAGCTGTCCCAGACGCTGAAGGACTTCCTCGGCTCGAAGCTCGACAAGGAACCGGAGATGATCGCCTGGGGCGCCAAGCGCTCCCCCGCGACGTACCTCGACAAGATCAACACCAACGGCGCGGCCATCATGATGGGCAACGCCTGGGGCGACACGATCTTCCCGCCCAACCAGTACGCCTCGTTCTACGAGAAGCTCACCGGCCCCAAGCGGCTGGAGTTCCGCCCCGGCGACCACGCGACCGCCGAGCTGACCGGCCTGTTCGGGCTGCCCAACGACACCTGGACGAGCACCCGCCGCTGGTTCGACCGCTACCTCAAGGGCGAGCGCAACGGCATCGACACCGAGCAGCCGGTCCAGCTCAAGTCCCGCACCGACCAGGGGTACGAGGGCTACGCGGACTGGAAGTCGGTGGGCGCCGCCGAGAATCGCATCGCGCTCGACGGTACGAAGAAGGTGTGGGCCAACGTCGACTCGGGCGCCAACGGGGGCATCACGCTGCTCTCCAACGCCCTGGACCAGTTCCTGAAACTGCCGCCGACCGTCTCCGTACCCCTTCTGCCGCGCACCTTCGCGAGCGTGTGGCAGTCGGAGCGGTACGGCTCCGAGCAGCGCGTCCGGGGTACGGCGGAGCTGCACACCACGGTCACCAGCACGAAGTCGAGCGGCACCTTCGTCGCGTACCTCTACGACGTCGGCCCGCTCGGTGTGGGCAAGCTGGTCAGCAACGCCCCGTACACGTTCCACGGGCAGACGCCGGGCCGGCCGTTCCCGGTCGACCTGGAGCTGTTCTCCACGGCCTACGACGTCCCGGCCGGTCACCGGCTCGCCCTGGTGATCGACACCGTCGATCCGCTGTACATCGAGCACAACCCGACCGGCGCGCAGCTGACCTTCTCCTCGCCCTCCACGGACCCGAGTCATCTCTCGGTCCCGCTGCGCGAGAAGTGATCACCGGCTGCTGCCGGGCGGGGCATGCTCCGCTACTGCCCTCCCGGCAGCAGCTTCCCCGGCTCGGCCGGGGCCACCCCCACCGCCTCCGTCCTCGGATTGCGCCGCTGCCTCCGCGCCACCCAGGTGGCGAACCACGAGAGCAACATGCACAGACCGATGCAGATCGGAGAGAGCCGGATCCCCATTGTCGTTTTCTGGATCGTCGGGGCCGGGTCCGATACGCATAGCGCTCCAGTGTGTGAGAGGCGGTGGCGGCTACTGAAAGGCGCTCAGGCGCTGGGCTCGCCGTACGGCTGGTCCTGCGGGCTGCGGACCTCGGCGGAGAGGGACATGCGCACGTCGATCGTGCGCCGGCTTTCCTTGTACTCCGGGTGGTCGATGTGCTCGGCGGCCAGGAGGCGAGCGGTCCGCTCGGCGGCGACCCGTACGGCCTCCTCCTGCGAGGTCTCCGTCCACCGCCCTGACGCCTGTAGCTGGTCGTGATGCCGGGACGCCCGCTCGAACTCGTCCAGCAAGGCCCGCTCCGCGGTGACGGACCGGAGAACGAACGCCGGCACCCCGCAGGGGCACGCGAGGCCACCGGCCTGCGTGCGGTCACACGATGTGGAGTGCCAGGCCGTTTCCGGGTCGAGCTGAGCATCGGCCTTCTCAGTGAGCCGGGACCGGAGCCACGCCTCGAGGCGGGCACCCTCGCCCGGTGGGAGGAGCTGCATCATGCTCCCAGGATGCCGAGGCGTCCGGCCGGTTCGCCCAATTTTTCCCGGAACTGTCACCTTTTTCCGCCCACTGGAGCCCGGCCGGGCGGCAACCCAGCCGGGCGGAACGACGCGGGGGAACCGGGTCGTCTACCGGCAGTTGCTCAGGCGTCCCGTTCAGAGTCTTCTGCACGGGTGGCTGCGGCCCAGGCCGCAGCGACGTCGAGAACTGCCTCGTCCGCGGAGGTCCGGGCGGCCTTCAGGTGCCCTTCGGCGCTGTCTGCGGCCGCGGCGTCGGTCGTGGCCTGCACCGCGTATCCGATGCTGCGGGCCAGGGACTGCTGTGCCTTGGCGGCGGCTGTTGCCGCTGCGGCAGCGTAGTTGAAAGCCTCCCTGGAGTAGCCGCGGGCTTCGGCGGCGTACTTGGCGGCGTTGGCCGCGTGCTGGTATGCGGCCTTTGCGTCGCCCTGTGCGAGGTCGGCAATGAGCTGGGCGGCTTTGCCGCCGGTGGCTGAGATCATGGCCGGCCCTGTGCCGGCGGTGATGGTGACGATGAGGATCGTGTCACCAGGGTTCGATTTCCCGCGGCGGGTGCGCCACTGCCGGAGCCCCGTCCGTATCCTCCAGCCCGGCCCGGCCCATGGTCGCGGCGTCGGCACAGCACGCTACGTCCCCAGGTCTTCCAGGGCGGCCTTGAGCGCTTGGTCCGCCTGGACGGGGATGTTCGGGATCACTCCGGTGCCTTCCCAGTTGGTACCGGTGACGCTGTTGATGGTTCGGGCGGTCGGCACAGTGACGAGGGTGTGTTCCGTGACCGGGTGGCGGGCTGTCGGGTGGGCACCGCCGCGTGTCGTCTCGCCGACGAGGACGGCCCGGCCGTGTGCCTGGAGGGTGTAGGCCACGTCCTCGCCGCCGGAGAACGTGATCGAGCTGGTGAGTGCGTAGACCGGGCGGTCCGTGAAGCGCGGCGCGGGAAGGTGCGCGGCCGTCCAGAACTGGCGCGTGGCGCCGGTGGACCGCTCGTAGATGTCGTTGAGGTGCACCTGGTCGTCGCGGAAGAAGTAGCTGCACCACATCGCAGCCCCCTCCGGTGCCCCGCCGCGGCACTCCCGCAGGTCCAGAATGAGCGCGGAGCTGTGGGCGACCAGCTGCATGGCCGCGCCGATCGCGGCGGCGCCCTCGTCCGCGTACGCGATGCGGCGTACGTCGATGAGCCCGACCTTCCCGTCCAGCTGCTCGACCCGGCGGATCCCCTGGTTCTCCGCCTTGAGCAAGGCGAGGAACGCGGCCCGTCCCTCGTCCTCGTCCGCCGGATCCAGCGACTGCGGCTGGTCCGCCCAGAGCAGCCGCAGGTGCTTGTCCGGGCACACTTCCTGAAGGTCCGCTGTCACCGTCTCGCAGAGCGAGGGCCCGTCCAGGCGTTCGTAGGCGCCTTCCGCGAGCCGACGCCCGATCGCGGCGCCGATGGCAGCGGTCTTCTCGGGAAAGACGTATCCGGCCTCGATGCGGCTCAGGGCCTGACGGACTATCTGTTCGTTTGTTCGCATAGCGGCGGATCATAGAGCGGGGACAATTTCATGACCGTCGATTTTTGGTTCACGTCCCTGGACCGAACCGGAACGATTCCGCCCACGCGACGCAGCTCCCGCGCGCCCTGCTCGTCCTGACCAACCTCGAAGTCAACCGCTGACAGACGTTCTACCGCGCAGACAGTCGCTCACGACCAGCCTGGGCACCCCGGGAACCGATCACGCCAGCCTTTGACCTGCTACTTCAAGTCGGTGCCGGCCCAAAGCTCACCGGCCCAGCCCGTTATCACAGGGCACCACTGACCTTATCCGCCCGACAGCTGCTCCACCGGGCCGCACGCCGCACCACTTCGGCCGCATACGTCCGGCCGAGCACGCTTAAGACTGGCCGGCTCGATGTGCTTCTCCGGCCGAAGTCCGACATGACAACGACCTGGCTCACCATCACCCCACGCGGACCGGCGCAGCCACACCACCCGCAGGCGTGTCCGGCCGTAGCCCAGCCGCCAGGGGCGGGCGGGGGCCCAGGAGGCGGCCGTTGAACCACTGCGGCACGCCGACTAAACCGCCACTGGGGCACCGCGAAGCCGCGGGCCGTTAGGAGCGGTCGGAGCTGCCGGATCGCCTCGGAGAGGACCGTGCCGGAGGTCGGGGCGGTGGCAATCGCCCAGCCGAGCAGGGCCCGGGTGCCGTCGTCCACCACGATGGTCAGCCACGGCGCGAGCGCCTTGCCCTTCGGCGGCAGGACCAGGATCAGGAGCTGCTTGTGGTCCATCTCCCAGCACCGGCCGCGCAGCGCGTCCGGGCGGCGCAGATAGACCGAACCCGCCCGGCGCCCGGCCTCGCCGGACTTCCACGCCGCCCGCTCTGCAGGAGTCAGGCCCTGGGTGAATGCCCGGTACAGGGTGTGCTCGGGAACCGGCTTCGCCTTCGCCCAGCCCTCCGCGAGGAAGGCGGGCACCGGCGCCCCGGCCGTCGTGCCGTCCCCGTCGGTCACCGCGCGCCGGGCGTGGACCATCGCGGCGACGTTCCCCTGGTAGAAGGCGAGCGCCGCCCGGTCTGCCTCACTCAGCTCGTAGCGCGGACGGACGGCGGGCGCGGCCGGCTTCGGGGGCGCGAGCCAGCGCCACACCGTCCGTTCCGACACCTCAAGGCCCTCCGCGACCGTACGCACGTGCGCCGCGGTCAACGCCTCGTCCTCGCGCAGTCGGGACAGCCGCTCCACGCCGCCCGGCGCTTCTCCGCCGACACCCTCCCCATGAAGCGAAGTGTCAGTGGTGACAGAACCGATGCGCCCGAACATGTGCCCGCATCCACACATACGGATGGACTGCACCCGAACCAGTGGCGGCACTGGAACCCCTGTGATTCCGGCGGATCACCCAGCGCCGGGGTGTGTCACCTTGCTCGGCTTCACGTAGACGAGGAGTTCGAGCTTGACCTCATCGCCGCAGTCGCCGCACCGGCGGACGTCCCTCTCGCCGGTCACTCGCAGGTGGATCATCTCCGTGGTGGTCTTGCAGTCGGGGCAGTGCGCTTCGCGCACTGTGCGTATGGGTTCGCCGTACCGATTCGTCATACCGGCATCCTGCCGGACGGGTCCGATAGGTTGCCCGCCATGACTGAGTCAGGGCCCGTTGCCTGGCCTCCTGCCCCGATAAGGACCGAGCGGCTTGTGCTCCGCCAGTCCGAGGCCCGGGACCGTGCGGCGTTCCCCACCCCCACCCGCACCGCACCCGACTCCAACCGCGCCCGAAGGCGTCGCGGCCCTTGATCGCCATTGCCCGCCGACACCGAACCTGGGCCTGGGCATGGGGGTGATGGCGCGACATGACTTCGGGCAGGCCTCAGAGGTGGTCGGCGAGGCTGTGCACCGCGGTGCGGGCGAGGCGTTCCACCAGGGCTATGCCGGCCTCCTGGGAGGGCTGGTCGTCGCTGAGGACGGCGACGAGGAGGGTGCGATCGCCATAGGTGACGAGTCCGATGCTGTTGATGCACCACAAGCCGGTCGCGGTGCGCGGGAGCCAGCCGTTCTTGAGGACCCGGTCGGAGTCCTCGTCCCCTGCCGCCGAGACCCCCCAGTCCTGGCCGGTGACGACGGAACCCATCAGCGAGCGGATGTAGGCGCGGGAGTTTGCCGAGAGGGGCGAGTCCTCGGTGAAGACCGCCTCCAGGAGGGTCGTCCGGTCGGCGGGGGTGACCCCGGTCAGCCCCCAGGAGGCGGCTGGTTTCCCCGTGGAGGGCTCGACACCTAACCGGGCGCGGGTCTCGTCGAAACCTGAGCGCCCGCCCAGGTCGGACCACAGAGCGTCGGCGGCAACGTTGTCACTGTGGCGGATCATGGACTCGGCGAGGTTCTTCTGCTCCTCGGTGAGTCCGGTGCCCTTTTCCTGGGAGCGCAGCAGCAGCGCCGCGAGGATGTCCACCTTGATGATGCTGGCGGCGGCGAAGCTGTGGGTGGTGTCGCCGTGGGTCACGGACTGCCCGGACTCGAGGTCGAGGACCCGCAGGGCGTGGTGGCCGGTCTGCGGGCCGAGCTCGTCCAGGGCCTTGCGGGCGAACTGCGCTGCGGTCACGGTGTGTCCCTGGCCAGGTGGAGGGGTGAGCTGCGTGGGGCGTCCGGAGGGGGAGACGGCCATCGTCCGAGGCTCCGCGGTGGCGTTCACTCCCAGAGATGTCGACGACACCGCGATCCCGGCACCGAGCATCGCGAACACAGCACCCCCGACCACCATCCCCTGCAGCCTCATGATTCTCCCGTCCCCCGCCGCAGCGGTTGCCCCGTACTGCCCGCCCGGCAGGCGGGACTCGGGCGTCGCACCCCGCCCTGGTCCGGCCGAGATCCGCCCAACAGGCCACGTTCCCCAGCGTGTTCGAACTATGACTCAAGAGAGTGAAGAAGGGGATGAGTCAGCCACCGCAGCAGGCCGTGAAGCCGTCCTCCCACGGGTGACGGTGAGCACGTAGGCGGCGCGGCCCACCTGTCAGCACCCCGTGCTCCTGACCGGGAGGACGGCCGGCGCGGACGGCATGGTGACGGAACTGCAGACGAGAAGCAGTTGGGCGGACTGTCCTTGAGCTGATTGCCGTCGGCGGTTCCATGGCAGCTCAGGGGCACTGCAGGTCGACTATCGGGCGGCGTGACCGAAGTCGGTGGCAGCGGCCGGGAGGCCGCCGGTGCCGGGCCGGTACGCGGTCACCGTCCCACTGGTTCCGCCGGACACGACGTTGCCGATCGGCAGGGCGTGCAGGGCCCCGTATGCGCTGGGCCCGTACGGCATGCCGGCTTAGAGGCGGGTGCCTTCGTCGATGTCCGGGACGGGCGAGCAGCCTCAGCGGGCTGGACGACCGCCGGGTGGAGATCACCGGTCCGACCGACCGCAGATGACCGGTCGGCGTTAAATCTGGTCCCCAGTGTCGTACGGGTGCCGGTCTGAGTCGTGCGCAGCCGCGGCTGAGGGCACGAAGCGGCGTCTTACGGCGCGGGCGTGTACGGCGGGCGTTGATCCTGCGGCAGTGTGGGGGCAACTGCGAGTTGTGAGGAGGCATGGCCCAGTGGCGGGCACGGATCCAGGCAAGAGAGCCAAGGTCCGTTACCACACTTAGAACGTAGAGTTCCGGGGTGACGAACGCCCTGCACCGCCACTCGACCGACTGCGCGCCCAAGCGTCGGGCTCCGTGCGACGACGCTCACGACGCCTACCTGCAGCTCGCCGCCTGGACCGCTGAGGGCGGCGTGTACAAGCTGGCCTCCGGCGCGTTCTCGGCCGAGGCCCGCCGCCACTACCGCGCCTACGTCACCGTCTGGCTCAACTGGTGCGACCTCGGCGGCCTGGACCCTTATACCTGCGCGCGCGCAGGTATCGGCGTCTGGATCTCAGACCGGCATGAGGACGCTCCCGTGACCACCCGGGCGGCGATGGCTTCCGCCGTTACGAGCTTTTACCAGCACCTGCTGGGCCTCGGCATCGCCGATGGGGTCGACGCGGAACTCACCCGGGCCCGTCTCATCGGTGCACCGGTACCCGCCGACCCGAAGCGCACCGGACTGAGGGGCAACGGGCCGAGATGGCTGATGAAGGCTGCCGACCGGCTGACCGGCCGCGACGCGCTGCGCGACCGGGCCCTGATCTACCTGCTGCTCAACGGCTACTTCGGACACGAGAAGCTGCGCCCCGGCACCATCCGGGACCTCGACCTGGAGAACCGCGTCAACGAGGGTTTCCGCACCACGTGGAAGGTTCGACCCAAGAACGCCGAAGA
>NZ_JBHXOX010000061.1:0-13116 GCF_042718795.1 Streptomyces cyaneofuscatus
ATTTTTCTACCTGTTCTCACCCCAAAACACCCCCCCCTCCAGGACCCGGGCGGTGCGGGGGTCGCGGTTGTTGTTCCTGTACCTATTGTGCCCCGGGCGGGGGGGGGGGCCCCCCCCCCCCCGCGACCGGGAGCCGATCCCGCCGCCCACACCCCGCTGAGGAGACCCGCATGACCACCCTTGTCACGACCGGCCGCGTCCAGGTCCTCGGCATACCGGGCGACCGGCACGAGGAGGTCCTCACCCCTGAGGCCCTCGACTTCATCGCTCGTCTCGACGCGGCCTTCACCGCCCGTCGCTTCGACCTGCTGACCGAGCGCCGCCGCCGCTCCGCCCTGCTGCGCGGCGGCACCCCGCTCGACTTCTCCCGCGCCACCAAGCCGATCCGCAGCGACCCCGACTGGCGCGTCGCCCGGCCCGCCCCGGGCCTCACCGACCGGCGGGTGGAGATCACCGGGCCGCCGGACCGGCGCATGGCGGTCAATGCGCTCAACTCCGGGGCCCAGGTGTGGATGGCGGACTTCGAGGACGCCACCTCGCCCACCTGGGAGAACATCGTCCAGGGCCAGTTGACCCTGATCGACGCCATCGACCGGCGCATCGACTTCACCAGCGAGGCCGGCAAGGAGTACCGGCTCACCGACCGGCCCGCCACCATCATGGTCCGGCCGCGCGGCTGGCACCTCACCGAGAAGCACCTCGTCATCGACGACCGGCCCGTCCCCGCCGCCCTGGTCGACTTCGGCCTCTACTTCTTCCACTGCGCCCAGCGGCAGATCGACGCGGGCAGCGGACCGTACTTCTACCTCCCCAAGCTGGAGAACCGGTACGAGGCCCGCCTCTGGAACGACGTGTTCCTCCTGGCCCAGGACCTGCTGGACATCCCCCGGGGCACGATCCGCGCCACGGTCCTCATCGAGACGATCACCGCCGCGTTCGAGATGGAGGAGATCCTCTACGAGCTGCGCGAACACAGCGCCGGCCTCAACGCGGGCCGCTGGGACTACCTCTTCAGTCTCATCAAGAACTTCGCGCACCGCCCCGACTTCGTCCTCCCCGACCGGTCGACCGTCACCATGACCGCCCCCTTCCTGCGCGCCTACACCGAACTCCTCGTCCGCACCTGCCACAAGCGCGGCGCCCACGCCATCGGAGGCATGGCCGCCCAGATCCCCGGCGGCTCCACGGAGGCCGTGGAAGCGGCGCTGGCCAAGGTCCGGCTCGACAAGGAGCGCGAGGCCGAGGACGGCTACGACGGCTCCTGGGTCGCCCACCCCGCGCTCGTCCCCGTCTGCCGGACCGTCTTCGACGACGTGCTCGGTGACCGGCCTCACCAGTTGGAACGCACCCGCGACGACATCCACGTCACCGCCGATGAGCTGGTCGCCGTCCGCCGTACCGCAGGGCGCCCTACCCCGGAGGGTGTCCGCGACAACATCGCCATCACTCTGCGGTACTACGACGCCTGGCTGGGCGGCCAGGGAGCCGTCGCCCTCAACGGCCTCATGGAGGACGCGGCGACCGCCGAGATCGCCCGGGTCCAGATCTGGCAGTGGCTCAAGCACCGTACGGTCGACCGTGCGACGGTGGAGCGGCTCTTCGAGGAGGAGCTCGCCACACTCGGCGCCACCTACCCCTGGGCCCGGCTCGACCAGGTCCGCGACCTCTTCGAACGCACCGCCCTCGCCAAGGAGCTGCCCGCCTTCTTCACGACGGAGGCGTACGCACGCCACCTCGTCGGCCGCCCGGCGGTGCAGGCATGAGCGCGCGCACCGCCCGGATCACGCGGGCCGGCGTGGTCGGCGGCGGCCAGATGGGCGCCGGGATCGCCGAGGTCTGCGCCCGGGCCGGAGTGCACACCATCGTCTGCGAGGCGGACGCCACCGCCGCCGACCGGGCCCGCGAACGGGTCGCGGTCTCCCTGGAACGAGCAGTCCAGCGCGGCAAGCTGGACCGCCTGAGCGCCGAGGACGCGCTCGGCAGGCTGGTCTTCACCGGCGACCTCGACGCCCTGGCCGACCGTCAGCTCGTGGTCGAGGCCGTCGTCGAGAACACCGAGGCCAAGACGGAGGTCTTCACCGCCCTCGACAAGATCGTCGAGGACCCGGGGGCCATCCTCGCCACCAACACCTCCGCCATCCCCGTGATGCGCCTCGGCATGGCCACCCACCGCGCCGACCACGTCCTCGGCCTGCACTTCTTCAACCCGGTACCCGTGCTGCCGCTGGTGGAGGTCGTCCCCTCCCTGCACACCGCGCCCGCCACGGTCACGGCGGCCGAGGAGTTCGTGACCGAGGTGCTCGGCAAGACCGTGGTCCGCTCCCAGGACCGGTCCGGCTTCGTCGTCAACGCGTTGCTCATCCCGTACCTCCTCTCCGCGATCCGGATGGCCGAGTCCGGCTACGCGACCGCCGCCGACGTCGACGCCGGCATGGAGCTGGGCTGCGCCCACCCGATGGGCCCGCTGAAGCTGGCGGACCTGATCGGCCTGGACACGGTGGCCTCCATCGCCGTATCGCTGTACGACGAGTTCAAGGAACCGCTCTACGCCCCGCCGCCGCTGCTCCAGCGCATGGTGGAGGCGGGGCTGCTCGGCCGGAAGACCGGCCGGGGGTTCCACACGTACGACCGGGGCTGAGGGGCCCGGGTCCGGGCCGCGGTTGAGGGACCGCGGCCGGTGCCGAGCGGGGTGCGGAGCAGTTGACTGTGCTGCTTCCCACCCCGCCGCGGTGTTTCCCCGCCCCGAGCCGGGCGGTCTGGTCCAGACCTCTTGACCGAAGGTCTGGACCATTCTACGGTTTTGGCAGGGTCACGACACTGGGCGGGTCGGGGCGAACCCTTCGCACCGTCGGCGGCGGACCCGGGCAGGAAGGACTACGGATCATGGGCCGTACCTCACGACTGCTGGGCCTCGGCCTGGCAGCGGCGCTCGTCGTACCGATGCTGGTCGGCGCCGCCCCGCCGAAGACCGCAGACCCCCTCAAGACCACGGCCGCCGAGACCTGCGCGGTCAAGTCGAAGCCGGCCGGCAAGGTGCTCCAGGGGTACTGGGAGAACTGGGACGGCGCCGCCAACGGCGTGCACCCGCCGCTCGGCTGGATCCCGATCACGGACTCCCGTATCACCCAGCACGGCTACAACGTCGTCAACGCCGCCTTCCCCGTCATCCGTTCCGACGGCACCGTGCTGTGGGAGGACGGCATGGACAACACCGTCAAGGTCGCCACCCCGGCGGAGATGTGTCAGGCCAAGGCATCCGGGCTGACCCTCCTCATGTCGATCGGCGGCGCGACCGCCGGGATCGACCTCAGCTCCAGCAAGGTCGCCGACCGGTTCGTCGCGACCGTGGTCCCGATCCTGAAGAAGTACAACTTCGACGGCATCGACATCGACATCGAGACCGGCCTCGTCGGCACCGGCACCATCAACCAGCTCTCGCCGTCACAGGCCAACCTCATCCGCATCATCGACGGCGTCCTCGCCGCCATGCCGCCGAACTTCGGCCTGACCATGGCGCCCGAGACGGCGTACGTCACCGGGGGCAGCGTGGTCTACGGCTCGATCTGGGGCGCGTACCTGCCCGTCATCAAGAAGTACGCGGACAACGGCCGGCTCTGGTGGCTGAACATGCAGTACTACAACGGCAGTATGTACGGCTGCTCCGGAGACTCGTACTCCGCCGGTACGGTCGCGGGCTTCACCGCCCAGACCGACTGCCTGAACCGGGGACTGGTCATCCAGGGCACCACCATCAAGGTCCCCTACGACAAGCAGGTCCCGGGCCTGCCCGCCCAGCCCGGCGCGGGCGGCGGCCACATGTCCACCTCGCTCGTCTCCCAGGCCTGGAACCACTACAACGGCTCCTTGAAGGGGCTGATGACCTGGTCCCTGAACTGGGACGGCTCCAAGGGCTGGACCTTCGGCGACAACGTGAAGCGGCTGCAAGGCCGCTGACCCCCGCGACCCCGCGACCCCCACGACCTCCGAGCCCACCGCGCCCCCGGTCCCGCCCCGGACCGGGGGCGCGGTGCCGTCCCGGCCGGACGGCGGCGCGAGGAAGGCGTGAACCTGTACAGGCATGAGCCCATACAGGCACGAACCCGTAAAGGCCTGAACCCGTCACGCACCGATGCGGGGCAAGGGGAAAGAATCGGGTACGGATCGGGGTGATCGTCCGCCCCGGGACGGCGGCCCGTTCCCCCGGGCCGGTGATGACGAAGAGGCAAGAGGAGACCCGATGGTGCACGCACGGGCCGGGCAGCCGGCGCAGTCAGCGGACCTGGTCGACGTGGCACGGCTGGTGACGGCCTATTACGCCCTCCACCCCGATCCGGCCGAACCCGCCCAGCGGGTGGCCTTCGGCACCTCGGGCCACCGCGGCTCCGCGCTCGCGGCCGCCTTCAACGACGACCACATCGCCGCCACCACCCAGGCGATCTGCGACTACCGGGCCCGCCAGGGCACCGACGGGCCGCTCTTCCTCGGCGCCGACACCCACGCCCTCTCCGAGCCCGCCCGGGTCACCGCCCTGGAGGTGCTGGCCGCCAACGGCGTCACCGCCCTCATCGACAGCGACGACGGTTACACGCCGACGCCCGCCGTCTCACACGCCATCCTCACGTACAACCAGGGCCGCACCGACCACCTGGCCGACGGCATCGTGGTCACGCCGTCGCACAACCCGCCCGCCGACGGCGGCTTCAAGTACAACCCGCCCAACGGCGGACCGGCCGCATCCGACGCCACCTCCTGGATCCAGGACCGCGCCAACGCCCTGATCGAGGCGGGTCTCGGGGAGGTCCGCCGCATCCCGTACGCCCGCGCCCTGGCCGCCGACACCACGGGCCGGTACGACTTCCTGACCGCGTACGTCGACGACCTGCCATCCGTCCTCGACCTGGACGCCGTACGGGAGGCGGGGATCCGGATCGGCGCCGACCCGCTCGGCGGCGCCTCCGTCGCGTACTGGGGGCGCATCGCGGAGCGGCACCGGCTCGACCTCACGGTGGTCAACCCGCTCGCCGACCCCACCTGGCGGTTCATGACGCTGGACTGGGACGGCAAGATCCGCATGGACTGCTCGTCGCCGCACGCCATGGCCTCGCTGATCGAGCAGCGCGACGCGTACGCCATCTCCACCGGGAACGACGCCGACGCCGACCGGCACGGCATCGTCACCCCCGACGGCGGCCTGATGAACCCCAACCACTACCTGGCCACCGCCATCGACTACCTCTACACCCACCGCGAGGCCTGGCCCGCCGGAACGGGCATCGGCAAGACACTGGTCTCCTCCTCGATGATCGACCGGGTCGCCCACGACCTCGGCCGCACGCTGGTGGAGGTCCCGGTCGGCTTCAAGTGGTTCGTCGACGGGCTGTTCGACGGCAGCCTCGGCTTCGGCGGCGAGGAGTCGGCCGGCGCCTCGTTCCTGCGCCGCGACGGCCGGGTCTGGACCACGGACAAGGACGGCATCCTGCTGGCCCTGCTCGCCTCGGAGATCACCGCCGTCACCGGCTCCACCCCCTCCCAGCGGTACGCCCAGCTCACCGCCCGCTTCGGCGACCCGGCGTACGCCCGCGTGGACGCGCCCGCGACCCGCGAGGAGAAAGCGGTCCTGGCCAAGCTATCCCCGCAGCAGGTCAAGGCCGACACCCTGGCCGGGGAGCGCATCACGGCCGTCCTCACCGAGGCGCCCGGCAACGGGGCCGCGATCGGGGGTCTCAAGGTGTGCACCGACAGCGCCTGGTTCGCCGCCCGCCCCTCGGGCACGGAGGACGTCTACAAGGTGTACGCGGAGAGCTTCCAGGGGCCCGAACACCTCGGCCAGGTCCAGGAGGAGGCGCGCGCCCTGGTCTCGGAGGCGCTGGGCAGCGCCTGAGTCCCCGCCCACGTGTCCGGTGGCCGACCGCACGTCCGGGGTCGACAACACGTCCGGTGGCCGACCACGGGTCCGGGGTCGGCCACCGGACACGCACGGGTGGAACGGCTCTCAGACCTTGTCGGGCCGGGGCCGCAGCAGCGTCGCGGCCAGGGTCGCCGTCAGCGCCAGCACTGTCGCGGTGCACAGGGCCACGATGGTGAAGCCCTGGTCGTACGCCGATCTGGCCGCGTCGAGCAACTGGCCGGCGGCCGACGGGTCGAGCGAGGCGGCGGCGGCCTCGGCGGAGGAGAACGACTCCTTCGCCGCCTCCCGGGCGGGAGCCACCAGTTCAGGTGTGCCGGGGAATCCGATGCGATAGGTCACCGTCAGCACCGTGCCCAGGACCGCGACGCCGAGGCCCGCCCCGAGCTCGAAGGACGTCTCCTGGATGGCGGCCGCCTCGCCCGAGCGGTCCGGGTCGGCCGCCGACATGATGGAGTCCGCGCCCAGCGTCATCACGACTCCGGCCCCGTACCCCGCAATCAGGAGCGGCGCGACCAGCACGGGATAGGCGCTGGTGTCGCCCAGCAGGGCCAGCAGGGCCATGGCCGCCGCGAAGGCGCCGAGGGCTCCCGTCAGCGCCCACCGGTTGCCCAGGCGGGCCGAGACCCAGGGGGCCGTGGTCGCACCGGCGGCGTTGGCCGCCGCCAGCGGCATGAGGGCCAGGCCCGCGTGGACCGGCGTGAAGCCGCCGACCTGCTGGAACCACTGGGTGAGGAAGAAGAGCAGGGCGACATAGCTGCCGAAGCAGCCGATGACGCACACGGTGGCGGTGTAGAAGACGCGGTCGGAGAAGAGCGAGAAATCCAGCAGCGGTTCGGTGAGACGGTGCTGGCGGCGGACGAACAGGTACAGCAGGGCCACTCCGGCGACCGCGGCCACGACGATCACGGTGCTGAGGCCGACGTGCTCGCCGGCGCCCTTGAGCGCGTACACCACAGCGGCCAGGCCCGTGACGGACAGCGCCACACTGGCCAGGTCCCATCGTCGGGGCCGCGGGTTGCGCGATTCGGGGATGACACAGGCGCCGACCACGAAGATGGCCAGTGCGATGGGTACGTTGATGAGGAACGCGGCCCCCCAGCCCCACTGCTCGGTGACCAGCCCGCCCACGAGCGGTCCGATGGTGGCTCCCACGCTGTGCGCCGCGGTCCAGATGCCGATGGCCACCGCCCGCTCCCGGCTGTCGGAGAACACCACCCGGATGATGGCGACGGTGGAAGCCATGATCATGGCGGCGCCGATGCCCAGGACCACCCGGGAGGCGATCAGCTGCGAGGTGGAGGAGGACAGGCCGGCGGCGGCGGAGGCGAGTCCGAAGAGTGCGAAGCCGCCGAGGACCATGCGCTTGCGTCCGATCCGATCCCCCAGCGTGCCGCAGGTCACCAGGAGAGCGGCGAGGGTGAGCGAGTAGACATCGACGATCCACAGGAGCCCCGCGCTGCTCGGACGCAGGTCCAGGCTCATGCTGGGGACCGCCGCGTGGAGGACGGTCAGGTCGATGCCGCACAGCAGAAGGCTGGTGGAGAGCACGGCAAGCACCAGCCACCGCCGCTGTGCGGGCAGTTCACCCGGTGGGGGAGAGGTGCGTAACGATGCTGCGCTATGGGTCATGGCAGCACTATCGTGCGCGCGGTATCCCCAGGACAAGTACGGTCATTCATGTGTCATAGTGCCAATCTGTATACCCATGGAGGCTGTTGATGCGGAGCACGACAGGTGAAACGCCGGACTACTGTGCGATCGAGGTGGCGATGGAGGTGCTCGGCGGCCGCTGGAAGCTCGTCATCCTCAAACAACTCCTGGGAGGAAAGCAGCGCTTCAGCGAGCTCAAGCGGGGCATGCCGCAGATCACGGCGCGGATGCTCACCCGGCAGCTACGTGCGATGGAGGAGGACGGGCTGGTGGAGCGCACCGTCTACCGCGAGGTGCCGCCGCGGGTCGAGTACACGCTCACCGGGACCGGCCGGGGCCTCGATGAGATAGCGGGCATGCTCGATGACTGGGGCCGCTGGTACCTGGCAACGCGGGGCGGGCCGCTGAACGGCCCGCCCCGGATGCCCGGACGCACGGACGGCCACCCGGTCGAGGGGGCCGTGCCGTAGTCCGCCGGGAGATCAGAACTCCTGGAGGTTCTCGCGCAGCGTCGCGCCCGGTGTGTACACCGATCGCGTCAGGCCCCGGCGCTGGAGCGCCGGCACGAGGCCGTCGGTGACTTCGGCGATGTAGCGCCGGTTCAGCCGGAGGAGCGGAGTCGTGATCATGAAACCGTCGCCGCCCACCTCCTCCATGATCTCGCCCATCCGGTCGGCGACCTGGTCCGGTGTACCGATCAGCTCGACCGAGGAGACCAGGCCACCCGCCCCGTCCACCGCGAGCTGACGCAGGGTCTTGCCGCTGCCCCACTGCTGGAACTTGTCGAGCGAGCCCTGCTCGCCATTGGTGACGAGCTTGCGCGGCAGCGGCGCGTCCAGCTCGAACTGCATGAAGTCGATCTCGGTCAGGGAGGAGATCTGCGCCAGGATGTTCTGGGTGAACCGGGGTGAGGCGACCATCCTGGCCTGCTTGGCCTCTGCTTCCTCCAGCGTTTCGCCCAGGGTGGGCGTGACACAGAACAGCACCTTGATCTCGTCGGGGTCCCGCCCTGCCTCGGCTGCGTGCCGCCTCACGTCGTCACGGAACTCCCGCATGCTCTCGACACCGCTGCCGATCGCGATGATCGAGTCGGCATTGCGGGCCGCGAACCGCCGGCCGCGCGGCGAGGCACCCGCCTGGACGAACGCCGGCCGGTGTTGCGGCGACGGCACCGTGTTCAGCGGGCCGCGCACCGAGAAGTGCTTGCCCTTGAAGTGGACCGGGCGGACCTTGGTGTGGTCGGCATAGACGCCTTCGTCACGGTCGATGACGACCGCGTCCTTGTCCCAGGACTCGAAGAGCTGCTTGACGACGTCCACGTACTCGTCGGCCATCTCGTACCGCACATCGCGTGGCGGCAGGACGTCCAGGCCGAAGTTCTGTGCGGCCAGGTCCTCCGCGCTGGTGACGATGTTCCAGCCGAACCGCCCGCCCAGCATACTGTCCATGGTGGAGGAGAGCCGGGCCGTCATGAACGGCGGGTACGCCATCGTGGACAGCGTCGCGACGATGCCGAGGCTCCGGGTCGCCAGCCCCATGGCGACCGCCAGGGGCACCGGGTCGTGCTTGGGCGCCACCATGGCCTGCTTGAGCACGGCCTCGGCGGAGCCGCCGTAGCTCTCCGGCACCATCAGCTTGTCCTCGATGATGACGTAGTCGAAGCAGGCACGTTCGAGCGCCTGGGCGACCTCCGTGTGGAACTTCCCGTCCCACGGCCTACCCCCCGAGCCGAACGGGCCCTGCCAGTCGTCCGGGGTGAAGTTGAAGATGAAGGCGAGATGGAACGGGCTGCTCATGAGGTCCCTGTCTCCTTGGTCGTGGCGGTCCCGGTGGATACGGCCCGGACGGGCAGCAGTCCCTCACCGCTGCGGACCAGTTCGACCGCCTCGGCGACGACATGGCGGAAGAGCTTCTCCCCGAGGACCGCGCTGGATCCATGGGTGGAGGAGAGCACGCCGTCGTTGGTGGTGCGGGTGACGTCGATCGGGTGCAGGTAGACGCCGCTGCGCGGCGGCCTGTCGTGTCCCGGCCTGGCCTCACGCACCAGATCGGGCCGCAGGTGCAGCATCAGGCTGGTCTCGGTGAGCCCGGCGTGTTCGGCGTGCCAGCCGGGGAACTCCGGGAACTCCGCGCGCAGCCAGGACTCCTGGACCAGGCTCCACCAGCTGAAGGCGAGCACCTGCCGGTCGCCGAGAACGTCCGACTGGCGCGCCTGGTCGAGCGCCTCGAAGAGGAAGGGCTCGTTCTCGAAGTGACCGTTCACCACCAGCAACCGGGCGAACGGCAGTCGGGCGAGCGAAAGCAGCTCCTCGCGGAGGAACCGGATGAGCGTGTCGCCGTTGACGTGCAGCGTGCCCGGGAACGACAGCCCCCCACCGCTCTGCGGTAGGGAACGGGCCGCCACCGGCTGCGAGGGGAGGACGAAACCGTCGAGCTCCGCCGCGACGGCCCGGCTGAACTCCTCGGCGAGCACCGTGTCGACGGACAGCGGCAGATGCGGGCCATGCTGCTCGGTGGCTCCCACCGGCCACACGAGGGTCTGGCCGTGCAGGGCCCCCCGCACTTCCGCGCTGGTCAGGTCCGCGTACGAGCGCGGACCGGGGTACGGTCCGCTCATTTCAGCGCCTCCATCGGCGCGCCCGTGAGCTGTGCGGTCTCGGTGACGATCCGGTCCAGGGTGGCGTACATGTCGGTGTGCAGGGCGGTGTACACCTGGGTCACGTTCGCGCCGACCCGCAGATAGTCGGCGACGTCGCGGCCGGAGGTGACACCTCCGCACCCCATGACCGGCAGGGTGAACCCCCGCTTGCGCAAGCGCCATATCGCCGCGAGCACCAGAGGTTTGATCCCAGGGCCCGAATAGCCGTACACACCGCCGAGTTCGAGTTCACCGCTCTCGGGAGCCACGGCGGCCCCGGAGATGGTGTCGCTGATGGTGACGGCGTCCGCGCCCGCGTCGATGGCGGCACGTACGCGCTCCTCCAGTCCTTCCCCGATGGCCAGCTTCACGGATACGGGTACGGAGACACGGGCGGTCACCTCGGCGGTGTACGCGTGCACCCGCTCCGGGGTGTCCTCCGGCAGGCCGGACTCCTCGTTGAGGCAGGAGATGCCGAGTTCGAGCGCGCGGCAGCCGGTGCTCTGGACCTGGGCAGCCAGGAGACCGAGTTCGGCCGGGGTGCCGGCGTGGACCGAGGCGATCACCGGCAGCCCGTCGGCGGCGAACGAACGCAGCACCTCCAGCCAGTGGCCGACCGAGCGCTTGGAGTAGGTGGTGCTGTTCAGCATGCCGACCGGGAGCCGGAGAATGCGCTCGTCCAGGCCCATGGGCGGGCTCGGATGGATGGTCTTGGTGACGACGGCCCCCGCGCCCTTCGCGATGAGCTTGCGGATATTGCGCTCCTGGTCGGTCAGGAGCCCGGAACCGACGAGGACGGGATTGGCTACAGGGATGCCTAAGATGGACAGATCGGACATGCGCTCCTCCGAGGGGCGATCGATGACCGGGGAGGCATGGTCAGGCCGCGATGCCGGCGTCGACGGCCTCGCGCTGCCGCTCGGTGACGCCGAGGACGGCCTCGGTCAGCAGGCTCGGCTTGTCGAGGAACTGGTCGAAGTCGATGGTCCGTACGGTGCCGACCCTGTGCAGTCCCTTGAGGAGGTGGCTCGCCGACTCGACGAACGGCTGCTTGGTGATGAGGACGACCGGCCTGCCGAGTGCGGTGGCCCAGCCCAGCTCCACATGGGTGCCGTCGGTCCGGCGCAGTGTCAGGTCCTCCAGCACGGGCAGCACCGGGACGAAGACGTCGCACTTGCGCATCCAGCGGAAGTCCCGGACGGAGACCTGCTCCGGGGTGAACGCCGCGGTCTGCTCGCCGAACTCCTCCACCCGGTGGGCGGAGAAGGTGTTCGCGCCGTTCTCCTCCGCGACGGATATCGCCGTCTGGATGGCGTCCTGCAGCTCGGGAACGAAACCGTTCGGCAGGATGGCGTGCTGGATCGGGCCCCCTACGAAGACATCGAGTCCGGTCAGCAGTCCGGACGGAGGTGTTGTTTTCGGCATGGGATTCTCCAATTCGGCAGGATGGGGAGACGTGAGGGCGAAAGCCACCCCCGCGGAAGGGTGCACCGCGGTGAAGGGGCGGTGCGAATCCCTTGCAGGTGTGACGAATGGTCAGACGGGGCCGCTGTCGCGCAGGGCGGTGTAGCGGCCGCGGTGGTACACCAGAGGTCTCTCGGCCGGACCGGCATCGAGCCAGCGGACGTCCGCGACCACGATCAGGTGGTCACCACCGGGGTATTCGGTGTTGATCTCGCATTCGATCCATGCTGATGCGCCGGCAAGCAGAGGGTTTCCGCCGGGTGAGTAATTCCAGTGAACACCTGCGAACTTGTCCGTCCCGGAACGGGCGAACCGGTCGCTGAGTTGCTGCTGGTTTTCGCTGAGGACATTGATGCAGAAACGGCGCAGTCGGCTGATGGCGGGCCAGGTGGTCGATCCGCGGCTGACGCACAGAACGACCTGCGGGGGATCCAGGGAAAGAGAGGAGAATGCCTGACAAGTGAACCCGAACAGCCCGTCATCGCCCAGGGCTGTCACCACGGTGACGCCGGAGCAGAAGTTTCCGAGTACGGACCGGAAGGATGCCGAGGCGTGCTCGTCCAGGGCCGGGTGTGCGTTGCTCATCGGTATGTGGTTCCCCCGCTCGTCAGTCATACGGCCATCACCCCTTAGGGCGATGGCGCGCAAAGGTTTCCCGTACATGAACTTGCGATGAAGCGGTCGCCGGCGTTGTGAAAAAATATCGGCCCATCTGTTTTCAGGGAGCCGAAACAGTTCTGTCCGGTGGCCATCGACCTGGGCGAGATCAAGCATGCACCGGTCGAGCGGATATGCCAACCGCCCCCCTTTTGATGGCGAGAATTCTGCCGGATCTATTGCGCCACAAGGCCGGGAACGGACCCTCTCCTGGAGTCGGGTCCAGGGCTTCCTCCAGCGCAGTAATTCCTGGTGCAGTGCTCCGGAAGGCGGCTCCGAGGACGCGTGGGCATTGTTCGGCCGCCTTCATACGGTTGTCATGTGCGGCACCGTCTCGGCGGGCGCGATCTGGCCACTCCAACCCCGGACCGTCGAGAACCGGTGGCAACGCCCGAAAGGACAGGAAGGTCGAATGGAAAGGGGCTGGATTTCTCCGTACCGGCGTCCGCGTGCCCGGTAGCCTCTGCCCGAGCGCAGACGCACCTCCGGGCCCGGCCGTCGCCTGCCCCGCTGACCCGATGCGCGGAAGCCGCCCATCCTGGGCGGTTGCGGCCGCCCAGGGGCGCCGGGCCCGGCCCCAAGCCTCCGCCAGGAGCGCGGAGGCCGGTGGGAGAAGGCAGGGCCGGCGGCCGGGACCGCTCGACCTCCATGTGTTTCCCGCCATCGTCTCCACAGGAGCTGACCAGACATGCGCAGCACCGAACCGACCAAGCACATCTTCGTCACCGGGGGTGTCGCCTCCTCCCTCGGCAAGGGTCTGACTGCCTCCAGCCTGGGTGCGCTGCTCAAGGCGCGTGGC
>NZ_JBHXOX010000062.1:0-12040 GCF_042718795.1 Streptomyces cyaneofuscatus
ACAAGCGGGTCTGCCAGCTCGCCGGACAGCGCCACTACGAGGAGCTGACGGCGTGCGGGGTGAAGATCTACCAGTACCAGCCGACGATGATGCACACCAAGACCGTCACCATCGACCGGATCGCCGCCCTCATCGGCTCCACCAACTTCAACCGGCGCTCCCTCGACCACGACGAGGAGGTCATGCTCGCGGTCATGGACTGCGACTTCACCGACGCGCTCGACGCCCACTTCGACGAGGACCGCGAGAAGAGCGTGCTGATCGAGCGGGGCCGGTGGAAGCGGCGCGATGTCGTCCAGCGGGTGCGGGAAGCGGCCGTCGTACCCATCCGCCGCTACCTCTGAGCCGGGCGGCGGGGTGTGGGCGGGGGCTGACCGGGCAGGTGGGGAGAGCAGCGTCCGTCTTGTGAAGGGTAGGCCCATGAGCGTCTCAGCCGACACCTCGCCGGCACCGGCAGCCGCGGTGATCACCGAGCCCCTGCCCGACCTCCAGCTCCAGCTCCTCATCCAGCTCCTGGACGAGGACCCGCGCTCCAGCCTGCCGCTCACCCTGACCCACCCCGGCGGTCTGCTGCACGGTGACGTCATCGGCCACGAGCAGTGGAAGGCCGAGTGGGCCAGGAGCCTGCGCCAGGTCGAGGGCGAGGGCGCCAACCTGCTGGCCGAGTTCCCCGAGACCGTCGACCAGGGCGTACGGGAGCTGCACGGCCAGGAGCAGGACGCGCTGACGGCCGGGCTGCCGCGCTGGATCCACCTGCGGGACGTGACGCTGCTCGGCGGCGCCATGAGCGCGGTCTCGCTGCCGCTGTGGCGCGGACGGCTCGCGGACGTGTCGGGGTGGGCGCTGGGGCGGCCGCAGTGATGCCGTAGGTACGTGATCGGCGATGTCGTAGGTACGTGATCGGCCCCGGTCGGCCGCGGTCGGGCGGGGTCGGCCCCGGTCGGGCGGGGTAGCCGGTCGGGCGACTCCTAAGGTTGCGGCATGACCACAGACAACGGTTTAGCCGCCACCGCCCCGGAAACCTCCGTCACCTTCATCAACGTCTTCGAGATAGCCGCCGACGAACTCGACGCGTTCGTCGCGAAGTGGGAGGAGCGGGCCCGTCTCATGCGGGACAAGCCCGGCTTCATCGACTCCCGGATGCACCGGGCCCGCTCGGCGGACTCCCGCTTCCAGCTCGTCAACGTGTCCCACTGGGAGAGCCAGGAGGCGTGGGAGGCCGCCACCGCCGACCCCGAGTTCTCCTCCCGCACCCGGGCGGCGCGCCAGGAGACCCGGCAGCCGGTCACACCGAACCCGGCGGTCTACGACGTCGTCGTGGAGCTCACCGCGCCCTGAGGGCTCCTGCCCTGGGGCCTCCCGTACGCGATCGGCCCCGGCACCTGTTCCCACAGGTGCCGGGGCCGATCGCGTACGTACAGCAGAGACGGTCAGAGCCGCTCGGGCGTCCGGATGCCCAGCAGCGCCATCCCCTGATGCAGGGTCCGGGCGGTCAGCTCGACCAGGAAGAGCCGGTTCTCGACGACCTCGGGCGCGTTGTCCGGGCTGAGCACCTGGCACTGGTCGTAGAACGTGGTGAGGTGCGACGCCAACTGGTAGAGGTACGCGGCCAGCTTGTGCGGCTCGTAGCCGGACGCGACCTCGCCCAGCACCTCGCCGAACTGGTCCAGGTGCAGGCCGAGCGCGCGCTCCGCCGGGGCCAGCGCCAGCTCCGGGTGGGCGGCCGGGACCGCGTCGCCCGCCTTGCGCAGGATCGACCGGATCCGCGCGTACGCGTACTGGAGGTACACCGACGTGTCGCCGTGCAGCGACACCATCTGGTCCAGGTCGAACTTGTAGTCCCGCACGGCGGAGGTCGACAGGTCCGCGTACTTCACGGCGCCGACGCCGACGTACCGGCCGTTCTCCACGATCTCGTCCTCGGACAGGCCCACCTTCTCGGCCTTCTCCCGCACGACCGCCGTGGCCCGCTCGACCGCCTCGTCGAGGAGGTCCTCCAGCCGGACCGTCTCGCCCTCACGGGTCTTGAACGGCTTGCCGTCCTTGCCGAGGACCGTGCCGAAGGCGAGCTGCACGGCCTTGACGTCCTCGTTCAGCCAGCCGGCCCGGCGGGCCGTCTCGAAGACCATCTTGAAGTGCAGCGACTGCCGGGCGTCGACCACGTACAGCAGGGTGTCGGCCTTGAGGTCCTGGACCCGGTTCCGGATCGCGGAGAGGTCGGTCGCCGCGTAGCCGTAACCGCCGTTGGTCTTCTTCACGATGAGCGGGACCTTGTTGCCGTCCGGGCCCTTGACGTCGTCGAAGAAGACGCAGAGCGCACCCTCGGAGCGGACGGCGACACCCGTCTCCTCCAGGATCCGGCAGGTCTCCTCCAGCATGTCGTTGTAGCCGGACTCACCGACGATGTCGGGGTCGCGGACCTCCATGTCGAGCTTGTCGAAGACGGAGTGGAAATAGATCTTCGACTCGTCGACGAAGCCCTGCCACAGCTCCAGCGTCTCGGGGTCCCCGGCCTGGAGGGCCACCACCCGGTCCCGCGAGCGCGCCTTGAAGTCCTCGTCGGAGTCGAACAGTGCACGCGACGCCTTGTAGACGCGGTTCAGCGTCGACATCGCCGCCTCGCCGTCCGCCGCGTCACCCTCGTGCTTCAGGGCGCCCGGGTGCTCGATCAGATACTGGATGAGCATGCCGAACTGGGTGCCCCAGTCGCCGATGTGGTGGCGCCGGACCACGCTCTCGCCGGTGAACTCCAGGATCTTGACCATCGCGTCGCCGATGACCGCCGACCGCAGGTGGCCGACGTGCATCTCCTTGGCCACGTTCGGCTGGGCGTAGTCGATGACCGTCGTCCCGGCCGCCGCGTCCACCGGCACGCCGAGGCGGCCCTCGGTGTCGGCGGCCCGGGCGGCCAGCGTCTCGACGATCGCCTTGTCGGTGAGGGTGATGTTGAGGAAGCCGGGCCCGGAGACCTCGATGTCCTTGATCAGCTCACCGGCCGGGAGTGCGGCGGTGACCTGGCCCGCCAGCTCCCGCGGGTTGCCCTTGAGCTTCTTGGCGAGCGCCAGGATGCCGTTGGCCTGGAAGTCGGCCCGGTCGCTTCGGCGCAGCAGCGGGTCCGCGGTGCCGGCATCCGGCAGAGCTGCCGTCAGGGCGTCCGCGAGCTGCTGCTGGAGCGTGGAAGCGAGGGAAGGGACCGAGGCCATGTCCGGCTGCCGTTTCCGTAGGGGGTACAGGGGGTCTCCCTTGGATGACCAAGGGTTTCCTTGGAATACCAAGGGTTCTCACGAGTATCCCACGGGGCGTAAAGCCGTTTTCGCGCTACGGGTGGTAGCTGGGAGAATGGTCGGTAACCCACTGGGACCGACAGACGAGAGAAGGACGTGCCGACCGTGGCCGAGAGTCAGACCAGCACCGAGACCGACTGGGTCTCCCGCTTCGCGGACGATGTCATCGCCGAATCGGAGCGTCGTGCGCCTGGCAAACCGGTCGTCGTCGCCTCCGGGCTCTCCCCGTCCGGCCCGATCCACCTCGGCAACCTCCGCGAGGTCATGACCCCGCACCTGGTCGCCGACGAGATCCGCCGCCGCGGGTACACCGTGCGCCACCTGATCTCCTGGGACGACTACGACCGCTACCGCAAGGTCCCGAACGGCGTCCCGGGCGTGGACGCGTCCTGGGCCGAGCACATCGGCAAGCCGCTGACCTCGGTGCCCGCACCGGCCGGCTCCGCGTACGCGAACTGGGCCGAGCACTTCAAGGCCGCCATGACGGCGGCCCTGGACGAGCTGGGCGTCGAGTACGACGGGATCAGCCAGACGGAGCAGTACACGGCCGGGACCTACCGCGAGCAGGTCCTGCACGCGATGAAGCACCGCGCCGGCATCGACGCCGTACTGGACCGCTACCGGACGAAGAAGGACCCGGCGGCGGCTCAGGGCAAGGGCGGTAAGAAGCCGCAGCAGCAGAAGAAGGTCGACGAGGCCGAACTGGAGGCCGCCGAGGGCTCCGGCGCCGCCGACGAGGACGACGGCAGCGGCAACAGCGCCGGCTACTTCCCGTACAAGCCGTACTGCGGCAACTGCGAGAAGGACCTCACCGTCGTCACCTCCTACGACGACGACACCACCGAGCTGAACTACACCTGCTCGGCGTGCGGCTTCGCCGAGACGGTCCGGCTCAACGAGTTCAACCGCGGCAAGCTGGTCTGGAAGGTCGACTGGCCGATGCGCTGGGCGTACGAGGGTGTGATCTTCGAGCCCAGCGGCGTCGACCACTCCTCGCCCGGCTCCTCCTTCGTCGTCGGCGGCCAGATCGTCCGCGAGGTCTTCGACGGCGTGCAGCCCATCGGGCCCATGTACGCCTTCGTGGGCATCTCCGGCATGGCCAAGATGTCCAGCAGCAAGGGCGGGGTCCCCACCCCGGCCGACGCGCTGGAGATCATGGAGGCGCCACTGCTGCGCTGGCTCTACGCCCGCCGCAAGCCCAACCAGTCCTTCAAGATCGCCTTCGACCAGGAGATCCAGCGGCTGTACGACGAGTGGGACTCGCTGGGCCGCAAGGTCGCCGACGGCACGGTGCTGCCCGCCGACGCCGCCGCGTACTCCCGTGCGGTCCGTACGGCGGCCGGGGAGCTCCCGAGCACCCCGCGCCCGCTCCCGTACCGGACGCTCGCCTCGGTCGCCGACATCACCGCCGGTGCCGAGGACCAGACCCTGCGCATCCTCAGCGAGCTGGACCCGGAGAACCCGCTGACCTCGCTGGACGAGGCGCGCCCGCGCCTGGACCGGGCCGAGAACTGGATCACCACCCAGGTCCCGGCCGAGGCCCGCACCATCGTCCGCGACGAGGCCGACAAGGAGCTGCTCGGCTCCCTCGACGACCAGGGCCGCGAGTCGCTGCGCCTCCTGTTGGAGGGGCTGGACACGCACTGGTCGCTGGACGGGCTCACCACGCTCGTCTACGGCGTGCCGAAGGTGCTGGCGGGGCTGGAGCCGGACGCCAAGCCGACGCCCGAGCTGAAGGCCGCGCAGCGGTCCTTCTTCGCTCTGCTGTACCGCCTCCTCGTCAGCCGCGACACGGGGCCGCGGCTGCCCACGCTGCTGCTCGCGGTGGGGGCGGAGCGGGTGCGGAGGCTGCTGGGCGCGTAGCGTCGTACGTACGAGAAGGGCCGCCGCCCGGGATTCCGGGTGGCGGCCCTTCGCCGTGCACGGGTGTGCGCCGGGCGTCCCCTACTGTCGCGCTGCCCGCCAGACCAGTGCCTGGACGAGGATGACGCGCTCACCGTCGAAGGTGGCGGCGGGGCCCTCGTGCAGCTCGTAGCCGAGCCCCAGGGCCTCGCTCACACGTCGGCAGAAAGAGATGTCGTCCGGGCCGGACAGGACGCGGTAGACGGGCAGTCCGTCGGGTGGTGTGGTCATGTCGGGTGGTGTGGTCATGGGGAAGAGGATCTCAACTGAGGATCTCAACCCGGGGAAGCCCGAGCCCGCCACCCCGCTACCTCGCCACCCTGCTACCTCGCCACCCTGCCACCCCGCCGCCTCAGGAGGGGTGCTGCCCGCTCTCCGGTTTCCGGAACAGCAGCATCGTGGAGGACCCGAAGGCCTCGGTGCTGGTGTGCGTACTGCTCACCGGCTCGAAGCCGTGCCCGCTGATCTCCTCGACCAGGGCGTCACCGGACCGCTCGGAGAAGGGGAGCACCTCCAGGCCGATGGTCTTCTCGCCCTCGGCGACCCGGACCCTCCGGGGGATCTCCCGGCCGGGAACGAAGTCGCCGGCGACCTCGGCGTAGTCGGGGACGGAGAAGAAGCCCTTCCCCCACTCGCTCGCGCAGTGGTCCACGATGAAGTGGCCGCCCGGACGGAGGATGTCGAAGACGCGGGAGATGTGGCGTGCCCGCTGCTCCTCGTCGACGAGCATGTGGAGGCAGCCCATGTTCATGGCCAGGTCGAAGCTGTTCTCGTCGAAGCCGCGCAGATAGATGATGTCGCGCTCGACGAACCCCGAGGGGTCCAGGTCCGCTGCGGCCGCCAGCTCCCGTGCGCGGGAGAGAGCCGTGTGCGACACATCGACCGACACGACGTCGTGCCCCTGCGACAGCAGGTAGAGGGAGTCGCGGCCCTCGCCGCATCCCAGATCGATGATCCGGGCGGAGAAGACGTCCGGGCGTTCCTTCATCATCTGCAGGAGCGAGGCGTTCGGCTCCGCCGACTCCCAGAGCCGGGCCCCGTTCTCGTACACGGTCCGGTAGCGGTCCTCGTAGCCGAAGTAGTAGTCGCCGATCCCGCCGACGATGCTCCGTACGTCGTCGGCGGTGGGTGAGTACTCCACGGGCGAGGCCGTGACGTCCTGTGCCGCGCTCATCGCCACGAGCTCGGTGTCGTCGAGGAGCCCGATGGCCAGAAGGTACTGGGACGCGTCGCACTCGATGGCTTCACCGACCCCGAAGGGCGCGCAACACTCCTTGAGCACGTCCGGGGTCAGCGCGGCGGCCTTCTCGCAGAGGAAGACGGCGGCCCGTCCCCGGGTCACCTTGACGGCGAAACCGGCTGAGCCGTCCAGCTGCCATACGGTGGTCCGGTCGGCGAGGCCGAGGTTCTTCAGCTCCGTGCCCTCGGGCATGGTTTCCTTGAGTATCGCCTGGTAAAGGCTCATTTCAGTACCCCCTGTTTGATGTTCTCGGATGTGCGCGCCGCGTTGCCGTACGCAGGTGGAGCGGTGACGGACGCAGGCGGGGTGGTGACGGACGTACGCAGAGCCGCCAGGCGGTCCTCGTACGTCCGCACCACGGGGCTCGGGTGCCGGAAGAGGCGGCCGGTGTCGCGAATGCGCTGTGCGGCCTCGTAGTTCCGGGAGCGGAGTGCGGCCTCCATCCCCGTGTGCTCGACGATGTCGCGCTGGGCGTTGCTGCCGCCCATGGGGAACGCCCGGTGGAAGGACCTGGTCAGGCGGACCGTGGCGTCGGCGTAGTCGCCGGTCGTGAAGGACCGGAACCCGAGGAACACGTCGATGATCTCCTCGGGCACCTCCTTGCCACGCGCCTGGACCGCCTGCATGAGGGAGTCGGCGCGGCCGTACTCCCCGACCTGGCAGTACGTGATGTACGCGTGGAAGTCGTTGAAGAGGTACCAGTTCTCGCCCAGATAGGGCTTCCAGTCCTGGAAGAGCGACCGCCAGTAGGGGGACAGGTCGAGCGACGGTTCGACGAGGGCGATGCGCCACAGCAGCGTGACGGCGTCCAGGTCCTCGGCCGACCGCAGCGACGTCTTCCTGCGGATGCCGAAGCGGTAGCACGCCAGGGCTTCCCGGATGTTCTCCGCGTAGAGCTCGAACAGCGCGTAGTGCCACCAGATGTGGATGCGCATGGGGGTCGATCCGTCCCGGCCGCGCATGTACTCCAGGACGTAGCGGGCCCCCTCCTCGTGGCCGCCCGTCTCGTACAGGCAGTGCACGACCGCGTGCATCGCGTAGATGTCGTCCGGGTCCAGCTCCAGGGCGGCCAGGCAGCGTTCGAGCGCAGGCCCGGTCAGGCCGTTCTCCTCAAGGGCGAACCCGTGCAGGCCGTGGAGGTAGCCGATGACCGGGTCGTCGGCGGCGAAGGCGTCGATGGCCTGCGCTATCGACGCCAGCATGTGGGGGGCGTCGCCGGCGTAGAAGTCCAGCATGTGCACGGCATAGACCGACACGGCATCCCCGGGATACGTGTCGACGACGCTCTGGAAGCCGTTCCGGGCGGTGAGCAGATCACCGGTGGTCCAGGCATCGAGGGCGGAGAGCACCGCTCCGGTGCGGGCCTCGGCCGGTTCGCGCTCCCTGAGGGAGGCACAGATCGCGGCGGCCTGCACGGCCGCCGGGCGCTCCATGGAACAGAGGAGGTCCACGGCGAGGATGAGCTGGAGTGCCACGGGTGCTGCGGGTGCTGCGGGTGCTGCGAGTGCTGCGAGTGCTGCGGGTGCTGCAGGCGGGGGCGCAGGGGGTGCGAGCGGGGGTGTGGGGGGTGCGGACGTGGGCGCAGGGGGTGCGGACATGGGCTGAACGGAGCTACGACATCGCTCGTGGTCCAGTTTCATCGAGACGAGCTGCACGATCGAGCTCTCGACGAGATCCATGTCCGTCGGCCCGGCGACCAGTTGGGGAACTCCACGGGAATCGTTGAGCACTCTCATTCGGACACCTCCGTCGGTACGAGTCGGCTGTTCTGGGCCTTGCGAATGGTGTGGAACGCGGTGACCAGCAGCAGCGTCAGGGCGAACGGGGCCAGCCAGATCTCGGAGGAGACGTACCGTCCGCCCGCCAGGACCGCGGCCAGCAGGATGAGCGAGCAGGCGTTGGCGTTCGCCACGAGAGCGCCGACCTGCTGTGGCGAGAAGTGCGATGCCGCTTCGGAGCGAAGGAGCACCCGCATGGCACCGAAGGCGCACCCGAGGGCGAACACGGCGGCCATCTGCGGCGCCCCGAACGTCGGGGCGAGGCTCCAGACGCCTATCGCCGCGACCACGGCGACGGCGGCTCCCGCCAGGACCCAGCGCACTTCCCCGCTCCGGGCGAAGCGGTGCAGGAGCGCTCCCGCGACCGCCATTCCGATGCCGAGGAACATGTCCAGGACACCGACGGTGAACATGCTTCCGCCGTTGGCGAGGACCTGCAGGGGCAGCATGAAGTTGAAGGTCCCCAGGATGGGCCAGACGAGCACGAAGGCCAGGAGGTAGAGGATCCGGGGGCTGCCCGTGCCCCTCGGCCCGGTCTCCTGCTCCGCCCGCTCCGTGGCGGCCGCGCCGCGGTGCGATCCCAGACTCAGGATCGCGACGGCCGCGAACAGGGCGGCACAGGCGGCCAGCACCCATTCGGCCCGCATCGCCTGCGTGAGCAGCGGGGCGAACAGCGGGCCCACCATGAGCGCGACCTGATTCACCGTCATGGTCAGGGAGCTCTGTTTGCGCAGAACGACCCCGTCGAGCCCCGACGCCTCGTCGTTGAACCACACCTCCCAGCTGGATTCGAGGAAGAAGAAGAACACCCACAGGACGAAGTTGAGGGCGATGACCAGGCGCACGTCGGAGTAGCCGGCCGCGATCAGGAGCAGGGTCAGGGAGACACCGGCGAGTCCCGCGGCGGTCATCCTGGCCCCGCCGGCGATCGGACAGAAGCGGACCAGCAGCGGAACGAAGACGGCCGGGACGAAGGAGAGCGTGGTCGAGACGGCGAGTGCGCCGTAGCCGCCTCCGTCAGCGGAGGCGATGTGCCAGTTCAGGAGCAGAAGCACCACGCCGTTGAAGAACCGGTAGAGACCGGAGTACAGCGTGTACTGCTTCACTCCTCGACCAGCCCACCGGTCACGAAGGTCTGTTCGGACAGTTCCCTGGCCGTGGTCACCGGCAGTGCGGTCTTCTCGGTGAACAGTTCGTCCCATTCGAGCTCGACGATGCCTTCCCTGGCGCTCCAGTTCTTGGCGGCCTCCGAGCGGTCGCCCCGCTTGGCGCTGATGCTGAAGCTGCGCACCTCGGGCGGCAGCGGCTTTCCGTCGAGGACGTCCTCGATCCGTCCGGGCGCGGCCTTGAGGAACGCGATCGCCGAGGTCCTGGCGGGCACCGCGTGGGCGGCGACGTCGAGGAGGTCGGCCCCGAGGTACGAGCCGATGTGCAGCCAGTAGGGGTTGAGCGAGTAGGCCCGCTCCACCTGGTCCATGATCCCGTCACCTCCCGGCCGGGCGGCCACCTCGATCACCCAGGCCGTGCCGTCGGCGCCGAACTTGATCTCGACGTGGGCGAGGCCCCGGTCGATGCCCAGCGCGGTGCAGGACCGGACGGCGAGGTCGGTGAGGGTGGGGTCCCCGGTCCGGTGGCTCGGCACCAGGTGCGCCATCTCGGCGAACCAGGGGCGGGGGGAGAGGTACTTCTCCGTCACCGCGAGGACCTCCGCGCGGCCGGCACCGCAGAGCACCTCGACGGAGACCTCGTCGTCGGAGTCGACGAACTGCTCGACGAGATACTTGTCCCCGCGGATGTTGAACGACGATCCGTGCTCGGCGACGACGGCCTTCGACTCGGCGAGGCCGGCGACCGCCTCCTCGTGTGTGGTGGCCAGGACCACTCCGCCGCTGCCGCCGAAGTCGTACGGCTTGATGACCACGGGCAGTCCGATGTCCGCGACGGCGTCCGACAACTCCTGCTCCGACTCGACCAGTCGGCACCGGGGAGTTCGGACACCGGCTGCCAGGAGCGCCTGCTTCATGGCGTACTTGTTGCGGGCGTTGGTCACCGCCGTGGCGTCCAGTCCGCCCAGTCCCAGGGCGCGGTTCACGGCGTTCGCCGAATCCACCGTCCAGTCGTTGAGCGGCACGACGATCCGGGGGTGCCGGCCCTGGACGGAGTGCGCGCGGATGGCCTCCAGCAGAGCCTCGGCGTTCTTGGGGTCTGCCTCGATCACGTGATCGAATGTGCGGTTCCGCTTGCGTGCGGCATCTTCCGTGGCCGCCCAGACGGGCAGGTCGGTGGCCTGCTTCGCCCCGGAGAACACCCGTTCGCGAAGATACTGGTCGGCTCCGAGCAGCAGAACGTAATCTGATGGCTGCATGAATGCACCCTGATTTTTCAAGGCTTCCCCCGCGTGTGTTTTCCTGGCCCGGGCGTTGCCCGGGTGCACACCCGGGTCGCGAATGGAGCCATGAGTCCGTGTGATTCCCCCGTGCAATTCCCCCGTGCAATCACTGGGCCTCGCGATGAATGCGCTTGCGCGGATCCCCAGTTCTGCCGTTAAACCGTAGCGGGGGACCGGTTCGATGGCAAGGTATTAGTTTCGGAAATTGGCCTGAAATAATCGGTGAGGAGGGCTCGACGGTATCTCCGCAGGTGGGCCGGGCCGTACGGGGGTGTGGGGGCCTCTGCGAGGGTGGGTAATGGGAATGTCAAAAAGAATTTACCCGGCCGATACGCGGAACGCGATCGTCCACGAAAAGGGCCGCCGCCCGGGAACTTCTCCCGGGCGGCGGCCCTTTTCGTCGGTACGGGACGGCTCAGGCGCTCTGGTCGGCCGTCGCGCGCTTCATGTAGAGGTTCCTGAACTGCGGCATCAGGTCCTGGAGCAGCTCGGTCGAGCGCGGGTGGTGCACATCGCGCCGGTCGGACAGGTGGATGTCGAGGGTCTCGATGTTCGGGTACTGGCCCACCTCGTCCGTGTACGCGCTGAACTCCTCGTACGCGCGGTCGGCGAAGTCGTTGTCCTCCTGGGACCACTCCTCCACCTGCGACGCGTCCTCGGGGCCGGGCGCGGGCACGGCGGGCGGCTCCTCATCGGCGGCCTGCGGTACGGGCTGCGCCGCCTGCGGTACGGGCTGCGCCTGCTGGACCGGCTGCGCCGCCTGCTGGACCGGCTGCGCCGCCTGCTGGACCGGCTGCGCCTGCTGTACGGGCTCCGGCGTCTCCTGGGGCTCTTCGCGGCGCGGATGCGGGACCGCGCCGATCGTGCCGACGTTGCCGAGCGGGCGGGTGCGGCCGGGGCCCAGCGGGACGGCGGCGGGCGTGGGGTCCAGGCCCTCGGCCTGCTGCGGGTCGTACGCGCTCGCGTGCGAGCCCTCCGGCAGCTTCTGGGCGGCGAACCAGGGGCTGTCGTGGGTGGGCGGGACCTGCGGGGTCTCCAGCGCCTGCTGCTGGGGCCCCTGCTGGGGACCCTGCTTCTGGAGCGACATCGGCTGAGGCTGTGGCTGCTGCTGTTGCGGGTGCTGCTGGGCCTGCTCCTGCTGCGGCGCCTGCTGCTCGCGCCCCAGCTCGTGCCCGTGCTCCTGGCTCTGCTTCTGGCCCTGCGCCCGGTCCTGCTCCTGCTCCTGGTCCTGCGCCCGGTCCTGCTCGTGCTCCTGGTCCTGCGCCCGGTCCTGCTCCCGCCGGGGCTCGTACGGCAGTTCGGCCTTCGGGGCGGGCGGCAGCAGGGCCGGCTCGATACCGGCGGCGGCGAGCCCGGCCGGGGCGGTCTCGGCGAGCGGGACGCCGTACTTCGCCAGCCGCAGCGGCATCATCGCCTCGACCGGCGCCTTACGGCGCCAGTTGCGGCC
>NZ_JBHXOX010000063.1:0-11050 GCF_042718795.1 Streptomyces cyaneofuscatus
CTCGCCGCGGGAGGGCTGACCAACCGTGAGATCGCCGGTGCGCTGCACCTGTCGCCGCGCACGGTCGAGCAGCACGTGTACCGCATCATGCGCAAAACCCACGCGGTCTCCCGCCGGCATCTGCCCACGAGCCACGCGGATTCCTGAGGCGATGGCACCGTGCGCCTTCCGAGCACGCTGCCGGAAAGGACGCGTCGCCCTCGGCTCTCAGTACCCGCGCCGCTGCGGCCCGAAGCGCACGGGGACGCCGACCCCTAGAGCAGCGACAGGCGGGCGCTGGCCCGGGTCAGCGGCTCACCTCCGCTCGCGCGGAGAGCACATCGCGAGCGGGTCCGGTGTTGTCCGCGGCCGCGGCTCACCTCCGCTCGCGCGGAGAGCACATCGCGAGCGGGTCCGGTGTTGTCCGCGGCCGCGGCTCACCTCCGCTCGCGCGGAGAGCACCTCCTCACCTCCATGGCCGCCGTTCCCGGGGCCGGCTCACCTCCGCTCGCGCGGAGAGCACTGCAGCACGGCCTTCTTCGCCGCCTGCTCCAGCGGCTCACCTCCGCTCGCGCGGAGAGCACACGGTAGATGAGGTCACGGACTCATCGGTCGGCGGCTCACCTCCGCTCGCGCGGAGAGCACGCGATCACCGGAACCGCCGGAACCTACTCCTACGGCTCACCTCCGCTCGCGCGGAGAGCACGCCTCCGTCGCCGTGGCCACGGAGCGGCGCGCCGGCTCACCTCCGCTCGCGCGGAGAGCACTGCCACCAAACCCGGAGTCTGCTCCTTCGGGCCGGCTCACCTCCGCTCGCGCGGAGAGCACGCCGCGAGCGCGTCGGACCAGTCGCCGTACTCCGGCTCACCTCCGCTCGCGCGGAGAGCACGTAAGGACCTTCGGGCCGCCCTTCTGGTCCCGCGGCTCACCTCCGCTCGCGCGGAGAGCACGCCAGGGCCGACGGCTCCGCGCTGCGGCACGTCGGCTCACCTCCGCTCGCGCGGAGAGCACGGCGGGAGTTCGGCCCAGCCGTTGAGGAAGTACGGCTCACCTCCGCTCGCGCGGAGAGCACCTCGGGGGCGCGGGTGGTCATCACCACCACCCCGGCTCACCTCCGCTCGCGCGGAGAGCACGGCGACGTCGCCTCCGACGCGACTCGTCGCAGCGGCTCACCTCCGCTCGCGCGGAGAGCACCTTCGCGAAGCTGCTGATCCTCATGCTGTCCTCGGCTCACCTCCGCTCGCGCGGAGAGCACGCTCTAGGGGTACCGATTCAGGACCGGTAGACCGGCTCACCTCCGCTCGCGCGGAGAGCACGCAAGCGCTCTGACCCGCTAGACGCACAGTTTCGGCTCACCTCCGCTCGCGCGGAGAGCACAGTGCAGGAGCACGGGCACGGTGCCCACCGATCGGCTCACCTCCGCTCGCGCGGAGAGCACGAGCGTGCTGAACTCGTACTTGTCGTCGGACGCGGCTCACCTCCGCTCGCGCGGAGAGCACCGTGACCCCTCCGGGAAGCAGCGCGCCAAGACCGGCTCACCTCCGCTCGCGCGGAGAGCACGCTTGTACGAGGAGCGGCGAGGCGAGCCGTTCAGGCTCACCTCCGCTCGCGCGGAGAGCACGTCCAGGCCCTCGATCCACTCGTCCTGGACGACGGCTCACCTCCGCTCGCGCGGAGAGCACGGTAAGTACGTCAAGCAGATGACGTTCCTGAACGGCTCACCTCCGCTCGCGCGGAGAGCACGCCCGCTCGCCGGGCGTCATGCGGAGAGGGAACGGCTCACCTCCGCTCGCGCGGAGAGCACTGCCACTCCTCGGGCACCTCGTTCTGGTACTCCGGCTCACCTCCGCTCGCGCGGAGAGCACGACCAGGGTCCTAGCTCCGCAACTCGTCACTGCGGCTCACCTCCGCTCGCGCGGAGAGCACGCCTGGGCGTGCTCGCGCAGCGGCAGGTCCTGCTTGTCCCAGGTGGCGGCCACGTAGTTGAGGAGTTCGGCCGTGGCGCGCTCGGAGTCGCTCGGGTTGCTGGTGAGCAGCTTGTCGGCGGCGAAGGCGACGTCGACGGCCGGGGTGGACAGGTCTTCGGGGGCGAGGGCGTTGCCGCGGTCGATGTCCAGGACCAGGAGGTGGCGAACCTGGTTGCGGGACTGGATGGTGATGGTGTCCTCGCGCGGCGAGTCCGCGTCCGCGACGGTGAAGCCGGGGTGGTTGAGGGTCGCCGCGGCGATGGCCTCGGTGAGCACCGGCTCGGGCAGCAGGTCGTCGTCGGTGGGCTCCGGGTCCTTGAAGGTCAGCGTGTAGTTGATGCCGGCCTCGGTGGTGAACCGCACCGTGTCGCCGCCCGGGTCGGCGTCCGCGGCCGTGAAGTGCGGGCTGCGGCGCAGCGCGTCGGCGACCCGGACCGGGTCGTGGTCGGCGTCGAACAGCGGGCTCTTGTCGCGGTCGATGGGCGGAAATTCAGCGGTCACGTATTCGCTCCGCGTCAGTAATCCAGATCGAGGTAATCGATGTCGTTGATTTCTACGTCCGACAGTCCCATAGCGCGACCGCCACCGTCCTGGAAATACACTTCTTTGAACCCTTCGGCGATGATTTCACGCATCTGCTGGTCGCTGGCCCCGGTGTCGCGGGCGTCGAAGAGGCGTTGTGCGTACGCGGCGGGGAGCTTCACGGTGAGGCGGCGGAACCGTCCGTCGTCGGTCGATCGGGCGGACGAGGTGTAGCCGAACCGGGCCCGGGTCTCCACCGTGATCCCGCCCGTCGCGGCGGCCTGCTTCTGACGGCGCTTGCGGACCATGGGCTGCCACCGCTGCCGTACGGCGTCGTCGATCTTCGCGGCGACGTCGGCGCGGGCGTGCTTACGCGCGCCGCGCCGGTAGCGGTTGACGGAGTCGGCGGTCACCCCGAGCTCCTGGGCGACGGCCTTCGCACTGCCCATCTGCTTGAGCAGGTAGCCGATCTGGCCCTTGAGGGTCTTTGGCGGGTCCTTGGTGAAGGCTTCCCGGTCGGCCCGCTCGATGGCGTCCTCGATCTCCCCCACGGCCTACTTCCCTTCGTCCAGGACGGCGTCGTGGCCGTCGCCCTTGATGTGGCGGGCCGGGTTGAAGCCCTTCTCCATCAGGTCGACCGCCCACGCCATCTCCTGGACGCCCTCCAGCTTCGCCAGACCCGGCGTGGGGCCCAGGCGGAAGGCCCCGGGCTGCGGCTTCCCGGAGGCCGCGTAGGGGAGGAAGTCGAGCGGGCTGGCGCTGGGGGTCGGGTAGACGACGCAGTCGGAAAGCACGGCCAGCGGGTACATCCCGGTCATCTTCGCCATGTTCGCGAGCTTGCGGTGCATGTTGACCCGGGCCTTGCTGATGACGGCGGCCCGGATGTCGGGGCGCCAGGTCGGGCGCATCATGGCCGGCCAGGGCTCGCCGTCCTTGTGGCCCTTGCCCTGCGGGTTCTCGAACAGCTTCCCGATGCCGCCCTTGATGGTGCCCTTGATCGCGGCGAGCACGGCGGTCAGCACCGGGTCGACCTGCTTGTGGTGCTCCATCGCCGCCAGGAACTGGGCGTCGGTGAGGTCCTTGGTGACGCCCATGTCGGCGAGGGTGTCGACGTAGGCGGTCTTGAGCCGGTCGTGCCACGGGTCCAGGTACGCCCCGGTCTCGCGGCGCAGGTACGCCTCCAGGATCTGCACGTTGTAGCCGAGCTCCTGGGCGTAGGCGACGGTGTGCGTCTGGTACCAGGCCGGGCCCATCGGACGGGTGCCGTCCGGTGTGAACGGGGAGGGCAGGCGCGGGTCGACCTCCACGTGGGACAGGTCCACCAGCCAGGACCCTGGAATCTTCGGGTTGAACTTCGGGCCGACGAAGTGGTCCGGGGCTGAGAGGCCGACGGTGAGCCGGGCCGCGGAGGCGAGGAACGCGGTGTTGAGGTCGAGGCCCACCGCGTACGGGAGCAGGCACTCCTCATCCGACAGGGTGTCCACCGACCGCACCCACTGGTACGCCTCCTCCCGGAGGAAGCCGCCCTTCCAGCCGATGCGGTGGACTGCCGGGTGCTCGATCTGGCCCTCCGGCGGGGCCGGGTCCATCGGCTCCGTACCGAGGCTGCCGGGGCTGTGGCCGGACACCCAGTTGCCGGTCTCCTCGTCGCGCACCGGGCGGGTCGGCGGGCGCAGCGCGGTCATCAGCTCCAGGCCGGAGACGGCGGTGGATCCGCGGGGGGTGGCCACCCGCTGGGCGTAGAGGCCGAGGACCTGGGCGATGGCGGCCGGGTCCATGTCGGCGACGCCGGGCCAGGAGCGGGTGTCGAGGGCGTCCCAGGGCAGGATCGCGAGCTGCACGCACTGGCGCTGGGCGCCGGTGGCCTTGCGGTAGATCCGGGCCCACGGGCCGAACCCGCGTTGGGTGAGCTGCCACTTGGCCTTGATGATCTGCTTGACGGCCGGGTGGTCCTCCTCCAGGCGCAGCCCGCGGCGGTCCTCCAGGCGCTCGGGCAGCCCGAGCTTCACGGCGGCCGCCGTAGTCAGGACGATCAGCGGGTCGGAGTCCTTGCCGTTGCGGTGCAGCTTCGGCGCACCGAGGCCGGCCTCCCGCAGCGTCCACTCCACCAGCTCCACGACCGTGGTCGCCGGGCAGTCCAGCACGATGCCGTCGACCCCGTACGCGGAACCGTCACCGTCCAGCACGGCGAGCGGACCGTTGGGGAAGCGCGGATCGGTCGCGGGCTTCGCCGCCTTCTTCGCGGCCAGGCGGCGCGACGACGTCGCCGGACGGGCGACGGGACGTTCCGGCACGGCCGGGACGACGGGGGCCTCCACCGGCGCGACGATGGCCGCCTCGGGTGCCTCGGGCGCGGCCGGGCCCGCGAACGTCTCCGGCACCGACACCGGCTGCGGCGCGGCGACCGGAGCAGGAGCGGCCGAGGCTGTGTGGGCGGGGTACTTCGCCGCCCACCCGTTCAGCAGCCGCTGGTAGGCCTCCAGGCGCGGCGACTTCGGCTCGGAGCGGCCGTTCTCGTAGTTCTTCACCGTCTGCACGGTCGACTTCAGCGCGGTCGCGAGACGGGCCTGGGTGATACCGGCGGCCTCACGCAGCCGGGCACGCTCCGCGGGAGGCGGGAGCTGCGGCTCCTCCTCCAGCAGGGCGTCGATGTTCGCGAACAGCTCTTCCTCGGATGCCATGGGTGGATCTCCTTCCGTACCCTCACCCTAGCATCTTTTACCCTATTCTTTAGCCTGATTTTTTAACCCGTTCTGATCATTGTCGGGCGGGATAAGAACTCTCGAACCTGAGACAACATCAGGTGCCGATAAAGCCCCACGACAGCGATCTCATCCATCAATCTCTCACCTCATGACAGCGGCCTGCCCACCCGTAAACAGCCGCTGACCAGCCCCGCAACACCCATCCCCGGACCAGCGCGACCGACTCTCACCACCACCGACACCAACCCGAGAGATCGCAGCAGACCCCCGAGTGCCGCTGATCCCTCAGGCGCCTGAAGGCTTGAGCCGGCAAGCGTTCCCCGCTGGCGCCCGCCGCCCGCTGGGCCTCCGCCGCGAAACGCGCCTTGAGCCCACGAAGACCTGCTCGACGAGATCGTCCTGCGCCGCGAAGAGATGACCGACGCCCCCGACGAACCGGTATCGAGCAGCACCTGCGGCTGCTGAACGCGAGGCAGGATCATCCGGCAGCCGATCTCCCGGCCGCCTCCACCAGGTCTTGGTTCTTGTAGGGGCCGCCGTGGTCGGTGGTGACCGTCTCCGGGGCGAAGAACGGAGACTTGCCGGCCACGCTGCGACTCTGGCGCAGCACGTCCTCGGCCAGGAGAAGGTCGATTACCGGGCACGCCGCATGCAGTTCTCCCGCTGGTCCATCGACGACAGGCAAGCGTTACTGATGGCGATCAGCCTCCTTGCCGGTCGCACACCCACCGGACGGGAGGGCCCTCGCAGTGGGCGCAGGGTCCGTGGAGCGGCAGTCGGTCCAGCCTGCGTGGGGCAGGGCGACGCCGGGGCAGTTCGGGCCGAGAGTGCAGGACATGCTGCCGTCCTCGTGGTCGAGCTGTTGGCCGGAGCAGCCGCCGGCGGCTACGAGTACGTCGGCGAGGCCGCTGAGATCAGGTGGGCCGATCTCCTGTGCCATGGCGACGAGGTCCTCGAAGACGAAGTCGGCGGCCTGGTCCGGGCGGTCGGCCCGGAGCGCCGCGCCGAGTGAAATGCGTCGGCATATCTGTGCTCCACCCGGCGTCGTGCGCTCCGCCACGGTCTCTCACCTGCTGCGTCTCTTCGGCACCCCGGGACCTGATGCCTGGCGCGGCTGCGGCGTCAGTTCGGGGCAGAGCCGAAACCCGTGCAAGTGACGGTGCGGCGGCTACGGGCCTGCCGGACGGTTAGCCGAGCCTGGATGGCCTGAATTCTCCCACTCGGCCACTCGTTGTTTGCATGAAACTCCGCAACGCTATGAACTATGGGCGTGCCCCACCTTATGTGCCGTGCACGTGTCCTGATGGTTCGTCGGTAATTTTCTGTCGTCTACTCGATGCTGCTGGGTGATTGCCGCACCATCAGGGTGCCGGACCGGCTATCCAATCCGGTTCGGTGTGCTTGTCTGTCCTGCCCTTGAAAACGGCTAGGCATCATTTCCAGATCAGTAATCCTGAGAGGAAGATCCCCACAGTCATGGCCGGAGCCAAGAACGGCGTTTTCGCCGGAAAGATATCCCCGTACTTACGCAAAAAAATCGAGGAAGCCGGGGGAACGCTCCCTTTCCTCGACATCCAATACACCGTTGACCCTTCAGAGGCGGTCGAGCAGACCTTCGAAGTGGCTCGTCACTACCAGTCGGAGATGAGTACCCTCTTCGAGGGCAGTGAAGTGCGTGGCGTCGAAAAGTTGTACCGGCGGACCCTGCTGGTCGAGCCCACGACGATCTGCGCCGCCCACTGCCGCTGGTGCATCCGCGGGCAGTACGACACCGCCACGCTCTCGCGTGAGGATCTGGAACTCATTGCCCGCTACTGCGGGAAGGCTCCGGAGAACCGCGACGTTCGTGAAGTGCTCATAACTGGTGGTGACCCGCTGATCCTGGTCGACCGGATCGAGTGGCTGCTGGACGCGCTGGAGGAACACGCACCCCAGGTCGAGATCGTGCGCATCGCTACCCGGGTGCCGCTCCAGGACCCGCGCCGGGTCGATGCCCGTATGCAGCACGCTCTGCGACAGCGTTCGACTTTCCGGGTTGAGATCGCTACGCATATCAACCACAAGGGCGAGCTGTTTCCCGAGGTCAGGGAGGCGTATACGGCGCTGCAGGAGGCCGGGGCACGCATCTACGACCAGACGGTCCTGCTGCGCGGGCTCAACGACAGCCTCGACACACTCGTCGAGCTCTTCGACGAGCTGCGCTACATGGGAATCGAGGCGCATTACCTCTTCCACTGCGTCCCGATCCGCGGCATGGACCACCACCGCACGTCCGTCGAGGAAGGCCTTGAACTGCACCGCCGGCTGGGAGCCTCAGGGCTGACTTCCGGCCGTGTACGCCCGCACTTCACGCTGATGACGGATGTCGGCAAGGTACCGCTGTATGAGGGGTCGATCATCGGCCGGGACGAGCACAATCGGATGCTGATACAGACCGCCTACCGGTACGAGGAGAGGATGTCCTGGGTCCCCGGCTGGCAGCTTCCCGGAAGTGCCCGCGTCGACGACAACGGGTTTCTGCAGGTGTGGTATTTGGACGCAATCGGCGGAAAGGCCGAGTTCTGATGCCCCGCCTCTGGCTCGGCAACGCCTGCACCGAGCACATGGTCGACCGCATGGACCTGCTCACCCAGAATGACTTCGACGGCATCCTGTTCGCCATGAAGCGCCTGGTGTGGCTGATGCGGGACGGCGATGCCCTCGTCCTGCCCCGACCGGCACCGGACGACTTCCTGCATCACGTCGCCCAGCACACGGGTATCTCCCCGGACAATATCCACGTGATCGCGCCGGACGCGGACCTCCTCACCCAGGACTTGCTCCACTCCAATGAGATCCTCGGCCGTCTGAGGCACCTGGTCACTCCTGCATGGGAGTTCTGTCCGTACATCCACGACCGGGGCGCCGAGGTGTTCGCGCGTGAACTCGGCCTTGTCACCAGATCACGCTTCGTCGCGGAAGGCGGTGCGGAACTGCTCAACAGTAAAGTCGTCTTCCGTGCCCTGGCTGCGGGGGCCGGGTTCGCCGTCCCCGACGGCATACCGTGCCGCACCACTGAAGATCTACTGCGTACGCTGCACCGGCTCTTGACCCATCACCCGGCTGTCATCCTCAAACGTGACCGCGCCGTCGGCGGCCACGGCAACACCGTGATCACCACCGATCCGGGCGTAAAAGGAATAGGAGCCCAGCGCACGATCGTCCTCGGCAAGGCGGCCGATGACGAACAGGTCCTCAAGGAGGCCGGGCTGACTACCACACATGCCCCACAGGGAGAGATCGTTCTGGAAGTGTTCCACCCAGGCTGCACGTCGGTGTATGTGGAGGTGGACTGCCCCGAACACGGCGGAGCTGTTGTCCTCAACGCAGGACAGCTTCGTACAGACCAGCATCCTCCGGTCCTCAGCGGACTCGCACTGCCGCCCCGCAGCGTGCCCGGACCGGCGTGGGAGCACTTCACGAGCGAGGCCCTGCGGATGGCCCGCTTCATGCAAAGCCTCGGTTATTGCGGTCTGGCCAGCATCGACGCCGTGATCGACCAGGCTGGCAATGTGTGGTTCAACGAGGTGAACGCGCGTCTGGGCGGCAGTACCCACCTGCATCACATCGCCGAGACTCTCATCGGCCCGGACTGGACGGACAGCCATGTCCTGATCAGCAGATTCAACGTCCGGGCACCCGCGCTCGCCCATCTTCTGCGCGCCATGCGGGAACACGGGCTCGCATGGGATTCCCGGCGAGATCATGGCATCGTCATCGCCTCCGATGACACCGCCGCCACCGGAAACCTCGAGTACGTCGTTTTGGGGCACACCCACGAAGAAGCCAGCGCCCTCGAAGACCAACTCACTGGCCTGATGGCCCAGTACGACAGTTAAGGATCACCACGCGTGGCGTACCGCGGCCTGTTCACCAAGCATGTCTCGATCTGGGCCGCGGTCGTCACGGCCAGCCGCCTGCCGGTGGCGATGGCGCCACTCGCCTTCCTCTTCTACGGGCGAGGTACGGAAGCCGGTTACAGCGGCGGCGCCGCCATGGCCGCCGCGTACGCCATCGCGGAGGCGGCAGGGGCCCCGCTTCTCAGCATGCGCCTGCGTACGCGTCCCTACCGCCGGGAAATCACCGCTGGACTGGGACTGTCGGCCGTCGCCTTCGCTTTGCTCGCTTTCCTTCCCACCCCCGGCACCGCGCTCGCTGTGATCCTCGCCGCGATCGCCGGCGCTGCCGCGGCCGCCGCACCGGGCGCATTGCGCACCATGGCTGAGGACCTCGCACCCACAAAGCGCCTCCATGCCGCCCTCAGCCTGGAATCCACGCTCAACATGGCCGCCTGGGCCGCCTCACCGGCCCTGGTCTCCTTACTCGCGCTCCAGTCCGCTCCGCAGGCCCCGTTCGTCCTCGCCGCGCTCGCCACGTGCGCCGCCACCGCCGCACTGTGGCTGCTGCCCGACAAGACCGGCGCCACGGACGACGGACAGCGGGTCCCGCTCAAACAGGCCCTGACGGCCTGGCCCGTCTACCTGACGAGCATCGCCGCCATGTACCTGCTGGCCAGCATCGAACTCACACTGCCCGCTCTGCTCCAGCACCGGGAGCTACCCGTTACCTACAGCGGCCCGATCCTCACCGGCTTCGCCCTAGCGAGCATCCTCGGCGGCCTTGTCTATGGCGCGCGCACCTGGCCCGGCAAGGTGGAACGTCAAAGCACCCTTCTGCTCATCATCATGATCGCGGGCGTCGCCGCCACCGCACTCGCCTCCACCTGGACAGTGATCGCCGCTCTCCTCGCTCTCACCGGTCTCCTGCAGGCAGCCGTACTGATCACCCGTAACCTCACCCTCCGCGAACAACTGCCCGCCAGCCTTCACCCCGTCGGCTACTCCGTCCTGTACGCCGGCAGCGGCATCGGCTACGGCCTCAGTGCAGCCGCCACTGGCCTCCTCCTCACCATCACAACTCCCGACACCACCGTCCTCATCGCCACCGGCACCACATTCCTACTGACCGCAGCGACGTGGCTCAGGCGCAAAACTCCAAAGACCAAGCAGAGCTCTGCGGATATCCAGAGGCAGGACACCCCTCAACTTGAGGACGGATGAGAATACGCCCCCCAGTCGCGAGCAAGCCGAGCACGCCCTGCCCGAAGGGCCCGCAGCGAGGAGCCACGGCCCGCTTCGACTACCTCAGCGCCGAGATCGAATCCACCGAGGAGGCCACTGCCTCGGCCAACCGACTCAACGACACCGGCCCGGCGACCTTCCAGGAGAACGACACGTCCTCCTGCTACGCCCTCCTCAACAGCGAACGCGCCGCCGCATGCCGCCGTGCCCCGCCCTGACGGGGAGGCGATCTCCACGGCCAAGAGGACGTCGTGCACGGGCATCGCGGTCACCTCGGCCGAGGCTGTGGCGTCGATGACGACCAGGTCGGGGATGAGCAGCCCGTCCGGCACTAACGTGTTGATCGCCTCCAGAACCTCGACGTCGGCGGCCGCGACCGCGGCGACCTGCTCCAGGAGGTTGTGGAGACGGTAGGAGGCGCGCTGGTGTCCCGCAGCCCCGAGGGCTGGGCGTCGGTTGTCCCCAACTGGAGGCTGGCCCCCGCGCCGCAGCCCAGCGGCGAACTGATCCCGCCCATCCAGGCTGCGGTGAACTTCTCCTTCACCCCCATCGAGCTGGACCACACCGACCCGTTCGGCGTCACCGTCGTGCTGATGGAAAAGGACGGCAACCGCATTAGCCTGACCGTAACCTTCGCTCGCGGACCGCATGGCCCACGACTTCGACGACGCGGGGGGGGGGGGGGCGGGGGGGCGGGGGGGGGGGGGGGGGGGGCCGCGCGGGCGGGCGGGGCCGGGGGGCGCGGCCCGGTGCGGTC
>NZ_JBHXOX010000064.1:0-10071 GCF_042718795.1 Streptomyces cyaneofuscatus
TGGCCCGGCCCCCCCGCCGGGCCCCCCCCGTAGCGGCCCCCGGGGGGGGGGCGCCGGCGGGGGCCCCGCCCCACCACCGAAAGGGGTGAACCGTCGTAACTTTCCCGCGCCGGTCGCGTTCCGTCGCGGTACGGCGGTCGATTGTTACGGAGGGTCAGGCTGCGGCCAGTTCCCTGCGGGCCGCCCGGCGCGCCGCCGCCAGCCCGGGATCGAGCGCCGGAACGGCCGCCAGCAACTGCTTCGTGTACGGGTCCCGGGGGTCTCCGTACACCTCGTCAGCCGGGCCCTCTTCGACGATCAGGCCGCCGCGCATCACCGCGACCCGGTCGCTGACCTGCCGGACCACGGCGAGGTCGTGGGCGATGAAGACCAGGCCGATGCCCAGCTCGCGCTGGAGTTCGGCGAGCAGCGCGACGACCTGGGCCTGGGTGGTGACGTCGAGCGCGGAGACCGGTTCGTCGCAGACGATGACCTTCGGCTCGGCGGCCAGGGCACGGGCGATCCCGATGCGCTGGCGCTGTCCGCCGCTGAACTCGTGCGGGTAGCGCTCGAAGTGCGCCGGGTCGAGCCCGACGCGCTCCAGGAGTGCGCCCACCCGGTCCCGTACGCGCCTCTCGTCGCGCTCCCCGGCGGCCCGCAGCGGGTCGGCCACGGACTCGCCGACCGAGCGGCGCGGGTTGAGCGAGGCGACCGGGTCCTGGAACACCATCTGGAGCTCGCGCCGGAAGGGCCGCAGCTCCCTATCCGACAGCGAGCCGATCTCCGTACCCCCGTAACGGAGCCGGCCCGCCGTCGGGTCCAGCAGGCGGACCAGCATCCGGCCGAGCGTGGTCTTGCCGCTGCCGCTCTCCCCCACGATGCCGAGCGTCTGCCCGGCGTGCACGGTGAGCGAGACCCCGCCCACAGCGGCGACCTTCCCGCTCCCCCGGCCGAACTCGCGCCGCAGGTCGACGGCTTCGAGCAGCGGTACGGCCTCCTCCGGAACACGTTGGGCGGGCACCACCCTGCGGGTCTCCACCCTCGGCACCGCCGCCAGCAGCTCCTTCGTGTACGCCTCACGCGGCGACCCGAGCACCCGGGCCACCGGCCCGCGCTCCACCTCACGACCGTCCCGCATGACGAGCACCTCGTCCACGCTCTCGGCGGCCACCCCCACGTCATGGGTGACCAGCAGCAGCCCCATGCCGGTCTCCTGGCGCAGGGTGTGCAGCAGGTCCAGGATCTGGGCCTGGACGGTGACGTCGAGCGCGGTCGTCGGCTCGTCCGCCACGATCAGCTGCGGCTCGCAGGCCAGGGCCATCGCGATGAGGGCCCGCTGCCGCATCCCGCCGGAGAACTCGTGCGGCCGCAGCCGGGAGCGACGGGCCGCGTCCGGGATGCCGACCCGGTCCAGCACCTCGACGGCCCGGGCGCGGGCGGCCTTGCGGGAGGCGCGGTGGTGGACCCGGTGGACCTCGGCGATCTGGTCGCCCACCGGGTAGTACGGGTCGAGCGAGGAGAGCGGGTCCTGGAAGACCATGGCGGCCTTCGCGCCCCGCAGGGCCCTGAGGCCGGCGTCGTCGGCCGCGTTCACGTCCGTACCGGCGACCTCGACCGTGCCGCCGACCCGGGCGCCCGTCCCCCGGTGGAGGCCGAGCAGGGCGTAGGCAGAGGCGGACTTGCCGGAGCCGGACTCCCCCACCACGCCGAGGGCGCCGCCCGCCTCCAGGGTGAAGGAGAGCCCGTCGACGGCCCGTACGGAACCGAAGTCGACGGTGAGGTCGGTGACGCGCACCAATGGTTCACGCGTTGCCTTCAGTAGCTCACGCGTCGTCATGAAAGGACCACCCGTCGGTCGGCCAGCGCGTACAGCAGGTCCGCGGCGGCATTGGCGAGGACGACGAAGAACCCGGTCACCAGCACCATGCCGACCACCACGGGCAGGTCGACGACCTTCACCGCGTTGACCAGTTCGCGCCCGATGCCCGGGATGCCGAAGAGGGACTCGGTGAGCACCGCGCCGCCGAACATCGTGCCGAAGTCCAGCGCGCTGAGGGCGATGACGGGCGCCACCGCGCCCCGGAGGGCGTGCCGGCCGATGATGGCCCGCTCCCCGACCCCGTACGCGCGGAAGGTGCGCACATGGTCCTCGGCGAGGGTCTCCAGCATGGCGCTGCGGGTGAGCCGCGCGTACTTCGCGGACTCGATCAGTGCCAGCGACACCCAGGGCAGCAGCAGCCCCCACGCCCACTGTTCGGGGTCCTCGGCGAAGGGGACGTAACTCGGGGCGGGCAGCCACTGGAGGGTGGAGCAGAACACGATGATGAGCAGCAGCCCGATCACGAAGACGGGCGTGGCCGAGCCCGCCAGAGTCAGCCAGGTCAGGACGCGTTCGGTGAGCCGGCCGCGCCGCCAGGCCGACAGCACGCCCGTGCCCACGCCGAGCAGCAGCCAGCCCGCGAACGCGCCGATGACCAGGGAGCCGGTGACCGGGAGCTTGGCCAGGATGAGCTGGGTGACCTGCTGGTCGGACTGGTAGGACACGCCGAGGCAGGGCGCGGAGCAGTGCTCCACGCCGGTGCCGGTGGAGAAGTCGCGCCCGGCGACGATGCCCTGGAGGAAGTGCCCGTACTGCACGTACAACGGGTCGTCCAGCCGCAGTTGCTCGGTGACCTGGGCGACCTGGGCGGGTGAGCAGCGCGGGCCGCAGACGATCTGGGCGACATCGCCGGGGGCGACGTAGAAGATGCCGTAGAGGATGGCGGTCAGGGCGAACAGGACGAGGACGGCCCCTCCGAGCCGCCGGATCAGGAAGCCGGTCATGCCACGTCCTCCTTGGTCTGCTTCGTGCCGACGCGCAGCCGGGACGCGGCGCGTGGGTCGAGTGCCGTACGGACGCCTTCGCCGAGGACCGTGAGCGCGAGGACGGTGACGAACAGGAGCCCGGCGGGGAGCAGGAGATAGGTCGGGGCCGCCTGGTACCAGGTGTCGGCCTCGGTGAGCATCTGGCCCCAGGACGGCGTGGGCGGTTTGATGCCGACGCCGAGGAAGGACAGCGCCGCCTCCACGATGATGTTGGTGGGGAAGGCCAGGGCGGCGTACGTGATCACGGGCGCGGCGAGCGAGGGCAGCAGCTCGCGGCGGGCGATGGACCACGTGCCGCGTCCGCTGAGCCGGGCCGCCGAGACGAAGTCGAGGGACTTCAGGGTGAGCGCCTGCGCCCGCACGATCTTCGACGTACCGGCCCAGTTGATGCCGCCGATGACCAGCGCGATCAGGACGGGCCGCGGGAAGGTCTCGGGGACGATCGCCAGCAGCGCGAGCGCGATGACCATGATCGGCAGGGCGACGTTGATGTCGGTGATCCGGCTGAGGAGCTGGTCGACCCAGCGGCTGCCGAGCGCGGCGGTCAGGCCGATGATCAGACCGAGGGTGATCTGGAGGACGGTGGCGACGAGGGCGACGCCGAGGGAGACCCGGGCGCCGTACACGATCCGGGCGAACAGGTCGCGGCCGGTCTGCGGTTCGACGCCGAGCCAGTGGTCGGCGCTGATGCCGCCGAAGGGGCCGATGGGGACGCCGCCGGCCGCCGAGTCGACGAGGTCGGGGTGGTAGGTGTTCGGGTCCTGGCCCGCCACTGCGGTGAGCAGCGGCGCGGCGAGTGCGACCAGGACGAGCAGGAGGACGACGAGGGCCGCGGCGAAGGCCGCGCGCTGGGCGCGCAGCCTTCGCCAGAACAGCCGGGCCCCGGAGGCGGGGGCGACGGCCGACGCCGCTCCCGCCTCCTGGACCAGCAGGGCTTCGGACATGGTGAGGTGACCGCGACCTGCTACTTGACCGCGACCTGGGAGACGTCGAGGACGCCGGTCCAGTCGCTGATGACGATGTTCTTGACGTCCTGGCCGTACAGCCGCTTGTAGACGGGGTGGAACAGCGGCACGGTCAGCGCCTTCTCACCGATCTTCTTGTCGAGCGCGCCCCAGCGGGTGGCGGCGGCCTTCAGGTCGGTCAGCTTGTTGATCTCGTCGATCTCCTGGTTGACCTCGGGGTCGTTCAGGAAGCTGGTGTTGTAGTTGGCGCCGTTCTTGACGATCTGCCGGCCGTCGAAGATCGGGGCGAGGAACGGACCGCCGGAGGGCCAGTCGGCGCCCCAGTGGGCGAGGAAGAAGCCGGGCTCCTTCTTGGCGTCGTGGATGGTGTCGGAGTAGTCGTTGTCCTCCAGGCCCTGGAGTTCGACGGTGATGCCGGCCTTCTTGAGGGCGGCCTGGAGCGCGGTGGCGATCTCCGGGCTGGTCTCGAAGTCCTTGGCGTCGGAGTGGGTGAGGGTGACGGTCAGGCCCTTGTCGTACCCGGCCTCCTTCAGCAGCTCCTTCGCCTTCGCCGCGTCACCGGTCTTCCCGGCCGGGAAGTGGTCGTAGGGGGTGTGGCCGAAGGAGTCCCGCTCGGGGAGGAAGGTGGTGGCGGGCTCGGCGAGCGAGGAGCCGCCCGCCGCGTTGACGACCGAGGAGCGGTCGACGGCGTACGAGATCGCCTGGCGCACCTTCGGGTTGTCGAAGGGCTTCACCTTCGGGTTGAAGGCGATGTAGTTCGTGTAGCCGAAGTGGCCGGTGCCGACGCGGGCGGCGAGCTTCTTGTCGCTGCTGACCTTGGCGAGTTCGGCCGGGCCGAGGTTGGTGTCCGTGGTGACGGCGGCGGCGTCGGGGCCCTGCGAGGCGGAGAGCCGCTGGTTGATGACGGCGGCGTCGAGGCCGGAGCGGACGTCGATCCGGTCGGGGTGGGCCTTGCGCTCCTCGTCGGTCGCGGCCGACCAGTGCGGGTTGCGCTCCAGGACCAGGCGCTCGCCGTCGTTCTCGTTGGTGACGACCTTGTACGGGCCCGAGGAGACGGGGTGCTCCTCGTACTTGGTGCCGGTGTCCTTGGCCTTCGGCACCGGGGTGGTCTGGGTCTGCGTGGCGAGGAAGGGGAACTCCCCCTCGGGCTTGTTCAGCCGGAACACGATGGTCCGGTCGTCGGGCACCTCGATGGAGTCGAGCCCCTTCTTGTCCTTGTACGGGCCCTGGTAGTCGGCCCCGCCGATCAGCCAGTCCCGCAGGTAGGGGGCGCCGCCGGAGAGCTCGGCGGCGAAGGAGCGCTCGATGCCGTACTTGATGTCGGCGGAGGTGATCGCGGTGCCGTCCTCGTACTTCAGCCCCTCCTTCAACGTGTACGTCCAGACCGTGGCGTCCTTGTTGGGCTTGCCGAGGTCGGTGGCGAGGTCGGGGACGACCTGCGCGCCGTCGGCGCCGTCCTCGCGGTTGCGGGTGGTGAGGGTGCGGAAGATGAGGGAGGGGATGTTGCCGCCGCCGGAGGTGTAGAGCCGGGCGGGGTCGAAGTCCTGCTGGGTGTTGCGGTTCAGGACGGTGAGGGTGCCGCCCTTCTGCGGCGTGCCCTCGGCGCCGGAGCCGCTGTCGCCGCCCTTGCTGTCCTCGGGACCGCAGGCCGCGGCACCCGCGGCGAGGACGAGGGTGACGGTGGCCGCGGCCACGCGGCGCGCTATGACGGACGGTTGACGCATCGGAAGATGACCTCTCGGATGTACAGCGAAACAAACGCGGGAAGGAAAAGGAGAAATCCGCGCAGGCGACAGCACGAGAAAGGCCCGGGCCCGAAAATCCTGAAAAGCCTGAAAAGAGGACCGGCCGGACAAGGAAATGCCGCGCCTGCGGACGGAGTGAAGTCCAGGCGCGGCGGTCCCGGGGCCGTCGGAGCCGTTCGGAGGCTCACGGACAGGTCACGCGAAAAGAGAAAGCCGACTGCGCGCTCGGACAGGCGTCAGCGACAGAGAATGTCGGCTACGCAGTGCCCGGTCACGCCGAGAAGCGCCAGCTCAAGGGCGGCGATCTCGGAAGGTGCGGGGCTGCGTGACATGCCGAGAAATATGAACGACCGCCTTGACCGCTGTCAAAGCGGAACAGGACGGCCGTCTCGCTATGCGGACACCGCTCGTCAACTACCGGGGTAAACCCAGGGGTTGGGCTTGCACTTGATCCCGTCGAGGTCCAGGGATTTGGTCTGCTGCTGCATCACCGGGGCCGGGGCGCCGGGCGTGCGGCAGCTCACATGGTCGTGTCCGAGCCGGTGGCCTACCTCGTGATTGATGAGCATCTGACGGTAGGCCAGCATCTTCTTCGGGCCGAAGGTGGCGGAACCCTGGGCCCACCGATAGGCATTGATCATCACGCGGTCGGTCGAGGCGGAATCGCACGAGACGTTCTGGACCGTCGTGTCCAGACCGGATTTCGCACACCATTCACCGGTGGTGCCGGGACTGGCGAGCGTGATCACGAAATCCGGGCTCCCGGAGGAGATCCGCTCGAAGGTCATCGCGCCGTTGTGCGCCCAACTCCGGTCGTCGTTCAGCGTCTTCTGGACGGCCTCGGCGAAAAGACCCGCGTCGAGGGAGAGGCCCTTCTCGACATCGATCCGGTAGCGGTACTTCTGGCCCTTGCCGGGCGCCTTCGCCAGTCCGGGGACGGCCTCGAACGTCCCGGTCGCCTTCAGGTCGGCGGCGAGCGGGACGGGCTGCGCCATCTTCTCGCCGTACGACAGGGGCTTGACCTCGGGGGCCCGCGACGCGGGCTGCTCGGGGGTCGGGCGGGCGTCCGAGCGCGAGGCGCCCTCCCCGGCCTCCCGGTCGACACCGGCCGACCGCGCCGCCGCACCCCGGCCGGCGGAGTCCTCGGCGACCTGTCCGGCCACCACGACCGCGAGCACGGTGGTCACCGCGGCCGCGGCGATCCCGGTGAAGGTCCGCCCCTTGCCGCCCTTGGGTGCGGAGCGCCCGGCGGGTTCCGCGGCCGGCGCGGCGCCCGGCTCCACCGGGGGTCCGCCCTCTTCGGAGCCCGCGCGCGTGTCCGGCGCGCCGCCCGGGGCGGGCGCATCGGCGTCGAAGGCGTCGACGAACTCCCTGCGGGGGCCCGGCATCGTCTCGGGGCGGGCGGCGGTCCGACGCCCCGTCCGCCCGTCGGCGGCGCGCTGGGCGGCCTGCTGGGCGGACACCTGACGCGCCACGGCCTGTTCGCGGGCGGCGTCCTGGTCCGGGCGGGCCGGCGCGCCGTCAGCAGGTGCGTCGCAAGCCGGCCGCCCGGCGGCCCGAGGGCCGCCGTAGGTCTGCTGCGGACCGGCGCCCCAGCCGCCGCCCGGCTCGTGCTGCTCGGGGTGGCCGCCGCGCACCTGGGGGGCGTCCTGGAAGGGCGCGGCCGGGTAGGGGGCGTCGAGGAACGCGGTGTCCCGGTGGGTTGCGGGCCCGTCGGCGGCGGGCGCGGGCCCTTGGCGCCTGCGCCGACCGCCGCCGGAAGAGGAGGAGGCGGGGCGGGGTACGGCGCTTCGGCCGCCCGGATCCGCCGCTGCGGCGTCCGGGCGGGTGGCCTCTGCGCCCTTTCGGCTGTGTCGTCCCACGCCCCGGATCAGCTCCCGCCGCCATCGTCGAGCAGTTCCCGGAACGCCTGGGCGATCGTCTCCGGGTACTCCATCATCGCCACGTGCCCCGCGTCGGGCAGGGTCAGCAGCCGGGCGTCGCGGAAGGCCGCGGACGCCCTGCGCGCCATCCGGTACGAGACGAGCTGGTCCCGTCCGCCGTACACGAGCTGGGTCGGTGCGAGCACCCGCTCGGCCTGGCGCCACAGTCCGTGCTGGCCGCCCAGGGTGTACGCGTCCACGATGCCCCGGGCCGAACGCGTCATCGCGTCCCAGAAGTACGGCAGCTCCAGCCGTCGCTCCATCTCGGCCACCGCGTGACGGAAGGCTTCGTCGGAGATCCGTGCCGGATCGCCGTAACAGAGTGCCATGACTCCGCGGGTCCGCTGCTCCGCGGTCCAGCCCTTCGTGAGCCGGGCGAACAGCGGAGCGACCCCCGGCACCGCCAGGAGCCCGGTCGGTACGGCGGGCCGCTGCACCCGCCACTCGGGCAGTGCGGGCGAGATCAGGGTGAGGGTGCGCACCAGGTCGGGGCGGACGGCGGCGACCCGGACGGCGACCGCGCCGCCCAGGGAGTTGCCGAACAGATGGACGGGACCGCGGTCACCCGCGTCGAGCAGCCGGATCACCGCACGGGCGTGCCCGGTGATCGAGTAGTTGCCGTCGTCCGGCGGCGGCGAATCCCCGAATCCGGGCAGGTCGACGGCGTCGGGTTCGACCACGTCGGTCAGCAGCGGCATCAGGGCCGACCAGTTCTGCGAGGACCCGCCGAGCCCGTGCACGAAGAGCGCGGGCGGCAGACCCGTCCGGTCGGCGGGCCGCGAACGGACGGTCAGCGTGAGCCCCGGCAGGGCCACCGAACGCAGCCGCTCGCCCTCGGCGACCCGGACGGCGCTGACCGTGGGAGCCATCGCGGCGGCGATGGCCTGAGTTCCCGGCAGCTCGGTCGAAGACATGCGCCAATATTACGAGACGATCACGCCGCCGTTCATGTGTTCGCGGTCACAGGCCGCATCGCGGGGTAGGAGTGTTGCTCCTACGCTTCAAAGGAAGCGGCCAGAGGGGAAGAAAGGAGTCACCATGACGGTCGACCCGAGCGACCCGGACACCTTCGAGAGCACCGAGCCGGACACACCGGGCCCGGAGGCACCGGAGGCGGACGCCGCCGAGCAGCGGACGGACGTCCGGCCCGAGGGCGACGAGCAGGTGGAGGACGCCGACCTGGCCACCGCCAACGAGGCCGATCTGGCGGAACAGCGCAGGGTGATCCCTCTGGACGAGGACGATTACCGGTAGACCGCCCCGCTTTGTCCCGGGCCCCGGAGAACTGTGGCTTCCACCCGCGTCCGGTCCGTGAAATTCTGCGTCCGCGCCGCGCGCACCGGGGTTACCCAAAAGTACGATGGCTGTACGGCGCAGCGTGTACGGATCGGCTGTGCTGGAACACACATTTGGGAGGCGGCGTGAGCGCCATCGAGCAGACAGAGGCAGCGCGCCCGCGGGGCACGCGTCTTCCCCGCCGCGCCCGACGCAATCAGCTCCTGGGCGCCGCGCAGGAGGTCTTCGTCGCACAGGGGTACCACTCCGCCGCGATGGACGACATCGCCGAGCGGGCCGGCGTCAGCAAGCCGGTGCTCTACCAGCACTTCCCCGGGAAGCTGGAGCTCTACCTCGCCCTCCTCGACCAGCACTGCGAGTCGCTGCTCCAGGCCGTGGTGACGGCGCTGGCGTCGACGACGGACAACAAGCTGCGCGTCGAGGCGACGATGGATGCCTATTTCGCGTACGTGGAGGACGAGGGCGGCGCCTTCCGGCTGGTCTTCGAGTCCGACCTGACCAACGAGCCCGCCGTACGCGAGCGGGTCGACCGGGTCTCCCTCCAGTGCGCCGAGGCGATCTCCGACGTGATCGCCGAGGACACGGGCCTGTCCAAGGACGAGTCCATGCTCCTCGCGGTGGGCCTCGGCGGTGTGTCGCAGGTGGTGGCGCGCTACTGGCTCTCCAGCCGCTCCGGCATCCCGCGCGACACGGCGGTGCAGCTGCTCACCTCGCTGGCCTGGCGGGGTATCGCGGGCTTCCCGCTGCACGGGGTCGAGCAGCAGCACTGACGCCCCTCGGGCGGCGTGGACACCCCGTCGTGGCCGGGTCCCGGAGCGTGTTCGCTGCGGGCGTTGCCGGTCGGGCCGTGAGGCGTGGTCCCACCGGGCTAATGTGGCTGCGTACGGCGCGGTTCGCCGCGCAGGGACTGACCGTCGGAGGGACATAGCCGTGGAGGTCAAGATCGGGGTGCAGCACACGCCCCGCGAGATCGTTCTGGAGAGCGGGCTTTCCGCCGAGGACGTCGAGAGCGCGGTCGCCGCCGCACTGGGCGGCAAGGCGGAGCTGCTGAGCCTCACGGACGACAAGGGCCGCAAGGTCCTGGTGCCGGCCGACCGGATCGCGTACGTGGAGATCGGTGAGCCGACCACACGGCGTGTGGGGTTCGGCGCGCTGTAGTCCTCGGACGCGGTGAGCACGGGAGCGGGGGGGGGGGGGGGGGGGCCCCGGCCCCCCCCCCCCCCCCCCCGGGGGGGATAAACAAAAAACAAACACCCCAAACGCACAAGAAAAAAAAAATATAAAAAAAAAAACAACCCC
>NZ_JBHXOX010000065.1:0-9464 GCF_042718795.1 Streptomyces cyaneofuscatus
GGACCGTCACCTCCCCATGGGCCGCGAGGACGGCGGGCAGGTCAGCCGGAGCGCCCCGCAGCGTGGCGTCGAGGAACGAGAGCGAAGCAGCGGCGGTGATGCGGTGGCCCTCCGTGCGGCCCAGTGAACCGACCACCCCGGGTACCGGCGGCAGGTAGAACGGGGCGTCGGTGAAGGTGAGATGCGCGGTGCCGGGCACGGTCAGCCGGTAGTTGGTCGCGGCGCCGAGATCCAGCACGCGGGTGAGCCGGGGCAGGTAGTCCGGGTCGGTCCCGGGGCCGATCTCCTGGGTCAGCGCCAGTACCGGCTGCCCGAGGTGTCCCCCGGTGGGGCCGTGCGGGAAGCCGTCCAGGTCGATGACCGCGTCGAACCGGCGGTCCTGGCGGGCCGCCTGCAGAGCGGCCGCACCCCCGATGGAGTGACCGGTCACCGCCACCCGGCCGGTGTCGAGGCGTCCGGCCAGGGTCCCGTCGGCCTCACCCCGGTCCATACGCGTCAGCCGGGTGAGCACGGTCCGCAGGTCCGCGGCTCGGGTGCGGGTCCAGCCCTCCGCCCGTACCGCGTCCTCCTCCCGGTCACCGGACGCCGAGACCCGCGTACGCAGCGTCCGACCGTCCGCGAGGACCACGGCAGCGGAGTCGTAGGGGTGGTCGACAGCGGCCACCACATAGCCATGGCTGGCCAGTTCCTCCGCCCAGGCGGTGTTCTGCGTGCGCACTCCGCCCAGTCCGGGGGAGAACAGCACCACCGGGAGGCGTCCGCCCTCCCTGGCGACGGGCGCGCCGGGCACCGCGTGGCTCCGGGCGCGCGGCAGACCGTCGAGCAGGAAGCCCGGGACCCCCGCGTAGCCGGCCAGCGCCGAGGCCACCGTGCGCGACTCGGCCTCGGTACGCCCGAGGTACGGCATCCGCGGCACGTCCGGGGCGCTCCGCCCGGCGGGATACCAGAGCTGTGTCACCAGCGTGCGGCTCTCCTCGCCCCGGCCCTCCCCTCCGGGGCGCGTGGAGAACTCCAGGACCTGGGTGCCGACCGGGAAGCGTCCTGAGGGCTCGGGGAACTCGGGTACGGGCAGGGCCCACACGGAGACCGGGCCCGACGCGATCAGGGCGGCGCACACCGCGGACCCCGGCAGGGCCAGCCACCACCGGGCACGCCACGGAGTGCGCCCGGTACGCCGCCGGACCATGGGTACGAGCGCGAACGGCGCCGCGACGGCCGCAGCGGCCACCACCGGAACCATCTGCCATCGCAGCCCCCCGACGACGAGGACGGTCACCGACCCCACGAGCAGGGCGCCGGCGGCGAGCGTGGCCGGGCCGCGGAACCGGCCGGGAAGCCAACAGGCCAGTACGATGGTGACGGCGCCGAACACGGTGAGGACTTCCGGGCCGGACAGTGCGAGACCGGTGATCGTCGAGGGCATGGACTCATCGTCCGGGCGGCCGGCATCCCGCCGCATCGGCCTGACGTCGCGGTCGGATGCGACCTGAGACGCATACGGCGGTGCGAAGGATCAGCCTGTACGGGTATACGCCGACCGCCGTCACCCCGCGATGCTCCCCCTCACACGGCCCACCCAAGAACCCTCCGGGCTCCTAGAATCGGAGCAGTCGCAGCGACCTGGGGGCGGGGGCACCAAGGATGAGCCGGACACCATCCCGCTGGGCGACCTCACCGAACGGATGCTCACCGGAACCGCGCTGGACCCCACCCACCACCTCGGCTACCTCACCGAGCGCCAGTTCGGCTACGCCCTGGCGTGCTACTGCCTGCTCCGGGGCGAAACAGATCCGCCCTGGTCCCGTCTGCTGGAACCCGGCGCCCGGGCCGCGCTGGGACAGGGACTGCGGTACCTCGCACGACCCTGACCGATCGGTCAGCTACCATGACGCATGCCTCGTCCGCGTTCCGAGATGCGCCGTCACATTCTCGACGCCGCCCTGCGCCTGTTCGCCCAACACGGCTTCAAGGGGGCTTCCTTGCAGGACATCGCGGCCGAGGTGCCGTGCTCGAAGGCCTCCCTGCTCTACCACTTCACCGAGAAGGAAGCGATCCTCACCGAACTGCTGACGCCGCCGGCCGAGGGGCTCCGCGCACTCAACGGCGAACTGGCCGCTCTGGAAGGCTCGCTCGCGGTGGAACCGGCCGTGACGGGATACGTCGGCCTCGCGATGCTGTTCCACCTGGAACTCAAAATCATCTTCGCGGAGCTGCCGCAGATGCTCGGGCATCCCGCTCTGGCGGTCATCCCTCCCGCCGTCGACCGGCTCGCCGACGCGCTGGCCGGCCGCTCGCGGGAGCCCGGCGCGCTCGTCTCGGCCCGCATGGTGATCGGCGGGGTGGCGGTCGCGGTCGCCGGCGGCGTCGATGTCCCACCCGACGTGATGCGCGACGAACTGATCCGAGGGGCACGCAGAACCCTCGGGCATCCTCACAGCTGAGACAGGCTGTGCAACCGAAGAGAAAGGCGCCGCTTCGCATGGCTGTTCTCCTGTACCGGCTCGGCCGGCTGTCCTTCCGCCGCCGAGGCCGGGTACTCGCCCTGTGGCTGCTGCTGCTCGCCCTGCTCGGTGGCGGCGCGATCGCCTTCAGCGCACCCGCCACCACCGAGTTCTCCATACCCGGGACCGAGTCCCAGCAGGCCCTGGACTCGCTCGCCCGGGAGTTCCCGCAGGCGGGAGGTGCGACAGGCATGATCATCGTGGCCGCCCCCGAGGGTGAGAAGCTCACTCCCGCCGCCGTGGCCCCGGTGGTCGCGGAAGCGGCCGAGGTGCCCGGTGTCCTCGCGGCCATCGACCCGTTCCGGGCCCGGGCCCTCTCGCCGGACGGGCGTTACGCCCTGGTCCAGGTGCAGTTCGACTCGGTGGCCGACAGCGTCACCGACGCGCAGCGGGAGTCGTTCACCGCGGCAGGCGCGTCCGCCGAGGGGCTCCGGGTGGAGCACGGGGGCGAGATCATGCGGGGCGCCCCCGAGATCGGCTCGACCGAGATCATCGGCGTCGGTGTCGCGGCGCTCGTGCTGGTCCTCACGTTCGGCTCCCTCGTGGCGGCCGGGATGACCCTGCTCAACGCCCTCGTCGGGGTGGCCGCCGGCATGGCCGGTCTCTTCTCCCTCAGCAGCATCGTCGAACTGACCAGCACGGCACCCATTCTGGCGCTCATGCTGGGCCTGGCCGTGGGCATCGACTACGCACTCTTCATCACCTCCCGCTACCGGCAGTACCTCGCGGACGGCATGGACGGGGAGGAGGCCGCCGGGCGGGCCGCCGGTACGGCCGGTTCCGCCGTCGTCTTCGCCGGTGCCACGGTCGTCATCGCGCTCGCGGGACTCGGCGTCGCCGGTGTCCCCTTCCTGACGGTCATGGGTCTCGCAGCGGCCGCCACGGTCGCCCTCGCGGTGCTGGTCTCCCTGACCCTGCTGCCGGCCGTCCTCGGATTCGCGGGCGTCCGTGTCCTGCCCCGCGCGCGGCGCACGCAGGACCGCGCGCCCTCGTCCGCCGGTACGGAGACGGCCTTCGGCTTCCGCTGGGGCCGGATCGTGGCACGGTTGCGCGTCCCCGTACTGCTGGTGGGCGTCGTGGGCCTCGGCGCACTCGCCCTCCCCGTACAGGACATGCGTCTGGCCCTGCCCGACGCGAGCACCGAGGCGGCCGGTTCGCCCAACCGCGAGGCCTACGACCTGACGACCGAGGGGTTCGGCGAGGGCTTCAACGGCCGTCTGGTGGCCGTCGTCTCGGCGGCCGACGCGCAGGCGACCGCACAGGCGGCCAAGGAGGCCACCGCGCTGATCTCGGACACCGACGGCGTCCTGGCCGTCGCCGCCCCGCAGCTGAACGAGCGGGGCACGACCGCCCTGCTGGCCGTGATCCCCAGGACGGGGCCCACCGCCGCCGCGACCGAGGACACCGTGCACGCGATCCGCGACCGGGTGGCGGGCGTGCAGGGCGCCGACATCGCGCTGACCGGGGTGACCGCGGTCGGAATCGACGTGTCGGAGAAGCTTGCCGCCGCCCTGCCGGTGTATCTCCTGCTCGTCGTGGGACTGTCGGTGCTCCTGCTGATGCTCGTCTTCCGGTCGGTCCTGGTGCCGCTGAAGGCTGCCCTGGGCTTCCTGCTCACCATCGGTGCCACGTTCGGCATCACCGTCGCGATCTTCCAGGAAGGGCATCTGTCGCAACTGGTCGGCCTCGACACCCCGGGCCCGCTGGTGAGTTTCCTGCCCATCCTCCTGATCGGAATCCTCTTCGGTCTGGCCATGGACTACGAGGTCTTCCTCGTCTCGCGGATGCGGGAGGACTTCGTCCACGGGACCGAGGCGCGCCAGGCCGTCATCAGCGGCGTCGGCCACAACGCCCGAGTGGTCACGGCCGCGGCGATCATCATGACCGCCGTCTTCGGCGGCTTCGTGTTCATGCACGACCCCGTGATCAAGTCCATCGGATTCGCCCTCGCCATCGGCGTTCTCATCGACGCCTTCGTCGTCCGCATGGCCCTGGTGCCCGCGGTCATGCACCTTCTGGGCCGCGCCGCCTGGTGGCTGCCCCGCCCCGTCGACCGGGTCCTGCCCGACCTCGACATCGAGGGTGAACGGCTCAACCAGGCGATTCCCGAACAGCGACCGGGAACAGAGCTCGTGAAGTCCTGAGAGAGGGCCGGCAGGCCCCGCTCGCAACCACGGCGGTTCGGTGTGACCTGCTCACCCTGATCCGGGGGGGGTGTCACCGATCACGGTTCCCCCTCTTTCGTAGCCCCCCGTGGCTTGCCCGCAACACCCTGCCGGGGAGACCCCGCTGCGGCGACGGCGGTGGCGGGATCGGCGGATCCGGACCGGTTCGTGGGTCCGACGGTACGAAGCCGGGTTCGGGGGCAGCCGTATCCATGACGGGCGACGCTCGTTGAGCAGGTATTAGCCAGGCCTACGGCATGGGCCGGTGGCACAGGACGACTGGGGGTGCGCCATGCGGCGGACAATTCTCGAACAGTTTCCGGCCGGAGATCCTCGCGGCAGTTGGGCCGCCGAGGAGTTCGCGGCCGCGCGTCGCGGTGAGGGCCTGGCGGCGGAGGTCGTGATGAGCTTGGAGCAGGACGCCTTCCTCGTGGTCGTCCCGCAGCAGACGGCGGACGCGGGTCGCTGAGGGAACGCCGCACGGCCCCTGGAGGGTGACCGGCCTGACGAACCGGGCACCCTCCAGGGGCCGTCGGGAGCCGCGTTACCGCAGCGCGATCGCCGCGGCCGCCGCGCCGACCAGCCCCGCGTCGGTGCCCATCACGGCGGGCGCGACCGTGAGCCCCCGGACGAACGAGAGCGTGGCGTAGTCGCCGAGGCTGCGGCGCAGCGGTGCGAAGAGCACGTCGCCGGCGCCCGCCACTCCCCCGCCGATCACCGCGATGTCGATCTCGACCAGGGTGGCGGTGGCCGCGATCCCGGCCGCGAGCGCCTGGGCCGCCCGCTCGTACGAGGCGAGGGCGACCGGGTCCCCGGCGCGCGCGGCGGCGGCCACGGCGGCGGCCGTGGTGTCGCCGTCCGGGCCGGGGAGCCAGCCGCCCTCCAGGGCGCGGCGGGCGATGTTCGGGCCGCTGGCGATGCGCTCGACGCAGCCGCGCGCGCCGCAGGGGCACAGGTCGCCGTCCAGGTCGACGCTGATGTGGCCGATGTGGCCGGCGTTGCCGGAGGGGCCCGGGTGCAGCGTGCCGCCGAGGACCAGGCCGCCGCCGACGCCCGTCGACACGACGAGGCAGAGCGCGTTGTCGTAGCCGCGCGCCGCCCCGAGCCAGTGCTCGGCCGCCGTCATCGCGACCCCGTCGCCCACCAGCGCGACCGGCAGCCCGCCGATCGTCTTCTGCACCCGCTCCACCAGCGGGAAGTCGCGCCAGCCGGGAACGTTGACCGGGCTGACCGTACCTGCCGCTGCGTCCACCGGTCCCGCGCTGCCGATCCCGGCCGAGCCCGTGCGCTTCCACAGCGGTGAGGCCGTCAGCTCGCCGAGCACCTCGTCCACAGCGCCCATCACCGCCTCGGCACCCTCCCGGGCGGGCGTCGGCCGCTGCGCCCGTACGAGGAGGTTTCCACCACCGTCGACCAGCGCGCCGGCGATCTTGGTGCCGCCGATGTCGAGCGCGGCGACGAGGTCGGTATGCATCGGTGTGGCTTCTCCGGATGAGTGAAGGGCGGGACCTGCGGGTTCAGTCAATAGTCTGCACAGTCTCCATTGCGTTGACAACGTTGTCCAGGGCCTATGCTCGACGCCACAGCCTCCGTTCGTCTCCGCAGCAGGCTCCGCGGGCCGCCCGGAGGTGCCCGTATGCCGCCCGAATCGCCGACATCACCGCTCTCCCCGCCCGTTCACCCCGCCCGTTTACGACGACAGGACAGCGCACCGTGGACCGGACCACCCGTCACTCCGAGACCCGCTACGGCAACCGGCCGACCATGAAGGACGTGGCGGCCCGCGCCGGAGTGGGCCTCAAGACGGTCTCCCGGGTGGTGAACAGCGAGCCCGGTGTCACACCCGACACCGAGCGCCGCGTGCAGGAGGCGATCGACGCGCTGGGCTTCCGCCGCAACGACAGCGCCCGGGTGCTGCGCAAGGGGCGTACGGCCTCGATCGGCCTGGTCCTGGAGGATCTGGCGGACCCCTTCTACGGCCCGCTGAGCCGCGCCGTGGAGGAGGTGGCCCGCGCGCACGGGGCCCTGCTCATCAACGGCTCCAGCGCCGAGGACCCCGAGCGCGAGCAGGAGCTCGTCCTGGCCCTGTGCGCCCGCCGGGTGGACGGCCTCATCGTGATCCCGGCGGGCGACGACCACCGGTATCTGGAGCCGGAGATCAAGGCGGGCATCGCCACGGTCTTCGTGGACCGCCCGGCGGGCCGGGTCGAGGCGGACATGGTGCTCTCCGACAGCTTCGGCGGCTCCCGGGAGGGCGTGGCCCACCTGATCGCGCACGGCCACCGCAGGATCGGGTTCATCGGCGACCAGCCCCGGATCCACACCGCCACCGAGCGCCTGCGCGGGTACCACGCGGCGATGACGGACGCGGGGATCACCGTGGAGGACGGCTGGGTCTCGCTCGGCACCACCGACCCGGGCCGGGTCCGGGCGGCCGCCGAGGCGATGCTCGGCGGGCCCGAGCCGGTCACCGCGCTCTTCGCGGGGAACAACCGGGTGACGGTGACGGCGGTCCGGGTGATCGCGGAGCGGGAACGGCCCATCGCCCTGGTCGGGTTCGACGACATCGAGCTGGCGGACCTGCTCGGCATCACCGTCATCTCGCAGGACGCGGCGGCCGTCGGCAGGACCGCCGCCGAGCACCTCTTCCGCCGGCTCGACGGCGCCGACCACGCCCCGGCCCGGGTGGAGCTGCCGACGACGCTGATCCCGCGCGGCTCGGGCGAACTGCCGCCCGCCTGAGCCCTGTCGGGCCCGCACGTCGGCGAAGGGCGGCGGCAAGGCTCTGGTGCGACGTGGAAGTGCGCGGCGCCCGGCACAAGAGTGCGGGCCTACCGTGCCCGTACGGGCGCTGCCGCCCGCCGGGACACCTGAGGGACCCGGGGCCGTTGGGGTGGCCGGTGCGCGCCTCGGGGGCGTGGTGCCTCCGGATCCGCGGGGGCGGTTCCTGACGTCGGCCACTGACGGCCCCGGGCCCGTACGGCTCGCTCGTTCGCCGGGCGGCGGACCCCAGCGGACCGTTCCGGTGACCGGGCTCAACTCCCCGTACGGCCTGGCCTTCGACCCGGAAGGCACGCTGTACATCGCGGACTTCGACAACGAGCGGGGGGTGAAGCTGCCGATGCGCGGCGGCCGGCGGACCCTGCCCGTGGCGGGCCTGCACACCCCGGCCGGACTGGCCGTACCGCAGCCGGGGCGCGACGCCTACTGAGAGGTTCCACTGAGGGGTTCTACGGTGCGGTGACCGTCAGGTCGCCCCGGCGCGGTGAGGCGAACGCGTCCAGGTCGGCGCGGGTCAGGCCGGTCAGCCGGGCGACCTCGGCGGTGTCGAGCGCGCCGCAGTCGATGCCGCGCAGCAGGTAGCCGCTGAGGGCCTTGGCGGTGGCGGGCTCGTCCATGACGTCACCGCCGGCCTTGGCGACGTACGCGGCGAGCCGGGCGGCGGCGGGCTCCAGGCCCTCACGGTAGAAGGTGTAGACGGCCGCGTAACGCGTCGGCAGGTGTCCCGGGTGCATGTCCCAGCCCTGGTAGTACGCGCGGGCCAGAGCGCGGCGCGTGAGGCCGTAGTGGAGCCGCCAGGCCTCGTGGACCTGGGCGGTCGGGCCGACGGGCAGGACGTTGGTGGAGCCGTCGGAGACCCGTACGCCGGTGCCCGCGGCGGCGACCTGCATGACGGCCTTGGCGTGGTCGGCGGCCGGGTGGTCGCTCGCCTGGTAGGCGGCGCTGACGCCGACGCAGGCGCTGTAGTCGAAGGTGCCGTAGTGCAGCCCGGTCGCCCGGCCCCGCGCCGCGTCGATCATGCGGGCGACGGCGGCGGTCCCGTCGGCGGCCAGGATGGACTGGCTGGTCTCGATCTGGATCTCGAAGCCAATGCGCCCGGCGTCCAGGCCGTGGGCCTTCTCGAAGGCTTCGAGGAGCTGGACGAAGGCGGTGACCTGCTCGGGGTACGTCACCTTCGGCAGGGTGAGTACGAGGCCGTCGGGGAGCCCGCCCGCCTCCATCAGGCCGGTGAGGAAGACGTCGGTGGTGCGGATGCCCCGGTCGCGCACGCCGGCCTCCATGCACTTCATCCGGATGCCCATGTACGGGGCCGCCGTGCCGTTCGCGTACGCCTCGGAGACCAGGCGCGCGGCGCGGGCGGCGGCCTCGTCCTCCTCGGCGTCCGGGCGGGGGCCGTAGCCGTCCTCGAAGTCGATGCGCAGGTCCTCGACGGGCTCGCGGCTCAGCTTCGCGCGTACGCGGTCGTGGACGGGGCCGGCCAGCTCCTCGGGGATGCCGAGGACGGCGGCGAAGGAGGCGGCGTCGGGGGCGTGTTCGTCGAGGGCGGCCAGCGCCTGGTCGCCCCAGGAGCGGAGGGTGCCGGGCTCGAAGACATCGCCGGGTACGTAGACGGTGTGCACGGGCTGGCGGGTGCCGGGGTCTCCTGGGTAGCGGCGGGCGAGTTCCGCGTCGACCGCCGTGAGGGAGGCGCTGATCTCCTCGCTGACCGTGCCCGCGAGGCTCGTTGCCACCTTCTCCTGCTGACCCATGACCGTACCCTCCACGCTCTCGTTTTTTCCGCTTCCCGGAATCAACAATCCGTATAGTGAAGTTATAAGGCCGCTCGACCTGCGTCAATGGTCGCCCGGAACGGCGCTGGGCCGCGCGGTGGGGTGCACCGTGCGGCCCAGGGGGGTGTTGCTCGTGGTGTTGCTCGGGGTGTGTCAGCCCTTGCGGGTGTTGATCTCTTCGGTGAGCTGGGGGACGACGGTGAAGAGGTCGCCGACGACGCCGTAGTCGACGAGGTCGAAGATCGGGG
>NZ_JBHXOX010000066.1:0-1856 GCF_042718795.1 Streptomyces cyaneofuscatus
AACACAGTGGACGCGAGCAACTGAGGACAAGCCCTCGGCCTATTAGTACCAGTCAGCTCCACCCCTTACAGGGCTTCCACATCTGGCCTATCAACCCAGTCGTCTACTGGGAGCCTTAACCCCTCAAGAGGGTGGGAATACTCATCTCGAAGCAGGCTTCCCGCTTAGATGCTTTCAGCGGTTATCCTTTCCGAACGTAGCCAACCAGCCATGCCCTTGGCAGGACAACTGGCACACCAGAGGTTCGTCCGTCCCGGTCCTCTCGTACTAGGGACAGCCCTTCTCAATATTCCTACGCGCGCAGCGGATAGGGACCGAACTGTCTCACGACGTTCTAAACCCAGCTCGCGTACCGCTTTAATGGGCGAACAGCCCAACCCTTGGGACCGACTCCAGCCCCAGGATGCGACGAGCCGACATCGAGGTGCCAAACCATCCCGTCGATATGGACTCTTGGGGAAGATCAGCCTGTTATCCCCGGGGTACCTTTTATCCGTTGAGCGACAGCGCTTCCACAAGCCACTGCCGGATCACTAGTCCCGACTTTCGTCCCTGCTCGACCCGTCGGTCTCACAGTCAAGCTCCCTTGTGCACTTACACTCAACACCTGATTGCCAACCAGGCTGAGGGAACCTTTGGGCGCCTCCGTTACTCTTTAGGAGGCAACCGCCCCAGTTAAACTACCCATCAGACACTGTCCCTGATCCGGATCACGGACCCAGGTTAGACATCCAGCACGACCAGAGTGGTATTTCAACGACGACTCCACAACCACTGGCGTGGCCGCTTCACAGTCTCCCACCTATCCTACACAAGCCGAACCGAACACCAATATCAAACTATAGTAAAGGTCCCGGGGTCTTTCCGTCCTGCTGCGCGAAACGAGCATCTTTACTCGTAGTGCAATTTCACCGGGCCTATGGTTGAGACAGTCGAGAAGTCGTTACGCCATTCGTGCAGGTCGGAACTTACCCGACAAGGAATTTCGCTACCTTAGGATGGTTATAGTTACCACCGCCGTTTACTGGCGCTTAAGTTCTCAGCTTCGCACACCCGAAAGTGCACTAACCGGTCCCCTTAACGTTCCAGCACCGGGCAGGCGTCAGTCCGTATACATCGCCTTACGGCTTCGCACGGACCTGTGTTTTTAGTAAACAGTCGCTTCTCGCTGGTCTCTGCGGCCACCCCCAGCTCAAGCAGCAAGTGCTATCACCAGGAATGGCCCCCCTTCTCCCGAAGTTACGGGGGCATTTTGCCGAGTTCCTTAACCATAGTTCACCCGAACGCCTCGGTATTCTCTACCTGACCACCTGAGTCGGTTTAGGGTACGGGCCGCCATGAAACTCGCTAGAGGCTTTTCTCGACAGCATAGGATCATCCACTTCACCACAATCGGCTCGGCATCAGGTCTCAGACTTCAATGCACGACGGATTTGCCTACCGTGCGTCCTACACCCTTACCCCGGGACAACCACCGCCCGGGCTGGACTACCTTCCTGCGTCACCCCATCGCTTACCTACTACAAGTCTGGTTCATCGGCTCCACCACTACCCTCAACTCCGAAGAGATCGGGCCGGCTTCACGGACTTAGCATCGCCTGATTCAGTACTGGGCGTTTCAAAGCGGGTACCGGAATATCAACCGGTTGTCCATCGACTACGCCTGTCGGCCTCGCCTTAGGTCCCGACTTACCCTGGGCAGATCAGCTTGACCCAGGAACCCTTAGTCAATCGGCGCACACGTTTCTCACGTGTGTATCGCTACTCATGCCTGCATTCTCACTCGTGAACCGTCCACAACTCGCTTCCGCGGCTGCTTCACCCGGCACACGACGCTCCCCTACCCATCCATACGG
>NZ_JBHXOX010000066.1:1946-3256 GCF_042718795.1 Streptomyces cyaneofuscatus
GTATGAATGACACGACTTCGGCGGTACGCTTGAGCCCCGCTACATTGTCGGCGCGGAATCACTTGACCAGTGAGCTATTACGCACTCTTTCAAGGGTGGCTGCTTCTAAGCCAACCTCCTGGTTGTCTCTGCGACTCCACATCCTTTCCCACTTAGCGTACGCTTAGGGGCCTTAGTCGATGCTCTGGGCTGTTTCCCTCTCGACCATGGAGCTTATCCCCCACAGTCTCACTGCCGCGCTCTCACTTACCGGCATTCGGAGTTTGGCTAAGGTCAGTAACCCGGTAGGGCCCATCGCCTATCCAGTGCTCTACCTCCGGCAAGAAACACACGACGCTGCACCTAAATGCATTTCGGGGAGAACCAGCTATCACGGAGTTTGATTGGCCTTTCACCCCTAACCACAGGTCATCCCCCAGGTTTTCAACCCTGGTGGGTTCGGTCCTCCACGAAGTCTTACCTCCGCTTCAACCTGCCCATGGCTAGATCACTCCGCTTCGGGTCTAGAGCGTGCAACTCAAACGCCCTGTTCGGACTCGCTTTCGCTACGGCTTCCCCACACGGGTTAACCTCGCTACACACCGCTAACTCGCAGGCTCATTCTTCAAAAGGCACGCAGTCACGACGCACCGAGCAAGCTCGATGCGCGACGCTCCCACGGCTTGTAGGCACACGGTTTCAGGTACTATTTCACTCCGCTCCCGCGGTACTTTTCACCATTCCCTCACGGTACTATCCGCTATCGGTCACCAGGGAATATTTAGGCTTAGCGGGTGGTCCCGCCAGATTCACACGGGATTTCTCGGGCCCCGTGCTACTTGGGTGATTCTCAAACGAGCCGTTGATGTTTCAGCTACGGGGGTCTTACCCTCTACGCCGGACCTTTCGCATGTCCTTCGCCTACACCAACGGTTTCTGACTCGTCTCACAGCCGGCAGACTATGAAAGAGAACTCCCACAACCCCGCATGCGCAACCCCTGCCGGGTATCACACGCATACGGTTTGGCCTCATCCAGTTTCGCTCGCCACTACTCCCGGAATCACGGTTGTTTTCTCTTCCTGAGGGTACTGAGATGTTTCACTTCCCCTCGTTCCCTCCACACTGCCTATGTGTTCAGCAGCGGGTGACAGCCCATGACGACTGCCGGGTTTCCCCATTCGGAAACCCCCGGATCAAAGCTTGGTTGACAGCTCCCCGGGGACTATCGTGGCCTCCCACGTCCTTCATCGGTTCCTGGTGCCAAGGCATCCACCGTGCGCCCTTAAAAACTTGGCCACAGATGCTCGCGTCCACTGTGCAGTTCTCAAA
>NZ_JBHXOX010000067.1:0-4775 GCF_042718795.1 Streptomyces cyaneofuscatus
GGAACGCCGAGCCGACATCCACGAAGCCTTCCTCAAACTCGCCTGCTGCCTCATCACCCACCGACAGATCAACTCATTGTGTTAGCCGCTGTTAGCGTGTCCGGCGTGACAACGGTGCTGGTGGTGGACGACGACTTCATGGTCGCGAAATTGCACAGCCGCTACGTGTCCGCAATGGACGGTTTCGCGGTGGCCGGTGTGGCACACAACGGCGCCGAAGCCCTGCGGGCGGCCGAGCGGCTGCGCCCCGACCTGGTGCTGCTGGACATCTACCTGCCCGACATGGACGGGATCGACGTCCTGCGTGCCCTGCGCACGGCGGAGGAGCAGGACGCCTCACGCCCGAGCGCGGACGCCCTGTTCATCACGGCGGCGAGGGACGCGGGAGTGATCCGGTCGGCGCTGCGGGCCGGGGCCCTGCACTACCTGATCAAGCCGTTCAGCCGGTCCGCCCTCCAGGAGCAGCTGCGCCACGTGGCCGCGCTCCGCGCCCGCCTGGACGAGCTGGGCGAGGCGCGCCAGGAGGACGTGGACCAGATCTTCGGCACCCGCCCGCCCGGCTCCCGCGAACTCCCGAAGGGCCTGGCCGCCCCGACAGCCGACCTGGTGGAGCGCACCCTCCGCGCCCGCCCGGAGGGCCTGTCCGCCACGGAGTGCGCGGAGGCAGGCGCCCTGTCCCGGGTGAGCGCACGCCGCTACCTGGAACACTTCGCGGGCACGGGCCGCGCGGAGGTGACGCTGCGCTACGGGGGGACGGGGCGGCCGGAGCGGCGGTATCGGTGGATCGGGTGAGGCGTCGGCCGAGAGGCAGGGACCGCAAAGGGGCCCCACCGACCGGCGAAGCCCCTTTGCGTTACTGAGTTGAGCGACTAGACCGCAGCGGTCTTCGCGTACTGCACCAGACCGGCCCACGCGCCGCGCGAGAAGGCCAGGGAAGGGCCTACGGGGACCTTGCTGTCACGGACGGGGACGATGCCCGTCTCAGCAGCCACGGAGGGGCACCACTCCAGGCAGTTGCCGCCGTCCTGGCTGCTGTAACTGGACCTCACCCAAGAGGGAGTGGCCTTCACGATGCCTCCAACTGACACTTGATCATGCGGGCCGAGCCTTCCCGCGAGAGAGCTGATGCGCTGAGCACATCGTAAGACCTCGCAAGGGCCCGGACCTCGGTCGGTTCATCGATGATGGAGCCCGATCGAACGCCCTCCGTGTAGGCGATCATCCCTTCACCAGGCATGGCCAGGATGGAGAGGGACCCGTCCATCAGACTGTGCGTACCTGCATCCAGCGGAAGAACCTGGAGGAGAGAGGTGCGCTTCTCCGCGAAGTTCAGAAGAGCCGACAGCTGCTCCCGCATGGTGCCCTCGCTCCCTACTCTGCGGCGAATCACTGACTCACAAACCACCACCGACAGGTCGGGCGGGGAGGCGCTACGCCACAGTTCTTGCCGGTCCATGCGTTGCCGAACCTTGTTCTGCACCTCCGTCTCACTGGCCCTCGGCAGCCCTTCCCGTAGGAGCGCATACGCGTACGACGCCGTTTGGAGCAGGCCAGGCACGACGGTGGGGGACCACTCAAGGATGGTCAGGGCCTTGGATTCCAGCGCCAGCCGTCGCCGCGAGTGGGCGGGAAAGCCCTGCGACTCGATCTCTTCGTAGAGTCGATTGAAGAGACCATCCGTCTCGAACACCTCGTCGAGACGTCGGGGGATGTCAGGCGGGATGTGTCCTACTGAGGCCTCAAGTCGGCTGATCGTGCTTCTCGAGGTCTTCACTATCTTCGCCAACTCGGTTTGGGTCAGCCCTCTTTGACCGTGCAGCTCCCGGTGGCTTCTCAACTCCGAGGCAAACCTCTTCCGCGCGTCAACGTCCTCAGCCATTCCCCACCTCCCCTGATCACACATCTGGGCACGCAAGAGACCTCGTCATCCGCGCTGCTCAGCGGCTCTGGCATATGCCCGGCTGCTCACCATGCAGGTTGAGCGCCTGGGAACTTCACAGCGTAGTCAGGCAAGTGCAGTCTGGAAGCAGATCGAGCGGAGACCCCTCACCAGGAGTACCCACATGACCACCAGTTCCCCGCTGCCCTACGTACCGCCAGACCTCAACGAGCCCACAGAGACGGACGCATCGACCACCGTCGTCCGCCTTGTCCGAGCTCTGCGCGGTTGTGGCGTGTTCCTGGAGCAGGTTGTTCCCGAAGTCGTGAGCGGGCGCCCCGTGGTAGCCATTCACGGACGAATGAACGTGAGGACGGCCGAACGCCTTGCCGCTGGGTTGGAGAGCCTGGCGCATCTGCCGGCGAAGCCCCTCGAAGAGCTGCGACCGGAAGGCACCTTGCCTCTGGAGGTGACTCCCGACCAGGTCAAGGTCGGTGACCACCTCCCTCTCGACGGCGGCTGCTACCGCATCCGCAACATGAGAGGGGCAAGCGGGAGCAGCCGGATTCTGGAGTTGGAGGGCCGACATCTGCCCTGGATCATGACCGGCCGCCGCACCGTCTTCCGGCCGGCTGATCAGTTCCAGTTCCCTCTGCCCACATGAAACTCAACCGGGTCGTGGGGCCTTGCTGGCTCGGGTGCCACCGGGAGCGCGTACCCGTCAAGTGGTTAGGCCCTGTCCGTACGAGGGACGGCGACGGCGACATGTTCGCTTGCGACGACTGCCTGGTGACGGTCGAGCGGATGGTCTGTGAACAACTGGCCCGCCGAGATACGGACGACCTGCGGGCCCGCAGCACCACGCACCGGGCGTACCTGTAACCGAGCCGCCAGCGCGGCGACACCGACGAGCGAGTGCATGCGGTTTCGCCGCCATCGACCGATCTCGGATATCAGCACCACGAGGTTCGTGACTCACCTGGGTAGTCCGCGTTCACTATCCACTGGGCAGCCGCTGCTTGCCGCCGATTTTCGCACGAGGTCACACCAGGAGGAACAGCGAAGCGCTACCTCCCGGAGGTGTGCAAAATTCCCCAATCAGAAACCCAACGATGAAGGGCTGACTATGACAGAAAATCACTACAAGAACAGGGGCAGGATCTCCCTGAATGTCGGCGATGACGTCGGTCCGGGGTACTTCGACGATGCAGATCGCATTGAAGCCGTCTCGGCCGGAGTACAACTGGTCAATGCCTTGCGAAGGTTCGAAGTCGACTTCGACGACATCGGCGTTTCGCGAGTCTGCCACACCTGCACTGTGATCGAGGACCCCTACTTGGTGGTTCTGGGCAACCTGCGGCCGGCGGAAGCCGTGAGAATGGCGATGAAGATCGACGAGTACGCCGTCGAGTTCCAGCGTATGAGCGAGGAGGTCAAATCCCTCTCTCAGCCCACACCCAAGGAGGCGCAGGCAGAAAAGCTCGATCCCGCTGACTAGGTCCACCGCTTCCCCCCTCGCACCTGAAAGGCTTTTCGTGCAGCAGAAGTTTCACCCAGGCGGCCCGGAGTATTTCGATGACCAGGGTCGCGACTATGCGGTGGTGGCTGGTGTTGAACTGGTCAACGTGTTGCGGAAGTTGGGGGTTGAACTGGAAGGGATCGGAGTATCGGCACCGTGTGACCGGTGCTCGTCAGTGGGATGCGTCCTCGACCTGGGACCGGATGAGCCCGCTCAGGCACTGAAGATGGCCGCCACGATCAACGACTACGTCGAAGAATCCACGCGGCTCCGCGAACCGGTATCGCCGTTGCCCAGGAGGAAGCGTAAGCAAAGGGCGAAAAAACTGAACGCCACTCTGTAAACGTCACTCCCTGCCACACCACGCCCTCCGTGGCAGGGAGCGGTTCCATGTCGGTTGACCACTACTGGTGCATGCATACTCGGCAGCGCCCATCGCCTACTGGTGCGACAGCGGCTCGCTGAGGAATCAGCAAGGGGCGCGCCCATTCGGCCAGAATAGCGGGCCAATTCGGTAGAGTCAGTACGGCTCAAAGCCTGCCTTTTGATAAAATCTTAGAAGCAGATCAAACATGGCTTCCCCTGCTTCCTACGCTGGACTGGTCCACCGGTACACACGATACTGCGACCATGTCGAATCTCGAATTGACTCCCTCCGTAATGGGGTTCTATGGTGAGACGGTCAACGAGGACAGCCGCCTGCGCAGCTCGGCAGACGGCCGGATGGAATTGGTCAGGACTCAGGAGCTCTTCCGTTGTTTCCTGCCCCCGCGCCCGCGCGAGTGCTCGACGTGGGAGGGGGGACCGGGATTCACGCTGAGTGGCTAGTGAAGGACGGCTACGAAGTCACCCTGGTGGACCTCGTTCCCCGACATGTTGAGGCTGCGTCGGCGGTGTGCCCAGCAGTCGTCGGGGATGCGCGTGATCTGCCCGAGCCGGACGACACCTTCGATGTCGTGCAGCTCTACCACCTACCCGATCCAGCCGACCGGCAGAGGGCGCTAGCGGAAGCCTTTCGCGTGGCCAAGCCCGGCGGGCTCGTCGCTGCCGCCACTATCAATCGCTACGCGTCACTCCTCGAGCACGTCACGTACGCACACTTGCACACCGAACGGATCCATAACTCCGTCTCCAAGATTCTGGAGACCGCCGTTTATGGCGGGACGCGGGGGTTCACCCTGTCCTACTTTCACCGAGCCGAAGGGCTGGTGGCGGAGCTGGTCGCCTCCGGGCTGGGAGGCGTACAGGTCTTCGGTATCGAAGGCCCGGCATGGTCGCTGGTTAACAGCGGCTAACACAATGAGTTGATCTGTCGGTGGGTGATGAGGCAGCAGGCGAGTTTGAGGAAGGCTTCGTGGATGTCGGCTCGGCGTTCCC
>NZ_JBHXOX010000068.1:0-4567 GCF_042718795.1 Streptomyces cyaneofuscatus
TATTCTGCCTCGGGGGGGGTTGTGGGGGGGCCCGGGGGGCGGGGGGGCCCCGGGCCGGCCGGCGCTGGGGGGGGGGGGGCCGGGCCCCCCCCACGGAGGGGTGGCGGGGCCCGGGCCCCGCCGTCAACAATCCCACCGGCTGCTCACCCGGGCGCACGGCGGCGCCTCCCCGATCACCTCGGTGGACGGACCGGACCGCGGCAGCGCCCGATCTTCGCCACGGAGAGGGCCGTCCCTCCGTCGTGGGCGCGACAGCCGTTCGCCCCGCGCCCGGCCGTGCTCGGCCTCGTCACGGGCGCCAGGGCCTAACGTCCCATCCATGAGTGAAGATTCCCCGTCCCTCGTCCATCTGAACGGCCGGGCCGCGAGCACCGAGGACCTCGCGCCCCTCGCCTTCGCGGGCCACGCCCACTTCACCTCGATGCAGGTCCGCGGCGGCCGGATCCGCGGCCTGGACCTTCACCTGGAGCGGCTGCGCTCCGCCTCGGTGGAGCTGTTCGGCCGCGCCCTGCCCGAGGACCTGGTCCGCTCCCACCTGCGTACCGCACTCCGCGACGGACCGGCCGACCTCTCGCTGACGGCCACGGTGTACTCACCGGCCGGAGAGTTCACCGCGGCCGACGCGGAACCCGCACTTCTCGTGCGCACCGAACCGCCGTCCTCCGGCCCCGGCGGCCCGCTGACGCTGGCGGCGACGGAACACGAACGGTTCCTGCCCCACGTCAAGTACGTCGGCGAGGTGGCCAAGACGCACATCCTCCGCCGGGCCGTGGCCGAGGGCTACGACGATGCCGCCTTCCTGGACCGGGAAGGCCGGTTCAGCGAGGCGACCATCTGGAACCTGGCGTTCTGGGACGGCGATTCGGTGGTGTGGCCCGAGGCCCGAATCCTGACCGGAACGACGCTGTCCATCGTCCGCCGGCAGCTGGACCGGCTCGGAATCGGACAACGGGCCGCGCCCGTCACCCCTGACGGCCTCCCCGCCCTCGCCGGCGCGGCCGTCATGAACTCCTGGACCCCGGGCGTACCCGTCCACCGCATCGGCACCACCGAACTGCCCGCCGCGCCCCACTTCCTGGAAGTGCTCCACCGCGCGTACGAGGCCGAGCCGCTCGCCGCACCCTGAAAACGCACGGTGGCCGCCCCGGAACCCACCAGGGCGGCCACCGTCAGGACGGAGCCCGGCGCGCGGACGATGTGAGTGAGGGCCCGAGGGGGATCAACGCGCGATACCTGTGTCCGAGGGCGGCCCGGGTGGCGGATTCCCGTGTTGTGCCAGGAGATCGGTGATCCCCGCGCGGACGAACTCTCGGGCCTGTTCAGCGCGTCGGGCCCGCCGGTCGGCAGAAGCGGACGGGTTCTTCGGGAGGTCCATCCCGTATCTGCGTCGGCGGATGTCGTCCACGACGGCTGTCGGTGCCCCCATGGAGCGTAGTTCTTCGAGGGCTTCCTCTTTGGTGATCAACCGGCCGTCGCGTAGGGTCACCGATGCTCTCGCGAAGGTCAGCATCCCCAGGTCGACCCAGATGTCCTGGAGCCATAGTTCGGCCTTCACGTTGCTTGTCACCGGCAGCCAGTAGTCCTCCAGCTCGGCACGGATGAACTCGGCGAGCTCCTGGTCGCTCACCGTGGGCAGCAGGCCGACCGGTGGCGGTCCGCTCAGGACAACTGCCCCCAGGGCCAGTTCGCGTCGGCTCACCGGGGTGACGGGACGCTCGAACCACTCGCCCTGAGCCCAGGTCGGATGTCGCTGTGCCGTATCGGACGTGTCTCCCTGGGCCACATACGTGCAGTGCAGGGTCCGGGCAAGGGGGACGTCGGCGATCAAACGTCCATGGACGACTCGCAGTTGCTCTTGCTGCGCGTCATCGAGTTCCGTACCGACCAGCGCCACCAGATCGAGGTCACTGCGTCCTGGCTGGTAGTCCCCCAGAGCCAGCGATCCATGCGCCCAGAGAGCGACCAGCGGCACTCCGGCTCCGACATCGGACGTGAAGCGTTCGAGCAGAGGCTTCACAACAGCGGGGAGATCACGCATGGAAGTCGTCCTCGTGCGGAAGTCGGCAATGGCGGCGGACAATGCGAGCGGGTGTTCCTGTAGGCGGCCTGATCGACCGCCTACAGGAACACCCGGGCCATGTCCCGATCGTCTGCGTTGACGACGACCGGGACGGTCCGGAACACAAAGAGGGGAACTGATCGGCCCACCGGGCCTCAGCCCACGTACGCCCCGCTCGCCGTCAGCCGCAGCGCCGTGTCGATCAGCGGGACGTGGCTGAACGCCTGCGGGAAGTTCCCCACCTGCCGCTGGAGGTGGGAGTCCCACTCCTCGGCCAGCAGGCCCAGGTCGTTGCGGAGCGCCAGCAGCTTTTCGAAGAGCTGGCGGGCCTCGTCGACCCGGCCGATCATCGCGAGGTCGTCGGCCATCCAGAACGAGCAGGCCAGGAACGCGCCTTCGTCGCCTTCGAGACCGTCGACACCCGCGTCGTCGCCCTCGGTGGGGTAGCGCAGGATGAAGCCGTCCTCCGTGGACAGCTCCCGCTGGATCGCCTCGATCGTGCCGATGACCCGCTTGTCGTCCGGCGGCAGGAAGCCCATCTGCGGGATGAGCAGCAGGGAGGCGTCCAGCTCCTTCGAGCCGTAGGACTGGGTGAAGGTGTTGCGCTCCTTGTCGTAGCCGCGCTCGCAGACGTCCCGGTGGATGTCGTCGCGGAGCTCGTACCACCGCTCCAGCGGGCCCTCGACGTCCCCCGACTCGACCAGCTTGATCGTCCGGTCGACCGCGACCCACGCCATCACCTTGGAGTGCACGAAGTGGCGGCGCGGACCGCGCACCTCCCAGATGCCCTCGTCGGGCTCCTCCCAGTGCTTCTCCAGGTACTCGATCAGCTTGAGCTGGAGGCCCATCGCGTAGTCGTTGCGGGTCAGCCCCGTCATGTGCGCCAGGTGGAGCGCCTCGGTGACCTCGCCGTAGACGTCGAGCTGGAGCTGGTTGGCGGCGCCGTTGCCGACGCGGACCGGGGTGGAGTTCTCGTAGCCGGGCAGCCAGTCCAGCTCCGCCTCGCCGAGCTCGCGCTCGCCGGCGATGCCGTACATGATCTGGAGGTTCTCCGGGTCGCCCGCCACCGCCCGCAGCAGCCACTCACGCCAGGCCCGGGCCTCTTCCCGGTAGCCGGTGCGCAGCAGCGAGGAGAGGGTGATCGCGGCGTCCCGCAGCCAGGTGTAGCGGTAGTCCCAGTTCCGTACGCCCCCGATCTCCTCGGGGAGCGAGGTGGTCGGCGCGGCGACGATGCCGCCGGTCGGGGCGTACGTGAGGGCCTTCAGGGTGATCAGGGAGCGGACGACCGCCTCCCGGTAGGGCCCGTGGTACGTACACTGATCGACCCATTCCCGCCAGAACAGCTCGGTCGCCTCCAGCGATCCCTCCGGGTCGGGGAGCGCGGGCGGCTCGCGGTGCGAGGGCTGCCAGCTGATCGTGAAGGCCACCCGGTCGCCGGGGCCGACGGTGAAGTCGGAGTAGGTGGTCAGGTTCGCGCCGTAGGTGTCCGCCTCGGTGTCCAGCCAGACGGAGTCCGGGCCGGCGACGGCGACCGTACGGCCGTCCACCTTGTGCACCCACGGCGTCACCCGGCCGTAGCTGAACCGCATCCGCAGCTCCGAGCGCATCGGCACCCGGCCGCTGACGCCCTCCACGATCCGGATGAGCTGCGGCGCCCCGTCACGCGGGGGCATGAAATCGGTCACCCGTACGGTGCCGCGCGGTGTGTCCCACTCCGACTCCAGGATGAGGGAGTCACCGCGGTAGCGGCGCCGGTCCGCCGACAGCGGCTCGGTCCCTTCCGGCCTCGCCGGACCCAGACGCCAGAAGCCGTGCTCCTCGGTGCCCAGCAGTCCCGCGAAGACGGCGTGCGAATCGAAGCGGGGCAGGCACAGCCAGTCGGCCGTGCCGTCCCGGCAGACCAGGGCGGCGGTCTGCATGTCTCCGATGAGTGCGTAATCCTCGATGCGCCCGGCCACGTGCGTCTCCAGTCGAACGGCCATGTCGCCCCGTCCGGGGCGCTTACTGGGGGTGGGAGGGGGTTTCTGGGGGTCGTAGTGGAACCGACGAGTCCCGTACCGGTTGAGCGGGCCTGAGGTGCCGCCGTCCGGCCGTCTCGGCAGCGAGTGTCCGAGCAGGATACGACGCGGTACGAAGATCCGCGCGACGGTCCCCGCAACATCTCTGAGCTGATCGGGTGGGACGTGAAACGACTGGGGTGATGGTGTGACGTCCCTGTGCAGGGTGTGGCCGGAAGCAGCCTCCCCTCGTCGCTGTTACCCTGGTAGCCCGTGGACCGGTGGTCGTATCCGACAGCGGACGAGGCCCCCGAACCGCAGCGACGGCACCCCGGAATCCCCGGATCGGCGGCCGGTACGCACCTCACAACCGCGACCACGGGAGCCCCCTTTGGCTATGCAGCCCACATCCACGACGACCAAGCACATCTTCGTCACCGGGGGTGTCGCCTCCTCCCTCGGCAAGGGTCTGACTGCCTCCAGCCTGGGTGCGCTGCTCAAGGCGCGTGGC
>NZ_JBHXOX010000069.1:0-4266 GCF_042718795.1 Streptomyces cyaneofuscatus
ATCAACACCCCGCCGGGCTTTTACGCGGGGCCCCCCGCTGGCTTGTTACCCTAAAACCCCCCCCCCCGGGGGGGGGGGGGGGCCCGCTTGGGTCCGCCCCCCCCCCCGCCCGCGTGCACGGCCCGGAACTTACAGGGATCCGTCCCGTACGGCGGTGACGAAGGCGGACCATCCGGCGGCGGGGATGAGGAGCGTCGGCCCGCCGGGAACCTTGGAGTCGCGGACGGGGACGGCGGTGGGGTGGTGGTCCTGCACTTCGAGGCAGCTCCCCGACTCGCTGCCGCTGTAGGACGACTTGCGCCAGCGGGTGCGCGAGAAGGTGGTCGGGGTGCTCTGCCTAGCCATGTTCTCTGTAGCCCTTCGCTGTTGCCGTCACCTCTGCCAAAGACTCGTCTCGTGACAGGGAGTCGCTCAGTGCAAGAGCGTAACGGCTCTGGAGTGCCTCGACTACGGGTGGCGAATCGTGCAGCTTCCCCACCCGCACCCCCTCGCTGTAGGCGACTGGCGGCTGGTCCTCGAACCACATCAACGTCAGCATGCTTTCCAGCAGCGAGTGGAAGCCGAGCGACATGGGGAGCACGTGCGTCCGGATGAGCTTGGCTTCGGTGAGTTCGATGATGTGGTCCAACTGCTCCGCCATGACGCTCGGTCCTCCGATCGGACGTCGTAGCGATGCTTCGTCCAGGATTGCCCACACCACAGGCGGCTTGGGGCCATGGAGGATCTCCGCGCGCTCCAGCCGTGCGACGACGGCCTTGTCACATTCGGTTGGGCTCAAGGGTGGGAACGCCATACCGAGGACCGTGCGCGCGTACGCCTCGGTCTGGAGGATTCCTGGGAGAAACGACAGCGCGAACTCGCGGATCATTGTCGCCTGCTGTTCAAGATGCCGCGCTGCGCCGAAGTAGTCGGCAAGGACTCCGTCGTCCTCCTGGGGCCGGAAACTCGTGAGCACATTGCCCGTACCCAGGGCCAAATCCAGCCGCCGGGCATCCTCCTCGCTCGGCACGCGGCGTCCGGCCTCGATGTGCGAGATGTGCGACCGAGTCATCAGGGCCAACGTGGCCAGCTCCTGCTGCGTCAGGCCGGCCGCTTCGCGCTGAGCCTTCAACCATTTGCCATAGGTATTACTCACAGCCAACTCCCGTGCGACAAGCGCGATGTCACTCCGAATCCTCTGGCGAGCCTAGCCTCGCCGGTCTCACTCTGTGAGTGGATCGCTACTCAGCGAAGAATTCACCCTCACATGTCACGGAGTTGACTTCCCATGAGCGAAAAGTCGCCGAACGAAGCACGTTTGCTTCCCTGGACCGGCCTGGGAGGCAGGCCCTGCTACGTCGTCGGCAACGGCACGGGCAAGGTCTCGCAGGCCGCCGACAAGGTGGAGGCCCAGCAGTTGAGCATGGCGCTCGAACTGCTGGACCACGCCGACGACATGCTGGCCGACGCGCAGACCACCGAGATCCAGCTCCGCCACGTCAGCGCGGCCCTCGCGCACTCCCTGCGCGACGTGCACCGGGTCGCCCGGAGCCGGGGGCTCAGGCTCGGGATCCCCGACGACTCCGGGGAGGAGCATCCGTCAGGCCAGGGGCTCGTCCGACTGCTTCCCTGACGGCGAAGGCAACGGCGACGGCAACAACGTACTTTCCCCGTAAGCCAGTTCCGCGCTCATGAGGAAGAACCCTTTCGTTCTCCGCGGCCCCACATCACCACTGAGCAGAGAGCGGCGAGCGACGGGGCGTACATGGTCAGAGTGCCGGCCGTGGTGCAGCGGAACGGGGTGGGCGTGGTGGAGCCGGAGTCGTCGGTGGCGAAGATGGACATGTACAGCGCGCCGAGATTCACCAGCAGGCCGAAACCGGCCAGGACGGCCACCGCGCACAGGTAGGGCAGCGGCACTGTCCCGGCATGCAGGGGAGGGCGCTCGGGTCCGGCGTACCTGGGTTCATGGGCCCACGCCAGGAACCGGACAGGGCGGCGGACATGAGCCCCCGTACTCACTCCGGCATGGCTGATTTCCCCCTCGTACGGTGACGGCGTCCACCGGGTCGTGCGCGGGTGCGATCCGGTATCCGGCGCAGACCGCCCACCGGATCGCGCCGAGGCGCGACGCGCTGACGTGCGACATCAACTACTTAAAGAACTAAGAGAAATAACCCCACCCAACCCAACCCGTCCCGCACCTGACGGATCCCGGGGGCTCGTCACCCACACGGGTGAGGTTTGCCAACTGAGCTGGATTTCGCACCGGTTGGCAGGCATATGCTCACGCCGCCAGACATCACACATCAGACATACGTCGGCCCCCGGCCGGGACTGCAATCCCGATCGAGGGCCTGACCACCAAGGAAGAAAGCCCCTTCCCGATGGATACCCCGCAGAATACTGCGCTCGCGCGCGCCCTGACAGAGCTTCCCGGCCCTCTCCCGGTCCGTGGCGTGATCCACATCGCCATCCGCCACACCGACCGGTTCACCGTCGTCGGCAACCACCTCGCCCAGCACCCCACCCTCAGCACGACCGCCGTGGGCCTCGCCGTACGTATCCAGTCGCTGCCCCAAGGCACCGAGATCGGTATCAAGGCGCTCACCGCACGCCTCCCCGAGGGCGAGAAGCTCATCGCCGCCGCCCTGCGCGAACTCGAAGCCCACGGCTACCTCCAACGCGCCCGCACCCGCCTGCCGAACGGCCGGATCGCCACCCGCACGGTCTTCTGCAACCAGCCAGCGGCACTGCTACGACCCCGAGTCGCGGCGCCCCCGCCCCCTCTGCCGCCCGCCGCACCGGAGCCGCCCGCACCGGAGCCGCCCGCGCCCGAGGCGCCCGCACCGGAAGCCGCCCCGCCGCAGGCCCCCGCCCCCGTACCCCCCGACGTACAACACGAAGAAGAACACGCACCGCAGGACCTAACCCCACCGCCCCACCAAGCACCCTTCATCCCCCTCGTCCCACCCCCCACCGCGCCCAAGCCGCCGCGCCCGCCCCTGCCTCAACCCCACCACCCCACCCCGGAACTGGACCGCGTCGCCACCGCGCTCCTCAGCGACCTCCGCCGCCACGCACCCCAGCTCGTCCTCTCCGAGAACGACATTCGCCGACTCGCCCCCGCAGTCGCGGCCTGGCTGGAACGCGAAGCCGCTCCAGATGCCATCCGCCACACCCTCACCCACGACCTGCCCCAGCCCCTCCGTCACCCCGCCAAACTCCTCAAGCACCGCCTCACCGTCCTCCTCCCCCCACCCCTCCCCGACCCTCACGACCTCGCCGCCCCCGCCCGCCCACGCGTCATCGTCACCCCCTTCCAGACCTGCGACGGCTGCGAACGCGCCTTCCGCGCCCCCACCCCAGGCCGTTGCCGCGACTGCCGAAGCGAACACGGCCTCACCCAGGCCGCCGCCTGACATCCGGCCCGGCCGCGCCCGCCTGCGCTCCTGCACCCTGGGGGCGCCGGGAACGCCGTGCCTCTACGGGGAGCGCGGTGGCTGGTGCCCGTACAGAGCCGCCAAGTCTCGTCACTGCGAGGCGACAGCCGCGCGACCGCCTCCTCGGGGTGCAGCCTCGCGAGGAAGTCGGCGAGGTAGTCCTGCCAGTGGGCGGCGAGGCCGAAGCCGAGAGGCGGCTCGAAGGGTTCCGGCAGTGGCCGTATGGCGGGGATCTGATCGACCCGCTACGTATGCGGGGTGCCACCGCTCCCCGCCGCGACCACGTACCAGCGGCCCGGCCTTGAGGACCAACCCGTAGGTTCCCAGGCGCCGTTCGAACGTCGGTGGGGCCGCCCGCCGACGGTAGCGGGCCAACAGCGCGTGCCGGTTCCAGACGGCGGCGGTGGCCAGGTGGGGGGTCTCGTCGGCGTTCCCGTACCAGCCGGGCGCGTCGAGGTGGTAGCGCTTCTGGACCCGCCCGGCCTGCCCCCGCAGCTCGGCCCGGGAGGGCCGCGCACACGAGATCGAGACCCCGACGCATACCGCCGAGGAGAAGGAGGACGGCGAGGGGACCGAGGACGGGCAGGGCGGTCCAGAAGAGGTTGAGCCAGGTCGGCGCCCTCATTTCCGGCTGCGAGATCACCATTGCACGATGGGCACAGGGCCTTTGCGAAGAGCACCCGTCGGTCATACCGCTCCCCGGCGTGCGATGAAACTGAGTAGATGGCCGGCCATGATCCGTCACCGCACTAACAGCGGCTAACACAATGAGGTGGATCGCTCCTGTTGGCCGTGTCCGCGTCAGAAGTTGCGCGTTGGGCGGGCATGGGGACTTCGCCGTGGA
>NZ_JBHXOX010000070.1:0-3560 GCF_042718795.1 Streptomyces cyaneofuscatus
GCCGTACTCGTCCTGGAGGACGGCCGTGCGTTCCGTGGCCGTGCTTATGGGGCCGTGGGGGAGACCTTCGGCGAAGCGGTGTTCTCCACCGGCATGACCGGCTACCAGGAGACGCTGACCGACCCCTCCTACCACCGCCAGGTCGTCGTCATGACGGCCCCGCACGTCGGCAACACCGGCGTCAACGACGAGGACCCGGAGTCGGGCCGTATCTGGGTTTCCGGTTACGTCGTCCGCGACCCCGCCCGCAAGGCGTCCAACTGGCGCTCGCAGCGCTCGCTGGACGAGGAGCTGGCGGCGCAGGGCGTCGTCGGCATCAGCGGCGTCGACACCCGCGCCCTCACCCGCCACCTGCGCGAGCGCGGCGCGATGCGGGTCGGGATCTTCTCCGGCAACGCGATCGCGGACGAGGGCACACTGCTGGCGAAGGTCCGCCAGGCGCCGGAGATGACGGGCGCGGACCTGTCGGCCGAGGTGGCGACGAAGGAGGCGTATGTCGTTCCGGCGATCGGCACGAAGAAGTTCACGGTCGCGGCGGTGGACCTGGGTATCAAGGGGATGACGCCGCACCGGATGGCTGAGCGGGGTATCGAGGTGCACGTGCTGCCTGCGACGGCGACGTTGGAGGAGGTGTACGGGGTGAAGCCGGACGGTGTGTTCTTCTCCAACGGTCCCGGCGATCCGTCCACCGCCGATCACCCGGTGGCGCTGATGCGCGGGGTGCTGGAGCGGTCGACTCCGCTGTTCGGCATCTGTTTCGGTAACCAGATCCTGGGCCGGGCGCTGGGCTTCGGTACGTACAAGTTGAAGTACGGGCACCGGGGGATCAATCAGCCGGTGCAGGACCGCACCACCGGCAAGGTCGAGGTCACGGCGCACAATCACGGCTTCGCCGTGGATGCCCCGCTGGACAAGGTGTCCGACACCAAGTTCGGCCGTGCTGAGGTCTCCCATGTCTGCCTGAACGACCAGGTCGTGGAGGGGCTCCAGCTCTTGGACCGGCCGGCGTTCAGTGTGCAGTACCACCCGGAGGCGGCGGCTGGTCCGCATGACGCTGCCTACCTGTTCGACCGTTTCGTTTCTCTGATGGAGGGCCAGCGTGCCTAAGCGCTCCGATATCCAGTCCGTCCTGGTCATCGGCTCGGGTCCGATCGTCATCGGCCAGGCCGCCGAGTTCGACTACTCCGGCACCCAGGCCTGCCGGGTCCTGAAGGCGGAGGGCCTGCGGGTCATCCTGGTCAACTCCAACCCCGCCACGATCATGACCGATCCGGAGATCGCGGATGCCACGTATGTGGAGCCGATCACGCCGGAGTTCGTGGAGAAGATCATCGCGAAGGAGCGCCCCGACGCGCTGCTGCCGACGCTGGGTGGTCAGACGGCGTTGAACACGGCGATCTCCATGCACGACAACGGTGTGCTGGAGAAGTACGGGGTCGAGCTGATCGGCGCCAACGTCGAGGCGATCAACAAGGGCGAGGACCGCGACCTGTTCAAGGGCGTCGTCGAAGCCGTCAAGGCCAAGATCGGCTACGGCGAGTCCGCCCGCTCGGTGATCTGCCACACCATGGACGACGTCATCGCCGGTGTCGACACCCTCGGCGGCTACCCGGTCGTGGTCCGCCCGTCCTTCACGATGGGCGGCGCGGGTTCCGGCTTCGCCCACGACGAGGAGGAACTGCGCCGCATCGCCGGCCAGGGTCTCACGCTCTCCCCGACGACCGAGGTGCTCCTGGAGGAGTCGATCCTGGGGTGGAAGGAGTACGAGCTGGAGCTGATGCGTGACCGCAACGACAACGTCGTGGTCGTCTGCTCGATCGAGAACTTCGACCCGATGGGTGTCCATACCGGCGACTCCATCACCGTCGCCCCGGCGATGACCTTGACGGACCGCGAGTATCAGCGGCTGCGGGATGTGGGTATCGCGATCATCCGCGAGGTCGGTGTCGACACCGGTGGCTGCAACATCCAGTTCGCCATCGACCCCACCGACGGCCGGGTCATCGTCATCGAGATGAACCCGCGTGTCTCCCGCTCCTCGGCGCTGGCGTCGAAGGCGACCGGTTTCCCGATCGCCAAGATCGCAGCCAAGCTCGCTGTTGGTTACACGCTGGACGAGATCCCGAACGACATCACGGAGAAGACTCCGGCGTCGTTCGAGCCGACGCTGGACTACGTGGTCGTGAAGGCGCCGCGGTTCGCGTTCGAGAAGTTCCCGTCCGCCGACTCGACCCTCACCACCACCATGAAGTCGGTGGGGGAGGCGATGGCGATCGGCCGGAACTTCACCGAGGCCCTGCAGAAGGCGCTGCGCTCGTTGGAGAAGAAGGGTTCGCAGTTCGCCTTCACCGGCCCGGTCGGTGATAAGACGGAGTTGCTGGCGGAAGCGGTCCGGCCGACCGATGGCCGGATCAACACGGTCATGCAGGCGATCCGGGCCGGTGCGACGCAGGAGGAGGTCTTCGAGTCGACGAAGATCGACCCGTGGTTCGTGGACCAGCTTTTCCTGATCAAGGAGATCGCCGACGAGCTGGCCGCTGCCGACAAGCTCGGTCCTGAGCTGCTCGCGGAGGCGAAGCGGCACGGCTTCTCCGATGTGCAGATCGGTGAGATCCGGGGGCTGCGCGAGGACGTCGTGCGCGAGGTCCGCCATGCGCTGGGGATCCGCCCGGTGTACAAGACGGTTGACACGTGTGCGGCGGAGTTCGCGGCGAGGACGCCGTACTTCTACTCCTCCTACGACGAGGAGTCCGAAGTCGCCCGGCGTACGAAGCCGGCTGTGATCATCCTCGGCTCGGGTCCGAACCGGATCGGGCAGGGTATCGAGTTCGACTACTCCTGCGTCCACGCCTCCTTCGCCCTGTCGGATGCCGGGTACGAGACGGTGATGGTCAACTGCAACCCGGAGACGGTTTCCACGGACTACGACACCTCCGACCGGCTGTATTTCGAGCCGCTCACGCTGGAGGACGTGCTGGAGATCGTGCACGCCGAGTCGCTGGCCGGGCCGATCGCCGGTGTGATCGTGCAGCTCGGCGGCCAGACCCCGCTGGGTCTGTCGCAGGCGCTGAAGGACAACGGTGTTCCGGTCGTCGGTACGTCTCCGGAGGCGATCCACGCCGCTGAGGACCGCGGCGCGTTCGGCCAGGTCCTGGCCGAGGCCGGGCTCCCGGCGCCGAAGCACGGCACCGCGACCACGTTCGCCGGGGCGAAGGCGATCGCGGACGAGATCGGCTACCCGGTCCTGGTCCGCCCGTCCTACGTGCTGGGCGGGCGGGGTATGGAGATCGTGTACGACGAGGCGCGTCTGGAGTCGTACATCGCGGAGTCCACCGAGATCAGCCCCACCCGGCCGGTGCTGGTGGACCGGTTCCTCGACGACGCGATCGAGATCGACGTCGATGCGCTGTACGACGGCAGCGAGCTCTACCTCGGGGGCGTCATGGAGCACATCGAGGAGGCCGGTATCCACTCCGGGGACTCGGCCTGCGCCCTGCCGCCGATCACCTTGGGCGGGTTCGACATCAAGCGGCTGCGCGCCTCCACCGAGGCCATCGCGC
>NZ_JBHXOX010000071.1:0-2704 GCF_042718795.1 Streptomyces cyaneofuscatus
GATGGGGAACACCAGGGAGAACTGGCCGAACCCCTTGGCCTCGGCCAGCTCGCGCACGGCCGCGTAGGAGCCCGCGAAGCCGATCGCGGCGATGACCACCGCACCGGCGACGACGATCCCGATGAGTACCCGGTGTGTGCGTGTCAGCGGTATCGCTGCCATCTGGGGTTCTCTTTCTGGAGTGTGTTTTCGCTGGGTGCGGTGTGGGTGGCGGGGGAGTGGCGAGTGTCCCTGCCGGGCTGGGTGAAAGCGGCAGGGACACTCCTGCGGGAGCTCACTCCTGGGTGAGGAGCTTGGCCAGGGTGTGCCGGTCCTCGGTGGTCATGTGCTCTCGGGCCAGCCTGTTGAGCGCTTGGGGGCTGTGCCAGGGCAGGTGCTCCGGGGACGCGGGTGCGGGGGGCGGAGTGATTACGGCGTTATCAGTCGCCGCCTTGTCCGGTCCGGGGGTTGGGGCCGGTTCGGGGCTGGCGGGCGCTCCGGGGGTGATAACGGCGTTATCTGTGAGGGAGTCCGACGGAGCTGCGGGCCCTGCCGGGACTGAAGTGATTACGGCGTTATCGGCGGGGGAGTGGGATGGAGCTGTGAGCTCTCCCGGGGCGGGAGTGATTACGGCGTTATCAGTTGCGGGGCGGGGTGCGGGCTTGTTCCGCTGTTGCTTCTTCGCTGCTGCTTGCTGGGCTCGTGCGTCTGCAACTTCACGTTGTTCTTGCGGCGTGTGCTTGGCCAGGCCGCGTACGTGCTCGACCTTGCGGCGCCCTGCTTCCAGATCGGCCTGGAGTTCCGGTGCCAGTTCCAGGAGGGACAGTCGCTGCGAGATGTAGGGCTGGGTGACGCCGAGGCGGCGGGCGGCCTTGTGCTGGGATCCGTAGAACGCCACCAGCGTTTTGAGTGCTGCGGCTTCTTCCAGGTCGGAGAGGTTCTCCCGCTGGGCGTTTGCGACGAAGGCGGACTCCAGTAGTGCCTCGTCCGTGGTGACCCGGGCGTCGTCGACGGTGACCTTTATCGTCGACAGGCCCGCTGCCCGGGCGCCGGCCAGGCGGCGGTGCCCGTCCACGACGACGAAGTTCGCCCCTGGCTCGAGTTCCGTTGCTCGCTCCGGGCGGTCCCGTAGGTAGGCCTCGACGGAGGCGACGGTGATCGACTGGATCTGCCCGATCTCGGTGAGGCTGTCGGCCATGCCGGAGATGTCACCGAGGGTCTCCCGGGGGTTGTCCGGGTTGGCGCTGATCTCGGTGAGCGGCAGCTCGTTCGGGTCGACCGTTCCGAAGGCCTGATCGGTCAGCTGGCGGCGGACGCTGCGGGCCTTGCCGGCCCGGGCGAACGAGGAGGATGCGCCGAGCTGGTCTTCCTTGGAGCTCATGAAATCTGCCTCGCGATCTCTCGCATGCCCGTCGACTGGTCGCAGTAGGGGGCGTGCTCCAGCAGCGGCATGCGCTTGCGTACGGCTTCTCGCTGTTCCTTGAGGTCACCGATGACAGCGAGGACCTTGGGGTCGCCGAGGTTCCGCCATTCCCTGAGGGAAGAGGTAGCGACGACGCCGCGCCGGCTGTCGTAGAGGTTCACGACGAGCCCGAGGTACTCGATCTCCAGGCTGAGGTCGTCGCGCAGTGATTCGATCTGGTCGGCGAGCATCGCGTAGGCCGTCGCGGAGGAGTCTTCGGCCAGGACAGGGATGACCATGCCGGAGATGCCCTCCCCTTCGCCTTGGCGGCGCCGCCCGTAGTAGATCGCCGCATCGGTTGCCATGCCGAGGCTCGGCGGGCAGTCGATCACGATGGCGTCGAAGTCCTTCTCCAGCGGCTGCAGCGCCCGTTCCAGGGCTGCTTCCTTGTTCCGCATCCGCGCGACGGCGATCTTCGCGTCGAGGAGGAATCCGTCGGGGCAGGCCGGCAGGACGTGGAGGCGCTTCTCGAATCGGGGGGACTCGATCGTGACGACCAGGTCCTTCAGCTGTCCCTTGCCCTCGCCGCACATGTGCAGCACGAGGCTGTCAGTTCCTGGCGGAAGTTGCTCGACACCAAGCTGATCGCTGAGGTGACCCTGGGGGTCATAGTCGACCAGGAGGACGCGCATGCCGTCCTCGGCGAGAGCCTGGGCGACGCCGGCCGCAACGGCCGTCTTACCTACTCCGCCCTTCTGGTTTATGACGACCTTGCGCTGGACGATGCCTGTCACCGGGCGGTGCCTGGGGGAGGGATTGGCGCTCAGCCAGGTCTGAACCGACTGGGCGAGCCCTTGGACGAAGGGCATCCCGTCTCGCTCGGTACAGGTGGTCTTGAGGTCTTCCCATTGCCCTGGCGGCAACCAGGTGGAGAACGAACTAGAGCCCGCAGTATCGACGGGGGAGGGGTCTTCCGAGGATGCGCGCCAGGCGGAGATGCCTGCGGACACGGCATCCTGGATGTCGATGCCGAGTTCTGCGGCACGGACCTTGAGGTCCTGGCGTAGCCAGGACGGCAGTTTGGAGACGACCTTCTCTCTGTCTCCGGCAGCACTTGGAGTAACCATGAGGTCAGCTTACTAACCTCACCGTGGGATTGAATGCACCCCTGCACAACATGCGTGTCGCCTACCGCCCCTGACTGCTTGCCAACACGGGCCGTTCGTCCCTAGTGCCGGGTCAGGCAACGTTTGCCTTGCCGACGACGGCGCGTAGGCGTCGGTCGTCGGCGTGGCGGTTTCGCCAGGTGATGTAGCGGCGGAT
>NZ_JBHXOX010000072.1:0-1963 GCF_042718795.1 Streptomyces cyaneofuscatus
GGACGGTACGAAGCCGAATACGGCATATCCTCCGGAGTTTCATCCGGACCGAGAAACACCGGCACGATCAGCGTCGCCAATTTATCCTGACCAGGCTTCTGCCGGAGCGCCCGTCCGATCGCCTGGACGATATCCACCGCCGACCCCTTCGGGTCAATCAAAGCGACAGAATCCACACTCGGGCAGTCGACTCCCTCACCGAGAACCCGGCAGTTCGACATCACCGCCCGCCCCACCCGACCCCCGAACTGATACAGCTTCTCCGCCCGCGCCTCCGGCTCGTGCTCACCCGACAGCCACCCCGACCACACCTGAGCCGGGTGCCGCTCCGGGTCCGCCGCGTGCAGCCGCCGCACCACCCGCTCCAGCCCCACGCTGAAGGCCTGCGCCTCGACCGTCCGGTGGTGGAAGGTGATGCACCGCTCCAGCCCGTGCTCGCTCATCGTCTCCAGCAGCGCCGCCTGGAGCACCGCGAGCCGCTCACCTCGCACGTGCTCCTCTAGCCGCTCCTCGCCGTACAGTTTCTCCAGCGTCAGCCGCTCGTCCCGCAGCTCGACGACGACGATCTGGTACCGCGCCAGCAGCCCCCGGGCGATCGCATCGGAGAGATCCAGCGCCCAGAGAACCGGCCCAAAGATCCGCTCGTCCGACATCGAGCACGCCATCTCCTTGGGCAGCCTGTCCACCGGCGCCCGCCGGCCCTCCTCCCCGCCCTCCCCGATCGCCTCCGGGAGCTCCGTCCGCCAGCGCGGCCGGGGCCGCTCCATCCAGATCCGCGGCGTCGCCGTCAGATACAGCCGCCGCATCGCGGGAAGCTGCTCCTGGTCGTGGACGACCGCCCACGCCTTCCCCGGCGACCCCGATGTACGGTGCGCCTCATCCACGCAGATCAGGTCCCACACGTCCATGGGGAGCCCGTACGCGCCCTCGTGAGCCTCCACCAGGACCGGCAGCGACGCGTACGTCGCGAACACCGTGACCGGCCCGCTGCCGTAGTACAGCGCCAATTGCGGGGCGTTCGTCGTCGACGGCACCCGCAGGTCATACAGACGCGGGTCATCATCCATCGAACACACCGCCACCATCGCCCCCGAACGCCCGAAAGCCCGCCACTCCCGCACCGTCTGCGCCAACAACTCCAACGTCGGAAGAAGAACCAAAACCCGCCCATGCGGAGAAATCCGATGGGCCGCACCGGCGGCAATGAACGTCTTTCCCGTGCCGCACGCCGCGTGTACCTGACCGCGCAGACCGTTCTTCGGGATCTGCTGCCCGGGCCGGATCTCCAGCCCAGAAACAATGGCGTCGACCGCTTCGGCCTGATGCGGGTAAAGCGGAATTTCACCGGTCATGACGAGATGTCTCCCGATCCGGGGGAGGAGGTAGTAGTTCACTCGTGATGCTACCCGCGCATCACTTGATGCACGAACCTGATGCATCACATCGGCTGACAGTTGGCCTGTTCCGATCCCACCATGGTCAATCAGTGTGCTACATTGCGGGAGCAGTGCACACACCCCTTCCTGAGTGCTGCAAGCGCGTCCCGAGCATGACTGCCCGTCAGATCGGACTCTCCAGCCCCCGGCCCCGACCTCCTCGCGGCGGCGGACCCCGGAGCCGGCCCCGGGAGGCAGTGCCCACCGGTTCGGGATCCTACCCGCAGACACAGTTGATGCACCCCCACCTCCTAGCCAGCCCGGCGGAGCCGGCAGGGCGGGAGCGCAGCGGACGCCCCGCCACGGAGCGCAGCGGAGAGGCGCCTCAAAATTACCGCGCAGCGGTAATTCAATTCACGCGCAGCGTGAATTTCAATAAACCGCGAAGCGGTTTATAAAAAGGCGCGCAGCGCCTTTTAGAATTCGCGAAGCGAATTCCGTCTCTGCCCAGCGCGCAGCGCTGGGATACCCGCTCCGCGCCGTCCGAGGGCTCCGTCGTCACCGCCGCCGAGGGCGCCCAGGGCGCC
>NZ_JBHXOX010000073.1:0-1952 GCF_042718795.1 Streptomyces cyaneofuscatus
AAATAACCCTTCGGGAAATAAAAAAAACGGCTCCATAAAGAGGAACCGTTTTGCTTCAAAAATCACGTTTTGTGTTATACTGGAGAAACGAAATTGTGTTTTCAAAATTGTCATTTTCGACATGATAACTTTTCTCGTAGTGTGGTTTTGCCGAACCCACTACTTTTTTTATGTCTCCGAACTTCATTTCTTCCCGTTCCGGCTTAACAATCCCTTTTGATTTTCGATACATATTCATTCCGGAAGGATACATGTGCAGCCGTCCGCCTTTTAAAAATTTCTTTTCCCGACCTTCTACGATCTTTGTTTGCACCTCACAGCCCTCTGAAGCCACTTTTAAGGCTGTTTCCCTGTCTTGGACATCTTCTAGGTCTATATCAGTCAAATAAGCGCTCAAATAGGCTCCTATGTTGTCTATATCCTTTAATGACTTGATTGTTACAAATCCTAAACCCCATAGACTCCTTAATTCAGCATTTTTAATATAAATCTTATCCAAATCATTAAAGCGCATTAAAACATGACAATGCCAGGCTCCACGTCCTTGTGGCTCTACCACCGATAAATAATCTATCGAACTTTCTTTCTTGTATTTATAACGCAACCTGTCGATAAAATTTTGAAAATCACTATAAAGTTTTTTCGTGTCCGTCATATTTTTCTTGTATGTCAAAGTTATATGTAATTCATTTGGCCGTCCTATAAAATTGTTATTTATCAAATAACGCAGCTTCTTAAAGGTTTGTCTCAAAGAATTATAATTTTCCTGCCGATTTTCCGAATGCTCGAACTCCCGGATCTCCCCAGTAGAGAGGTCTACAAACCTATCCTTGTCCAATTTTTTGATATTATTTTTCCGGTTCATCTTCTCCATATGCTGAACTTCAATGACGTGATTCATAGTGGTCACTTTTACAACATCATTTGGAGCTATGAAAACCGCGTCACCATTGCGTTTATCCATCCATTTCCCCTCAATTTTTCCTGTAATGTTTAATTAAAATCAAGTTAATAATAAAGAACCCCAAATCCGAAGTCAGTTTTTCAACAAAAATTAGCGTCCTTTTCCCAAATAGTCCCTATACAATTCCTTAATAGCAAACTCAATTACAGCATCTTTTGAAACTCTTCCAAATTCATTGTGTTTTGTAAAATGTTCGGCTAATAACTCTAGCTTTTTAAATGTTTCAACAGTAATTCGAGGTCCAATTTGTTTTTTCTCTTCCATCCAAACACACTCCTAACAAGTTGTTAACATAATTCTAACATTGGAAATAATAGAATTCAAGAACAGAAAAAAGAAGCACACTCGGAATGATATTTCGTTTCCTTTTGATTCCGAGCCTCCACCCCTTACAATCCCCAAAGGCAACCGACAAGGGAAAATTCGTCCCTTATCGGCACCTCCGGAAATTGTACAGCAAGGGGTCACTCCCAATAAAAAGACTACGACATATAAAACAGGTTTAGCTTCAGAGAAAAAGAGCATAAGGAAACTCGGTGCCACCCTAAAAAAAAGGGTGTCAAACAGGCTGTGCCTGTTGAGTTTCTATGCTCTTAGAACAGGTGCCGTTTTTGAAGCCAAAGATATAGCATAGATACCCCATAGATATAGCAGGGATATACCAAAATATCTCTAGAGATACGGGTATCTATGCTATATCTCTCTACAAGATTCCTCCACACGCTTGACGGAAATGCTTCAGCATTTTAGCACTCACTCGACAGAGTGTATAAGTGCGCCATTCGGAATTTCAAAGCTTCAAATTTCACAGAGAGTGCCCATTTATACACACCCCCTAAATCGTGGTGTGACAATGGGTTCTCGCCGGCTCGAAATCGGTTTGTCATTCTGACAAATAACCCTTCGGGAAATAAAAAAAACGGCTCCATAAAGAGGAACCGTTTTGCTTCAAAAATCACGTTTTGTGTTATACTGGAGAAACGAAATT
>NZ_JBHXOX010000074.1:0-1442 GCF_042718795.1 Streptomyces cyaneofuscatus
ATTTTGAAACAGCGGTTGATCATTTGAAAGAGAAATACAGCGCTGAAAACATGCTTTATGCCACAGTCCATATGGATGAAGCGACTCCTCATATGCATGTTGGTATTGTACCGATCACGGAGGACGGTCGACTCTCTGCGAAAGATTTTTTTAATGGCAAATTGAAGATGAAAGCCATTCAAGATGATTTTCATCGGCACATGGTTGAAAACGGTTTTGACCTGGTACGCGGCGAACCAAGCGAAAAGAAGCATGAGAATGTTCACCAGTATAAAATAAATCAGCGGAAAGCGGAGCTTGAGCGGCTTAATGCTGAAATTGCTTTAAAGGAAAAGCAGAGAGAGGAACTGGAAAAGCAAAACAAAGCTGTTCAAGCAGTTATAGAAGTGAAAAAAGAATCGCTGACAGTTAAGGCTGAAGAGTTGAAAATGCCGACTATTGAACATGAAAAAGCGTGGCTCAAAAAGGATAAAGTCATTGTGCCGGAGCGGGAACTTCATGCTTTGTACGCCTATGCGGAGCAGAAAACTAAAACAGCAGCCGAGTTGGCGGGGCAATTGAAGTCGGAAACGAAGGAAAAGGAGCGCTGGCAGTCTATCGCCCGGCAGGAAGCAGATCGGGCGGATGAAAAAGACCAACGGCTTCAGGAACTGCAGAGTAGGATCCATTCGGAAGTTGAAGCGTCCAAAAAGGAGATGCGGCGCAAGCTTGCAAAGGAATTTACGGAAGAGCAGCGTCAGGATCTGCGGCAGGAAGTGAAAGAGGAACTGACGACTTTACGAACGGAAAACGAGGAACTGTCAGCTGAAAATAAAGTTTTGATCATTCAAAGAAATAGCGAAGCTGCGGAGAGCTTAAAACTAAAACAGGAACTTGATAAGAGAAACGGGCAGTATGCTGAGGTTTTGAGTTTCGCCAAGAAGCAGAATCAAACGCTTGAAAAAGTGGCTGGAGAAAACAAGGCGTTAAAAAAGGAAAATAAGACACTAAAAGAGAGAGTTGCCGTACTGGAACAATGGAAAGACAAAATGGTTCAGTGGGCTAAAGAAAAATTGCCAAAGATGCGGAAGTTAGCGGCATCGTTTTTCCGTACGGCTGGAATGCCTAGAGAAGCCAATAAATACAAGGACAATGAATTAGAGCGGTGAAAACGGGCAATCAATTGCCCTTCCAAAATTTCCACCACTTTTTTTGTTTGGTGGCTGCGATCATTTTTTGTGTCTCAAGGGACTCACGTAATGCAGCGGTGAGTGTCTCGTGCCTTTCTTGCTGTCTCTTTTCGAATTGCTCCATCCGTTCTGCCATGCGGCGGTTGAAGTCTTCCTGTCGCTTCATGAATTCAATCAAAGGATTGTCTTGTAGCGATGTAGCGGTATCCGATATGGTCAGTTTTGAACGATATAGGCTGGCTATATGCTTTACCGTTTCGTCGAGTGAGTGTC
>NZ_JBHXOX010000075.1:0-1043 GCF_042718795.1 Streptomyces cyaneofuscatus
TTTCAGCACTTATCCCTTCCGCACATAGCTACCCAGCTATGCCCTTGGCAGAACAACTGGTACACCAGCGGTGCGTCCATCCCGGTCCTCTCGTACTAAGGACAGCTCCTCTCAAATTTCCTACGCCCACGACGGATAGGGACCGAACTGTCTCACGACGTTCTGAACCCAGCTCGCGTACCGCTTTAATGGGCGAACAGCCCAACCCTTGGGACCGACTACAGCCCCAGGATGCGATGAGCCGACATCGAGGTGCCAAACCTCCCCGTCGATGTGGACTCTTGGGGGAGATAAGCCTGTTATCCCCGGGGTAGCTTTTATCCGTTGAGCGATGGCCCTTCCATGCGGAACCACCGGATCACTAAGCCCGACTTTCGTCCCTGCTCGACTTGTAGGTCTCGCAGTCAAGCTCCCTTATGCCTTTGCACTCTACGAATGATTTCCAACCATTCTGAGGGAACCTTTGGGCGCCTCCGTTACACTTTAGGAGGCGACCGCCCCAGTCAAACTGCCCACCTGACACTGTCTCCCGGGTCGATAAGACCCGTAGGTTAGAATTTCAATACAGTCAGGGCGGTATCCCACCAGCGCCTCCACCGAAGCTAGCGCTCCGGTTTCAATGGCTCCCGCCTATCCTGTACAAACTGTACCAAAATTCAATATCAGGCTACAGTAAAGCTCCACGGGGTCTTTCCGTCCTGTCGCGGGTAACCTGCATCTTCACAGGTACTATAATTTCACCGAGTCTCTGGTTGAGACAGTGCCCAAATCGTTACACCTTTCGTGCGGGTCGGAACTTACCCGACAAGGAATTTCGCTACCTTAGGACCGTTATAGTTACGGCCGCCGTTTACTGGGGCTTCAGTTCAGAGCTTCGCTTACGCTAAGCGCTCCTCTTAACCTTCCAGCACCGGGCAGGTGTCACCCCCTATACTTCGCCTTACGGCTTCGCAGAGACCTGTGTTTTTGCTAAACAGTCGCTTGGGCCTATTCACTGCGGCTTTCCGTTAAGAAAGCACCCCTTCTCCCGAAGTTACGGGGTC
>NZ_JBHXOX010000076.1:0-1007 GCF_042718795.1 Streptomyces cyaneofuscatus
AGGGGGTCTTGACAGGTCCAGACCAATCGCGCTTGGGTGGTGGCCCGTCCCGTCGGCCTGCCGGGGTACCGGTGCGCCGCGCCGAAGGAGTGAGCAGTCCTGCATCGCATCAAGAGGTTCCTCACCGTACCGGCGGCCCTGGCCGCACTCGCCGCCGGCTTCTTGACAGCGACCCCCGCCGCGTCGGCCGCCTCACCCGGCGCCGGACCGTGCGCCCCGCTCCACAGCGCCTCGGTCGACTACCGCGCAGGGGACACCGTTGCGCACCACGGACGCAACTGGACCGCGAAGTGGTGGTCACGCAACGAGAACCCGGGTGCCGGGTCCGCCTGGGCCGACCGGGGCGCCTGCACCGGAGGAATCTCCGACTTCGTCATCAGCCCGGAGCGGTTCGACGAGATCTTCCCGGACCGCCACCCCTTCTACACCTACCAGGGCCTGATCGACGCGCTGCACGCCTACCCGCGCTTCGCCAACACCGCAACGCCGCAGACCCGGGCCAGGGAGGCGGCCGCCTTCCTGACGCACGCGGACTTCGAGTCGGTGGGGCTGAAGTACGTCAAGGAGATCAACGAGGCCAACTACTGGCGCAAGTGCGACGACACCCAGCCCTTCGGCTGCCCGGCAGGGCGGGAGGCGTACTACGGGCGGGGCCCGATCATGTTCAGCTGGAACGTCAACTACAAGGCCGCCGGGGACGCCCTCGGACTCGACCTGCTGAACGATCCGTGGCTGGTCGAGCGGGATCCGTCCGTCGCCTGGCGGACCGCGCTGTGGTACTGGAACACCCAGAACGGCCCCGGCACCATGACCTCGCACGAGGCGATGACCGGCGGCGCCGGATTCGGTGAGACGATCCGCTCGCTCAACGGAGCCCTGGAGTGCGACGGCGGCAACCCGCAGTCCGTGGCCGCGCGCGTGCAACGGTACGAACGCATCACCGGCATCCTCGACGTGGCACCGGGCTCCGGACTCACCTGCTGAGCAGCCGGAAGCCGCTCAACCCC